>NZ_CP011479.1:142500-1342500 GCF_001011155.1 Hoeflea sp. IMCC20628
GACTCCCAAAACAACCAGGATGTTGGCTTAGAAGCAGCCATCATTTAAAGAAAGCGTAACAGCTCACTGGTCTAATTAAGGGGTCTTGCGCCGAAAATGTACCGGGGCTAAAGCCATGCACCGAAGCTGAGGATGTGCACGCAAGTGTACGTGGTAGCGGAGCGTTCTGTAAGTCTGTGAAGGGAGACCCGTGAGGGCTCCTGGAGATATCAGAAGTGCGAATGTTGACATGAGTAACGATAAAGGGAGTGAGAGACTCCCTCGCCGAAAGACCAAGGGTTCCTGCTTAAAGTTAATCTGAGCAGGGTGAGCCGGCCCCTAAGGCGAGGCCGAAAGGCGTAGTCGATGGGAACCACGTTAATATTCGTGGGCCTGGTGGTAGTGACGGATCTCGTGTGTTGTATCTCCTTACTGGATTGGAGGTGCAGCGAAGAGGTTCCAGGAAATAGCTCCACCGTATAGACCGTACCCGAAACCGACACAGGTGGTCAGGTAGAGAATACCAAGGCGCTTGAGAGAACTGCGTTGAAGGAACTCGGCAAATTGCACGCGTAACTTCGGAAGAAGCGTGACCCTTTTTTACGCAAGTGAAAGAGGGTGGCACAGACCAGGGGGTAGCGACTGTTTATCAAAAACACAGGGCTCTGCGAAGTCGCAAGACGACGTATAGGGCCTGACGCCTGCCCGGTGCTGGAAGGTTAAGAGGAGAGGTGCAAGCTTTGAATCGAAGCCCCAGTAAACGGCGGCCGTAACTATAACGGTCCTAAGGTAGCGAAATTCCTTGTCGGGTAAGTTCCGACCTGCACGAATGGCGTAACGACTTCCCCGCTGTCTCCAACGCAGACTCAGTGAAATTGAATTCCCCGTGAAGATGCGGGGTTCCTGCGGTCAGACGGAAAGACCCCGTGCACCTTTACTATAGCTTTACACTGGCATTCGCCAAGGCATGTGTAGGATAGGTGGTAGGCTTTGAAGCGTGGGCGCCAGCTCGCGTGGAGCCATCCTTGAAATACCACCCTTATCTTCGTGGATGTCTAACCGCGGTCCGTTATCCGGATCCGGGACAGTGTATGGTGGGTAGTTTGACTGGGGCGGTCGCCTCCGAAAGAGTAACGGAGGCGCGCGATGGTAGGCTCAGACCGGTCGGAAATCGGTCGTCGAGTGCAATGGCATAAGCCTGCCTGACTGCGAGACTGACAAGTCGAGCAGAGACGAAAGTCGGTCATAGTGATCCGGTGGTCCCGCGTGGAAGGGCCATCGCTCAACGGATAAAAGGTACGCCGGGGATAACAGGCTGATGACCCCCAAGAGTCCATATCGACGGGGTTGTTTGGCACCTCGATGTCGGCTCATCGCATCCTGGGGCTGGAGCAGGTCCCAAGGGTTTGGCTGTTCGCCAATTAAAGCGGTACGTGAGCTGGGTTCAGAACGTCGTGAGACAGTTCGGTCCCTATCTGCCGTGGGTGTAGGAATATTGATGGGATCTGTCCCTAGTACGAGAGGACCGGGATGGACGTATCTCTGGTGGACCTGTTGTCGTGCCAACGGCATAGCAGGGTAGCTATATACGGAATGGATAACCGCTGAAAGCATCTAAGCGGGAAACCAACCCAAAAACGAGTATTCCCTGAGAGTCGTGGAAGACTACCACGTTGATAGGCTGGGTGTGGAAGCGCGGTAACGTGTGAAGCTTACCAGTACTAATAGCTCGATCGGCTTGATTGTTCTCATTGCTTGTGCTCATCGAACAATCTTGATGGACTTGCGCAGCTAACGCTTCGCAAAGCCACAAAGATTGCAAGGACGAGACGACGTGTTCACAAGACAAAAAGGGTTTAGCCACCCGCCAGCTTCTCATACAGTTTACTGATGTGTTCCATTCGCGTGGGGCATGGTCAGCCAGGACGTCTAACCGTCCCGGCCAGTAAGCATGTTGCGCTTTGCCGACCTGGTGGTTATGGCGGGGCGGCTGCACCCGTTCCCATTCCGAACACGGCCGTGAAACGCCCCAGCGCCGATGGTACTTCGTCTTAAGACGCGGGAGAGTAGGTCGCTGCCAGGTCTGCAAATCGCAACATTCATCTTCTCATTTACGAAAATTGGAACACCGCGGGTCGCACGTCGCGGCCCGTTTTTGCTTTTATGCCTCAAGCATACTACGCTTGAGGCCTGTCGCGGGGTGGAGCAGCCCGGTAGCTCGTCAGGCTCATAACCTGAAGGTCGCAGGTTCAAATCCTGCCCCCGCAACCAAATTCCCAAACAACATGAAATGCATAAACAACGCCCCCAGGGGCGTTCTTGGCGTTTGGTGACGTAAGATAAGTGTCACCAGCGGCTCCGGTCCTGACCTATTGGGAGGAACGGGGCTCGATCACTCGTCGAATTTGCCCGGTAGCAGAAAAAGAGAACCGAGGTTGTCTAGAAAACTCGGGACTATTCAAAGCCGTGTTTGCTTTGATCGATGAATGTAAGCCAGTCCATACCGCAAGGTGTTGTGGATGACTCGGAAAAAATTTGAATGCCGAATAACCTAGCGTTCGTCGACAGCCATTGCTTCGGGCTGCAGCAACGCGCCAACGCTTGCATAGGACGCTATCGCAGAAGTCTTGCAGGTCATTTCGATGAGAAGGTCTGCCAGCCTGTCGTAATCTACCGGCTTGGACAGACAGGTTTCTGCCCCGGCACCCCGAACCGACGTTCCACTGCGGAGCGAGACGATGGGTATCCTGCAACGCCAAAGTTTCGCGGCAAATGGCAGCGGAACCTTATCTGGCTGATAGAGATCAAACACGGCGGCGTCAATTACGTGGAGTTGTGACCAACTTCTGTGCTCGCCCGGTTTCATGGGTTCAATGTCGAAACCGCGATCCTCAAGTTCGAACAGCATGTCTACCATCAACATGGGTTCATCGGTGACGATCAGAATTTTGGGGCTTCTATCCATTTGTACTCCCTAATAGCCCGCAATTGGTCGGTTGGCGGATCCTCAATTGCTGGATGAGCAGTGCGCTCGGAGTCTTTGGTGACAGGAAATCAGACCTGGATAAAGGCCACGGTTGTGTTGCGGGCACACAATGCAGCCGTACCGAACATTTAGCCACTTGAAAAAAATACGGCGCTTACTAACATGTAGCAGAAGTGCACTAGGCCGGAGTTCACGAGATGTACCGTGAAAGAAATGAACGACTGCAGATCATGGTGTCGCCGGAAGAACTCAGCGCCATCGATGATTGGCGCTTCCACCTGCGTATGCCCAGTCGTGCATCTGCGGTACGGGAGTTGCTGCGCCGAGGCCTTCAGGCCGAGGGTGTGGAGATTGCCGAGGCCCACGAAAAATCCAGCGATTTCGGTATTATCGAAAAGCGCGGTGAGGGATCTTAGCATCTCGGGCGTAAAGCCCATCGACATCTGCCCGTTAGATTCAAGCCCGGGTTCGGCAACGACCGCGGCGCAGACGGCTTATAGTTCCGTCCACTAGCCAGACTATCTCTCGGAACAAACCTCCCATTTCTACGTTCTTCGTGCTGGATGCTGGCGTACCCGTGCCGCCCGGTGCGACTGCCACTTCCGTTTTTCAGCAGGACTTGGAGAGCGACATGGCGAAAAAGAAAACCGGTGAATTTGAAACGGCGGCGATTGGCGATCAGAAGATATTACGTGGAACCGGCGGAGAACTGCACCAGATCGCAGATGGGGACGTTCCGACGCTGACAACACAGCAGGGAGCCCCGGTCGCCGACGATCAGAATTCGCTCAGGTCCGGCCAGCGTGGGCCCACTCTGGTCGAGGACCAGCATTTCCGCGAAAAGATCTTTCATTTCGACCATGAGCGCATTCCCGAGCGCGTCGTTCATGCTCGCGGTTTTGGCGCGCATGGCTATTTCGAGGCCTATGAATCGCTGTCCGACATTACCCGCGCCGACATCTTTCAGCGCAAGGGCGAAAAGACCGAACTGTTCGCGCGATTCTCGACGGTTGCCGGTAACAAGGGATCGCCGGATCTGGCGCGCGATGTGCGCGGCTTTGCGGTCAAGTTTTACACCAAGGAAGGCAACTGGGATCTCGTCGGCAACAACATCCCGGTGTTCTTCATTCAGGATGCGATCAAGTTCCCCGACCTGATCCATGCGGCCAAGCAGGAGCCGGATCGCGGCTTCCCGCAGGCCCAGACCGCGCATGACAATTTCTGGGACTTTATTTCGCTGACACCGGAATCCATCAACATGGCGCTGTGGATCATGTCCGATCGCACCATCCCGCGGTCGCTGCGGTTCATGGAAGGCTTTGGCGTTCATACATTCCGGATGGTCAATGCGGAGGGCAAGTCCAGCTTCGTGAAATTTCACTGGAAGCCGAAACAGGGCATGCAGTCGGTGGTCTGGAACGAAGCGCTGAAGCTGAATGGCGCTGATCCGGACTTCCATCGTCGCGACATGTGGGATTCCATCAAGATGGGCGACTATCCGGAATGGGAACTCGGCCTGCAGGTGTTCGATGAGAAATTTGCCGAAGAGTTCGAGTTCGACGTTCTCGACCCGACCAAGATCATCCCGGAAGAACAGGTGCCGATCCGGATTGTCGGCCGGATGGTGCTTGACCGCTGCGTCGACAATTTCTTCGCCGAAACCGAGCAGGTCGCCTTTCAGACCGGCAATCTGGTCACCGGCATCGACTTTACCAACGACCCGCTTTTGCAGGGCCGAAATTTCTCCTATCTCGACACGCAGCTGAGCCGGCTGGGATCGACCAACTTCAATCATCTTCCGATCAACGCGCCACGCTGCCCGTTCCATCATTTCCAGCAGGACGGCCACATGGCGTTTCACAATCCGCAGGGTCGGGCCAATTACGAGCCCAACTCATGGGGCGAGGACGGTGGTCCGCGCGAGAACCCGGAGAAGGGTTTTCAGTCTTACCCCGAGGAATTGGAAGGCGCGAAAGGCCGGTACCGGTCCGAAACATTTGCCGATCATTACAGCCAGGCACGGCAGTTCTATCTCTCGCAGACCTCGGTCGAGCAGGGGCATATCGCCGGCGCCTTCGTTTTTGAGCTGTCGAAAGTGGAAACCATGGCCATCCGGGAACGGATGGTCTCGCATCTGCTCAATGTCGACGAGGACCTCGCCAAAAAGGTCGCCGACGGTTTGCGACTCAAGTCAATGCCGAGGCCGGCTGACGCGGCGCGGCCAATAATCACTGATCTGCAGGTATCGGACAAGCTGTCAATCGTGCTCAACGGCCCGAACAGCTTCAAGGGCCGGAAGCTCGGTGCGCTGGTTACCGACGGCGTCGACATCGACCTTGTGACCGCGCTCAAGGCCGCCATCGAGAAAGAAGGCGCGCAGATCGAGTTCATTGCTCCGCAGGTTGGCGGCGTCGAGGCCAGCGATGGCACCTGGATCGAAGCAAACCAGAAGATCGATGGCGGTCCATCGCTGCTCTATGACGCCGTGGTGATCTTGGCGTCTAAAGACGGGGCGTCCCAACTTGCCAAGATGCTGCCAGCCCGTGATTTCGCCGCGGATGCCTTCGCGCATTGCAAGTTCATTGGCTATACCGCAGAGGTTCAGCCATTGCTCGAAAAGGCCGGAATCTGGTCCGATCTCGATGACGGGTGCAAGGCGCTGTCGAAGAAAAGCGACGGCAAAGCATTCGTCGCGATGTGCCGTGATTTGCGCTTCTGGGAACGCGAGGAAAAGCTCGGCTAGGTTCGAGTTCGCCCCGGAAACGAAAGAGCCCGCCGGATGGCGGGCTCTTTTTGTATAGGCAGGTGGCTTTTGAGAGAAACTGGTGGCTGCTCAAGCCTCCCGGATCATGCCGCGCTCTCCGAGCACGTCGCCTTCGTCTTCAAGGGTGACGTGATAGAGCTTGTCGTCGCGAAAGGCGCTGGCGAAATCGGTTGTGGTGCCATCGCCCGGCTTGGCGTCGATGTCGAGAAAGTCGATTTCGGCCTCGGCGGCGACGATGCGGGCGTCGGCAGGCGAGAGGGCCCGCACCCGGATCACGCCATGGTTGGGGGCATTGTCCCATCGCGGATCGTCCGGCCTTGTGTTGGGTTCAAGCCGGTAGATGTTGAGCTTTTCGGCAGGTTGCTCTGGGGCAACAGAAGCACCGAGTGTGCCGACGAGTGGCTGGGAGGGGTAGTCGGTCATGGTTCCAGATCCTCTTTTCAGGGTTCGTCAATGAGAGGAAAACGGCTGAGACGCGATTTGGTTGCCGAGCGGTCTGATACCAGGAGTTGGGAAACGCAGCTTGGCCTGGAACTTTTCCTGCCTGCCCGCGTTTAGGAGTCTGTCATGGAACTGGGGAGACCATCATGCGTGCGGACGAAACCGTCACCAACCGTCGCCAAATCGGAACGCATTCAGGTTCAAAGCGGACGGGTACTTCCCTTGGTTCGATCTACACCACTCTCATAGGGTTCATCGTTTTGGCGCTTGGTCTCGTATTGGGTGCAGGCGGCTTCTGGCTGATATCGCTGGGCGGATCCTGGTATTATGCCATTGCAGGGATCGGCCTCGTTATCAGCGGATATCTCCTGCTGCGCAGAAACATTCTCGGCGTCGGTCTCTATTTTCTGATCTGGATCGGCACCCTGATCTGGGCGGTATGGGAAGTCGGCTTCCAGCTCTGGCCGCTGGTGCCGCGCGTGGTGGCTCCTACGGTCATTCTCGTTCTCGTTGCGCTGACCATCCCGGCGTTTGCTGCACGTCCCGCGTCGGGCAGGTATGGATCGCATCGCGGCAGAACGGCCCAGACCATTGCTCTGGTGTTTGCTGGGCTGCTGGCCTTGTCCGGACTAAGCCCGGATCGCGCAACTGCTCAGGAACAGAGCCCGCAAGCTGGTGAGCCCGGTCTGCGGGATAGCGGCGAGGTTGATGGATCTGCTGCGGTCGAGATTCCGGCTCGAGAAGTCGGAGCCGACCAAGCGGGTGAGACGTCTCCCCTGCGTCCGGCACAGACACTTGAAGCCGGTGCGGATTGGCCTGCTTATGGCGGGACCTATGAAGGGCAGCGTTATTCGCCGCTCAACCAGATCACCCGCGACAATGTGCAAGACCTCGAGCAGGTCTGGCATTTCCGCACGGGCGACATGCCCGCTGAAGGAGCCGAGGGCAAGTATTCGCCGGAGAACACGCCGCTGAAGGTCGGCGACAGCCTGTTTGTCTGCACGGCCAAAAACATCATGATTTCCATCGACGCCGGCACCGGCAAGGAAGAGTGGCGCTACGATCCGATCGTTTCCGACGATGCGATCCCCTATGGCGCGACCTGCCGCGGCGTCGCCTATTACGAGGATGAGGCGGCTGAGCCCGATGCGCTGTGCGCCGAGCGGGTGATCGAAACCACGCTGGATGCGCGGATGATCGCAGTCGATGCTGCGACGGGTCAGCTTTGCAGCGGCTTCGGGCAGGATGGTATTGTCGATCTCAATGACGGCATCGGTGAAACAGTACCCGGTTGGTATGCTGTTTCCGGACCACCGACAATTGTGCGCGGCATTGCCGTGACCGGCGCGCAGGTGAAGGACGGTCAGGCCGAAGATGCGCCATCCGGCGTAATCCGCGGTTATGACGCGGTCACCGGCGAGCTTGCCTGGGCCTGGGATATGGGGAAGCCTTATCTCAAGGGCCTGCCGCCGGAAGGCGAAGCCTATACACGCGGCACCCCCAACATGTGGACCCTTGCCGCCTGTGATGAAGAACTGGGCCTTGTCTATCTGCCGATGGGCAATTCCTCTGTCGATTATTACGGTGCCAACCGGTCGGAGGCTGAAAACGAGTTTTCTACCGCGCTGGTTGCGCTTGATGTGGCCACCGGCGAGGTGGCGTGGAAATTTCAGACCGTGCACTATGATGTCTGGGACTACGATCTCGGTTCCCAGGCGACACTTGTCGAGTTTCCGGCGGAGGATGGACCGGTACCCGCCCTGATCCTGCCCAGCAAACAGGGCCAGATCTACGTGCTGAACCGCGAGACCGGCGAGCCTCTGTTTCCCGTCGAGGAACGCGAGGTGCCGTCGGGAGGTGTTGAACCTGAAAACCTGTCGCCGACCCAGCCCTATTCCACCTATGCCGCGCTCAACAAACCGCCGCTGACGGAAAAGGACATGTGGGGCATGAGCCCGCTGGACCAGCTCTGGTGCCGCATCCAGTTTCGTCGTGCAGCCTATGATGGCGAGTACACGCCGCCGACCGCTGACCGGCATTGGATCCAGTATCCTGGCTACAATGGCGGATCGGACTGGGGCAGCGTGGCCGTCGATGTCGAGCGTGGCATCCTGATTGCCAACTACAACGACATGCCCAACTACAACCGGCTGATCCCACGTGAAGAGGCCGATAAGCAAGGCATCAAGCCGATCAATGAGGGTGGCGAAGGCGGCGGCGGTGAGGCCGGAGCCCAGGCCGGTTCGCCCTATGCTATTGCCGTCAATGCGGGCTGGCGCATGCCGACCGGGCTGTTGTGCAAGCAGCCTCCCTATGGCGGCATCCGTGCCATCGATCTGAAAACCGGCGAGACATTGTGGGATCAGCCGATCGGCACCGCGCGCAACAACGGACCCTTCGGCATACCGTCGATGTTGCCGCTCAGCATCGGCACACCCAACAATGGCGGGCCGCTGGTCACTGCAGGCGGACTGATATTCATTGCTGCGGCAACCGATGATCTGCTGCGCGCGATCGATGTCGAGACCGGCGAGGTGGTGTGGCAGACCGTATTGCCGGCGGGCGGCCAGACGACGCCCATGACCTATGAGGTGGACGGACGTCAGTATCTCGTCATTGCGCCGGGAGGACACCACTTCATGGAAACCAAGATCGGAGACCATGTCATAGCTTACGCGTTGCCGGAAGGACGGTAACGTGAAGCGGGGGGCGCTTCTTCACCTGGTTCCGCTTTCCCTGCTTCTGGCAGGGTGCACGGGCACGCAGTCGGTGCTCGATCCCGCCGGTAAGGACGCGAGCGTTCTGGCTGACCTGTTCTGGGTCCTGCTCATGGGCGCTGTCGTGCTCTGGTTGGCCATCAATGGCCTGTTCTTCTACGTCACCCGCATCGAGCCACGGTCGCTGTCACGGAGGCTGGCGGAAACGCTGGTGATTGGCGGGGGCATCGTGTTTCCGTTCTTCCTGCTGTCAGGGCTGCTCATCTATGCGCTGTCGATCATGCCCGATCAGAAGCTGGAGGGCACCGGTGCGCTGGTGCGGGTCACCGGCGAGCAATGGTGGTGGCGGGTTGAATACATCACCGAGCCGATCGTGGCAGCCAACGAGATCCGTCTGCCGGTCGATCACAGGACCGAGATCAAACTCGGGGCCGACAAGTTCATCCATTCCTTCTGGATCCCGGCGCTTGCGGGGAAGATGGACATGTTTCCGGGCCGCGAAACGCGGCTTGCAGTCGAGCCCAGCAAGGTGGGTGTCTATCGCGGCCAGTGCGCCGAGTTTTGCGGCGAGGCGCATGCGCTGATGTCGTTTCAGGCTGTGGTGCTGGAGCAGGACGACTTTGCCGTCTGGCTGGAGAAAGAGCGGCAGGATGCCATCGAGCCTGCGACCGATCTCGCGCGGCAGGGCGAGGAGATCTTTTTCGAGGAAGGATGCGGCGCATGCCATGCGGTGCGCGGGACCGAGGCAAGAGGCCAGACCGGCCCCGACCTCACCCATGTCGGCGGCAGACTTTCGCTGGGGGCAGGAATCCTGCCGACGGACAGGGACGCGTTCGTCGACTGGATCCGCCACACCAAAAGCATCAAGCCGGGGGTGAAAATGCCCCCCTACGTTCATTTGTCAGAGGACAAACTCCTGGCGTTGGGTGCTTATCTTGAGGGGTTGAAGTGATCATGGCGAGCGGTCTTGCCGGCACCGTGCCGGACACGAAAAATGTCTATCCGCCCACCGAGGAGATGCTGGCGAAGCCGGTTGATGAGGAGACCCGAGAACGCGGCGCGGATGAATTGCGTCAAACCTGGAAGACGCCGAAGGGGTTTCGCTACTGGACGGCGGTCAACAATTCCGAAATCGGCAAGTGGTACGCGCTCAGCGCCTTCTTCTTCATGATGTGCGCCGGTGTGCTTGGGCTTTTGATCCGGGTGCAACTGGCGGTGCCGGGCAATGATTTCCTGTCGGCCGACCGGTTCAACCAGTTTTTCACCATGCATGGCTCGGCCATGATGTTCCTGTTTGCCGTACCGATGTTCGAGGCGATTTCGATCCTGCTGTTACCCGGGCTTCTCGGGGCGCGGGACATGCCGTTCCCGCGGCTTTCGGCCTACGGGTTCTGGTGCTTCATCATCGGCGGGATCTTCGTCATGGGTTCGATCCTGTTCGGCGTTGCGCCCAACAGCGGCTGGTTCATGTATCCGCCGCTTGCCACCGAAGCCGAAGGCATTGGCTCGGACATCTGGCTGCTGGGACTGTCGTTTATCGAGGTGGCCTCCATTGCCGCCGCGGTAGAGCTGATCGTCGGGGTGCTGAAATGCCGTCCGCCCGGCATGCGCATCAACCTGATGCCGCTTTACGCCTGGTACGTGCTGGTTGTCGGCGGTATGATCCTGTTCGCATTCCCGCCATTGATTGCAGGTGACTTCCTGTTCGAATTGCAACGGAGTTTCGACTGGCCGTTCTTCGATCCGGAGCGCGGCGGCGATCCGATGCTGTGGCAGCATCTGTTCTGGATCTTTGGTCATCCGGAAGTCTACATCATATTCCTGCCCTCGATTGCGATCGCCGCCATGGTGGTGCCGACCGCGGCGCAGCGTCCGATCGTCGGCTATTCCTGGATTGTGCTTTCTGCTGTCGGCACCGGATTTTTGTCGTTCGGGCTGTGGGTGCATCACATGTTCACCACCGGTCTGCCTTCGATGTCGCTCGGCTTCTTCTCGGCGGCATCGGAAGCGGTGGTGATCCCGACGGGCATCCAGTTGTTCGCCTTCGTGGCGACGCTGATGGTCGGACGGGTGAAGATGAACCTGCCGATGCTGTTCATCTCCGGCGCATTGGCGATCTTTACCGCCGGAGGCCTGACCGGAGTGATGGTGGCGCTGGCACCGTTCGACTGGCAGGCACATGACACCTATTTCATCGTTGCTCACCTGCATTACACGCTGTTTGGCGGCATGGTGTTTCCGCTGATGGCGGGGATCTACTATTTCTTCCCGATTTTCACCAAGAAAACGCTGTCTGAGCGCACTGGCCGGGTCGTGTTCTGGCTGATGTTTGTCGGCTTCAACGTCACATTCATGCCGATGCACTTCACTGGCCTGATGGGCATGCCGCGCCGGGTCTACACCTATCCGTCGGTGTTGGGCTGGGATCTGCTCAACCTGATCTCCTCGGTGGGCGCCTTCATTGTGGCCGCCGGGTTTGTGCTGTTCGCCGTCGACCTGCTGCGCCCACGCGGCAAGCAGCCTTATGCGCCGCGCAATCCGTGGAAAGCAGGGACGCTGGAATGGTCGCACTACGTGCCTGAGGAAAACTGGGGATCCCGGTCGGTTCCCTATATTACCAGCCGCTACCCGCTGTGGGAGCAGGAGGGTATCGTCGAGCGGATGGACGAGGGGCGGTACTATCTGCCTGATGCGCCCGAGCTGAAACGCGAAACCCTTGTCACCACGGTGCTGGACGCGCGGCCGATCCAGTGCCTGCGGGTGACCGGTCCGACATGGATCACTATTCTGGCGGCTGTGTTTACCGGCGGGGCTTTCATCTTTCCGACCTTTCATTGGTATCCGCCAGCCATCGTCTGCGGCGGCGCGGCTATCGCCTGCGTGATCTACTGGCTGTGGACAGCGACCTCCCAGATTCCTGAAAAAGACAAGGACATGCGCGACGCCGGGTTGTCGCTCAGGCTTCCCGTCTATGCCTCCGGCCCGGCCTCGGTCGGCTGGTGGGGCGTCTGGATCACCATGCTTGGCGATGCGACGGCGTTTGCCAGTCTGGTGTTCGGGTTTGTCTTTTACTGGACCGCCAAACCGGACTTTCCGCCAACGGGGACCGAGCATGCGTTGGTGGGTTATCTGATGCTGGGTGTTGCTGCGTTGGTGGCTTCCTGGGGATCGATTTACGGCGCCCGCGTTGTCAACCGGCAGGGCAAGGTGGCAACCGCGCGAGCGTTGCTTGTTGCAGCCCCGCTGCTGGCGATCGTGGGCAGCGGGTTGTTCTACCTCTCGGTTGCCAATGCCGGACTGGAGCCGGCAAGCCACGTCTACCCGGCCATCATCTGGGCGGTGATGATCTGGACCATCGTGCACACTGGCGGCGGGGTGATCATGCAGTGCTACTGCCTGGCGGGTGCGCTGTTTGGCAAGGTGACGCCCGAGCATGATTCCGACCTGTGGAACGTGACGCTGTACTGGCACTTTGTCTGCCTGACAGTGGTGGTGGCCGGTCTGACCATCGGCCTGATGCCGAGGGTGATGTGATGGCGAAGGCAGGACGAGACGAGGAACGTCGAACCTTCGCCGAAGAGGCCGACAGCCTTTGGCTGATCACATTCGCAGGCTCGATATGGGCGGTGCATTTCGTGCTCTGCTACGGCGCGACAGCAGCGGTGTGCGCCAAGCTTGGAGGCGATGCTGCTGCGATTGCGACACTGCGGCTGGCGCTCGGCGGTTTTACCCTTCTGGCGCTGGCCGGAATTGCGCTGGTCGCGTGGCGCTCGTGGGTGCAGTGGGATTTTCTCGATGACTGGGACTACGAGCACGATATGGCGGAGAAGGAGGACCGGCACGAGTTCCTGGGCCATGCGTCCTTCCTCATCTCGATCATCTCCTTCATCGGCGTGATCTATGTGTCGCTACCGGTGCTGGTCCTGGAGACCTGCCAATGAAACAGCATGGTCTCCTCCTGTGCGGTTTGAGCCTGTTGCTGCTGGTCTGGCCGATGCCGGTCGAGGCCGCGACTGGCGGGTATTTTTCAGCCCACATGCTGCGTCACATGACTGTCGTGGCCCTGGCGACACCGTTGATCGTACTGGGCGCACCTGCATTTTTCGCCGACATCCGGGTCTCGCCGCTGCTTGCCTCCGTGGTCGAATTCCTGATTGTCTGGGGCTGGCACCTGCCTGCCTTTCATGATCATGCGCGGGCAAACCCGGCGATGCTGGCGTCCGAACAGCTTTCCTTCCTGCTGGCCGGATTGCTGTTGTGGGCATCGGTGCTCAAGCCACGCGAGGCATTGGCCGGTGCCGGTGGCCTGTTCCTGACCTCGATGCACATGACGTTGCTCGGCGCGATCCTGATCCTGAGCCCGCGTCTGCTCTACCAGGCGGATGTGTGCCGTCTCGGCGGTGTGCCCGATCAGCAGATGGGCGGGATGATCATGCTGGCGATCAGCACACCGGTCTATCTGATGGCAAGCCTCGTGCTTTTGTCCAAAGAGCTGCGTGGCAGCAGAAATGGCGAGCTGACACCATGAGATCGTTCCTGAAAGCAACCCTGATCTGGACAGGCATTGCCGCAATCGGAGCCGTCCTCGTTGTCGGGTTCGGCCTTTACAATGTTTCGGCTCGCCAAGGGCATTTGCCGGGCGTGTCGTGGGTGCTGCATACGGCTTACCGCAATGCTGTGCGGCTGCGTTCGCCGTCCGAGGACGAGGTGCCGGAGATTTCCGCGCCGGCGCTGATTGCATTGGGGCGGGGGCATTACCAGGATGCCTGCGCCTTCTGCCATGCGATGCCGGATCAATCCCGCTCACAAACAGCCCTGTCGATGCTGCCGGCTCCACCTCATATCACCGATGCAGTTTCCGACTGGGACCCACAGCATATGTACTGGATCGTCAAGAACGGCGTGAAGATGAGCGGCATGCCGGGGTGGCCGTCGACCAAACGTGATGATGACGTGTGGTCGGTGGTGGCCTTTCTCGATGCGGTGAAGCAGGCGGAGAGGCCGGTATCAGCGGCAGAAACTGATCTTGCAGGCATTGTGCAGGAGCGCGACGATGAAGCGGACCAGAATTCCAGGATTGCATCCATCTACCAGTCCGGCTGCGGGCGCTGCCATGGTGAAAACGGTTTCGCCGATGGCAATGTTTTAATCCCGCGCCTGGACACGCTGCCTGCGGCCTATATCGAAGCAAGTTTGCAGGCCTATCGCAGCGGTGCTCGTCAAAGCGGCATCATGCAGCAGGCGGCGTCGCAATTGAGCGATGAGCAGATTTTCGAGATTGCCGCCTATATAGCGGAGAACGGGCGCGATGTTTCTGGGGAATACCAGACCGGCAGCCTCGACCCGGCGCTTGTGGCGCGCGGGGATCTGCTGGCGCATGGTGGTGACGAGAAAGCCAATATCCCGTCCTGCATCTCCTGCCACGGTCCGGCTTCACGGCCAAAATCGGATCGATTTCCGCCATTGGCTGGTCAGAGCGAAGTGTTCCTGCGCGAACAACTCACCCTGTGGAAATCTGGAATCCGCGGCGGCACGGATCGCGCAGTGATGATGCACGAAGCCATTCCGAACCTCACCGAAGACGACATCCTCGCGCTGGCCCAGTATTACGCTTCGTTGCCGTCGGGCCGCTAAAGCCCGCCGGAGCGGATGACGGGAATTACTCGCCCTCGTCTTTGAGGCCGATGGCAATCTGCGCTTGGCGCAGGACGAGGAGGACAAAGACACCCACCAGCGTGACCGTAGCTGCGATCGACCAGTAGCCAAGGCCGGTGGCAAGCCCGATGGATGCAGAAATCCACAGGCTGGCGCCGGTGGTCAGTCCGCGAACCTCGCCCTTGGAAAAGACGATGATGCCGGCTGCAAGAAAGGCCACGCCATTGGTTACGGCCTCGACGAGGCGGAGCGGGTCGGCCTGGACGTCATCGCCGGCCATTGGCGTATCCAGCATGGTCAGGGTGATGAGCGCAAAGGCAGTTGCGGCGACGCCGACGAGAATGTTGGTGCGCAGGCCAGCGCTGTTCTTGTGAAGCTCGCGCTCATAGCCGATCAACCCGCAGAAAATGATGGTCCCGATAATGCGAACTGCAATGATCAACAGCGGCGGGCCACCGTTTGAACTCAACTCAGCAGTGATTTGCTGCCACATCTCGGAACCTCCTGAATTCCATAAACACTACCGTCGTGGTTGCGTTGGTTAAATAAACACCCGGTCCGGGAACCCAATTATCTAGTTCGGCGTTTTGCCATCGACAAGGCGAGCCGGACCGCTCGTCACGGTTTCCACATTTGAGCCTGTTTTCAGACGCTTTAACGGGAAATACTGACATGGCTACGCGCAATCAGCAGACATCCAAATCCGCGGATAACGCCGGCGAGCAGGACACCAAACTCAAGCGTGTGATGGGGCCGGGGTTGCTGCTGCTCTTCATCGTCGGCGATGTGCTGGGCACCGGCATATATGCGCTGACCGGGGAGGTTGCAGGTGAAGTTGGCGGTATCGTCTGGCTGCCGTTCCTTGTCGCCTTTGTGCTCGCCGCAGTCACCGCCTGCAGCTATCTGGAACTGGTCACCAAATATCCGAAAGCGGCCGGTGCAGCGCTCTATACGCACAAGGCCTTCGGCATTCATTTTGTTACTTTTCTGGTCGCCTTCGCCGTCATGTCTTCGGGTGTGACTTCAGCCTCGACAGCATCCCGCGCCTTTGCCGAAAATTTTGCGCAGAGCTTCGGGTTCGGGGGTGGAGGCTTTGGCGTCACCGTGATCGGCATTGGTTTCATCGCACTCATCGCTGCAGTCAACATCCGTGGCGTCGGCGAGAGCGTCAAAATGAATGTCGTGTTCACCTGCATCGAACTGACCGGACTATTAATCATCATCATGATTGGCGCGGCAGCGCTTGCCGGTGGTCAGGGCGATTTTGCGCAGGCTTTCGATTTCAGCCGGACCGAGGAAAAGGGAATTTTCTGGCCGGTGATCGCGGCAACGACGTTGGCATTCTTCGCCATGGTCGGCTTCGAGGATTCCGTCAACATGGCCGAGGAGTCAAAGAACCCGGTTCGCATCTTCCCGAAAGTCTTGCTCGGTGGCTTGCTGATCACAGGGGTGATCTACCTGCTGGTCTCGGTGACAGCAATTGCCCTGGTCCCGGCCGATGAATTGAGCGAGGGCGCGACGCCGCTGCTCAAGGTGGTCGAGGCCGGTGCACCATGGTTCCCGTTGAGCCTGTTCGGCATCATCACCATGTGCGCAGTCGCCAACTCGGCGCTGATCAACATGCTGATGGCCAGCCGTCTTCTCTATGGAATGAGCGAGGAAAAAGTGTTGCCGAAAACTCTTGGGAAATTGCTGCCCGGGCGTCAGACACCCTATGTGGCAATCCTGTTTACGACCGTCCTTGCCATTGCACTGATCACCTTTGTCGGTGCTGTGCCGGAACTTGGCGGTACAACGGCGCTGTTGCTGCTGATGGTCTTCGCAGTGGTCAATGTCGCAGTTCTGGTACTCAGGAAGGATCCGGTGGATCACGATCATTTCAAAAGCCCTGCACTCCTCCCCTATATCGGCGCACTCAGTTGTGCGTTCTTTGTCGGACCGTGGACCGGTCGCGACAGTTCGCAATACCTCATTGCAGGGATCCTGCTGGGCCTTGGCGTCGTGTTGTGGGCATTCACCGTATGGCTGATGCGAAGCCGCGGAGAGAAAATTGCAAACAACGACATGAGGATGCTGAAGAACGGGTGAACGAACCTCTATCGTTTCACCCATAGCTTCCGCCGGTTTGCCGCCGCATTCGGGCGGGGGGAGCGATGGCTGCGGTGACGTTCCATATTATATGACGACGGAAAGAGGTATCTGTTCTAGCCAGAGGCTGTCTTGACGTTACACTCTAAGCCAAAAGCAGGTAATCCGCGCGTCCATTTTTGACCTATGACGAACAGGATATGCGTCAGCTTACATGTAGAAAAGGATCGAAACGGTTTTTCGTTGATCAGCGTTCGTTTCCCTGACAACGCCCTCATCGATAAATAAAGTCTAGGCCCATCATCTGTATTTGGACCCGTCACAGACGTCTGCGCGTCGTACGTCTTCTACAGTCGCGCGTTCACAAGCCAGATAGGCGGCAGGTCCTTCAATGATTGCTTGAGCCTCGAATAACTCATCGACATCATTGCCTTTGCCTTTACCGGCGTCACCAGGCCTCCGCATCAGCGACGACCTGCATCCGCCCGCAGCGCGTGGCGCCACGATCAGTCCACGCCATATTCCAGCATTTTTTCAAGACCCTCGGTCAGGAACTCTCCGGCTTCCGGCTGACCGAGCAGATAGCGGCTCACGAGTCCCTCGTGCTGTTGCCGGGCGAGGACTTTGGTCTTCTCCCATTCCTCAGGTTCCGCATCGCCGCGGCCAATCCAGAACAGGGCAACCAACCCGTCCTTCTGCTCGTCGTTCATGCTTTCGATCTCTTGGGTGATCTCGTCACGGCTCAGATCGCCATCGGTCTCCTGTAAGGTCGCGGCCACTTCATCGTCCGAGGCATTTCCTCCAAGGTCGGGAATGTCCGTTCCTTCCTTCGCCATCACAGCGTTGAACCTCAACACCAGTTCCTCGATCTTCGAACTGTCAAAGGGAAGCGCAACCATATGTATCTCCTGTTCACCAAATTGCCGGAATAGCACGCCGGCGCGGCCCTGCACTGATGTCGATCAATCGTATCAACTCCGACCCGAATTTCTATGTTCGAGGCGCATGGATGTTGTCACGGTAACCGCCACGGAATTGCGTAAATTATGAGGCGGGCATCATTTCCGCTATGTCATCGCCACTTATCAACTGCAAGCGCGATCGTTTTCTGCCTCAGAGCATCGCTCCCGCGATCTGGCAATATGTGCGGTTTAACCTGAACTCGCGCGAAGTTGAGGTGATGCAACTGTATCGCGCACCGGTGTCTCGAATGAGAGCATCCAACTTTGGATGCCAAATTGGGGTCGATGATCGCCGGAAACCTTCGGCGGTCACAGAGCGCCCTGGTGATGTCCGGCATCTCGGCGACGCCCGACATGCCGGGTGGCTTCTCTGATTAAATATGTTTGCCACCCCTAGACGACCGGTCTAATTGACCTATATGCATTGCATGGAACCGCAAAAAGATACCCGCTCACTGATATTGTCCACAGGCCGCCGCCTTACGGCCAAGCGTGGTTACACAGGTGTTGGCCTCAGTGATTTACTGAAGGAGGCTGGTGTACCGAAGGGTTCGTTTTATCATTATTTTCCGTCGAAAGAAGCCTACGGATGCGCCGTGTTGGAAGACTTCATCCAAGAATACAACGCGCGGCTTGGCGCTTCGCTCAGGCAACCGGAGATGGATGCGAGGACGCGGTTTCTTGCCTATTTCGAAGATTGGCACCGCAATCGTAATTACCCACCCCCTTGCCATGCACCACAATGTCTGAATCCATGATGATATGGATCGGACTGATTTGCAGCAGCTGAGCAAGGACGAATTGATCGAGATGGTGCTTCGGCTCCAACGGCCTGCCAAGGATTCTCGGACGTCTTCCAAGCCGCCCTCTACGGACAAGAAAGAGAAACGCGTCAACTCACGACCGGGTGGAGCCAAGCCCGGGCATGAACCCCACAATAGGGTGCTGGCGGATTTTGCCGACATGTTTCGCGATCATGAACCGACCGCCTGCAAGAGATGCGGCCATGCGTTTTCCGGTGATGATACGATGGTGCTGGCCGGGGCCTATGACGAGATCGATATTCCTGCGATCCGTCCTCATGTCACCCGGCATCGGCGTTTTTCCTGTCATTGCCCGCAATGCGGCACGACGACAAAAGCCACCGCACCTGCCGTGGCAACCGCAACGCCGTTCGGGCCAGGCATTCACGCGCTGGCGATCTACCTCAAGAGTTTCCATGCATTGTCTTACGAACGCCTGAGCGGTGTGTTCATGGATATCTTCGGCCTCCATGCGAGCGAGGGCGCGATCATGAACATGTTTGCCCGCTCCCGTCCGAGCTTCCAGGCCACAGCACAGGCCGCCAAGGCCAGCCTTCGAGCCGCCCGCGTTGTCGCCAGCGACGAAACCGGTGTGCGTATTGAGGGCACAAATGCCCAACACTGGGTTTTTCATTGCAAGGATGCCGTTGTCCACCAGCCCGATTACTCCCGTGCAGCACGGGTCGTTCACGAGACCATGGGCGGCCATGTCCCCGAGGTATGGATATCTGATCGGTATTCAGCCCAGCAATCTCACGGCCATCGACATCAAACCTGCCTTGCACATTTGGCGCGTGATACAGCCTTTGCGCTGGAACATGGCGAGGATGATCTCCCTCTTCGCTTCCAGCTTTGGTTTGGCCGTGTGTTTGATTTCGCCAGAGCCATAAGCACATTCGCTGCGTCTACCGTCGCAAGCAAGAAGCGCAAATTCGATAAACAGCTTGCCGGGCTTCTATGCGCCCCGACTTCATGCGACCTGGCCCAAAAGCTCCAGGCCAAGATCGGGCGGGCCCGCGATCAGCTGCTGACGTTTTGCGACTATCCCGGAGAAGTCGATGTCACCAACAACACATCTGAGCGAAAGCTCCGTCCATGGGTCATTCAGAGAAAGGTGACAAACGGATATCGCGCCATGTGGGCCGCCCAAGCCGAGGCGGATGTACGCACAACCGTCGATACCGCCCGCCTTAAAGGCGCAAATCCCTTCCAGGTTATCGCATCCGTCTTGGCGTAGGCCGACATCAAGGCCCGAAATCATAAATTCAGGGGTGGGTAATTACCCGCAATCAGGTAAGTCCTAATCCCGAAGACCGTTGTCTGGTGGTTAGATTGTCAGCTGAGGTAGCTGACCTGTCCCCAAAAATGAGCAAGATTTTACAGCAAGGCGTCATCGGCATTGTTGATCATCTGGCCCGTACTTTAGAGGAGGGCGTCGCAGATGGCACGATTGGCCCGCTTGGCGATCCCCGTGCCATGGCGGAAACGATCTATCACATGTGGCTCGGGGCCAGTCTCGTCGCGAGCCTGTCGCATGATGATGCGTCGCTTGAATCCGCAATGCGCGCCACGCAGGAGCTTGTTCCTCGCCTTTGAGGCATCGCAATCATTGTCCGCGCCCAAGCCGACCGGTCTCATACAGAATGGAGAAACCATGAAGATTATCGACAAGACCGCCGCACCGGAAACGGGCGGGCGTTCGGGAACCGGTGCTCCACCCCGACAACGGTGAGATCGCTGAAACCTCGAACTGAACTGCGCCAGTTTTGACAGCGCGGTGTAACTGACCATCAAGCAGCCCATGCTTGATACGATTAGGGCTGGAAATTCGATCGAAATGGGGATCAGCCGACGTGCCGAGGGCGGATACGGGCCTGATCTCGACATCATTGCTTACCTGCCGGGTATGACCCGCGAAGACGGACTGCGTCTGACCGAGGTGCCGCATCCGCTCGGCCTTACTCCAACGCCACACGCGGAAACTGCGACATGTGCCTACACATTGAAACTGAAGGAAACTGAGACATGAAGAATTTTGACTTTCGCAATCCGACACATATCCTGTTTGGCAAGGGCCGCATCGCGGAACTGAAGGATCAGGTTCCCGCTGACGCAAAGGTGCTGGTCCTCTATGGCGGTGGCAGCGCGGAACGTACCGGCGTTCTGGCACAGGTGCGCGCAGCACTTAAGGGCCGCACTATAGTCGAATTCGGTGGGATCGAACCAAACCCGCGTTACGCGACAGCGTTGAAGGCGGTTGAGATGATCGCCGATAATGACATCACCTTCTTGCTTGCCGTGGGTGGCGGTTCGGTGATCGACGCCACCAAATTCATCGCAGCAGCCACTTTGTATGACGGCGATGCCTGGGACATCCTGACATCGCGCGGATCTGTCGTAACAGCGGCAATGCCTTTCGGCACGGTGCTGACCTTGCCTGCAACCGGGTCGGAGATGAACGCGGGGTCCGTGATCACCAACCCTGAGAAGGGCGCAAAACTCCCGTTTATGAGCGCCTACACCTATCCGGTGTTCTCCATCCTCGATCCAGAGCTCACCTACACCTTACCCCCGCGTCAGATCGCCAACGGCGTGGCCGACGCCTTTGTTCATATCATCGAACAGTATCTGACCTATCCGTCTGCTGCGCGGGTTCAGGACGGTTTCGCTGAAACCCTGCTGCGTACATTGATTGAGCTCGGGCCGAAGGCGCTTGAAACACCGAATGACTACGACATTCGTGCCAACCTGATGTGGACAGCGACGCTGGCCCTGAATGGTCTGATTGGTGCCGGTGTGCCGCAGGACTGGGCGAGCCATATGATCGGGCACGAGATTACCGCGCTCAACGATACCGACCACGCCCGCACACTTGCCGTCGTGTTGCCCGCGCTGATGAACGACCAGCGCGGCCCCAAACGCGAGAAACTGCTGCAATATGCTGCCAATGTCTGGGATATCCGCGACGGTTCGGATGATGCGCGGATTGATGCTGTGATCGCAGCGACACGTGAGTTCTTTGAGACGATGGGCATCAAAACCCGTCTCGGCGATTACGACATTGGCGCGCCTGAAATTGATCGCATCGTCGCTGCCTTGCAAGATCATGGCATGACTGCGCTTGGTGAACATAGCGCCATTGCCCCCGATGATGCCCGCCGCATTCTTGAAACCGCTTTGTAGGAGAAATTGGACATGACACAGACCGAAACAATCAACCGTCAACTTGTGTTGGCACAACGCCCCAAAGGCGAGCCAACGAAAGACACCTTGAAACTTGTCGAGGCGGCCGTCCCTTCCGCAGGTGCCGATCAGATGCTCTTGCACACTGAATTCCTGTCGCTTGACCCGTATATGCGGGGTCGGATGAGCGATGCGCCGTCTTATGCTGCACCGGTCGAAATCGGCGATGTGATGGTTGGTGGAACTGTCGCGCAAGTCGTTACCTCGAAAGTCGAGGGCTTCGCGCCGGGTGACTGGGTGCTCAGCTTCAACGGTTGGCAGGACTATGCCCTGTCGGATGGCTCGGGGGTCACCAATCTTGGCAAATCACCCGCACATTCGTCTTGGGCGCTTGGCATCATGGGCATGCCCGGCTTTACTGCCTGGGCCGGCCTGACGCAAATCGGCGCACCAAAGCCCGGCGAGACCATTGCTGTGGCCGCCGCGACCGGACCTGTCGGCGCCACTGTCGGCCAGATTGGAAAACTGCTGGGATGCCGCGTTGTTGGTATCGCGGGCGGAGCGGAAAAATGCGCCTATGCGGTCAATGAATTGGGCTTTGACGCCTGCATAGATCACAAGGCGGATAACTTTGCCGAGCAGCTCGCCGAGGCCAGCCCAGATGGTATCGATGTCTATTTCGAAAATGTCGGGGGAAAGGTTCTGGACGCGGTAATTCCGCTTTTGAACCCGAACGCGCGGATGCCGGTTTGCGGGCTGGTGTCGCAATACAACGCCACCAAGCTGCCCGATGGGCCGGATCGGATGAACTGGCTGATGGGGCAAATCCTGCGCAAAAAGATCAAGGTACAGGGCTTTATCATCTTTGACGATTTCGGCCATCTCTATCCGGAATTCGCCAAGGAAATGAGCGCCTGGATCGAAGGCGGCAAGATCAAGTACCGCGAAGAGATCATCGACGGGCTGGAGAACGCCCCCGACGCCTTCATCGGTCTCCTCAAAGGTGAAAACTTCGGCAAGCGCGTGATCCGCGTTGGCCAGAAATGATAGGAAATAACATGAAAATTCTGATGGTACTGACATCGCACGACCAACTCGGCGACACCGGCAAGAAAACCGGCTTTTGGCTGGAAGAGTTTGCAGCACCCTACTACATCTTCAAGGATGCAGGGGCCGACATCACGCTGGCCTCGCCCAAAGGGGGCCAGCCGCCGATTGATCCGTCCAGCGATGATGACGGCGCGCAGACCGACGACACCCGCCGGTTCAAGGGTGACGCCGAGGCGCAAAAGCAGCTTGCGGGCACACTGAAGCTGTCCGATGTGACCGAAGATGGCTTTGACGCGATCTTCTATCCTGGTGGACACGGCCCCCTGTGGGATCTGGCCGAAGACGCAGACAGCAAACGCCTGATTGAGGCCTTTGCCGCCGCAGATCGCCCTGTCGGGGCGGTCTGCCACGCCCCCGCCGTGTTCCGCCACACACTGGGCACGGACGGAAAGCCGCTGGTTTCAGGTCGCCGCGTGACCGGTTTTACCAATACCGAAGAAGAGGCCGTGGGTCTGACCAAGATCGTGCCCTTTTTGGTTGAAGACATGTTGAAAGCCAACGGCGGCATTTACGAAAAAGGCGACGATTGGGCCAGCTTCGTGTTGCGCGATGGTAAACTGGTGACCGGCCAAAACCCGGCTTCATCCGCAGCTGCCGCACAAAAAGTCCTCGCATTGCTGACCTAAGGCATATCGCGCCAAAATGGCTTCATTTGAACGATAACGTACATGCATCAGTTCAAAGAGTTACAGCGCCGCGCATCCAATCGGATGCGCGGCGCTGTAAGTGCCTGTCCAGATAGGGTGAAACTGCCTTTGAGGTTGAGTGTCGGGCAGCAATCAGATTCTTCGTATTTGCGACAAATATGGAGAGAGAAAATGGCCTGTGCACCTTTCACCCGTCGGAACCAATGACCGGAGTGGCCTGTGCTACGCAAGCGATTTTCGGATCGGGCTCTGGCCGGGAGCCGGACTTCATCGAGGCAAGTGGTCACAAGCACCATGCACAAATGCCGAACACATGGCCACCGCCCGCGCCGATCAAACAAGCTCAAATGATTCCTTGCAAAGCCGGGTGGCCACACATGTCTGTGCCCTAAATACGGTCCGTGATCGATGCAACGCCGGCTTCGGCCGCGATTTTTGCCGTTGTATCGAGCAGTATGGCAGGACAGGGCACGCCCGTCCTGGCGCGTTCGATGCGGGAGTGAAGCGCTCGGTCTCCCGGTAGTCGGATCGAGTCGAATCCTGGCCGTGTGCGCGAGGTAATGATCTCTTCCCGGATTCGGTCGACTTCAGTACGGAATGCTGCAACTCCGCCGAGGCTGGCGGGATTGATGACAATCAGCGTCTGTCCTGTATTGGTCGAGGTCGTATGGTCTTTGTTGAAATCAACCACATTGCTTCCCATTGCCGCGCCGTTCATTGTGCCCGCCAGAAGCCCGATCATCAAAGCAAGACCGTAGCCCTTTGCTCCGCCAATCGGGAGCAACGATCCACCGGCGATCCGGTTCGGATCGGTCAATGGTTCGCCGTTGGCGTCGATCATCCAGTCACCGGGCATCGTTTCCCCGCGTTGCGCAGCCATTTTGACTGTGCCGAAGGCGGTGTTGCTGGTTGCCATATCCAGGAGCACGGGCCCACCTTCTCCGCCCGGCACTGCAATTGCGATAGGGTTGGTCGAGAGCAACAGGTCGGCCCCGCCCCAAGGCGCCATGAGGTTGGCATTTCCAACCGCCATGTAAATGCCGATCATCCCCTCGGATACGGCTCGCATCACCCAGGTTCCGGCCGCTCCGGCATGGTTGGATCGATGACATCCCACGCAGGAAATTCCGTGGATGCGTGCCCGCTCGATGGCTTCGTCGACGCAGCGACGGACAACCAGGTGGCCCATGGCATCATCGCCGTCGACGCGTGCCAAGCCGCCATGTTCGCGGTCAACGCGGATATTGGGCGTCCGATTGAAGCCGCCGGCCTTGAGACGGGTAATGTAGCCAGCCAGACGGAACACGCCATGCGCGTCGCATCCATGCAGATCAGCTTCCACCATCATCTCGGCGACAATGGCGGCATCTTTGTCAGGCATGCCATGCGCCTGGAACACTTCGGCTATAAAACCGCGCAGCACTTCAGGCGGGACATTCAGATCGGTCGTCTCATTCATTTCTCAAGTCCTTGCTGTCGTTGGGTGAGCACCATCTCTCGCGAAGCCGATCCAACTTGCCTAGATAAGGTTTGCAGCGATTGCAGTGGCGGTCCCGGTAAATCACGGCATGGCCCCCGAGCCGGGATCGCGTTGCTCCCCGTGGATGGTTTTGGCCTGGTTCGTCGGCAACGCGGATCCAAGCGTAAAACGGTTCATCTGATCCTTTCGATCAATCCGTAAGTGTACTGAAAAGCGAGAAAAGCTCGGCCTGGGCTTCAAAGCCGATGCCTGGGCGGTCAGGTGCGGGCAAATAACCGTCGACGACTTTCGCATCGTCTGCGTAGCCTGAAAAAACGCCGAATACCGAGGGATAGCTCTCACACATCCCCATTCCAAATCCCAGCGCGGCGGCCAGAGACATCTGGTTGCCGCCGTGTGGCAGAACAGATGATGCACTCCAGCCATAATCTTCAAGCATCTTCATGTTCGCTGCGCAGGCGGCCATGCCGTAACTTTGCGGGACGTCGATCTGAACGATATCGATACCGGGACGGAAGCCGCCATAGCGCAGAAGATTGCGCAACTCAGCTTGGGAAAACAGATTTTCGCCAGTGGCCACCGGGTGGATATAGGCTTTGACGAAATCGCTGGTCGCCGCATAGTCGACGGGGTTGACCGGTTCTTCAAACCAGGCCAGTCCGAGATCTCCAAACGCTTCCGCATATTGCAGAGCCCGTTCCGGTGACAGACCACAATTGGCATCAACAGCAAGTTGCGACGGGCTGTCGAGTATTCCCAGGATATTCTCAATTCGTGCACGATCCTCATCGATCGGCAGACCCCCGATCTTGGTCTTTATGAGGGTATATCCCGTATCGAGGTAACCCTGCATTTCGGCACGGAGCGACGCTGGGGTTTCATCGGCTTTGTACCAGCCGCCGCCGACATAGCAGAACATCTTTTCCGGAGTCACGCCATTGCCGTAGCGCTCGGAGAGCAGCCGATGAAGCGGCATGTCCAGCGTCTTGGCAAGCGCATCCCAGAGTGCGGTTTCAATTGTACCGATAGCAACCGCGCGTTCCATGTCGCCGCCAGGTTTTTCGCCAAACATCATGGCCCGGACCGCAGCTTCAGGCGAAAAGACCCCAGTCACCGGATCCATCAAGTCATCGGGCTTCTGCCGCAACAAGCGCGGGATCATCCGATTTCGCATTTGTGCGCCGCACGCATAACGACCTGTCGAGTTGAATGCATAGCCGACGACAGGCTTGCCGCCCTTCACGACATCAGTAACGACAGCAACAATTGACGTCGTCATATTGTCAAATGAGAACGCCGCATTGCTGATGCTGACGTTCAAAGGGATCTCTTTTTCCCGTATTTCGATTACACGCATCTCGGTTTCGCACTCGCATTTGGTCGGGTTGCCCTGTGAGGGGCAACCCTGGTTGATTACTTGATGGTGTATTGCACGGGCAGTTTGATTCCTGCTTCGTCCAGTTTTTCCAGGTAAAGTGTCAGCAATTCAGCCATGGGTTCACCGCGTGTGACGCCGTCATCTGCAGCAGCCTGCGGGATGGACGAAATTGCTTTGGCCCATTTGGCTCTGTCTGCATCCGACACCACAAATTCTGTCGCGCCACCGGCAATCATCGTGGCCAGGGCTTTCCCGTCATCTTCAGCGTGAATGGTGTTGACGCGCTCTTCATATTCGGCGGCAACTTCCAGCACGATTGCCTGCACTTCCGGCGGGAAACTGTCGAATGTCTGCTTTCTGATCGACAGAAGGTTGTTGCTCGGGTTGGACATGAAGTTGATGCGGAAGATATAGGGGGCAACCTCATGCAGTTTGAAGGCGTTCATCCCCTGCAGGTGGACCAGATATCCATCAAGGACACCGGTTTGCAGTGAATTATACGCTTCACCCAATGGTGCCTGCACTGGCACAACACCTACGTTGGAGAGCCAGTCCAGGTTTGCTCCGCCGCCGGCGATTTTCAGACCATTCAGGTCTTCCATCCCCGTCACTTCCTTATTCAGGATGATGCTGTAGCTCGAGGACGCGAGCATCGCCAGGAGGATCTGATTGTGCTTTGCCATGCTCTCGGCGAGTGGTGGGAAGTCGTTGAAGACAGCCCGGCCGACCTTGAACATTTCCTGTGCGTTGTTGCTGACAAAGGGAACCTTGTAACCAAACTGCATCAGGAACATGGAGCTGGGTTCAAACGGCGTTGAAAGCGCGCCGATGTCCAGCAAGCCGCTTTCTACGGCGTCATAGACTTCCGGGAGTTTTGCGACAGATCCGCCGTATGCCTCGACATAGGTAATCTTGTGCTCTGTCCGTTCCTCAACCCTTTTTGCGAGTTCCGGAAGGAAGAATTCCTTCAGTTGACCGACATAGGCCAGTGCGGCCGGGTGGCCAGCTCCGACGCGCAACGCGAAGGTGTCCGCCGATGTTGGTGTTGTCATGGCTGCAATTGATGTCATTCCGGCAAGTACGAAACCGAGAATGTTCTTTTTGGATCTATGATTCATTTGGGTCTCCTCCCTTTGAATTGGTTAGCCTTTGTTGAAAGTGATATCTCCGATGTAAGTCGCGAGGCCTGGCCAAATTGCCACCGCTGTCAGAACGATAAGCAGGCAAATCCAGTAGGGTGTTGCTGCGGCGAATATTCGGAGTGTGCTGACTTCATCGTCTGCAGCCGCGGCTTTGACGGTATAAACAATCAGCCCGAATGGCGGCGTCAGGATGCCGGCCTCAATGGCCAGGATGCCGATAATGGCAAATGCGATCGGGTTGTACCCGATCAACTCACCCAGCGGTGCGAAGATGGGAACCGTAAGCAGCATGATCGATTTGGAGTCGATCAGCATGCCAAGCAGAAACCAGATGCAGACCATAAAGACGAGGACGGCCCACGGCGGTATCGATCCCGAAGAAAAGAAGTCTTCGATGGAATTGCCAATGCCGGTCAGGGCAAGCGTGCGGGAATACAGCAGCGCCATCAGGATCATGATGAGCAGAGGCGCTGCCGTCTTTGCTACTTGCAAGATACCTGCAGCAACATCGGGAAGGCGCAGTCCTTTGACGACGATGGCAAAGGCCAAGGCCAATAGAGATCCGACGCCGGCGGCTTCGGTTGCGGTAAAGGCTCCGAACCAGATGCCACCCAGCACCGAGGCGATCAGACCGCCCATGCAGACCGTACTGATCAAAATGTCTTTTGATGTGATTGAATCCAGGTCTGCAACGGATGGAATGGCTGCCGCGCCGAGGGACTGAGCCTCAGGCTCAGGCGGCGGGGTGACGGAGATGCCTTCGCCGTAGAGGTGCGGACGGAAGTAGGCATTGGACATTACGTAGATGACAAAAAGCGTCGCCAGCATTAGGCCGGGAATAATGCCGGCCAGAAACAGGCGGCCAATCGATTCCTCGACCAGAATGGCCCACAGGATCATAAGGTTGCTTGGAGGGATCAACATGCCAAGACAGCTTGATCCGGCAATGACGCCAAGTGCGGTGCCCCGGTCATATCCCATTGCCCTCATCTGGGGGTAGGCGATGCGGGTGAACGCTGCCGCAGCGGCAATGCTGACACCCGTCAAGAAGGCGAAAACTGCATTTCCCAGGACCGTTGCCAGAGCAAGTCGCCCGACCACACCTTTCAGCGCCCGGTTGATCCCGACATAAAGATCCTGCGCTGCACCGGAACGGCTGATGAACTCGCCCATGATCATGAACAACGGCAACGCGGCAAAAGTATAGCCGCGCAACCCCTGAAAAGCGGTGCTGGCAAACGTCATCATGGTTATGTCGAAGCTGCCGAGAATGATGTAGAGGCCAATCAGACTGCATGCGGCAAGCGCGACTGCGATATGAAGGCCTAGGAAAACGACGACGACCAGCAAGCCGAGAACAGGTAAGGCGATTCCGAAATCAAACATGGTCAGGCCTTTCAGAGGCGTAACGGTCGAAGGCAAGGAGGATGTAATTGATGGTTGTGAGCAGAGAACCGAAGAATATCGTGGCATAGATGGGCCAGGTTGGTACGCGCATCGCTCCTTCGCCTTCGTAGTCGCCGCTTCTGTAAGCACTGATCGTCGGGTCAATCACCGCGTAACAAAGCAGGCCGAAAATAATCGCGCCGATCACCAGACCTGTAACGTCCAGGAACAGTGTCAGGCGGCGTGGCAGCAGATGAAGAATGAAATCTGCCCGAAGCATCGAACCGGAGCCTACGGCATAGCCGAGCTGGAGAAACGCTATCACGACGATCGAGTTGACGATGATCTCAAGTGACCCGGTCAGAGGTGAATTGAACAGACCTCGGCCGACGACGTCGACGGTGATGATGACCGCCAGAAAAAAAGACCAGAAAGCGGAGAGCCCCATGAGCACCCGATTGATGTAGAAAATTGGTTTCATACGCTATCCTCCCCAGGAGCGTGATCAGTCGACCGAATTGCGATCAGACTGCAGTGTTGCCTTCAAAATCTGGCGACCGATGGAAGCCAATGTGTTCGCACGACCAGTGCCCGCCGGGTTGCTCTACATCAAGGGGCGCAGAAAATTTCGGTTTTTCGTTCGCATTAGAGTTCAACGAGATGCCGTCAAATTGCGGTGAGTTGAATGAAAGCCAATCAGTTTCACTGAAACGATATCCAAGGGAGACGCACAGGATAGGTTTGATTTGGAGGCTGGAAGCCATCTAGATGCACTTAATGTCGATTAAAAATACCATATATATTTTTTGTCGATAAAATGAGTGTTTGTCAAGAAACGATTACAGATATATCAATATCGTCAGATTAGCGACGATAACGGGCGTCGCTCGACGTCTCGGAATGGTGAAGGATTTCAGGTGGACGAACAGGTTTCTCTTATGGAAATTGGGTATCAAAGGCTACGGGATGACATCCTGCGTGGTCGACTTGAGCCCAGCACTCGGTTGAAAATTTCCACTTTGACGACACTGTACGAGCTAGGCCCTACCCCGATCCGGGAGGCGCTGAGTCGACTCAGTTCTGAATCGCTTGTTTCCAAAATGGAAAACCGTGGCTTTCGGGTTGCAGATGTCAGCCGGGAAGAGTTCGACGACATTTTCGAAACCCGCAAGCTCATTGAAGCTGAGGCGCTGAGGCAGTCGGTAGAACTCGGCGGACGTGATTGGGAGGATCGTTTGGTTGCCGGCTTTTTCCGGTTGGACAGAACAGACCAGGAAGATCCCGATTGGGTCGGCATTCACAAAAATTTCCACAGGCTGCTTCTCGACGCATGCCCGTCACGCCGTCTGAAATCGTTAGCCAGCGACCTTTATGATCAGTCCATTCGATATGGAAATCTTGCGCGCAATGCGTCTAAATACCAACGCGACGGCCGAGAGGAACATCGCCTCATTTTTGAATCAAGTGTTGCCCACGATGTCGAAAATGCGGTTACGCACCTTATGGATCACTATACTGCGACTCACAATGTCATCGTTTGGCCGATGGAGTGAATATCCCGGCGAAGGTTAAACGCGACCGGTTACCGGCCCATGCGAAGCAGGGCAGTCCAACCCGCCACAGCTTCCGGTATCCTCCAAAAGGACCAGCTTAGCACTCTGCCAAGTTCGCAACATGAGGTTCATTTTCCCGATGCGATGACGGCGGTTGGTGTATGTGGCTTGCGGCTTCGATCAAGCTGCTTTTGATTGCCACCGAGCATGCAAAATCAGTCGAATTGGGTTTTCGCGCAAGGAAGCGCTTCGACGGCACGCTGACCAGCTGATGATTGAACCTGGAAAATTTCCAGCCGGGTCGTCCAAAATCGGGCGCCCTTCGTTCTGCTGCGGCAAGCCTAGGCTTTTTCCTTCGGCGTCAGTTCTTCCATGAGGAAATTGCCGGTCGTTGCGTAATGCGACATCAAGAGTTCGACAGCGAGATCGGCATTCCGCTCGAGTACGGCATCGGTAATGGCATTGTGCTCGGCATTGATGTCGCGCGAGGGATAGGCCTTTGAACCGGACAAATGGCGGTAGCGCACATTCTGGTCATACAACTGGTCGCAGAACTTGAGCATGATTGAGGAGGGGCAGGCGCCAATCAGCGACAAATGGAAATGCTTGTGGCGCCTTTCCCATTCTTCATTGGCAACGAAATGATCATTTGTCTGCGAACGCGGCACACGTGAAAGCCGGTAGGCTGAAAGGACCACCTGTTCCTCCCAATTGCTGTCTCCATGGGCAATGGATTCCCGCAAGGCCCGTTCTTCGAGCCAGCGGCGGGTGCGCAGAAGCTCGTCAAACTCCTTTTCGCTGACATCGGCGACGCGAAAGCCCCGCTGGTCGATACGTTCGACGAAAAGGTCTGAGGTCAGCATGCTCAGCGCTTCACGGATCGGGCTTGAGCCGAAGTCATAAAGGCTGCGCAGTTCTTCAATCTTGAGCTTTTTACCGGGCGTAAGAACGCCTGACATGATGTCGGCGCGAAGTCTTGTGTAAGCCTGGCTCGTAATCGAGCTTGATCCGGACGAATCCTCTTGCTGCCCAAGCGTGGTTTGATCCTGGGCTGCTATGTCGTTTTTCTGGCTAAGCTCGTCCAAATTCGTCCCCGACCTGGGTTCTGTCTTTACCGGCATCATGGCACTCCCGATGATTCGATGGAAGCAACCCCGGCTTCTGACGAGGCTTCCACCGGATTTTGCCTGGCAAGCACACTGCCATAAGCTTTTGCCGCCTTTATAACGACGGGTGATGCGACGACCACTCCTTTGTTGGCAAACATCTCGTGGTTGCGTTCAATTTCATCCAACTGGTAGCGATAGTTGACCATGATGCCGAACGACCCGGTCATGCCGTTTTCCGACAGGTCTGCCGCCCAGTTTATGCGGTCCAGCCTTGCGCCATTTCCCAGGTGGAACCGGGCTACCGGGTCCAAAGGCCGGCGGTTGGCGTTGCTGTTGCAAAAGAACCATGCTGCCAATGGCATGAGATGCTCCTCGACAGTCGCAGCCATTTTGGCATCCTTCTGCCAATCGGGCCTGTCGGTCAGTTCAAGAGCCGTCAACGCTGCGCTTGGCAGGCGGAACTCGGTTTTGCCCTCACGCGCGTTTGTTACCCATTTCCTGAAAGACGGCACCGGTGAGAGGGTGACGAAGTTCTTCAGGGCCGGGTATTCGGTCCGCAATTCTTCCACGACCTGCTTGATCAGGAAGTTGCCCAGCGGAATCCCCCTGAGGCCTTTCTGGCAATTGGAAATGGAGTAGAAGATCGCTGTGTTTGCGCGTCTTACGTCGAAAGCGGTAACATCGGTTTTCTTGTTATCCAGGACACTGTGGATTGATGACGGCACTTCATCCATAAGCGCCACTTCCACGAATATCAGAGGCTCATCTCCGAGACGCGGATGGAAGAACGCAAAGATCCTTCGATCTTCGGGGTTGATGCGCTTGCGCAGATCTTCCCAGCCAGCCATGCCGTGGACAGCTTCATAGTGGATGATTTTTTCGAGAATTGCCGCCGGCGTGTTCCAGTCGATGCATCTGAGATCGAGAAACCCGCGATTGAACCATGTCGTGAACAGGTGAACAAATTCGCGGTCGACAAAGCGCAAGTCGGGCTCTTGGCGAAGTCGGGCGAGGAGATCGGCCCGCATTGCGACAAGAAATTGGGTCGCATCAGGAGCTTGATTGAGAAGCATGAGAAGGTTGAGGCGGGACGGTTGTGAAACAGCCAGCAGCTTGTCCAGACTATCGTGACTTGGATCGCTGACATAGTTGTTGGCAGCCTCCAGCGCCTTTTCAGGTTCCACTGAAAACTCCGACAACAACAGGCGAAAAAATTCGGTTTTCTCTTGCTCATCCAGCACTTGGTAGCGGTTGAGGATCTCGCGGGAAATGGCAACGCCAGAGGCTTCGCCGCGGCCCGTAAGCAGAATATGACATAGCTTGATAATCTCCCGGGGCGGGAGCTTGCGCTCATTCTGGTTGGACAGGCCGATGATGGAAAAGCCCCTGTCGGCGATGGACTGCAATCGTGATTTGATCAATAAGGACATCATGAGTCAAAAATATCGATTTATTTTGAAGCTGCAAGCTTTTGTTTTGGTTCAGGGCTTGCGGCCCAATTTTATCAATCTCACTACATAAACTATAAAAAACATATAGATAGACGAAAGCTATCGTACTTGAGCTACGTATATATGCATTGAAAAGGGGTTTTTTGCGCATTGGAAGCGATTAAAAAGTTGATATTATTGTCTGAACGTATAAAATCTACACAACATTGACTGGCTATCATGGTCGTATTTTCGAAGATCACATTTCAAGGCAGAGGAGGCCAATTCATGCGCGAGACGCATTTTGAAGACGGAAAATGGTGGGTGAGCCCATATAATTTTGTGCCCGAAGTGCGCAATTCGCTTGAGTTGCCTCCGAAAGTGCAGATCCATGATGCAACCTTGCGCGACGGGGAACAGACACCCGGCGTGGTGTTCTCGGTCGATGACAAGATTGCCATCGCCCAGATGCTCAACGATGTTGGCGTCGACCGGATTGAGGCGGGCATGCCTGCCGTGTCGCCTCAGGATGCGGAAGCTATCAAGCAAATCAGCAAGATGGGCTTGAAGTCCCGCATATTCACCTTTGCCCGGGCGATGAAGCAGGATATCGACATGGCGCTCGAATGTGGTGCGCAGGGCGTCATCATCGAAGTGCCGATTGGCTACCCCAAGCTCACGACCCAATTCGGCTGGACCTGGCGAGATGTCCTCGAGCGCAGCGCGCCGGTGATCAATTATGCGCGTGAAAACGGGCTCTACGCCGTGTTCTTTCCCTATGATACGACGCGCGCCCGTCCGGATGATCTGGAGAATCTCTGCAAGGGAATCATGGCGGAATCGCCGCCGGACTCCATCGGCATCGTCGACACGATGGGCTGCGCTACCCCTGAAGCGATCAAGTACATGGTGCGCTGGGTCAAGCGCATGACCGGACTTCCGATCGAGATCCATACGCACAATGATTTCGGCATGGGTGTGGCAACCGAACTGGCCGCGGTCACGGCCGGTGCTGAAGTGGTTCACAGCTGTGGCAACGGACTTGGCGAGCGCACCGGCAATGCGGCGCTTGAGGAGCTCATGCTCGCGCTTGATCTGCTCTATGGCTATGACACCGGGTACCGCTTCGACCTGATGCCTGAACTCGGCCGGTTGCTGTCCGAGCGCGCCAATATTCCGATTGCCCGCAACAAGCCGATCCTGGGCGCCAGCAACTTCACCCGTGAATCCGGCATCGGCATCCAGTATGTGATGCATGATCCGCTGGTGATGTTTGGAACCCATCCGGCCCTGACCGGGCGCGTGGGCGAAGTGGTGCTTGGCAAGAAGAGCGGTAAGGCATCGGTTGTCTACAAGCTCGATCAGTTGGGCATGGGGACCGCAGAAGATGCCGATCTCGCCGAGATTCTGGATGCTGTAAAGCAGGCCGGCATCAAGAAGCGCGATACCCTGACCGACGATGAATTCAAGGCAATTGCCGAGCCCGTTCTCGCCCGCAGAGCCGCTTAAGTTTCGTCGCCATCACAAAAGCCGTGGGCTGTCCCCCACGGCTTTCGGTAAAGTTTTCCACCCGTGATTTACAGAGTCAGCGAGATTGGAAGCTCCATGAATATCGCTTTATACTACGCTCCGTTTTCGTGCGCGCTTGTCCCGTACGTCATGCTCACGGAGGCCGAAGTGTCGTTTGATGTCCGGCCCCTTAATATTCGTGGCAAAGCGAATATGACGCCGGAATACCTTGCGCTGAACCCTAAGCACAAAGTCCCGTTGCTTCTGGTCGATGGTGAACCCCTGAGCGAGAACGTCGCCATACAGTTATGGATTGCCAGAAGCTTTCCACATGTACGATTGCTGCCAACTGAACCCTGGGCCGAAGCGCAAGCCGTTTCGCTGCTTTCGTGGTTTGCATCGGGAATTCATCCCGGCATCAGCCGCTACAATGCGCCGCTTAAATTTTGCGATGTTGCCGGGACAGAAGATAGCACGCGCCGCTTGGCCGGTGCATCCCTGCTGGAAGGCTTTCGGTTGGCCGAAAAGATGCTCGAAGGGCGCACCTATCTTCTAGATGAGTACAGTTCTGCTGATATCTATCTGTTTTGGTGCTTCCGTCGTTCCGGCTTTTTCCCGGGCCTGGATCTGTCAGGGTTTGAGAACATCGCGGCCCATTCCGAGCGCTTGGCCGAAAGGTCCAGCATACGTAAAGCGCTGGCCCTGGATGATGCAGTAAAACAACAATTCGGTCAGGAAGCATGAGTGTTTCAGCCAGCCCGAACCGGTTGAGATGGGCTGCCATTCCTGTTTTCCCGAGTTTCTCGCGGGCTGATCGGAATTGAAGTTTGAGACCACCTGCCTTTCCAAATGGAGGAACAATATGGGCACCCGCCACGGATAGGTTCCGGGTCCAGAAGCAGGGATGAAGATGCAGAGGTGGCATCAACATCTTACAGCTTGGCGAACGATCGACTGACGCAACCAAGGGATGGAAAAATCATGAACATTGCCAAACTTGCCAGCTTGGCCTTAGGCGGCGCTGTCTTCGCCCTCGCATCAAACACGGCAAACGCCGAGAGTTTCAACTTGCGCATTGGCGCAGGCCATGCCGCGACGCTTCCTTATACCTCGCAACTCAAGGATCTTTTCGTTCCCGAAATCGAGCGGCGCGTGGCGGAGGAGACCGAGCATGAGGTCCGGTTTGTCGAGGCTTATGGCGGGTCGGTTGCCAAGTTGCCCGAAGTGCTGGAGGCAACTCAAAGCGGTCTGCTTGATTTCGGGGCACTTTCAACGCCTTTCGAGTCGAGTGCGCTGTTTCTCAACAATTATGGCTACGCCGTGCCTTTCGGGGTGAGTGAGCCGAGCAAGTCCAGCCAGATCGCCCGCGACCTTTACAAGCAATTTCCGGAACTGCCGGGCCAGCTTGAGGCACGCGGTCAGCGCGTGCTCGCCATCATGGCTGCCAGTGACTACACGCTTGTGACAAAGGAACCGTGGGAGACCCTTGATGATTTGGTGGGGCAGAAAATCATGGCTGCGGGCCCGAACCTCTCCTGGGTTTCCGCGACAGGGGCTACACCGGCGCAAGGTGGGCTGGTTGAAGCCTACAACTCGCTTCAAACCGGCGTCGTCGACGGCATAATGATGCATTATCAGGGGGTGAACGGCTTCAAGCTTCATGAAGTGGCTCCGTATATCGCCAAGATCAACCTGGGCTCGCTTCCCGCCAATCTGCTGACGGCCAATGAAAAGCGCTGGCAGAGCCTGCCCGAGGATGTTCAGAAGATCATTCTTGAGGTCGCGAGTGAATACGAGATGGCTGTAGACCGGCTCAACACCGAAGGCGACAGTAAGTCTGTCGAAAGCATGATCGCAAGCGGCGCGACCCTTCTGGAAATTTCCGATGATGTCCGAGTGCAATGGGCAAAGCTGATGCCGGATGTAGCAAAAGCCTACATCGACGAAGGCGAAGGTCGTGATCTTCCCATGCGCGCTGTGGTCTCGGCCTACATCGCCCGGCTGAAAGCCGAGGGCAACACGATCGTCGATTTCTACACCCTCGACTAATCAGGCGCCTTGGGAGGGCCGCGGATCACAGCGTCAGCACGTTCAGGATCTTCGCGGCCTCAATCCCTTATTGGATTTGCCTGTTGCTGGTGCTTTTCGCTGTTGCGGTCCGGCCAGAGCTGGCGACCTACATCGGCGATCTGGCCTTTAGCTAGAGATCGGGTGGCCGGCGTCTACACGCCAGGGCACCTGGGTCAAACACAACGATACCGCCATCTCGTGGATGGCCTGAATAGGAGACTAGAATGGACAACCAAATTGCATCCTGTGGTCACCCGCTCGCTTTCCAGGCGGCGACAGGCAACCGGCCATCTCTACTGGGCATGGGGCGAGGCAAGTCGACCTACAAGGTTGAGACACGCATGTTGTCAGGTCACCAGAAGGAGGCCGTCGTTCAGGAAGGGGCCGATGGGCAAAGCTGGCGGATGACGTCTGATGAAGGACAGCATCTGAAGGGCCATGACGAAGCGCCTTTTCCGCTCGGGTTTTTCAATGCCGGGTTGCTTGGCGATGTGATGACCCGGCTTTCCGCCCTTGCCGAAGCCAAGGGGATGTCCGCCTCGGACATCGCGGCAACGCTGAAGAATTACTACTGGTTTGAAGGATCGTTTGCGCGTGGCACAGGTGTGGGCCAGGCCGATATATCCGAACTGCAGTTTGAAGGGCTCAATGAGCAGACACGCGAGCTTGTCGAGCTTGCCTTGCGTGCTTCCCCGGCGATCGACGCCCTGAAATCCGTGATGCCGGCAACCTTCGCGCTGTATGTGAACGGGCAACGGAAACCTATCACGACGCTTGTGGCGTCTGACGCGCCGGATGCATCCGATCCGTATCTCGTTCATGCCAAGCCACCAGAGCCGCTGAACACCCACAGGTTCGACCCGATCGTCAAACCCGGTGTGGTGCAGGAAGGGGAGCGGGATCCCTTCCCTGATACAGTCGAAGGCCGTTTGTTGCGCCGCGTCTCCGGTCGTGCCGCTTTCACCCCCGAGGGTGCGGTATGTTCCGATACCTGGCTCGACATGCCGGGTATGTCCCACTTCCATTTGATAAGTGACGACAGGGCGGCGGGCAATGTCGCACCCTCCAGCCTCGGCTATTTTGCAGCCGGTGTTGCCTTTTGTTTCATGACCCAGCTTTCACGCTACATGACTGCCATGAAGCTGAAGACGGGCAGCCTGCGGCTGGTTCAGTACTGGCCGTTCGAAATCGACGATGAGGGACGCGGCATTGCCCACCCGGTCGACACGCACCTGTTCCTGAATGGTACCGCGGATGCCGAAACCCATGAAATGCTGGTTCGGGTTGCTGCGAACACCTGCTACCTGCACGCAGCCCTGAGAGCGGAGCTGCCGCCGCGCGTGGACACCAAACTCGGATAACCAGGCTTCCCACAAAGGCGCTACGGCAGATTTCGCATTCAAAAGGCTGTTCGGCACTGTGTTCAAGACAATTCAGGGCGCCGACCTATCAAAGGCAAGGAAACCAATATGGCAGTATCGTTTCGACGGATTGTAACAGGGCACAATGAACACGGGAAAGCCGTGGTCGCGAAAGATGACCTTCTGGAGGCCAAGGAAATCAGACCCGGCGCCGATGCCTGTCTGATGTGGACGACCGAAGGCTTTCCCATCGACAACGATGATGATTTTGACGGGAAGGATCGCGCGGTCGCCACCAGCCACGACAATGGCACCGTCCTGCGCGTCATCCAGTATGGGCCTGGCGTATCCGGGCGGCTGCACCGTACCGACTCTCTTGACTATGCGATCGTGATCTCCGGTGAAATCGTCATGCCGCTCGAGGATGGCGAATCCGTGACCTTGAAAGCGGGCGATGTGCTGGTGCAGCGCGGTACAATTCACAATTGGGTCAACAAATCCGACGCGCCTTGCGTCATCGCATTTGTCCTGATTGCAGCAAAGCCGGTCACGGTAAACGGCGAATCCCTCCCTGCAGCAGGATAGATGTTTCAGAAAGGACGGAGTCGCGCGTCGGCCATGCATAAATGTGAGACCGGCGCGAGTGGTGTATGATTGGCCGGGCCTTCTGCCCAGTCTCTTGGCTTCCTTTTGCTGCATGAACAGGTATGGCGTGGCGGGACAGCCGGAGATTATGATTCATTGTGGTCAAATACCTAGCCAAGCACTGCTCGGATACCTCCTTCATATCGACTTGCCTTGGAGTGTGGGCGACCCGTAATGGGCGGTAGTGTTTCTGTGCGGACGAAAGTGCGGAGAATGTTTTTTGCGCATACAAAATCTGCGCTAATTGAGAGAAATATCCATTTTCTCGTCAAAAATAGCGAAATATATATTGACTAAGGCTTTGAATGGACTGTATCTTTTTGATCGAAACGAGGAGGAATTCATGCAAAAAATTCATCTGTCTTTTTTTGCAAATGCCGCGACGTTACCTTTTGAAGTGGCGGTCGAACGACAGTGTTTCCGCAATTCTGGTCTGGATGTGGAACTGTTTCCGACGAAAAGCTCCATCGAGCAGATGACCGGCATTATCGACGGGCGATATCAGATTGCGGCAACCGCGATTGACAATATCATCGCCTATAACGAGGGGCAGGGTGCAGTTGCGACGAAAATGCGTTCGGAACTTCAGGTTTTTCTCGGCAATTCAAGCTATCGACTGCCATTTGTTGTTCACGGTCCAATTTCGAATTTTGCCAGCTTGAAAGGCGGTCAGATCGCTGTGGATGCGCTATCAACCGGTTATGCCTTCCTGTTGCGCGACATGCTCGAATCGAACGGGCTCAAAGCAGAAGACTACGAATTTGTTTCGTATGGTGCGCCGAAGGAGCGTTGGGAAGCCCTGAAAGGTGGACTTGTACGTGGCGCACTTCTGTCTGACTATTTTGCCAGGATGGCGATCGATAGTGGGTGCCATGTACTCACCGGCAATCCAGATCCGTGGGACAATTACCAGGGTAATGTCTGTTGCGCTCAGCGATCCTTTATCGAAGAAAACCCGACTGTGATCAGCGCTTTCACCAAAACCATGAAAGAAGCTGTCGACTTTACCCTCGACCCGGCAAATCTTGATGTTCTCGCCGAGATGCTAAGCAATCATCTCGGCGGCTTGAGCCGCAACGACGCAATAGAGTCGGTCCGGACACTCCAGTCTGCACATTCGGTAATCAAACGCGAATTGCCGATTTCGCGATCCGGGACCAGAAAAGTGATGGAACTCCGGGAGCGCTTTACCGGACAACGCCTGAAAATCGGTTTGGAAGAATATTTCACCCCAAATGTGACTCTGGCCCCATAGTCGTAGCGACAAGGTTTGTTCCAGTATGCCCACAACATTCTACTTGAACGGAGCGCAAATATCCGTCGATGCACCCATCGGGCAGTCCCTGCTAAATGCGTTGAGGCACGGATTTGGACGGCTTGAAGTCAAACAGGGGTGTGAAACAGGTCATTGTGGTGCGTGTACTGTGCTCCTGGATGGCAATGCCGTTCAGGCTTGTCAGATCACGCTAGGCGGGGCGCAAGGAGCCAGTATCTCCACGGCATCTGACCTGGCGACAGATCCCTGTGGTTCGCTTCTTGGACGCGCATTTTCCGAAGCTGCTGCATCTCAGTGTGGCTACTGTATTCCGGGCATCGTGGTAACGCTTGTTGCCGCGCTGCGAAGGGGTTGTTCGGTTGACGAATGCATGGCCGCTCTCGCACCACATCGATGCCGCTGCGGTACTCATCTGCGAATTCGCGCGGCCGTCGAACTTGCCCATTCGCAGTTGGCCTCTGTTGCTAGAAAGCAGGCGCATTCGTGAACCCAAGTCTCAAAATGAATAGCCGGCTGGGCGACTGGATCTCCGTCTTGCGGGATCCGGACCTGTTCGTGATACGCACCGGCAAGGTCGAACTCGGTCAACACATTCATCATGCCTTACGTGTCATAGCCGCGCGAGAGCTGGATGTGCCGATAGAAATGATAGCTGTCGAGCCGGTGAGCACGTCCGATAGTCCAGCCGAAGGGCTAACCGCCGGCAGCCTCTCGGTCCAGCACGGCGGTTCTGCGATTGCCGCTGCATCCCGAACTATGCGCCAGATGGCACAACGGGTCGCGGAAACCCGGCTCAATCCCGGCAATGACCATATCGAGCAAAATGAATCACAGTTCGAGGCGATACATTCCGGGTTGAAAGTCAGTCTGTTTGAATGTGCAGCAGCTGTTTCGCCGGATACGAACGTAGAAGGTCTGTCATCCGAACATGTCTGGGAAAATTCACTCGGCAACAGCCTGCTTACCAACGCCAGCTATCGTGATGCAGCAAGCGGCGAGAGCCGCTACATACAGGACCTCGTCTTTGAAAACACAATACATGCCCGGGCTGTGCGGGGCCCGGGGAGAATTGTGCGCGCCGAAATTGATTCGATAGAATCCATAGCCGGTGTTGTTGCAGTGGTCAGCCAGAACGGTTTCCTGGCAATTGGGTGTCGCGAGGAATACGAGCTGGAGCGTTGCTGCAAGGAGGCAGAGACCCATATTTCCCGGCAATTGCCTGGCGATTGTGCTCATGATGGTCCGGTTGAAGGCTGGATCAAGTCCGCTTGCAGCAACGTGTCGCGTTTCGAACACTCTTCCCGAAGAGCGCAGTCAGCCAGCGAGGTCAGCGCCCAGATAGCGGTCAGTCGTCCATTTCTACTCCATGCGTCAATCGCACCTTCCTGCGCATTTGCGCGCTATCGGGATGGGCAGCTGGAAGTGTGGAGCCATTCGCAAAACATATTCGCCTTGCGGGATGTGCTTGCCAGCCAACTCGAATTGCTGCCGGAAAATGTCCGCGTGCATCATGTTGGATCGGCGGGGTGCTACGGGCATAACGGTGCCGACGATGCTGCAGCTGATGCTGCGCTCATCGCATATCAGCTTCCCGGCGAGATGGTGCGCGTGTCGTGGCCGCGAATCGATGACATTACCCGTGCGCCGGTGGGCGCCCCGATGTTTGTTGAGATCGACGCCGCGCTCGACAGCGAGAAACGGATAAGTCACTGGGACTACCGGATTTGGAGTGGGGCGCATGGACAACGTCCGGGCGGGCATGGGAACCCCAATCTGCTTGCATTTTATGAAAAGGATCCAAGCCTCAGGCCTGCACAGATAAAGGATGTTCCGCCGGCGGCAGGCGGTGGTGCCGAACGCAATGGGTTTACTTGCTATGACGTGTCAGAACACTCGGTGGAAGTCTCTCTTCTACAGCATATTCCGGTTCGAACGTCAGCTCTGCGCGGTCTTGGAACACAAATGAATGTGGCTGCCATCGAAGGCATCATGGACGAACTGGCTGTCTGCGCAGATGAAGACCCGATTTCATTCCGGTTGCGGCATCTTGGTGAGCCCCGAGCGCGCGCAATGCTTGAGCGGCTGCGGGACAATTGGATGGGCGAGGCAGCTGCCGGTATTGCCGAGAATGAGGCTGTCGGCATTGCCTATAGTCGTTATAAGGAAAAGAGCGCCTATGCCGCAGTTGCAGTGCGACTGGCACTTGAAGACCAACCTGTCGTGAAGGGCATCTGGGCTGTTGTCGACGCCGGCCCGGTTGTCGATTTTGCGGGATTGCGCAACCAGGTCGAGGGCGGTGCAATTCAGGCGATCAGCTGGACATTGCTGGAAGGCGCCTACCTGAGAAATTCATTGCTGGATATTGAAAGCCTTGAAGATTATCCAATACTGGGTTGGGACTGCCTGCCGAAATTCACGCTCGATGTGGTCGAAGCATCGCCAGGCTCCCAGCCGCTGGGTGTCGGCGAGTGCATGCAAGGGCCGGTGACAGCTGCCATTCTCAATGCGCTCAGCAAGGTAGCCGGAATGCGCCTTGGCCATTTGCCGGTCAATCGAGAACGTTTGATTGCAGCCATGTCAGCTTGACGTGGGGCAAACAAAGACAAATACAATTCCTGATTTTGCGCCGGAAGCGCTCTAGCCTCTGCAGCCCGGAGCCTTGCCTGACCCTGGTCTTCTTGCGTGCCATTGAGCATTGCCGATAGGCCTACAGCGCCGTTTGAACGCGACATGCACTAGCGGGCACTCTTTTCGTCCTGCTGCAGGAACATTAAGGGCTGAGTGATGCCAATGCATCACTCAGTCCTTAATTCTCGCGGTACAGCGGCAGTTCGGCTTAGCCGATTTTCGAACGATCCTGCCGGTTGGCTGGAATGAATGGCAAAATTATCTTAGAGGGATAATTGCTGCCTGAGTAAATTGTTGTGGTGCCCTGGAAAGTGTCGCTGCCGCGATCCTCCGGATCATTGTGAACAATCCTGCCAGGCGTTTCGTATTGGAAGTCGTTGCCCATAATCGTAAGTGCGAGGACCTGACCTTTTTCGCAGACAATGCTGGTCGGCCATATTTCGATATCGAGTTCATAAATTTCCGACGGTACAATTGGTTGCTTCTTCTTGTGGCTGAGGACAGGTCGCCAATGCGTCGAACGCTGCGGATCCAGCTGCCGATGTGACGCACGGAGCCAACCCCTTGTTACTGGTACCTCTTCGTGAGCGCCGGTGAAACGAACTTCAGTTCCGTCAGCGGCAAACAGCCTAAGCGTGGCAAATATGTCCATATCTGCAGTGCTGGAGGAGGCAAAGAGCTTTAGCACGATCGGACCGGTGAACTCACTTTCGGTCGTAAATGGCGCGGTCTTGAAAGTCACGCCGGCGCCTGTGGCCTCAAATTCAACACTGCCCGCCTCTGCTGCAGCAACTGGCCCTAGCGACTTGTTGCTGGCGTCCAGATAGTGATCTGACCACACCGTGCCTGCAAGTGGCCAGGCGGTTTCGCCATGCACCGTTGCACCATCTGCTCGGCGAATAGCTACCCGCACTGGTGGCTCAGCTTCAAACCCGTTGTCCAACCCCTTCAGATACTTATCGAAGAAGCGCTTTTGAAGAGCGACGTATTCCGGGAGATAAAAGCTTTCATAGTGCGTACCGACATGCAGTTGTAGCCATTTATCGGACGATGCTGCTCCCATATATCCTTCGATGTTGCCACGCAAATGCAACCCGGGGCCGCCAAGGTTTCCGGCCGAGAACAACGGCACATTAATTCGCGAGAAATCAGCACTGCGTTCACGATGCCATTCGTCAGCAAGATCGTGACGACGCAAATCACTGATATGGTCGGCAATATTACCAGCTAGCAAATTTTCATCCACGACAGGGCCTGTTGTCCGCTCACCGGTGTCGGGATCACGCTGCGGGGAGTTTTCATTTCCATTCTGGTTTACCAGCACTTGGCGTGGCAACCATGCAGAAGGAAAGGCGTTGCTCATGATGCCGCCGTGACGGCCCCATTCGCGCAGCGAATCCGAAGCGCCTTCCCAGGGCACGATAGCGGCCAGATGCGGCGGCTGCAGACTGGCTACCAACCATTGCCTGATTGCGAAATAGGAAATACCGAGCAGTCCGACCTTGCCGTTCGACCACTCCTGAACACCAGCCCACTCAATCGCTTCGTAGTGGTCCATCGTCTCTGTCGGGGAATATGGATCGAGATATCCAGGTGATTTGCCGCTGCCGCGCGAATCGACCGATATAAGCACATAGCCGTCCGGAACCCATCGTTCCGGATCCGCCGTCTCCCAACGCAGGAAGCGGCCTGTAGAGCCATCCTTGTCGATGCCGGGATAAATCTGTGTGAGCTTCTCCCATTGCGGCTTGAAGCCGTCGCGAAAGTGAACGTCTTTCCCATACACGCCCATCGCCAGGACGACTGGATACTGACCGGGAGCCAAAGGACGATAGATATTCGCCCGCAGCGAAATACCATCACGCATGCCGATCTCTACGTCCTTTTCAAAGATCAGGCTCGCGGTTTCCTCAACTGTTCGCATAATATTTCCTTTTACAAAGAGTAATCACATCAACGCTGAAAAGCGTAAGTCGGCAAAGCGGTTACGATTTCCGGCCAGATCGTAAAGATGACCAGACAAAAAAGCGTGGTGAAGAAGAACGGAACGATGCCGAGAAAAATTTGACCAACCGGCACTTCCGGTGCGACTCTGGCCATGATGTAGACATTCAGACCGATAGGCGGCGTGATGGCCGCAAGCTCGCACATGATGATGATGTAAACGCCGAACCAGACCGGATCGATTCCGGCAGAGACGATCACAGGGAACACGAACGGAATAGTCAGAATCAGCATCGCCCAGATGTCGAGGATCATGCCAAGCACGATATACATCAGTGTCAGCAAGGCGAGCAGGCCAAACACACCCAGGCCAAGCCCGACAATGTAATCAACAAGTGTCGAAGATATGTTGGTCAAAACCAGAAAACGGCTGATCACGTGACCACCAAGCAGGATCATGAAAATCATCATCGAGGTCCGCGAGGTGCCAACCAGGGCTAACCTCAGGACCTCGATGTTCAGGCGCCCCATGACCAATGAGATGATCAGCACTCCGACCACTCCGATTGCAGCCGCTTCAGTCGGGTCGAAAATGCCGCCGTAGATTCCGCCGACAATCAGACCGAAAATGAGAAGAATTGGAGCCAGATTCACCAAGCTCGAAAAGCGTTCCGCCCATGAAAAGCGTTCCCCGACAGGCCCCATTTCCGGTTTGATCGTACAAATAACCACGATTACCAGCGAATAGGCTATGGCGAGTATGATGCCCGGTACAATGCCCGCAAGAAAAAGCGCACCAATCGAGGTTTCAGTCCAGATGCCATAGGCAATCATGAAGATGCTGGGTGGTATCAGGATCCCCAGCGTCCCGGCTATTGCAATGGATGCAGCAGACATGCCGCCATGATAATTGAATTTGCGCATTTCCGGCATGCACATCGGCCCGAGCGTCGCAACCGCTGTCGCGCTGCCGCCCGAGACGGCACCAAACCCGGCAGCAGCCAAGATTGACGCCACGGCGAGCCCGCCCGGCAAGCGTCCGATCCAGCGATAAATACCGCTGTATAGATCTCCGGCCAAGCCCGTGCGGTATACGAGTTGCCCCATCAAGAGGTAGAGCGGAATTGCCAGGAGCGAAAAATTGGTACCCTGTTCCATCAGATTGAGGAGGAGTTGGGTCTCGGCGTACATCGAGCTGCTGACGATGAACATGCCGATAGCGCCGACCGCGAGCAAAGCAAATGAGATCGGTATCCCGAGCATGATAAGCAATAGCATTCCCGCCATGGCGATCAGGCCGATTGTAAGTGGTTCCATGATCAATCCAGCCAGCTTCCGCCATCGGAATCCTCAAGCGTTTCCCGCTTTCCGAGAACGATTTTCACGATGGCTATTAGACAAAAAATAATCGTCAGCGAGGCGATCGCTCCGATGACTGCGTAGAAAACCCACACAGGCAGGCCTATTTCAGGCGTTAGCTCGGGAAGTCCGTAGGTGAACGGTATTTCTTCCGTCAGCTTTTTAATCAGAAGGCCAAATACGAAGACAAGCAGCAGGCCGGAAACGATTTCGAGCAGCCGCTTCCCGTTTCGCCCAAGCGTACTCGAAATAATATCAACCCTGATGTGCACGCCCATTCGGAGCGACGCCAGAAGTCCGAACATAAAGAATAACAAGAGGAGATATTTTGAGATTTCCAGACCCCAGCTTAACGGGGACGAAAACACATATCGCAAGATAACATCAATTGTAACAATGAGCGCCAACAGGGGCAGGAAAATCAGAGAGCCGATTGTTTCCAACGTGGTCCCGATCTTGGCGATAATACTATCGAGTTTGTTCATGATATCTATCCAGCGAACTGGATTTCGGGCTCCCGAATAGGGGAGCCCGAAATCCGTTACCTACGGGATTGCAGGGAATTGAACTATCGATGCGGAATTCTCGCAGCTCCGATCAATTGGTGCGCGGAGACACGCCGTCCGCCGGGTTGTTGATCGTCGTCTCGAGGAGTTCCTTGTAGCTCATGGCTGAGTATTTTTGGGCCCGTTCACGGATGTCCGCAACGAGTTTGCGGGTCGGCAACCCCTTCGCTTCGCCATCAACAATATAAGCCTCGATCACGTCGGCAAATATTGCTTCCCAGCGTTTGTACTCTTCCGGGGCGATTGTGTGATATTCGATACCCTGTTCGATGAACTCTTCGCGGGCTTCGGCAGAGGCGAGCGTAAATGAAAGTTGGCTTTCCGCCTGGCTCCGCTGACGCGCCCAGACATAGAGGATCTCGCGAAGATTATCCGGAAGAGCATCAATACGTCTTGGTGACATGCAAAACTCAAGCGGCGTGTGGTTGATCGGCGTGTCCGTATGATGAGTAGAAGCTTCATTTATCCGAAACGACTTTGCAGCCGTGTCCGAGGTAAAGACAGCATCAAGCAAACCGCGCTGCAGGGCCGAGAAAAAGTCTGCGGAACTCATGTTAACAGGAACAGCACCCAACGCGGTAAACACATCCTGGTTCACCCCGGTTCCGGAACGAACTTTCTTGCCTGCCAGTTCCTCAAGTGTCGTGATGGGAACATTGGAGAAAAGGTTAAACCTAACACTCCCGGTTATGCCCTGCAGATAGACTCCTTGACGCTCAAATTCCTCACGGAAATATTCGTCAGTCAATTCTTCGGCGACAATAGAAAGAACCCCAGCATTTGGAAACAGGCCGGGGAGAGTCAGGGCCTCGGTCAACGGAAAGTTCTTTGTGTTTAAGAACGTGAAGCACGAAGACATGTCGGTGATGCCCGACCGGTTGGCCTCGAAACCTTCACTCACTGAATGCACTGTGCCGGACCAGCGAGCTTCAACGCTCAACTTGCCTTTCGACATCTTGTTGAGAACATCGAAAGACTTTTTCAGAAACCGTGCTTGAGCAGATTGCTCTGGCAAATGGCTTGAGAAGTTCAAGGTGACCGGGTCGCCATCATAGGTGACTTCCGGAGCGCCGTAATTGTCCAGCTTTCCGTCGCTCCACTCCATGGCATAGGCCATGTTTTTCTGCATTTCGGCCAGCGGCTCGTCTGTAGCCCATGCAGCTGACTGAAGCATGAGCGCAATGGTTATTCCCGATACGAGTGATCTCATATTATCCTCCCAGATGTGGCTGAATTAGGTGCCAGCATCTAAACGCGCTCCATTCGGCTGGTCAACGCGTAAATCGAAAAAAATATAAATAACTCGAAAAAACACGATTAGGTCATGCAAATGCAATTATATCGATATTTTTAATTGATTTGGTGCGGTATGGATTCTAGGATCAGACGCAATGAATGGTAAATATAGCAATGGCTTGCAAGTCATCGCGTGAGAGTGAGGATATGAGCAGTTAGGGTCCATGCTCTTGAACTCTGGGGAGTTTCTCCCGATCCTATGCCAGCCTACCGCACCTTCACAGCCATGCGAAGGTAGGTTCGGCAGCGTGGAAGAAACTGGCCCCTTGTTTCATGCCGTGCCTGATCACCTCAGCGCTCCAATCGGGTATTGTGAGGTCAAAATGTTGTGGCAGTTTTGGATTGCTTGGTTGTCTTGATTTGCAGCGCTATTGAAGGTTTTCTGTTGGAGGTTGGTTTTGTGCTCCATTATGATCGAGCGGGCCGCGGATACGATCTGCGCCGGTTCCACTGCTGGTGTGGACGTTTCTACTCGAACGGCATCGATCTTGCGCCTTGCTGATGCAACAACTCACGATGATCCTGAATACGATCAGTGCACACTTCGCAGGGTAGGCATTGGTGCGGCTCAGGGGCCCTGCAAGGTTGCTGAACTTGTCATGCGCTTTGCCGATGTCACTCTCGGGCTGACCGAGGCTGCTTATCCGCGCTCGTGGCTTTGGCAGCTCAACTCGCTATCGGCCTTGGATTTGGCACGCGACACCGAGGCTTTGGGTCTCTGGGCAACCGAGTTTTCTCACCCACAAACGCCCCCTCTTGCAAAGGGCATGGACGTGAACTTTTGAAAGGAACAAACGTATGACTGATTACATTCCCCCAAAGGTCTGGACATGGGATGCCGAAAACGGTGGCAATTGGGCCAAGGTCAACCGCCCTATTGCAGGTGCAACCTTTGACGCGGAACTCCCCGTCGGATCTCATCCACTTCAGCTCTATTCGATGGGTACACCGAACGGGCAAAAGGTCACCATAATGCTTGAAGAGTTGCTGGCTCTTGGCAAAACCGGCGCGGAATATGACGCGCATTTGATCAAGATTGGCGATGGCGACCAATTTTCTTCCGGGTTTGTGGCGGTGAACCCGAACTCAAAAATTCCAGCTTTGGTCGATCGCGATACCGGCAGCCGCGTGTTCGAAAGTGGTTCGATCCTGCTTTATCTGGCAGAGAAATTCGGGGCGTTTTTGCCCACAGATGCAAACCAACGTACAGAAATCATGAACTGGGTATTCTGGCTTCAAGGCTCCGCGCCGTATCTTGGTGGCGGTTTCGGGCATTTCTATGCCTATGCTCCTGAAAAGCTCGAATATCCGATCAACCGTTTCACTATGGAAGTGAAACGACAGATGGATGTGTTGGACCGTGAATTGGCCAATCATCGCTATCTGGGTGGCGAAGACTACACCATCGCCGACATGCTGACGTGGCCTTGGTATGGCAATCTGGTTCTGGGCGAAAGCTACGATGCTGGCGAGTTCCTTGATGTTGAAAGCTACACAAACCTGCGTCGTTGGGCAGAGGATATCCTTGCCCGGCCTGCTGTTCAACGTGGCCGGATTGTGAACCGCAGACGCGGCCCGCTGAACGAGCAACTTCACGAACGCCATGATGCATCAGATTTTGATACCAGAACCCAAGATAAAATCACGACTGCGGTTGATTGACCCTGATTTTTGCCAAGCCACAGGAAGATAAAATGTTGAAATTCTACTATCATCCAACACCGAACCCGCTGAAAATCGCGTTGTTTTTGGCCGAGACGGATCTGCCCTTCGAACTGGTGCCCGTTGACACAGCAAGCGGTAAGCAGCACACGCCGGAATTTCGTGCGATCAACCCAAACGGCAAAGTGCCGGCGATAGATGATGACGGCACAGTCGTGTTCGACAGCACAGCCATCCTGCTTTACCTCTCTGAAAAAACTGGAAAACTGGGCGGCTCACCAGAAGATCGCGGTGCGATGCTATCCTGGTTGATGTTTATTGCCTCGGGTCTTGGACCCTTTTCGGGGCAAAGTGTTCATTTCCACCACACTGCCCCAGAAGATATTCCCTACGCCAAAAATCGCTTCATGCGCGAAACAGAACGCCATTATCAGGTGCTAAACGATCACCTGAAAGGTCGTGATTATATCGTCGGTGACAGTTATTCCATCGCAGATATTTCGGCCTGGGGCTGGGCCATCCGCGGGACGCGCGTATTGGGCGGCGACGGTCTTGCGCAATTCCCTGAAGTTGACCGTTGGTTCAAGGCAATCAATGTCCGCCCGGCTGTAGAAAAAGTACAACAGATCGGGAAAGGCGAAACCTTCAAAACCCCTGGCGACGAAGCCTCGCTCCGGGCGCTTTTCCCGAGCAACTACGTCAACGCGTAACAGTATGCCTGCCCCGATTTAAAAGCTTGGGGCAGGCTTTGGTGCGCAGGTCCGGCTCTGTCGATCGAGAACAATATTCTCTTCGCAATCGCAAAGCTTACGAAAATGATCGCCTCTTTGACTGCCGGCAGCCGTCCTGTCCCGCCGTCTATTTGGGCGGCTTTTGTTCAGCCGCTCCCATTAGCCATTTGATGACTGATTTTTTCTTGTTTTCCATGTGCTGAACCAGAACATGGCTCAATTGTTTGCCGTCGCGAGCTTCGAGTGACTGGATGATTTGCTCGTGTTCTCTGACAGCACTGGCCCAGCGTTCCTCGGACAAATTTGCAGCGTAGCGGGCCCTTTGCATGCGCGCGGACAGCGCTTGGCAGGTATTTGTCAGGCTCTGGTTTTTTGCGGCCAGGAGAATGGCTCGGTGAATTTCCTGGTTGGTCTTGAAATAATCCGCCAGATTTCGGTCCGTGTAGCTCTGCATCATCTGGTCATGAAGCCAACGGACGTGACTGATCTCCGCATCGGTGATGTTGGTGCAGGCGAGTTCCCCGGACAAAGCCTCGAGAGCGCCCAGGACCGGAAACACTTCCTCTACTTCTTCAACCGTGACCACTGTCACCCATGCACCACGATTCGGCTCCAACCGGACAAGGCCTTCGGCCGCCAAAACCTTGAGGGCTTCGCGCATTGGAGTGCGGGAGACGCGGAAGCGTTCGCAAAGGTCCTTTTCAGGCACCTTGTCCCCGGGTTTCAGTTGGCTTTCGACAATAAGAGGACGAATGCGCTCCACCAATTCAAGATGAAGGGATCTTCGTTCAATTGCATTGGTGTCGGTTATCGCGTCCATTTCGTCTCAGACATCCTGTTTAGTGCCATGTCGAGAAGTCGGGCGACATGCAACGGTTTGCGGTCTGTATTGTCTGTGATCTGATGCCTGCAGGACGTGCCATCGGCGACAATGATTGTGTCGGAATCTGCGGCACGCACTGCCGGCAGCAAATCCATCTCGCCCATTTGCAGAGATATTTCATGCGTGTCTATGCCATAGCCGAATGCACCTGCCATGCCACAGCAACTGGTTTCGACTTTCTTGACCGTCGTGTCCGGTATCATCGCCAACACCTGCTCAACGCTCGACATCACGTTCATTGCCTTCTGATGGCAATGGCCGTGCAGGATGATCTTTGCTGCTGGTGATTTCAGGTCCAGCCGGAAAGCCGGATTTTCAGATTGGGCAGCGATGAACTCTTCGAACATGAAGGCATGTTTAGCAATCAATGCTGTTTCTTTGCCCGGCAAGAGGGCAGGGATCTCGTCGCGCAGAGTTAGCAAACAACTGGGCTCAAGACCAATGATGGGCAGATTTTTTTCGACATAGGGTAGAAGTGCCTCAACCAGCCGCTGTGCTTCTTCCTTCGCCTTGTCGACCAGTCCGACGGACAAAAATGTGCGGCCGCAGCAAAGGGGTCTGCCACCGTCGGCCGCTTTGACCACATCAAGCGATATGCCAGCCGCCTGCAACACGCGTATCGCTGCACGCAGGTTCTCAGGCTCGAAATAGCGGTTGAAACTGTCCACAAACAGCACCGCCTGTGGTGCCGCGCTGTCTTTCAACTCGCTGTCCTTGAAAGGGGCTGCACTCCATTGAGGCAGCGCGCGCTTTGCCGTGAAGCCGGTGAGCTTTTCGGACAATCCGGCCAGACCGGGGATCCGATCTCGCAAGTTCATCAGGAATGGAATTTTTGACACCCAGACGGCATAGCGCGGCAGAAAACCGACCAGCCTGTCATGGAGATTGAGTCCGTTCTTTTTCGCCCGCGCGGACAGCACCTCGATCTTCATGCGGGCCATGTCCACCCCTGTGGGGCATTCGCTCTTGCATCCCTTGCAGGACACGCAAAGCTTCATGGTGTCGGCCATTTCATCGGAGGCGAAGGCATCGGCCCCAAGTTGACCTGAGATTGCCAGCCGCAATGTGTTTGCCCGCCCGCGTGTCAGATCCTTTTCCTTGCGGGTGACGCGGAAGGACGGGCACATCACGCCGCCCTTGAGCTTGCGGCAGGCGCCATTGTTGTTGCACATCTCGACAGCACCCTGGAAGCCGCCGCCGCTGCCGGTCCATTGAGACCAGTCTAGCTCAGTATGAATGTCGGGAACTGCGTAGTCCGGTCCATAACGAAACAGCCGCCGATCATCCATTTTCGGCGGTGAGACAATCTTGCCCGGATTGAAAAGACCATTGGGATCAAACCGCTTTTTGACCTCAGCGAAATTTGCGACCATCCGTGCCCCGAACATTTTCTCGTGGAATTCGGAGCGCACAAGACCGTCACCATGTTCTCCTGAATGGGACCCCTTGTAGCGTGCAACGAGGTCAAAACATTCCTCGGCAACGGCGCGCATCGTTTTGACGTCCTTGTCGAGCCTCAGGTTGAGAACCGGACGCACATGCAGGCAGCCGACCGATGCGTGGGCATACCAGGTGCCCCTGGTGCCGTGTTTCTCGAAAATGTCTGTCAGGCCGGCCGTGTACTCAGCCAGATCCGGCAGTTCCACTGCACAATCCTCGACGAAAGAGACCGGTTTTCCGTCCGTTTTCATCGACATCATGATGTTCAAACCGGATTTGCGAAGCTCGGCGATCTGGTTTTGCAGAACCGGATCGGTCACCGAAGTCACACCGCCCCAGCGGTCACTTGTTCCGGACCAGGAGAACCCAAGGTCACCCATCATTTCTTCAAGCCGGCGCAGCTTGAGCGCGTTATTGGACGAATCCTCCTCGATGAATTCGACCAGCAAGAGCGCTTCTGGGTCACCGGTCACAAAATTCTCGATGGTGCGACGGAACATCGGAATGTCACGCGCCAGCGCAATCATCGTCGAATCCACCAGTTCCACGCCCTGCGGCATCAAGGTTACCAGATGCTGCGCCGCATCCATGGCCTGATAGAATGTCGGAAAATGGCAGACGCCGACGGCCTTGCCTGAAATCAGTGGTGACAGCTTCAGTTCAATCGCGGTGGAATAGGCAAGGGTTCCTTCAGAGCCGACCAGCAGATGCGAAAGATTGTTGGGGGCGCGCTTGGGAACCAGGGCATCAATATTGTATCCACCAACCCGACGCATGACTTTTGGAAAGCGAGCATCGATTTCTGCGGCCTCCCGCGCGCCCAGGGCCAGAAGGTCAGCTGACAGCGCATTGTATTGCCCGGACCGGTGAGTGTTGCCGGGACCAAAATGATGCTTGCTCCCGTCTGCCATAAAGGCGTCAATCGACAGAACGTTGTCGCGCATCATGCCGTAGTGAAGTGACTTTCCGCCGCATGAATTGTTCGCAGCCATGCCGCCGATTGTTGCGCGGGATGCGGTGGAAACATCGACAGGAAACCAGAGGCCGTGGGGTTTTAGAGCCCGGTTTAATTCATCCAGGACGATGCCCGGGCGCACGACGCATCGCCTGTTTTCAATGTCGAGTTCCAGGATGTCATTGAAATATTGCGTGTTGTCCAGAATCAGCGCTTCGTTGACGGTCTGACCGCATTGGGATGTGCCGCCACCTCTGGCGAGGATGGGAACGCCTTGCTCGCAAGCAATATCGAGTGCGGCGCTGATGTCATCTTCGGATTTGGGGCATAAAATTCCCAGCGGAATCATCTGGTAGAACGAGGCGTCCGTTGCATAACGGCCGCGGGAAAACCGGTCGAACAAGATGTCGCCCTGTACGCGTTTGGAGAGGATTTGAGCAATTTTCGACAAGTTATCCACCTGGACAGAAATCATGGAAACGAGAATTTGGTTGACATAATTATGAATTCAAAATGTAATCTGCACAATGACAAAGATAACGCGGGTCCCCGAACAGTCAATTGAGGCGGGTGAGGCGCGGTCACAATCCCGGGGGGATCATGAGACAGACAGGACATCATTTCTTGCAAATACCCGGACCGAGTTCGGTTCCCGGACGCGTTCTGCGGGCGATTTCGGCGCAGACCATGGACCATCGCGGGCCGGATTTTGCGAAAGTAGGGATGCAAGCGCTGAACGGCCTGAAGACAATCTTCAAGACGGAACAGAATGTAATCATCTATCCCTCGTCCGGTACGGGCGCATGGGAAGCGGCGCTGGTGAACACGCTTTCACCCGGTGATCGGGTTCTGATGTTCGAGACCGGACATTTTGCGACCTTGTGGAAACAGATCGCCGAAAAACTGAAGCTGAAAGCCGAGTTCATCGAAGGTGACTGGCGCGGAGGTGCAGACCCTGATCTGATCGAAGCCTATCTGGCTGAAGACACAGCGCATGAAATCAAAGCCGTCTGTGTCGTGCACAACGAGACATCGACCGGGTCGGTCTCGCCAATCGCCGCGATACGAAAGGCCATCGACAATGCGGGGCACCCTGCGCTGTTCCTGGTTGATACGATCTCCGGCCTTGCGTCTATTGATTACAATCATGACGAATGGGGCGTCGATGTAACCGTGTCGGGATCCCAGAAGGGCCTGATGCTGCCACCTGGACTGTCGTTCAATGCAGTCAGCGAAAAGGCAATGGCTGCCAACAAGACTGCCGGCTTGTCGCGGTCTTACTGGGACTGGGCCGACATGGTTGGCCCCAACAAGAACGGCTATTTCCCCTATACGCCCAGTACAAATCTTCTCTACGGGCTCAATGAAGCAATCGATATGTTGCAGGAAGAGGGGCTAGAGAATGTGTTTTCGCGGCATCAGCGCCACGGAAGGGCGACCCGTGCTGCTGTTCGGGCTTTGGGTCTGGAAGTGCTGTGTTCAAAGCAGGGTCAGGAAAGCGGCGTGCTGACTGCCGTTCTCATGCCTGAAGGTCACAGCGCAGATCAATTCCGCGCGAAAACACTCGAACATTACAACATGTCGCTGGGCAATGGCCTGTCCAAAGTGGCTGACCGCGTGTTTCGGATCGGCCATCTTGGCGACTTCAACGACCTGATGTTGATGGCCACTTTGGCTGGCGTGGAAATGGGCCTGAAAAAGGCTGACGTTCCTCATAAGGCTGGGGGCATAAGTGCTGCAATGGAATCGCTTCATGGAGTGAATAAATAGGGCATTGCAGCTGAATAGACTCGCTAAATAGAAATAGTCTACTGGGAGGAAGACCAATGAAATTTATCGCAAAAATGCTTGCAACCACTGCAGCACTTGGAATCGCAAGCAGCGCTTTCGCTGCTGATATGACAATGAAATTTGGGCATGTCGGTGCACCTGGATCATTGTTTGAAGCAACTGCGAACAACTTTGCAGAATGCGTGAACTCGGCAAGCGCTGGCAAGATTGAAGTTCAGACCTTCGGTTCCTCGCAGCTCGGCAAGGACAAGGAGCTTTTGCAGAAGCTTAAGCTCAATCAGGTCGACTTTGCCTTGCCATCATCAGTCATGTCTTCGGTTGATGATGTTTTTGGTATTTTTGAAATGCCTTACATTATCTCTGATCGCGACCATATGCGCCGGGTTCAGGGTGCAATGATGGGCAAGTTCCAGTCTGCAGCTGAGGCAAAAGGCTATCACATCGTTGGTCTTGCGGAGAACGGCTTCCGCCATATCACCAACAACACTCGTCCAATCAACGTTCCTGCCGACCTTGAAGGGGTCAAGCTGCGCACTCCGAACGGTGTATGGCGTGTCTCGATGTTCAAGCTCTATGGAGCCAATCCGACGCCAATGGCCTTTTCCGACGTCTTTACAGCTTTGCAGACGGGCGTAATGGATGGTCAGGAAAATCCTTATGCGCAGATTGCTTCTGCAAAATTCCAGGAAGTGCAGAAGTATTTGTCGATCACCGGGCACGTCTACACGCCGGCCTATATCCTCGCGTCACAGAAGAGCTTCTCAGGTCTGCCTGAGGATGTTCAGGCGATGTTGACCGACTGTGCAAGCAAAACGCAGGATTTCACCTACGAAACGGCGGCGCAGCTAGAAACCGACCTGCTGGACGTCATCAAGGCTGCAGGGGTCGAAGTCAACGAGGCTGACAAGGCTGCTTTTATTGAAGCCTCCAAGCCGATTTACGAGGCGTTTGCTGCAGAAGTTGACGGTGGTCAGGAGATGATCGACCAGGTTCTCGGCCTTGCCAAAGGCAACTGATATGTCGTCGGGCAACAGGCTTGGCCTGTTGCCCGATCATCTCGAATGATGCCGTCGTGTGGTGGTCCGTTTGGCCGCTCGAACTCTCTTGAAAATTCAGAATAGACAGGTCCGCAATGGAGCAAGCCTCGTCCTCTTTTTTGCCGAAGATCATCTCGGTCTTGGGCAAGATACTCGAGTGGATTACCATATCCCTTATGGTTGTTCTGACCGTGATCGTGACGCTTGCCGTCATTGCGCGCCTGCTGGGGCAAAGCTTTTCCTGGTACGATGAAGTTGCCGCAATCATGCTGGCCTGGATTACCTATTACGGGTCGGCGCTTGCGGCGCTGCACCGTCGTCATATCGGTTTTGATACGGTTTTGCTCGCTCTACCCCGCACGCTGAGGATGGGGGCGTTGCTTTTGGGCGAAGCGATCGTGCTGGTGTTCTTTATCCTGATGGCGCGGGCAGGATTTCAGGTTCTCGAAGTGCTCGCAGGCGATACCCTGATTTCGATAAGATGGGTTCCAGTGCAGGTGACGCAATCGGTTATCCCGATTGGCGCGCTGCTGTTTATTCTGTGCCAACTTCTCAGTCTGCCTGGCTACTGGAAGACTTCTGCTGCAGGGATTTCGCTTGAACACGCCGAGATCGAGGAAGAAGTCGAAGCTGAGCTTGAAAAAAACAAGGACCGTGTCTGATGCTGATATTCGCCATTTTTGTCGGGTTGATGCTGATGATCTGCATCAATGTACCCATCGCCGTGGCACTTGCCATGTGTGGTGTCATAGGTCTGGTGCTAACAGAAGGCGTCGACAGTCTGGTGACCATCGCGCTTGACATGTATGACGGCTCGACCAATTTCTCGCTTATTGCAATCCCGATGTTTGTTCTGGCCGGCGCCATCATGAATGCCGGCGGCATCACCGACCGGCTGATCAATTTTGTCTCCAGCCTGATCGGTTTTGTCCGTGGCGGGTTGGCCATGGTCAATATCGGGGTGTCCCTGTTTTTTGCCGAAATTTCCGGATCTGCGGTCGCTGATGTCGCGGCCATGGGGTCGATTCTGATCCCGCAAATGAAGAAGCGTGGCTACAGCAAGGAGTTCTCGGCGGCAGTCACCTCATCGTCCGCGTCTCTCGCCATCATCATTCCGCCGTCGATTCCGATGATCCTTTACGCTGCATCCGCCAACACATCGGTCGAACAGCTTTTCGTCGCGGGTGTGGTGCCGGGTTTGCTGGGTGCGGCGGGGCTTATGGGCGTCGCCTACCTGTTTGCAAAGCGCTACAATTTTCCAACCGAAGAAGCCTTCAACATGCCGCGGGTGCGCGAAACATTTGTCGATGCTCTTCCCGCCTTTGCCCTGCCAATGATCATCCTCGGTGGCATTTTCGGTGGTTTCGTGACGGCGACTGAAGCTGCCGGCCTTGCCGTTCTGGCCGCCATTGTTGTGTCGGCATGGTATCGCAACATCGACTGGAGCCACCTGCGACGTGCCATGCTGGACGGTGGCATTCAGACCGCAGTTGTCATGCTTCTGGTCGCAGCCTCCGTTCTGATGGGGGGCTTTCTGACCCGCGCCCAGATTCCGCAGCAACTGGCCGAGAGCATCCTGTCAATCACTACTCAGCAATGGGCGATCCTGCTGATTCTGAATTTCTTCTTCCTCATCATTGGTTTCTTCCTGCATTCGGCAGCGGCCATCATTCTCGTTATCCCGATCGTGATTCCGCTGATTACCGCGGCGGGTATTGATCCCGTCCATTTTGGTCTGATTGTCACACTCAACCTTGCCATTGGTCAGCAGACGCCACCGGTGGCATCGGTTCTGATCACCGCCTGCTCGGTGGCAAGGGCCAATATCTGGGAGGTCTCGAAGGTCAATATCTGGTTCGTCGGCGTCCTTCTGGCTGTGTTGATGCTGTGCACCTATGTGCCGTCTGTTCCGATGTTCCTCGTGGAGTATTTCTACCGATGACCGACCTCACGCCTGACCTGACACAGGAAGTGCGCGGCAAGACGCTCTGGGTCACTTTCAACCGTCCGGCAAGCCGCAATGCACTGACGTTCAGCATGTACGAGGCGCTTGCCAGGATCTGCCGGGATGCTCCGACAGATGGGTCTGTGACCTGCATTGTCCTGTCTGGTGCAGGTAGCAAGGCTTTTGCCGCTGGTACCGACATGACCCAGTTTCGGGCATTCGAGACGGCGCAAGATGCGTTGGATTATGAAACACGGATCAGCAGTGTTCTTGATGCCGTCGAGCGGTGTCCGCTGCCGACTATTGCTGCCATCAACGGTGCGTGCACCGGCGGTGGCGCAGCGATTGCTGCAGCTTGTGATGTGCGGATTGCGTCAGCCAGTTTGAAGTTCGGCTTTCCGATCGCCAGGACCCTCGGCAATTGTCTGACGGCAGCAAACCTTGCACGTCTTTCTGATCTGGTTGGTGCAGGGCGTGTGCGGGAGATTATCTTTACGGCAAGGCTCATGATGGCCGATGAGGCGCTTTCTGTCGGGCTGATCAGCGAGATTTTGCCAGACGAACCATCGCTTCTGGCCCGCGCAGAGGAACTTGCACATCATATCGGCACCATGGCGCCGCTGACCTTGCGGGCAACCAAGGAAGCCATGCGCCGTAACCGGATGGCCACACAGGTGGATGACGCTGACTTGATCACCATGTGCTACATGAGCGAAGATTTTCGCATGGGCATGGAAGCCTTTCTCGGCAAAACCAAGCCGGAGTGGAAAGGCAAATGACAGCATCATTCGGTCCACTTGCAGGTATGAAGGTCATCGAACTCGCCCATATCATGGCAGGCCCTGTTTGCGGGCTCATGCTCGCAGACATGGGCGCGGATGTGATCAAGGTGGAAAAGCCGACCGGTGATGACAGTCGCAGGTTTGTGCCGCCGGAAATCGAAGGCCAATCCGCTGCCTACATGATGATGAACCGCAACAAGCGCGGCATTGCGCTCAATCTCAAGGACCCCGCGGCGCTCGAGGTCTTGCACAAGCTGCTGCTGGATGCAGACGTCGTGATCGAAAATTACAGGCTGGGCACAATGGAGCGGCTGGGGCTTGGCTATGATGTGCTTTCAAAGCTCAACCCGCGCCTGATCTATTGCGAGATTTCAGGCTTTGGCCGCACCGGTCCCTATGCGGCCCGCGGCGGGTTTGACCTGATCGCTCAAGGCATGTCCGGGCTGATGTCAATCACTGGAGAAGGGCCTGACCGTCCGCCGGTGAAGGTTGCTGCTCCGATTTCCGATGTCAATGCAGGTATATTGGCCGCAATGGGGATTTCTGCGGCCTATGCAAACATGCTCAAGACCGGGCGTGGGCAAAAGGTTGACACCTCGCTTTTCGAGGCGGCGATTGTCCAGACTTACTGGCAATCAGCCATAGCCTTCGCAACGGGCGAAAATCCCAAGCCGCTCGGTTCGGCTCATCCTTTGAACGCGCCTTATCAGTCTTTTGAGACAAGCGACGGATGGATAAATGTGGGCGCCGCCAATCAGAGCAACTGGCTGAGGTTTCTCAATGTGATCTCTGCGCCTGAACTCGATGCCGATCCCCGATTTTCCTCAAACCTGCAGCGCATGAAGAACTTGCCTGAGTTGGTTCGAATTCTTGACGGGTTTCTCAAACAAGACACCACTGCGAATTGGCTCTCCAAGATGGAAGAGGCCAAATTGCCGGCCGGACCGGTTCTGGATATTCTCGAAATGCATCAGGATCCACAGGCTCTGGCCCGCGAGATGATTGTTGAGGTTGATCATCCGAAGGCAGGACAGGTCAAAACGCTGGGACACCCGGTGAAATTCAGTGAAACCCCGGCCAGGATCACTCAGGCGGCTCCGGTTTTGGGGCAGCACACCAGAGAGGTTCTGGTTGAAATGGGCTATGAAACGGCAGACATAGAGTCGTTGATCCGCAGTGAGGCTGTCATCGCAGCCTGATCTGTTCCCGATCCTGTGATAGCAGTGATCTGCACTTTAGGCTGTCAAGATCAGCTATGTGAGCCAGGCCGGGAAATCCGGCGACAAGGCCAACGCATTTCGAATTATCAGACCCCGGGGAGATCAAGTCTTGGAACTCAATTTGCAGACCGCACAGTCCATTATCGCGTTTGCGCTGGAATGGCGCAAGAAACAGGACATGAAGCCGCTGACAGTCGCGGTTCTCGACAGTGGCGGCTTCCTTGTTGCTCTGGCACGTGAGGACGGCATGAGCACTCTGCGTCCCGAAATAGCGCAGGGAAAAGCTCGCGGAGCGGTTGCCATGGGAATGGGCTCACGCGCAATATTTGAGCGCGCCCAATTGCAACCGTTTTTCATACAGTCGATGAACAGCCTGGCGGCAGGATCACTCGTCCCGGTACCGGGTGGTGTGCTGATAAAATTCAAAGGCACCCTGCTGGGTGCGGTGGGCATTACAGGTGACTCGTCAGACAATGACGAAGCCTGCGCAATCGCAGCCATTCAAGCGGCTGGATTTGAAGCTGATGGTGGCTGATGGGTGCAGCATCAATGCGGAAGCGGACGACCTGCAAACGCTTTTTGTTTGTGCATCTCGTTGTTGCAAAATCGATGCGTATATTGGGCTGTATGCGTTAGCTCGCGGAGGCCCGTCGAACCGGCCTGAGCCATTTTCATAGGCCAAGGCGCCAGAGGGTGTCTGGAAGCGCGCGTTCGGGAAACGTCCGGGTCAGCGGTTTGCGGCGGGACTAGGACCAATTCCTGTCATGCAGGGCGCTCTCGGCCCGGCGATCGTAACGCGGGATCAACCCGCCGCAGCTCTGGCAAGCTGCGGCGCTTGTGATGCCAGTGCATCGGCATCCATTCTAAGGGCGAAGGCCAGTGCCTCATCCGCGGGTGTAGGTCTGGCAAAGAAGAAGCCTTGGACCTGGTCACATCCGAGCTCTTGCAGGATCTTTATCTCCTCCTGCGTTTCTGCGCCTTCAGCGATAGTGGTCATTCCCAACCCGCGGCCAAGCGCGATGATGCCGCTCAGCAATTCAGTCGAGCGTCGCGAATTGTTGACGCCGTCGATGAAAATGCGGTCGATCTTCAGTTTGTCGAATGGAAGCTGGGTGAGGTATCCCAACGAAGAATAGCCGGTGCCGAAATCGTCGAGTGCGAGGGTCACGCCGAATTCTTTCAAGCTCTTCAGGACATTGCGCACACGACTTTCGTTCTGGTCCATCAACAGGCTTTCGGTCAGTTCCAGGCATAGCAAATGTGGTGGAAGGCCGGTCTCGGTCAGAACGCGGCTGACATCGCTGACAAGATCGGAATTCCATATCTGCGCGGGAGACACATTGACGGCAATCGTCGGTGTCGGAACGCCGGCCTCCAGCCACTGCTTTGCCTGGAGGGCAGCCTGCCTCATGACCCAATAGCCCACGTCGCATATGAGATGGGAGCTTTCCGCAATGGGAATGAACACGTCAGGCGGGACATTTCCACGGACGGGGTGATCCCAGCGGATCAGTGCCTCGTATCCGATGACCCGGCCGGTCGAAAGATCAACCTGCGGCTGATAATGAACCGAAAGGCCTTCGTCATTGGCCAGCGCATTGCGAAGGTCCAGTGACAACGCCACCTTCTCTTGCACGGCTTCGTCCATGCTGGCCTCGAAAACCCTGTACCGTCCACGACCTTCTTCCTTGGCGCGGTAAAGCGCGAGGTCTGCGCTACGCAAGAGTTCGTCTGACGTCCTGCCGTGATTGAGAAGCATGGCGATGCCGATGCTTGTGCCGACTGTCACTTCGATGCGATCGAGGACCGTCATGCCGGAGATCACCCTGACGATTTCGCTGGCAATGGCTTCGCTCTCTTCCCGATCGGTTATCCCTTCGAGGAGAACCGCGAATTCGTCACCGCCAAGGCGGGACACAAAATGCGCATTCCCCAATGTTCGGGCAAGCAGATGTGCCACCTTGACGAGAAGCGCGTCACCAACCGCATGGCCAAGTGTATCATTGACGTCCTTGAAGCGGTCCAGATCGAGCAATAGCAGCGCACCGATTTCCCCGGTTCGCGCGCATCGCCCCAGAGCATCATCAACCCGCCTGTGAAACAAGGTTCTGTTTGCCAGCCCCGTCAGCGGGTCGTGAAACGCCAGTTTTTCCAGTTGCTCGGAAGCGAGTTTGCGGTCGGTTATGTCCTGGATGGTGCCGTAGACACCCGTTTTATGGCCCATGCTGTCGGTCTTGAGCTTGGTGGTGACAGCGAAGTGTCCGAATGCCCCATCGCCACGCCGGACCCTGACGTCGAGACTTTTGACAACTCCGTAGCGCACGACTTCTGCTTGCAGTTCCAGTAGCCGGCTCGCATCGTCGTCTGCATAAAGCTCCATGACCTTGTCGCGCGTCAACTGAAAGGCAGCCCGATCATAGCCGAGCAGATTGAAGATCTCATCTGCCCACCAGAGGTCTTCCTCGCCGAAATTGTAGGCCCAGTCTCCTATTCTTCCCAGATGCTGTGCCTCGTTCAATTGCCCCGAACGCTGTTCAAGGATGTTTTTGGCGGCTTCAAGTTCGCAGACAACTTGGTCCAGCTTGCGAAGCGGTATGGACCGGACAAAATAGGCCGCTGTGCCAACCAGAGTGGAAAGCAGGCCGAACAGGAAAAGTTCTAGCGCCAATGACGCAAGCGGAATTGACACCTCGAGGCGGCCGATTTGCTTACCGGCAACGATGAGGGGGGAACCTTGTGTCAGTTGCAACTGCCCGGGCGATTCACCGACAGTGAGCAACAGTTTTCCGTCATTGTCGAAGATGCGTTGTTCGGTCGTGGCGGACTGATCAATGTGGAGCTCGACAATCTCGGCGAGCCGGACCTGCTGATATTGCCACAAATCTTCATGTGCGTAGATATACTTGGAAACTCTGGCAGCCTGCATGTCCGCGATGAACGTGAACTCACTGGTCAGGTACCGGTATGAAACCAGTCCATAAGCCAATGGCGGGATTACCGCGATCGCAATGCCTATCGCGAGAGCGATCCGTATGCGTATTGCGGTATTCAACGCGCTGGTCACTGGGCCGCCGGGAGGCTGCCTGCCTCACGCAACAGGCTCTTGCCTTCGCTGGAGCCGACAAATGCCAGAAACCGCTCAACCTGCGGTTCGGGGTTTTCTGCATGGACAAATCGAAATGGCTTGAAATATGGGTATGTTCCATTCTCCAGGTTTTCGAGCGTCGGCTGCACGCCGTCGATTGTCAGAAAGTGCAATTCCGATTGATGCTGTTCTGTCACCATCTGCGCCAGGCTCGTGCCTACGAGTGACCCGTCAATGGCTTTCGCCATTTCGAGATTGTCCTGATCTGTCGCGGCCAGGGGAACGTCGATGCGTGTTCGCACCTGATCGATGGCGGCGGCCATTTCCGGAAATGTCTGGCCAAGGAGCGCGGTGTCACTCTCGCTTTTGGGCCGAAGTATGATCCGGACCGGCGATCCGTCTGGCCAAATAGAGGTGGTCGAAGCGAAGAAGGCGGCGACGTCGGCATTTGCTATATCGCCGGGCTTGGAATTCGAGCTGACAAGTCCGTAGGGTGTGATCACGGCAACGACTTCGACCAGTCCGGTCTCCGCCGGCTTTAAGGGGCGCGCGGAGACTGCAATGTCGAGGGCGCCGTCCTGGGCTGCAGCAATTCCACCGGAACTGCCGAGACCTGGAATGACCTGAACCTTCAGACCGGATTCACTGGCTTCGAATGCCGCGGCGAGCCGTTCCACCAACACTGTCGCTGAGCCGGTTCCACCGAGGCGCAGCGTCTCTGCTGCGGAAACAGGCAACACAGCGAAGCAAACAGTCAATGTTGCCATCAGGCAGGAGGATGAGGCTCGAAGAAAAGGGTTGGTCATTACAGCTCCAGGGCGCATCGGAGCACGGTGTATAGGGGGGTACACCTGAAAACTTTGTAAAGCAGAGGGGGGTGAAAAGTATCGGGTAAATATGTGTCTGACGCTGACCTTGAGGGCGAGTTGCACTCAACTCCGCTGGCCGGGCGCGGGTGCAGATTGCTTTACAACCTCCGCTATTTCCATCAGTTGCTTGGACAGGGGGCTGGTCTTGCGCCATATCATGCCGATTGTCCGGGCGGGCTGCGGTTCACTGAACCGGGCGATCGAAACCGGCGCCGAGCGGGTTTCCACGGTAATCGCCATTTCCGGAATCAGGGTAACGCCCATTCCCGAGCCGACCATCTGGACCAGCGTTGCCAGGGAACTGGCGTCCAGGATTTCCCGTGGACGGGAGGACTGGATGTTGCAGAACGACAATGCCTGATTGCGGAAGCAATGGCCTTCTTCGAGCAGAAGCAGTTTCATTTCGCGCAGGGCTTCGCGATTGGGCACCGGTTTTCCGTCATCCTTGTTTGGCCGGACCAGAACAAAACTCTCCTCAAACAACGCAATCTCCGTCAGTGACGGCTCGGAGATCGGCAGGGCTACGACAGCGGCATCCAGACGTCCTTCGGTCAATTCGTCTACGAGTTGCGGCGTCAGGGTTTCGCGGATCTGAAGGTCTATCCCGTCATTCATCAGGGTCATGTTGCTGATGATGGCAGGGAGCAAATAGGGTGCAATGGTCGGGATGATGCCGATGCGAAGCCTGCCGACCAATCGATCCCGCGAGGCCAGCGCCAATTCGCTCAGCTCATCCACAGCCCGGAGAATGAGGCGAACGCGCAAGGCAAACTCCTCTCCGAAACTGGTCAGCCGGACCTGACGCGCGGCGCGTTCGAACAGCTTGGCGCCAAGCGAATCCTCCAGTTCCTTGATCTGGACGGACAAGGCGGGCTGTGAGATGGCGCAGGCATTCGCAGCGCGCCCGAAATGATTGTGCTGGGCCAGCGCCTCGAAGTAGCGGAGCTGCTTGAGTGTCAAATTTCTCATAGTTTAAAATTATCAGAGCGATCATATAATTCAACTTAAATTAATAGATAGGTTTTGCTATAGCTCAAGGTGAAACGCGGCAGAGATGATATAATCCATCTGCAATTGATCTCGATGACTTTGGCCTGCATGGCTTCAGGGTGCTGTGTAGCGGAACGGCAACCGAACCGGCCTTTTGAGACAAGAATTGCCAGCTTCCAGAATTTCAGGGTTCATCGCCAGATGAACCGATCAATCAAAATGTGATCGGAGAACACAATGAATATCGATGCGAAAGCCGGCAAATGCCCCGTGGTCCACGGCGCAACAAACAACAGCATACGTTCGAACCGCGACTGGTGGCCGAACCAGCTCAACATCAAGATTTTGCACCAGAATGCTGCGCCTTCCAATCCGATGGGTGAAGATTTCGATTATGTCGAAGCGTTCAAGACGCTCGATCTGGACGCGGTGAAGCAGGACCTGCGCGCGCTGATGACCGATTCGAAGGAATGGTGGCCGGCCGATTTCGGGCATTACGGTCCGTTCTTCATCCGCATGGCCTGGCACAGTGCCGGCACCTATCGCACCGCTGACGGCCGTGGCGGCTCGACCTCCGGCGCGCAGCGTTTTGCGCCACTCAACAGCTGGCCCGACAATGTCAATCTCGACAAGGCCCGCCGCCTGATCTGGCCGATCAAGCAGAAATACGGCAACAAGATTTCCTGGGCGGATCTGATGATCCTGACCGGCAATGTCGCGCTGGAATCAATGGGTTTCAAGACCTTCGGCTTCGCTGGCGGACGCACTGATGTCTGGGAGCCGGAAGAAGACATCTACTGGGGCGGCGAAAGCGAGTGGCTTGACGACAAGACTCGCTACAGCGGCGAGCGCGAGCTGGAAAATCCGCTCGCTGCAGTTCAGATGGGGCTCATCTATGTGAACCCGGAAGGTCCCGGTGGTCAGCCTGATCCACTGGCGTCAGCCCGTGATATCCGCGACACCTTTGCCCGCATGGCGATGGACGACTATGAAACCGTGGCGCTGATCGCCGGTGGCCATACCTTCGGCAAGACCCATGGCGCCGGTGACGCCGGACTGGTCGGGGCTGATCCTGAAGCTGCAGGCATTGCCGAGCAGGGTCTGGGCTGGACCAGCAAACATGGAACCGGCTTTGGAGCAGATGCCATCGGCAGCGGTCTCGAAGTCACATGGACCCAGACACCGACGCAATGGAGCAACCATTTCTTCGACAATCTGTTCGGTTTCGAATGGGAGCTGACCAAGAGCCCTGCAGGTGCTTTCCAGTGGACACCGAAGGACGGCGGCGGCGCCGGCACGGTGCCGTCTGCGCATGATGCGTCAAAGCGGATTGCGCCGTCGATGCTGACGTCGGATCTGGCGCTGCGGTTCGACCCGATCTACGAGAAGATCTCGCGCCACTTCCACGAAAACCCGGACGAGTTCGCCGATGCATTCGCACGGGCCTGGTTCAAGCTCACGCACCGCGATATGGGTCCCAAGACCTGCTATTTCGGTCCCGAAGTCCCGGCTGAGGATCTGCTGTGGCAAGATCCTATCCCGGCTGTCGACCACCCGCTGGTCAATGCTCAGGATATCGCGGCGCTCAAGGTCAAGGTTGCCAACACCGGCCTATCGGTGTCCGAGCTGGTTTCAACGGCCTGGGCCGCTGCCTCGAGCTTCCGCGGTTCTGACAAGCGCGGCGGTGCCAATGGCGCGCGCGTCCGGCTCAACCCGGCCAAGAACTGGAAGGTCAACGAGCCCGAGAAGCTGGCCAAGGCGCTTGCAGCGCTGGAAGCTGTGCAGACAGCCTTTAATGATGCCCAGACTGACGGCAAGAAAGTGTCGATGGCTGACCTGATCGTGCTGGCCGGGTCGGTTGGCATCGAGCAGGCCGCCAAGGCAGCCGGCCGGTCTGTCGAGGTTCCGCTCACCCCGGGTCGCATGGACGCATCGCAGGACCAGACCGATGTCGAATCCTATGATGTGCTTGAACCTGCCGCAGACGGGTTCCGCAACTTCCTCAAGACCCGCTATACATCCGCGGCCGAGGAACTGCTGATCGACAAGGCGCAGTTGCTGACGCTGACAGCGCCGGAAATGACGGTTCTGCTTGGTGGCATGCGTGTGCTTGGCGCCAATTATGGCGGCTCCAAGAACGGTGTCTTCACCGATCGCCCCGGAACGCTGACCAATGACTTCTTTGTCAATCTTCTGAGCATGGACACCAAGTGGGAAGGTCTGGACGAGGACGAGGAAGAGTTCGAAGGCCGTGACCGCGTGACGGGCGAACCGAAATGGACCGCCAGCCGGGTTGATCTGGTGTTCGGTTCCAACTCGCAGCTGCGGGCGATTGCCGAGGTCTATGCGCAGGACGATGCCAAGGACAAATTCGTCAAGGACTTCGTTGCCGCCTGGACCAAGGTGATGAACGCCGATCGCTTCGATATCGCCTGATCAGGGCATCGACGGTATTTTCGGGCGCGGATGGTTTTCTGTCCGCGCCCGAACTGTGTTTGACAGCCGGGCAAACCGGTGATTTGCCGCGCCGGCTGAACTGGCGCGTCAGCCGCTTGCACTGTCGGCGGCGACGGCCTCGTGCAGATTGCGCAAAAGGTCGGGATCGGCAGACTGGATCCGGCTCCAGTTCGGAATGAACGGCGTTTCCATCGGGTTTTCCAGAAAAATATGTCCGGCAGTGACGATGTTGGCCGCGAACAGTTCCACCGCTTCCTCTTCCTGGTGCCGATCGGTGTGAAGACCGTTCATCACCGCATCATTGTGATACATCTCGATCAGGTCCAGCGCGGTCCGGTAGTAGGTGGCCTTGATCGTCCTGAACGTCTCTTGCGAGAAAACCACACCATCGGTCGCCAGTTTGCGAAACAGGGCTTTCGATATGTCGATCGACATGCGCGACAGGCCCTGGGATGCGTCGGCCTTGGAAAGTTCCTGATGTTTGTGATCATAGGCGTCTGAGATGTCGACCTGACAGACTGACCGGTTGGACAGATTACGCCAGACCTCCGACAGCACGCCGATCTCCAGTCCCCAGTCCGACGGAATGCGCATATCGGGCAGGATGCTGACACGCATGGCGAACTCTCCGGCCAGCGGATAGCGGAAGCCCTTGAGATATTCGATGTAGTCGAGATGCCCGCAGACCTTCTGGATTGACAGCAGCAAGGGCGAGACCAGAAGCCGCGACACCCGGCCATTGAGCTTCCCGTCGGCGATGCGGGGGTAGTAGCCCTTGCAGAACTGGTAGGGGAACGCCGGGTTGGTCACGGGGTAAACCAGGCGCGCCAGCATTTCGCGGGAATAGGTGGTGATGTCGCAATCATGCAGCGCCACAACATCGGAGTTTTGCGAGGCCAGCGCGTAGCCAATGCAGTACCAGACATTGCGGCCCTTGCCGGGTTCGCTGGGCGCCAGACCGGCAGCTTCCAGCTGGTTGTGGATGGCCTTGAGCCGAGGGCCGTCATTCCACAGAATGTCGTGCTTCTGCGGCAGGCGTGAAAAATACTCCCGGGCGAAGCGGTATTGTTCCTCGGTCGCCTGATCAAGGCCGATGATCACATGGTTGATATAGGTCGCACCACTGAGTTCATCGAGGATTTTGGAAAGTGCATCGCGGCCCAATTCCGCAAACAGCGATGGCAGGATCAGCGTGATCTTGCGGGTGGCGGAGAATTGCCGGAGCTGGCTTTCCATCATGTCCAGCGGCATATGGGTGAGATTGTGGAGGGTGGCCACGCTGCCATTCTGGTGAAAATCGCCCATGTGAGCTCCTGCTATTTTGCTGCTGCCTGCAACAGCGACATGATGGTTTCGTTCCAGCCCCTGGGGCCCGCCTGCGTTGCCCTTATGACTTGCCCGGTGGCTTCGCCGGCGAGCGGGGGAATGCCGCCATGCGCCGGATTGGGGATGATCACGCCTAAATCTGCTTGCTCGATCATCGCCACGTCATTGCCGGCATCGCCGAGCGCCACGCTGATGGCCTGGTGGCCGGACCCGCTGGCATGTTGACGGATGATCTCGACCATACGCTCCGCCTTGTTGCCGCCGAATGACAAAGTCATGAAGCGACCGCCCTGCAGGACGGTAAAGCCATCTGCCTTGAGCGCGGTGATAAATTCATCCCGGCTGGCGTCGGTGCCAAGCCAAAGACCGGGCTCGGAAAACCGGCGTTGCTTGGCTCGCACCGCTTGCTCGATGCTCAAGCCGGTTCGCTCTGAAACTTCTTCCGCGCTCCAGTCGGAAAAACCCTCATACTGGCTTCGCAAAGCCGGCGGCAGCGCATTCAAGGCGAGTAGGATGGACTGATATTTGTCCCCGGATTGGGTGGTGTCGGTTTCGCCTTCAAGGATGCCGGATCCGTTTTCGACAATGGCCTGGCAATGAGAAAAGCCCAATTCCTGCCGCAAGGGGATGATCTCCGCAGCGGTTTTGCTTGAAGCCAGAACCAGCGGGATCTTCAGCTCGCGCAGCCTTGCCAGAGCCGGAAGAGCTTCAGTGTAGGAATAGGTTTCATGATCGAGCAGCGTGCCGTCGAGATCGGTGAATATAATCAGGTTGGCGATGTCGGGGAGGGGCAGGATCGCATTGGTCAATTGGTGATCCAGCGGCATTGATAGGGGGCAAATTCAATCTCACCGGTAACACCTGCGATGTCCTCGCAGGATATCAGGTCGGTCCATTTTTCGCCGCCGATCAGATTGAGCGACATGACCGGGATCGCGACCGTGTCATTGGTGAGGTTGTGGATGGCGAATATGCTTTGCGCCCGATCCATGCTCTGCCGCCAGAAGCCGAAAAACTGATCGCCCAGTTGGAGGGTGAATTGGGTAGCGTTGGGATGAAACGCCGGCTGTTTTGATCGTTTTTCCAACACCCCGGTCAGTGCATTGAAAACGCGTGCATGGTGGCTTGCGGGATCATCCAGTTGTTCCAGCAGGTCCGGATAATGCCAGCGGTGGCGGTTGATGGCCCGGTTGTGGCCGGATTTTTCCACTCCGTCATGATCGTTCTGCGTCGCAAGCAAGGAATGGATATAGAAACCGGGTATGCCTTCCAGGCCCATGGCGATGATCTGGCTGCACAAAAACCGCTCGACGTTCCACTCATCCACGCCTGCAATGGTTCCCTTCAGAGCATCAAACAGCGCGATGTTGATTTCATAGGGCCGGGTGCCGCCATCGGGCATTTTGCGCATGGACAGCAAACCGCCGAATTTCTGCACGGTTTCAATCACACGGCCGATATCTTCCTCGCTCAGCAAACCCTCGGCGGGGCGCATGCCAATGCCATCATGCGAGGCGGTGAAATTGAAATAGGTGCAGCCGAGCTGGGCAGGTGGCATGGTCATCTGCCAGGCATTGAGATGTCTGGATGTTCCGTGAAGCAAAGCGTGCAGCAGCAGCGGCGGCAGCGAAAAATTGTAGATCATGTGAGCTTCATTGCGATTGCCGAAATAGCTCAGATTTTCCGTGTTGGGGACATTGGTCTCGGTGAGCAGAACCAGCGGTTCTCTGGTGTAATCTGCCAGCAACCGGATCAGTCGGACGATTTCGTGCGTCTGCCGCAAGTGGATGGACGGGCTGCCAGGCTCCTTCCACAGGAACGCGATCGCATCCAGCCGCAAGGTCTGGACCCCTTTGGAGATATGAAAGCGCAGGATTCGCAGGAATTCAAACAGCACTTCCGGGTTTGAAAAATTAAAATCAACCTGGTCATGGCTGAAGGTGCACCAGACATGTTTTGTACCGTTGGCGGTCTCGACCTGCCTGAGAAGCGGATGCGCCCTGGGACGGACCACCATGGAGAGGTCATCGTCCGGCGACGCTTCAAAGAAGAACTTGTCGTAAGGGGGGTGGCCGAGCAGATATTCGCTGAAATAGCCGCTCAGGCTCGAGCAGTGATTGATCACCAGATCGGACATCAGCCGGAATTTTCCGGCGATACGGCCGATGTCCTCCCAGGCACCAAGCCCGCTGTCGACCGCATAGTAATCGGTGATCGCAAAGCCGTCGTCGGATGTGTAGGGAAAGAACGGCAGGATATGCACGCCGGTGGTGATATCCTTCAGATGGCCGTCCAGAAAATCAAACAACAAATCCAGCGGCTTGTGCTCGCCATTGACGAAGCTATTGCCATAGGTGATCACATAGCTGTCTTTTTCATTCCACAGTGCATTGCCCGGGACACGACCACGTCGTTTCGGCTGCTCGCCGTCTGGCCAGAATGCGCTCAGGGTCTGATCCAGCAATGCCGCCTGATCATGCTCAGGGTAGATGGACAGAAGCAGCATCTGAAGCCCGTCGCGCAATCTTTTGGGAAATCGCTTCGGGTCCGCGGCTATGGTTTCGTATGAATTTGCATAAAAATTCGCCATGACCAAATTTTTAGCACTATTCTGTTTCAAGGCAAGATGGTCGGTCGATATTTCTGATTCCGCCGCGTGCTGCGTAGGTTTGCGGTGCGCACGGCACAGCGCAAATCCGGAAGCGCGGGCGGAATGCAGATCTATTTGTTCAGAGGCTTATCTGCGTGCTCAGCAGTAGGACTCGACACCGCTTATCTGGGCTGCGGAATAACGGTTGCCATGGGCAAAACCTGCAGGAAGAATACGGTCAATTTCGGAGAGATTTGCCGAAGTGATTTCCAGCGCGGCACCATTTACGCAGTCCGTCAGGTGGTCGGCGGAGCGAGTTCCGGGAATGGGAATCACATGCGGTCCGCGCGCAAGCACCCAGGCAATGGCCAGGGAAGCCGGCGTAGCGCCGATGTCGCGGGCATAATCCTTGAAAGGGGCGATAGCGGCAAGGTTGCGGGACAGGTTGGGCTCGAGGAATCGCGGATTGGATTTCCGAAAATCCTGGTTGCCGAATGTCGCAGGCTCCGGTGCCTTGACTGCAAAGATGCCGCGTCCCAGCGGGCAAAATGCCACGAAGGCAACCTCGAGTTCTTTGCAAGCCTGAACCATTCCCAGGTCGGGCTGTCTGGTCCACAGTGAATATTCGCTCTGCACCGCTGCCACCGGCGAGACCGCGTGTGCCAGCCTGAGTGAGGCCGGTGAAATTTCCGAAAAGCCGAAGCCACCGATCTTGCCTTCCTGCTGGAACCGCAGAAGCGTTTCGACAACTTCTTCGATCGGCCGGTCGGCCTCGCGGCGATGGACATAGAACAGATCGACATGCTCGACGCCGAGACGGGTCAGCGAAGCTTCGAGCTCGCTGCGCAAATGGTCGGCGGAATTGTCGAACCAGCGGTCGCCGGTGGCCGGATCACGGCGGATGCCGGCTTTGGTGGCAATCCTGAAATGGCCCGGATGGTCGCGCAGGTAACTGCCGATGATTTTTTCCGACACGCCCATGCCATAAACATTGGCGGTGTCGAGCAGGTCTATTCCTAAATCTCTGGCGGCAGCCAGGGTTTCATGGCTTTCTTTCTCTGATGTCGGGCCGTAGGGACCCGCAAAATTCCAGCAGCCGAGGCCGATGGCCGAAATCCGCGGACCGGCTTGTCCCAATTGACGCTGCTGCATGATGTCTCTCTGGCTGTGGATGAGTTGGTCGGGCTATTCGACACCGCCCATTCCAAAATGTCCACACCATGCAACCGGCAAACATTTAGCCGGTGAAGCTGCTGATCTGATGTCTGGATTGCTCCAGCCAGGCGGGGCTGACTTCCGCGCCCCAACCAGGTGCGTTGGTGACGGTCGCCTTGCCATCGACAATCGCATAGGGCGATTCAACGAACAGCCCGTCCTGCCAGGGATAGTAATCCTCGCCCTCTATGGAAAACTCGAGATACTTTCCCGCATTTGGGATCGCGCGCAGCATGTGCATGGTGAACAGCGTCACCATTGACCAGTTGGCGCAATGCGGCGTGCAGGGCAGGCCAGCCTTGTGCGCCATGTCGGCGACACGCAATGTGCGGGTCAGGCCGCCGAGATAGCAGATGTCGGGCTGAACGATGTCGACCGCCTTCATGTCGATCATCCAGCGCCAGTTCGGCAGTTCGCAATCCTGTTCGCCACCCGTGACATCAATCGACAGCGCCTCGGTCACCTGCTTGGTCTGTTCGTATTCCCAATAGGGGCAGGGTTCTTCGAAATGGCTGATGCCGTTGTCCTTGAGCAGTTTGCCGATTTCGATGGCCTGAGCCGGCGAATAACATGAGTTGGCGTCGACCAGCAGTGCGACGTTGTCATCCATGGCCTTGCGCATGGTCGGTACGATTTCCTCGGTACGGCCGGGCCATTCGTCCTTGCCGCGTCCGCATTCGGCGCCGATCCGGAACTTGAAGGCATCAAAGCCGAACTTGTCACGAAGGCTGCTTAGTCGTGTGGCTTCATCTTTGGGCGTGATGTCGCGTTTCATCGAAGATCCATAAGCGCGAACTGTGCCGGGTGTCCCGCCGATGAGTTCACAGACCGGCTTGCCTTCGAGGCGGCCACGCAGATCCCAAAGAGCGGTATCGAGGCCGCCGAGAGCGCGCTTCAAATAGGAGCCGGGAAACTTGTGCTCTTTCTCTGGGATCAGATCGACAAGGTAGTCGATGTCGAGGGCTGACTGACCCAATGCATAGGGCGCGACCTGCCGATGGACGATCTGGGCTGTAATGTCAGCATAATAGGGGGCAACCTGACCCCAGCCAATGTCGCCTGTATCGGTGGTGACTTTGACAAAGCAGACGAACTCGTTGGTGAACGTTTCGATGTGAGCGATTTTCATGTTCTGTAAACCTGTGCCGACGTTTTGACAAACCGTAGCGGGTCGATTGGACTTACGATAAGGTCCAATCTCGCAAAGCTTCCAGACCAATTTAGCTGTATCGAGACGCCATCGATGAAAACCAAAGCCGGAGCCATTCTCTCCTCGATTCGCATCGACAGGTCGCAGGACCGCAAAATAAGCGTCCAGCTCTATATGGGATTGCGCGACATCATCCTGTCTGGCGGCTTGAACGGCGGCGAGCGCCTGCCGGCGACGCGGACACTGGCGAGCGAAGTCGGTGTGTCGCGCACAACAGCGCTCGATGCGGTCAGTCGGCTGATTTCCGAGGGGCTTCTGGAATCGCGCATCGGCGCGGGCACTTTCGTCAGTCACACGATGACCGGACGGGCACCGGTCAAGCTTCATGCCGCCGGTGCAGATGTGGAGAGGCAGCCAAGGCTTTCGCCTTCAACCATCCAGGCCCAGCAATTGTTTGCAGAGCGGCGGCGGTTGCCGCACAAATCGCAGGCCTTTGTCACAGCCCTTCCGGCACTGGCATCGTTTCCGATGGCGCAATGGGCGCGGCTTTCAGCGCGGCATCTCAGGTCGGACCGGGACGCGGTGATGGGCTATGGCAATCCCTATGGATTGCCGCGGCTGCGCGCCGCCATTTCCACACATCTCAATGCCAGCCGGGGGATTCAGTGCGACCCGGAACAGATTTTTGTCGTTGGCGGGGCACAGCAGGCGTTTTCGCTGATCGGCGGCATGCTGCTTGATCGGGGAGAAAAGGTCTGGTTCGAGAATCCTGGCGCCATTGGCGCGCGCAATGCGTTCATCTCGCAGGGAGCCGAACTTGTTCCGGTAGCTGTGGATGATGAGGGCATTGTTGTCGAGGATGGGCTCGCCAAGGCGCCGGACTTCAGGCTGGCCTTTGTCACGCCCTCACATCAGCAGCCGCTGAGCAAGGTCTTGAGCCTGTCGCGGCGACTGGCGCTTCTGGATGCCGCCGATCGGGCTGATGCCTTAATCGTCGAGGATGACTATGACGGCGACTTCTATTTCGGTGATCAGCCGCTTCCGACGTTGAAGAGCATCGATACAAATGGCCGGGTGATCTATGTCGGCACGTTCTCCAAAACGCTGTTTCCCTCGCTGCGGCTTGGATTCATTGTGGCGCCGGTCAGCATGGTTGAATCCATGTCGAGCATTTTTTCGTCTGCCCTGAGCGGGGTTCCGACCTGGCCGCAGGCCATCGTTGCCGATTTCATCGATGAAGGCCATTTTGCAACGCATATCAGAACCATGCGTCAGCACTACAAACGGCGTCACGAGATTCTGCATGAGCATGCACGGCAGCTTGAGCCGCACATGCATGTCCAAAGGGCGTCAGCCGGCTTTCACACGGTCGGCTACTTCAAGGAACCGGGGCGAAGCGAGGACGACTTCGTTGCGGCTGCCCATGCGGCAGGCCTCACCCTGTCGGGCATCAGCCGCTACTGCCTCACTCCGATCGACCGCAAGGGTGTGGTGATCGGTTACGGAGCGGCCAGCGAGAGCGAAATCCGGCACGGTATGGATGTCATGGCGCATTTGTTTGCCTGAAGGGCTGATTTGTCGATGAGGCTGCGTTGGAAACAGCCATTTCCGACGTGTTAATTTTGCCGCAATTTCGCTGAAGTGCGTTGCCCCGCGGATAAGCGGCTGATTGTCATAAATTGGTATGGAAAAATATCTAGAATGGATATGCGGTGCAGTCCAATGAGGGATTACGCTTCTTGCTATCTGCGCGAATTATAAACAATAATGCGCTGGTATTCAGAGGGTTCAAAGGGAGTTGAAAATGATCATGAAATTAGCAATGGCCGGGCTATTGGCGACAACAGTTATGGCAGCCGTGCCGGCGCAGGCAGAGACCTTGCGCCTTTTGACATGGGGCTCTTATGCTCCTGACGAGCTGGTAAAGAAGTTTGAAGCGCAAAATCCCGACATCACTGTCGAGGTGACTTTCTCCAACAATGAGGAAATGATCGCCAAGCTTCGCGCTACCGGCGGCGCCGGTTTTGACCTGGCTCAGCCGAGCCATGACCGCATTTATGCGGTTCAGCAGGAATACAACATATACAAGCCGATGGATCTTTCCAAGATCAACACCGAGGCCATGCAGACCAAGCTGCTTGAAGGCGTGAAAGCCAACACCACGATCGATGGCGAAGTCTATGCCGTGCCGCACCAGTGGGGCACATCGGGCCTGATGGCCAACAAGGCATTGGCGCCTGACGTCAAGGCATGGGGCGACCTTTGCGATCCGCAGTACAAGGGCAAGACCTCGATGCGCCTGAAGCGCACCATCCTGCTCGGGATGGCGTTCGACATGGGCGAAGACCCGTTTGCAGCCTATGCCGACCTCGACAAGTACCAGACCATTCTGGACAAGGTCGCCGACAAGCTGATCTCGTGCAAGGACAACCTCAAGGCCTACTGGAAGGGCGGCGACGACCTTTCGGCGATGATGATGTCAGGCGAAATCGTGGCTTCGGAAACCTGGGACTCGACCGCCTACAAGCTCTATGGCGAAAACAAGGACATCGTGTTCGTGCCACCGAAGACCGGCGCGCTTGCCTGGATCGACACTTTCGCATTGCCGCGCAAGGGCGAAGCTGATGATGCCGCCTACAAGTGGATCAACTTTGTGCTTGAGCCTGAGAACGTGAAGATCATGTCGGCCAGCACCGGCGCCATTGCAGCCGTGAATGGCGGCAAGGACCTGTTGCCTGATGACAAGAAGGCTGCCGTCAATGCCTCCTTTACCGACGAAGACATCAACAATTTGAAGTTCTTCGCCAACATCCCCGCCGGTGTTGAGGATATGGAAGGCAAGACGCTGGAAAAGATCAAGGCTGCCACCGGCTCCGAATAAGCCCGGCACTACGATCCTTTTTCGTAACATGATGCGGCTGCGCAATCCCTTTTTGCGCAGCCGCATCAGACCTTCAATGACTGATGACGACAACGCACTGGGCACTCGATGCAATCAAACACCGGGAACGATCTGGCAAACGCCGAGTACGATCTGGAATGTATCCAGATCAAAAAACACTTCGGGTCCGTCCGGGCCGTTGATGATGTCTCTTTCGAGATCCCCAAGGGTTCGTTCTTTTCCATTCTCGGCCCATCGGGATGCGGCAAGACAACGCTGATGCGGATGATCGCCGGGTTTGAGCAACCGACATCTGGCGATATCCGGATCAAGGGGAAATCCGTTGTCGACACACCGCCGAACCGGCGCAATGTGAAGATGGTGTTCCAGCATCTGGCCTTGTTCCCGATGATGAATGTCTATGAGAACATTGCCTATGGCCTGCGCTGTGCCGGTGCCTCGAAAGAGGAGATCCGCACCAAGGTGCATGATGTTCTCGAGCGCATTTCACTACCCGATGTGGCCAATCGCGAGATCACCCAGCTTTCCGGCGGCCAGAAGCAGCGCATCGCCATTGCCCGCTGCATGGTGCTCGACCCCGATGTGCTGTTGCTTGATGAACCCCTTGGCGCTCTGGATCTGAAACTGCGTGAGGCGATGAAGATCGAACTCAAACTGTTGCAGCATCAGTTCGATACGACCTTTGTGTACATCACCCATGACCAGTCCGAAGCGCTGGTCATGTCCGACCATGTGGCGATCATGAATGAAGGCAAATTCGTTCAGATCGGTACGCCGCAAGAACTTTACCACAAGCCTTCGGCGGCCTTTGTCGCCGGATTTGTCGGAGACACAAATCGATGGTCGGGCCGTGTGTCGCGCGTCGAAGGCGGCACTGTCGAAGTTGAAACAGAGGCCGGACTGACCATGCGCGGATCCGTGCGCGGCGGCGGTGCTGCAAGTGTTGGCGATGCGGTCAATGCCTTTGTCCGCCCGGAATTCATCAAGGCGGAAAGATCTGCCGGGAAAGCCGATACCACCGGTGCGAACCAGAATGTGATTGAAGGCAAAATCGACAGCATCCTGTTCAATGGTGCCAACAGCCGGGTTCTCGTTCGCGATCAGGCGGGAGAGCTTATTGAGGCTGATGTTGTGCTGACCGGCGGAACACAGGATTTGAAGCCAAAAGATCACGTCACGCTTTCATGGTCGGCCGAACAGACCATGAGCTTTACGGTTTGAGGATGATCCGATGATGCAAAAAGACATCAAACGGCTGTCGCTCATACTCCTGTTTGCGCCGTTCGCGCTGTGGATCGCGTTGCTGATCATACTGCCGCATCTGGGCATGTTCTACATTTCACTTCGCGAGAAGGTCGCGCCGCGGGTCTATGAATTCGGGCTGGACAATTACATCAATTTCTTCACCGAGCCGATCTACTGGAACACCCTTATCCGCACCGGCTCGATGTCGCTATTGGTGACCGCGCTGGCATTGGTGCTCGGGTTTCCGATCGCCTATTACATTGCCAAGATTGCCGGTAATCGCACCCGTGGCGCGTTGTTCCTGATGTGCCTGATCCCGCTGTGGGTCAGCGACCTGATCAGGGCTTTCGGCTGGATCCTGCTGCTCAGGGAAACCGGAATCGTCTCCAGCAGCCTTCAATGGGCCGGGCTGATCAGCACGCCGATCGAGTTCTTGTACAATGATGCCACTGTCATCGTCGGTCTGGTTTACACAGTGATCCTGTTCATGATCGTGCCGCTGGTCTCGACGCTGGACGGCATGGACAATGCAATGATCGAAGCTGGCTACAATCTCGGCGGCAATGGCCCGACCGTGCTGCGCCGGATCATCATCCCCTACGCCATGCCTGGCATCGTGTCGGGATGCATCGTCGTGTTCATGCTGACTGCCGGCAGCTATCTGACGCCTATCCTGCTGGGCGGCAAGAACTCAAGCTGGTTCACCGAGCAGATCTATGACCAGTTCATTACCCGCTACAATTGGGAATCCGGTGCGGCATTTGGCTTCCTGCTGCTGGCGTTCACATCGCTGGTGGTTTGGGGCGGCCTGAAACTATCGGGTCAGACCCTGAACAGCACAGTGGCGAGAAGCTGATGGCGATCAAACCCAACACCGCGTTCTTGACCAGCTACCGGCTTTATGTGGCAGCGTTCTTCGTGTTTCTGGCGGCACCCTTGGTTGCCGCCGGCATGTTTGCCTTCAATGATTCCGTCTTTCCCTCGCTGCCTTGGCAGGGGTTCACGCTTGACTGGTTCTTCAACGACACCGAACCAAAGCTCGGAATGTTTCATGACCGGAGACTGCTGCGCGGGCTCTATTATTCCTTCGTCATTGCAAGTTTTGTGTCGTTGCTTTCGGTGTTTGTCGGCACCTGCAATGCTTTCCTGTTCGTGCGCTGCAAGTTCCCGGCGAAGGATTTCTTCTACATCATGATGGTGTTGCCGCTGGTCATTCCCGGCGTCATTCTGGGTATCTCGATCCTGCTGCTCGCCAGCAACATCGCCAACGGGGCCGAAGAAGCGTTCTCGCTCGATCTGGATTTCCTGCGTCCTGGAATTATCCTGGTGGTGCTTGGGCAGTTCTCCTTCATCACCACAATCACCTCGCTGGTGATTATCGCCCGATTGAAGAAATTCGATGAATCGATGGAAGAGGCCGCATTCAATCTTGGCGCCAGCCGGGTGCGGGTGTTGCGGACGATCACTTTGCCATTCCTGTTTCCGGCGATGGCCGCTGCCAGCATCGTGGCGTTTCTGGTGTCATTTGAAAACTTCAACACCACGTTGTTTCTGGTGGGATCTGAAGCGCCGCTGACGATCACCATGTATGACCGGATGGTCAAGGTCGGCTCAACACCGGTGCTCAATGCAGTCTCGTTCTTCCTGATGGTCGGCTCGGCGCTTCTCGCCGTGGTTTCCATCCTGGTGCAACGCGACAAACCCCAAACCTGAATCCCCATACCGGAGTCCCCGAACCAAAGAGTGGCGCTTCCCGTGCAGACTTATGACTTTGTGATTGTTGGCGCAGGTTCGGCTGGTTGTGTGCTGGCCAACCGGCTGTCCGAGAACGGCAAGTATTCCGTGCTGCTGCTCGAAGCCGGTGGCCATGACAGGAACTACAAGATCTGGATGCCGATCGGCTATGGCATGGCGTTTTACGACAAGCGTATCAACTGGATGTACAGGTCCGAGCCTGATCCGGGCACCGACAACCGTGTCAGCTACTGGCCGCGCGGCAAGGTGATCGGCGGCTCTTCCTCGATCAACGCCATGGTCTATATCCGTGGGCATCAGGGTGATTTTGATGACTGGGCTGCTATGGGCAATCCCGGCTGGGGGTGGAACGATGTGCTGCCCTTTTTCAGGAAGAGCGAAACCAGCGATCAGGGCGCAACCGAGTGGCGTGGCGGCGGTGGGCCGTTGCATGTCTCGACCATGGACCAGGACCTGCATCCGACCTGTCAGAATTTTATCCGTGCCGGAGAAGAATGCGGCCTGACCTACAATCCGGATTTCAATGCCGCCACCAATGAAGGCATAGGTCTGTACCAGAACACCGCCAAGGGCGGCTTCCGGATGTCGGCGGCCCGCGCCTATCTGCATCCGGCAAGACGGCGCCCCAACCTGACTGTCATCTCGCGCGCTCACGCGACCCGGATTCTGTTTGACGGAACGCGCGCCAAGGGTGTCGAATATGTCCGCAACGGAAAGCTCGAGCAGGTTTTGGCTGGCCGCGAAGTTATCGTTTCGAGCGGGTCGGTGAATTCGCCGCAATTGCTGATGCTGTCCGGCGTCGGTCCCGCCGATGTGCTCAAGCGGCATGGCATTGATGTCGTGCGCCAGCAACCGAATGTCGGCCGGCACCTGCAGGATCATCTGTGTATCGACCATACCTACAAGGCCAAGGTCCGTACGCTGAATGATGAGCTGAGGCCGTTGCTCGGAAAATTGCGACACGGCATCAACTATGTTCTTCGGCGCAGGGGACCGCTTTCGCTCGGGGTTAATCAAGCGGGTGGCTTTATACGGACCCGGCCCGAGCTGGAACGGCCGAACATGCAGCTCTATTTCTCGCCGGTCAGTTATACCAAAGCGCCGCCGGGCAAGCGGCTACTGATGAGCCCCGACCCGTTCTCGGGGGTCATTATGGGAACCCAGCCAACCCGGCCGACCAGCCGCGGGCACCTGGAACTTCGATCGTCCGACCCTTTGGATACGCCTGCGATCCATCCGAATTATCTGTCGACCAATCATGATGTTGCAGAGCAACTGGAAGGCGCCCGGTTTCTGCGCAAACTGGCTCAGGCGCCTGCCTTTGCCGGAATTCTCGAGGAGGAAATCCGTCCCGGACGTCAGGTGGAAACTGACGAGGAGATGATTGCAGATATCCGCGCGCGGGCAGGCACCGTCTTCCACCCGGTCAGCACCTGCCGCATGGGCGAGGACGAGACCGGCAGCGTGGTAAATGCACGGCTTCAGGTTCACGGTCTGACACATCTGCGGGTCATCGACGCGTCTGTTTTTCCGACGGTGACATCAGGAAACACCAATGCGCCGACAATCATGGTGGCGGAAAAAGGGGCAGACATGATCCTCTCCGACCACGCGGGAACATAAGATGGCAAATTCAAGCGATTGTTTTAGCTTAGACTTCAAGCCCGCGCCTTACTGGTGGGATGCAAGCCCACGCCAGGCCGATGAAACGGCAAAATTGCCTGTCAACGCCGATGTGGTGATCATCGGATCAGGTTATACCGGCCTGCATGCAGCGGTGCAGACCGCGCGCGCAGGGCTGGATACGGTCGTGGTCGATGCCGAGCCAGCTGGCTTCGGATGCAGCACCCGCAATGGCGGACAGATTTCCACCAGTGTAAAGCCTTCCTTTTCCACGCTCACGCGGCGCTATGGGGAAGAGCGTGCGATCAGCATTCTGAAGGAAGGCCAGGCTTCGCTCGATCACGTCGCGCGTTTCGTCGGTCAGGAAAAAATCGAATGCGATTTCGGGGTCGTTGGCAGGTTTCATGGCGCGCACACAGCCGGACAATACAACAAGCTGGCGCGCGACTACGAAATCCGCCATCCCGGCTTTGAAACAGGCGCATTCATGGTTTCGCGTGGTAATCAACACAGCGAACTAGGTACGGATGCATATCACGGTGGAATTGTTTTTCCGCGACATGCCAGCATCGATCCCGGCAAATACCATTCAGGGCTTTTGGGAGTTGCTCGCTCCGCGGGCGCAAACATCATCAGTCAGTGCCGTGTGGAGACTCTCGAACGCACCTCGCAAGGGTTCGATGTTGCAACGAGCAAGGGTCGCATTCGCGCCAACAAGGTGATCATCGCGACAAATGGCTACACCGGGTCGCTAACGCCCTGGCAGCAACGCCGGGTAATCCCGATCGGATCCTATGTCATTGCCACCGAGGAAATTCCTGCGGCGGTGATGGACAGGCTGTTTCCGACCAATCGCGTTCTCTCCGACACCAGAAAGCTCGTCTACTATTACCGGCCATCGCCGGACCGGAAACGGATATTGTTTGGCGGCCGTGTGTCTCTGCAGGAAACCGATCCGCGCAAGAGCGGCCCGAAGCTGCTTGCCGAACTGGTCAGGTTGTTTCCGGAACTGGCGCAAACCCGCATCAGCCACTCCTGGGCCGGCATCGTGGCGTTTACCTTCGACACGCTGATGCATTGCGGCGAGGACAACAATCTTTTCTATGCCATGGGCTATTGCGGCTCCGGCGTCGGCATGGCGGGTTATCTCGGATCAAGGATCGGGTTGGCTGCGGCGGGCATTGACAAAGACCTCGGCGCCTTCAGCACGATCCCGTTTCAGACCCGGCCGTTCTACACCGGAAATCCGTGGTTTCTCGGCCCGTCCGTAGCAATGTACAGACTGCGGGATCGGCTTGGGCTGTAAATCAGTCCCTCTTGCGCGGGCGAAACGCGCGGTTCCAAGCGCCGGTTGCCGCAGATAGCAGTGGTTCTTTCAATAGCAACTCTTCGCATAGGCATCGTATTGACGCCCTTCGGCCGTTGCCCTGCGCGCATCGCGCTCCGGCATCGGACCAGCCACAACGACCCAATAGCCGGGCGTAAAATTCGGACAGTTCCTCGAGTTCATCACCTGCCATTGGCGCGACAGATTCCGAGCCCGATTATTGGCGTTCTTGCGGCTGCTGAAAGCGCCGGCTACCGCGTACCATTCTTCGTTGGCAGCTTTGTCGGTGTAGCTGTCGAGGCTGAACAGCAGTTCGTCATAGCGGTACCTTGTAACCTCGCATCGCCTGTTACGAACCGGGGCCTGACCTTCGAGCAGAATCGAATTGGGGCGGATGGCGCCTTCGACACTGTAATCAATTGCGCCGCATTGGGCGCTGAAACGGCGTGCCGTGCCAGACACCGCACCAATCCTGGAAATAGTACCTTCGAACAATGTGGTTCCAACGCGAATGCCTATTTTTCGCAATGAAGCTTTTGGCCTGGAGTAGGAAATGTACAAGTCATCGCCGCACATTTCCACTTGCATGATCGAACCGTTGTGATCGTAGTCATCAACCGAGCAATTGCTGGCCTGAGACTGTCCGGCAAATCCGAGCAGCAATAAAATCGTCCACACAGGCCAGAGGCGGTTTGACATGGTCAGTCCTTTCATCCGGTCAAATCTCGATTTTATCGACCGTTTTGTATCTTTTCATCTGTCGTTCAATTTGAAACCTACACTCTGAATCGTCGATGAACAGATTAAAATGAAGGGGAGGCCGGCTTCTTTTCAATATAATCGTTCGATTGAGTGATATTGCCAAATACATTTGGTAGCAAAATGCAATCGCAACCATCGGTAATTTTTACGAAGGTCCGTACCTGTATGGTTGCTAATTCATGAATCGGCCAAATAATGCTTTACAGGAATGCATTTCACCTTAGTCTTGAAGGGATTGAATTGCGATAAATATAGATAAAACAGTCGTATTTTGAATTTATTGGGGGATGGCCGGGTATGTTTTCTTTTCGTGCATTGATGTCTTGGATTGTCCTGACGCTGTGTCTTTCATCGTTTCCTCTCAGCGCATTTGCCCAGGCTTACGGCACCAAAGATGCCCAGTATGTCACCAATTCCCGAAACGATTCCGTGCTCAGATATATTGTCTGTCTGGAACTTGTGGCGGGTACGTTGCCGGCAAGCATGAGCATGGACAGCCGGCTCAAGCGTGGGGAAGACGATTGCAAGACAGCCGCCTCGCGGCTCCCCAATTCGGCACGTGAACCGGACGCCGACGATATCCGCGGAATGATCCTTGAATGCGGCTTTCGCGCCGGTGAAGCTTCCGGCAACGCCGATTGTGGCGGTACGCCAACTGCAGGGCGAAACCAGAACACCCGGGGGCCGAAACGCCCCGGCGCGGCTGGCGGTGCCGATGACGTCACGCTCGCACCCAGGATCATCCAGCTCGGAAAATGGGTTGAAGGCATCGTGCATGACGGCTCGAACCTCTGGGTGTCAGAAAGCGGTCAGAGAACCATTGCGCGCGTCGATTACCGCACTGGCAAGCTTCTCGAGCGGTTGAAGGTAGGCCGCCTTCCGATTGCGATTACCTCGATTGGCAAGGATGTATTTACGCTGGTCGCCACCGACAAGGTGATCCTCAAGCATGACGAGCGCAGCAAAAAGACCCGCCTTGCCAACCTCAAGGATTGTCCCACCGCCATGCTGGCTTCCGGAGAGGATCTTTTTGTTCTGGGCGAACCGAATTGCAGTTCCAACGAAAGCCGTTTGACGCGTATCGACGCGCGCACCGGAAAGCAGAAGGCGTCGAGCAATCTGGGCGAATGGGGACAAGCCATCACGGCGTTCGGCTCCGAAATCTGGGTGGGCCATGCACGGGGATCAACGGTTTCTGTCGTCCGCACATCCGACATGAAAGTATCCAAAGTCAAACTGCCGGGCATCGAAGTCTGGGCTATGGCATCCAACAGCAAATCTGTTTTCGCTGGTGGCAGCACAGCAAATTCAAATGCTGACGGAAGCATCGTGATGATTGACGCGCAGACCCGCAAGGAGGTCAGGCGGTTTTCCCCGGCTGAGCGGGTTGCCGAAATCGCAGCCGATGACACCAAGGTTGTCGCTGTCGGCGATGAAGGCACAATCTGGGTCCTGTCGCCCCGCGACCTGTCCCTGCTCCGAACCATTCATGCCAATTCCGGTGACTATGAACCCAAGGCGATCGCATTCGTCAAAGACGAACTGGTGGTTTCCGTTGGTCAGTACATCGGTGAGAAAGGTGCGGTGTTTGTCTTTGCCGATTACCTCCCGCACGGGCTCTCTGTTGCAGCAGGGCCGACAAGGCCCTCATCCAGGCCGCAGCGTCCATCGTCGACGAACAATGGCAAGCCCGGCAATATCAGTCGCCCAGGTCGTCCATCCTCGACAAATACGGGCCGTCCGCCTCAGGTCATTCAGCGTCCCAACAGGCCACAGCGGCCGGGATCGAGCAAAGGCTTTCCTTTGTCTGCACGATCGTTCCAGGGAAATGTCCGCAGCAAACCGACGATCAACAGCGCTATTGTTGCCAAGACAAGCAATATGCAGCCGGTCAAATTGCTGGCGCGCACTGGTGTGATGCTTGCCAACTATCCCTGGTTTTCCATTGAGTTCGCAAATGGGCGCAAGGGGTATCAGTGGGGCAAGCTGATTTGCTCGAAGACCAAGCCGATTGCCGGCACCCGTGGTGCCTGCCCCTCCGACAGACCAACAAAACCGAGATTCAATCCACAGGTCAGTGGAAATCAGGGATCGGGCATCAAGAATGGTCAGTCGAATGGCGCTGACGTGGTTGTTGGCATTCTGAACCTGTTTGGCCAGATAATCGACAGCAACAACAATAAGAACAATTCTTCCAACGGCCAGAATCTGTTCAGCGAAAACATTCAAGTCAGGCCTGGCGATGGTCCGGTTTCGTTCTTCCGTGACCTGAATGATGGCCAATTGGCGATCTACACGCTTCGCGGAAAAAGAGGCCAGAGGCTCCGGGTTGAGTCCTGGTCGCAGAGCAAGAACGCGATCTTCAATATCTACGTCAACAAGGCGGTCGAAGGCGGCCGGACCTTGCCCGGCGCGAACGATGGTGACTATGCCACCTATTTCGACGGTGAATTGCCGGAGAACGGCAACTATCTGATTGCAATTGGCTCCACCGGCGGCCAGACCTCTTACGAACTGGTTGTGACGGTCGACGAGGAAGAAAACAAATACAAGCCGTCCTACGCGGCGGGCGCATCCAACAGCAAGCTTGTGGTTGGAACCTATTCGGGCGCAAACGTCGAATCCGGCAACATCCAGTACAATGAAAAGACCCGGTCTCTGACATGGACCGAGTTCTGTGGTCCGACCATCAGTCTGAACCCGGACTGGGTCAATTCCCGTTTGATTCCGCGCGTAGGTGGTCTCAAGGCATTCCGGCTCAATGTTAAAGACGGCGAGGTTTTGGGCTTCAGAAGTCGCCAGAATACCTATGTCAAACAGGCCGGAATCATGATGCCAATGTGCGTGGCACCACCCAAAAATCCCCGTGGCGGCAAGAATAAGGGCCCGGGTTCAGCAGCGCCTGATTGGGCACTTGACCCGCAGGATGCGCGGCGATCCAAGGACTACAGCAGTCTTCCGAATACCTATTGGAGGATCTGCGAAGCTGCGAACAGCAATCCGAAGTCAAAGGATTTCAACAATGAGAGAGCGTTTTGGGACTGTGCCGATGAAGGCCTCAAGCTGACAGCCGGCACCGGCGGCAACAGCGGAAAAAATCCCGCTGCCCTACCCGATAAGCGCACCAACAAGGATTACCGCCTCGTTCCTTCCGCTGAGCAGCAGATATGTGGGACCAAATACCCTGGCAGCCCCAAGGACGATAAGGGCTATTTCGACTGTATGGACGTCTTCCTTGCGGCAGCGAAAACTGCTGGCAATGGCAATACCCCGGCAGCCCCGGACTGGACGCTCAAGCCTCAGGACAGGATAAGATCGGTCAAGGATTACAGCAGTGTTCCGACTCGTGAGTGGTCGAAATGCGAATCCGCGAACAATGACCCCAAATCGCCGAAGTTCAACAACGAGAAAGCCTTCTGGGACTGTGCCGACCAGGGCCTCCTGTCTGTCGGCGGTGCACCAGTGGCACCTGTTCCTACCGCCCCGGCGGTGCCTGATCCGCGCAGTTCAAAGGACTACAGTGCGGTTCCCGCAGTTGAAGAACAGAAATGTTCAAATGCTTATCCGGTCAGTCCGAAGGACGACAAGGGCTATTATGACTGCCAGGATGCAGCCTTGGCAGCGGTAGGACACACCGCCCCTGTCACGCCGGATCCTCGCTTGAACAAGGACTATAGTGCGGTCCCCACAGCCGAAGACCAGAAATGTGCAGTCGCGTTTCCCGACAGCCCGAAGGACGACAAAGGCTATTATGACTGCAAGGATGCAGCGCTGGCGGTTATCTTGAGCATGCCTCCTGTTGCACCGACTGCGCCTACCGCTTCAGATCCACGCAGTTCGAAGGACTACACTCTGGTTCCGTCTGCTCCGCAGCAGTCCTGCCAAACCAAGTTCCCGGACAGCCCGAAGGATGACAAGGGCTACTATGACTGCATGGATGCGGCGCTGACAGCAGTCGGAACCGGCACCCCAGCAACGCCAGTTGCACCGGGTACGCCTGTAGCTCCTGATCCGCGCAGTTCGAAGGACTACACCCTGGTTCCGACTGCGCCGCAGCAGTCTTGCCAGACCAGCTTTCCGGACAGCCCGAAGGATGACAAGGGCTACTATGACTGCATGGATGCGGCGCTGACAGCAGTCGGAACCGGCACCCCAGCAACGCCAGTTGCACCGGGTACGCCTGTAGCTCCTGATCCACGCAGTTCGAAGGACTACACCCTGGTTCCGTCTGCTCCGCAGCAGTCTTGCCAGACCAGTTTTCCAGACAGCCCGAAGGATGACAAGGATTACTATGACTGCATGGATGCTGCTCTGACCGCTGTCGGAACCGGTACTCCAGCAACGCCTGCTGCTCCGGGCACTCCGGTTGCACCGGGTACACCTGCCGCACCAGATCCGCGCAGTTCGAAGGACTACACCCTGGTTCCGACTGCTCCACAGCAGTCCTGCCAAACCAGCTTCCCGGACAGCCCGAAGGACGACAAGGGCTACTATGACTGCATGGATGCTGCGCTGACAGCTGTCGGAACCGGTACTCCAGCAACGCCTGTTGCACCGGGTACGCCTGCCGCGCCAGATCCGCGCGGTTCGAAGGACTACTCGCTGGTTCCGACTGCTCCACAGCAGTCCTGCCAGACGAACTTCCCTGACAGTCCGAAGGACGACAAGGGCTACTATGACTGCATGGATGCTGCTCTGACCGCTGTCGGAAGCGGCACTCCTGTTGCACCGGGTACGCCTGCCGCGCCAGATCCGCGCGGTTCGAAGGACTACTCGCTGGTTCCGACTGCTCCGCAGCAGTCTTGCCAGACGAACTTTCCTGACAGTCCGAAGGACGACAAGGGCTACTATGACTGCATGGATGCTGCTCTGACAGCTGTCGGAAGCGGCACTCCAGCAACGCCTGTTGCACCGGGTACGCCTGCCGCGCCAGACTCACGCAGTTCGAAGGACTACTCGCTGGTTCCGACTGCTCCACAGCAGTCTTGCCAGACCAGTTTTCCGGACAGTCCGAAGGACGACAAGGGCTACTATGACTGCATGGATACGGCGCTGACAGCTGTCGGAACCGGTACTCCAGCAACGCCAGTTGCACCGGGTACGCCTGGTGCGCCAGATCCGCGCGGGGCCAACGACTACAGTGCGGTTCCGCCGGCCGAAGAGCAGAAATGTTCGAGTGCGTTTCCGAACAGCCCGCAGGACGACAAGGGTTATTACGATTGCCAGGATGCGGCCTTGAAAGCCGTTGGCACCGCGCCGGTTGCACCGGTAGCTCCGGACCCTTCAGCCGGAACGCCCGCCGCGCCGGACCCTCGCGGGGCCAACGACTACAGTGCGGTTCCGCCGGCCGAAGAGCAGAAATGTTCGAGTGCGTTTCCGAACAGCCCGCAGGACGACAAGGGTTATTACAATTGCCAGGATGCGGCCTTGAAAGCCGTTGGCACCGCGCCGGTTACACCGGTAGCTCCGGACCCTTCAGCTGGAACGCCCGCCGCGCCGGATCCTCGCGGGTCCAACGACTACAGTGCGGTTCCGCCGGCCGAAGAGCAGAAATGTTCGAGTGCGTTTCCGAACAGCCCTCAGGACGACAAGGGTTATTACGATTGCCAGGATGCAGCGCTGAAGGCTGTTGGCAACGCGCCGGTTGCACCGGTAGCTCCAGACCCTTCAGCTGGAACGCCTGCCGCGCCGGATCCTCGCGGGTCCAACGACTACAGTGCGGTTCCGCCGGCTGAAGAGCAGAAATGTTCGAGTGCCTTTCCGAACAGCCCGCAGGACGACAAAGGCTATTACGATTGCCAGGATGCAGCGCTGAAGGCTGTTGGCAACGCGCCGGTTGCACCGGTAGCTCCAGATCCTTCAGCTGGAACGCCCGCCGCGCCGGACCCTCGCGGGGCCAACGACTACAGTGCGGTTCCACCGGCTGAAGAGCAGAAATGTTCGGCTGCCTTTCCCAATAGCCCGCAAGACGACAAGGGTTATTACGATTGCCAGGATGCAGCGCTGAAGGCTGTTGGCAACGCGCCGGTTGCACCGGTAGCTCCAGATCCTTCAGCTGGAACGCCTGCTGCGCCAGATCCGCGCGGGGCCAACGACTACAGTGCGGTTCCACCGGCTGAAGAGCAGAAATGTTCGGCTGCCTTTCCCAATAGCCCGCAAGACGACAAGGGTTATTACGATTGCCAGGATGCAGCGCTGAAGGCTGTTGGCAACGCGCCGGTTGCACCGGTAGCTCCAGATCCTTCAGCTGGAACGCCTGCTGCGCCAGATCCGCGCGGGGCCAACGACTACAGTGCGGTTCCACCGGCTGAAGAGCAGAAATGTTCGGCTGCCTTTCCCAATAGCCCGCAAGACGACAAGGGCTATTATGATTGCCAGGATGCGGCGTTGAAGGTTGTGGGCAACGCGCCTGTGGCGCCTGCCGCTCCGGATTCCGATAGCGGAGCTGCCGACAAGTCCTCCGGTGCGGCTGATGATCAGGACGCGGCGCTCAACGAGATTTATGGTTATTGTTCCAGCACCTTTCCCGGTTCGGAAGATCCCTGCTATCAGGCGCTTGCCCAATGTCTTTCGGTGAGTTCAGACACCGATTCAAACGAGTATTTCCAATGCGCCCAGGAAGCGGGTTGGGTTCAGTAGTCTGACCACTGGCCGTTCGCAATTTCGCTTCATCCGCCACAGCGACGTGGCGGATGATTCATAAGAACTGAGCTGTGGACAGATCGCCTTTCGGCGGTTGGCAGCGAGGGGCTTCTTGAAGCAGGCTTGCCTGCTGATCAGGAAGGCGTTTTGCGAGGGATGCTCACAACAGCCTCGGCCTCAATCTCAACCCGGAAATCGCCGATCAGGTTGCCGACCAGGAACGTGGTGTTGGCAGGTGGATTGGTGGTGAAGCGCAGCCCGTGGGCGCGCGCGGCAGGCTCGACGTCTTCGTCTCCACGCAAATACATACGGGTGCGCAGCACATCCTTCGGGTCTCCGCCAAGTGCCCGCACCGAAGCGGCGATCTTGTCGAGAATATAGGTGGTTTGAGCACCAGCGTCGTCGAGCGCAACGGTGCGATCGACACCGTGGGTCGCGGTGGTGCCTGAGACAACGATGCGGTCACCATCGCGCAAGGCCCGGCAGTAGCCGGCGATCGGCTCCCAGAGCGATCCCGAAAACACCCGCGCCCGATCCGGATTTTCGGGATCCGTGACTGCCTCCATGGCGCTGGGCATTTTCGCCAGGTGATGGCTCAGATCGCCCGAGGCGGTGAGAAAAGGCGGCTGGCGGTATTCATCGCCGCAATCACCGGGGATCGGGCGGGTTGCGTCGAAAGCCTGGTTCAGCAATGCGTGGTCGTCCCTGTCGAGTTCGAACTGGAACAGGCGCAGATTGTCGGCGCGATGCTGGTTTTCGCCCAACCGCGCCCCAACGATGGCGCCGGCGACATGGGCATGTTCGAGAACCCAGCGGGTGGCGACGTTGGAAATCGAGACCTTGTGTTTCGTGGCGATATGGCTGGCTGCCTTGAGGATGCCTTGGTAGGCATCCCAGCCGCCGGCGGCATGGATGAACCGAAGATATTTCGAACCGCTCCAGTCGGCGACCGAATCCGGTTCGGGCTTGTCGAGCCAACGCTCGGAGAGAAAGCCGCCGCACAGGGTGCCATAGGCCAGCAACTGCACATTGTGCTTTTTGCAGGTTTCCGCGAGGTGACCGGCGGCGCGGTGATCAATCAGCGAGAAGGAAACCTGGTTGGAGACCAGCGGTATGCCATCGGCCAGGGCAAGATTGAGGTGGGCGGCATCAAAATTGGTGACGCCGATCTCTCCGATCAGGCCGTCTTGTTTGAGCCGCGCCAATTCATGCAGAGCATCGAGCCAGGCGGGGTGCTCGAAGGTCCACCAGTGAAACTGCAGCAGATCGACACGGTCGACGCCGAGGCGATCGAGCCGCTGCTGGACGCCGGCGCGCACTACCTCGGCGGTCATTGGACCGGGTTCGGGGCACCATTTGGTGAAGGCCTTGGGGCGGGGTGTGTCCTTCCAGCCGCGCAACATTTCGCCGGTGATCAACTCGGCGCTGCCGTAATGATCGGCCATGTCAAATGTGTCGAAGCCTTCTTCCGCATAGGCTGTCAGCGCACGGGCGCCCGCCAAAGGATCAAGTGTGACGCCATCTCTTTCCTGATCGGCGACCTGCCAGAGGCCGGTCAGAATGCGACTGATGGAGAGTCCGGGAGCGAGGTCTTTGCGGTCAGGTTTCATGGATTTACTGGTCCTTGTTGCGGCGGCCGAGGTGGCGCGACACCGAGCGCACCTCGGGCAAAATACCCTGCGGCCGCCAGAGAAGAATGACGCACAGCATGACGCCAATGGCCACGATCTGCAGCGACGCGGCTCGGGCTTGCTGATCGGCGGGGAAGATTTCCGAAATCAGCGCGCCTGACAGGGCCCAGATCGCCCAGACCAGAACAGCACCGAGAATGGCGCCTCGATTGTTACCGGAGCCACCGACAATCAGCATGGCCCAGACCTGGAAGGTCATCATCGGAAGGTAATTTCCCGGGGCAATGAATCCGATGAAATGGGCTTGCACCGCACCGGCCAGCGCCATGATGGCGCCGCCAAGCGCAAAGGCCTGGATCCGCAACAGAACAGGGTTCTTGCCCAAGGCTTGCGCCGCAACTTCATCCTCGCGCACCGCCCGCAACGCTCTGCCCCAGGGGCTGCGCAGCAGATGTTCGAGCAACAGGTAGCATGCCAGTACGACGGCCGCGGTCAGCGCCAGATTGATGAAGTTGAAGGCGAAGGCCTGTCCCTGCAACTCAGCAAATGGGCGCGGAATAAACGCCATTCCGAAGGCGCCGCCGGTCAGGCTTTCAGCGTTCTGAAAGACCAGTTGCAGCGCCACGGCGATACCGAAGGTGGTGATTGCCAGGTAGTCGGATCGCATTCGAAGTGTCAGCAAGCCCACAGCCAGCGCAAGCAGCCCACCTGCTGCCATCGCCGCCAGCCAGCCGACAAGGATCGGCAGGTCAAAGCCGCCGATGCGCTCGACTGCATCCGGCGTGGTCAGAGCCGCAGACACGTATGCGCCCAATCCGACGAAGCCGGCAATGCCGACATTGAACAGGCCGGTTTGTCCCCATTGCACATTCAATCCCAGGCACATGATCGCATAGGTCAGTGCCACGGTGAGAAAGAATGCGGTATAGGCGAGTATTTCCATTCAAGCCGCCTTTCGGCCGAAGAGGCCCTGCGGGCGCAGCATCAACACAAGTACAAGAATGACAAAGGAGATGGCGGCCCGCCATTCGGCGCCGACAATTTGCACCGCGAAAGCCTCGGTCAGTCCGATGATCAGGCCCCCCAGCATGGCGCCGGGAATGGAGCCGATGCCGCCGAGAATGGCTGCGGCGAACAGCGGCAGCAGCAAGTCAAATCCCATATAGGGCCGGATCTGCACCAAAAGTCCGGCCATCACGCCGGCAAGGCAGGCCATGCTGGCGCCGATGATCCAGGTGACACGCACCACCTTGTCGACATCAACCCCGAAGACACCGGCAAGGCTCGGGTTCTCCGACACGGCACGCATGGCCCGACCGATGGCTGAGCGGGTAACCAGCAAGTGCAAGACCAGCACCAGAACGCCGGTCAGCCCGATGACCAGAAGCTGGTCCGGCGTGGCGCGCATGCCCAGACCGAGTGGCTTGGCGATCTGCAATGCCTTGGTGAAATAGGCCGGCTTCGCCGTGAAAATGAATTCGAGCAGCGATCTGAGCGCCATGGACGCACCAAAGCTTGCCATGACGATGATGATGGCATCGGCACCACGGGCGCGCAAACGGCCAAACAGGATGCGATCTAGTCCGAGCGCCAGTGCCACGGTCAGCACGACGCCTCCAAGTACGGCCAGCGGCAAGCCCCAGCCAAAGCTGAAGGGATATAGCGGCGCGCCGAGACCGGCAGCCAATCCGCCCAATACACCGGCAACGGTGAGGGTGAGATAGGCACCCCAAGCAAGAAAGTCGCCATGGGTGAAATTGGCAAAGCGCAGGATGGAATAGGTCAATGTCAGGCCGATGGCGCCCAATCCAATGGTTGAGCCGGAAATCAGCCCGTCGATGATGGCTTGCGGGTTCATGCGCTCGCCTCCGCTGCGCGGTGGCCGAGAAACAATTCTCCGAGCAGGCTGCTGTCATGCAGCCCGGCTGTCGGTCCGTCATGCGCCAGTTGCCCGTCAACGAGCACGAGGGCGCGTGATGTCAGCGACAGTGCTGCGCGGACATTCTGCTCGACCAGAACCAATGTCACGCCTGCCTCGGAAATGCGGCGCAAGGTGTCGAATACCTGTCCGACCAATTTGGGAGACAATCCGGCTGAAGGTTCATCCAGCATCAGAACCTGTGGTTCAGTCAGCAGTGCACGCGCCGCCGCAAGCATCTGCCGCTGCCCGCCGGAAAGCGCACCGGCCAGTTCGCGCGGACGCTCGCCAAGGTCGGGGAACATGCCAAGCATCGCTTCGATCCTGCCGGCCCGATGCGGGCGGGGCAGCAATTGTGCCGCAATCTGCAGGTTTTCGAGGATGGTGAGGCTGGTGAAGATGTTGTCGGTCTGTGGCACGAACCCCATGCCCTTGCGTACAAGGTCGTGAGAGGGCAGGCCGGTAACATCCAAATTGCCGAGCCGGACTTGTCCGCCGAAACAGGCGACCTGACCGGCAATCGCCTTGATCATCGTCGATTTTCCGGCACCGTTGGGACCGAGAACGCACACCGCTTCGCCCCTGGGGACGGTAAAACTGACGCCTTTGACAATGGGGAGGTCACGGTCATACCCGGCGCGCAGGTCTTGAACGGAAAGCGCAGTCATGCCGGCATTCCTTCAAGATAGACATCGATCACATCGGCGCGTTTGGTAATTTCCGAGGGTGCGCCCTCAGCCAGTGCCTTGCCTGCCGCCATAACAATGACACGCGGACAGAGCCGGGCGATCATCTCCATATTGTGCTCGATCAGCAGGACCGCGATGCCAAGTTTGTTGATGGCGATGATCCTGTCGATGATCAGATCGAGAAGCGCCGGATTGACCCCGGCGGCAGGCTCATCGAGCAGGATGACCCTTGGTTCGGCCATCAGCACACGGGCAAGTTCCAGCAGTTTCCGCTGTCCGCCGGAGAGCACGGCGGCCGTCTGATCTTCCAGGTGCGAGAGCGAAACAAAATCGAGAATGTCGCGGGCCCGCTTGGCATTTGCTCGCTCCTGGGCGGCGACAAGCCGCGGCGCCACCAGAGCAGAGAACAGGCTTTCGCCGCGCTGGTTTTGCGCTGCGGTCATGACGTTTTCCAGAACCGTCATACGCGGAAATGGTCTCGGAATCTGGAATGTGCGCCCCAGGCCAGCGTGGATGCGGGTTTCCGCACGGGCGTGGGTCAGATCCTTGCCATCAAGATGAATGCTGCCGGAGTCAATCGGGAGCGCGCCTGCCAGCAGATTGAAAAGCGTCGATTTCCCCGCGCCGTTTGGTCCGATGATTCCCAGGATTTCAGTGCCGGAAAGGGCAAGTGAGATGTTGTTGACCACACAGAATCCACCAAAGGATTTGGTGATGCCATGCGCTTCGAGAATGGAGGTCTGACTGGTTCCGGACATTCACTCAACCAAAGTTGATCAACTATCATTTATCATTTACAGGATCATGTTTGATGCCTAAAGTAAAGCTCGAAACCGGGGAGCAGGCGTTGGCAGAATGAACATCCAAACCACCACCAAGCTTGATGGGCCAGGGCTCGATCGGTTGTCGCCAGTCGGCCGGGAAACCGTGCAGGACCGGATTTACCGACAGCTTCGTGTTGCGTTGATTCAAGGCCGCTTTGACGCTGGCGAGATTTTTCTGGTCGGTGATGTAGCGCAACGGATGTCAGTCAGTTCGATGCCGGTGCGCGAAGCTCTGGCCCGGTTGGTGTCGGAGCGCGCGCTTGAAGCGACACCGAACCGGCGGGTGCGGGTGCCGCTGCTGACGCTTGAGCGCGCCCGCGATATTGCCCAGGCACGCGCGCTGATCGAAGGCGAATTGGCCGCGCGTGCGATCGACAACCTTTCGCGTGCCGATATTGCCCGACTGGAATCACTGACACAGGACTACGAGGGGACCCGGGAAGCGGAGGATGTCACCACGCTCAACCATGCCTTCCATTTCCAGCTCTATGAGGCCGCCGGTTCGTCGGTGTTCATGCCGATAGTCGAAAGCCTCTGGATGCAGGCCGGACCCTATGTTCGTGCCGCCGCGAAACTGCACAGCCCACTCACCGACACGGCGGCAACGCTGCACCATCGCGGTATTCTCGCGGCGATCGAAGCGGGCGACAAAACACGGATTTCGAGTGAGCTGACGGCTGATATCAGTCAAGTCTTTGCCATTCTTGAAAGAGCTGATCCTGCCTTCTGGGACACGCAAAGCGGAGGTGGGTCATGAGCGGAAATGAAGGGTTCGAGTTGTGGGACCTGAGGGTCGAGGTGATTGCACCGGAAGGGGCCAAGATCTGGTGCGGTGCGAATGTCGGCGACTATTTCGAACTGCGCGGTGAAATGCTCTATTTGCCGCCGGGGCAGGGCATTTCAATCTATTCGCTGGCCTCGGTACTGCCCTTGCTGGCGGCAAAGCAGCGGCAGACGGACCCGAATGACTGGATGTCCACCGATGCGGAAATTGCCTGTCCTGATCCGCACTGTCCTTCACGCTTGAAGATCACCCGCACCAATTTGCGGCGCTTCAATCATTCGCAGACCACTGCCGTTCCTCTGGGAGATAACAATGCAGATGTTTGATCTGGCGCCCGAACACCGGATATCCCGTGTCATCAAGGGCGGCTGGCAGTTGGCCGGCGGGCATGGCGAGATTGATCGGCAATCGGTGATCGAGGACATGGTCGCCTTTGCCGATGCCGGCATTACCACATTTGACTGTGCTGATATTTACACCGGCGTCGAAGCCCTGATCGGCCTCTTTCGGGCAGAATACCTGAAGCTTCGCGGAGCCGAAGCCCTGAGCCGGATCAAGGTTCATACGAAATTCGTTCCCGATCTTGGCAAGCTGGCAAGCATCAGCAAGGCCGATGTGGCGGAGGGTATCGAGACCTCGCTCACGCGGCTTGGCATGGAGCAGCTCAATCTGGTCCAGTTTCACTGGTGGGACTATGAAATCGACCGGCAGGTCGAGGTGGCAAGCTGGCTGGCGGACCTGCGCCGCGAAGGCAAGATTGCAAACATCGGCGGCACCAATTTCGACACTGAGCAAATGTTGCGGATCGTCGATGCCGGAGTGCCACTGGTATCGATGCAGGTTCAGTATTCGCTTATCGATGACCGGCCGTCGCGCACCATGGTGAAGGCGGCCAAGGCGCATGGCATCAACCTGCTGTGTTATGGATCTGTCGGAGGCGGGCTGTTTTCGGAACGCTCGCTCGGCGCTCCTGAGCTGCAGGCCCCGTTCGAAAATCGATCATTGAACAAGTACAAGCTGATCGTAGATGAGTTCGGTGGCTGGGCGCTTTTTCAGGAACTGCTTGAGGCTCTTGCGACAATTGCCGCTCGCCATGGCAGTGATATCGCGTCGATTGCCAGCCGGGCGGTTCTCGAACGTCCGGGCGTGGCGGCGGTGATCGTCGGTGCCCGCAATCGCAATCACCTCGCGCGCAATCTGGCCATTCCCGGGATCGAACTCAGCCAGCAGGATTTTGCCGAAATCAATGCCGTGCTGGCGCGTGCCAGTCCAGTGCCTGGCGATGTCTACACGCTGGAACGGGACCGGAGCGGCAGGCATGGCTCGGTTATGAAATACAACCTCAACAAAGAGGGGCATTGAGCCGATGGATCTGATCGAACGCGCCCAGGCTGAAGTCATCAACCGACACGATTTCTTTGTGGAATGGTTCACCGGACGCGCCGGGGAAAAAGACATGGAGGTTTCGGCCCGCGCCTTTGCACCCGACATGCTGATGATCGAGCCGGATGGCAAGATGATCCGTGCTGGCGAGATCGTCGGAATGATCACTGCGGCGCGCGGCAAACGCCCGGCGGATTTTGAAATCAGAGTGGAATTGGTCGCGGCGCGTCAGATCGGTAACGATATCGCGCTTGTGACCTACGACGAACATCAGGTGATTGATGGCCAGAAAACCGCCCGTCGCTCATCTGCTGTGTTCAGTGCTGACCCGGAAGCACCTGAGGGGGTGGTCTGGCGGCAGCTTCAGGAGACCTGGATTACCACATAACAAAGCGGGCGAGTGAGGCCCAATAACAAGGAGAACGACAATGAACATGATCAAGAAATCGGGCCTTGCAATGGCCATGCTTTGCGCGTCGGCGTTGAGCTCCCAGGCTTGCGACGTTACCATCGGCATGGTGATGGAACTGACCGGTCCGGCGGGAGCCTACGGCCAGGCCGGAGCGAAATCTGTCGAAATGGCTTTTCGCGACATCAATGAAGCAGGCGGCGTTCTTGGCTGCGATCTGGTAACAGACACCCGTGACAGTCAGAGCCAGGGCAATGTCGCTGTCGATCAAGCGACGCAGCTGGTCAACATCAAGCAGGTGCCAGTGGTAATTGGCGGCATCATCTCCTCGGTGTCGATTCCGATCCTGACCTCGGTCACTGCCGCAGCCGGCGTGGTGCAGGTTTCGCCCGCGTCCTCCAGCCCGACGCTGACGCAGCTCAGCCGTGACGGCAAGACCGGCGGCTATTTCTTCCGCACGATCACCTCGGATGCCCTGCAGGGCATTGCGGCGGCGAAATATGCCATCGATTCAGGGCTGACCAAGCTCGCCATCATTCATGTGAACAATGATTTCGGCCTCAATCTGATGCGCGAATTCACTGCGTCCTACGAAGCTTTGGGTGGCGAAATCACTTCAGCTACGCCCTACAATGAGAACCAGCCCAATTACAGCGCTGAAGTGACCGCAGCCATGGAAGGCGGACCGGAAGCACTTTATCTGGTCAGCTACCCTGTCGACGGCGCCACCGTGGCGCGGGCCTGGATCAGCCAGGGTGGACCGCAGAAGTTTCTGCTCAATGACGGCATGAACTCCACCGACTTCATTGAAGCTGTCGGTGCGGATTATCTCGAGGGTGCCTATGGCACATCATCGGGTACCACCGAGACGGACTCGACCAAGTATTTCTATGCCAATTACGAAGCCTTTTCCGGCGGCATCGCGCCTTCGGCGCCTGCTGCTGACCGGTCCTATGATGCGGGTGCAATTGTCGGGCTGGCTGTAGCCAAGGCTGGCAAGGCTGAAGCGGATGCCATCCGTGACGCCATCCGCTCGGTGGTCGATCCTGAAGGTGAGGTGATTTATGCCGGACCGGAAGAATTCAAGAAGGCGCTGGCCCTTATCGCTGAAGGCAAGCCGATCAATTATCAAGGCGTGATCGGCAATGTATCGTTTGACAAGTATGGCGACATTTCCGGCCCGTTCCGTCTGTGGCAGATCAAGGCCGGCGAGGTCGTCACCAACGGCCAGATGACCGCCGCAGACGTGGCCGATGTCAAGGCTTCGATGAAATAGGGCTTTGCAGTCAAACCAGGTTTGACCTACCAAAAAAAGGGGCGCAATCAATGCGCCCCTTTCGTGTTTGCTCAGTTGGACTCACTCACTTGCGTCTGAGGAAGCCTGGGGTCAGCAGATGAACATCTGTCGATTCATCGCGATGGCTGCCGCCGAGGCTGGCAAACCACCAGGCTGCGCCGGCGCCGAGAGCTGCTGCTGCTCCGGACGAAAAGCCGTACACGACACTGATGGTCCTGGTGTACTCAACAACGTTTTCGGGAATGTCCGAAACGGTGTTTGTTTCCAAGCCGAGGCTGGACAGGGCCGCAGCGACGGCCGCGAAAGCCGCAACAGCCATGGTCGACACAGCCCATACGGAGAGGCCGTGGACACCGTCACGAAATTCGACTTCGGTCTTGGCGGCATCGTTCCAGCGGCTGCGCATGCGACCGGCGATGTAGCCACCGCCGGCCGAGCTTGCCAGGGCAGTCACGAACAGCCAGAGGCTGGCAACAACAACCTGCCAGGACGGGTCACCATTGGCGAGCATCGGCTCGCCCAGCGCCAGACCGGCAGAGCCACCAAATTGTCCCAAGACGATGGTTGTGGCGATGGCGACGACGCCACCACCCCAAACGGCACCCCATTCAAGATAGGATTGGCCGTTGGGCAAATTTTCCGAATAAATCGGTGCAGTTTTGACTGCGGTCGGTTCCATGACCTTAACGCAGGCCGAGAAGCGAAAGGATGAACATGACTACGACCACGAGGCCGACGAGATAAATAATTCCATGCATTGGAAATCTCCTTTTATACAACAGGCCAGCACCACGCCTCGGCCCCACTGAGCCTTCAACGTCGCTTGTTGAATTAAGTTCCAAATGTGACTTGCAGATTGCAGCAGGCGTCTTATCGCGTGAAACCGGCCAGCCAATGCCGGTAGAGGCTGGCTCTGATGCGGGTGAGGTCGGCTTCGGCAGCTGTCAGCTTGCCAAACACATGATCGGCGGAGCTGCCGATCTCTTGCCGCAGCATCTCCTCGCAGCCGTCGATTTCGTACCAGTCGGCAAGCGTGGCCGCATCGATTTCGGCGTGAAACTGGACCGAGCTGACAGTCTGTCCCCAACTCATGGCCTGCACGGCACACTGCTCGGATCTGGCCAGAATGCCGGCGCCTTCCGGCAGGCGGCTGACTTCGGCGCTGTGCCATTGGAAACAGGGCAGCGGTCCGGACAGGCCGCTGAACATTGCAACCTCGCCGGATTTTTCCACATGCAGCAAGCCGACCTCTGACTGATGTGCCTGGCTGACGCTGCCTCCCAGCACATGGGCCAGCAGTTGATGGCCGAGACAGATGCCGAAGCAGGGCATGCTGCGAACGAGAACCGCGTCGCGGATCACCTCGATCTCCCGCGCAAGCCAGGGCAGTTCGTCCGCCTGCCACACCTGCATCGGGCCGCCAAGTACCCAAAGACCATCGAAATGGCTCAGATCGACATCGCCGATTTCATCGGGTGCGATGCAGGCGGAGATCTCATGGCCGTCACGCGCAAATAACGGTCTGAAGCCGCCGGCGTGCTCTTTGTCCGAATGCTGAATGATGAGAATCCGCATGGCAGTGACCTGGTGTGATTGGGAATGAGACCTGCAAGTGTTCGGCTCGGCTGTCTGCTGCGCATAAACCGGCTTCAGGTTGTTTGCAGTGTCTTCAGGCTGTCGGCGAATTCGGCACTGGCCATAAGGCTCTTGCAGCGGGCAAAACGGCCATCGGCATAGGCGCGGAAATCTTCAGCCGGATTGCCGTTGGCGAGCTGGATCAGACCCCATAATGTCCACAACAGATCACACATTGCCTTGTAGATGACCATGCGGGCATGATCTGCGGGATCGGGCGCGCCACCGGAATAGGCTTCCATCATCGCCCGGTCCTGGGCTGCATCAAAGCCGCCCTCGACCGAAAGATCACCCAGATCCCACATCGGATCATTCATGCCGGAATATTCCCAGTCGACGATCCAGATGCGCTCGCCGGTGTCGAGAAAATTTTCGCACAGCGGATCACAATGACACGCCACCGATGGCAGCGTATGCCGGGCGAGCGCGGCGCGGACGGTTTCGGCCTGGGCAACCACATCATGGTAGCCTTTCGGCAGCGCCACATGTTTTTTCGACAGAATGCCCAGGTACTCGTCGATCATGGCAAAGAGTTCGAAGGTGAACGGAAACTCGGCACCGGATTGGTGCAATTGCCGGAACGCTTCGCCGGCTCTGCGCACCGAGCCGGGATCGGCAGCAAACGCGGCGGGCGTCATGGTTTTGGCGCCCTCGACGAAACGGGTGACCATGATGCCCGTGGCCGCATCGGCATGAATCAGCTCGGGACTGACGCCAGCCGCGGCTGCTTCGCGTGCGGCCACTTCCTCGTGTTCACGGTTGATATATTCCTCGGTGCCCTTGCCCGGCAGCCGCAGGCAATAATCGCCGACGCGAAACACCAGATTGGTCAGTCCGCCGAGTCGCTCTACCGGGCCGATATGACCGTCCAGCGCAGAGATTGTGGTCAGGGCATGCGAGAGCCGGGCTTCGGTGTCGTCGTCCATATTCGTCTCCATTCGCCGCTTTTCCGGAATATCCTTGGCGGCAAGGTTTCACATTGCTCCGTGCAAGGCTATGGTTTGACTGACAAAGTTTCAATCACGATGGGAATAATTGATGAGCGACCAGGACAAGACGGCACGGCTGGGACAGGTCTACTCGGCACAAAAGCCTGACGAACTGGCAAAGGTCTACGACGCCTGGGCGGAGAATTATGATTCCGACATGTCGGCAATTGGCTACCGGCACCCGGCCATCGGGCTGGCGATGCTGGCCCGCCATGTCGAAAAGGGGGCCGCGCCGCTGCTCGACGCAGGAGCAGGCACCGGTCTGATCGGCGAATGGCTGGCAATCATCGGCTATCCGGAAGCCGAAGGGCTCGACCTCTCGGAGGGCATGCTGAAAGTGGCCGAGCGCAAGGGGGTGTACTCGGCGCTGCATCAGGCGGCGATGGGCGGCGAATTGCCGTTTCCGAGTGACCGCTTTGCCGCCATCATTTCCACAGGTGTATTCACAGCGGGACATGTCGGCGTTGAAGGTCTCGATGATCTCGTTCGCATCTGCCGGCCCGGCGGCGTCATCGTGCTCACCATCAAGGACCTGATGTGGGGCACTGCATTCGGTTCGTATGTCGCTGACTTCGAAGCAAGGGGACTGCTCACGCTGATTGACGACACCGGCCCCTATATCTCGATGCCGGGCGAAGCAGGCACCGAGCCGAGCCGTTGTGTTGCATTGAAGGTACTGTAATCGCCCAAATGACTATTGATTATCGAATGAAAGACAATATTTAGACATATCGTCGTTTATGAATGCTACTGCCCGCGGCACACCCGATCCTGGCAGCCCGAAAACTGAGAGCGAATTTTCATGACACTGAACAAACTCCGTACCAGAACGACAATGCTTGGCTTCGGAGCTGCGATGTTCATGCTACCTCTCATGGGCGCTGCGTCAGCCCAGGATGCATCGGCTCCCGGGATCGGCTTCGAACTCGGTCTGGGCGGCGTCGTGGCGCCGAGCTATGAAGGATCGAGCCGCTATATGCTCAGCCCTTATCCGATCATCAGCTTCAACTATCTGCGGCTTGGCAATGGTTTTTCACTGGGTGGCGGTGACGGCCAGGGCCTGTCTTTCAAGCCGTCCTTTTCCTATAATGGCGAGCGCAATGCCGTTGATGAGCCGGCTTTGGCGGGTATGAACACTGTCGAAGCCGCAGTCGAACTCGGCGCCGGTTTGAAATACACAGCCGGCCCGATCAGTGTTTTTGGTGCTCTTCGTTACGGCGTGACCGGTCATAATGCCGTCGTCGGCGAGATAGGTGCTGACTATGCGATCAAGCCGAATGAGGCGTTGACACTGTCGTTGGGTCCGCGGCTTTCCTTTGCCTCGTCAAACTACATGAATACCTATTTCGGCGTGACGGCCGCAGAATCCGTCACTTCAGGCTTCACGGCCTACACTGCCAGCGGCGGCATCAAATCTGCGGGCATCGCAGCCAGCGCCCGTTATGACTTCAACGAGAACTGGGCTGGCGAAGCCGGTGCAAGCTGGAACCGTCTGGTCGGCGATGCGGCGGATTCACCGTTGATTGCCGCAGGCTCCAGGGATCAGTACACCGCCAATATCGGCCTGATCCGCAAATTCCAGTTCGATTTCTGATCCGGTCTTCGGGCTGCAGTCATGACAAAGGGCGCGAGAGACAATCTCGCGCCCTTTTTTGTCGACGTTACCCGGTTTTCCTCCCGGCTTTGATCAGGCTTTTACCTTGGTATTTGCCGGATCGACCAGCGGCCCGAGATGCAGGCTGGCCGGGAATTTATCCAGTGCGATGACCAGTTCGTAATTGGCCCCGTTGAGGAACTCATCCGACACGCCATCGTCGTTACGCACATAGCCATAGCCAACGCTTTTGCCGATGGTGTAGCCGTAGCCGCCGGAGGTGAGGTAGCCGACCGGCTCACCATTGCGCAGAATGGTTTCGCGGCCGACCAGCACGGCGTCGGGATCGTCAATGACGAAGGCTGCGAAACGCTTTGTCAGCGGTTTTCCGGCGACGGCCCGGAGCGCCGGAGCGCCAAGGAAATCGGTGTTGGATTTGAGCTTTACCGCCCAGCCCAGCCCAGCCTCGAACGGAGTGTCGTTGGGGGTGATATCGGAGCCCCAGGCGCGGTAGCCTTTTTCAAGCCGGAGCGATTCCAGCGCCCTGTATCCGATCGGGCGGATGTCCCAGGCCTTGCCTGCCGCCATCAGCGCATCAAAGACATCGCCGGTTGCCTCGATCGGGATGTGCAGTTCCCAACCCAGTTCGCCGACATAGGTCACGCGCAGCGCCCGGACGGTGCTGCCGGCAATGTCGATCTCGCGGACATGGCCAAAAGGAAAGGCTTCGTTGGAGACATCGGCAGCGGTTACTTTTTCCAGCACATCGCGGGCGTGCGGGCCCATCAGTGACAATGTGCCATAGGCCTCAGTGATGTCGTCGATTTGGACATCAGCGCCTTCGGGAACATGCTCTCTGATCCAGGCCAGATCGTGGGTACGGAAACCGGTGCCGGTGACAACGTAGAAGCGGTCATCGGCGAGCCGTGCCACGGTCAGATCGGCTTCGATGCCGCCGCGGGTGTTGAGAAGCTGGGTGTAGGTCAGCCGCCCGACCGCTTTGGTGACATTGTTGGCGCAAATATGGTTGAGTGCCGCGAGTGCGCCCGATCCACTGATTTCGTATTTGGCGAAGGAGGACTGATCGAAAACACCAACCTTCTCGCGCACATGGCGATGCTCATCGCCAACCGCATCAAACCAGTTCTGGCGTCCCATCGTCGGAATGTCTGCGGCCTCCATGCCCTCGGGAGCAAACCAGTTGGGACGTTCCCAACCAAGCTTGGAGCCGAAGACAGCACGGTGCGCCTTGAGCCGTTCAAACAGTGGGGAGACAATGCGCGGGCGGCCGGACTCATATTCCACATGCGGGAAGCCGATGGCGTAGTGTTTGCCATAGGCTTCGAGCGTGCGGTCATTGACCCATTGCCTATCCTTGTGCATCTCGGAAAAACGCCGGATGTCGACAACCCAAAGATCCAGCGGTGCTTCGCCGTCAATCACCCATTGGGCCAGCACCCAGCCCGCGCCGCCGCCCGAGGCGATGCCGAAAGCGTTGAAGCCGGCACCGACGAACATGTTGGAGCATTCAGGCGCCGCTCCGAGAATGAAATTGCCGTCCGGAGTGAAACTCTCCGGGCCGTTGATCATCTGTTTGACGCCGACATTGCCCAGCGCCGGAACCCGCTCCATCGCCTGCATCATGTGCTGCTCGAAATGGTCATAATCATCGTCAAAAAGCTGGAACTCGAAATCATTGGGCACATCGTCCATGGTCCAGCCCTGCGGATTGGGCTCGTAGCCGCCGAAGGACAGGCCGCCAACTTCTTCCTTGAAATAGGTACGGCGGTCGGGATCGCGGATAGTCGGTGCGTCGCTTGATAGTCCATCGATCTTGTCAGTGATGACATATTGATGCTTGACCGGCTGCAGCGGCACATTGATGCCGGCCATCACGCCTATCTGGCGCGCCCATTGCCCGGCGCAGTTGACCACTTTTTCGCAAGCGATGTCGCCTTTGTTGGTCTTCACCGCTGTGATGCGGCCATCGGTCATGTCGAAGCCGGTGACCCGGACGTTCTCATGGATCTTTGCGCCATGCATGCGCGCGCCCTTGGCCAGCGACTGGGTGATGTCGGAAGGGCTGGCCTGGCCATCGGTCGGCAGCCAGCTGGCGCCAACCAGATCATCGACCTGCATCAGCGGGAACTTGGATTTGGCTTCCTGCGGCGACAGCAACTGCATGTCCATGCCGAAACTCTGTGCGGTGGTCGCCAGCCGACGGTATTCGGTCCAGCGATCCTGATTGGTGGCAAGCCGCAGACAGCCCGACATCTTCCACCCGGTTTCAAGGCCGGTTTCCTGGTCGAGGTGCTTGTAGAGATCGACCGAATATTTGAGCACCTTGGTGATAGATGCTGAGGAGCGCAGTTGCCCAACCAGCCCGGCTGCATGCCAGGTCGAGCCTGATGTCAGCTGACCTTGCTCGAGCAGAATGACATCGGCCTTGTGGTCGCGGGCCAGATGGTAGGCCGTGGAGCAACCGATGATGCCACCGCCGATGACGACGATCTGGGCTCTGTCAGGAAGGGTCATTGTGATGTCTTTCCGTAGGTCGAATGGTACTGGTCAAGCGCGGCGTCAAGACGGGCGAGGTTCTCTGCGGTATAGGCCTGGTAGTCCGCGCCCGGCGCATCAAGGTGCAGTTCCGAGACCAGGCTCCACAGCGTTTCACGCAAGAGCGATGCGCATTGCATAGCGTGAAAGGATCGGGTGAGAGCAGCGTCCGGGGTGGTTCCCAGCGCGGCCTCAATAAGAGTGGCTGCCTCAGCTTCTGACATTTCGGCGTTTGAAGCCGCGCCGGCGATGTCGAACATGGCGGTGGAAAATCCGGCATATTCGAAATCGATGAGCCACAACTTGTGACCATCATCGAGAAAATTTGCAGGCAGCAGATCATTGTGCCCGAAGATTATCGGTAACGGGTGCTGTGCAGCTTCGAGTCGATCTGAAAGCTCCAGCCAGTCAGGCAGGCGGTCGGCCATACGCGAGCCGCCCGCCTTCAGCGTTCGGGCATAATCGCGGATGACGTGGAAAACCCAGAACATGAAACCAGGGCCTTCGATGTGGCGCGGCATGGTAGTGTGGAAATCGTAGATGAGTTTGCCGATGCGTTCAGGGTTGGCGCGGACATCTGGCGGCTCAAAGGTTTTCGCATCCAGAAAAGCCGAGACCATGATGCCAGGTTCGGAATATTCAACTCGCGGCGCAAAGCCTGCTTCATGGGCCGCGCGGGCGGTCATGACTTCGCGTTTGCGGTCAACATGGTGAAATGGAAAATCGCGTCCAAGCCGGACGACATGGCGGCCCGCCCTATCCGAGACAAGCCAGCTCTCATTGCTCAATCCGCCGGTCAGCGGTTCGATGTCGATCTTGCCCGAGAAGCAGGGCAGGGCACGGATGTGATCAAGGGAAGCAAGATCAGTCATGAGTTACTCCAGACCAAGACGGCGACGGGCGTGACTGGCGCCGGCCGAAATTAGCCGGTCGGCGATGATGGCGATGGCTGCAATCGACAGGCCAGCAACGAGACCGCGGCCGGTGTCGGCCTTGGTCAATGCGATATAGACTTCCTGACCGAGATCGCGGGTGCCGACCAGTGCAGTGATGACCAGCATCGACAGGGCGAACATGATGGTCTGGTTCAATCCGAGCAGGATCTCGGGCAGCGCCAGTTTCAGCCGGATGCGGGTGAGGATCTGCCACTCGGTGCAGCCCATGGCGCGGCCGGCCTCGATCAGCTTCGGGTCAACCTTGCGGATGCCGAGCGCGGTGTAACGGATGGCCGGAGCGATCGCGAAAGCCACAACGGCAATCATGGCGGTGAAGTCGCCGACCCGGAACAGCATCACGGCAGGCATCAGATAGACAAAACTCGGGAGTGTCTGCAGCGTGTCGATGGCAAGCTGAACCCAGGTCCAGACACGGTCGCGGGTGGCGGCAAAAATGCCGATTGGAATGCCAATCAATGAGGCGAGCACAGCCGAGATGCCGCAGAGATAGACGGTGATCATGGCCTTCTCCCACTGGCCGGTGGCGGCGATGAAGAGCGGCAGGCTGATGGTCAGCAACCCCAAACGCCAGCCACCGAGCCGGTAGCCGGCAAAGCCGAGAAATACTGTCACACCAAACCAGGGTAGATCGCCGAGGAAGCGTTTGAACGGAATCAGAACATTGAGCAGCATCGCGTTCTTGATGGCTTCAAGCGTGTCGAAATAGTTGATGTTGATCCAGGCTACGACTTCCGACCAGAACGTGCCGGTCGATAATTGCAGGGCTTCAGGATAGCTGCGGATGCCGGGCACAACATAGCCGAGCACCGTTGTGACGAAAACCAGACCCAGTGCGGCAACAATATAGGGATGGCGTGCCAGGAGCCCGGAGGTTTGAACCTCGGTGGAGGGAGCAGAGAGTTTTTCTGCTGCAGCCTGGCTCAATCGGTCCATGGCAATGGCTAACGCGACGATGGCGAAGCCTGCTTCCAGGCCTGCGCCGAAATCGAGCCGGCGCAGGGCTGCCAACACGTCGAAGCCCAAGCCGCCTGCACCGATCATCGAGGCGATGATGACCATGTTGAGCGACAGCATGATCACTTGGTTCATGCCGACCATCAGGCTTTCGCGCGCGGCGGGTACCATCACTCGCCAGGTCATCTGGCGTTTGGTGCAGCCGACCATGTTTCCCAGATCGATGATTTCACTGGGTACTGCCCGCAATGCCAGAATGGCGATGCGGGTCATCGGCGGGGTGGCGAAAATCAGAGTGGCGATCACGGCCGCCGTCGGGCCGAACCCGAACAGGAAAAGCACAGGTACCAGATAGGCAAACACCGGGATTGTCTGCATCAGGTCGAGCAGCGGCGCGATTATCCGCTCGAACCAGCGCCAGCGCCAGGCGGCAACGCCAAACAGCAGCCCGAAGAGTACGCCCAGTGGCGCCGCCACCAAGATAGAGGCGAGGGTGATCATGGCGCTGGTCCACTGCCCGAAGACCGCCAGGAACAGAAAGCAGCCACCTGACAACAGGGCCAATGACCTGCCGCCGAGCCAATGTCCGAGCAGCATGACCAAACCGACGACGGCTACCCAAGGCAAGGGGGGAGCTATCTGGATCGCCGAAGAGCCGCTGCCTTCGAGAAAGCCGGTGGACAGCAGGCTGGAGGCAAGTGTGTAGGGCACCTCCAGAACGGCGGAGACAAAGCGGGTGAACTCGGTGAAGGTGAAAAGCCCGAAAGTGGCCTCGTCGATCAGCCATTTCATCGCCGCGCTGATCCACTTTGCGAGCTTCACCACATGGGCTTTCGGGTACTCGAAGGCTGCGGGGACAAGAGGTTTGGCGTAGAGCCAGAATGCCACGAACACTGCGATGGCAACCAGCCAGGCAATCGGCAGCCGGAAAGATCGCGGAGAAGCCTGAACCGTGTCGGGTTTCAAATCGGGGGCGCCGGACATCGCCATGTTCAGCCCTGCAACATCAGCGAGACAATCGCTTCGCGGTCAAGTCTGCCGATGAGTTTGCCGGTGTCATCGGCAATCCCAAGATGGGCAATCCCATCAAGAAACAACGGCGCCACGTCGGCAATAGTCGATCGCGCGGAGACCGTCGGTCCGTCGACGCCGCCATTATCGACCGGGACCATCAGGCTGCGGGTGCGGATCACCTTGGCCCGGGCGACGTTTTTGGTGAATTCCGCCACGTAAGAGGTGGCTGGTGTCAGAACGATCTCTTCAGGCGTGCCGGCCTGGACGATCTCGCCATCCTTCATGATGGCAATCCGGTCAGCGAGACGGATGGCTTCGTCGAAATCATGGGTGATGAAGACGATGGTCTTGTGCAGCTTGGTCTGCAGCCGCATGAACTCGTCCTGCATCTCCCGGCGGATCAGCGGATCTAGCGCCGAGAACGGTTCATCGAGAAACCAGATTTCCGGTTCGACGGCGAGCGAGCGGGCGATGCCGACGCGCTGCTGCTGACCTCCGGAGAGCAGCCGGGGAAAGGCGCTTTCCTTTCCGGCCAGACCAACCAGTTCAATCATTTCGCGGGCCCGGGCCTCACGCTCGGCACGGCTCATGCCCTGGATATCAAGTGGGAACGCAACATTGTCGAGAACGGTAAGATGCGGCAGCAATGCGAAATGCTGGAACACCATGCCCATCTGGTGGCGGCGGATTTCGATCATCCGCGCCTGCGAGACCTTGAGCAGGTTTTCGCCCTTGAACAGCACGTCGCCGCCGGAGGGCTCGATGAGCCGTGACATCAGCCGCACCAGCGTCGATTTGCCGGAGCCTGACAGGCCCATGATGACGAAGATTTCACCCTCATGCACGTCGAGATCGACTTGCCGCACGGCGCCGACCAGACCGGCCTCGGCGATTGCTTCGGCATCCGGGCGTCCGTTGTGCCCGGCAAGGAAACTTGCGGCATCAGGGCCGAACAGTTTCCACACATTGCGACAGACGAGTTTGGCTTCAGGAGTGGTCATGGAGAACTCGTGCGGGGAACGCTTGAAAATATGGCGGTCTGAACCGGTCCGCGCGGTGCCGGTTTGTCATCCAGTGGTGCACAACCGGGCGCGATCGCCCGGTTGTGGTGTCAGCGGCAGATGCCAAGGCATCCGACTGGAGACTTACTTCTTGATCCAGCCCGACCAGCGGGCTTCATTGGCACCCATCCATTCGCCGACGACGTCGGAGACTGTCTTGCCGTCCAGATCGACTTCGGTGATCATCTTGCCCATCTCGTCATTGTCGATGGTGAAAGCCTTGATGGCGTCATAGGCGCCAGGCCATTTGTCCTTCACGCCGGCCCAGCCGACTTTCCAGATTTCGCCAAACGGCTTGCCGCAGTCATAGGCCATGTCAGGGTTGAGACCGGTTGCTGCGTCATTGTAGCATTCGGCGGAATATTCCGGGAACTCGACCCAGGCGCCTTCATACTTGGCAGGTGCCCAATGCGGCGCATAGATCCACAGCATGATCGGCGCCTTGCGCTGATAGGCGCTTTCCAATTCGGCGAAGAGTGCCGCATCGGTGCCGGCGTGGATCACTTCAAACGGCAGATCGAGCGCTTCGACGCGTTCATCGTCAAAGCCGCCCCAGGTGACCGGTCCGCCAAGGTAACGGCCCTTGGGTGCGGTTTCTGCAGTGGAGAAGGCTTCCGCGCAGGCTTCGTCCTTCAGGGCTTCCCAATTGGGCAGGCCCGGGCATTGCTCGGCCATGTAGGCGGGATACCACCATTCTTCCTTGGCTTTCATGCCTGTGGGGCCGAAATTCTCGACCTTGCCGGTTGCGGTGGCCGCATCCATGGCGTCGCGGCCTGTGGTTTCCCACATTTCCATGGCAACGTGCAGATCGCCGGACTCCAGTCCTGCGAACTGGGCCAGATAATCGGCCTGGACGTATTCTATGGAATAGCCGGCCTTCTTGAGCACTTCACCCATTATTTCCGTGGTGATCAGCTGACCGGTCCAGTCATGGAGCGTCAATTTGATCGTATCGGTGGATTCCTGCGCCATGGCCGAAGCGGACAATCCAATGCAAGAAGCGCTCGAAATGACGAGCGCCGCTGTCAATTGCCTGAAAGTGCGGCCGGTAAAAATATTGGCTGAATGCATGTCGAGCCTCCTGTTCACCCTGTTGGACCCGGCATCTCGGCGCTTTGTCCGCAAGTCACGATGGACCTAGCGGCAGCGCACCCGTGCGCGGCTTGTTAACTTCTCAATCCCACACCACACCTCGATCCTTGTCAATCAATTCTGTGGTTATATTTTGCTTTGATGCCCGGTTATGTTTGTTTTGATTGATAAAGCGGCGATAGTCGCCTAGAAATCAGGCAGATCAGAAGGTGTATGCCGATGCTGTCAAAACGTCATACCGAAATCATGCGGATACTGAGTGACGAAGGCACCGTGACCATTTCAGGGCTCGCTGCCCGGCTTGGCGTGTCGCTTGAAACTGTACGCAGAGATGTGCGGCCGCTGACTGAAAACGGTTCTGTGCTGCGAATTCATGGTGCGGTGGGACTGGCCGGACAGGTCGGCGAAGCGCCATTCCAGCGGCGGATGCGTGAGAACGCAGATGCCAAACGCCGGATCGCGCGTGAAATGGCAAAGCTGATCCATGATGGCGATTCCGTCATGCTCGATACCGGCACCACAACCAGCTTTGTCGCGCGAGAACTGCTTGGTCACAGGCGGCTGACGGTAGTGACCAATTCTTCAGATATTGCCCGGACGCTGGCTACGGTGAACGGCAACAAAGTCTATATGGCCGGCGGCGAACTCAGAAGCGATTCCGGCGCCGCCTTCGGAGTTTCGGCGATCGAGTTCATCGCCAAGTTTTCGGTCGGCCATGCGATCATTTCCGCCGGTGCCATTGATGCTGAATCCGGAGTGATGGATTTCGATCTGGAAGAGGCCGAATTTGCACGGATGGTGCTGACACGCGGAGCAAATAGCTATGTTGTCACGGATCGCACCAAATTCGGGCGCCGAGGATTGGTTCAAGTGGCGGGGTTTGACGCCATTGGTCATGTGGTGACGGATGAACCAGTCGCTGACGATATCGCAGCCGCGCTTGACGAAGCGGGAACTCAATTGATCGTCGGTGGAACTGCAGCCGCATCGGTCGACCACGCAGCCGAGGAGTGAAGCCGCCCTTTGACGGCTCCATTCGTTTCAACGGATCTAGCGCCGGATGATCATTTCTTCCGGGCCGTAGGGGAAGTTGGTGATGTTTTCCGCGCCGGTTTCGGTGATGATGAAAATGTCGTGCTCGCGGTAGCCACCGGCACCCGGCATTCCCTCTGGGATCATGATCATCGGTTCCATCGAGACGATCATGCCTGGTTCCAGCACCGTGTCGACATCTTCGCGCAGCTCGACGCCGGCTTCACGGCCATAATAATGCGACAGCACGCCGAAGGAGTGGCCATAGCCGAAGGATCTGTATTTGAGCAGATCCCAGCCGCGATACATGTCGTTGAGCGCCAGCGCGATGTCGGAGCATTTCTTGCCCGGTGCGATCATGTCGGAGCCGGCCTTCATCACCGCGCAGTTCTTTTCCCACAAATCCAGATGGACATCAGACGCTTCTTCGCAAAACAGCGTGCGCTCGATGGCGGTGTAATAGCCGAAGATCATCGGGAAGCAGTTGAGGGAAAGGATATCGCCGCGGGCGATTTTCTTGTTGGTTACCGGATTGTGGGCGCCGTCGGTCATGATGCCTGACTGGAACCAGGTCCAGGTGTCCATCAGCTCGACAAAGGGGAAACTCTTGCCGATCTCGCGCACCATGGCTTGCGTCGAGGCGAGTGCGACTTCGTATTCCGGCACGCCTTCGGCAATTGCCTCCATTACGGCGCGGGCCCCGACATTGCAGACGCGGGTGCCTTCGCGGATCAGCGCGTGTTCCTCTGCGGATTTCATCGTACGCATCCACATCGAGGCTTCGGCGACATCAACGAATTCGACACCCGGAAAGGCGTCGCCGAGAAGTTTGCGGAAATCGAGCGAAACATGGTCGAACTCGATGCCGACGCGGCGGGCATTTGTAGGGATGAGGGATTTCACTGCAGTGAAGAAATTGTCGCGGCGCCAGTCGGAATAGATGATGTTGTCGCCATGGCTGCGCCGCCAGGGCTGCCCGCCGTCGATCCCGGCTGAGACGGTTGTGGCGGTGTCCGGGGTCAGCACGAAGCCGTATTTGCGACCGAAATAGCAGTAGAGGAAACCCGAGTAATAACAGATGCCGTGATAGGACGTGAAAATCGCGGCATCGATGTTCTTGGCGGCGAGATGGGTGCGCATGGCGTTCTGGCGCCGGTCCATTTCGGTGGCCGAGAACGGCGACCATTCCTTCTCGCCATTCTTCCATTGGAAGACATGCAGCATATCGTCAGTGCTGGTGAGGTTTGTCATTTTGTGAATCGCTTCAATTGGGCCTGATGGCCCGCGACCCTAGTGCCGCGAGCGTTGGCCTGACCGGGAAGTGAAACCGGTTCTCACACAATAGCTGATCTTGCAGCGGAATCCGATCCCCGAATTGACATGGCTTGGTCGGTTCGCGACGTCAGCTCCAGGCCAATCGGTTCCCGATAGTGTCAGCCTGGCGACAGGCCCCGCAACCGTTCGGAACGGCGACGCAGCAATTCGAGCGTGGTCAACAGCAGCATCGAAACGCCGACCAGAAGTGTGGCGACCGCGAGGATGGTGGGCGAGATCTGTTCGCGCAGGCCGGTGAACATCTGCCATGGCAGGGTCTTCTGCCCGGCCGACCCGACGAACAGCACCACCACCACTTCATCGAATGAAGTGATGAAGGCAAACAGGCCACCGGAAATCACGCCTGGTAGGATCAGCGGCATCTGCACCTTGAAGAAGGTGGTCACCGGGTTGGCGCCCATGTTGGCGGCTGCCCGGGTCAACGACTTGTCGAAGCCGACCAGTGTTGCTGTCACCGTGATGATGACGAAGGGAATGCCGAGCGCCGCATGGGCGAGAACAACGCCGATATAGGTGCCCTGCAGGCCGATGCGGGAATAGAAGAAATACATGCCGGCTGCCGAAATGATCAGCGGCACGATCATCGGTGAAATCAGGATCGCCATGATTGCGCGCCGGAACGGCACATGCGGCTGCGACAGGCCGATGGCGGCGAGTGTGCCAAGCGAGACCGAAATGATGGTCGCTGCAGGTGCAATCTGCACCGAATTCTTCAGCGCCTGCTGCCAGTCGGGATTGGTGAAGAAGTCGCGATAATGTTTGAGCGAATAACCCTCGGGGTCAAAGGACAGCATGGCCGGGGTGAAGGTGAAGAAATTCTCAGCGTTGAAGCTCAGCGGCATGACCGTGAGGATCGGCGCAATCAGGAAAAAGAAGATCACGCCGCAGATGAGTTTGTAGGTGTTGTGCCACAACACCTGGCCCGGCGTTGCATATATCTGTGTCCCGGAACGGTAGCTGCCGGTGGAAAGCCAATAGCTCAGCCAGCCAAGCACGAAGCCGACGATCAGACCGCCGACAATGCCGCCGGTTCCGGCCAACAGCAGGCCGACGATCGCGAAAAGGACGGTTGTCGCGGCAATGCCGGTGCGTTTCAAGGGCACAAATGTGGCGAGCACCCAGGCAAGCGCCGCGCTGCAGATGGCACCGATGGCCGTTCCTGCAAGCGGTGATCCGTTTGCCGTGCCGACAAGGAAGCCGAAGCCGGCTCCGGCAAGCGCCATGATCGGCAGAACGAAGCGGATGAGGTCGACTTCAGGCTTTGTGGATTTGCGCATTGGTCTATCCCAGGCTCACATTGTCGATGCCCACGATGCGGTCATAGACCCAGTAGAGCAACAGCACGACCGCCAGCAGGATCGTCCCCAGCGCGGCCGCGAGGCCCCAATTGAGCGAGGACGAAATGTGATAGGCGATCCGGTTGGAAATAAAGGTGCCCGTCGTGCCGCCCACCAGTTCAGGGGTGATGTAGTAGCCGATGGACAGGATGAAGACGAGGATCGATCCGGCGCCGATGCCCGGTACCGACTGAGGGAAATAGACCCGCCAGAAGGCAGTCCAGTCGGTCGCGCCCAGCGATTTGGCGGCGCGCACATAGGTTTGCGGAATGGTTTTCATCACCGAGTAAAGCGGCAGGATCATGAAGGGCAGCAGAATGTGGGTCATGGCGACAATGGTGCCGAACTGGTTGTTGATCATCACCAGACGGTCGCCGTCGCTGACCAGGCCAAGCCAGACCAGAATGTCGTTTATGACACCTTGTTGCTGCAGCAACACCTTCCAGGCTGATGTCCGCACCAGCAGGGAAGTCCAGAACGGCAACAGCACCAGGATCAACAGCAGATTTGATGTCCGCAATGGCAGGTTCGACAGCAGGTAGGCGATTGGATAGCCGAGCAGGATGCACGAGCCCATGATCACCATGCTCATGAACATGGTGCGCCCGAACAAGAGCATGTAGACTTTCTGGTTTTCAGGCTGCTCCTCGATGCCGGCAGGGGTCAACTGCAGATCGACAGAGGCGAGAAAGTAACCGGCTGTATAAGGTGAGGAGAAGGCCTTGATAGTGCCCCAGACCTGCGGACTGGCCCAATCCTTGTCCATCTTGATGAACTGGTCCTTGAGCGAGACCGATTCAAACCCGTCGACCGCGCTGTCGGCCGACTTGATGAGGCCGGCTTCGGCACCGCTATAGGCGTTAATTGCCGATGCCGGCTGTTTGATCAGATCGCGATAGAGCGTCGTATAGACGAAGTCCTCAGGCTTTTCCTCGGCCAGAACATCATCCTTGTTTGCCACAATTCGCTTCCAGGATTTCCAGGCAGACGCGGTCTCTGGCAATGCGTCGGCGACGCCCGGCTGCTCCATCAGCACCACCCAGACGGCGGGCTCGGCCCATTTCGGGTCGAGGGCCACGAATTGTTTGGTGTAGATGTCGGTTTTCATACGGCTGATGCCGCGACCGGTCTTGCGCAGCAATGACGACATGCCGGTGGTCTCGTAGTTGAGACGCGAGCCGAGCCTTGTATGGGTCTTGAATTCCTCAGCCTCTGAGATGTCGACATACAGCGCTGCAAAAACATCGCTGTCGGGCGCGGCGGCGTTGCCTTCGTCGTAGTCCCAGCCTTCCAGCGCTATGACTGTGCGGGGAAGTGTCTGCGAGACGATATCGTTTTCCACCGAACGAAACAGCATGTCGGCGATCGGGGCAATGAAGCTTATCAGCACGAACAGCAGCAGCGGCGCAATCAACATCAGCGCCCGGAGCTTCTGCCGGCGAAGCGCGATTTGCAGGCTTTTTTTCAGCGGGATACCGTCAGCTGACAGCATCGGACCGTCTGAAGGGGTGTGGGTGGCATCGGTCATAGGGGCCGGCTCCGTCCTGCTGTCGCGTCAAATCAAATCGGATGGCTTGGGAGGGGCCGCAAACGGCCCCTCCCGCTATGTCAAAGATTACTGGGCAAGCCAGGCCTGGAACTTGGCATCCAGGTCATCGCGGTAATCAGCCCACCATGTGTAGTTGTACAGGAAGGTGTTCTTTGCATTGTTCGGATCGGTCGGCATATGCGGAGCCATGTCGATTCCGAGGTCAGCATGCTTGCCAACCAGTGGTGCGGACGACGCGCGAGCCGGGCCATAGGAGATGTACTTGGCCTGATCTGCCAGACGCTGAGTGTCGGTGGCAAACTTCAGGAAATCCTCAATGCGCGCCTGACGATCGGCGGGGAGGCCTTCGGGAATGATCCAGCCGTCAAGGTCGAACACCTGGGCGTCCCAGAGCATGGCGACAGGCTGCTTCTGCTCTTCGATCAGGCTGAAGAGACGGCCGTTATAGGTCGAACCCATGACGACTTCGCCATCGGCGAGCAGCTGTGGTGTATCGGCGCCTGCTGACCACCAGACAACCTGATCCTTGATGGTGTCGAGCTTGGCCAGCGCACGGGTCTGGCCTTCTTCGGTCTCAAGTACGTCATAGACATCGCCCTTGGCGACACCGTCGCAAAGCAGGGCCCATTCCATGTTGTTGATCGGACGCTTTTCGAGCGCGCGCTTGCCCGGATATTTTTCAAGGTCAAACACGTCGCAGATATTGGTTGGCGCTGTGTCGCCGACCAGATCGGTGCGGTAGCCGAAGGTGGTCGAATAGACGATCTGCGGGATGAAGCAATCGCTGACCAGCAGGTCGCCAAAATCTTCCGATGCCGGTGTGCCGTCCGGCGCAGGCGCCAGCAGTTCGTCGGCGTCAATTTCCATCGCCAGGCCTTCATCGCACAGGCGGATGGCGTCGGCGGCGACAACGTCAACCAGATCCCAGGTGATGTTACCGGCTTCGTTCATGGCGCGCAGCTTGGCCACTGCTTCAGCCGAGCTTTCGTCCCAGACGATCTTGAGTTCCGGATGCATCGCCTGATAGGGCTCGGAATAGGCCGCGATCTGACTCTTCTGATAGGCGCCACCCCAGCTGACGAGGGTCATGGTGTCGGCCATTTTGGCATCTTGGGCGTGTACGCCGGTGGTTGCCAGCGCGGCTCCGCACAACAGGGTTGCTAGTTTAAATTTCATGCTTGTTCTCCTTGTTAGGATACCCGTTTATGGTTCCCCCCATAGCCCGGGCAGACATTGGGGGTATGGTCTGTGGTCTCAGGCGTCGAGCGCGCGGCAGTCCTGCGGACGCCAGCCGATTTCGATCATTTCGCCGGGTTTGAGCCGGCGCTGATCCGGCGCGTTGCGGGTCTTGACGATGAAATCTTCCTTACCGGCAACCCTGAGACGGGTGCGATAAATGTCACCCATATAGATGAATTCCAGCACTTCGGCCTTGAGCGTATGGGCGTCGGGCAGAAGCCTTTCGCGGTTGAACTCGACCCGCTCGGGGCGGATTGAGACCAGTGTCCGGTCGCCGACATTGCTGACATTGACGGGGACGGTATCGATGAGGTCGCCATTGTCGAGGCGCACGAGCGCACTGTCCTTGTCGATCTTCTCGACCTTGCCCATCAGCGTGTTGTTTTCGCCGATGAACTGGGCCACGAAGCTGTTTTGCGGCTGTTCGTAGAGTTCGTCCGGCGGCGCCAGCTGCTGGATGCGGCCATCCTCAAAGACTGCGACCCGGTCCGACATGGTCAGCGCCTCGGTCTGGTCGTGGGTGACATAGACCACTGTGATGCCGAGATTGTCGGAAATGTGCTTGATTTCGAACTGCATGTGTTCGCGCAACTGCTTGTCGAGCGCGCCGAGGGGTTCATCCATCAGCACCAGTTCGGCTTCGAACACCAGTGCGCGGGCCAGAGCGATGCGTTGCTGCTGGCCGCCTGACAACTGCGCCGGTCGACGACCACCAAAATCGCCCATCTGCACCATGTCGAGCGCGCGCTGAACTTTCTGCTCGCGCTCTGCCTTGCCGATCTTGCGCACTTCCAGCGGGAACGAGAGGTTCTCGGCCACGGTCATGTGCGGAAACAGGGCGTAATTCTGAAACACCATGCCGATGCCGCGCTTGTGCGGAGGGATGTTGTTGATCTCTTTGCCGCCCAGCCTGATTGCGCCGTTGGTGGCAGTCTCGAAGCCCGCAAGCATCATCAGGCAGGTGGTCTTGCCGGATCCCGACGGTCCAAGCATTGTGAGGAACTCGCCCCGGGCAATCGAAAGATTGAGATCCTTTACGACAAGGTTTTCCCCGTCATAGCTTTTCTGGACGCCGTCGAATACGACGAAGCCGTCATCCGTGTTGGTTGAGACCAAAACACGCTCCTAATTGCTACGGGCTGTTGCGCCCTTCCCCTATTGATGGTCCGACAATTGATTTGCCGGTTGCCATCCTGTCGATATGTCAACGGATATAATGGTTGCAGATACAGGCTCAGCTGTCCACCCACACAAGGCATATGAATTGGCGAGCTGTAAACGGGCAGCAACGCCTAAGTTGTACGTTCCGTTATGACTTATGATTACTACTAATAAGGCCGTTGTACAAATAGAATGATGTGTGCCTTCGTCAGAAGGACATGGCATGCCGAACGATAACGACCGGTGATACGAGGCTTATATGATTTTGTTTTTGAGAATATTCACGGCATGGTTGAATCTTGCGAGTCTTTGGAAGCAGCTCAGGAAGCCAGATAGTCTGCAAGAACGGTCCGAGTCGGGCTGTTCTGGAGGCGCTGCAATGCTGCGGCGAAGGCCTGTTTGAATTCAGGCGCATCGGTGAGTGGGCCAAAAATGTCCGGCATTGCCAGAAACTCGAGGGGATTGCTTTGTGCGGCCAGCGCGCGTTCGCGCAAGCGTGCAGCGTTCGGGTCATCAAGCTTGATTGCTTCGCCGTCATCGCGGAAGCCCGCACAATAATGCGCCCAGAGAGCGACTTCGAGCGCCAGTCCGCTGATGGATTGGCCTTCCGATAGCCTTGCGCCGATGGTCGGCAGGATGAATTTGGGCTGACGATTGGAGCCGTCCAGACAAAGCCGCGGGATGGTGTCGCCGAGCGCAGAGTTTGAAAACCGCTTGGATACCACCGCAATGTAGTCAGTCAGACTGACGCCTTCGATGGCGGGCACCGTCGGCAGGACTTCCTCGACAGTGAGTTTGTTGAGAAAACCGGCGATCAGCGGATCGGCCATGGCGTCGTGGACAAAGTGATGGCCGAGCAAAGCCGAGGAATAGGCAATGGCTGCGTGACCACCATTGAGGATCCGCAATTTCATCAGCTCGTAGGGTGCGACGTCGGCGACGAACTCTACGCCAACCTTTTCAAGCGACGGCCGCCCTTGCGGGAAACTGTCTTCCATCACCCATTGCCGGAATGGTTCGCAGACGACGGGTGCTGCGTCCTCAATTCCAAACTGGCTGCGGACCAGGTCGATTTCGCGGGGGCCTGTCGCGGGCGTGATGCAGTCCACCATTGAATTGGGGAAGGCGACATTCGTTTCTATCCATGCAGCAAGTTGTGGATCGATTAACTGGGCCAGACCCAGAACCGTGGCGCGGGCGACATGGCCGTTTTCAGGAAGATTGTCGCAGGACATGACCGTAAACGGGGCGATGCCCTGGTCACGCCGGGCCTTGAGTGCGGCGATAATCGCGCCAAAGACAGTCTGGGGAGAATTGCCCATGCCTGCGTCACGGATGACAGCCGGATGGGTCGGATCAAATCCGCCGGTCTCGGCGCTGAGGAAATAGCCGCCTTCAGTCACCGTCAGCGACACAATCCGGATTTGCGGATCCTGCATCGCCGCGATCAACGCATCGGGATCGACGGCAATGAAATTGATCATCGACCCGATGACGCTGGCCCGGAAGCCTTCCGGGTTGAGCTCGACGATGGTGGTCAGCCAGTCCTGGGGGGCAAGCTTGTCGCGCATGGCCTGGTCAAAATGCATCATGCCGGCGCCGACGATGGCCCAATCATGGTCTTGGCCAAGCTCGAACAGGCGATGGAAATAGCTGGCCTGATGGGCGCGGTGAAAATTGCCGACGCCGACATGCAAAACGCCGGCGGTCAAGGCCTTGCGGTCATAGCCGGGGGTGCTCACAGCCTCGGGCAGGTTTGCCAAGGCATCGTTGCACAATCGCTGTGCCGAAATATTGTCATGGGGCTGTGGCGGGTTTGAGTCGGGCATCAGTTCATCCAATTCCCGCCATCGACATTGTATGTCTGGGCGACGATGTAGGCGGCATCTGGTGTTGCGAGAAAGACGGCCATGCCGGTGAGATCATCGGCGGTGCCCATGCGGCCAAAAGGCACCGCATCGCCGACAAGCCGCTTCTTTTCACCGGGCGCTAGGTTTTCATGGCGGGCGAACAGCGCGTCGACGCCGTCCCAATGTTCGCCATCAACCACGCCGGGAGCAATCGCGTTGACGTTGATGCCGTGCTTGATCAGATCAAGGCCAGCGGATTGGGTGAGGCTGATCACGGCGGCCTTGGTGGCACAGTAAACCCCGACAAGAGCCTCGCCGCGTCGTCCCGCCTGGCTTGCCATATTTATGATCTTGCCGCCCTTGCCGTGGGCGATCATCGATTTGGCGACGGCTTGAAGCGTGAACAGCGTGCCGGCGACATTGATCGCAAACAGCCTGTCGAAACTGTCCCGTGTGATATCGACGATCGGCGCCAGGTCGAACAGGGCGGCGTTGTTTATCAGGATATCGATTCCGCCGCTGCGTTCGGCTACGGTTTTCACAGCCGCATCGATGGAGGCCTGATCGGTGACATCGAGATGCACAGCGAAGGCCTGCTTGCCGATCCGGGCGGCAGTCTGTGTCGCCCGGTCAAAGTCGATGTCGGCAATGGCTACCACGGCGCCTTCGGCAACATAGCGATCGGCAAAAGCCTCGCCAATGCCACGCGCGGCGCCGGTGATCATCGCCGTCTTGCCTGCAAGGCGTTGCATCAGATCGCCATGCCGGCTGCGTCAAATTTGTAGATTTTTGACGGATCAGGAGACAGGTAGACAGTATCACCATGATGGATGTCGACTTCGCCATCAGCGCGGACGGTCATCGGTTCAAAGCCGTCAACGGCGACCCGCAGGAAGGTGTCGGAGCCCAGATGCTCGGAGACCCCGACCTTGCCCTTCCACAGACCCTCGGTCTTGGAAACGGTGACATGTTCCGGGCGAACGCCAATCGTCTTGGCGCCATGGGCTTCGGCATCCTTGCCCTCGATGAAATTCATCTTTGGTGAGCCGATGAAACTGGCGACAAACAGATTGGCCGGGGACCGGTAAAGTTCCAGCGGTGATCCGACCTGCTCGATGTAGCCAGCTCTGAGCACCACGATCTTGTCAGCCATGGTCATGGCTTCGACCTGGTCATGGGTGACGTAGATCATCGTGGTCTTGAGGCTGTTGTGGAGTTCGCTGATCTCGAGCCGCATGTTGACGCGCAGGGCTGCATCGAGATTGGAAAGCGGTTCGTCGAACAAAAAGGCATCGGGCTCGCGGACAATCGCCCGCCCAATCGCCACGCGCTGCCGCTGGCCACCCGAGAGCTGACCAGGCCGGCGCTCGAGATAGTCGGTGAGATTGAGCACGGAGGCTGCGTCTTCCACCTTCTTGTCTGCCGCGGCCTTGTCGAGCCCGGCCATTTTCAGCGGGAAGCCGATATTCTTGCGCACCGACATATGCGGATAAAGCGCATAGGACTGAAACACCATGGCAAGGCCGCGTTTGGCCGGCGGGATGTGGGTGGCGTCGTTGCCGTTGATCTCGATGGCGCCGCCGGAGACGTCTTCGAGTCCGGCGATCAGGCGCAGCAGCGTTGACTTGCCACAACCGGACGGGCCGACAAACACCACAAATTCACCGTCGTTGATTTCCAGGTCTAGCGGCGGGATCACCTGGGTGGTGCCGAAGCTCTTGGTAACTTTCTTGAGTGCGATATGTCCCATGGTTGTTTTCCTATTTCACCGCGCCGAAGGTCAGGCCGCGGACGAGTTGTTTCTGGCTGAACCAACCGAGAATGAGGATGGGTGCGATCGCCATTGTCGATGCCGCCGACAGCTTGGCGTAAAACAGGCCTTCCGGGCTCGAGTAGCTGGCGATGAATGCGGTCAGCGGCGCTGCTTTTGCAGCCGTCAGATTGAGGGTCCAGAAGGCTTCGTTCCAGGCCAGAATGACATTGAGCAGCAGGGTCGAAGCAATGCCGGGAACCGCCATCGGGGTCAGGACATAGATGATCTCCGACCAGAGCGCCGCCCCGTCCATGCGCGCAGCCTCAAGAATGTCGACCGGAATTTCCTTGAAGTAGGTGTAGAGCATCCAGACGATGATCGGCAGGTTGATCAGCGTCAGCACGATTACCAGCCCCAGACGCGAGTCGAGCAGTCCGGTGTCGCGGAACATCAGGTAGATAGGGATCAGGACGCCAACCGGTGGCAGCATCTTGGTCGACAGCATCCACATCAGGATGTCCTTGGTCCACTTGCCGGGCACAAATGCCATCGACCAGGCAGCCGGGATGGCAATCAGCAGGCCGAGCAGGGTGGAGCCCAGCGAGATGATCACCGAATTGGCGAAGTGAAGGCCGTAATTCGACCGTGAGTTCACCTCGGTGTAGTTTTCCGTGGTCCAGTCAAAAAAGAACAAGGACGGTGGGGACGCGATGGCCTCGGCTTCGGTCTTGAAGCTGGTCAGGAACGTCCACAGGATGGGAAAGAAGATTGCAATACCGATCGACCAGGCGAGAAGCGTGACGAAGAGTTTGCGTCGGGTGGAAACAGCGCGCGCCATGGTCTCAAGCGTCCAGGTTCTTGCCGATCATCCGCATCAGGAAGATCGCGACAATGTTGGCGAGAATGACAGCAACGATGCCGCCGGCGGAACCGCCACCCACGTCAAACTGCAACAGGGATTGCACATAGACGAGATAGGTGAGGTTGGTGGTCGCCGTGCCAGGACCACCATTGGTGGTGACCAGTATTTCGGCGAAAATGGAGAGCAGGAAAATCGTCTGGATCAGGATCACGACTGTGATCGCCCGGCCCAGATGCGGCAGCATGATGTAGGTGAATCGGTTGACGGGCCCGGCGCCGTCGATTTCCGCGGCTTCGAGTTGTTCCTGGTCCAGTGACTGCAATGCAGTGAGCAGGATCAGGGTTGCGAACGGCAGCCATTGCCAGGATACGATGAGAATGATCGAGGCCAGCGGCGCGTGACTGAGGAAGTCAAACGGTTCGAGCCCGACCGCTGAGGCCAGATAGGCGAAAAGCCCGTTGACCGGGTTCATGAACATGTTCTTCCACACCAACGCAGATACGGTCGGCATGACAAAAAACGGCGCGATCACCAGAATACGGACAATTCCCTGTCCGAAGAACGGCTGATCCAGCAGCAGTCCCAGCAAGATGCCGCCGACAACAGTGATCAACAACACCCCGAGCACCAGAATGAGCGTGTTGCCCATCGCATCGAAAAAGGCCGGATCGGTCAGAAAATAGCGGTAGTTGTCGAACCCGGCCCAGGCTTCGGTTCCAGGCGACAGCAGATTGTATCGCAGGAACGAGAAGTAGATAGTCATGGACAGTGGGACGATCATCCAACCCAGCAGCAAAATCACTGCGGGGGACATCATCAAGCGTGCTGCACTGCGTGAGTGGGCGGTCGCCATAGCTCAGTTCCTTGACGGGACGGGGACAGATCGGGAGTAGAGAGACGGGAGCCGGCCCGGGAAGGTTCCGGCTCCCGATGTGGACGGAAACCCTACTTGGGGTAGCCGGCCTTTTGCATTTCACGGGTGGTCAGTGCCTGCGCATTGGCCAGTGCGTCATCAATCGATGTCGTTCCGGCAAGGGCTGCAGAGAATTGCTGGCCAACAGCTGTGGCAATGCCCTGAAACTCGGGAATTGCAACAAACTGGACGCCGACATAAGGCACTTCGTCAACCGTCGGGTTCTGCGGATCGGCAGCATTGATGCTGTCGAGTGTCATCTTGGCGAAGGGAACCTTGGCATATTCAGGGTTCTCATAGAGCGAAGTCCGTGTGCCCGGAGGAACGTTAGCCCAGCCTTCCTTCTCGGCGACCAGTGCCAGATACTCTTTCGACGTTGCCCATTCGACGAATTTCTTCGCGGACTCTGCCTTTTGAGTGCCGGCAGGGATGCCAAGCGACCATGCCCAGAGCCAGTTGCCGCGCTTGCCCAGACCATTGTCCGGTGCCAGGGCGAAGCCGACCTTGTCGGCAACCTGGGAGTCTGTCGGATTGGTGACAAAGGATGCCGCCACGGTGGCGTCGATCCACATGCCGCACTTGCCGGTCTGGAACAGGGAAAGGTTCTCGTTGAAGCCGTTGTTGGCCGCACCGGGAGGTCCTGATTCATTCATCATCTCGATGTAGAATGTCAGGGCTTCCTTCCACTCAGGGCTGTCGAACTGGGCGTTCCAGTCCATGTCAAACCACTTGGCGCCGAATGAATTGGCGGTGGCGGTCAGAAACGCCATGTTCTCGCCCCAGCCGGCCTTGCCGCGCAGGCAGATGCCGTAAATGCCGGCATCCTTGTCGGTCATGGCAGCTGCAGCTTCACGGATGAACGTCCAGGTGGGTGCATCCGGCATTTCCATGCCGGCTTTTTCCATCAGGTCGCTGCGGTACATCACCATCGATGATTCACCGTAGAACGGCGCCGCATAAAGCTCACCGTCGACCGTCAGTCCGCCGCGGATGGCGGGCAGAAGATCGTCAATATCATAGGCTGCAGGCAGATCGTTGAGTGAAACGAGCCAGCCCTGCTTGCCCCAGATAGGCACTTCATAGGTGCCGATGGTCATTACGTCATATTGGCCGCCCTTGGTGGCGATGTCGGTGGTGACGCGCTGACGCAGGATGTTTTCTTCCAGCGTTACCCATTCCAGTTCGATGTCCGGGTTTTTTGCCGTGAAATCGTCGGATAGTTTCTGCATCCGGATCATATCGCCATTGTTGACCATGGCGATCGTCAGCCTCTCAGCAAGCGCAGCCGTGCTAAGCATCGACAACGCCGACGCGCACAAAAGCGCGTTTGCAAATCTTTTCATGAATTCCTCCCAAAGCCCGACATGGGCAAATGCCAATTAGACGGGCAAATATTCGCCCAACTACAGATTCGAGTCAAGGCAGATTCTATGCTGCACCTGCACAAAGACCGGCCACATTTGAGAATAATTATATATTTTCAGTAGTTTGTATGAACAATATTTTGCTCAATGATTGAGCAATTGTTCTGCTGTAGCTTCGTCCGTGATCAATCCATTGATCAGATTTCCCCGCATTGCTGCGAGAATTGCCTCGGACTTGATTGTCCCCACGGCAATGGCAATGACCGGCTTTGACGGCGAAATCTGCAGCACGGCGCTGGCCACCCGGTCATTGGTCAGACCGTCGATCAGCTTGCCGTTGCGGTCGAACACCCAGGATGTGATCTCTCCGATGCCGCCGGCCTTGCGCATGGCGCGCATCTCTTCGCGGCTGACAAACCCGTCTATGAGCAACGGCGCATTGTCGCCAATATTGCCGATTCCGACAAAGGTGATGTCGGCCTGCCGGGCCAGTTCGAGAATGTTGTGAACAGCCTCCTGCTGTTGCAGCAGCTGCTTTTCCTCCATGGAACGGGCGAACACCGGCAACGGCATCGGGTAATGCCGGGCGTTGACCCGGTCGGCCATGCGGATAACCACGTTGTAAGGCGTAGCGGCTCCATCCGACATCATGTTGCCGAGCAACGAGACAATCCGGTGTTGCGGGCAATCCATCTTGGGCAATTGCTCGACACAGGCCCGCAGCGCGCGGCCCGTGCCCAGGGCAATGATTTTCGGGTGATCCGATTTGAGGATGCGCTCGATTTCGCTGGCGGCCAGTTGGGCCACTCCGGTCAGTGCCGCCGGCGCATCAGGATCGGTCGGCGCCACCTCGCAGGTGATCAGGCCGAATTTTTTGGTCAGGCGGTGAGCCAGTTCCATGCAGTTGGCAATCGGATGGTCAAGCCTGACCTTGACCAGCTTTTCACTGACGGCAAGTGACACCAGTCGCTGGGCAGATTGCCGCGAGACGCCGAGTTTGCGGGCTATCTCGTCCTGGGTGTTACCGGCCACATAATAGAGCCAACCGGCGCGGGCAGCGTCGTCGAGACGGCTGGTTTCGTGATCGCCCGCAATGCTCATGTGTCCATCCATCCGTTCGTCTGCCGATTGGCTTGAGGCACCATTTCCAAGAAATGCTCCCATTTGTCAAAGCAATGTACGGTGCCGTTCAGCGTCAGCGTCTCTTCGTCAATCCCGCGAAGATGGCTGCCGCCGGTAAAGCGCAGCACCTCCATGCCGGCATTTTGCGCCGCCTGAATGCCGGGAAGCGAATCTTCGATCACCAGGCATTTGGCTGGATCGGTGTTCATGCGCTCGGCGGCATGCAGAAACAGATCGGGCGCAGGCTTGCCGCGGGCAACTTCAGATGCTGTGAAAATCCGTGCATCGAAAAACCCGGCTAGTCCGGTCAGTTCGAGCGACCGCAGCGCGCGCTTGGGGGTGCTGCTGGTGGCCACGCAGGTTCTGGTGGTCAACTGCCCAAGCAGGGCCTTGATGCCGAGGGTCGGAACCAGCTCCTGCTGGAAGCGGGCCAGAAGTTCGGTGCGGTATTTCTCCTCGAAATCGGTTCCCGGCAGATAGCCATGGGAATTGCGGATTTCGGCTGCAACCTTGGCCCAGCTGCGGCCGAGAAAATGGGTTTGCACATGGGCGGTGTCGACCTTCACCCCGACGCTTGCCAGAGCGTCGATAAGCACGCGGGCGCTGATCACCTCACTGTCAATGAGGACGCCATCGCAGTCAAAGATGATCAGTTCGGGATCGGGTGAAATCAGCGTCAGGCCTCGATTGAATTCCAAGCCGAACCCGATAGCACAGGCGGCGCTTCAAGGGCAGTGCGATGTGCGTGATAGCTTCACACGAACGTGCAGAGTTTTTTATCCTTACCGGCTGGTTCACGGTCATAACAGGTAACTTTTGATCTGGAACGTGAATGAGTGTCATAGTACAGGTCCGCTTCTTTCAATTACGCAAGTCCGGATGCCGTCTTGAAACGTTCAGTCATTGCCTGCACCGCAGCGCTCGCCCTTCTCACCGGTGTTCCCGCGTATAGCGAGACGCCTTTGGCTGTCGAAATTGTCGTCGCCACGATGAGCGTCGAACAACAGACATTCTCCCTGACCGGCGAAATCCGACCGAGGGAATCGCTGATGGCGGCGTTTCCCATTGGTGGCCGCGTGACAGAGGTTTTGGCCGATCTTGGCGCCAAGGTGGAGAGCAACGCGCCGCTTGCGCGACTTGATTCGATCCAGCAGGAGTTGGCGCTGAGAACTGCGGAGGCCGGATTGAGAACGGCCCAGGCTGACCACCTGCAAGCAATCGAAGATCTGCGTCGCGCCGAGGCGCTTTTGGCCAGCGGGGCAACGACGCGTGCAACGCGGGATGCAACCGATGACGCGCTGCGGGCTGCTGAAGGTGCGCTCGAGCTGGCAGAAGCTGATTGGGATCGCGCCACCAAAGCCCTTGCTGACACTGTGCTGCGCGCACCATCCGCTTCCACGGTGATCAGTCGAATGATCGAGCCGGGTCAGATCATCGGCGCTGCGCAAACTGCAATGGAGCTGGCACTGGACAAGGGATTTGAAGCGGTTTTCGAAGTGCCGGAGGCCATGTTGATCGGCGAGGCCCCGAGCTCCGGTATAGTGCTGTCGCGATTTTCCAAGCCCGAGGAAGGGTTTGGGGGCAGACTGACCGAGGTTTCTCCGCTGATTGATCCCAAGACCGGTACCGTTGCTGCGAAAGTAGAGGTGCTTGACCCGCCTGTTGGACTAGGCTTCGGCGAACCGGTGCGAGGAACAGCGTCGCGGCCGGCGGAAGCTCAGGTGAGCCTGCCCTATACATCAATGAGCGCCACGGCAGATGGACCTGCAGTCTGGCGTGTTGATCAGGAGACCATGCATGTCGTTCTCCAACCCGTCGAGATAGATCGTTATGAAACCGGCCGGTTCCTGCTCAGCGGTGGCGTGGAGGAAGGCGATTGGATCGTCACCAAAGGCGCCCAACTGCTTTATCCCGGACGCTTGGTTCGCCGCGTGGGAGAAGACCAATGAGATTTGCGGTTTTGCTGTCAGCCCTCTCCCTTTGCCTGGCAATGCCTGCAAAAGCCGATGAGCCGGTTCGCCCGGTGGTTTCGATGCTGGTCGATCCGCAAGCCGGAATTTCGCTCAGTTACACCGGAATAGTCGCCGCCCGCATTGAAACCGCGCTCGGCTTTCCCATGATTGGCACCATCGCCGCCCGTCCGGTCGACACCGGCGATCTGGTCAAGAAGGGGGATGTTCTTGCACGCCTCGATACCGAGGATTTGAATGCGGATTTGCGCACTGCTGATGCCGGGGTCACGGTCTCCAAGGCACAGTTGCGATCGGCAACGGATGCGCGCGAGCGGGCAAAGACCCTGGCAGAGCGGGGCGTTGGCAGCGCGACACGGCTCGAAGATGCAGAACGGGCGCTGGTTTCGGCACAGGCGCAACTGGAGCAGGCCCAGGCTTCGTATGCGCGCGCCGCTGATATCCTTGATCTGGCGACGCTGACCGCCCCCTATGATGGGGTTGTTGTCGAGACCTTCGCAGAGCCTGGCGCAACCTTGTCCGCCGGACAAGCGGTCCTCAAGCTATCGGCCATCGGCGAGCGGGAAATCGTGATTGATGTGTCGGAGGCAGAGGCGGCCCTGCGCGCACCGGGTGACCGGTTTGCAGCCAGCTTGATTGCAAGTGAAGCAATCACGACCGGCGCAGTACTGGCCCGTATTGATCCGGTGGCCGAGCGCGCCACCCGGACCTACCGGCTTCATCTGACGTTGGAAAACGCACCTGCGGAATTCAGGCTTGGCTCGCTGGTGCGGGTTTTGCCCGCCGGTGGCAAGGATACGGATATTGTCCTGCCTGTATCGGCGGTGCTTGATCCACCCGCAGTCTGGGTCGTCGACAGGAGTACCAACCAGGTCACTTTGAAGCAGATCAGTATTACCAGCGTCGCCGGTGATTTCGCCATCATCAGCTCAGGACTTGCTGCTGGTGACGAGGTAATCGTCAAAGGCATCCATTCATTGCAAGAAGGGCAGGCCGTTGGCCCGCGTGTGTCGGAATGAAAACTTTCAATCTCTCCGACTGGGCTCTGAAGCATCGTTCGCTTGTCTGGTTTCTGATGATCGTGTCGCTGGTTGCGGGGATCCTTTCCTACATGTCCATCGGGCGTGAAGAAGATCCGAATTTTGCGATCAAGACGATGATCATCTCGGCGGCGCTGCCGGGCGCTGATACGCGCGAAACGCTGACGCAGGTCACGGACAGGATCGAGAAAAAGCTCGAGGATCTTGGTGAGCTGGATTTCACCCGTTCGGTCACCCGTCCTGGCGAAAGCATCGTCTTCGTCGAGCTATTACCGACGACACGCGCCAAGAATCTGCCGGAAATCTGGCAGCGAGTCCGCAACATGATGTCCGATATCCGGGGGGAGTTTCCGGCCGAGTTCGCCGGCTTCAAATTCAATGACAGTTTTGGCGATGTTTACGGAAATCTGTACGCGTTCACGTCTGATGGTTTCTCGCCGCGCGAGGTGCGCGATTATGCCGAATCCGTTCGCCGTTCCGCGCAAGGATTTCCGGATGCAGGCAAGGTGGAACTCTTCGGCACGCGCGACGAGGTGATCTATCTGGAATTTTCGACAGAGCGTCTGGCTGCCATGGGGTTGAACCAGGCTGCGGTACAGGCGACGCTGGCGGCTCAGAACGCGATCATTCCTTCAGGTGTGATCGATACCGGTCCGGAACGTGTTCTGGTGCGGATCGGAGGCCAGTTCTCCGGTGCCGAAAGTCTTGAAGATATCAACCTGCGGGTCGGTGACCGGTTTTTCCGGCTGACCGATGTTGCCGATATTCGCCGATCCTATGAGGATCCGGCATCGGCTTTGTTCCGCTACAACGGCCAGGAAGCCGTAGGCCTGGCGGTCGGAATGCGGCAGGGTGCCAATATCGTCGATTTTGGCGAAGAGCTGAGCGCGGTGATCGAGAAAGCCCAGGCCGGCCTGCCAATCGGTGTCGATGTTCATCAGGTGGCCGACCAACCCCATGTGGTGGAGGAAGCGGTCGGACATTTTCTGCAGGCACTGGTCGAAGCGGTGTTGATCGTGCTGGCAGTGAGTTTCATTTCGCTCGGCATGCGGGCCGGGCTGGTTGTCGCCCTGACAATCCCGCTGGTGCTGGCGATCACCTTCGTGGTGATGAACTATACCGGGTTTACACTGCAGCGCATTTCGCTTGGCGCACTGATCATCGCGCTCGGCCTTCTCGTCGATGACGCGATGATCGCAATCGAGACCATGATTTCACGGCTTGAGCGGGGCGAATCCCTGACAAAATCCGCCTCCTACGCCTGGACGTCCATTGCCTTCCCGATGCTTTCGGGAACGCTGGTGACCGTGGCTGGATTCATTCCCATCGGCCTCAACACGTCGGCTGCGGGCGAATTCACTTTCTCGCTGTTTGTGGTGATTGCGGTTTCGCTGACGGTCTCGTGGATTGTTGCCGTGCTTTTTGCGCCGCTGCTGGGCGTGACATTCCTGCCGGCCAAATTGAAACACCACAGTGGCAAGCCGGGCCGGGTACGCAAGACATTCCATACGCTGCTCAAGGCCAGCATGAACCACCGCTGGATCACCATCGGGTTGACGCTGGCCGTCTTCGCCTTTTCGGTCTTCAGCATGCGTTTCGTCGAGCAGCAGTTTTTCCCCAGTTCTGACCGTCCGGAACTCATCCTCGATTTCACGTTGCCGCAAAACGCCTCTATTTCGCAGACATCTGCGGAAATGGCGCGGATGGAAAGCCGGCTGGAGGGCAATGAAAACGTCCTGTTCTGGTCGACCTATGTCGGACAGGGGGCGCCGCGTTTCCTTCTCGCTTATGACGTCACAACTCCGGCTCCGAATATCGGCCAGATCGTGATTCAGACCCCGTCGGTGGAGGCACGTGACGCGCTCAGGGCCGAACTCAACGCGACCGCCGCAACCGATTTTCCCGGCGTTGATATCTTCGTCAAGCTGCTTGAAATAGGGCCTCCTGTCGGCCGGCCGGTGCAATATCGCATTTCGGGACCCGGTATCGAAACTCTGCGCGATTATGCCCGCGACCTGACAGCAGTTGTTGCTTCCGATGAGCGGCTCGAGGGGGTTGTCATGGACTGGAACGAGCCTGCCCGAGTGGTTCGGGTGGACATTCTGCAGGACAAGGCCCGGCAACTCGGGATTACGCAGCGCGATATCGCCTCCGCACTGAACGCGATCTACGATGGCGCTTCGGTAACCCAGCTTCGCGACGCGGCTTATCTGGTGGACATCGTCGCGCGTGGAGATGCGCCTTCTCGCCAGTCGGTGGAGGCATTGGCTGCACTTCAGCTCTCCGGTTCAGGTTCTGCCATCATACCGCTGCGCACGGTGGCGCGGTTCAGTTACGAGACCGAGCAACCGGTGATCCATCAGCGCGGCAGAAAACCGACCATCTCCGTCAAGGCTGCAATTTCCACCACAGACCAGCCGGCGACGATTGTGACGGCTTTGAAAGATCAGATCGAGGCGTTCAACGGGAGCCTTCCGGCGGGCTACCATGTCGAAGTTGGCGGCTCGGTGGCTGAAAGCGCAAAGAGCCAGGCGCCGATTGCAGCTGTCGTTCCGCTGATGATCCTGATCATGCTGACGCTGATCATGATCCAGGTCCAGAGCTTCAGACTGGCCTTTGTCGTCATATGTGTCGCGCCTCTCGGGCTTATTGGCGTCGTCGCGGCGTTGGTTCCTTCCGGAGCACCGCTTGGGTTTGTCGCGATCCTGGGTGTTTTGGCGCTGATTGGCATTCTGATCCGCAATTCAATCATCCTGATTGACGAGATCGAGGTTTTGCGTGGCAAAGGACAATCCGCATGGGATGCCGTGTTCAATGCGTCGGATGCCAGATCACGCCCCATCCTGTTGACCGCGGCGGCGGCCAGTCTGGCGCTGATCCCGATCTCCAGGCAGATTTTCTGGGGTCCGATGGCTTATGCGATGATGGGCGGAATCATTGCCGGCACGGTGATCACGCTGTTCTTCGCGCCGGCGCTGTATCTGGCTGTCTTCCGGGTCAAGCGGGAAGACGATGCTGCCGAAGCATCGAACGCAGGTTCCATTGAGGGCGCTGGTGCCGGGTAAGCGATTGATGGTTCGACCGTCAGGCAGGTTGTCCGATGACGGCCCCGGAGTTCCGGTGTTTCTCAAGTCCCTCGGTAAATTCCCCGATCAGGGATCTGACAACCTCTTTCTGGGCTTCCTTGGTGCTGGCACCGCCAGCAATTGCTGTCGCGTGTACTGAGCGTTGCCTGTCGGCGCTGGTGCCTCTATCGATTATGCTCCGTGTTGACTGAACCTCGCTCCAGCATCCCAGAGCTTCGGCATCTTCACGGACCATGTCGATGATCTCTTCGAGCAGTTCGGTGAAGGCAACGACTTCGCCCCTGGCGAAATCGATCATGCCGTTTTTCACGCCATAGCGCTGGGCTCGCCAGCGGTTCTCGCCGACAAGAAACCGGTCATAGATGCGCCAGCGCTGGTTGCTGGTGCGCAGCCGCCACAGCATATGCATGATCGACTGGGTCAGTGCGACGATGGCCAGTGCATCGTCCAGTCGCGGCGAGACATCGCAAATGCGGGACTCCAGGGTCGGAAATCGCCCGGAGGGGCGCAAGTCCCACCAGATTTTGGTGCTGTCCTCAATCAGACCGCTGTCGATGATGATCTGCACAGAGCGCTCATATTCAGACCAGGATGAAAACCGCGGCGGCAAGCCGGTTCTGGGCATATTGTCAAACACCGTCAGCCTGTAGGCATTGAGCCCGGTGTCGTCACCTTTCCAATAGGGCGACGAGGTCGACAGAGCCAGAAGATGCGGCAGGAAGTAGGGAAACTGGGCCATCAGGTCGATGCGGGTTTCGTCATCGTCGATGCCGACATGTACATGCATGCCGCAGATCAGCATGCGGCGGGCGACACCGCCAAGATCACGCTCGAGTTCCCGGTATCTCGGTTTGTCGGTGAAGTGCTGTTTATGCCAATCGGCAAAGGGATGGCAGGACACCGCAAGTGGCGCCAGACAATGCTTGCCGGCGACAGAGGCGATTACGGAGCGCAGGCGAGCCAGATCGGCACCAGCTTCGGATACAGTCCTGCAGACGCCGGTGCCGACTTCGATCTGGCATTGCAGGAACTCGGGACTGACCTGATCTCCAAGCTCTGCGGCGCATTCGGTCATCAAGGCGTCGGATGCTGCCGCAAGATCGAGGCTTTCGCAATCAACAAGCAGATACTCTTCTTCTACACCAAGGGTGAAGCTGGGCACACGGTAGCTCATGGGAAGATTTGACCTTGAAAATGGCAAAAGCGCAAGCCGGGTTGAAATCGGGATTGGCTTTGAAACACCGCAACTGGTCGAAGGTTCCGTCCGATTTCGGCTCTACAACAAGTCCTTTGGCGTATCGCCGCGAAAGAACGCGTCAAGATTGTCGAGCGCGCGAAACCCCGTGGCATCGCCGGTTCGCACTGTCGCATTGCCAATATGGGGGCAGCATTTGAAGTCTTGTTGGACGAGTATCTTCGATGAATGTTCTTCAAACCAATGAGAAAAAGCGTTTCAGGGGCTGATTAAAGCCTGGGTTCGAACAGATATCAGTCCGTGCTGGTGCGGCGAATGGCTATCTGGGTCAAGAATGGTCCGACGATTTCAAAGGCGATGGTGCTGGCAACAGCGACGGCGAGCAGATCCTCTCCCATTTCGGGAAACCGTTCACTGGCGACCAGCGCCATGCCGATGGCGACGCCGGCCTGGGGCATCAGGCCGAGGCCGGTCATGCGGCTCTCGGCATCCGGCAGGCCTGCCAGCTTGCCTCCCAGCCATCCGCCGATCAGGCGGGCGAGAGCGCGCAGGAAGAAATAGGCAACACAGATATATCCTACTTCTGCGAGGTTGCCTGTCTTCAGGGAAGCGCCGGCCATGACGAAGAACAGCAGCATGAACGGCCATTCGATCCGTTCAATCTCATGAAACGGGCGATCATGATGGCGGGCGAAATTGATCACTGTTGCGCCGCATACCATCCCGGTGAGCAGGAAGGAAAAGCCGAAATGCAGTGCCAGTCCGGAGCACAGGAAAACCAGGCCGAGGGCTTCGATCAATGTCGGCTCGCCCGGCTTGATCCGCCCGGTCAGAAAGGCCGCAGGCAGACCGATGGCGAGCCCGAGCACAATGGCGCCGCCGACCTCGCGAGCACCATGTACCAGCGCGATCGCGGCATCCTGGTCGGTCATGATGCCGGCGAATGTCAAAGCCATTGAAAACACCAACAGGCCCCAGGCGTCATCAATGGCGACGATGCCGAGAAGATTGGTGACAAACCTCCCCTTGGCATGGCCCTGATTGACCACATCGCGCGTGGCGGCGGGATCTGTGGCAGCGGAAAGCCCGCCCAGCAGCACCGCAATCCCGATAGGCAGGCCAATCAGCCAGAGGCCGGTCGCCACCACGGCGACGGAGACGGCGACCAGCGTCAGCGATATGATCATGATCTCGCGCCCATGGGACTTCAGGGTTTCCGGGTTCAAGGTGCCGCCCAGCAGAAAGGCAACCATGGTCAAGGCGGTGGGCGCATAAAATTCGTTGGAACCGGTAAAACTGAGCGGCAGCCAATCGAGCACTGGCGGACCAATGATTGCTCCTAAAAGGATAAGCAGCGTAACCCGGGGGACATGGACAATCCGGCCGACCTTGTCGAGCAGAAGTCCGGCCAGAAACAGAATGCCGATTGCGACAAGAACTTCAGAATTATCCACCAGCAATTGTCCAGCTCAAGAATGTTTGTGAAAACAGGTGTTTACTAAAACGGCCCGGAAACAAGTTCCCGGGCCGTTGATTGTCATATTGTCAGCACGATCAAGGACGCGACATGCCTGTCATGTCGATTGTGGCCTTGGACGACAAGTCCTCGAGGCTGTCATAGGCCAGCTGAATGGCATAGCGCGGATTGTGCGCATAGGCGCCGGGGTCCTTGGCCAGGAACTGGTAGTTGTAGGCGGCGCGCAGCAGGCGCGGCGTCCAGCTCTGGTAGCGGTTGGGATACTTGGCTTCGTCAGCGTCGGATGCGCCATTCCCGTTCAGATCATTGAAGAAATAGGGGTAGGCGTGGGAATCATAGACCACCGGCGCACCGGTCACATCTGCGGCGTAGAGAAGAATGGCTTCGCCAAGCTTCTCGTGCAGGGTGCTGATTTCGGCGCGGATACCCTCTTTGACGTCACCGTCGCCATCAATATCTGCCGGAGTGATGCGGATGTCGCGCACGGTTTCCGCACCCTTGTGGCAGGCGACGCATTGATCAATGGCCACAACCTTGGTGGTGTGTGGATCGTGGCATGTGGTGCAGGTGTTGAAGTCAGGCACATGGACAAACCGGTCGGCGTAGGTTTTTCCCTCATACTGGTAACCGCCACGCACAGAGCCACCCATCAGGGTCGCCGCTGCCGCACGGTAGTGCACGTTGAGAAATCCCAGATCGCCATTGACTGTATCATCCTCGCCGCCGGCGATTGCCGCGTTGACGCTGTCACTTGATTCCCGGCCCTGATGGCAGACCATGCAGATCGCGGCAGAGCTGGTCTCTGTCGCCACTTCACCGGACGGTAAGGTGATCTGTTCAAGATCGGTCGCGGCCTGATTGTGACAGGTGACACAATCGATGGGCGATTCAATTGGTGCTGGCCCGTCGACCTTGCCTGCCATTGTGCCGTCAGCGCCGAGAAAATCCATCAGTCCGGGGCCGGAATGGCACGTGGCGCAACTTTCCGGCACGGCGCCCTCCTCGTTCCAGTGCACAAAGGATTCAGACTTTTTATCCGCGTGCGGTGAGGTGATCCATGCTTCGACAATCGAACTGATCGGAGGGGCTTCCTGCGCTTGAGCTGTTGGAACAGCAAAAAAAGCAAGGGCGATGAGGGATGGCAATAAACGAGAATGCGACAAGGTGGACCTCCAGCGGTTCAGTCAGATTGCGTGTATCCGGCACTTCTGGATGCTTCTGTAATCAGGACACTATGACGCACCGTCGCATCTTCGCATTGATATAGCTCAAGGCCTGACCAGAAAAATCTTGTTAGTTTTTGCGTTGTGGGGTCTCGGCGTGTCGTTTGATGCATTGGTCAATTTCGAAGAAATAGGGTGGTGTTCGCAGTGTTGCCTGGTTTCCGTACCGACCAAACCGAGCCGCCGCAGCAGGTGATCCGTGACGGGCCGCCGGTTGAGCGGGTCGCCTTGCTGGGCGCCGATTGGCCGGGCCTTCGACCGAAGCTGCTTTGTGCGCAAGGCGACCGGGTCACCCTCGGCCAGCCGGTCTTTCATGATCGCGCTCACCCTGACATTGTTATTGTCGCTCCCGTTTCCGGGGTGGTCGACTCGATCACACTTGGTCCGAGGCGGAGTCTGTCGGCCTTGGTGATCCACGCGGAGCTTGGTTCGACTGATCCTGAGCCAGTGACCGTCGCTGCCTCGACCGCAGCGGACCTGCGTACATCGCTTCTTGCACATGGTCTTTGGCCGAGTTTTCTGACGCGGCCGTTCGGTCGCATCCCTGCGCCTGATGCGACGCCGGATGCAATCTTTGTCACGGCTACCGCAGAGAACCTGCAGGCTCCTGATCCAAGAGTGGTGCTTGATGGCCGAAACGACGTGTTTCGGACCGGGCTGAAGGCTTTGGCGTTGCTGACTGCAGGGCCGGTTCATGTCTGCCAGAATAGTGGCGCCGACATTGCAGCCGGTCTCGGCGAGCGTATTCGCGGATCGTTTTTTCCGGCAGGGCAAGCGTCAGGCCTGGTCGGCAGCCATATTCACCGATTGCATCCTGTTGGTGCCCATCGGATGGTTTGGAGCATAAGCTATCAGGATGTCGCGGCCATCGGCAGCTTGATTGAAACCGGCGTCCCTGATTTCGGCCGAATCGTCTCGCTGAGCGGTCCGCGCGTCAAACATCCGTGCCTGATCCGTACCATCATCGGCGCAAGCCTGCAGGAACTGATCCGCGATGATACCTTGCCGGGGCCGGATGGTTCGGCAGTCAACGTGTTCTCCGGTTCGGCGCTGACCGGCCGGCCTGCGGCTTGGCTAGGCCGCTACCACCAGCAAGTTACCTTGCTCAGTGACGAGCCCGAGCGCAAGGCTAAATCCGGCCCGGCTTGGCTTGCGCGGTTTCGGAAACCGGCCTCGCGCCCGGGTCCGATTGTTCCGACAGCGGCGCTCGAAAACATGCTTGGCTTTGATATTCCTGCGGTGCCGTTCCTGCGCGCTTTGAGCGTTGGCGATGCGGAGGCCGCCAGCCGTCTGGGCTGTCTGGAAATGGTGGAGGAAGATCTGGCCGCGATTTCGCTTGTTTGCACCAGCGGCGCCGATTATGGCCGAATGCTCCGTCATGTGCTTGATGAACTGGCGGAGGACGCATGACCGATTGGCTGCTTGATCCGCACCGCATGCGCCAGCATGCAGGGTGGACGCCGGCGCGGGTGACGCTCGTGCAAATGCTGGCGCTGGCTGCGCCAATTGCCGTCAAGCTGGTGGAACAAGGAACAGCAATGGCAGCGGTGCTGGTGACAGCCCTGGTGACCAGTCTTGTCTGGGACTTGGCGTTTGCCTTGATCCGCGGTCGGACACCCAGCTGGCATTCGCTGAGCACGGCGTTGATCATCACCGTGCTGATCCCCTCGACACTGCCGCTGTGGCAGGTGGCCATGGCGGCAAGTTTTGGCATGGTATTTGGCGAGCTGGTGTTCGGTGGCCGCGGCTATGGCATCGTGCCGGCGGCAGCCGCGGCGGCGGGCTTCCTTGTGTTTTCATTTTCCGGCGCCGAGCTTTCCAGCAGCAACCAGGCCATGGCGCTGGCGACGCTGCCTGGCGCGGTCTTGTTGCTCGCCGGTGGCCTTGTTTCGTGGCGAGTTCTGGTCCCGGTTGTTGCCGTATTGGCCGTGGCCGGGTTTGCGCAGGGCGACATCAGTGGATTTTTCGAGACCTTGATCGCGGTGGCGTTTGGTATGGTGTTTCTGATTGGTGATCCGGTTGCCGCGGCATCGACAAACCTGGGTCGCTGGGTTTACGGCGCGCTGGCCGGCTTGCTGATTGTGGTGTTTGACACCTTGGCCGGACCGGCTGTGGCGCCGGCGGCGATTGTCTTCGCCTCACTGCTGGCCAGCCTGTTTGCACCGCTGATCGATTACGCCGCAGTTGCGGTGATCCTCCGGCGGCGGAGGCAAGCGCATGGCTAAACCGTTTGCACCCATTCGCAACTTCTTTGCTCGGTCCAATGATGATCTGGTCAAGATCATCGGCATGGCGGTGCTGGTTGCGCTGGTCTCGTCCGCCGCCGTGTCTGTCACCTCTGTCATGCTCAAGCCCTATCAGGACGCCAACCGCGCCGCCGAACAGCAGGCCCGGATGGACAAGATGCTCGACACCTTGCCGGGCATGCGCGACCTGATGATGGAAACCGGAGTCGATACGCTGGAAACCCGGCTGGTCAATCTTGATGATGGCAGTTTTGCTGATAGTGCAGATGCCGCCAGTTTCGATCTCGATGCGGCGATTCAGGACCCCGAGGCGAGCGTTGCACTCGACGCGGGTGTTGATATTGCCGCGATCAAGCGGCGCGCCAATCAATCGCCCGTCTATCTCCTGCAAAAGGACGGCGATCTCAAGCTGATCGTGCTGCCGGTCTACGGAGCAGGCTATCAATCGACCCTTCGCGCCGCGCTGGCGATCGAAGCGGATCTGGTGACGATTGCGGCGTTAGCGATTATCGAGCAGGGCGATACGCCCGGCTTTGGCGCGCGCATTGAAGACCCGGAATGGCTGGCGCAGTGGCCCGGCAAGAAGATCGCCGATGAAACCGGCACCATCCGCATCGAACTGGTGCGCGGTGAGGCCTCGACGCCCTACGAGGTCGATGGCATTTCCGGCGCCACCTATACCAGCAACGGGGTCACCAATCTTTTGCATTTCTGGCTGGGAGACATGGGGTTTGGCCCGTTTCTGACCCGGCTCAGGCAGGAAGGGCTCTAGGATGTCGCTCAAACACCATCTCACCGCCCCGCTGATCGGCAACAACCCGATCACCCTGCAGATCTTGGGCATCTGTTCAGCCCTGGCGGTGACGACCACCTTGTCGACCGCGGTGACAATGTCGGTGGCATTGACGGTGGTGCTGATGCTGTCGAACGGGACGATCAGCCTGATACGGCATCACATTCCGCCGTCGATGCGGCTGATCATCCAGATCACCATCGTGGCCTCGATTGTCATCGTCATTGATCAGTTCATGCAGGCGTTCATGTACGAAATGAGCAAGAAGCTGTCGATTTTCGTCGGTCTGATCGTCACCAATTGCCTGGTGCTTGGCCGGGCCGAAGCCTTCGCCATGCGAAACCCGGTGTTCCCGAGTGTGCTGGACGGGCTTGGTAACGGGCTGGGCTACAGCCTGATTCTGCTGATCGTCGGCGCGCTGCGCGAATTTCTGGGAACCGGTTCGCTGATGGGTGTTGCGATGGTCACCACAGTGGCGGATGGCGGCTGGTTTCAGCCGCTCGGCCTGATGCAACTGGCGCCAAGCGCCTTCTTTATCCTCGGACTGCTGGTCTGGCTGGTGCGGGTGCTGCGTCCCGAACAGGGGGAACAGCCTGAATTCCGGTTGCAAGCACCGGAGGATGGCCGGTCATGATCGAACTGCTGATTAAATCCATTTTTCAGGAAAATCTGGCGCTCTCCTTCTTCCTTGGCATGTGCACCTTTCTGGCTGTGTCCAAACGGGTCGACACCGCGCTCGGTCTCGGGCTGGCGGTCATCGTGGTGCAGGCGATCACGGTTCCGGTCAATTATCTGATCTTCAATCTGCTGCTGCTCGAAGGCGCTTGGGCCTGGGCCGGATTGCCGGACGTGGATCTGACCTTCCTCAAGCTCGTCAGTTTCATCGGCGTGATTGCGGCCATGGTGCAGATCCTCGAAATGATCCTCGACCGCTTCGCGCCGCGGCTCTACCGGGCCCTCGGAATCTTCCTGCCGCTGATCACTGTCAATTGCGCCATTCTCGGCGGCAGCCTGTTCATGGTCGAGCGGCAGTATGATTTTGCAGAGTCGGTCACTTACGGGATCGGCAGCGGTGTCGGCTGGGCGCTGGCGATTGTCACCTTCGCCGCCATTCGCGAACGGCTGAAATACAGCGACATGCCCAAAGGGGTCGAGGGGCTCGCCAGCGCCTTTATCGTCACCGGGCTGATGTCACTCGGGTTCTCGGCCTTCTCCCTGGTGACGCCATGACCGAGATTGTTCTGGGCATTGGTCTGCTGACTGCGATCGTCCTTGTGCTGGCGATCACGGTGATGGGGGCGCGGTCGATCCTGTCGCCGTCGCGGCCTGCATCCTTGACCGTCAACGGGTCGAGCAAATTCGACACCCGCACCGGGGTCAAGCTGCTGGCTGCCCTGAATGACAACGGCATTCTGGTGCCGTCGGCCTGTGCCGGTGCTGGTACCTGCGGATTGTGCCGGGTCAAGATCCTCAAGGGTGGCGCAGCGCCCTTGCCGACGGAAGCTGCGCGGCTGACCAAGGCTGACCTGCGGGATCAGGTTCATCTCGCCTGTCAGGTGGTTTTGCGCGGCGACATGGAAGTCGAGGTCGACAATGACCTGATGTCGGCGGAAAATTTCACCTGCACGGTCGAAAGCGTGAGAGCGCTGACACCGCTGATCCGCGAGATCGTGTTGCACCAGCCCGATGGCATGAAAGCCGCTATCGAAGCCGGGTCCTTCGTGCAGATCACTGCACCAGCTTTTAAGCTTGGCTTCGCCGATATCGAGGTTCCGCAAGAACATGCGGCTGTCTGGCAGAATTTGCTGAGGCTTGAGGTGTCATCGGCCGATCCGGTGACGCGGGCCTATTCCGTATCCAACCGGCCTGAAGACACAGACGCGGGGCGTATCGTACTCAATATCCGGCTGGCGCTGCCGCCGCCGTCGGTGCCCGAAGCGATGCCGGGGGTAGTCTCGTCCTGGCTGTTTTCACTGAAGCCCGGCGATCAGGTCGATACATCCGGACCGTTCGGCAGTTTTCGCGCTCAGCCCGGTGAGGCCGAGATGGTGTTCATTGGCGGCGGCGTCGGCATGGCGCCGCTGCGGGCTATCATTTTCGATCAACTCGAGCGGTTGGGCTCCAAACGCCGTATCAGCTATTGGTATGGCGCGCGCAACAAGTCGGATCTGCCCTATCAGGACGAGTTCGCTGCCCTGGCGGCCAGGCATCCGAATTTTGACTGGACCGTGGCCCTGTCGGATCCGCGTCCCGAAGATGATTGGCAGGGTGCCACCGGGTTTGTGCATATGGTGGCCTGGGAGAATTACTTGCGGGATCACCCGGCGCCGGAGGCTTGCGAGTATTATCTCTGCGGTCCGCCGATGATGATCCGCGCTGTGTCGGCGATGCTGGACGATGCCGGCGTCGATAAATCCCATATCTTCTCAGATGATTTCGGAGTCTGATCCATGAAGATGACGCGACGCAATTTTCTCGTCACAACCGCAGGCGCAATGGCCTGGGGCATGCGCCCGGCGATGGCTGGCACCATTGGCATCGGTGGACCGGCGTTTGGCAGCACTTGGCGTGCGGCTTTGCCGGACGCAGACAAGTCCGGTGCGGTGCGCAAGCTGGTGACTTCAGTTGTCGCTGAAATCAATCAGGCGATGTCGCCATATCTCGCCAAATCGGAACTCTCCCAGTTCAACCGCACCGATACACTGGATTGGCAAAACTGTTCCGCGCCGCTTGCCACTGTCGCAGACCATGCGCTGGAGATGTCAAAATTCACGCAAGGCGCCTTCGATCCGACTATTGGTCCGTTGGTCAATCGTTTCGGTTTCGGGCCTATCCACGGAGGACGGGCGCGTCCGCAAGATCTGTCGGTCTCAGCCGAGGCCTTGCGCAAGGCGGCGCCGGGTCTGACGCTTGATCTCTGCGGCATTGCCAAGGGCTACGCGCTGGACCGGATTATTGACAGCCTGCCATCTGTCGGCGTGGACACCGCTTTGTTCGAGCTTGGTGGCGAGGTGCGCACGCTGGGGCGTCATCCGGACGCAAGGCCGTGGCAGGTCGGCATCGAGCGGCCGGACGCAGCGCCGGGCCTCATGGCGCATATTGTTGCTCCCGGTCCGATGGCGCTGGCAACGTCGGGAACCGGATGGCAAAACGTCAGGCTGGAGCAGGGCGGCATCAGCCATCTGATTGACCCGCGCACCAGCCGACCGGTTGATGCCATGCCGGCGTCGGTGTCTGTTCTGGCAGACACCGCGATGCGCGCCGACGGTCTGGCCACGGCACTGATGGTGATGGGAATGGAGCGGGGTGCGGCCTTTGCCGAGACCCATTTGATTCCAGCGCTGTTTGTGCGGCTCGACAATGGCGGCAGCCATGAGATCATGACTGGCGGTTTCGAAGACTACGTCAGCGCATAGGAGGAACAGACGATGGAGACATTTCTGCTCGCATTTGGACTGGTGCTTCTGTCCGTGCTCGGATTGGCGCTCGGAGTGATTTTCGGACGGGCGCCGCTGAAGGGCTCCTGTGGCGGACTGGCCTGTGCCACCGGATTGTCCTGCAGCGGTTGCCGCAAGGGCGGCAAACCATGAGCACGCGCCCGCAAATAAAGACCTATATGAGCCGTGAACTGGTTACGCTGACGCCCGATATGGAAATAAACCGGGCGATGAACCTTCTCATCGACAATCACATTTCCGGGGCGCCGGTGCTCAATGAGTCCGGAAATCTGGTGGGAATGCTGTCGCAGAAAGACTGCCTCAAGGCAGCACTGCATGCGAGCTATTACAGGGAATGGGGCGATACCGTCGCCAAATACATGTCCGGTAACGTCCAGACGCTTGATGCAGACCTCGATCTCGTCGAAGCGGCGGAAGCCTTTCTGGCAAGTTCTTTCCGGCGCTTTCCGGTGATGTCGGAAGGCCGCCTGGTCGGCCAGATCAGCCGCTCGGATCTGCTCAAGGCTTTGGCCGGCAACTGGCAATAATCAGTCGATCAGGCAGGCAACGGCGCGAGCGATGACACCTTCCTCGTCGGCCTCGACGATATAGGCATGCCGGGCACTGTCAGCCGTCGTCAGCCGTTCGGCGCCGGCCGCATTGGCGTCGGCATCAAGCCTGAATCCGAGCCATTCCAGCTTTTGCATGGCCATGCTTCTGATTGGCGCTGCATTTTCGCCGACACCGCCGGAAAAGACCAGCGCATCGACGCCGCCAAGGCTCGCAGCCGCCGCGCCGATTTCCTGCACCAGCCGGTCGACATACATGTCGATGGCAAAGGCGGCATCGGGCTCATTGCTGGCCAGCAGCGTGCGCATGTCGCCCGACAGGCCGGAGACGCCTGACAGGCCGCTCTGGTGATAGAGCAGCTTGTTCACGGCGGCGATGTCGCCGCCATGGCGTTCCACCAGCCAGAGCACGGCGCCGGGATCGAGCCGTCCCGGACGTTGTCCCATCATCAGCCCGTCGAGCGGGGTGTAGCCCATCGATGTCCAGCTACTCTTTCCGTCCGTGAGGCCGCAGACCGAGCAGCCATTGCCGAGATGGCAGGCAATCACCCGGCTGCCGGAAACGCCCAAGGCCGGCAACCGGGCCGCGATATGTTCATAGGAAATGCCATGAAAGCCGTAGCGGATAAGCCCTTCGCGCGCATAGCTGCGGGGCAGGGGCATCTCGCGCCGCACGGTTGGAACGCCGGCATGAAAGGCAGTGTCGAAACAGGCGATTTGGGCAACACCGGGCAAGGCCAGCGTGGCAGCGTCTATCCCTGCCAGATTGTGCGGCTGATGGCCGGGCGCCAAGGGAGTCAGTTCGGCGATACCGGCGCGGATTTCCGGATCTATTCTGACCGGAGCGTTGAACCTCTCGCCGCCATGGACAATGCGATGGCCGACGCCGGAAATTGTTCCCGCGCGGGGCAGAATGATGTCATGGATCAGTCGCGGCAGTACGTCGGCATGGGTCTGATCGGAATCGCCAAACTCCTGTACGTCTCCTGCGGATGTTTTCAATCTCGGGTTCTGGCCGTGTCCGATGGCTTCAACCAGTCCGGAGAAGCTGCGCTCGAACTCTGGAGTAAACAACGCGAACTTGATCGAGGATGAGCCGCAATTGAGCGCCAACAGGCTTTCATGGGAACCGTGGCTCATCTTGGTTGTGTCCTTTCCGTGCTGCGTGTCCGTATATACGCCAAAAGCAGTGGCCTTAACTGTAGATCCGTTGTGCCGGATTGGAAGAATTGTGCAACCCAAATCCGGCACTGGACTGGTCTAAACCGCGCAATTGGCGTGATTGGGTGGTCAGCCGGGATGGTCGCAATCGGAATGGCGCGGTGAACGGAACTGGCCGGCAATGCCTGCGGTTCCTTTCCAAGAGCGGTCGCTGATTTTGTAGCTGTGGCTCAAGCGAAAGCCTTTCTCAACCCAAAAGTATTGTGGTGAAGCGCACCACATGGGCCACCTGTCCCTAAACATATAAACATTGATATGAATCAATGTGGAATCTTGGGCTGATCCCTAGTCTCTCCTAGATAACAGGGAGCGGTAAAGGCGCATATGCCTGCACCGGTGGAGCATGATCAGTCTGACACTGGACAAGGCAAGGATTTCGCGGGCAACGCTTTTGCGTCTGATTTCTGCGGTGGGGAGTGCCGCTGTTTTCGGGATGCTTACGGCTTCCCTGACGCCAGCAGCTTATTGGCCGTCGGCCTTTGCGCTCGCATTCATCTATGGCTTCTTTTTTGTCGGCGGCACCGGTTACAGGATTCTCATCGCCGTGGCGTTTCAGGACACCTCGCGCAAGGCATCTGCATCCTGGTCAGGAGCGACAACAGCCACGGCGCTCGCCGCGCTGACGGCAAGTCTGCTTATCGCTCAGCAAGAATCTGCCTTGCTCGTGATTGCAGCCTATGCCGCGGCGATCAACTTTGCCTATATCCCGGTCAAATTTGCATGCCTTGAAGCTGGCTGTTGTCAGGCACAGCGTCGCGATCCGTTTCTGATCCGCGGTCATGATCTGCGCCGTGTTGAAATTGCCGCAAGCGTCGCGGTGTTGAGCGTGGCTTTGACAATGATCTGGATCGGCGCATTTGACGTGGCCGCGATCCTTGGTGTGGGCGGTCATCTGGCGATCCGGCTTTTGTCTCGCTGGTCGCGCAACCGGTTGCCGGGCTCCGGACTTGAGGATGAAATCAAAGGGCAGGAACTGTTGCCGCTGGCGCTGTTGCTAGCCGTGGCGATCTGGATGACCGCGGTGCTGCAGTCCTGATGAACTTCCGTTTTCTGAACGATCTCAAACAAGGAGTCTGTGGTGGAAGCCAAATCTGAATCTGGAACAGAAACTGGTGATCGTTCGCGGCTCGGCCTTTTGGTGATCCGGCTTGTTGGTAACGGGGATTGCAGCGGAGGTTCGCATTGATTGCCATGGCTCTTACACGAAGAAATCTCCTCACCAGCGCTGCAGGCGCACTGATAGCAGCGCCATTGGCTGGGTGCGTAACTCAGGAAGGGCCCGAACAGGCCTTCGCGCCTCAATCCATCACGCCGATCAAGCCGTTGAGCAAATCCTCGGTCTATGTCCCCGGCTACATGCCTAATGCGGCGCAAGTCAACGGTCGGCCGGTGAAGGAAGATAGCTACTTCGCCCGAAACATCTCTGACCCGGCGCGGCCGTTCCGGCTGCTGACCCGGATCGGGATGGACGGCGAGGCAAGGCAGGCGTTGCTGCCCGCCTATGCGCATGATGTGGAAATCTCGCCTGACAGCTCCGTCGGGGTGATGTGCGGTTTCGAGGCCACTGACCAGGTGGCGTTCGATCCTGATACGCTTGATCTCGTTGCTGTCGCTCCGTCTTTTGACAAGGGCTGGAGAGGTGGCGGGCATGCCGCTTATCTCGGTAACGGTAAAACCGTTCTGATGTCAGAGCGCGCGCCGAAGCAGAGCCTGCGCGACGGCAAGATCGAAGCGCATTATGGCCGCATCACAATCCGGGATGTCGATACGCTGAAAATTCGCGGCAGTTACTCGACCCACGGGATCGACCCGCACGATATCCGGCTGATCGAAAATGACCGCTATCTGGTTGTTGCCAATTACGGCTCGCTGCGGAATGCAAGCACCGGCAAGATGGAGGTTCCGCGCCACGTGCATGAAGCCTGCGTCACCATTATCGATGTCGACAGCGGCAAACTGCTCGACAAGCGGGTCACCAACCGTCGGGACAGTGAACTGAGACATCTGGCAGCGGGCGCGCTTGACCGGATATTTGCGATCCAGGCGCGGTTGGGGAGTGAGGCGGACCTCGCCCGCGATTTAGGTCATGAACGCGAAGCTTATGGTGAGGACATCACCTCGGAGCCGGGTATTGCCTATCGGGCCGCTGCGACCCTGAAAATGGCCAAGGGAAAAGCGCCGCGCCAGATGGGGGGGCGCCGTGACACCGCCGAGATGCGTCATGGCCTGTCGATCCGCTACGATGCAAAGCACGATCAGGCAATTGCCAGCTATCCGAGCGCGCATCGATTGATCATATTCGATGGCGCTTCGGGTGCTGTGCTGCAGTCTTTCGACACGCACAAGATGGGGTTGCGGTTTCCCTGCGGCATTACCCTACTGCCCGATGGCGTACATTATGCGGTGACAGGCTATTGGGAAAACCTGTTTGTCTTCGAGCGCGGTAGCCACAGGCTCAACCGGGAAGCCTGTCTCTATCCGACATTCTTCGGACATAGCCATATTACAGCCGCCTGAGTTCAATCCATCAATCGAACGATGCTCTCGCTTGGTCCTCCTGTCATGCCGTTGTGCACAGCTCCTGCAACGGCCATTGCCAAGGACGTGCGCGCGTTTTATCATTTGGTCAAAAATAAAGTCGGGATCAGTTCAAATCATTGTTCAACAGGAGCGTCAGCCATGACAAAAATTACATCTTCAGCCCGCCTCAATCTTTTAAACCGGCGACAGGTGCTTGCCGGAACGGCTGCCGGAGCCGCCGCATTGGCGATGCCCGGTTTTCTCACCAAGGCCCGCGCCGAAGGGAAGCTGAAAGTGGCGGCGATCTACACCGTGCCGGTTGAGCAGCAATGGGTAAGCCGCATCCACAAGGCGGCGAATGCTGCGGTTGAGCGTGGCGATATCGAATATGTGTTTTCGGAAAACACTTCCAACAATGATTACGAGCGCGTCATGCGCGAATATTCCGAAGCCGGTCATGACCTGATCATCGGTGAAGTCTTCGGTGTTGAGGATGCAGCGCGGCAAGTGGCTGCGGATTATCCGGACACCGCCTACCTGATGGGGTCGAGCTTCCTGCCCAAGGATGACAATCCGAACTTCGCGGTGTTTGACAACTACATTCAGGATGCGTCCTATCTCTCCGGCATCATCGCCGGCGCCATGACCAAGTCGAAGAACATCGGCATGGTTGGCGGTTTCCCGATTCCGGAAGTCAACCGGCTGATGCATGCCTTCATGGCCGGCGTCAAGGAAACCGCCCCCGAGGCCAAGTTCCAGGTGGCGTTCATCGGCTCGTGGTTCGATCCGCCGAAGGCCAAGGAAACCGCTTTCGCGCAAATCGATGGCGGCGCCGACATTTTATATGCGGAACGGTTTGGCGTCTCCGATGCGGCCAAGGAAAAGGGCGTGCTGGCGATCGGTAACGTGATCGATACCCAATCCGACTACCCCGACACCGTGGTTGCATCGGCGCTGTGGCATTTCGAGCCGACGCTCGATCACGCCATCGAGATGGTCAAGGCAGGCACATTCAAGGCCGACAATTACGGGCTCTATTCCTACATGAAGGACGGCGGAAATTCGCTGGCTCCGCTTGGCACTTTCGAGGGCAAGGTTCCCGAAGAGGCGATGAAGCTGGTGATGGAGCGGGAAGCCGCAATCAAGGCCGGCGATTTTGTGGTTGAGGTCAACGACGAAGAACCCAAGTCCAACTGATGAACCCGAGCAAACGCCCGGAGGCGGAGACTGTTCTCCGCCTCACGGGCATCACCAAACGCTTTGGCGCGTTGATCGCCAATGACGCCATCTCGCTGTCGCTGAAACGCGGCGAGGTCGTGGCCCTGCTTGGCGAAAACGGTGCCGGCAAGACCACGCTGATGAACATCCTGTTCGGCCACTACACCGCCGATGAGGGCACTATCGAAGTCTTCGGCAAGGCGCTGCCGTCTGGGGACCCACATGCCGCGTTGGCCGCGGGCATCGGTATGGTGCATCAGCATTTCACCCTTGCCGACCAGATGACGGTGCTGGAAAATATCGTGCTCGGAACGCAGCCGTTATGGTCGTTCAATCTCGGCAAGGCCCGCGCGCGGGCGAAGATCCGGACGCTGGCTGCTGATTATGGTCTCGAGGTCGATCCGGACCGGATGATCACAGAGCTTTCGGTGGGTGAGCGGCAGCGGGTCGAGATCCTCAAGGCGCTATATCGCGAGGCGCGAATTCTCATTCTTGATGAACCGACGGCGGTGCTGACCCCGATGGAAACCGAAGCGCTGTTTGCCACGCTGAAGAAGCTGGTGGCGGCTGGTCTGTCGGTGATTTTCATCTCGCACAAACTCGGCGAAGTGCAGTCGGTCTCTGATCGCGTGGTTGTGCTGCGTGGCGGCAAGCTTGCTGGAGAACGCAAGACATCCGACGCGACGCGGCGTGAACTGGCTGAACTCATGGTCGGCGGACAATTGCCGGTCAACGAGATTGGGCCATCGACGCCCGGCGTCTGTCTTTTCGAGCTTAACGGCGTTTCGACCCGGGCGTTGGGCGGCGCTGCGCTCAAGCAGATCTCGATGCAATTGCGTGGTGGCGAGATCACCGGTCTTGCCGGGATCTCCGGCAATGGTCAGGCCGCACTTGCGGCGCTGATTGCCGGCACACTGGAAGCCCGCGACGGCGATATCATCATCCACGGAGAAAAAGCCACCCAGTGGTCGCCGCGCGCAGCTCTCGACCGCGGACTTGGCCGTATTCCCGAAGACCGTCATGCCACCGGCATGATTGGCGACATGAGCGTCGCCGAGAACGTGATTTCGGAAGCCTATCGCAGCCCACGTTTCTCCCGGTTCGGATTTCTCGACTGGAAGGCGGCAGCGAGTTTCGCGAACGACATCATCACCGCCTATGACGTCAAATGTCCGTCGCCTGACGCGCGGGTGCGGCTGCTGTCGGGCGGCAATATGCAAAAGCTCATTTTAGGCCGGGCACTCGATGGTGATCCGGACATCATCCTTGCCAGTCAGCCAACCCGCGGCCTTGATGTCGGAGCCGTTGCCTATGTGCATGCACGGCTGATCGAGGCTCGTGACCGCGGCGCGGCGGTGCTCTTGATCTCCGAGGACCTCGACGAAATTCAGACCTTGTCGGACCGGATACTGGTCATTCATCGCGGACAACTGTCCAAACCCTCCTTGCGCGGGAAGCTCAGTGTCATGGAACTGGGGGAATTGATGGCGGGTCATGGTCTTGACGAGGGGGCTCACCATGCGGCTTGAGCCGAGATCTTCATCTTCGCTTGCCGCCACCATCCTGTGGCCGGCGGGTGCGATTCTGGCGACCGTGCTGTTCTCCTCGGTTCTGGTGATGATCGCCGGCGCGTCGCCGCTCACAGTGTTCTGGCTGGTGTTCAAGGGCGCTGCCGGATCGCAATTCGCGCTGCTGGAAACCCTGACCCGGGCGACGCCGCTGATCTTTACCGGCCTCGCCGTGGCCGTGGCCTTCCGGGCGCGGCTCTGGAACATCGGGGCGGAGGCGCAGCTTTATCTCGGTGCGGTGATGACCGTCGTGCTCGGCACCGGTGCGGTGACAATTCCCTCGGCGGGGCTGATTCCGCTGATCATGCTGGCGGTCATGCTCACTGGCGCGTTGACCCTGCTGGGACCGGCGCTTCTCAAGACCCGCTTCGGCGTTGACGAGGTGGTGACCACCCTGCTTTTGAATTTTATCGTCCTGTTGTTTGTGTCGATGCTGCTTGAGGGACCACTCAAAGATCCTACGGGTCTCGGTTGGCCGCAGTCGAAGCGGGTGATCGCCGAGGCGCAATTGCCGCGGCTGATCAAGGGCAAGCGGCTGCATTACGGTTTCATCCTGGCCATTGTCTCGGCCATCGTGGTCTGGGTGATCATCAAGAAAACCACGCTGGGCTACGAGATGCGCGCGGTCGGGCACAATGCCGAAGCCGCGCGATTTGCAGGCATTCCGGTCAACCGGGTGATTGCCAAGACAGCGTTGCTGTCGGGCGGGCTGGCAGCGTTGGCGGGCTTTTCCGAAGTGGCCGGGCTGAAGGGCAATCTGACGCTCGATCTGTCGCCGGGCTATGGCTACACCGGTATTGTTGTGGCGATGTTGGCGATGCTCAATCCGCTCGGGGTGATCGCCGCGGCGATCTTCGTCGCAGGCATCTTTGTCGGAGCTGACGCGATGAGCCGCAGCGCCAATGTTCCGAGCTACATCGCCCAGGTCATGGTGGCGACCTCGCTTTTGACGATGGTCGCGGCCATCATGCTGATGCGCTACCGCGTGCGCTGGAGATGACATGAGCGAAGCTTTCGAGATTCTGTTCACCGCCAGTTTTTGGGTCGCCGCCATCCGGATTGCTTCACCGCTGATCTTTGCCACCATGGGCGAGTTGATCTGCGAGCGCGCCGGGGTGCTCAATCTTGGCATCGAGGGGATCATGGTGGCCGGCGCGTTTTCCGGCTGGTTCACCGTCTACATGGGCGGGGATCTGTGGACCGGCGTGCTGGTCGCGGCGCTGACGGGGGCAATGTTCGGGCTGCTGCACGGCTTTCTGACCGTTCCGCTCGGTTTGTCGCAGCATGTCACCGGCATCGGCATCACCCTGCTGGCGTCGAGTCTGACCTACTTCACCTACCGGATCCTGTTGCCCGAAGTGACGTCACCGCCGAAGATCGAACCGTTCCAGCCTTTCGCGGTGCCGGTGCTGTCGGACATTCCGGTGCTTGGCCCCGCTTTGTTCAACCAGACGCCGCTGACCTATCTGGCCTATCTCAGCGTTGCAGTTGTTGCCTTCGTGTTGTACCGGACCCCGGTCGGCGTTGCGGTGCGGGCGGTTGGCGAAAATCCGTCGGCGGTCGAGGCGCAAGGCATATCCGTGACTGCGGTTCGGATCGGCGCTGTGATGGCGGGTTCTGCTTTGATGGCAATCGGCGGTGCGTTTCTGACCATGTCGGCGTTCAATTCGTTCTTCTTCGAAATGATCAACGGACGCGGCTGGATCGCCATCGCGCTGGTGGTGTTCGGATCCTGGCGGCCCGGCAAAGCACTGATCGGGGCGATATTGTTCGCAGCCTTTGATGCCTATCAGGTCCGGCTGCAACAAATCACCGGCGGCGTAATTCCCTACCAGATTTTCCTGATGATGCCCTATGTGTTGTCGATCGTTGCGCTGGTCGTCGTGGCCCGCCGTGCGACCTATCCCAAGGCGCTTATGATTCCCTATCAGAAAGGCGAGAGATGAGTTTTGACACTTTGCTGAAAGGCGGGGTTCTGCCTGACGGAACCACTGCTGACATCGCCATCAAGGACGGGCGCATCGCTGCGATTGCCCCCGGGATCGAAGCCGAGGCGGGCGAGATAACCGACATCTCCGGCCATCTGGTGTCGCCGCCCTTCGTCGATCCGCATTTTCACATGGATGCAACGCTGTCCTACGGTCTTCCCCGGATCAACGCATCGGGAACGCTGCTGGAAGGCATCGGCCTGTGGGGCGAGCTCAAGCCGCTTCTGACCCACGAAGCGGTGAAAAAGCGGGCGCTTGCCTATTGTGACTGGGCTGCCTCGATGGGGCTGCTTGCTATCCGCACCCATGTTGACGTCTGCGACGACCGTTTGCTCGCCGTCGAGGCGCTACTGGAAGTCAAACAGGAGATTTCACACTATATCGACCTGCAACTGGTGGCGTTTCCGCAGGACGGACTCTATCGCTCGCCTACCGCGCGACAAAACACTATCCGGGCGCTGGATCTCGGGGTCGATGTGGTCGGCGGTATCCCGCATTTCGAACGTACCATGGTCGATGGCCGAGCGTCCGTTACCGAGCTTTGCGAGATCGCGGCGAAACGCGGACTGATGGTCGACATGCATTGTGACGAAACTGATGATCCGCTGTCGCGGCATATCGAGCAACTGGCCTACGAGACCCAACGGCTCGGGCTTCAGGGTAGGGTGGCGGGCTCGCATCTGACCTCGATGCATTCGATGGACAATTACTATGTGTCCAAACTGCTGCCGCTGATTGCGGAAGCGGAAGTGGCGGCTATCCCCAATCCGCTGATCAACATCACTTTGCAGGGCCGTCATGACACCTATCCGAAGCGCCGTGGTATGACCCGGGTGCCGGAAATGCTGGCGCATGGCATACGGGTTGGATTCGGCCAGGATTGCGTGCTCGATCCCTGGTATTCGCTGGGCACCGCCGACATGCTTGACGTGGCCTTCATGGGGCTACACGTCGCGCAGATGACAAGTCCTGCCGACATGCGCCGCTGTTACGACATGGTCACCACCCAAAGTGCAGCGATCATGGGGCTGACGGATTATGGACTGGAAGTCGGCAAGCGTGCCGATCTGGTCGTTCTGGATGCCGGAAATCCGATTGAGGCGATTCGGCTTCGGGCGACCCGGCTCCTGGTGATGGCCAGAGGGAAGGTGATCGCCCGCCGTGATCGCTCCCCGATGAAACTGCACATTCCCGGACGCGAAGGCGATATTGATCGCCGTTTTCGGGTTCCGAAGTCATGATAGCTTACAGCGCACGGTTCCCTGATAGCTGATTTAACATTTGTGAAAGAGCGTGGGGCTTACACTGCGGGAAGGAGTCTCGCGTAAAGGTACCCCTCGTATGGCCGCGGCAATGAGCCGAATTTTTCAGGCGTTTCGAATCTCGCGAAAGCTGGCATTGCTTTCAGGGGGATTTCTGCTCGTGCTGGGCGCTTCGGGTACCGCCGCACTGGTCTTTGTCCCGGCGAGCATGATGCCGGGTTATGGGGATGAGGTCGGAGGTCATTGCAAGACGGTCTACCAGTCCCAATTCCACCGCGGCAAAGAAAAGCGGTTGATCGCCGTTATTGCGACCGACGATCTCGAGCCCTTGGCACGGGTCAAGACCGGCGTGCGGATCGCCCGCCATCTGGCTGAAACACTGCACCCCGATCTTGTCATCGTCCAGGTCGCGGATCATCGGGGACCGACGGCGCGGTCGGAGCTTCGAGGTCAGGCAATTGGTGTAGAGATTGTCCACGCGCCAAATCCCGGCAAGTCATTGGCCGTCACCAAGCCCTGGGAAGCGCGCTATGTCGATGCCTTGCCGACCTCGTCGGGATTGTATTTCGGAAGCCGTGTCGACTTGCGGCTCACCGAGCTTGAAACCATCAACCATGAGATCGAACTGGTTGAGGGCTGTGACGGCGACGTGGTCGACGAAGATCCCAAAACCGTTGCTGATGCTGGACATGAAGAGGCCGCCAAGCCTGCTGACTCTGGCGGCCACTAGAACCCTATAGCTTCAGCCTATTCGCTGCGGGCCTTGCGGGCCGGGAACAGGATCACGTCGCGGATCGACGGTGCATTGGTCAATAGCATGATCAGACGGTCGACACCGATCCCAAGTCCGCCGGCGGGCGGCATGCCCTGGTCGATGGCATCGAGAAACTCTTCATCCAGTTGCTTTTCGTTCTCTCCGCGCGCATGCGCCTGCTCCAGCTGCTCGACCATGCGCTTGCGCTGCTCTTCAGGGTCATTGAGCTCGGAAAATGCGTTGCCCAGTTCCCAGGCATTGCAATAGGTCTCGAAGCGCTCGACCAGACGCGGTTCGCCCGGCACTTCCTTGGCAAAGGGCGAAATGTCCTTGGGGAAATGCGTCACATGCGCCGGCTGGATCAGGGTGGATTCGACCTTTTCCTCGAAGATGAAGGCCAGGCATTCGCCCCAGGTCCAGTCGTCCTCGATTTCGAAACCGGCAGCCTTGGCAGCGGCACGGGCCTCTTCGTCGGTGGCAATCGCGCGGAAATCGATGCCGGTGGCATCTTTCACCGCATCTGGCATGGCAACCCGCTTGAACGGGCCCTTGAAAGACATCTCGGTCTCGCCATACATGAATTCGGTTTTGCCGTGGATCGACAGGGCCAGGCTCTCGAACAACCTCTCGACGAGGCCCATGATGTCCTCGTAATCGGCATAGGCCCAATAGCATTCCAGCATGGTGAATTCGGGGTTGTGCCGGGTCGACACGCCTTCATTGCGGAAGTTGCGATTGACCTCGAAGACCTTGTCGGTCAGCCCGGAGACCAGCGCCCGCTTGAGATACAATTCCGGCGCGATGCGCAGATACATATCGAGCTTGAGGGTGTTGTGGTGGGTCTTGAACGGCTCGGCCGTGGCGCCGCCATAGACCGAATGCAGCATCGGGGTTTCGATTTCCATAAAACTCTCGTCTTCCATGAACCGGCGGATGCCGGAGACGATCTTCGAGCGCTGCTGGAAGCGAAGTTTCGAATCCTCATTGGTCATGATGTCGAGATGACGCTTGCGATAGCGCAGCTCGATATCCGAGAGCCCGTGCCATTTTTCCGGCATCGGCAGCAATGCCTTGGTCAGCATGGTGATCTCATGGGCGTTGATGGTCAGCTCGCCGCGCTTGGTTCGCCGCACTTCGCCGGTGACGCCGATGATGTCGCCAATGTCGATCAGCGGCAGAAGCGCGCGGACCTCTTCCGGTGTGGTGTCCTTGTGGCTGAAGATCTGAACCTTGCCCGAGGCATCATGGATATCCATGAACATGCCGGAATTGCGCGAGGAATAGACCCGGCCGGCCACGGTGATGATGTCGCCGGTCAATGTGTCGGCTTCAATATCGGCGTATTTTTCCGCCAGTTCGGCATTGGTCATGGTCCGGTGGAAATGCGCCGGATAAACCTCGCCAACCGTCTCGCGCAGAATGGCGAGCTTTTGCGCCCGCACTTCGGTGACATCGGAAGAAAGGCCGGGTTCAGTCGTCTTGTCGGTCATTGAAATTATCCGTTGTTTGCTTTTGCCGCTTCCACACCCGCCTTGACGGCGGTTTCGGCCTGTTTGAGGCGCTGGCGGACGACGGAACGGCCCAAAATGGCCATGGAATCAAAGAGCGGCAAGGACCGCGAGGAGCCGGAAACGGCGATGAACAGCGGCGCCAGCAAATTGCGCAGCTTGATTTCGCTGCGCTCGGAGATGGCGCGCAGTTCTGCCTCGATAGTTTCGGCGTTCCACTCGAAGATCTTTTCGAGATCGGGCTGAACCGTCTGCAGGGTCACCAGAACGTCTTCGAGCGTGACCTTCTTGATCCGGGAAAAATCATCCGCCCTCAGTCCCAGGTCGCCCTTGAGCAGAAAGCCGGTGAGGTCAGGCAGGTCGGACAGTTTGGTGATGCGCGACTGCGCCAGCTTCATGCCTTCGCGGAAGCGGTCGTTTTCCTGGGCCCAGGCCATGACACGGGTCATGAATTCTTCCTCGGAAATGCTTTCGCGCAGCCAGCGGCCGTTGAGCCAGTCGAGTTTCTGCAGGTCGAAGATCGCGCCTGCCTTGGACAGGTTCTCAGGATCAAAATGGGAAACCAGCTGATCCATGGTCAAAAGTTCATCGCCCTCGCCGATCTGGATGAAGAACAGGCCGAGGAAGTTCATCAGCGCTTCGGGCAGATAACCCAGCGCGCCGTAATAGGAAATCGATGTCGGGTTCTTGCGTTTCGACAGTTTTGATTTGTCGGCATTGCGCATCAGCGACAGGTGCATGAACACCGGCGGCTCAAGGCCGAGATATTGATAGAGCAGAATGTGCTTCGGAACCGAGGACAACCATTCCTCGCCACGAGCCACATGGGTGATCTTCATCAGGTGGTCATCGACCACATTGGCCATGTGATAGGTCGGCATGCCGTCGGCCTTGAGCAGAACCTGCATGTCGACGGCGTCCCAGGGAATCTCGACTTCGCCATAGACGCCGTCCACGAACTTGCAGGCGCCTTCGGTGGGGATCTTCATCCGCACGACTGATGGCTCACCGGCAGCCATGCGGGCGGTGACTTCTTCCGCCTTAAGTGTCAGGCAGCGGCCGTCGTATTTTGGAGGCTTGCCGGCAGCGCGCTGTTCTGCGCGCATTTCAGTGAGCCGCTCCGGGGTGCAGAAGCAGCGGAAGCCGTGGCCGTTCTCGACGATCTGTTCGACATAGGGAAGGTAGGTGTCCTTGCGCTCGCTCTGCCGGTAAGGGCCATAGGGGCCGCCGACATCGGGGCCTTCCGACCAAGACAGGCCGCACCATTTCAGTGCGTCGAGGACTTTCTGTTCAAACTCGGGCGTTGAGCGCGCAGCATCGGTGTCTTCGATGCGCAGAATGAACTCGCCGCCGTGTTTCTTGGCCAACAGGTAATTGAACAGGGCGATATAGGCGGTTCCGACATGCGGTTCGCCCGTCGGAGACGGTGCAATCCGCACCCGCATTGCAGTGTTGGCCATGAGTCTTCGTCCGCTTCCAGGTCCGATTGAATGGTGCGCGCGGCGGCTGATGCCGGCTGCGATCGTTCACCGGATACGCTGCGGCCAAGCGAGGCGCGGCGGAGACCGGCAAGCGCTGCCTTAGGCCATATTGCGCCGGTTGCGTCAAGTATGAGCAGGGACGGTGCGGACCGGATTGAGAGCTTTGGAGAACTGCGGAGCGCTTTGTGGTTGTTTGAAATTTCTGATTTACGTACCTCAAATATTGGTCTAGAAGGCCGTCAGGAGGACGGATGCGACCAACAGTGCACGATATTGCGGCTGAAGCCGGGGTCAGTCTGGCGACCGTTGACCGCGTGCTCAATGGCCGTCCGGGTGTGCGGAAACCGACCGTCGACAAGGTGGAGGCGGCTGTCAGCCGGCTTGGCTATGTGCGCGATGTCACGGCAGCCAACCTAGCCAGAAAGCGGGTCTATCCGCTGGTTTTCATCGTGCCGGGCGGGCCCAACAGCTTCCTGCAGAATCTCACCGCCGAAATCACCGCAGCCGCGCAACGCTCGTCGGTCGAGCGCACCTCGATCCGGATCGAGACCGTGCCGCCGTTTGATCCCGGCGCCATTGTCAGCGTGCTGGGTGCGATCGATCCCAAAACGGTCAGCGGCGTTGGCCTAGTTGCCACCGACACCGCCGATGTGACGGACGCAGTCAACAGGCTGGTCGAGCAGGGCGTTCCAGTGGTGACGCTTGTCTCCGATCTGCCCGGCTCGCAGCGCATCCATTATTGCGGCATCGACAACATTGCGGCTGGCCGGACGGCCGCCAGCCTAATCGGGCGGTTTTGCTCCGGACGGCCCGGCAAGGTGCTGGTCGTCGCCGGTTCGATGAAGCTATCCGACCATGCTGAGCGGGCATCGGGTTTTGCCGCAGTGCTGGACGCCGAATTTCCGGATCTCGACATCATCGGACCGGTGGAAACCAATGATAATGCCGATACCGTTAGGCATAGCGTCGAGGCGGCGCTTGAGAGGGAACCGGAAATTGTCGCCATCTACAATCTCGGCGCCGGCAATCGCGGACTGATCGAGGCGCTGGCCAGGCACAAGCGTAAGCTGTCTGCTGTTGTCGCCCATGAGGTGACGCAGCATTCGCGCCAGGCGCTGGCAGATGGGGTGTTTGATGCCGTCATCAATCAGGATTGCGGGCACGAGGTGCGCAGCGCGATCCGCGTGCTCAAGGCGCGGGCGGACGGGCTGGACCCGCTGACGGCGCAGGAGCGCATCCGCATCGATGTTTTTCTCAGAGACAATTTGCCATGAACCCTGATGTCACCACCACCCTGTTTCCCAATGAAAGGACGTTCCGCCATGTATCTCGGACTTGATCTCGGAACATCTTCGCTGAAAGCGCTGTTGATCGATGCCGATCAGCGCATTCTCGGATCGGCCAGCGCGCCACTGACCGTTGAACGGCCGCATCCCGGTTGGTCAGAGCAGGATCCCGACAGCTGGATCACGGCGACGAAGGCGGCCTTGGCGAAACTTGCGAAAACCCATGCGGCGGAGCTTGCCAAGGTGCGCGGCATCGGCCTGTCGGGGCATATGCATGGCGCAACGACCATCGACAAGGACGGCAAGGTGATCCGTCCCTGCATCCTGTGGAACGACACGCGCAGTTATGAAGAAGCTGCAGCACTCGATGCCGATCCGCAATTCCGCCGGCTGACCGGCAATATCGTGTTTCCGGGCTTCACGGCGCCGAAACTGAAATGGATGGCGGCGAACGAACCCGAAGCCTTTGCGCGCGTCGCCAAGGTGCTTTTGCCGAAGGACTATCTGCGGCTGTGGCTGAGCGGCGAGAGCATTTCCGAAATGTCGGATTCGGCGGGCACTTCCTGGCTTGATGTCGGCAAGCGCGCCTGGGACGATGGTCTGCTTGCGGCCACCGGGCTTGATCGCAGTCAGATGCCGTCGCTGGTCGAAGGCACCGAGCGGGCCGGCGCCCTGCGCGCCGAAGCAGCTTTGGAGCTTGGATTGCCGGCTGGCATTCCGATTGCCGGCGGGGCGGGCGACAATGCGGCGTCGGCCTGCGGCATGGGTACGGTGGCCAACGGCCAGGCATTTGCCTCGCTGGGCACGTCCGGGGTTCTGTTTGCCGCGAACAACCGTTATCTGCCCAATCCCGACAGCGCCGTGCATGCATTCTGCCATGCGCTGCCGGGGACCTGGCACCAGATGGGGGTGATCCTGTCGGCAACGGATTCGCTGAACTGGCTGTCGGGCATCACCTCCACCGACCCGTCGGCACTCACAGCCGAGCTTGGCGACAGTCTTGTGGCGCCCGGATCGGTGTTGTTTTTGCCGTATCTGTCGGGGGAACGCACACCGCACAATGACGCCACCATTCGCGGTGCTTTCGCCGGTCTGGGTCATGAATCCGACCGCACCGCCATGACTCGCGCCGTGGTCGAGGGCGTAGCCTTTGCCTTCCGCGACAGCCTCGCGGCCCTTGCCCAGGCAGGCACATCGCTGTCGCGGGTGACCGCGATTGGCGGCGGGTCGCGGTCAGGCTACTGGACCCAAGCACTTGCCACCGTTTTGGGAATGCCTGTCGATATTCCCGAGGGCGGAGATTTCGGCGCGGCCTTCGGTGCTGCGCGGCTTGGCCTGATCGCCGCGGAAGCTGCCGATCCCTTCGCGATCTGCACGCCACCGGCTACCGCCAAAACCATTCACCCCAAACGCGATCTCGCTGCCGGTTTCGACGAAGCCTATCAGCGCTATCGCGCGCTTTATCCCGCAATCAAAGGAGCCATGTCATGAGTACTGGATTTTTCGGCGACATCACGTCCATCCCGTTTGAAGGGCCTGACAGCACAAACCCGCTTGCCTTCCGGCATTACAATCCCGATGAAATCGTCATGGGCAAACGCATGGAAGACCATTTGCGCTTTGCGGTGGCCTATTGGCATTCCTTTACCTGGCCCGGCGGCGACCCGTTTGGCGGCCAGACCTTTGAACGGCCATGGTTCGGCGATTCGATGGATCAGGCGCGGCTGAAGGCCGACGTCGCCTTCGAGATGTTCGCGCTGCTCAAGAATCCCTATTTCTGCTTCCATGATCTCGATGTGCGGCCCGAGGGCGATACATTTGCCGAAAGCCGACGCAACCTCGAATCCATCGCCGACTATTTCGAAGGCAAGATGGCCGAGACCGGCACCAAGCTGTTGTGGGGCACCTCCAATCTGTTCTCGCACCGGCGCTTCATGTCGGGTGCGTCGACCAATCCCGACCCGGATGTGTTTGCCTATTCGGCCGCGACCGTGAAAGCCTGCATGGACGTGACCAAGCGGCTCAACGGCGAAAACTATGTGCTGTGGGGCGGCCGCGAAGGCTACGAGACGCTGCTCAACACCGATATGGGCCGCGAGCTTGACCAGATGGGCCGCTTCCTCAATCTGGTGGTCGAATACAAGCACAAAATCGGCTTCACCGGCACCATCCTGATCGAGCCGAAGCCGCAGGAACCGACCAAGCATCAATATGATTATGACGTTGCCACAGTTTACGGCTTCCTCAAGCGCTATGGCCTCGAAAACGAAGTCCGGGTCAATATCGAGCAGGGTCACGCCATTCTCGCCGGCCACTCGTTCGAGCATGAACTGGCCACCGCGCGGGCGCTTGGCATTTTCGGCTCGATCGACATGAACCGCAACGATTACCAGTCGGGCTGGGACACTGACCAGTTCCCCAACAATGTGCCGGAAATGGCGCTGGCCTATTACGAAGTTCTGCAGGCCGGCGGCTTCACCACCGGCGGCACCAACTTCGATGCCAAGCTGCGCCGCCAGTCTATTGACCCGGAAGATCTGCTGGCCGCCCATGTCGGCGGGATGGATTGTTGCGCCCGCGGTCTGAAGGCGGCGGCGAAGATGGTCGAGGACAAGGCGCTGTCGTCCTTTGTCGACGCCCGCTATGCCGGTTGGGATGGTGCACAGGCCAAGGCGATGCTGGATGGATCGATGTCGCTCGACCAGATTGCTGCGCGGGTGGAAGCGGAAAACATTGACCCGCAGCCGAGATCCGGCAAGCAGGAATGGCTGGAAAATGTCGTCAATCGCTATGTCTGAATGATCTTATAGAGGGCTGCGGCGGTTCTAATTTGCGGGCCGCCGCAGCCCAATTTACTTCCGGCAATTGCGCCGCGATGCACTCTGGCGTAAATCAACGGCTTCACCCGATAAAGAATGTCCGAAGGAAGCCTCGCCATGCAATTTGCCCGCCTGAACGGTGTCGTCCTCCATCATCAGGTGATCGGTGCGGCACCTGATCGCCCGACCATCGTCTTTTCCAATTCTCTCGGCACGGATTACCGTATCTGGCGCGATGTGATTGTCCGCATGGTCGGCGATTACAGCATCATCGCCTATGACAAGCGCGGGCATGGCTTGTCGGAAGCGGGTGATGGCCCGATCACCATGGACGATCACATCGATGACCTGATCGCGCTGATCGAACATTTCGAAGCCAAGGATGTCATTTTGTGCGGCCTGTCGGTCGGCGGAATGATCGCGCAAGGGCTTGCTGCCAAGCGGCCGGATCTGGTCCGGGCGCTGATCCTGTGTGACACCGGTCACAAGATCGGCACGCCGGATATGTGGAACGCGCGGATTTCCGCAATCACCGAGCAAGGTATTGCCTCGATCTCCGATGCGATACTCGAACGCTGGTTCACCACGGAGTATCGCAGCGCCGACAATGCCGAATTCAGCGGTTACCGGATGATGCTGGAACGCACCCCGGTGGAAGGCTATGTCGGCACCTGTGCGGCGATCCGCGACAGTGATTTCACACAGTCGAGTTCCGAACTGAGCCTGCCGGTGATTTGCGTGGTTGGAACAGATGATGGTTCCACTCCGCCGGCGCTGGTCGGTGAACTGGCACGGCTCATTCCCGGTGCGATGTATCAGGAGATTCCTGGAGCCGCGCATCTGCCGTGCATTGAGAAGCCGGTGGAACTGAGCGAGACCATCAAGGCCTTCATCGAGCGGCTTCCGGCAGCCTGACGTTTCTCTCTCGCGACACCAACCCTCATCGGACTTGCCATGACACGTGAATCTTTGCCTCAGGCTCTGGCCGGGCGGTTTTCCGCCGATTTTCTGTTCGGCGTGGCGACGGCGTCCTATCAGATCGAGGGCGCGGTTGAGGCCGATGGCCGCAAGCCGTCGATCTGGGACGCGTTTTCGCACATGCCGGGCCGGGTCAAGGGTGGCGACACCGGCGATGTTGCCTGCGATCACTACAACCGGCTTGAAGTTGATCTCGATCTGATGGCGGAGCTGGGTGCAAAGGCCTATCGCTTTTCGCTGGCCTGGCCGCGGCTGCTGCCCGATGGCGCCGGGGCGATCAATGAACCCGGTTTCGAGTTCTATGATCGCCTGCTTGATGGCCTCAAGTCCCGCGGCATTAAGGCATTCGCAACGCTGTATCACTGGGACTTGCCACTGGCGCTGATGGGCCGCGGCGGCTGGACAGACCGCGACACCGCCGAGGTTTTTGCGGATTATGCGCGAATCGTCACCCGGCGTCTGGGCGACCGGCTGGACACGATCACCACCTTCAACGAGCCATGGTGCTCGGTCTATCTGGGGCATCTGATGGGCGTTCACGCGCCGGGAGAGAGGTCAATCGAAGCGGCAATGGCGGCGCTTCATGTCACCAATCTGGCGCATGGCCTTGGCGTACAGGCAATCCGGGCCGAACGGGCAGAGCTTCCGGTCGGCATCGTGCTCAATGTGATGAGTATCATGGCCGCAAGCGACAGCGATGCCGACCAGAAGGCAGCGGAGCGGGCCAATGATTTCCACAATGGGGTGTTCTTCGGACCGCTGTTTGAAGGGGCTTATCCGCAATCTGTGCTTGATGGTTGCCCTGACCTGGTTTGCCTCATCAAGGACGGCGATCTCGACACAATCCGGCAGCCGCTCGATTTCTGGGGACTGAATTACTACACGCCGATGCGGGTGCGCGATGACGCAGAGTCAGAGTTTCCGCACATAGCTGGGGCGCCGGCGGTGAGGCCCGAGAAAACCGACATCGGTTGGGAAATCGAGCCGCAGGGTCTCTCTAATGTCGTCAGATATCTCTATGGCCGTTACACGCTGCCGGAGTTCTACATCACCGAGAACGGCGCTGCCGACAACACCGGGGTGGAAAACGGCGCGGTCAGCGACACGATGCGGCTCGATTATATTTCGACCCATCTTGCTGTCGTTGCCGATCTGATCGGCGAGAACTATCCATTGAAAGGCTATTTCGGCTGGAGCCTGATGGACAATTTCGAATGGGCTGAAGGCTACTCGATGCGTTTTGGACTGGTGCATGTCGACTACTCGACGCAGACACGTACCATCAAGCAGTCTGGCTATTGGTACCGGGATCTGATCGCGACGCACAGCGGTAGCTGATGGAGTGATTTTACGGCTGATGGGGGCGGAACCAGCATCGCAGCATGGCGTTATCGGGCTGACATTCAGCCGGAGTCGTTGTCATGGATCAAGCCGTCATCCCCTTTGATTGGGCGCGCATGCTGTTGGGCGATGCGCCGCCGTCGTTTCTCTTCGAAATCCTGTTCCGTACCGTCGTCATTTACATCTACACCTTTGGCCTGATCCGATGGATCGGTGGCCGCAGCATTTCGCAATTGTCGCTGGTCGAGTTCTTGCTGGTGATTGCGCTCGGGTCAGCGGTCGGAGACACGCTGTTTTATCCTGATGTGCCGCTCCTTCATGCGATGCTGGTCATCACCGTCATTGTGCTGATCAATAAGGGACTGGATTTCCTGATCCTGCGGTCCGACACCGCGCAAAAGGTGATTGACGGAAAGCCTGACTGGATTCTGCAGGACGGGCGGCTCAACACCGAGCAATCGTCAGACCGGGGCATGGGCAAGGCCGAGGTGCTGGCGATGCTCAGGCTTGAAGGTATCCGCAATCTCGGCGAGGTCGAGAACGCCTTTCTTGAAGCCAGCGGCAGCCTCAGCGTGTTCCGCACCAGCAAGCCGATCGCTGGAATGCCGATCGTGCCGCCGCATGAGATATGTCCTCTGCCACGCGTCGACCCGACGTCCCAGGACGGTGGTTCCGGCAGCCTGTGCTGCATGGACTGCGCGTTGCTTCGAACCGGCAGTGAAATCTCCTGCCAGAACTGTGGCGGCGAGGATTGGACACCCGCAACAATAGCTGATGCCAAATCGTCGTGATGCTGTTGCCGGTCAGCGCACCACGAAGCCGTGGGCGAAGGGATCTTCCTCGTCATCGATGGTGATGGTGTTGAGCCCGGTTTCCACGGCCCATCCGGCGATGGAGGGGATGATGGCGGGTGTGCCGGCAACATCGACTGCGGCCTCGACACGGCCGTGAAACAACGAGCCGATGATGCTTTCATGGACGAAATCATCGCCTGGCTTGAGCTTGCCCTGAGCCGCCCACTGCGCCATCCGTGCCGAAGTGCCGGTGCCGCAAGGCGAGCGGTCGATGGCCTTGTCGCCATAGAAGACGGCGTTGCGGGCATGGGCTTCGGCTCGGGTTGGCGCGCCGGTCCAGAGAATATGGCTCAGTCCGCGGATATCGGGATGCTCGGGATGGATGAACTCATTCTCATCATTGATGTTCTGCCTCAGCGCCGGGCTCATGCGGACCAGATCGGCGGCGGAGAAGTTGGCGATGTCGGAAAAATTCTCCTGCGCATCGACGATGGCGTAGAAATTGCCGCCATAGGCAACGTCGACGGTGATATCGCCCAATCCTTCGCAATAGGTCTTGATGTTGCTTGAATGTAGAAAGGCAGGAACATTGGTCAGCCGGACTTCGGTGACTTTGCGGCCTTTCATCTGATAACGGGCGATGATGCGGCCGGCTGGTGTGTCGATGGCCACAACGCCGGGCTCGCGCGGGCTGACCAGTCCGTTCTCGATCGCCATGGTCACCGTACCGATGGTACCGTGGCCACACATCGGCAAGCATCCCGAGGTCTCGATGAACAGGAAGGCGATGTCGCAATCATCCCGTGTCGACGGATAAAGGATTGTGCCGGACATCATGTCGTGGCCGCGTGGCTCGAACATCAGTCCGGTGCGGATCCAGTCATAGTCTCTGAGAAAATGCGCCCGGCGTTCGAGCATGGTGGCACCGTCCAACTGCGGACCACCGCCGGTGACGACACGCACAGGGTTGCCGCAGGTATGGCCGTCGATGCAGAAGAAACGGTTGCGCGCCATGGCGTGTTCTCCGGAAAGATTGTCAGAAACGGTCGGGCCGGCAGGCGGAAATGTCAATAGAGGGGAGCTTGCCATCAACAAGATCGGCGATCAGCCGTCCCATGGCTGCGGATTGCGTCAATCCGAGATGGCCATTGCCGAAGGCGAGCAGCACGGATGGATCTTCAGGAAGCGCGCCGATCACCGGCAGACTGTCGGGCAGCGAGGGCCGGAACCCCATCCATTCGACTCCACCCGTGGTTTTCAGTCCCGGCAGAAAACCGGCAGCCTTGTCGAGCATGGCTTTGCAGCGCGCATAATTGGGCGGCAGGTTGAGCCCGCCGAGTTCCACGGCACCGCCAACCCGCACGCCGGTCTCCAGCGGCGTCATGACGAATCCATGATTGCTGAAGATCAACTGACGCTTGAGATCGAATGCGCCCGGCGGCAGGGTCGTGTTGTAACCGCGCTCTGTGTCGAGCGGAATGCGCAGCTTGGTCACCTTGTTGATCAGCCGTGTAGACCATGATCCGGCGCAGACGACGATCCGGTCCGCCGCGCGCGTGGTTCCATCGGCCAGCCGGACGGATGGGCCGGTTTCGGAGTGCTCCAGCCCCGATACTTCTGCCTTTTCGAAAACGGCGCCGCAGCTTTCGGCATGGGCCCAGAGCGCCTGCGCAAAGCGCTGCGGTTCAGAGACGGTCTTCCAGCCGGGCACGAAGGTGCCGGCGACAAAGCGTGGTGACAGGCCGGGCTGCAGTTCGGCCAGTCGGGCACCGCGGACATGCTCGAATGCAATGCCTGCCTGTTCCCGCTGCTGCCAGCCATCAGAATGGGATTTGAATTCCGCTTCGCTTTCATAAAGTTCCAGCGAGCCGTCATGCCGTATTCGGCCAGCCATGCCGGCGCGGTCGACCAGCGCCATCATTTCGGATTCGGCCAGTTGCATCAGTGCGGTCTGCATCGCAATCGAGACCTGCTGGCGCGCGGGCAGGCTGGCTTTCCAGAATTGCCACAGCCACGGCGCCAGCCGTGGCAGATAGGATGGCCGGATCGACAGCGGACCAAGCGGATCAAGCAGCCATTTCGGCGCCTTGAGCAGGATTTTCGGCGATGCCAGTGGCATGATGTCGGAGAACGCAAGCGCCGCCGCATTGCCCTTGCTGGTTTCCTCGGCAATGCCGGATCGGTCGATCACGGTGACGGCGTAGCCCTGTTCGGACAACAGGGCGGCCGTGGCGATGCCGACAATGCCTGCGCCGACGATGACAATCCCGTTTGCTGAGCTGTTCATGCCTCGTCTCCGCTGGCCCGCGCCTTCTCCATGCCGGCCAGCATCTGCCGCTGGCGCATGCGGAAGCGTTCACGATCGTCCTCGCTGCGGCTGTCGTAGCACTGCGGGCAGGAGACGCCGTCCTCATAGAGCGGAGACGCTTGTGCCTCCGGCGAGATCGGGTTGCGGCAGGCGCGGCAGAGAATTTCGTCGCTTTCGCGCAGTCCGTGAGTGACGGCAACACGTTCATCAAAGACAAAGCAGGAGCCCTGCCACAGGCTGTCTTCTTCCGGCACCTGCTCGAGATATTTCAAAATGCCGCCCTTGAGATGGTAAACATTCTCATAGCCCTTGGCGCGCATGAAGGCTGTTGCCTTCTCGCAGCGGATGCCGCCCGTGCAAAACATCGCGACAGGCTTGCTTTTGTCTTCCAGACCGGCGTTTTCCACCCAGCCCGGAAATTCTCGGAAGGTGTGGGTTTCAGGATTGATCGCGCCTTTAAAGGTGCCGATGCCGACTTCGTAATCATTGCGGGTGTCGATGACGATGGTGTCGGGATCGGAAATCAGCGCGTTCCAGTCCTTCGGGTCAACATAGGCGCCGACGTCCTCGAGCGGATCGATGTCGGGCACGCCCATGGTGACGATCTCGTTCTTCAGGCGGACCTTCATGCGCCGGAACGGCATTTTGTGGGCGCTGCTTTCCTTGTGCTCCAGTGTCTCGAGACCGGGAATCTGGCGCAGATGCGCCAGCACGGCGTCGATTGCCGTGCGCGAACCGGCGATGGTGCCGTTGATGCCTTCCTGCGCCAGCAGCAAGGTGCCTCTTACGTCCATGTCACGGCACAGCTCCGCCAAGGGCGGTTGCAGTGCCTCGTGGCCGGCAAGCCGGGCGAAATGGTAGAGCGCAGCAACCACGACCGGCTGGTTGGGAGCAGGGGATATTTGACGTGTCTTCATGCTTGCGGGAATAGCGCGTCCACGGGTTTCAGGCAATCGGGCAGTGCGTCTCACCTTACTTGTTTGATGCTGCGTGCCAACGGATGGTTTTTGACTGATAACGGGCATGCATTGCTTCAATCGTTGCCGCGCTGTTTGCGCGTTTGACTGAGCGGGCGGCGCTCTCGCAGCATGGACAAGCATACGACGAAGGGCTATTCCGTTCACTTCAATTGATGACGTAGAAGGACCAGCGCCATGGCTGACAAGACCCAAGCCCTCATTTCCATTTTGAAATTGCAGCCTGTGGTGCCAGTGCTTGTCATCAAGGATCTCGCCCATGCGGTGCCACTGGCGCGTGCACTGGTGGCGGGTGGTCTCAAAGCGATCGAGATAACGCTGAGAACGCCGGTGGCGCTGCGCGCCATTCGAGCCGTTGCCGATGAGGTCGAAGGCGCGGTGCCGGGCGCCGGTACAGTGCTCAATGCGGCCCAGTATCATCAGGCAGTTGAAGCCGGGTCGCAGTTCATTGTTTCGCCGGGAACGACGCAGGAACTGCTTGATGTGGCCCGCAAGTCGCATGTGCCATTGCTGCCAGGTGCTGCAACGGCCAGCGAAGTGATGGCGCTGCGGGAAGAAGGCTATGGGGTTCTCAAGTTCTTCCCCGCTGAACAGGCGGGCGGTGCGGCCTATCTCAAATCGCTGTCGTCGCCGCTGGCCGGCACCCTGTTCTGCCCCACCGGCGGGATCACCCCGAACAATGCCCGCGATTACCTGTCCCTGCCCAATGTCGTGTGCGTTGGCGGATCCTGGGTTGCCCCGGCTGCACTGGTCGAAGACGGCGATTGGGAAGGCATCACGCGGCTGGCTAGGGAAGCCTGCCAGCTGTCAGTCCAGGGATAATTTCAGCAAGCTGCTGTGTCCGCGACTGGATCGCTCTGCCTGGCTGACCCGTTGGATCCGTGTAATTTGGTGTCGCGGTTTGAAAGCCGATCTGGCTCTTCCTATGTGATATTGAGCGGCTGGACAGGCCTGCCGCGTTCCGGAAGACAAGGACCAATTGCCATGTTTGATGCCAAAGCCCTGCTTGACCAGTTTCTCGGCTCCAATATTCCCGGCACTGAAGGGACCGTGCGTGACAAGGCCAGTCAGGCGACTGAGCTTGCCAAGAACAACCCGCTTGCCACGGGCGCCATCGCCGCAGTGTTTCTTGGAACCGGTGCCGGGCGTGCCCTGGGCGGATCGGCGTTGCGGCTTGGCGGCATGGCTGCAATCGCGGGACTTGGCTATCAGGCGTGGAAGAACTATCAGGCCGGCAATGCCCCGCAGGGCGGTGAAGCTGCGGCCGAACCGGAATTGCTGCCGCCTCCTTCAGATTCCGAGTTTTCGGTTGAGCCGGCTGCAGTCGAGAACGATTTTGCACTTTCGCTGGTCCGGGTGATGATTGCGGCAGCGCGCGCCGACGGTCATATCGATGACGCCGAGCGGGCGCGTATTCATGACAAGCTGGCCTTGTCCGGCCTTGGCCAGGACGCGATGAGTTTCCTTGACGAGGAATTGTCCCGGCCCGTCGATATGGACAGCATAGTCGGTGCGGCGACGAATGAAGCCCAGAAGGTCGAGATGTACACCGCGGCGCGCCTTGCCATCGAACCTGACAGCCGAGCGGAACGCGGTTTCCTCGATCTGCTGGCCGGCAGGCTGGGGCTTGCCGATGCTCTGGTTGATCACATTGAGGCAACGGTGTCCGCAGCCAAGGTCTGATTGTTGCCAGCCGGCAGCACTGCATGGTTTGTTCCTTGCCGTGTTGAACGGTGCATTGAGCAAGCGTCACGCTTGCCCGCCTCACCAAAGCGGCTAATGTCGAGCGATGCAATCACGCGTCGCCATCGAGAAGCAATTTCGGTTTATCCGCACCGGTCTGTTCGTCGGCTGGGCGATTCTGTCGGCGATCATTGTTGCCTGGTCTGTCCGCTCGTCGATGGAACGGGCGCATTCGGACGTGATGCAAAAGGCCGGTGAAACCCTGGCTGTTCAAACAGAAATCCTGTCCGGTGTGCTAGACAAATATCGCTTGATGCCGCCGTTGTTGTCGCGACAGTCTTCCATCCGCACACTTTTCGTTCGCGATGCCGGGGGCAATGCTCAAACCATCGATGCGCGCCGCACGGCCGAGGAGATTGCAGGCATGTCGGCGGCCCGGGATGTCGCGTTCTTTTTTCCAGATGGTGAATTGCTGGCCAATGCGCGTGGGTCATCTGCCAAAAGCGCGGTGGCCCGGCCGGATTTGATTGAGGTGGCCCGGCAAGGGCAACTTGGGCGCGCGGCGCTGTCTTATGGCGGGGATGACAGGACCTACGCCTTTTCGTCCGGGGTGCGCCGGGATGGAAAATTTGTCGGCGTCGTCATTGTTTATGTGGATTTTTACCGTGTCGAAGCGGCATGGGCGCTGTCGGCACGACGCATCTTCGTCACGGACAAGGCTGGTACCGTGTTTCTCGCCAATGAGCCGGACTGGCGGCTCAAAGCGCTGTCGGATTTGCGCGAGATCGGTCAACCAGCCCGCTATCTGATTGAGGGCGGGTTTGAAGAGCGGTTGGATCTGATGCATCGATTGCCGCTGCTCGAGTGGGACCTGCACGTTCTGGCTGACCCGTCTCCGGTGGAAACGGCCCGGATCACTGCAGCCTCAATAGCTACACTGGCTTGCCTGCTCGCAGGCATGATCGTTCTGGTTCTGCTGCGTCGCAACGAGGTCGCAATCCTGCGGACGCGAACTGACCGGGCGACGGCACTTCGTCTCGAGCGGGTGGTGCGTGACAGGACCCGGGCGCTTTCTGTCACCAACCGGTCGCTCAGCCACGAGGTCGAGGTTCGCCGTGAGGCGGAGCACCGCTTGCGCAAGACGCAGGATGAATTGGTGCAGACCGCCAAGCTTGCCGCACTTGGGCAAATGTCGGCGGCTCTCAGCCATGAATACAACCAGCCGCTGGCAGCGATCCGAACCTATGCGGACAATGCCCTGCGGTTTCTTGAGCGCGGTGCGACATCGGAAGTTTCCGGGAACCTGTCGCGTATCAACGGGCTGGTGGAGCGGATGGCGGAATTGTCGCGAACCTTGTTGGCGTTCTCACGCAAACCTGGAGCGACTGTCGGACCGGTGCCACTTGGCACGATCATTGACGAGGCGCTTCTGCTGGCCCGGCCCCGGGCAAGGGCAGCGGGTATAACCAATATTCATGTGGGGCCAGCAGTGACGGATCTGTATGTACAGGGCGGCCGGATCAGGCTTGGGCAGGTGTTCGTCAATCTGGTCAACAATGCCATCGATGCGTTGGCTGGTACGGTTGATGCCAGCGTCGAGATCGACGCCAGACGAGAAGGTGACCGGGTTGTCGTGACCGTGACGGATAACGGTCCGGGGATCGAGCCGGAAGAGCTGCCGAAGGTGTTCGACCCTTTCTTCACCACCAAGGGGATCGGTGAGGGGATCGGCATTGGTCTCTCGATTGTTGACAACATAATCCGTGATTTCGGCGGGACGATTGTGGCAAGCAATCGGCCTGAAGGCGGAGCTTGCTTTACCGTTAATCTTTGCGCCGCGAGCGCGTCACATGATACTCCGGACGCTAACAGAGATACGGTCCATACAGCGCAAAGTGTTTGACACTGGACAAGCTGGAGCCCGCATGGTTCTCACACACTCCGCAAGCGCTCTGGGGAGGAGCCCGGCATTGGAAGACAGTTCCGTTTTGAGAGACAAGGATCGTGTCGTTCATCTGATCGATGATGATTCGGATCTTCGCCACGCTCTTACGCAATCGCTGGAACTTGAAGGGTTGAGTGTGGTTGCCCACGCTGACGCGGGAGAGGTATGTGATCTGCCGCTGCGCACGCTCTATGGTGTCATCGTTTCGGATATCCGCATGCCCGGCACAGATGGATTTACGCTGATGCGTCAGGTGCTGGCGATCGATCCGACGATGCCGGTGGTGCTGATCACGGGGCATGGTGATGTCCAGATGGCAGTCGAAGCGATGCGCGCCGGCGCCTATGATTTCATCGAAAAACCGTTTGCCGCCAACCGGCTGTTTTCGGTGGTCGAGAGGGCGATCGAGAAGCGCCGGTTGGTGCTGGAGAACCGCTCTTTGCGGAGTGCGCTTGAGGGCGGAGACGACCTGTCATCGCGTCTGGTCGGGCGAAATCCGGCAATTCAACATTTACGGGCACAGATTTCCGCTGTCGCCGAGACAGACGCGGATGTCCTGATCACCGGTGAAACCGGCACGGGCAAGGAGGTGATTGCGCGCGCGCTTCATGATTTCGGACCACGGCGCAAAGGCAATTTTGTTGCCATCAATTGCGCCGCGCTGCCAGCGGATATTTTTGAATCCGAACTGTTCGGCCATGAAGCAGGGGCTTTCACCGGCGCGCAAAAACTGCGGATCGGAAAACTCGAGCATGCCAATGGCGGCACGGTGTTTCTCGACGAGATCGAATCGATGCCGATTGAGCTTCAGGCAAAGCTGTTGCGGGCCATTGAAGGCCGGATGATCGAGCGGCTGGGATCAAACCGGCAAGTCTCTCTTGATGTACGGTTTGTGGCGGCGACAAAGGCGGATCTTGCCAATAATCCCGCATTCAGGACGGATCTTTATTACCGGCTCAACGTGATCACACTGGAAATTCCGGCGCTCAGGGCGCGCAAGGATGACATTCCGCTGCTGTTCTTTCACATGGCGCGCGAGGCGCGGGCGCGCTACCGCCGCGAAATTCCGGACCTCACACCGCCGATAGAGGCTGGCCTTCTGGCGCATGACTGGCCCGGCAATGTGCGGGAATTGCGCAATGTCGCCGACCGGTTCGTCTTGGGCATGTGGTCCGGATTTGGCGGAGGTTCCGGCCCGGCGCTGGAACCTGGATCGGGGAGCCTTTCCGATCAGACCGATGCATTTGAACGGGCGGTGATCGTGGCGGAAATCGCCCGCAACAATGGCGCACTCAAGCCGACCTATGAGGGCCTGGGTATCTCGCGCAAAGGCCTTTACGAGAAGATGCGGCGGCTCAACATCACCGCCGATGCCGGCGGAGATGGGTCATAGACAACCCGCCGGATTTGCTGGATGGGTCGTTTTGTACCCATTGAGCAGCGTGCTGGCGTTTGTGCTTGCTGTTTTCGTGCCCGCATATGTGGGTTTTGGGCCCTTTTGACCGTATTTGCCGGTCTCGTCCGAAGTGGCACAGGGATTGCTAACCTGTTAAGCTGAATGCGATGGACGGGAGGACATCGCCGGGAGGACGCTGGGTTACGGACCCGGCCATTCTGGTTTTCCCCCACCTTCGCTTCGCTTGATACGTTCCGGGCATTTTGCCCCAGTGGAGGATATTTCATGAAAAAGCTTCTTCTCGGCGCCGTTTCCGCCGCCGCACTCCTGATCACCGCCAACACAGCATCCGCCAATTGCGATGATGGCGAAATGGTCATCAAGTTCAGCCACGTCGTGGCCGCAACCGGTCACCCGAAGGGCGATGCAGCCACAATGCTGGCCGAACGCGTCAACACGGAAATGAACGGCAAGGCCTGCATGGAAGTGTTCGCCAACTCGACCCTGTTTGACGACGACAAGGTCCTTGAAGCCTTGCTTCTGGGCGACGTCCAGCTTGCAGCACCTTCGCTTTCGAAGTTCGAAGCCTATACGCTGAAGTACCGCCTGTTTGACCTGCCGTTCCTGTTCTCGAGCCTCAAGGCCGTTGACACATTCGTGCAGTCTGACTCGGGCAAGGGCCTGCTGACGGTAATGGAAGACGTCGGCTACACCGGTCTTGGTTACTGGTCGTCGGGCCTCAAGCAGTTCTCGGCCAACAAGCCGCTGCTGACACCGTCTGACGCCGATGGCCTGAAATTCCGCGTCCAGACCTCCGACGTCGCCGTGGCGATGATCGAAGCCATGGGCGGTTCGGCCCAGAAACTCGCCTTCAAGGAAGTTTATGGCGCCCTGCAGACCGGCGTTGTCGACGGACAGGAAAACTCCTGGTCGAACATCTACACCCAGAAGTTCTTCGAAGTGCAGGACGGCGTGACTGAAACCAACCACCAGCTTCTGGCCTATCTGCTGGTGACATCGACGGAATGGCTCAACAGCCTGGACGCCGATTTCCGTGACCAGTTCGTCAAGATCGCGGACGAAGTGACGATCGAAGCCAATGCCGCGGTCGCCGCGACGGAAGCTGCGAACCGGCAGAACATTCTCGATGCCGGCGGTACCATCCGCGAGCTCGACGCCGAGCAACGCAAGGCCTGGATCGATGCAATGAAGCCGGTCTGGACCAAGTTTGAAGGCGACATCGGCACCGATCTGATCGAAGCTGCCGTATCTTCAAACGACGCCAGCTAAACTGGTTCTGATTGAAAAGCGGGTCCGGGGGCGTTCTCCCGGATCCGGTGACGCATATGCCAGCGGGCAGGCAGTCGGGGGGACGCCATGATTACGTTTTTGCCTTATCTCATCATGAGCTTGGTGATTCTGGTGTTCTTTCTTGCGGAGCGCCGCAATCCGGAATCGGTCACGCGTTTCGAGGAGAATGTGCTCGCGGTCATTCTGGCGCTGATCACCATTGTATCCTTCACCCAGGTTGTTGCCCGATACGGTTTCAACAGCGGCTGGACCGGCGCTCTCGAATTTACCCGGATCCTGTTTGCCTGGATGATCCTGTTCGGCATGAGCTATGGCCTTAAACAGGGCATGCATCTGGGTGTTGACGCGCTTCTGCGGTTGTTTCCCAAGCCGGTGTTCCGGTTCTTCGCGATTTTCGGCGCGGTCTGCGCCTTTCTTTATGCAGCCATCCTGATTGAATCCTCGTGGCTCGGGATCCTTGGCGCGGACACACGCGGCGGGGCGATGGTGTACTGGTCGAAGATGTACCAGATCGGCATTGGCCTTGATGATCTGCGCTATCCGGAATGGATGCAGGACACATTCGGCTTGAAAGAGCGGGTGCAGCGCTGGATCGCCTATCTCATTCTACCCATTGGACTGGGCCTGTTCGGTTTCCGTGCGTTGCAAGGCGTTGTGGCGATCTGGCGCGGTGACCGTGAACTGATCATTGCCGGACATGAGGCAGAAGACCTCGTTGCCGAAAACCGCAACGTGTTGAAGGACTGATCTGCCATGGAAACCACAATCCTGTTTATCCTTGTTCTCGGCCTGTTGTTTGTCGGTGTACCGGTTGCGGTCTCGCTGGGGCTGTCGTCGATCATTCTGATCGCCTTTTTCTCCACAGATTCAATGTCGTCGGTGGCTATCCAGCTGTTCACGGCTTCGCAGAACTACACTTTGCTGGCCATTCCGTTCTTCGTGCTGGCATCGGCCTTCATGTCGACCGGCGGTGTGGCCAAACGGATCATTCGCTTCGCCATCGCAACGGTGGGCCATTTCCGCGGCGGCCTTGCCATGGCCAGCGTGTTGGCCTGCATGCTGTTTGCCGCGCTGTCGGGATCGTCGCCCGCCACGGTGGTCGCAATCGGCACCATTGCCATCGCCGGGATGCGTCAGGTTGGCTATTCGAAGGAATTCGCAGCAGGCATTATCGCTAATGCCGGGACGCTCGGAATCCTCATTCCGCCGTCGATCGTCATGGTGGTCTATGCGGCGGCAACAGATGTATCGGTCGGCCGGATGTTCCTGGCCGGTGTGATCCCGGGTATCGTCGCAGGTCTCATGTTGATGCTGGCAATTTACATCGTGGCGCGCATCAAGGGGCTTCCGTCGGAACCTTGGCGTGGATTTGGCGAGATCGTCGCTGGCGGCAAGGAAGCCGGATGGGGCCTGTTCCTGATCATCATCATCATCGGCGGCATTTATGGCGGGGTCTTCACTCCGACCGAGGCTGCGGCCGTGGCGGCGGTCTATTCGTTCTTCATCGCCATCTTCATCTATCGTGACATGGGGCCGATGGCCGGCACGCCTTGGGTCAGTGATACCGATTCAAAGCCTGCCCGGGCCGGCTTTTCCGGTGTCGTCTATGCCCTGGCGTTCTACTTCGTCTGGATGATCCTGTCGTTCTTTGCCACCAATGATTCCGAAACCATCACTTTTGCCGGCCGCTCCAATCTTGGGCTGCTGATCTCATTCATCATCCTGGTGGCCTACACCACCTGGCGTGGCGACAAGGGACTTATGGGCGTGCCGTCGGCGCTGATTGCGGGTTTTCCCGTGTGGGGACGCAATCTCAAGCTGATGGGCCGCAATGCCGGCAGGGCGTTCTTCAATGAAGACACCCGCAAGGTGATGGTGGATGCCTCAAAAACCACCATCATGCTGATGTTCATCATCGTCAACGCGCTGCTGTTTGCGCATGTGCTCACCTCCGAGCGGATTCCTGATGCCATCACCGAACTGATGCTGGGCTACGGTTTCACCTGGTTCACCTTCCTGATCGCGGTCAACATCCTGTTGCTGATCGGCGGTCAGTTCATGGAGCCCTCAGGGCTGCTTCTGATCGTGGCGCCGGTGGTGTTCCCGATTGCCATGGAGTTGGGTGTCGATCCTGTCCATCTCGGCATCATCATGGTGGTCAATATGGAGATCGGCATGATCACGCCGCCGATCGGGCTCAATCTGTTCGTCACTTCTGGCATTACCGGCATGAGCCTGGTGCAGGTGGTGCGCGCGGCGATGCCGTTCGTGGCCGTGCTGTTCGTATTCCTGATCATTGTCACCTATGTGCCGGCATTGTCGACATGGCTGCCCTACAGTCTGATGGGACCGGAAATCGTTACCAGATAGGTATTGGGTGCCTCAGACCAAAAATAACCCAAATTCAAATTGGCGGGGCGCGCAAGCGCCCCGTTTTTTTTGTGCTTCTTCGATGCTTCGAGCAGATTTTCCGGCCAGGCCCGAACGGCTGGTTCTGATTTGCGATTTCGAACGTTCTCAAACGCGCTTTCGGGCGCGACACCTGGAGAAGCTCTGCCAGATGCGCTCATCGGCGGCTGTCGTGCCGCAGTCCAATCGAGCAAGCATCAAAGGAATTCATCATGCCGATGAAAAAGAAATCAGTCATCTACACTTACGCACTCCTCGCTGCCGCCACCGTTCTTGGTGCCCCCATTGTGACGAATGCGCAAAGCGAAGCCGGACAAGCCCTCGGATCCGCAGTTCGGACGCCGCAGGGGCAGGAGATTCCCGCAGGTGCCCTCGGGGTCGTCATCGTTGAAGACGCTCGCGAAGCCTCACTGCTGCAATTGCGCGGCATAGCCGGCAGCGGGATCGCCCTGCTTCGAAATTCTGACGGCGCTGATTGTCTGAGTGTCCCGCTACGGTTTGTTGCCGGAGATTTTGGCGGCGACAGCATCGCTGCCACGCGGGCAAAGACCATACGCCTGAACCTGAATGACGCCGGGCTGGTTCAGGCTCTGATCGCTGGTCAGGATATTGTCAGCGACCAGTACCGAGTCGGGACCACTCAGGATGACCAGATCTCCATCCAGCAAGGCCTGACAGAAGAGCACGGCTTTGTCCTCAATCCGGGAAAGTCGATGTTGGCGGATATTTTTGGCGCCGACGTCGGTCATGTCGCGTGTCCGACGTTCTAGATGGTCGGCTTGCGGGCGCGATATTGCGACGGAGTTACGCCGGTGACGCGGCGAAACTCGCCATTGAAGCTGGATTTGCTGACAAAGCCTGCCTCCAGCATGATTTCGGTGACAGGAAGGTCGGTTTCGCGCAGCAGCTTTTGCGCGTGGCGGATGCGAAAGCCGTTCATATAGCGAGAGAAATTGTCTCCGGTGCATCGGTTGACGGCATTTGAAACAAGACGCGCCGGAACGCCCAGCCGGCGGGCTGCGCGGACCAGCGTCAGATTGTTGTCGGAGAACAGCCGGGTCTCGTTCATCATTGCGTCCAGGGCAGCAAGCAGCCGTCGGTCATCTTCGGATGGCGCCGGCTGCCTCTGCGTTTGGGCAGGGCCGGTAATCGGAGTGCGCAACACTTGCGGTGCCACGATCAGGGCGACTGCAAAACAGAATGCTGCCAAAATACCTGCGGCTCCAGAGAGCAATTGCATTGCTTCGCCGTCGCCAGCGAAGAGGCTGGCAGCCACAATCGAAACGTCCGCCACAACCATCAGGCTCAATAGCGCGATCGTTGCGTACAAGGCCGAACGCGTGACCGGCATTGCCTGTGCCGCGACGTGGACGAATTCATCGGAATCCTTGCTCAAGAAGGCAGAGATGCGGACCAGATAGACAATGTTGAAGCCGAGAACGAAAACGTCGGCGGAGACTGGAACCGGTCCAAGAATCGCAAGTTGCGCAAGTACGACGACGCCGGCATTGATTGCCAGTGGTCTCTTCCATGATTGATCGCGGTCTTGTGTCAGGGCGAGAAACCCCAGATAGGCGGATGGCCCCAGCATCAGCGCGATCAACGGTTGTAGTTGAGCGGCCCAAATCATCGAGAACGACAATCGCAATCCGAGCAGCATGCCGATGGTGGCGAGGGACATCAGAAACACGCAGAAGGATGCCCGAACATATGCAGGCATTCTGCGGTTCATCAACAAGGCAACGGCGGCGATTATAGCTAAAGCGCTGACCATCCATGGAAGGGGGAGATTGACCATTTTGGATGTCTGTCGCCTTTTGTCTGAACCGCCCCGCGCTTGCTTTCTGTCCGAAGCGTTGAAAGATACTTCCTGTCTATACCGGAGCTGGCAATGAAACAACGTTCCCAAAACCTGCCCCGCTCCTGCGGTTTCTAGTGGGATTTTGACCGAAAAATATGGTTGTTTACGTGATTGATGTCGAAATTACTGGTTTAAAATTGGCGGTCTATGGGCGGTTCTGGTGGCGTTACTACCGTCCAAAACCGAGAATGAGGGGCAACAACCGGTCATTTCGCGTTAAGGTCTTGTTAAGATTTTGGGCGCAGCCTGATTATCAGACATGCCTCTTACCTCCTCCCAAGAACGGCATGACGGATGAGGGCGGCGAAAGCCGCCCTTTAACTTGTCCGGTATCTGTTCAGGGCTTGCGGCTTTCCAGAAATTTCCCGACGCGTGAAATCGCAGCTTCGATGTTGTCATCGGAATTGGCGCAGGAGACGCGAATATAGCCTTCACCGAGAACACCGAAGTCCGGACCGCCGATCAGGGCGACGCCTGCTTCTTCGAGTAGTGCGCTGGCAAGCGGCTTGGCTTTCCATCCGGTAGCGGAGATGTTCGGGAAGGCATAGAACGCCCCCTTTGGCAGGACGCAGGACACGCCCGGCAGGGCATTGAGCAGGTCGGTCACCAGCCGCCGCCGGCGGTCGAAAGCCGTAAGCATCTCGGCAACGGCGTCCTGAGGGCCATCAATGGCGGCTATGCCGGCAAATTGCGACGGTGCGTTGACGCAAGACCAGCAATTGACCGCGAGCTTGCGGACATAGCCGATCAGACTGTCGGGCCAGATCGACCAGCCCATGCGCCAGCCGGTCATCGCCCAGGTCTTGGACCAGCCATTGAGCACGATCAGCCGGTCGCGGATTTCGGGATAGCTCAGCAGCGAGGTGTGGCTTGCGCCGTCATAGGTCATCACGTCGTAGATTTCGTCGGACATGATGACGACCTGCGGATGCGCGGCCAGACCGGCAACCAGCTTGTCGATTTCGGCTTTCGGGGTGACGCCGCCGGTCGGGTTGGCCGGCGAATTGAGGATCAGCAGCCGGGTTTGCGGCGTTATCAGGGCCAGCGTTTCCTCGGCTGAAAAGGCAAAGCCGTTCTCCTCGCGCATCGGCACAGGAACCGGTCGCGCACCAACATGCTCGATCATCGAGCGGTAAATCGGGAACCCGGGATCGGGATAGAGAATGTCGACGCCCGGCTCGCCCAGCATGCGGATGGCGGCGTACATGGTTGGCTTGCCGCCGGGCATGATCATCACCGAGTCTGGCGAGATCTCGACACCGGTCATCGCCAGCGTCCTGCGGCATACGGCCTCACGGGTCTGCAGCAACCCGTTGGCGGGCGTGTAGCCGTGATGTCCATCGCGCAATGCCTTGACCGCCGCTTCGACGATATGGGCCGGGGTTTTGAAGTCCGGCTGGCCGATGCCCAGATTGAGGATGTCACGCCCCTGATTGGCGAGGTCGGTGGCGCGGGCGAGCACGGCGAAGGCATTTTCCTCGCCGATGCGATCGAAAGCGGCGACTGGCTTTATCATTACGCATTTTCCTGTTTGGATGGTTGTGTTGTGATGGAGAGTCATGTCCTATCCCGACGCGAAATTCAATTCAGGCGACCTCAATGCACGACTTGACCAACTGGCAACCCCGTCCGGCTCCCGAAGGTTTTTCGGTGACCGGGCGCTATGTGATGATCGAACCGTATGATCGTGATGTTCACGAAACGGCGCTCTGGGACGCGCTGGGTGGCACCGGTGTCAATGATTTGATCCGGTATTTTCCAAACGGACCTTTCGACACGGCCGGCCAACTGGCTGATTTTCTGTCGGGCACAGTCAAGGCGGGAGTGGTGGTCAATATTTTCCGCAGCCGCCGGACGGGAGATATCGTTGGCATGGCGTCACTGATGCGTCCCGATCCGGCCAATGGTGTTGTCGAGGTCGGCGCTGTTGCCCATGGCGCTGCGATGGCGCGCACACCGATGTCGACCGAGGCGCATTACCTGATGGCCCGGCACGTGTTTGAGGATCTCGATTACCGACGCTATGAATGGAAGTGCCACAACGAGAATGCCGCTTCCAAGATCACGGCGATCCGCCTCGGCTTCCAGTTCGAAGGCGTGTTCCGCCAGCACATTGTTTCCAAAGGCGGCAATCGCGACACCGCCTGGTTCTCCATGATTGATGGCGAGTGGCCGGATCTCAAGGCTGCTTTTGAAGCATGGCTCGACCCGTCGAATTTTGATGCGGATAGCCGCCAGAAGCGACGGCTGGAGGACATCAGACAGGCTGGCCGATGATGGCTTTGCGTCTCGCCGCAGCCAACGAACGGGCGCGGGTCGAGGCATTCCAGCGCGCGGCCTATGCGCGCACCGAAGCTGCTGTCGGCGCGCGGGCCATACCGCTCGAGTGGGATTACTCCGCCGTAATGAAGGAGTGTGAAGTCTGGTTGGACGAGCACGAGGGCGCGCTCATCGGCGTCCTGATCCTGCGTCTATTGGCGGACCGGCTATTCCTTGAATCCATAGGCACGGCGCCGCGGGCCGCGGGAACGGGCCGGGGCCGCTTGCTGCTTGAAGCGACATTCGAGCGGGCGCGGGAGCTTGGGCTGGATCGCGTCGATCTGATCACCAACAGCCTCAATCCTGCCTTGGTGTGGTACAAGAGGCGAGGCTTCACGGTCGATCATGAGGATATTGCGCCCGACCGGGTTGTGATACATATGTCCGCTGTTGTCCCTGACGCTGGATCCGGCATGCGGGACACACACGGATGATAGCGACGTTCAGAGGCAAAGCTGCCCTTGTCGCTGTGATCAATCAATGTTCAAGCGACGTGATCGTCACCAGACAAGGAATCGGTTCATGAGCAAACCTGCAACATCAGGCCGGTCTTCTGCGATCGCCGCAGCCATCATATTGGGCGGCACCGGGCTGGTTTTTTACTACATGCCGGCGATGATGATGTCCCTGTCGAAGATCTCGCCCTGGCTGTCCTATGCCTTGGCGATCAGCTTCGTGCTGGCATTCTTTGCCGTGTTCTGGCTGCGCGGCAAGCGGCAGCAAAAGCGCGATAATCGTCCGGAGTAGAAAAGTTCACGTCTGCAGCGACGCGGCCAGCAGCAGCAATCCGAGTGCAAACACCATCGCCGCTCCAGCAATTTCGATGAAGGTGCCGACGTGGCCGCCCATTGTGGCGCCAGCCAGACGCACGGCGGCACCCTTGGCCATGACAGCAAGTGTCGCCAAGGCCGACACGGTGATCGCGGTGCCGATCGCCATGGCGAAAGCCGAGACGATGCCTGCCAGCCAGAGCCCGTTGAGCATCGAGAATGTCAGCACGATCAGCGCGCCAGAACAGGGTCTCAGTCCCACCGCCACTACAGCGGCCCAGGCCTCGCGCAGGCTGAAATCCTTGCCTGAGAGCAGGCCCGGATCAGGCAAGTGGGCGTGACCGCATGTCGAGCAGACTTCGCCTTCTGCATGGGTGTGATGGTCATGGCTATGATCATGCGCATGGTGTTTGTGTGCATGGTGGTGATCATGGTCTTGACCGGAATGCAGGTGTTGGGGCGCCGCGGCAGGAACCAGGGCCGGTCGATCGTGGCGCAGTGAGAGCAGTTTGCGGCTCAGCAGCCAGAGTCCGAAAGCCGCGATCAGCGCATAGCTGGCCACTTCCATGAAGTGTGTTGCCTGCGTCATCGAAACCGACAGGCCGCGCAGCAGGTAGTAGGCGACGCCTACCACCGTGATCGCTGTCAGCGCCTGCAGCAAGGATGAGAGCAGCGCCAGCAATACACCGCGCCTGAGCGCCACTTCATTGGCGATCATGTAGGACGAAATCACCGCCTTGCCGTGACCCGGCCCGGCGGCGTGAAACACGCCATAGAGGAATGACAGGCTGACCAGTCCCCACATTTGCCACGGATCGGTGCGCATGGCCTTCAGGGATCCGGTCAGTGAACGGTAGAAGGCCTGTTGCTGCTGGTTGATCCAGTTGAGGAACGAACCGCCAAATCCGGAGGGGGCAAAAGAGGGTTCCGCGGTGCCGATGCCGAGCGAGGACTGGGCGTGGGCGGCAGTTGCAAGCACCACCAGGGCAATGGATGTCGTCAGAATCAAACGCATGGAACCGGGCTTCATTTGCAATCGAGCTCCAGCCGCGTCGCCAACAGCTTTGAAAGGTCATTGTTGGTTGTTGTGTCAAAAAACGCTTCGGTCAGGGAGTCCTGATTCTGAGCGATGATCTCGTCGGGATCGGGCCGGACAACGCTGCGGGTACAGTGGGACGCAGAGGCTCCGGTGACCATCATGTCTTCATCATTGAGGAAATCGAGCGCCGCATACATTGTCGGATCAAACACAGCGACATGGATGTTGCCTGACAGCTGCAGCTCGGTCTTGGGGATGACCGCGAAGAACATCAGCAATTGGCCGTCCTGATAATCGACCTTGATTGCTTCCGGGAGCGCAATTTCCACATCCGCGCCGTTGACGGTGACAGTGGTGTAATAGTCGAATTCCGCCAGCGACTGGGTGACCATGTCGCTGATTTTGGCGAGCTCTCCGGCGTCGAGTTCAAGGTTTGAGTCTTCGTCGAAATCCAGAATGACGCTGGATGAGAAGACTTCATCAAATCGCCAGACATTCCGCAGTTCCGTCACGCGTCCATCGGCGGAAGTCTCAATCTCCAGACGCGCTTCGGCAAAAACATGCGGATGCGCCAAGGCGGGAGCCGGGGCGAGCAAGGCTGCAAGCACCGCGGTGGCCGGCAATTTCTGCATCAAAAGCATGGTCATGGGTCGCCTAACTGTCTGTGCCGCTTCGAAGGGTCTAGTGACATCGAATATAGACGAAATTCCGGCACGCAGCAGACCTTGCGACAATTGGAATCACTGGTTGGTCTTGAACCACTGGTTCAGGAAATCAACAAAGGCGCGAACCTTGGCCGGGAGATAGCGACGGTGCGGGTAAATCGCATAGATCCCGCGGTCGTTGGAAAGGTAGTCTTCAAGGATCGGTACCAGCGTGCCAACTGGCTGACGTTCCTTGAAAATGAAGTCAGGCAAAATCGCCACACCCAGTCCGGCCTCGGCTGCGCGCATCGCCGTCAACGGGCTGTTGACCTCCAGACGGCCATGGACGGTGACGGAGAAAGAGGAGCCGTCCTTGTTCTCGAAGCGCCAATTGTTCAGCGTCCGGCCATTCGTGTCGACGATGCAAGGGACGCCGGCAAGCTGGGACGGATGAGTGATCGGGCCATGCTTTTCCAGAAATTCAGGCGATGCGCAGGCAATCAGGGCAAAGGATGACAGCTTGCGGGCGATGAGACCCGAATCCTCAAGCTTGGTGATGCGGATGGCCACGTCATAGCCTTCCTCGACCAGGTCGACGAAGCGGTCGTCGGAGATGATTTCCAAGGTGACATCCGGATGGGCGGCAGCAAATTCAATCAGCGACCGACCGATAGCTGCGTCGGCGAAAGTTCGTGGTGCGGACACCCTTATGCGGCCCTTGAGATCTGTCGAACCCTCTCGCACCAGATCGGCGAGGTTGTCAATTTCCTTGAGAATGTCCGACGCGGTGCGGAAATAGATGTGTCCGGCCTCAGTCAGTGAAAACTGCCTGGTGGTGCGGTTGAGCAGCAAGGCACCCAGATCGTCCTCCAGTTCCCGGACATATTTCGACAAAAGCGCCTTGGAGCGGCCAACCTTGCGGGCGGCGGCGGAAAAACCTTCGGCCTCGACCACGTCGATAAAAGCGCGAATCCGGGTCAATGTATCCATATTGGGCAGGTCCTCGGGGTTTGCGCCCGGCCAGGGCAGACGCTGTCATTGTCATCACAAATTGAACAGTTACCCGATATTCGTTCAGAGAATGAGTTTTTCAAGGCGCGATGGAAAAACTTCTGAATGCGACGGACGAAGAACCATGAATTAACTGTCTGAATTGGCACGTGCAGATGGATGCCTGTCGCCCTGATACGGCAAAGCGCCGGGCGGAGGGGCACCCGGCGCATTTTTGTAGCAAATTCTTTGTTGTCAGAATACCACGCCAGAACCGAAACTGACGGGCGCATCCGGATACTTGTTGGCAGGCGCATCTTCACTGCGGCCGATTGTCGATGTTGTGGTGCAATCGACACCAGCCTTGGCAATCTCGGCTGCAGTCTGATCGCAAATCCGAGTTTGGGTTTCAGCTGTTTCGGCAAATGCTGAAGTGGTTGCAAATGGCATGATTGCGGCGAGTGAAATGGCTGCGGCTGCGATGATCTTGGTCATGGTGGTCTCCCTTGAGAGCGTTTGAGTTATGACAGGCGGTTTCCGAAGAGATCGAAGAACTGCTGCGGAACCGGCGATGAACCCAAACTGGTGATTTGGTCGCCGACATGCCGCGCGACTTTGAAATCCGAATTGGAAGTTTCATTTTTGAGGCGACAATTCCGGAATCGATTGGACTGTTTGGCCCATCGTCCCTATCTCGAAGCCATGCTGACGCGCGCCAGTTCCGGTGATGCGCAACTCGCGGACTCGAACATGTCAATCGAATTGACCCTGGCTGGCTTTATCGACCTCATCCTGCGCGGTGCGACGTTCGGGATCCTGTTGCTGGTCATTGCCCGATTTTTGCGCCGACCGGATTTCGGGCCGATGTGTTTTTCCGGCGTGCTCTTCGGCGTGACCGGGCTGGTGGAAATCATTCTCAACGCACCGACGATCATTGAAATGCTGGCTCCATCCGCCGCGCTGATCCTGCTTTTCCAGCAGATGCATTTCATTGCCCTGTGGTGGTTCGTGCTGGCGCTGTTTGATGACCGGTTCCGTTGGAGTGCCGGTGTTTTCTGGCCGGTTGCGCTGGCGATTCCGCTCGTCTCCGGAGCAGCCTTTGCGCCGGAAGACTGGCTATTGCCATTCACGATGGCGCTGGTGGTGATGAATGCAACGCTGTTCGGATTGATCATCTATCGGGCCATGCGCAACCGGGCCAGTGATCTGGTTGATGAACGGCGCAGTTTCAGCCTGGCACTGGCGTTCTCGGTTCCGCCTTTCACACTTCTGGTGTTCGTGACCAATCTGATCAGCATCGACGCACCGCTCTATGCTGGCATTTGTCTTGTCTATTCGGCAGTCTATTTCAGCCTGGCACTGGGATTTTCCTATTGGCTGACAGCTTTGAAGGACGGGTTGTTCCAGCGCTCGGGCAACGGGTCGGTCGCAGCGGTCGCCCGCAGCGATCTGTCGGCAGCCGATCGGCTTGAGCTCGACCGGGTGGTCAAGGCCATGGATGGCGGGCTTTATCTCGAACCGGGCCTGACCATTGGCGGACTGGCCGATGTGCTGGCTGTGCCCGAACACCGGCTGCGGCGGCTGATCAATGGTGGCCTTGGCTACCGTAATTTCGCAGCCTTCGTGAATGACTACCGGATTCGCGAAGCCAAGCGCAGGCTGTCCGACCCGGAGATGGCGCGCGAGCAGATCATCCAGCACGCCTTCAGCCTAGGCTACGCGTCACTGGCTCCATTCAACCGGGCATTCAGGGAACGCGTCGGCGTCAGTCCGACCGAATACCGCGAAGGCGCCTTGACCGGCGTCATTACCCACTAGGCAGTGTGGCTTTGCCTCATTTTACCGAAGCGGCAATGGCATCGACAGCCCGCAGTGACAGGGCGGCGATGGTCAAAGTCGGGTTGGCCGTGGCCGATGTCGGGAAGGTGCCCGATCCGAGCAGGAAAAGATTGCGGTGGTCGAAACTGCGCAGATCTGCGTCAACCACAGCGGATTTGGCATCCGAGCCCATTCTCACGGTGCCGATGATATGACCTGATCCCTGGATCACCGGCGAGTGCTGCACGTCGGTCGCGCCCAAGGCGGCGAACACCTCCTCGTGCGCAGCTTCGGCAGCGTCGAGGCCTTTGCGGGTGTAGTCATCGAAATCATAATGGATGCGGGGCAGCGGCACGCCATTGGCGTCGCGCTTTTCCGGATCGAGCGTCACGCGGTTTTCTGCGTCGGGTGATTGCTCGACCAGCGACGCAAGCCGGATCTGGCGGGACGTTGCATCCTTGATTGCCGCATCAAGCTCTTCGCCGCGCAGGCCATTGGCTGCCAGGTCCGCCGCCGTGGTTGTTGGTGCTCCGGTTGGCCAGCTGTGGCCATCATTGCCGATTTCAATGCGGAAGGCGCCGCGCTCCTTGCGGAAATCGCCGTCTCGCAGGTTTTCGATGCCGGAGGTGGCCAGCGGTCCGCGATAGGGCCAGACCGGCTCTGCGGCCATGGCCCAGCTGAGGCGGGACGGGTGGTCCATCAGGTTGCGCCCGACCTGGTCGGAGCTGTTGGCAACGCCGTTCGGCGCCTTTTCCTGGGCCGAATTGAGCAACAGGCGGGGCGTCTCGAGCGCGTGGGCTGCGACAATGACCACCTTGCCCGACGCCGTGCCGGTGGTCCCGTCGGCGCGGCGGAAATCGACGGAGGCTATCTGTCCGTCTTCGCCGACATTGAGTTTGGTGGCCGTGGTTTGCTCATGAACTTTCGCACCGGCCTGTTCTGCCAAGGCAACATGCACGGTGGCGTCATATTTGGCCTGGATCGGACAGACCGGTATGCAGGAATTGTTGCCGCAGCATTCCGGACGGTCCTGGCGATAGACGGAGTTGCGGCCCTGCGGGGTGGAGCGGACCTGATAGGCGGTGCCGTCCAGCGCCGAGGCGAAATGCTTGTCGAGATAGGTCATCGGAATCTGCGGCATCGGAAATTCGCCGGAGCGCGGCGAGCCGAGATCCTCGGCGGAGTCGCCGGCTACTCCGATCTCGTTTTCGGCCGCCATATAGAATGGCTCGAGATCGTCATAGCTTATCGGCCAGTCAACCCCATGGCCGTAAAGAGACTTCAGTTTGAAATCCGAAGGCAGGTTGCGCAGCGTGGTTCCGAGCCAGTGCCAAGTGGTACCGCCGACAACCTTGATATAGGTCGAGCGAAAAAGCTCAGGACCCATCTGCTGATAAAAATCCTCAGGCTTGTGGGTCAGGGGATGGGAAGCCGTCGGATCATTCGGATAGGCCGATTCCGGTACCTTGATCTTGGCGTTCCAGAATTTCTCGACTGCATCATAACGGTCAATCCGCTTGCCGGATTCAAGAAAGGCGACGCTCAGTCCCTTGGCGGCGAGCTTGGCGCCGGCAATTGCGCCGGCCACGCCGGTGCCGATGATGAGAATGTCTGCGGTGATGTTATTGGCCATAATGCGGCTCCCGGAAAATCTTGAAATTCGGATGGTGAAAAGCGTCAGCTTTCAGGGGGATCTGCCCAGTAGCCGGTCGCTCCGCCGCAATAGCCCATGGGCTTGGTGTAACTCATCGCCGGCCACATCAGGGCTTCGGTGTAGGTGATCACCTCTTCGGCGTCGGGATCGGGCGACACGCCGCTGTACCAGGACGCGACAACCTCGTTTCCCAGCTCCGGATTTGCCTCCCCATCTGCGAGAGCGGCAAGCTCGTCGCTCTTTCCGATGGCCTTGAAAGCCTCAAACATCTTCATCGCATCGTCGGCGGAGAGATCGGAGTGACCGGTGAGCGTTTTGGACAGTTTCAGAAAGCCATCGGCGTCAATGGTCGCGGCAAAGGCCTTGCCCGGAAATTGAGCAAAGACGGAAACGGCCAGCGCCGATCCCCCTATCAAAATACTGCGCCGGGTGGCGTTCAGCGGGAGGTTGGACTTTGGCTGGGTCATGAAAATCTCCTTGCTGGTAATGATTTTCAACGCGGATTGCCCGAAATGGTTCCGTCTTTCGTCCTGTCAGGCAAACATCCCGGATCTAACGCTGACACCGATTGAATTGTGCCACAGATTGACAATCCTCATCGGCGTACCTATTTCACATCTCTCGGGTCTGGAGCCCCGGCCGTTCGCAGGCACTATGCCATGGTGAAGTCTCCAGCATTCAAGCAGTCACCTTTTTCGATGACATGCCAGATGGTGGAACGCGGACACCCCTTTGTTACGGTATGTCATGACAGGAGAACTGCCATGCGTGACAGCACGCCATTGCCAAACTTGAATACATTGAAAGATCAGGCACGCCGCCTGAGAACCCGCCTTGAAGCCAATGGTGATGCCATCGGCCATTCAAAAGCGCTGGAACTGATCGCTGCGCAGCACGGCTTCAACGACTGGAACACTTTGCACGCGGCCTTGGGTAATCGTCCCGGTCCCGAAAGCCTGGTTCCGGGCAGCCGGGTGACTGGAGCCTATCTGGGGCAACCGTTCACCGCCAAGGTGGTGGGTATCCAGGCGATCACCTCCACGCCTGGAAACTTCCGGGTGTCGCTGGACCTTGATGAAGCCGTCGATGTCGTCACCTTTGACAGCTTCTCGTCGTTCCGGAAACGGGTCAACGGGGTCATCGGCAAGGACGGGATAAGCCGTGCGCACACCTCCAACGGACGTCCGCAACTGGAGCTGTCCTGGTCTTGACCGGGAGAGTTTTCAGCCCGCTATGTCGACAACGCCGCAATCGCCTGCTTGCGATCCAAATGCGAGCAGGCGACCTGGCTTGTTCCATGCCAATGCGGTGATCGGGCCTTTGCCCGGTCGCCGCAGCAAGGCTTCCTTGCTGTCGCCGATGCGAACCGCCAGCACCATGCCGTCGCCAAAACCGATGGCGACAAGATCTTCGATCGGGTGGCAGGCAACGCAGGTCACCATCGTATCGGCGCGCTGACCAAGTTCGAGCGGGCCTTTGCCCATCGGACCGTCCTTGCCTGAAAATGGCCAGACGATCGCCGATGCCGCCCCGGACGAGGCGAGCCATTTGCCCTTGTTGGACCAGGACAGCGATTTGACCTTGGCCGGATAGCCGGTCATGCGCATGTGGCGCTGTTCACTGCCCGGCTTGCCATCGAGTTTCCAGCCGTGCAGCGCGTTTTCCTGCATGGCGGTGACCAGAAACCGGCCGTCGGGGCTGAACATCACCTGATTGTGGGCGCCCTTCCATTCGAAATCCACTGCCGGGGCGCTGCCATTGACGAAGACGAGAGACACCCCGTTGTAGCGCGCCATTGCCAGCCGCAGGCCTTTCGGCGCGAAGCCAAGCCCTTCTATGGTGCGCGCCTCTTCGAATGTCCGCTCGGTGCCATCAGCCAGCAGCACCGTTGCCGTGCGGCCATCGGCAAAGGCTAAAGCGCCTTGCGGCCCGGCCGCCACAGCATTGACCCATTTGCGCGCGGACGGGCGCAGCGTGGTTTCGGTTCCGTCGGCGCCAAGCCGCATCACCTTGCCGTCTTCGCCGCCACTGATCAGGCTTTTGCCATCCAAGGTGAGGGCGGTGGCGAGCAGCCCGTCATGCAGGTCATGGCGGTGGGTGCCGTGGTCGAGGCGTATGACCTGTCCGGACGCCAGCGCAAAGACCGGAACCTCATCCAGAAATGCGACGGCAAGGCAATGGTCATCGAGATCAATCGGAGCGACAGTTGGCATGATCGAACCTCCTCAGGCCTGGCAGGCCAGGAAGGTCCGCTCGAGCTTCTCGCGGTCGAGATCCCGGCCGATGAAGACGATGCGACTTTCGCGCTTTTCGTCTTCTTTCCAGGCGCGCTGATGGTCGCCTTCGACGATCATGTGGATGCCCTGGATGATGTAGCGGTCGGCATCGTCCTCAAAGGCGATAATGCCCTTGAGCCGGAGAATGTTGGGACCATCCAGCTGGGTGATCTTTTCAATCCAGGGAAAGAACCGCTTCGGGTTGAGCGGCCCTGCACGCAACGAGATCGATTCAATGGTTGCATCGTGAATATCGGACGGCGCGGCATGATCATGATGGCTGTGGCCGTGGTGGTCATGATCGTGCCCGTGGTGATGGTGGTCGTGATCGCAATCCGGGGTGCAGGCATGATCGGGGTGATCGTGATCGAGGAAATGCGGATCGTTGTCGAGCGCCCGGCTGAGATCAAAAGCGCCACGGTCAAGCACGGCATCCAGCGGCACGGCGGCACGTTCGGTGCGGTGAATGCGGGCTGACGGATTGATCGCCCGCACAGTCCGCTCGATGGCTTCCAGCTGTTCCGGCGTCACCAGATCAGTCTTGTTGAGAATGACTACGTCGGCGAAGGCGATCTGGTCTTCGGCTTCGCGGCTGTCCTTGAGGCGGGCCGGGAGATGCAGGGCGTCGACCAGTGCGACGACGGCGTCGAGCTTGGTCTTGGCGCGGACTTCTTCGTCCATGAAAAAGGTCTGGGCAACCGGCACTGGATCGGCCAGGCCGGTGGTTTCGACGATGATGGCGTCAAAGCGGCCCGGACGGCGCATAAGACCTTCGACGACGCGGATCAGGTCGCCGCGAACGGTGCAGCAGACGCAGCCATTGTTCATTTCGTAGATTTCCTCGTCGGACTCCACGATCAGGTCATTGTCGATGCCGATTTCGCCGAATTCGTTGACGATCACGGCATAGCGCTTGCCATGAGGTTCGGAGAGAATCCGGTTGAGCAGGGTGGTTTTTCCGGCGCCGAGATAGCCGGTCAGCACGGTCACGGGGATCGGAGCCACGGGGGTGGAGATTGGCGCTTCGCTCATGAGTTCTCTCTGTCAGCAATGGGTGTTTGAACCCCATATAGGCGCTTCGCCTGGCTTATGCCACTCACAAGGAGATGATGTGGTTGGCCAGAGCCAATCCGGACTGGTGCGCGGCCTCTGCCCGTGCCTCGATGCACCAGTCACCACAGGCAAACAGCGTGTTGTCCGAATTGGCGAGAAAAGGTTGTCCCAGCGGTTTCTCCACCAGTGCGTAAAGCCAACGGTGAAGCTCGAAGTGAACAGGTTCAGGGTGATTTGAACCAAGGCCCGTGGTCTCCCTCATTGCTTTGATCATTTCCAGAGCAACCGTTTCGCGGTGGTTTTGAAGATTGGCTTTCGACCATTCCGGCGTGGCATGCAGCACATAGGTCTCGCCGGTCCGGCCCGGTTTGGAACCATTTCGCACAATCAGTCCAAGCACGTCACCCGGCTGACCGCGTATGAGATCCGGCACGGAGTCCAGTGCGGCATCAAAGGCCAGCATGGCTGTCCAGCAAGGCGCCATTCCGACTTTATCCAAGGGCGCGAAGGCGGGATCAAGCGGGCCAAGAAGGGCATGAGCCTGCGGGGCCGGTATCGCAGCCACTATTTTTGACGCGGAGAAGTGGGTTTGTGTTCCGTCACTGTTTTTCGCGTGGACAACAAAGCCACCGCCCTGCCTGAGGATACGTGTCGCCTGCGCTCCGAGCCTTATGTCGAGGCCCTGAGCCAGCGCCTTGCCAAGCGTCGACATGCCAGGTTGCCCAACCCACCAGGGGCGCGCGCTGTCCTTGCCGTCAGGTGCCCATTCTGACGATTTGCCACTCTGCGTGAGTTGATTGACCAGAGCGGTAAATTCCGGCGTGCGGCTGGTGATGTACTGCGCGCCATGGTCGAAATCACCGTGCTCGCTGCGACGCGTTGAGAGTCTGCCTCCGGGCGATCTGGATTTCTCAAGCAGGAGCACCTTCTTGTGGCTGTCGACCAGATATCGAGCGAGGCTCAGACCTGCCAGTCCAGCACCTATGACAAGGATATCAGCGTCGATCATGTGATTTGTCCATCTGTTCACCTGCGGCCACGTCATCTCCTCAGAAACTAGAAATATCCTGAGCAATTCAAGCTGATGTCTCTGACGCCTCCTGGACGGCCTCCAGGCCTGGTTCCGGTTGGTCGCCCTGGAAACAGCTTAGGTGAGGTCATCCACATCGAATTCGGCCATGTCCGAGAGCAATTCGCTGAGTCCGCGCACGGCGTGAGCGAGAATGGCCTCACCTTTTTCTGCCGTCGCCTGGCTGGCCTTGCCGGCTGCGCCGTCCTTGTTCAGATCTGACATTTTCCAGCCGAAAGCGTGCGGGCCATAGGCGCGCAGATGGGTGAACTGCGCGGCATAATCCGACTGTCGCGAGGGGAAATCCTGCAATGCGTCTAGCCGGACAAGATCCGGGCGAATGGCCAGCATCACCGAGGTTTCGATGTCGCCTGCATGGATGTCGAGAGATTTCTCCTCCGGGCTGATGATGTCGGCTGGAACGCCAAACCGGGTCCAGCTTGTCGCAACCACCAGCATGTTGAAGCGCACCCGCGCTTCAGTGGCCACGACAGTCAGCAGCGGCGAATTTCCACCATGGGCGTTAAGCAGCATCATGCGGTGGATGCCGCGATCAGCGCATGTTGCAGCGATGGCGAGCCAGCGCTCGATTGCCTCGTTATAGGTAAGGCTTCGTGTGCCTGACACATCCATATGTTCGATGGAGTAGCCAACTGATTCGACCGGCAGCAGAGCCAGATCTACAGACGCTGGCGCAGTGACAAGCAGTCGTTGCGCCACCGCCTGGGCGATCAGCGCGTCTGTCTCAAACGGGAGGTGCGGACCATGTTGTTCATGGGCACCCAGGGGAAGGATGGCGATTGGCACGGATTGTGTGGGCATAAGGTGGTTTTTCCACTCAGGCTTGGTTAGGGTTTGAACCCTAGGGTGATGGAACAAAGGCCGCAAGAAGGAGCTGTCCATGTCCGGTAAAAAGAAGAACAAGAACAAGAAGTCGAAAAAGGCTGATCAGGCAGAAGCGCTCTCGATGATCAACCAGGTCGCCCGGAACGCCCGGACTGCGCTGTCGCGCCATTTGCTCGATATCGGGCTTTATGCCGGGCAGGATTCGGTGATGCTGGCACTGGACGAACATGATGGACAGACGCCGGGGGCAATAGCCGCCTTGCTCGGGGTCAAGGCTCCGACCATCACCAAGACCATAGGTCGACTTGCTGCTCAAGGCTTTGTGCGGCGACAGGGGTCGCCGAATGATGGGCGGATGATGCTGGTGTTCCTGACCGATGCGGGCCGGGATCAGATCAGATCGGTCCGAAAATCGCAGCGCCGGGCAGAGAAGGCGGCCTTCACGGGGCTGACGAAGAAAGATATCGCGCAGCTTCTCGATCTTTTGGCGCAGGTTGACACCAACATAGCTGCAACACTGGGGATTGCTGCTACGGCATCGGGTAACAAAACCTCCGAAATCCAGCCGCAGCAAGAAGCCGATGCCAGTGCAATGGTCGAGGGTAACCCGTCTTCGCAAACTGACTGATTGCCAGTCCGGTTTAAACCTTTTAAGTTTGTTTAAACGGTTGAATCGGGGCAGCGCCTCGACAGGGGAATTTGCATTTGGCTCAGAAAATTAAACTCTCCACCATTGCGGAGGCCTTGGGGCTTTCAACAGCAACGGTCTCTCTGGCGTTGCGTGACAGCCCGCTTGTCGCGGATGTGACGCGGGATCGCATCAAGGAGAAGGCGATAGAGCTCGGTTATATCTACAATCGCCGGGCGGCTTCGCTGAGAACATCGCGATCGGGGATTATCGGCGTCGTGGTGCACGACATCATGAACCCGTTTTACGCGGAAATTCTGAAGGCGATCGAGACCGAACTCGACCGTAGCCGGCAAACCTTCATTCTTTCCAATCATTATGATTCGGTCGAAAAGCAGCGCAACTTCATTGAGACATTGCTGCAACTGGGCGGTGACGGCGTGATCATGTCGCCAGCGATTGGAACGCCGGCGTCGGACATCCGGCTTGCTGAGGACAACGGCATGCCTGCCATTCTGATCGCGCGTTCGGTCCCGGAAATCGATGTGCCGACCTTTCGCGGCGACGATGCATACGGAACGTCGCTTGCGACCAATCACCTGATCAGCCTGGGCCATACTCGTATCGCCATGATCGGTGGCACCGATCACACATCGACCGGGCGGGATCGTTATGCGGGCTACGCCGACGCTCTCAGAAAGGCCGGCATCGAAGTCGACCCGGCGTTGAGGATTTCAGGACCGCGCACCAAGCAAAGCGGTTTTGAGGCGGCTGTGAATTTCCTCGCCAATCCGCTCAAACCGACAGCAGCGGTCTGCTGGAATGATCTCGTGGCCATAGGCATGATGAATGGCATTGCCCGCGCAGGGCTTGTACCAGGAAAGGATATATCAGTGACTGGATATGACGACCTCGAGGAAGCGGCGATCGCAACACCGGCGCTGACCACGGTCTGGAACGGACAATCCGAAGTGGGACGCTTTGCAGCACGGGCGCTGCTCGACAAACTCAATGGCTCAAGCGAAGCAGATGGTCTGCATTTGATCAAGCCGGAGATGCGGATACGGCAGTCAACCTCACCGCTCAATCCGGGAGCAGGCCGATGAGCGCCGCGGGTTCGACAGTCCTGATCCCTGGCGGGATCCATGCCCGCGTCCGGGAACGGATTGAAGCTGAGTTTGATGCTGTGTCCATTGCTGCAGCCGACGCAGCACTGATGACCCCGGAAGCCAGGGCGAAGATCAGCGGCATTGCCTGTGCGACGGTCATTACATCCGATTTCATCGACGCGTTTCCGAATCTGTCGATCATCGCCAGTTTCGGGGTTGGCTATGATGCAGTGGACGCCAAACATGCCGCAACGCGGGGTATCATGGTCACCAATACGCCGGACGTTCTGTCGGATGAGGTTGCTGACACGACCGTTGGTCTGTTGCTCAATACGCTGCGTGAGTTTCCAAAGGCCGAGGCCTATCTGCGTGCTGGCCGGTGGGTGGCGGAAGGTTCCTACCCACTGACGTCGCTGACCTTGAGGGGGCGGACAGTCGGCATATTCGGGCTTGGACGGATCGGTCTTGCCATCGCCCGGCGGCTCGAAGCCTTCGGTTTGCCGATCAATTATCATACCCGCACCAAGCGCAATGATGTCGATTACCCATGGCATGACAACTTGGCCGGGCTGGCCTCGGTTGTCGACACGCTGATTGTGGTCGTGCCAGGTGGCGCTGCGACAGAGAAGGCCGTGAATGCCGACATTCTTGCTGCGCTTGGTCCGAAAGGAGTGCTGATCAGTGTCGGCCGCGGATCGACAATCGATGAGCCGGCGCTGATTGCGGCGCTAGCCGATCACAAGATTGCCGCCGCCGGCCTTGATGTTTTTGCCGATGAGCCAAATGTGCCGCAGGCGCTGATGGAATTGCCAAATGTCAGCCTGCTGCCTCATGTGGCGTCGGCATCGGTATCGACACGCAACGCCATGGCCGATCTGGTGGTGGATAATCTCGCGGCCTGGCTTGATGGCCGCCCGGCGATTACCGCGGTTCCCGAATGCGCGGGTCTGGATAGAAAACCAGCATGAATACCTGGCCGAGGCTGCGTGAGCTTACTCTGCAGCCTCGGCGACGCGGGCATGTCTGGCCCGGACCGCATCGCCAAAGGCAGCGAAAATCTTGTCCGAGATAGCGTCGCTGCCGACCCAGTATTCCGGGTGCCATTGCACGCCGATGGCAAAGCCTGGTGCGCCGATGACACTGACAGCCTCGACGGTGCCATCTTCGGCGACGGCTTCGACAGCCAGCCGCGGCGCCAGTTTCGATATTGCCTGGCGGTGAAGTGAGTTCACTTGCACCTCGCCATCTCCGACGATCGAAGCGAGGCAGCTGCCTTCCTTCACCTGGATCGAATGTCGAATAGCAAACGCAGCATTGCGATCTTCGGTCTCGGGTTTGCGGTGATCGATCCGCCCCGGAAGGTCCTGTATTTCAGTGGCGAGCGAGCCGCCAAGCGCGACATTGAGTTCCTGAATGCCGCGGCAGATGGCCAGTAGGGGTATGCCACGCTCGATGGACCGGCGAATCAGCGCCATGCTCAGCAGGTCACGGGCCGGATCGAACGGGCCGTGGTTTTCGGTCTCGTCCTCTCCGTAGTTGGAGGGGTGCACATTGGTGCGGGAGCCGGATATCAAGACACCGTCGACGCGATCCAGCACCATGTCCACATCGGTTCCGTCCGCCAGGGCCGGAACTATCAGCGGCAGAACATTTGATCCGTTGACCGCTGCCATGATGTATTGATCAGGTGCTGCGTGCCATGTGTATCCATCGAAACTGCGGATGTCGGCCGGAACCGCAACAAGTCCACTGTGCATTGCATCATCCCTCTGATCTGTGGATCTGCCGGTATGTAACACGGCTCGTGTGGTTTTCCCGCTTCAGGCGATCTTTGTCAATTCGCCAGATGGCTGGTTTGGATGCAATAATCAAAGGTTCTCCGGGTTCAGATCCATGAAACGATTGACTGGCCAAAAATACTGACCATTGCCTCGGTATTTGCCGCCTTTCGCTTGAAAGGCCTGTCACAACATGGTTATGTCCAGCAAGGTCGCCGGGCTCTCAAACATGAATAATCACTCGGGCTCGCGACTTCGTTTCAACTGGGAGGTTTTTATGGATCGTCGTTCCTTTATCAAGAAGGCTGGGGTCGCTGGTGCAGGCGCTGCAGCAGCAACCACACTGGCCGCACCGGCCATTGCGCAGACAATGCCGAAAATCACATGGCGTTGTTCTTCGGGTTTCCCGAAAGCGCTGGACACCATTTACGGCGCAGCCGAAGTTTTCGCCCAGGCCGTTTCCGAAGCCACCGATGGCAATTTCGAAATCGAAACCTACGGCGCCGGAGAGATCATTGGTGCGCTTGAAGGCGCTGACGCGGTTCGCGACGGCACCATCGAAATGGCGCACACGGCTTCGTACTACTTCTTCGGCAAGGACCCCACATGGGCGTTCGGCACCGGCGTTCCTTTCGGTCTCAACCAGCGCATGACCAATGGCTGGCTCTATGAGGGCGGCGGGCTGGACCTGCTCAACAACGAATTCTATGCCGACAACAACATGATTGCTTTCCCTGCTGGTAACACCGGCGCCCAGATGGGCGGTTGGTTTCGTAAGGAAATCAACACTGTTGCCGATATGCAGGGCCTCAAATTCCGCATCGGCGGTTTTGGTGGACGCATCATCCAGGAAGTCGGCGTTGTGCCGCAGAACATTCCAGGTGGCGACATCTATGCCGCGCTTGAAAAGGGCACCATCGATGCGGCCGAGTTTGTCGGTCCTTATGATGACTCCAAGCTGGGCTTCAACAAGGTTGCTCCGTACTACTACTATCCTGGTTGGTGGGAAGGCGGCGTGACGCTGATGAACCTGATCAATCTGGACAAGTGGAACGAATTGCCAAGCGCCTACAAGGGCGTCGTCAAGTCGGCCTCCGCGCTGGCCAACAGCGTCATGATGGCACGTTACGACACCTTGAACCCGCCAGCTTTGAAGAAGCTGGTATCGGAAGGTACGAAGCTGCGTCCTTACAGCCTCGAGATCCTGGAAGCCTGCTTCAATGCAGCCAACAAGGTCTATGCTGAAATCGGTTCCGAGAATGCCAAGTTCAAGAAAATTCATGACAGCTACATGGGTTATCGCGGCGATGGTTACCTCTGGTTCCAGCTGGCCGAATACAACATGGACACGTTCATGATGATTCAGCAGCGCGCCGGCAAGCTCTAAGAGAGCTCATTCCAGGCAAAGCCTTCAAGGCCCCGGGACCTTCAGGTCCCGGGGCTTTTTCGTGTGCGGATGTCTTTGGTTCGCGGCCAGATGGGCTGAGAGATCCTATTGATTTCGTCCCTGTACCTGGCCGCGTTCAGGGGGAACACGCACGAAACCGTAGCCCTGCAAGCCAAGTCAATGACCTCCGGTTTCGCAACCTTCTTCCGCCGGCAAGCTGATCGCCAGAAGCTTGTCAGGTTGATTGCGCACGAAAAACCCGGCGATGATTACCGCCGGGTTTTTTGTGGTCTGCACAGAGGGACTGGTCAGTTAAAGTTTGGCAACCCGGTTGCGCCGCCCGGCGCGGGAAGCCCTCCGGGCGCCGGCAAGACGTCATTGCCCGTTGGTTTGGAGGGTTCTCCAAAGCTTGGCATTGCCGGCATGCCACCATTGTCGGGTTCACCGATGTTCGGTGTACCTGGCAGGCTGAGGCCTCCGCCCAGCCTTAGTCCCGAGCCAGGCAAGCCAAACCCACCACCGCCGATATCATTGATCGCATTATCTATATCACTCTGATTCATCATCACAGGATCAGTCTTGTAGTGGGTCACAAGGCCTGGGAAGGCGATCAGAATACCCAGCATGACGATCTGAATGATGATGAAGGGCAGCGTTCCGGTGTAGATCGCTCTTGTTGTAATCGGCTCAATCATTCGATCCGTGGTTTTGTCAAACCAGGCTTTGATTGGCGCCACTGACCGCAGATAGAAGAGCGCGAAACCAAACGGCGGCGTCAGGAAACTGGCCTGCAGGTTGAAGCCTATCAGCACGCCGAACCAGATCAGGTCGATACCAAGCTTATCCGCCACGGGAGCCAGCAGCGGTACCAGAATGAAGGCGATTTCGAAGAAGTCCAGGAAGCAGCCGAGGATGAAAATGATGATCGAGACCGAGATCAGGAATCCGGTCTCGCCACCTGGCAAGCCCAACATCAGATCTTCCACCCAACGGTCGCCGGCAATGCCGTAAAAGGTGAGTGAGAAAACGCGTGCACCGATGAGGATGAACATCACGAAAGTTGCCAGTTTCGTGGTGGAATCCAGTGCCTGGAGAAGTGTTTTCAAGTCCAGCCGGCGCTTCATCAAAGACATGATCAGTGCACCGGTGGCACCCATGGCGCCGCCTTCCGTGGGCGTTGCGATGCCCAGAAAGATGGTGCCGAGAACCAGGAAGATCAGCGCAAGTGGCGGGATCAGCACGATAACGACCTGTTCGGCCATTTTCGACAGAAACCCCAGCTTCATCGTGCGATTGAGCAGTGCAAAGGCATAGGGGATGATTGTGGCAACCAAGGCTGCCCAGACCACCTGGATCTCATAGCGCAGATGTTCGAAGACATAAAAGTAGCAAACCAGGAACAGCATGACTGCAGTTCCAAGGATAATGAACAGCGAACGGCCACCATTGCCCAGTGGCCGTGCTTCCGGCGGCAGGGCAGGCACCCATTGCGGTTTGATCAAGGTAATGGCGAAAATGTAGGCGCAGTACATTCCGACGACAATCATCGCTGGAAAAAAGGCACCGACATACATGTCGCCCACCGAACGGCCAAGTTGGTCGGCCATGACGATGAGGACAAGTGAAGGTGGGACAATCTGCGCCAGCGTGCCGGAAGCTGCAATCGTGCCAGCCGCAAGCCCGGGATGGTAGTTGTAGCGCATCATGATCGGCAGGGAGATCAGGCCCATGGCAATGACTGATGCCGCGACGACGCCCGTGGTTGCAGCAAGCAGGGCTCCAACGAGGACAACGGCAAACGCCAGTCCACCACGAAGATTTCCGAAAAGCTGACCGATGGTGTCGAGCAGATCTTCGGCCATGCGAGACCGCTCAAGAATAAGTCCCATGAAGGTAAAAAACGGGATCGCCAGCAGCGTATCGTTACGCATGATGTCGAAGACGCGGTTCATGTTGGCTTGAGCCAAAGGCCAGAAAAGCCGGATTTCCGGTGAAATGTGGCTCAGTTCGACGCCAGCCACAAAAAAGTACATGCCGCCAGCGGCAAGCGTGAAGGCAACCGGATAACCGATCAGCAGCATCGCCATCACGGTGATAAACATGATCGGCGCAAGGTTGTGGGCGATGAAATCAAGCATCGGTGCGGCCCTTCATGTCCGTGGCTGCTTCTACTTGCGGCGGCATCGAATGATCATGGCCGGGTTCATCTTCAATGATGCCGCGAATAATTGCGATGCGTTTGATGATCTCGGACACCGCCTGCGCGGTCAGCAGAATGAAACCGAGAAGCACGCTCGCCTTGGCTGGCCATATGATCAGGCCACCGGCATTGCTGGACATTTCACCACTCTGGAATGAGCGCCAGAAGAACGGCCAGGCCAGATAGGTCATCATCAGGCAGAACGGCAGCAGAAACAGGAAGTGACCGAACAGGTCGATCCAGTCACGCGCCCGCTTGGAGAGGTTGCCGGCCAGTACATCAATGCGGACATGCTCATTTTTGCGCAGTGTATAACCCGCAGCGAGCATGAAGACCGCGCCGAACAAGTACCACTGGACTTCCAGCCAGGCATTTGACGACATGTCGAACATTTTGCGGATGGTCGCATTGCCTGCGCTGATCAGCACGGCGGCCAGCACAAGCCAGGACACATTGCGACCGACAAACTCGTTGATCCGGTCAATGAACCGGCTCAATGTTAAAAGACTTCCCATTTTTTCCTCCTGGTCAGTTCACCTCCAATTGATAGGAGTGTGATCAACCATGGTTCCCATTGTTCATGCATAGCACCTAAGTGGAGCGGCGCCAGTCCATATCAGGAGAAAGGCATACAACGCAACGAGTGGTGCACTAATCTTACCAGTTCAAATCTGGCCCCAGGTGGCGTCTTTTCACGCTTGCGGCTATACCGTCGTTGAATCGAAGCTGAAAGGGGACCCATGTGGCTGCAGGCGAATTGTTTGATATGTCAGGCGAGGTTGCACTGATAACCGGTGGCGGCACCGGAATCGGCTTTGCCTTGGCGCGGGCGCTGGCGATAAATGGTGCAACTGTTGCACTTGCCGGAAATGAACCGGACAGTTTGCAGGCCGCAGTTGAAGCCATTGCCGCTTGTGGTGGACGCGCCATTTCAGTGGCTCTTGATGTGCGTCAGGACGAGATGATTGTCTCGGCATTTGATCAGGTCGAAAACGCCCTCGGCCCTGTAGGCGTGCTGGTCAACAGTGCCGGTATCGCGCATCGCGACAAAGCGACACATCTCTCGCGAGAAACCTTTCAAAATGTCATGTCGGTCAACGTCGATAGTGCCTTCATGGTGGCGCAAGAGGCTGCCCGGCGCATGATCCGTGATGGTCGCAGCGGATCGATTATAAATGTTTCCAGCATTTTGTCTGAAGTGCCGGTCCGTCAGGTGGCGGCCTACGGCACATCCAAGGCGGCGCTAAGTCATCTGACCCGCTGTCTGGCACTGGAATGGGCAAAGCATAATATCCGGGTCAACGAAATCCGCCCGGGCTGGTTTGACAGCGCGCTGACAGACCGCTTTCTCAAAGGACCGGCCGCCAAGGTGATGGCGTCCCAGACTCCGCTCGGGCGCCTGGGTGATTTCCGTGATCTGGATGGAGCGGTATTGCTTCTGGCTTCCAAAGCCGGCGTTTACATGACCGGCAGCGCCATCACTGTGGATGGCGGTTATTCCGTCAACCACTGATTCGGTCGCCACAGGTTTTTCAGGCGACAGAAAATTACGTATGCCACATCTTGCCGATCGTCTGATTGCGCAGTCTGGCTCTGGCCATGAATTCGATTGACCGACGGGCAAACTGGCCCAACTATCATCGTCAAAGTCGCGAGCCAATTGAGCTCGCGATCTGCGTCGGGTCAGGCTTGATCCGGACGATGGTGGTTTGAGGAGGCCGTAAATGACAGCGCATGATGTATCGCTCGACGACAAGTTCGATCTTACCAAGGATCGGATTTTTGTCACCGGATCTCAGGCCGTCGTCCGCCTTCTTATGATGCAACATGAGCGCGACCGCCTCGCCGGGCTGAACACTGCCGGCTTTGTGTCCGGGTATCGCGGCTCCCCGCTTGGCGGCCTGGACCAGCAGATCATGCATGCGCAGCGGCACTTGTCAGCGCGAAACATTGTTTTCCAACCCGGGTTGAATGAGGAACTCGCCGCCACCGCCTGCTGGGGCTCACAGCAATCGGGTCTGGACGGAACCGGGAAGTATGATGGCGTATTCGGTCTCTGGTATGGCAAGGGGCCCGGCGTGGACAGGTCCGGTGATGTGTTTCGCCATGCAAATCTCGCGGGTTCGTCCCGGCATGGTGGCGTATTGGCGCTTATGGGAGACGACCACACAGCCGAAAGCTCCACCAACGCTCATCAGACAGAATTCAATTTCGTCGATACCATGATCCCGATTCTCAATCCGGCCGGCGTGCAGGAGATGATTGATTACGGACTTCACGGATTTGCAATGTCCCGGTTTGCCGGCACGTGGGCCGCTCTCAAATGCGTCAAGGACAATGTGGAATCGACCGCGTCGGTTGATGCCGGTCTTGATCGCCTGAAGATCATTCTTCCCGATTTTGCAGTGCCGCCGGGGGGGCTGAATATTCGGGCGAACGATCTGGATTTCCTCGGCCAGGAGATGCGGCTTCATGAATACAAACGCGATGCGGCCAGCGCCTATATAAGGGCCAACGGGCTCAACCGGATCATCTATTCGGGTGGCGCCAACGCCAAGATCGGTATTTTGACTGTTGGCAAGAATTACCTGGACGTGCGCCAGGCTCTTGATGATCTGGGGATTGATGAGGCGCGCGCCAACAAGATTGGTGTCCGGCTTTTCAAGGTGGCCTGTCCGTGGCCGTTTGACCTGGCTGATATGGCCGAATTTGTCGATGGCCTGGATATGGTGATCGTGGTTGAAGAAAAACGTTCGCTTCTGGAAAGCCAGTTGCGTGAAGCCCTTTACGGGACGGCGCGCCAGCCGGTGGTGGTTGGCAAGCGAGACGAGCGGGGCGACTGGTTGTTCCCGGTCAAGGGGGCGCTTGATCCCAATGACATCGCGGTCGCCGTGGGTGAACGTGTACTCAGGGTCGTCGGTCATGCCGAAGACATTGACGCAAAGGTCAAACGCATTCGCCAGTTCCAGAGCATGCTGGCGACTGTCACGGACGTGGCCTCGCGCACGCCCTATTTCTGTTCCGGCTGCCCGCACAACAGCTCGACAAAGGTTCCTGAAGGATCAATTGCGGCTGCAGGCATCGGCTGTCATTTCATGGCGCTGTGGATGGATCGTGACACGGTGGGGTTCACCCAGATGGGCGGGGAGGGCGCGCAGTGGGTTGGCCAGGCTCCCTTCACTACACGCGATCATATTTTCCAGAACCTCGGCGACGGCACTTACAATCACTCAGGTGTGCTGGCGTTGCGCTTTGCCATCGCATCGAAAGCCAACATCACCTACAAGATCCTCTATAATGACGCCGTTGCGATGACCGGCGGGCAGGCGCATGAGGGCGGCCTCACCGCTGACGCCATTGCACGGCAGGTTCGTGCAGAAGGTGTCGATCGGATAGCGCTGGTGAGCGATGATCCGCACCGGTATCCCGCAGGCACGGTCTGGCCTGCTTCTATGAGTGTTCATCACCGCACCGAGCTTGATGCCGTGCAACGCGAGTTGCGTGACGTGCCGGGTGTGTCAGTCCTGCTTTATGATCAGACTTGTGCTGCCGAAAAGCGGCGCCGCAGAAAGCGCGGCACCTATCCCGATCCGGACAAGCGGGTCATCATCAATGAACTGGTATGCGAGGGGTGTGGTGATTGTGGCGTCAAATCGAACTGCGTGTCGATCCAGCCTGTCGACACCGAATTCGGGCGCAAGCGCCGGATTGACCAATCCAGTTGCAACAAGGATTTTTCCTGTGTGGAGGGGTTCTGCCCGTCCTTCGTCACCGTTCACGGTGCGCGGATCCGCAAGACCGACAGTTCTGTTCTCAAATCTGCGCCGGATCCGTTGATCGGACTGCCGGTGCCGGACATTGCACCGCTTGATCGCGGGTGGGCTTCGATCATTGACGGCATCGGGGGGACGGGCGTCGTCACCGTCGGCGCCATTCTGGGCATGGCTGCGCATCTTGAGGGGAAGGGCTGTGGCATGATCGACATGGCCGGGCTTGCCCAGAAAGGCGGGGCTGTGTTCTCGCATGTCCGGATCGCGCGATCACCCGAAGATATTCAGGCCATCCGGATATCAGCAGGCAAGGCGGATCTGGTTCTGGGCTGCGATCTGGTGGTGTCAGGATCACGAAAGGTGCTGGCCTCGGTGCGTGAGGGCGAGACGGCATTCTTGGTCAACACCAGTGAAGTCATGCCGGGTGAATTTACCCGCGATGTGAATTTCTCGTTGCCGACCGAGCGGCTCAAGCAGGCGATTGTCAAATCTGCCGGCATCGAGCGCACCAGCTTCTTCAACGCGACACAGGCCGCAACCCGGTTGTTCGGCAATGCGATTGCAGCGAACATGTTCATGCTTGGCATGGCGTCCCAGAAGGGCGCTTTGCCTCTCTCTCCCGAGTCCGTCGAGCAAGCCATTCGACTTAATGGTCAGGCCGTGGCCATGAACATTGAAGCGTTCCGCTGGGGCCGCAAGGCCGGACACGACCCGCAATCGGTGCTGGCGATTGTCGGCGACGCGCTTCCGGTTTCAGATGGAGCAACAGAAGAGTCGGTCGCCGATCTCGTGGATCGGCGCGCGGATTTTCTGCGGGACTATCAAAACGAGGCATGGGCAGCCAGATACCGTCAGATCCTGCGCCCGCTTATCGAAGCGGAGACACTTGTCTCTGGCCGACCCGGATCGGTATCGGCAGCGGCGGCTAGGTCGCTGTTCAAGCTGATGGCAATCAAGGACGAATACGAAGTGGCGCGGCTTTACAGCGACGGCAGTTTCAAGCGTCAACTCTACAAGCAGTTCGAGAGCTTCACCAAGCTGGAATATCACATGGCGCCACCGGTGCTGGGTCGAAAAGACGCCAAGGGTCATCCGATCAAAACATCGTTTGGCCGCGGAATGACGGCGCTTTTCCCTGTGCTTTCAAGGCTGAAGGTTCTTCGTGGCACGCCGTTGGATGTGTTCGGTTACAGCGCTGAACGGCGGATGGAGCGCCAGCTTGTTTCAGAGTTCAACACGGACCTGGAGGAAGCGACACGTCTTCTGCGGCCTGACAACGCGCCCCAGATCGCTGAATTCCTATCTTATCCGATGGGTATTACCGGGTATGGCCACGTTAAAATCCGCAACAAGGAACAGGTCATTTTGAAGAAGGAAACTCTGCTGCGCTCTATTCACGAGGGGAGTGCAGCCGGGCACGCCATTGCTGCCGAGTAGCTGGATAGCGTGTTGCCATAAATAGCGGTTCGAGCAGTGTGGTTGCTTCCAGCAGGGCAGTTGATCTGCCGATGCGTCATCGCGAGACGCGAATGACGCTGCGCTCATCTCACCCGCCTACGAAAGCAGGAGTCGGTTTTTCCACCAACCGAAAATTATTCCGCCCACAATCCGGGAGACATGCAGGACAATGAACCATTCCGTGCAGGGGTTGTCGTCAAAGCAACTTTATGGTGTTTTTTTGGCGTCGAAATGACGATTTTTTTAACCAAACCTTCCTAAAAGAGGAGGCTTTGGCGGTTTTTACGAAAATCCTTTGGCGGTAAATGTGTTCTTAATTTCCGCTTGTTAGGTTGGCATCCTAACTCCAAAGGTGAGTGTTTATGCAACAAGCGGGCAGCACAGCATTCGAAGAAGACGTACGCCTCTCGTTCGTGGCTTCGCTGTACCAGCAGCGGGGCACGTTGTTTGCTGGCATGATCGCGCATGTGCTCACCACAATGCTGATTTATCTCCGCATTGACGATCCGTTTTATCTATTTAGCGGCTTGGCACTTTTCATAATTTGGGCAGTTCGCAATCTTGACATGTTGGCCTTTGACCGGTTGGACAAGTCCGCATTCAAGTTCAGTGACACCCTGCACTGGGAGAGACGCTATGTTGCGGGCTCTCTGGTTGCTGCTTTTGCATTGGGTACGATGTGCGGCCATGCATTGGTGGTTGCACAGGACTCGTTTGCAGAGCTGGTGTCAATTTCCGTTATCCTGGCCACGATGATCTCCGTCGTTGGACGAAACTTCGGATCGCGGTTGAATGTCGACATGATCATTCTGGCGGCTTGTCTGCCGATGATGGCAGGGCTTGTCATGGCTCGTGACCCTTATATGAGTCTGATGGCGCTGCTTTTGTTGCCGCTATTCCTGACAACGCGCTCGATGGCGAACGGGGTTCGTGATTTTCTTTACAATTCAGTGACTGCTGAACGGAAAACCTCGGAGATTGCGGAACGGTTTGACACTGCACTCAACAATATGTCGCACGGATTGTTCATGCTTGATGGGGAAGGGCGGATCGAGGTTGCCAATCGCAAAGCCCGCGAGTTTTTTAGCATTGACAGTAATATTGATTTGACTGGTCGCGCCTTGAAGGCGGCAATGCGACTGGGTGCCCGCAATGGCATGATCGCAAAGGAGAACTTTGTGCAGATCAATGAACATCTCGAAAAGCTGATCAGTGGTCGCGAAGATCGTTCACTGGTGCGCCTGGACAAGAACTCCTGGCTTGAATTCAGTGCCCGGCACCGGGGCGAAAAGGGTGTGGTTCTGATTTTTGAAGATGTGTCGGATCGTATTGAATCCGAGAAGCGTATTTTGCAAATGGCGCGCTTTGACAGCCTGACCAGTTTGCCCAACAGGTCGTGGTTCAAGGAAATTGTGGCGATCAAGAATGCCAAGGCAAAACCCGGCCAGAATCTGGCGCTGGCGGTTCTCGATATCGATGATTTCAAGCATGTCAACGATACCATGGGACACGTCAACGGCGACAGGCTGCTGAGTTCGATTGCGAATCGCCTGAGGTCGTTGTCCCGACAGAAAATCGTCATTTCCCGGTTTGGCGGCGATGAGTTTGTGCTGTTTTTCCCGGATGTGGCGGATGCGGATGAGTTGCAGACATCAATGGACCACGTGATTGACACGTTGCGTGGTACTTACATGATTGACGGGCATAAGCTTTTTATAAGTCTTTCGGGTGGAGCAGTCATGGCGCCGGTTGCCGGGGTGCAGGTCGAGGAGTTGCACATTCAGGCAGACCTTGCCTTGTATGAAGCAAAGCGCCGGGACAAGAACCGCTGGACACTGTTCGAGGAATCGATGGATCAGCAGTATTCTGCACGTCAGTACATGAAAAGCGAACTTCGTGAAGCGATCCGCACAGGGGCAATGGATCTGTTTTATCAGCCGATGTTCAACCCCGCAGGTACCCAGATTGCCGGTGCCGAAGCCTTGTCGCGGTGGAACCATGCGGAGCTTGGGCCGATATCGCCTGCGGTCTACATCCCCCTTGCCGAAGAGATGGGGATCATAAGTGAACTCACCCATAGCGTGTTCGACAAGGCGGTGCGTGATTGCTCCAATTGGCCCGGCGACCTGTTTGTCTCCGTCAATCTTTCCGCTCATGACCTGGGCGACCGGACCATAATATCGGTGATTACCGACGCGCTCGACAGATACAATCTGGCGCCGGAGCGGCTGCAACTGGAAATCACCGAGAGCGGACTGATGAACGACCTGGAGGTGGCCAGAGACATTTTGACGGAACTCCGGGCCATGGGAATGCAAATCGCTATTGATGATTTCGGAACCGGCTATTCCAGTCTCAGTTATCTTGATATTTTGCCGCTCAACAAGGTCAAGATCGACCGGTCCTTTGTCAGTAATCTCACCGAAGACGCAAAAAAGCTGAAACTCCTGCGTGGTGTTGTCCACCTCGCGCGCGAGCTTGGGCTGGATGTTGTCGTCGAGGGTGTAGAGACCGAAGAGCAATTGGCGATGATCCGCGACAACAATTGCGCCGATCTGATTCAGGGCTACATTTTCGGGACACCGATGCCGAAGGGCGCTTTCCTGGAACTCGCGGCCAAGCTGGCCAAGCCGGGAAAACAGAAGGCAGCTTCGACAGCCAAGCGGCGGTCCCGGTCAGCACAACTGGCGCACTGAAGCCAACCTGATCTGACAAGCGGCTATCAATTCCAAATTAATTGTCCCCGGTGCTTTTTCACAGGTCTGCCGGTGTTCTGTGTGTTTTCAACGTTTCGTTAACCATAATAAATAGTTAACAGGCTGTTTGCGGCGCTATGTGATTGCTTAATGAAAAATTAACGATAAGCTTCTCCTTGAGAAATTATGGGGATCATGTCGTCCATGACAAAAGCTAATCCAGACACGGTTTCGGGATTTGGTGCCAGCGTGATGCGCTTTCTTGAAAGCATTGAGTATCGTCGCATCGAAAGCGCTGACGATCTCGCGGATGTTGCTCGAATTCGTCAAAAGGCGTTTTCGATGGTTGGGCTGGCCCCGCAAAATGGCACGCATCTGATTGACGATCTTGATTTCAAACCGAATGCGCATGTGATGGGTGTTTTCTTCGACGAACAACTTGTCTCGACTATCCGTGTTCATCACGTCACTGCAGCTCACCGCGACAGCGTTGCCGTGTCGCATTTTCCCGATATCATGAACCCGCTTCTTGATGCCGGTAAAACCTTTATCGATCCGGTTCGGTTCGCAGCCGACCCTGATACCATGCGCGAATACCCGGCATTGCCCTATTTGACTTTGCGGGTTGCAACCATGGCGACCGTCTTCTTCGATGTGGATTTTTGCCTGTCGGTGATCAAGCCGAACCATCGAGCTTTCTACAAGCGTGTCTTCCAGTCGATTGAACTGACCGAACCTCGTTATTTCGAGCGCTATGACAGCAATATCGAGCTGCATGGGGCCAATGCCCACGAGTTGAAGCGAACGCTCTTTGACCGCTATCCGTTCTTCCGGTCGCAGCCGCATGAGCGCAAGATGATGTTTGCACCACGCGAAGTACTAGGGCTCACACCCCTGACGATCCTGCCAACGGCTCGGTACGCGCTTCAACAAGCCAGTTGAATGAAGCCAATCATTGATGGCCATGGCGAGGCTCAGCAATGCCTGGAGGTCATTGACCGATATTACCCTTGGCTTGTGACTGCTTGTCCATTGCACATTGCCGGTGGTTTGTGTAATTCCTCGGTAAATTGTCATTAGGGGAGTTACAGCATGGCTGAACAGAAGAATGGTCCTGTCGAAACTGGCGCTGCAATGGATTATTCCGAGCACGAGAGAACCTACGTAGGATTTCTTGCTGCGGCGAAGTACGGAACGATTACCATCGTGGCTTTGTTCATCGCCATGGCCCTGTTCTTTTTTTCCGGCGCCGGCGCCATCGTCAGCTTCCTGGCGTTCCTCATTCTCAGCATCGGCGGTTCTATTCTCGCTCGCTGAAGCATTCGCACGCGCCGGGGTCTTGAGTGATCTGCCCCGGCGTGTCTCATCCTGTTGTAAGAGGAGGGGCTCTCGTGGGCGCCACTGTATTTGTAGCCAAAGAGTCAGATTCGCTTGAATCACGCGTCGCCGCTTCGCCGGAGACCGTGAAAAAGATGACTGCACTCGGCTTGGAAGTCATTGTTCAGAAGGGTGCTGGCGAGAAATCCAGGATTACCGACGCGGACTTCATCGCTGCCGGCGCGACAACGGGAACCGCAGCGAGTGCCAAGAAGGCTGATGTTGTTCTTCGTGTCCGGCGTCCGTCGGAAACGGACATCAAGTCTCTCAAATCAGGCGCAATCGTGCTTGCGCAAATGGATCCCTACGGCAATGAAAAGGCGCTCGCCGCCTTGGCAAAAGCCGGGGTCACGAGCTTCGCCATGGAATTGATGCCGCGCATCACACGGGCGCAGTCAATGGATGTGCTTTCATCACAGGCAAACCTCGCCGGCTATCAGGCGGTTATCGAAGCCGCCCATACGTTCGACCGGGCAATGCCGATGATGATGACTGCGGCTGGCACCGTGGCAGCGGCGAAAGTCTTTGTGATGGGAGCCGGTGTTGCCGGTTTGCAGGCAATCGCCACCGCACGCCGTCTTGGTGCTGCGGTATCGGCCACCGATGTGCGTCCTGCCGCCAAGGAGCAGGTTGCTTCGCTCGGCGCAAAATTCATTGCTGTTGAAGACGATGAGTTCAAAGCTGCCGAAACCTCCGGCGGCTATGCCAAGGAAATGTCAAAAGAGTATCAGGCCAAACAGGCCGCGCTGGTCGCCGATCATATCTCCAAGCAGGATATCGTCATCACCACTGCGTTGATCCCCGGCCGTCCGGCACCCAAGCTGATTTCGCGCGATATGCTCAAGAGCATGCGTCTGGGTTCTGTGGCCGTCGATCTGGCGGTTGAGCGCGGTGGAAACATCGAAGGCTCCAAGCCTGGCGAAACCGTCACAGTCGATGGCGTCACGGTGATCGGCATTCTCAACATGCCCGGGCAGATCGCTGCAAGCGCATCGCTGCTCTACGCCAAGAACCTTTTGACCTTCCTCGACACCATGATCGACAAGGAAACCCAAACGGTCGTCGTCGATCTTGAGGATGAACTGGTCAAGGCGACGGCGTTGACCCATGGCGGCGCAATCATTCATCCCGCATTTGGCGGTGAAAACACCAAGGGAGCAGCGTGATGGCAGGATCCGCACTTGATACCGCTCTTGAAAATCTGGAGCAGGCCTTAAGCGCAGTCCGTGAGGCTGCGGAAAATGCCGGGCCAGCGGGCGACGGCATTGCGGCAGCCGTTCACGCGGCAAGCGGCGGGGCGATTGACCCGTTTGTTTTTCAGGTCGCAATTTTCGTTCTGGCGATTTTTGTCGGCTACTACGTGGTCTGGTCGGTGACGCCGGCCTTGCACACGCCTTTGATGGCTGTGACCAACGCAATTTCCTCGGTCATTGTTGTGGGCGCACTGCTTGCCGTCGGCACATCGCTCTCGGGTTGGGCAACCGGCTTCGGGTTTGTTGCGCTGGTGCTTGCGTCGGTCAATATATTTGGCGGGTTCCTCGTCACCCAGCGCATGCTGGCCATGTACAAGAAAAAAGAGAAGTGAGGGCCGGCTGATGTCAGAGAATTTTGCCGCATTCGCCTACCTCGTTTCCGGTGTCATGTTCATCATGGCTCTTCGGGGCCTATCCCATCCAACGACCAGCCGTCAGGGTAACCTCTACGGCATGGTTGGCATGGCAGTTGCCATTGTCACGACTTTGCTGCTTGCCAAGCCTTCATTCAGCGGATTTGCGATGATTGTCGCAGGTCTCGCCATTGGCGGCGGCGCGGGCGCCTATATCGCTCGCAAGATTCCGATGACATCAATGCCGCAGCTGGTTGCGGGCTTTCATAGCCTGGTCGGTCTTGCTGCCGTTCTGGTGGCGTCGGCAGCGCTTTATTCGCCGCATGCCTTCGGCATCGGTGAAGTCGGCGAGATCCATGCGCAGGCGCTGATCGAAATGTCGTTGGGCGTCGCCATCGGCGCGATCACCTTCACCGGTTCGATCATTGCGTTTCTCAAGCTTGATGGCCGCATGTCGGGCAAACCAATCATGCTGCCAATGCGCCACGTCATCAATGCCGGACTGCTGATCGGTATTGTCGTGCTGATCGGTGCGCTTGTGGCGACGGAAAGCTACACGGCGTTCTGGCTGGTGGTGGTTCTGTCGCTGGCGCTCGGTGTGTTGCTCATCGTGCCGATCGGTGGTGCTGACATGCCGGTTGTCGTGTCGATGCTCAATTCCTATTCGGGTTGGGCTGCGGCCGGCATTGGCTTCACACTTGGAAATCTGGCGCTGATCATTACCGGTGCGCTGGTAGGCTCATCTGGCGCGATCTTGTCCTACATCATGTGCAAGGGCATGAACCGGTCCTTCATCTCTGTCATTCTCGGTGGCTTTGGCGGCGAAGCCGCAGCGGCTGGCAGTGATGATATTGATCGCAGCGTCAAGCTCGGTTCGGCCGACGACGCCGCTTTCCTGATGGCCAATGCATCAAAGGTGATCATCGTTCCTGGATATGGCATGGCAGTGGCTCAGGCACAGCACGCCACACGGGAACTGGCTGACAAGCTCAAGGAACACGGCGTGGAGGTCAAGTATGCCATCCATCCGGTGGCCGGCCGTATGCCCGGTCACATGAACGTGCTGCTGGCAGAAGCCAATGTGCCCTATGACGAAGTCTTCGAACTCGAAGACATCAATTCGGAGTTTGCGCAGGCTGACGTGGCCTATGTGATTGGCGCCAATGACGTCACCAACCCGGCGGCGCGCGACGACAAGACATCGCCGATCTACGGCATGCCGATTCTGGATGTCGACAAGGCGCGCACCTGCCTGTTCGTCAAGCGTTCGCTCGGTTCCGGCTATGCCGGCATCGACAACACCTTGTTTTACAAGGACAGCACGATGATGCTGCTGGGCGACGCCAAGAAGATGACCGACGATATCGTCAAGGCGATCGATCACTGATTTGGGTGTTGATGCAGCTCTATAAAAAAAGTCCCGGAAACAATTTCCGGGACTTTTTTTTTGGTATTGGTTCTGGTGTTTAGTCAGCTGCTGAGCGCAGCTGGATTTCGGCAATGCCGACAGCGACATTGAGGCCTTCCTGGGCCTGAACGCTGACAGGCTGGAGCGAGAAAGTCTCGTCAGAACCGCCAACCAGGATATTGACGCCTGCGCCTGCTGCTGCCGTTGCTTCAGCCGACACACCGCGATAATCACCTGAAAGCGAGCCCGGCTGATATTCATAATCAGTGGTCGGGGCGAGAACGACCCATTCGATCACGGACGCGCCAGTGACTCCAATGTCGACGCCGAATTTGTTGATGACGCCGAAATAGGCTTCCTTGGGAGAATCGGCGTTTGCCGGGGTGTATTCACAGGACAAATCCTTGGACGAACCGAAGATAAAGCCGGTTCCGCCTTCAACGACGCATTCCAGAAGCCCCAGTTCTACACTGTCCGCATGGGCAGGGATCGTCGCCGCGCTCAATCCGAGGGTGGCGATAACTGCCGCTGCGGCGGATATTTTGGTGGTCTTGATCATGATGTACTCACTTTCCCGTTTATTGGTTCGGTGAGACAACGGGCTCGGGCGCCAATGGTTCCGAAACGGGATCAGCCCCTTGGGTCGTCATGATTTTGCTGTGATATGTACCGGTCACGTCGAGCGCCTGCCTGCTACGCCGCGCATCCATTCGAACGCGACATGCATCAGGCAGGAGTGCTCCGAATCAGCGCACCCGACCCAGACCGTCGATCGCCGGACGATATTTTGGATCAAGCTGGGCAGCCCGGGCATAAGACCGGGACGCACGCTTCTTGTCGCCGCGGCGCTCATAGATCAAGGCCTGATTGGACCAGGATTCGGCGATCTTCTCATCGAGCTCGATTGCGCGATTGAAATCGGCAAAGGCGTTGTCATCATCGTTGAGTGCGACATAGGAAATGCCGCGGCCATTGTAGGGCTCAGGTGAGTTGGGCGCCAAGGAGATGGACGTCGAAAAGTCTTCGATTGCCTGCGGGTGCTGATTGCGCAGCTGCTTGATCAGGCCGCGATTGTGGTAGGCTCGCGGATCGGTGGTCTGAAGACTTATGGCACGATCGTAATCATTCATCGCCTCATTCACTCGCCCAGCCTGGCGATAGAGATTACCGCGCCCGATCAAGGCGACGTCGTAACGCGGATTGATCTGCAGGGCGCGATTGTAGTCTTTTGCCGCATCGTTCTGGCTGCCCATCGACCGATGAATCAGGGCTCTGTTGGCATAGGCCTGATAAAATGAGGGGTTGAGCTGAATGGCTCGGTCGAAATCCTCAAGGGCATTGCGGTATTGACCGGACCGACCATAGGCCGCGCCACGCACATTGTAACCCTCGGGGTCCCGCGGATTGCGGCGGATAACATCAGTCAGCGACGAGATGTTCTCGTCAGTGCCCTGAGTCTTGTCGATGGAGATGGCATCAATGGGCGATGTGGTCGAGCAACCTGACACCGCCATGGTGATGACGGCAGTTGCTGCCAGCAAAACAGACCGAGCTGCGCTTGTTTTTCGAGTTCCTGCCGCTGCAAACAAACGCATCATATAAGCCCACCTTGCTCTTCCGGCGAAATTCCGGTCCGCCACTGAAAAAGGCGGAGACGAATAATCGTCCCCGCCTCACATTCATGCAAGCCCAAAAGGGCAAAAAAACGGCTAGATCAGCGAGTTGGTGCGGCCGGACGGCCACCGCCGATAAGACCTTCACGCTGGGCGCGCTTGCGAGCCAGCTTGCGAACACGGCGGACGGCTTCTGCCTTCTCGCGCGCACGCTTCTGCGATGGCTTCTCGTAAAAATCACGCATCTTCATTTCACGGAAAATGCCTTCGCGTTGCATTTTCTTTTTAAGAGCGCGGAGCGCCTGATCGACATTGTTATCGCGGACAAGTACCTGCACGTTGATCCCGTTCCTTCGAGTTTTTGGTTGCTGAAGCAACCCTGGCAAACAAAAATTCCGTTCGTTCGGCCAAGGGCGTTACGATTGAGGTGGCAAATATCAGTTTCGAACGCCCAAGTCCAGTCCCCCGGCAACTTGACAATGGGGGCGCTCCTGTATTTTTCATCACATTATCGGCCATACTGATTTTGTCGCGTGACCGGAGGGAACCGTGCGACAAAACCCACTGCGACATTCATGGTCGTTCAGAGGTCGCAAAAGAGCCGATGCGAGGCAGATGAATTTGCTCTTGCTGGGGTATAGCATACCAGGAACATTGGGAGCCAGACAGTCATGCGCAAATACTCCGCTTTTGCCGTTGCCCGTGAGGCAATGCGCGGTCACAAGGGCTGGCCGGCGCAATGGACATCGCCGGAGCCGCGAAAAAGCTATGATGTCATCATCGTCGGTGCCGGCGGGCATGGGCTGGGCACGGCCTACTATCTCGCCAAGGAACATGGCATCACCAATATTGCGGTGATCGAGAAGGGCTGGCTCGGCGGTGGCAACACCGGTCGCAACACCACCATCATTCGCTCCAACTATCTTTATGACGAGAGCGCCGGGCTTTATGATCATGCGCTCAAGCTGTGGGACGGGTTGTCGCAGGATCTCAATTACAATGTGATGTACTCAGCCCGGGGCGTGATGATGTTGTCACACAATGTCCACGACACCCAGGTGTTCAAGCGCCACATCCATGCCAACCGGCTCAATGGCATCGACAATGAGTGGCTGACACCTGAAGAAGCCAAGGCGTTCTGTCCGCCGCTCAACATTCACCAGTCGGCGCGCTATCCGGTAGTTGGCGCAGCCTTGCAGCGCCGTGGTGGTACAGCTCGCCACGACGCGGTGGCCTGGGGTTATGCACGGGCCGCTGCCGATATGGGCGTTCACATCATCCAGAATTGTGAAGTGACCGGCGTCCGCCGTGCCGATGACGGATCGGTCTCCGGCGTCGACACAAGCCGCGGATTCATTGGCGCGAAGAAGGTTGGCGTTGTTGCTGCCGGACACACATCGGTGATCATGGAAATGGCCGGCATCCGCATGCCGCTCGAAAGCTATCCGTTGCAGGCGCTGGTGTCCGAGCCGGTCAAGCCGATTTTCCCCTGCGTGGTGATGTCAAATACGGTGCATGCCTATATTTCGCAGTCGGACAAGGGCGAGTTGGTCATCGGCGCAGGCACCGACCAATACACCTCCTATTCCCAGACAGGCGGGCTGCACATCCTCAGCCACACGCTCGATGCCATCTGCGAAATGTTCCCGATGTTTACGCGGATGAAGATGCTGCGCTCCTGGGGCGGCATTGTCGACGTGACGCCGGACCGCTCGCCGATCCTGTCGAAAACCCCGATCAAGGGGCTTTATGTCAATTGCGGCTGGGGCACCGGCGGGTTCAAGGCAACGCCGGGATCGGCCAATGTGTTTGCGCATACAATTGCGCGGGACGAGCCACACAAGATCAACGCGCCCTTCAATCTGGACCGCTTCAAGACCGGACGTCTGATCGATGAAGCGGCGGCTGCCGCCGTGGCGCATTGAGGCTTGAACTGATGACCCATCAATCCATCAATCTGGCAGACAAACTCGACGGCTTTGCCGATTTGTGGTCGCCGAAAATCGTGGCCGGGTTCAATGGCCACGATGTGATGGTGGTCAAGGCCAATGGCGACTTCAACTGGCACTCCCATCCTGACACCGATGACTTCTTTCTGGTGCTGTCCGGGCGTTTGACCATCCAGATGCGTGACGGCGACGTCGTGCTGGGACCCGGTGAGATGTATGTGGTGCCAAGGGGCGTTGAGCATTGTCCGCGCGCCGACGAGGAAACCCATCTTCTCATCATCGAGCCTGCGGGCACGCCGAACACCGGCAATCCCGAAACAGCTGCGATCAAAACCACGATCTGACCGAGGACCACGCAAAATGCTCCTGATCCACTGTCCCTACTGCCAGGAAGACCGGCCCGAGCTCGAATTCCGCAACACGGGCGAGGCGCATATTGAACGACCGAAGGATATCGCCGCGATCAGCGACGAGGATTTCGAGGCGTTCTTCTTTATCCGGACCAACCCGAAGGGCGTTTCCTATGAGCGCTGGCGGCATATTCACGGCTGCGCCCGGTTCTTCAACGCCGTGCGTGACACGGTCAGCGACAGATTTGTCACCACCTACAAGGCCGGTGAGCCGCGTGTTGACGTGGTGCGCGGCGAGGACGGGGTCTTGATGGTCAAGGGAGCGAAACAATGAGCGGCGCCAACCGGATCAAGGGGCAGGGCCGGCTGACGCCCGCCAGGGTCGTGCGCTTCACCTTCGATGGCAAGGCACTGTCGGCTGTCGAAGGGGACACGCTTGCTTCGGCGCTGATTGCCAATGGCATCCATCTCACCGGGCGGTCTTTCAAGTATCACCGTCCACGCGGCATGCTGTCGGCTGGCCCGGAAGAGCCCAATGCGTTGATGGATGTAGGCCGGGATGCCGCGCGACGGACACCGAATGTGCGGGCCACCGTGCAGGAGGTCTTTGACGGCATGCAGTCGCAGTCGCAGAACCGCTGGCCGTCGCTGGCCTTCGATGTCGGCGGGCTCAACAATTACGCCTCGCCGTTTTTCGCCGCCGGTTTTTACTACAAGACCTTCATGTGGCCGAAAGCGGCCTGGAAAAAGATCTACGAGCCTATCATTCGCGCCGCAGCTGGTCTGGGCGTATCGCCGAGCGAGCCGGATCCTGATCATTATGCCAACCATAATGCCCATTGCGATGTTCTGGTGATCGGCGGCGGCGCTGCCGGTCTTTCTGCCGCACTTGCCGCGGCGCACTCCGGTGCCAGCGTGATCCTGTGCGACGAGAAGCCTGAAACCGGCGGCGCGTTTCATCATGAGACTGATGCGACCATTGACGGCGTGTCCGGCCGGGACTGGGCGCAGAAAGTCACCGCAGAGCTCCGCGCCATGGACAATGTCCGGGTGCTGACCCGCACCACAGCGTTTGGCTATCAGGCGCAAAACCATGTCGCGCTTCTGGAGCGGGTGACCGAGCATCTTGCCAATCCGGACCCGGCGCTGCCGCGCGAACGGCTGTGGCAGGTCCGGGCCAAACAGGTTGTCATCGCCACCGGCGCCATCGAGCGGCACATGGTGTTTGCCAACAATGACCGCCCCGGCATCATGCTGGCTTCGGCGGCGCGGACATTTCTCAATCATTACGGTGTCGCTGTCGGGGCCAAGGTCGGGGTCTACACGGCCTGCGATTCGGCCTGGAACGCAGCTTTTGATCTCAAGCGGGCCGGCGTTTCGATTCCGGCTATTGTCGATGTGCGACCTGATCCCGATCCGGCGCTGGTGGCACAAGCCCGGGAACTCGGTATCGAGGTTCTCGCCGGTCAGGCTGTGCTCGACACCTCGGGCGCGCTACGGGTCAAGTCGATGAAGGTCGGCAAATCGAGTGGTGGGTCTACCCGAACTATCGAGATCGATGCGCTGATCATGTCGGCGGGCTGGACACCGTCCGTGCACATGTTTTCGCAGTCGCGCGGCAAGGTGGTCTGGGACGAGGCTAGCCAGCGCTTCCTGCCCGGCCGCAATGTTCAGGATTGCGTCAGCATTGGCGCCTGCAATGGTATCGACGATCTGGGTGACGCAGTCGCAGGTGCTGCAAAGGCTGGTCACGAGGCGTCAAAGGCTGCCGGCGTGAAAAGCCGCAAAGCCTGGATTGCGCCTGAGGCAGAGACTCAGACATCCTGGGCCGGAAGCATGATGGGGTCGGCCGCCGGTGCCGGTCCTGACACCACGGTCAAAGCGTTTGTCGATTTTCAGAATGATGTCACCGCCAAGGACATTCGGCTTGCTGTGCGTGAGGGCATGCATTCGATCGAGCACGTCAAGCGCTTCACCACCAATGGCATGGCAACCGATCAGGGCAAGACCTCGAACATGCATGGCCTGGCGATTGCGGCCGAGATGCTCGACAAGCCGTTGCCGCAGGTGGGTCTGACTACATTCCGCTCGCCTTACACGCCGGTGACCTTCGGTGCGATCGTCAATCATTCGCGCGGCGATCTGTTCGATCCGACGCGGCGGACGCCGATGCATGGCTGGGAAGAAGCCCATGGCGCGGTGTTTGAGGATGTCGGCCAGTGGAAGCGCGCCTGGTATTATCCGCGCGCTGGCGAGGACATGCATCAGGCGGTCAATCGCGAGTGCCGGACGGTGCGCGAGAGTGCAGGCATGTTCGACGCCACGACATTGGGCAAGATCGAGGTTGTCGGCCCTGATGCGGCCGAATTCCTCAATCTGATGTACACCAATGGCTGGGACAAGCTGCAGCCGGGCCGCTGCAAATACGGCATCATGCTGCGCGAGGATGGCTTCATCTATGATGATGGCGTTGTCGGGCGACTGGCCGAGGATCGCTTTCACGTGACCACGACCACCGGCGGTGCGCCGCGGGTCATGCATCATATGGAAGATTATCTGCAGACCGAATTTCCGCATCTGAAAGTCTGGCTGACCTCGACGACCGAACAATGGGCGGTCATCGCTTTGCAGGGACCCAAGGCGCGCGAGATCATCGCGCCGCTGGTCGAGGGCATCGACCTCTCCACCGAAGCCATGCCGCATATGAGTGTCCGCGAAGGCAAGATCTGCGGTGTGCCGACGCGGCTGTTCCGGATGTCATTCACCGGCGAGGCCGGATACGAGGTCAATGTGCCTGCCGATTATGGCGAGGCGGTCTGGAAAGCGCTGTGGGCGCGGGCAGAGCCGCTGGGCGCTTGCGCCTATGGTACCGAGACCATGCACGTGCTGCGGGCCGAGAAGGGCTATATCATTGTCGGTCAGGACACCGATGGCACGGTGACACCGGACGATGCAGGGCTCAACTGGGCCGTGGCGAAGAAGAAGCCGGATTTCGTCGGCATTCGCGGCATGAAACGGCCCGATCTGGTTGGCGGCGGGCGCAAGCAGCTTGTCGGGCTGACGACCAAGGATCCGAACATTGTTCTGGAGGAAGGCGCGCAGATTGTTGCCGATCCGAATCAGGTCATTCCGATGACCATGATCGGACATGTCACATCGTCCTACTGGTCGGAAAATTGCGGCCGGTCGATTGCCATGGGCGTGGTCATCGATGGGCGCGCGCTCAAGGGCCAGACACTGTATGTACCGATGCCGGAGCGGGTCATTGAAGTGGAAATCACCGATGCCGTGTTCATCGACAAAGAGGGAGTGCGTCTGAATGGCTAAATTCGCTCAAGCCGTCCGTGCCGAGCCGCTTGCCGGACGGGTCAGCAGCGCCGCCGGTGTTGCCCTGACACCGGCAGTTCCCGCAAATCGTGTGTCGTTGAGGGCCGGACCAGAGAGCGTCAAGGCAGTATCTAAAGCACTCGACCTCGACCTTCCATTGCAGCCAAAAACCTCGGTGCGCAATGCGCGCGGCCGTCTGGCCGTCTGGCTGGGTCCTGATGAATGGCTGATTATTGACGAGGCCGGCGACCCGATGATGGACCTGGCCAAGGCCAAGGTGCTGCATTCGGCGGTTGATATCTCCCACCGCAACACCGCGATCCTGGTGACCGGCGAAGGCGCGCGCCCGACGCTGGAATCGGGATGCCCGCAGAATCTGGGCGACGCGGTGTTCCCGGTCGGTGCGGCAAGCCGCACTGTGATGGGCAAGATCGAGGTGGTGATCATTCGAACCGGAGAGACAGATTTCCGGGTGGAATGCTGGCGTTCGTTTTCAGATTACGCCTTTTCCTTGCTGTCAGAAGCCGCCAAGGATTGCCTCGCATAGGCGCAGATCGGTTTATGCGGCTTAGACTTGCGGCAGGTCCTTGGGGTCAAACTGGATGATGGTCATCCACGATGCCGTCAAGGCCGGTTTCTTGCTGCCCTCGATTTCCACCGTTATGTCAAAGGTGGTCATCAGCAGGCCGGGACCGCGCAACCGTGATTCCTTGAGAAAGAAACGTCCGCGAATCCGGCTGCCGGCAGGCACCGGGGCCATAAAACGCATCTTGTTGAAACCGTAATTGATCCCGACATTGTCCTCGCGCAGTCTTGGGACGGCATCGGAGTGCATTGCCGACAACATGGAAACCGTCAGAAAGCCGTGCGCGATGGTTCCGCCGAATGGCGTTTCTTTTGCGCGCTCCGGATCAACATGGATGAACTGGTGATCGTCGGTGGCGTCGGCAAACAGGTCGATACGCGATTGCGGCACATCGATCCACTCTGAGACGCCAACTTCAGTGCCGACCAGATCCTTGACCTCGGCAATTGATATCACTCGTTGCACATATATCTCCAAGTGTGAAAGGTGAGTCAGATGGGTGGCAAACTAGAATTATATGCCACGTATTGCATCAACTCATCCAAGCCTGCGTGCTGATGGCTTTACAATTCCCCAACGTTAACGGCACCGTCTGGCTCGCTTTGGTTCATTTCAGGACAGTATCAGCATTCTCTTGCCAGCAGATTACCGAGCGCGGAGGGACAGTCTCATCGCCCAATGCGCCCGGTGTTGTTTGGTTCCACTTGCCTGTGGTGTCCGGTAGCTGGAAGAAAACCTCGTGGCGGTCGCGATTGAAGACTATCGCGGTGCGTTGCCCGATGGGTCCCAGCACCATCATGAATGTGTTCCTTTGCGGATCTTCCCATTCAGGCGGGGTCATTGCGCGCCCGTCTGCAGTCAGCCAGGTAACCTGATCCGGCTTATTCGAATCGGAGGAATCCTTGAGGAACTCCGTGCGCATCAGATGTGAGGAGCCATCCCTGAATGCCGCCCAGGCGCGGGTGAATTCCAGCCGCGGCTGATTGAGGCCTTTCCAGTCCCGCCAGGTCACGGCGTTATCCTGCGCATAGGCGTTGTTGTTGCCGCCCTGTGTGTGGCCAAACTCGTCGCCGGCAGTCAGCAGGATGGTGCCCCGGGTCGCAAACAACGTGGCAATCAGTGCCTGCGCATCGGCCTCGCGGCTTGCGAGGATGGCCGGGTCATCGCTTGCGCCTTCGGCACCATCATTCCAGGAATAGTTGGCATTGTGTCCGTCGCGGTTGTCCTCGCCATTGGCTTCATTGTGCTTGTTCTCAAATGCCACGAGATCGCCAAGCGGAAAGCCGTCATGGGCGGCAACGAAGTTGACGCTGCGGGTTCGGGTCGCGCCCTTGCTTTTGAAAATGTCGGACGAGCCCGAAAGCCGGGTCGCCAAAGCGCCGGTCATACCCTCGTCACCACGCCAGTAACGGCGGATATCGTCGCGTGCGTGATCGTTCCACTCGAGCCATGGCGGGCCGAAATGTCCGAGTTGATAGCCGCCCGGTCCAATGTCCCATGGCTCGGCAATCAACAGCCTGTCATGCAGTACGGGATCATCGACAATGAGTTGCAGCAATCGAGCGTCGGCTGAAAAGCCGTTCTGGTCGCGACCGAGAATCGGCGCCAGGTCGAAGCGAAATCCGTCAATTCCGGCCTGGGTCACGAAATGGCGCATACTAGCCAACACAAGTTCCTGAACTTCCGGTCGGTCGCAAGCGAGCGTATTGCCGCATCCGGTGTCGTTGATCAGGTTGCCGGATTGATCGTGACGATAATAGGCCGCGTTTCCAAGTCCGCGCAGCGACAGGGTCGGCCCATGCAGGTCGCTTTCCCCGGTGTGGTTGAAGACCACATCAAGGATGACACCGATTCCTGCTGTATGCAGCGCCGCGCACACGAAGCGGAGATCGGCGATACCGCCGGGCGCCAGCCGCGGATCAAGCGCCAGCATGGTGACGGGGTTGTAGCCCCAGGCATTGGTCAGTCCCAGCGGTCCAAGGTGACGTTCATCAATCCAGGCGACGATTGGCATCAGTTCCACGGCGCTGACATGCAGCGCACGCAGATGCGCGATGATGGACGGATGCGCTAAGGCCCGCAATGTGCCGCGATCGGCTTCGGGGACGTCAGGATGCAGAAGCGTGAAGGCGCGAACCGGAAGCTCATAAATGAGACCGCCGGGCTTCACACCCGGCCGGTCCGGGTTGAGCGCCGGCAGCGGTTTCTCGACGATGGCCTTCGGCACGATTGCGGCGGTGTCTTCACCAAATGCCCCGAGACGAGGATCGTAGACAAAGAGGCGATCCAACCTGACGGCAAACGGGTCGACCAGCAGCTTTGACGGGTCAAAGCGGTGGCCTTGTGCGGGTTGCCAGGGGCCATCTGCGCGAAGTCCGTAGCTGGCACCGGCCTGAATGCCTGCGACGAAGGCCGTGAAAAAGCCATCCTCAACTTCGGCAAGTTCATGGCGCGCGATCTCCTGATCCGCACCGTCGAACAGGCAGACCGTGACCGATGTTGCTGACGGCGCACGCACAGCAAAACGAACTCCGTCGGCCGTCAACTCCGCGCCCGGCTTCGGCGGAACACCAAGTTCAGCAGGATTGCTCATCAGGTGATGACAGTGGGAGCGTCGCGCCCGGTCCGCTTGCTGATGCCAGCAAGCGCTTCGGCGGCATCGATGACGGGCGCAAGGGCGGCTTGCGTTTCCTGATCGTGCTGGTTGGGGTCCGGTTCGTGGCGCTCCATATAGACCCGAAGCGTTGCGCCGGAGGTGCCGGTGCCGGACAGGCGGAAAACCAGCCGTGCGCCACCTTCGAAAAAGATCCGAAGCCCCTGATTGCGGCTGACCGATCCGTCCACCGGGTCATGATAGGAAAAGCTGTCGGCCCTTTCGACGGTCAAGGACCCGACCTGACGGCCAGCGAGGCTGTCGAGGCTTTCCTCAATCGCAGCCATCAAGGCGTTGGCATTGGCGGTATCGATGGCTTCATAGTCATGACGCGAATAATAGGTCCGGCCATATTCGGCCCAATGGTCACGGACAATCTCCAGCGCGCTTTGGCGCCGGACCGCCAGGATGTTGAGCCACAGCAGCACCGCCCACAACCCATCCTTTTCGCGGACATGATCGGAGCCGGTTCCCGCACTTTCCTCACCGCAGATGGTGCAGCGTCCGGCGTCGAGCAGATTGCCGAAAAACTTCCAGCCCGTTGGGGTCTCGTGCATTTCGACGCCGAGCTTTTTGGCAACCCGGTCGGCGGCGCCGCTGGTCGGCATCGAACGGGCTATGCCCTTGAGGCCGCTCTTGTAGCCGGGGGCTAGATGGGCATTGGCAGCCAGCATGGCAAGTGAATCAGATGGCGTGACAAAGATGTTGCGGCCGATGATCAGGTTGCGATCACCATCGCCGTCCGAGGCTGCGCCGAAATCAGGTGCGTCCGGTCCCATCATCAAATCGTAGAGCATCTTGGCGTGAACCAGATTTGGATCGGGATGATGTCCGCCAAAATCCTCAAGCGGGGTGGCGTTGAACACCAGAGCGGGATCGACTCCAAGGCGGCGTACCAGAATTTCGCGCGCATAGGGGCCGGTGACGGCGTGCATTGCATCGAAGGCAACACTGAAACCGCCTGAAACCAGCGCACGGATGGCGTCGAAATCAAACAGCGTTTCCATCAACTCGGCATAGTCAGTAACCGGATCGACAACCTCGATCACCATCCCACCAGCTTCGAAAACGCCGGTCTGGTCGAGATCCACGTCGTCGAAGTCGGCGATCAAATACCGATCAATGGTCTGGGTGCGGGCATACATCGCTTCGGTGATCTTCTCCGGTGCCGGGCCGCCATTGGAGATGTTGTATTTGATGCCGAAATCCTCGGTGGGACCCCCGGGATTGTGGCTTGCCGACAGTATCAGCCCGCCGAAAGCCTCGAATTTGCGAATCAGGTGGGAGGCAGCCGGTGTTGATAGAATTCCGCCCTGTCCAACAAGAACCCGACCGAAACCGTTGGCAGCCGCCATGCGGATCGCGGTCTGGATAACCTCGCGATTGTAAAACCGGCCATCACCGCCGATCACCAGTGTCTTGCCCTCGAAGCTCTCGAGACTGTCGAATATCGACTGGATGAAAGCTTCGGTATAGCCGGGCTGCTGAAACACGGGGACCTTCTTGCGCAGCCCCGACGTGCCGGGTTTCTGATCAGGGAAGGGGGTGACGGATACAGTCCGGTTCATGGATTTTTACTCTTTATTCGCAAGAAGTTCGGCGTAGAGATCGGCATAGCGCAAGGCGCTGCGGTCCCAGGAGACGTCTGCCTCCATGCCCTGGTTCTGTAGTCGCGCCCAGACCTTTGGCTCAGCGAAGGCACGGACGGCGCGGCGCAGCGCTTCGCGCAGGGCGTCGGGCGTGACCGGGGAGAACTGAAAACCGGTCGCAACTCGCGCCGCACTGGCTGCCTCGTTGGCGTCGATGATCGTGTCGGCCAGTCCACCGGTGCGGGCAACCACCGGAACATTGCCATAACGCAATCCGTAAAGCTGGGTCAGGCCGCAGGGCTCGAACCGTGATGGCACCAAAACCATGTCGCCGCCGGCCTGCATGAGATGCGACAGCGGCTCGTCATAGCCGATGACCAGTCCGACATGGCCGGGATGCCGCTCGGTGGCGGCCAGGAGCGCTGCCTCGAGTGCCTGATCGCCGGAGCCGAGGACCACCAGCTTGGCCCCCATGCCGACAATGTCATCAACAAGCTCGGTGAGGACGTCGATGCCCTTTTGCCACGTCAGGCGGCTTACAACGGTAAACACCGGACCATCGGTGCCGGCCAAACCGAACCGGTCAGCCAGTGCCTTGCGGTTGGCCTGCCGTTTTTTCAGCTTGGAGCGGCTGAAATTGGCCGGGATCATCGGGTCGGTTGCCGGGTCCCAAACCTGGGGATCGATCCCGTTGACGATACCATGCAAAGCGTCGGCGCGGGCGTTGATCAAGCCATCCAGCCCCATACCAAAGGCGGGCGTCCGGATTTCCTGGGCATAGGTCGGGCTGACAGTGGTAATGGCGGAGGCCATTTGCAGGCCGCCCTTGAGGAAGCTGACATCACCATAATACTCAAGTCCGTCGACCGAAAAAACCGCAGGCGGCAGATCAAGCTCAGGGAAGATGTCGGGTCCGAACTGGCCCTGAAACGCAATATTGTGAATCGTCATGACCGTCGGCGTGGCAGCGGCACTACCTTGTTTCATATAGACCGGCACAAGCCCGGCTTGCCAATCATGGGCATGGACAAGGTCCGGAATCCAGCCATCCAAACCACCTTCCGCGATGGTGGCTGCAGCGCGGCACAGTGCTGCAAAGCGGCGCCAATTGTCGGGGTGATCGGCACCCGCTGCATTGGTGTAAGGCCCGCCGTCACGGCCATAAAGCTCCGGCGCGTCCAGAACGAGGAACTGGACCCCGTCAATCTTGCTGGCAAGAACGGTTGCACTTGCGCCAAACAGATTGGTGAATTCCAGAACCGGAACCGGCCTTTTCAGCTTGGCCATGACCTGCTTGTAGCCGGGCAGCAAAACCCGCATGTCGACTCCGTGGGCAGCCAGCGCCGCGGGCAGGGCGCCCGCGACATCGGCAAGCCCGCCGGTCTTGATCAACGGATAGACTTCGGAGGCGACGGAGAGAACTTTCATTCGTAGATCAATCCTGCACGGTCAAGCATGTCCTGGGTGATCAGGCAGATCCCCGATTCCGATCGGTGGAAACGACTGGCATCCAGCTCCGGATCCTCTCCCACAACCAAACCTGCCGGAATTTTCACGCCGCGATCGAGCACCACCTTTGACAAATTGGCATGCCGTCCGATGACGCATTCGGGCAGCACCACCGCCTCGTTGAGTTTTGAATAGGATCGGCACAGAACACCGGTAAAAATCAGCGATCGATGCAGTTCCGAGCCGGAGATGATGCAATCGCCAGACACCAGCGAGGACAGCGCCATGCCGCGACGGCCTTCTTCATTGTGAACGAATTTTGCCGGTGGCCGGATCTCGGCGTAGGTCCAGATCGGCCATGACCGGTCATACAGATCAAGCTCGGGCAGGATGTCGGTCAGGTCGATATTGGCCTGCCAATAGGCGTCAATCGTACCGACGTCGCGCCAATAGGCTTCTTTCTCGGGTGTTTCGCGGACACAAGATTCAGCAAATCTGTGCGCCACGGCTTTGCCGTGTTCGACGATATAGGGGATGATGTCCTTGCCGAAGTCACGGCTGGAATCCGGATTGGCGGCATCGCGGCGCAACTCATCCATCAGGAACTCGGTGTTGAAGACATAAATGCCCATTGAGGCCAGCGCCATATCCGGATTGTCGGGCATGGCGGGAGGATCGGCAGGCTTCTCGACAAAGGCGATGATCTCGTCCTTGTCGTTGACATGCATGACGCCAAAGCCGACCGCTTCCATGCGCGGCACCTCAAGGCAACCGACCGTGACATCGGCACCGGAATTGACGTGCTGCTGCAGCATCAGTTCATAGTCCATCTTGTAGATGTGATCGCCAGCCAGAATGACCATATATTTGGGCTCATAGCTTTCGATGATGTCGATATTCTGGAAGACCGCATCAGCGGTGCCGTCATACCATTGGGTTTCCGATACGCGCTGGCTGGCGGGAAGGATGTCGAAGCTTTCATTGCGCTCGGGGCGCAGGAAATTCCAGCCGCGCTGCATGTGCCGGATGAGGGAGTGAGCCTTGTATTGCGTGGCGACGCCGATGCGCCGGATGCCGGAATTCAGGGCGTTGGACAGGGCGAAATCAATGATCCGCGATTTGCCGCCGAAGAAAACCGCAGGTTTGGCTCGGCGGTCGGTCAGTTCCTTCAGACGGCTGCCACGACCGCCCGCCAAGACATAGGCCATGGCGTCGCGCGCCAAAGGCTGGATTCTCTTGTTCTCCATTTTTTCCTCCCCTTTCGTGTTCTCCGCGGTCAAGTCAGCCGGGGGTGAACATCAATGTCGCCAATGGCGGTAACGTCAGTTCCGAGATCGCATACCCATCCTCCGAGCGCGTGATGACTTCACCGAGATTGCCTTTGCCGGAGCCACCATAGATGGTGGCATCCGAGTTGAATATTTCAAGCCATGTTCCGTCATGAGGCATCGGAACGCGGTATCCAGACCGGACAGTGGGCGTCAGATTGGAGATGATGACCACTGGTTTTTCACCCGGTGCGCGGCGAACCCAGGCAAGTACCGAATTCGCGTTGTCATCTGCTATCAGCCATTCGAAGCCCTCGGGTTCGCAGTCGCGCGCATGCAAGGCGGGTGTTCGCGCGTAAAGCTTGTTGAGATCGCGCACCAGGCACTGCATTCCGTGATGGCGAAGGTCGTCAAGATGATCCCAGTCCAACTGCCGGGCCTCGCTCCATTCGCCTCGCTGGGCAAATTCCTGCCCCATGAACAACAGCTTCTTGCCGGGATAGCCCCACATGAAACCGTAATAGGCTCTCAGATTGGCAAATTTCTGCCACTCATCGCCGGGCATTTTGGTCAGCATGGAGCCTTTGCCATGCACCACTTCATCGTGCGAGATCGGCAGCACGAAATTCTCGGAGAAGGCATAGACCAGGCCGAAGGTCAGTTCGTCATGGTGGAACTGGCGATGCACCGGGTCGCGCTGGAAATAGGTCAGCGTGTCATGCATGAATCCCATGTTCCATTTGAAGCCAAAGCCCAGCCCGCCCTCATGCACCGGCGCTGAGACCTTGGGCCAGGACGTCGATTCCTCGGCGATGGTGACAATGCCGGGATGACTGCCGTAGACAGCCTTGTTCATCTGCCTGAGGAATTCGACCGCATCGAGGTTTTCGCGGCCGCCGTCCTTGTTGGGGACCCATTCGCCTTCCTTGCGGGAATAATCGAGATAGAGCATCGACGCGACAGCATCCACGCGCAAACCATCGACATGATAGGTTTCGGCCCAGAACAACGCGTTGTTGAGAAGGAAGGACGAGACCTCCCGCCGTCCGAAATTGTAGATGGCGGTGTTCCAGTCGGGATGGAAGCCCTGGCGCGGGTCGGCATGCTCATAAAGCGCCGTGCCGTCGAAATGAGCCAACCCATGGGCGTCGACGGGGAAATGCGCAGGCACCCAGTCGAGCAGAACACCGATACCGACCATATGGGCGCCATCGACAAAGCGGGCAAAGCCCTCTGGTTCGCCAAAGCGGGCGGTTGGCGCGTAAAGTCCGGTGGTCTGGTATCCCCAGGACGGATCATAGGGATGTTCGGCGATTGGCAGGAACTCGATGTGGGTAAAGCCCATTTCGACGCAATAGGGGATCAGTTCACTGGCCAGTTCGTCCCAGGACATGAACGACCCGTCAACATGCCTGCGCCAGGAACCGGGATGCACCTCGTAGATCGACATCGGCTGACGGCGGGCGTCGACCTTGCTCCAATGAGCGCGGTGGGCACTGTCTTTCCATTCATGGGTGAGATCGGGTTCGACGATCGAGGCCGTCGCAGGTCGCATTTCGGCGCGGCGCGCAAAGGGATCAGCCTTCAGCGGCAGTCTTTCGCCATCGGGACCAAGAATTTCGTATTTATAGGCGGTGCCAGGTTTGACGCCGGGGGCGAAGATTTCCCAGACCCCGATCTCGGCACGGCGGCGCATCACATGGCGACGGCCATCCCAATCGTCAAAGTCGCCGACGACCGAAACCCGCTTGGCATTGGGCGCCCATACGGCGAAATGCACGCCGTCTGCGCCTTCATGATGGATCAGATGGGCGCCAAGCTTGTCAAAAAGCCGCAAATGCGAGCCCTCGGCGATGAAATAGTCATCCATCGGGCCGAGCACGGGACCATAGCTGTAGGGATCGTCAATGACCCAGGTGCCGGTGGAATTGGCTGCCGCGTAGCGCAAAGGCTGGCGGGTGGTAATCTCGATGCGGCCTTCGAACAGTCCTGTCGCCGCACCCGGTTCTAGTTTTCCGGCGGGTTTGCCATCCAGCGTGAGGGCGGAAATCTCATCGGCGCCGGGCGCAAACACCCGGGCGATAAAACCGTCACCAAATTGCTGGACACCGAGAACAGAAAAAGGGTTTCCATGCGTTCCGGAAGCAATCGCTTCTGCTTCGTCAGCCGGCAGGTGAAACGTCTTCCTGTCGGCGTCGTGCACGGTTCCCTTTGGGGTCATGGGCCGGCTTTCCAGATTTCCTTTGCATACTGACGTATCGTCCGGTCCGAGGAGAACCAGCCAACACGCGCGGTATTGAGGATAGTACGGCCATACCATGCCTCTTCGTCAAGCCATAAACTGTCGACCCGGCGTTGAGCTTCGGCGTAGGCGTCGAAATCGGCGGTGACCATGAACCAGTCATGCTCGTAGAGCCCGTCGGTCAGTTCGGTAAAACGATCCCGGTCATCGGGACTGAAAACACCTGACGAAATCGCAGTCAGAGCCTGCGACAACTCGCGAGAGGCCTCGATGATGGCGCGCGGATTGTGGCCGGTGGCGCGGCACTCGGCGACTTCGGCTGCCGTCATGCCGAAGATGACGATGTTGTCTTCACCGACGCATTGCTGGATTTCGACATTGGCGCCGTCCAGCGTGCCGATGGTAAGCGCGCCGTTGAGCGCAAACTTCATGTTGCCGGTGCCAGATGCTTCCATGCCGGCGGTCGAAATCTGTTCGGAAAGGTCGGCGGCAGGCACGATCACTTCAGCCAGAGAGACGTTGTAATTGGGGATGAAAACGATCTTGAGCAGGCCGCGCACGGCAGGGTCATGATTGATGACCCGTGCCACGTCATTGGCCAGTTTGATGATCAGCTTGGCATTGTGATAGCTCGGCGCCGCCTTGCCGGCGAAGATCTTCACCCGTGGGGTCCAGTCGCGTTCGGGATGAGAGCGGATCTGGTCGTAGAGTGCGATGGCCTCGATGATGTTGAGCAATTGCCGCTTGTATTCGTGGATGCGCTTGATCTGGATATCAAACATCGCCGAGGGGTCGATCTTGATGCCCATGCGGCGGGCTACCAGATTGGCCAGGCGGACCTTGTTGTCGCGCTTGACCGCGGCGAAACGGGCACGGAATTCGGCGTCTCCGGCGAAAGGTTCAAGTGCCTTCAGGGCTTCCGCATCGTCCATGAATTCATCGCCGATGACTTCGCGGATCAGCGAGAACAGGCCTGGATTGCATTGCATCAACCATCGGCGCGGGGTGATGCCATTGGTCTTGTTGTTGATCCGGTCCGGGTAAAGGCCGTGAAGATCGGAAAACACGGTCTGCTTCATCAGATCGGTGTGCAATGCCGAGACGCCATTGATGGAATGGGAGCCGACAAAGGCCAGATTGCCCATGCGCACGCGGCGCTCGCCACCTTCGTCGATCAATGAGACCGAGCGCGCCTGTTCGTCGTCATAGCCGCGTTCCTTGCGGGCATGGACCAGCACCTTGGCGTTGATCGCATAGACCAGCTGCATATGGCGGGGCAGCAGCCGCTCGAACAACGGCACCGGCCAACTTTCCAGCGCTTCCGGCAGAAGCGTGTGGTTGGTGTAGCTGAAGGTTTCGCGGGTGATGTCCCAGGCCGGATCGAACTCCATGCCATGGACATCGATCAACAATCGCATCAGTTCGGCCACCGAGACCGCCGGATGGGTGTCATTGAGCTGAATGGCGACCTTGTCCGGCAGCGAGAGCAGATCACCATATTGCTGCAGATGGCGGCGCAGGATGTCCTGCAGCGAGGCAGATGAGAAGAAGTATTCCTGACGCAGGCGCAATTCCTGGCCGGCCGGCGTGCCGTCGGCAGGATAGAGCACCCGGGCCAATGCTTCGGCCTTGTTGCTCTCGCGCAGCGCGCCAATATGGTCGCCGGCATTGAAAGCATCGAGCAGAATCGGGTCGATCGGCTGTGCGGTCCAGAGCCTGAGCGTGTTGACCCGGTTGGCGCGCCACCCGACAACCGGGGTGTCGTAGGCAACGGCAATCACGCGCTCCTGCGGCTTCCAGGCGCAACGCTGGGTCTCGTCGCTGTCAGTTTCGGTGTCCAAAATGTCGACCGATCCGCCGAACCCGATTTCATAGGCGCTTTCGCTGCGCTGGAACTCCCAGGGATTGCCATGGGAAAGCCAGGTCTCAGGCAATTCGACCTGCCAGCCGTCGCTCATCTGCTGCCGGAACAGGCCGTGGACATAGCGAATTCCGTAGCCATAGGCCGGAATATCGACCGTCGCCATGGATTCCATGAAGCAGGCCGCCAGTCGTCCGAGGCCACCATTGCCGAGTGCGGCATCCGGTTCAAGTGCTGCGACCACGTCAAAATCAACCCCGAGCGACTCCAGCGCTTCGCGGACTTCTTCGAGCATGCCAAGATTTGAGACAGCGTCGCGGGTCAGCCGGCCGATCAGGAATTCCAACGACAGGTAGTAGACCCGCTTGCCGCCGCTTTCATAGGTTTTGCGGGTCGATTCCATCCAGTGGTCGATGACCCGGTCACGGATGACCAGAATGGTGGCGGTCATCCAGTCATGAGGCTGGGCGACCTTGGCATCCTTGCCGATCGAATAGGTCAGCCGCTCGATGATTTCTGCAGCCAGAGTCGCCGGGTCGGATCTGCGCGGCTCAGGCGAAGGTAGATCGGCGCGTGCGGACTTGGATATCATCGTATTTCCCATTCATCTTGGGGCGGCGCGCGGCCAGAGGTGACGTCAGTCCATCGCTCACTACGCAGTGGGCGGTTTGTTGTCAATAAGACTATTTAAATCCATTAGATTGGTGTTTTGAGCGATAAAATACGCAAATTGCCTTGGAGCAGCTGTCTGATTTGCGGCCGGACAGGCCTGAATCCGGCAGCTGGTTATCATCCGCACAAGACAGATCTACAGTTGCATGATTGTATTCGGTGGGTCCGGATTTGTTCCACCGATTGTCCTTCATCAATTCAAAGAGTTACAGCTACCTTTGCGCGTCCATTTAGATCCGCGGCGCTGGCGCAAACCGCAGGTACAATCGGTTGCTGAAGTCGCTCATAAGCTGAAGTTGAAGATGGTGCTATTAACAGGACTTGCAGATAGGAGGGTCAAACCGCTCGATCGTCGTGAATGCCGATCCGGCTGGCCGTCCTCTTTGTGAGATGTGGCCTCCTGGAGGTCCGGGAGGCCACGAGAATCAGCCTTCTTGATGCAGCAGTTCGCGATTGTTGTGAACCAGTCTGGTTGACCAGGGAATCGGGTTGCGCAACGCGAAATGAGCCATGCAGGCGCCTTCCGCTTCTGCCAGAAGCGCTGCAATACTTTCCTCGGATTCAGGGCTCTCGATGATGACGTGGGTCTCGACTTTTTCGCATCGTCCATCTGTGGTGTGACCGAGTTCTCGCATCGTGCCCAGGTTTGTCATGAAGCGGATCCGCTGCTCAAGACGCAGGGAATCAACCTGAATTTTCCGTGCTGTGAGAATGTCGGTCAGATGCGTCATCAAACAGAAAGCGATGCCGGCGGAGAAAAACGCAAGCGGCGGCGGTGCTGTGTCGTCTCCGACCGGCGTCTGCTCGTCGCAATAGAGTTTGACCGGGCTGAAACCGGGAATGTTGACCTGAACCACGCCCGATTTCTTCTGCCGGTCGTGTGCTTCGGCAACAACATTGACCTCGAAGTAAAGCGGCTCCGGTGGGCAGGACTTGCGAAACGGCGACGGTTCGAATTGGGTTGGGACTGGCCGAGCCTCGGCTCGCTCACCTACGTGAAAATCGCTTTGATCTGTCATCGATCTCTGGCTCCTTGGGATGGTCGATTAAATATGTCGCGGTGTTTAGTCATGGTTCCAGTCATCGGGATTGCTGGAATCGTTGGGTGAGAGGCCGAGTATTTCACCGTCGGTGGAGCAGCCGAGACCGAGTACCGTCCGGTTGGCGTAGTTGAAATAGGCAGCAACCTGGTTGATCTCGAGAATCTCTCCGTCGCTGAAGCCGAGTTCGCGCAGCTTCTGGACATCGGCCTCAACCAGCTTCTTGGGTGCGACAGTCAATATTTCCGCGTAGCGCAAGGCTTCTTTCTGAGCATCGTCGAGTGGCGCGCGACCAATTGCACGGTCACTGATCGCCGCCAGGATTTCGTTGCTGCGGGCGTCATCCTTCAGCAGCCGCTTCAGACCGGCAAAATGATGGTCAACGCAGTAACTGCACTCGTTGAGTGAACTCACCCAAACGCCTATGGTTTCCAGAAACCACTTCGGCACCGTGTTGTTGGAATTGTGCAGCACGTTCTTGTAGAGCGTCATATGGCCTTCGAGCGTATGCGGACGCAAGCTGTGCATGGCGAGAATGTTGTCGACTTTGTTGCCCGGACCCTTGACCCGGTCGTATATGGTCTTGAGCGCCCCTTCGGCCTCAATGTAGGCAATAGTGTCAATCCATGGCATTGCTGGTTTCCTTGACTGTTTGGGTTCGAAAGGCTGAGTTCGCGGCCCGTCTCAGCCGAGCAACAAGGCGTCGTCGCTGAGTTCCTCGTGCTGTTCCTGCTTGAACAGGGCGAGCAGGTCGTTGACATGCATCGCTGCGCGTTTCGGTCCGTCAATGTCGGTGACAATCCGGCCGCGGTGAAACATCACCGTGCGGTCGCCGACATGCAGCGCCTGGGCCATCGAGTGCGTGACCATGACCACTGTGAGCTTCAGTTCGGCAACGATCGATTGCGTCAGTTCGAGGACGAAACCGGCGGTCTTCGGATCAAGCGCGGCGGTATGTTCGTCAAGCAGCAAGACCTTGGTGTCACCGGTCGTGGCCATCAGCAAGCTTACTGCTTGGCGCTGGCCTCCCGACAGCAGGCCGACCTTGTCGTGGAGCCGATCTTCCAGGCCAAGTCCCAGCACCTTCAACCGCTCTGCTGCCTCGTCTTTGATTGTACGGGTGACTGCGAGACGAAACCCGCGCGGCCGGGTCCGGCCCTGCGCCAGCGCAAAATTCTCGAGGATGGTCAGATCCTCGCATGTGCCCATCTTGGGATCCTGGAAAACCCGGCTCAAGAACCTGGACCGCCGATAGATAGGCCAATCGGAAATATCGTCACCGGCGACAGCAACAGTGCCGCTGGCTGGTCGGCACAGGCCGGCAATGAGATTGAGGCAGGTCGATTTTCCAGCACCGTTCGAGCCGATAACGGTCAGGAACTGGCCCGCGGGAACGCTCAGGTTGACGCCCCGCAAGGCCTTGGTTTCCAGCGGTGTTCCGGGGTTGAATGTGACGTGGACATCCGAAAGCTCAATCATCGCTGCGCCTCTTGAAAAACTTCAGGAAAGGCAGTCCCGATTGCTGCACGATCAAGGCCACGGCAACCAGCGCTGCGGTCACCATTTGGACGTCTGACGCCTGCAGCCCGATGAAGTCGGCATTCAACGCCGCCGCCACGGCAAGCCTGTAAAGCACCGCGCCGATGATGCAGGCCGCGGTCGCACGGGCGATGGTATCGGAGGGCAGGACCGACATGCCGACGATTACCGATGCCAGTCCGACGATGATGACACCGATCCCCATATAGGCATCGGCCGCGCCAAAGATCTGTGCGAACAGCGCACCGGCCACAGCGGTGAGAAAATTTGCAAGCCCGACGCCAAACAGCTTCATGTTCGCGACATTGACACCATTCGCTTCCGCCATCGCCGGATTGGCGCCAGCGGCGCGCATCGAGATGCCGAGCCCGGTGGCAAGCAGAAGGTCAATCAGCAATTTGATGACAAGCACCAGAATGCCAAGGAAGATCGGGTTGACGACGTAGCCCGGATAGCCCCAGCCCTCGAATGCCGAGTATACTGTTTCCACCCCCAGCAGCGCCTTGTTGGGTCCGGTCATTATGCGAAGGTTGAGCGAATAGAGTGCAATGCCGACCAGAATGCCGGCCAGAATATGCAGGATGTTGAAGCGCACATTGAGATAGGCGGTAGTAAATCCGGCGGCAAAGCCGGCGCCACCTGCAAGCAGCGTGGCAAGCCACGGATTGACGCCGAACCCGACAATCAGAGTGGCGCAGACGGCGGCGCCCAACGGAAAACTGCCTTCCACGGTCAGATCCGGAAAGTCCAGGATCTTGAAGGTCAGATAGGCGCCGAGCGCGACAATTGCGAAAATGAAGCCAGTTTCGAGCGTGCCGAGAAATTCATACAAAGACATGGGAATCCACTGCCATCAGCTTGGAGCGATTGACGTCGATGGGCGTCAATCGCCCGACGGGATGATACTGTTATTCGAATATCTTCGTCGCCGCATCGAGCGTTGACTGCGGCACCGTCAATCCCATTTTCTCCGCCGAGGACTTGTTGATCAGGGTCTCGAACTTGTCATTGAGATCCTTGGCAATGACGGCATCGATTGTCCCTACCGGCTTGCCGTCCAGAACGTCGGCAACCATATCTCCGGCAAGCCGCCCGACCGCGTAATAGTTGAGCCCGACCGAAGCCGCAGCACCGCGCTCGACACCGCTGGTTTCGCCGGAAAAGATCGGCATTTTCACGTCCCAGCCGATTTTCACGATAGCTTCCATGGCCGCGACCACGGTGGTGTCGTCCGGAACATAGGCGGCGTCGACCTTGCCGATCAGTTTCTTGGTCGCAAGAATTACCTCATTGGTCGTTGGTGCGGCCGATTCCACGACGTTCAAATTGCGTTTCTCGGCTTCGCCTTTGAGGACCGCGAGTGCGGCCAGAGCATTGTCGAGGCCGGGATTGTAGACAAAGCCGACCGTCTTCATGTCGGGCAGGAATTCGAGCATCAGGTCTAGCTGCTGACCGATCGGGGCAGCGTCGGAGACACCGGTGACATTGGCCCCGGGCTGTTCATAGCGGTCGATCAGTTTGGCTTTCAGCGGGTCGGTGACCATCACGAATACAATCGGGATGTCACGGGTCGAGGCAACCATGGCCTGGGAGGTCGGGGTGGTAATCGGCACGATCACGTCCGGCGCGTTGCCGACGAATTTCTTGGCGATCTGCTGCTGTGTCGGCATGCTGCCATTGGCGTTCTGATATTCGACCTTGAGTGTTTCTCCCTCGACATATCCGCGGTCGGCAAGGGCATCAATGATGCCCTGTTTGCCGTCCATCAGTGATGGCACTTCGACGATTGTCGAAATCGCGATGGTCTTCATTTCGGCCGCTTGGGCAACCGGCGCTGCAGCCGCTGCGAGTGCAAGCATGGCAGCACGAATGAGAGATGCGACTTTCATGTTATCCTCCGAATGTGTGGCGGGAATTGCAGCCCGACCGTTTTCTCTGTGGTTCCCGTGACTTCGGTACCCAGCTTTTCAGGAGCTTGTTGTCCCAAGTCGCAATTCCGAGATTGTCTTTGACCCTTGATTGGTTTTGTCGAAGCGCATTTGCCTCATCACCAATTCTTCGTTATCAGACATATGAAACGAGATAATTGACAATGTCAATCACATGACCGACGAACATGATTATCAGCTGCGCAGGGGCCTGGGTTTCAGGTTTACCCGCACGTCCCGGCTTATGGAGCAGCATTACGAACGGCTTTTAGGGGAACTGGGGTTGTCGCGCATCATGTGGTGCGTTCTGGTGATGCGTGGCCTTTACGGAATCCAGAGCCCATCGGCGATGGCCGACTATCTGGGCGTGGATCGGGCGGTAATCTCGCGCATTCTTGGCTCGATGGATCGGAAAGGCATGATTTCACGCATCCCGCTGGATGGTGACAAGCGCGGTCGGGACGTCCATCTCACCGATCTTGGCAAACAGAAGCTCGACGCATTTTTGCCGCGTGCAATGGAGACGGCCAATTATTTTCGCAGCAAGCTTACCGAGGCTGAGTTTCAGCAACTCAACCTGATACTGGACAAGATGATGGAAGGCGAAGACGGCGCGCTGCCGAGTCTCTGACCGGGGCTTCCCGAAAACCTGATTGCCGTCTGATGAGAGTTTTCGAGAGCGAAATTCCGAAAACCAGCAATCTAGCGGGTAATCTACTTTTCAAGAGGATCGGATGGTGGGCGTAACAGGGATTGAACCTGTGACCCCTACAATGTCAATGTAGTGCTCTCCCGCTGAGCTATACGCCCATCCGATGCGCCGCATACACCACACAATGCCCTATTGCGTCAACATGAAAACAACGGATTTTTGGCGTCTTTTGTCGAGCCGGTTGGCGAGAGGGCACGAAGAGGCAAGACGGCGCGCATAAAGTCGTCTCTACGCCCGGCGAATGCAGGACAGCCCGCACGGCACGAGGCGATGCAGGCTGGTCTCGAAATGATGATCAGGAAACCCTCAGGCGGCCAGAATCATCTTGTTGACCTCGTCGACCAGGTCGCGAAGATGGAACGGCTTGGACAGCACCTTGGCGTCCCGCGGTGCCTTGGAGTCCGGATTGAGCGCCACGGCGGCAAAGCCTGTGATGAACATGACCTTGAGATCCGGGTCGAGTTCTGTGGCGCGGCGCGCCAGCTCGATACCGTCCATTTCCGGCATGACGATGTCAGTCAGCAGCAAATTGAAAGGTTCCTCGCGGAGCCGGTCATAGGCGCTTGCGCCATTGTCAAAAGACCGGACTTCGTAGCCGGCTTTTTCCAGTGCCTTGACCAGAAACCGGCGCATGTCGTTGTCGTCTTCGGCGAGGAGAATTTTCGGCGTCATTTTTTTTCCAAACCTGTCATCGTGCTCATGGAGCGCTGCCTGAGCCATATATCTGCCATTTCGGTAAACATCAGGTGAATGATGGCGCTTTTGCGGTCAGGAATTGCCGCACTGGACAGCTGAGAAGGCAGATGGCATGGTGATTCAAGCGGTTGCAGCAAAGGGAAAAATATGCGCGAAGCCGACAGGCCTGGTGCGGAATGCGAGCCAGATACAGTTTCGCACGCTGTTGCTCCCTTCGAGATCCGCCGTCCAATGCAGCAAACCGAGCCCTTTGTGTTCAACTCCCCGCATTCGGGCCGGGTTTACCCGGAACCGTTTCTGGCGATGTCGCGGCTTGACCGGAATTCTATCCGGCGCTCCGAGGATCATTTTGTCGACGAATTGTTTGCCGGGGTGATTCAACTGGGTGCGCCCCTGCTTGCGGCCCAGTTCCCGCGGGCCTGGCTTGATGTCAACCGGGAACCCTATGAGCTTGATCCGAGGATGTTTGACGGCGCCTTGCCGGCATTTGCCAATATTGGCTCCCTGCGGGTAGCCGGAGGCCTGGGGACGATCCCGCGGCTGGTGGCCGAAAATATGGACATTTACCGGGGACGGCTCAGCGTTGAAGAAGGGCTTTCCCGCATCGAACGGGTTTACCGGCCCTACCATGCCACCCTGCGACGGATGATTGCGCAAACCCACGTCCAATTCGGCAAGGCCATCCTGATCGATTGCCATTCAATGCCTGCCAATATTCGAGTCGCCGGCGGCACCCCGCGGCCTGACATGATCATCGGCGACCGTTATGGCATCAGCGCCGCCGAGGATCTTTCTCATGCTGCGGTGTCGATCCTGTCTGGTCTTGGCTACAATGTGGTGCGCAACAAGCCTTACGCAGGCGGCTTCATCACCGAGCACTACGGCCGGCCGGCACGGGGCCTGCATGCGTTGCAGATCGAGATCAACCGAGGGCTCTATGTCAATGAAGTCAACCTTGAGAAAACCGCGGGATTCAACCTGCTCAAGGCAGACCTGGGCGAATTTGCCGGCGAGATGATGGCCCATGTGCGCGACGATCTCGGAGACGACCGGCTGGCGGCCGAATAGCTGTCCCCCGGATTGCAACGTAAAAAAAACCGCGCACGAGGCGCGGTAAAATCTAGGGAGGAAACGCCCAAGGAGGGCATTCACAGTCAAAGACTGTATCGAAATATTAATGCTGCACTGCACAAATGTCAACAATATTTCCATTGAGTTTATTGCGGGTGCGAAGAGCGGTGGGGCAATTTTCTTGCCGCGCTTGCATTTCTAAACCAGCCGGGTCAGTGGTTGGGATGAATTTCTCATGCCGACCGCAATAATTTTTCTTTACGGAGTTTGCTGTGCTTCCCGAAATTGCATTTTTTGACGCCATCGCCGAAGCAGCGGCGGCGGAGACACTTCCCCGTTTTCGCATGGCTGTCACCGTCGACAATAAGCATGTCGGTGGATTTGACCCGGTAACCGAAGCTGACCGCGAAGCGGAAAAAGCAATCCGGCGACTGATCACCGAGCAGTATCCGGAGCATGGCATTCTGGGCGAGGAGCATGGTGATGTCGGACTGGACCGGGACTATGTCTGGGTCATCGATCCTATCGATGGAACCCGTGCTTTCATTTCCGGCTTGCCTGTCTGGGGTACGCTGGTGGGGCTTTACCACAAGGGACGAGCCGTGATGGGCATGATGGATCAGCCATTCACCGGCGAACGTTTCATCGCCACGCCGGGCAGCGCTTTCGTGCGGCGCAACGGCCAGACCACACCTTTGAATTCCCGGAAGGGCGTTTCGCTGGAACAGGCGACAATGATGACCACGTCGCCATCAATCTTCCCGCCGGACCTTGAGCCATCCTACAAACGCGTCGAAAGCGCCGTTCAATTGGCGCGCTACGGCTGCGACTGCTACGCCTATGCGATGGTCGCCTCCGGGCACATCGACCTGGTCGTCGAATCCGGTCTGAAGGCTTATGATGTCGGTGGATTGATTTCTCTTGTGGAGCAGGCTGGCGGTGTCATGACGACCTGGAGCGGTGATCGCCCCGAACATGGCGGCAGTATTGTCGCCAGCGGTTCGCCAGAGCTGCATGAGGCTGCGTTGGAATTACTCAATCGGGTTGAGTAAGAACTTTTTGGACTGGTTGTGATGTCTGGTCGGGCGGGATGAAGGCGTCAATCGCGGCCAACGCCGCCAAGCGATAGCGGTCTGATTCCTGAAGAATTTCATGGCGGGCGCCATCGATCATGATTGCTCTTCCGGCGCGGAACCGATTGCCGAGGTTCTCGATGGCTTGCGGCGCAACAATCGGGTCATTGCCCGCTCCGATCAGCAATGTCGGCACGTGGATTTGATCGAGGTGCTCGAACCGGTTGATGCGGTCCATCGCCCCAAGCATTTCATTGACCCAGCAGACAGTCGGCGGGCCGAGCCGCAATTCGGGATGCGCCAGATAGAGCGCCTGATTGCGGGCATAGCGATCGATGTTAGTGGTCAAGGCATTGCCCGCAAATGGCTGCGGGAAGCGATCCTTGCCTGAGCTGAGCCATCCTAAGCCTGCCATGCGCAATACCCTGGTGATCAGGCGGGTGCCCCATGTCGGGATCGGTTGATTGGAGAGTTCGACAAAGGGGGCGATCAGCGCCATTCGTTCGATGCGGTTGGCAAGCTTTGGCGCCATTGACAGCGCAACGAGCGCACCCATGGAATGGGCGACCAGACAAAACGGCAATCGGGTCTCGGGCAGCACGATGGTTTCGAGAAAAATCGACAGATCGGCTTCCATATCCCGAAACCGGCGGAGGTGACCGCGGAAGGGGTTTTTCAAAAGCCGCTGCGAGCGGCCTTGCCCGCGCCAGTCAAAGGTCGCAACCCAGAGTCCGCGGTCTGTGAAATGACGGATGGTTTCGTAGTATTTTTCAATGCACTCATTTCGACCGTGCAGCAGAACCACGGTTCCTGCCGCCACGGAAACCTCTGATTTGAAGATTGCATAACGCAGTCTTTTGCCGCCAACACCGTCGAACCAGCCGACCACATGGTTGCCGGGCACCGGATTGCCATCAGTCTCGATCAGCTCGGGGAGATCATCGCTCATAGGGATCGGGATTAGTGCTTCCCTCGGAGAAGGTCAAAAGGAAAAAGTCCGGAGCCGCATTGGATGCGGCTCCGGCCAGGTGCCTGGAACAGAAGGGACGGGATGTTCCCGGCGGATCAGGCCGTGTTTGCCTGACAGGTGTGAGGATGCCAGATGGCAGATGAACCAGTGCCGAACAGGATATTCACCTGGTATTCACTTGACCAGCCGCGGATTGCCGGTCGTGACGCAAAGATCTTGAACCCGACGCGAGGAGTTCCCACATTGGCTTGGCAGGCGCCGAAGATCGGGTCTGCTGGCCGGATTGCCGCCCTATGCGGGGCAGTCCAGATGTCAAAACGCAAACACCAAGTTGCTCTTAAGGAGGACACACATGCGTCACGTTGATTTTTCCCCACTCTACCGATCCACTGTCGGCTTCGACAAGTTGCTGACCATGCTTGATACCCTGGCCCCGCCGGATCAGGCGCAGTCCTATCCGCCCTACAACATCGAACGGACCGGCGAGACCACCTACCGCATCACCATGGCGGTGGCGGGTTTTGACGAAGCCGAGATTTCCATCGAAGCGCGCGAACATGCGCTGACGGTCAAGGGTGAAAAGGCTGAGGACAAGGAGGTTTCCGGTTCGGAATACCTCTATCGTGGGATCGCCAAGCGTGCGTTTGAACGCCGCTTCCAGTTGGCTGACCATGTCGAGGTGACCGGTGCATCATTGCGTAACGGTCTGCTGCACGTGGATCTGGTTCGCGAGCTTCCGGAAGCCATGAAGCCGCGCCGCATTGCCATCAGCAGCGATGCAGGTGACGAGCCCAAGCAGATCGAAGCAACAAAGGCCTGATCTCATTCCCCCAAGCCGGTGAGGCTCTGTGGCGCTCAGGGAACTGAGCGCCATTTTCATATCCCGGGGGTGCTGGTTTGCGTGGTTTCAGGTCGAGGTTTGCCGGAAGCTCAACGGCGCTTTGCCAACAGGGCGTCAATCGAAAGCAGCCCCGGGCCTTTGATGGCTATGACCAGCAGCGGTACCAGCCACAGCAAACGCTGGTCGGCGATGATGCTGTCGGGGAACCGGTCGAACAATGCGCCAATGTGCTCCGCACCAATCTGGTGCACCGTGATATCCACGAATGTCTGCACGGTAATGAATCCGATCATGCCGAGGGCTGCTATCCGCGAGAACAGGCCGATGACAATCAGCAGCGGTAAAATGAACTCCGCATATGTCCCCATGAAGACAATCAGGCCCCATGGGAAGAAGGACACCGCATCGACGTCACCTCCGGCAGCTTCCACAGCCGGCAGCGCGATCTGGTAATAGGCCCCGGACGAGATCGTGAAAAACCCGAGCAGGCCTTCGCCGACCTTGGTTTTCGCGGAATTGAGGAAATAGGCCCACAGCACTGCGGCAAAGGTGAAGCGGGCAATGAGACCGAGCAACCAACTGTCGCCCATCCGTTCGAGAAAGCCGAAGACGCGACCATGAAGATCGGTGAGAAAATTGATTGCGGATGTCATGCGGTGTGCTCCGAATTTGTCCGGCCGAGCGAACATGCTGAAAAAATGCCAGCTTCAAGCATGGCCGAAATGGCTGATGGCAAGTCGAACTCCGGATGCTGCTCAAGAGTGAGGCTGGCAGCTTCCCCGAGCGCCTTGCCGACAATCAGGGCCTGGAAAAAAGTCGGGGCACCGGGCGGCAATTGCCGGACTTGCACGTCGTAGTGCGGCCGTGTGATCACCGCATCTTCTGGTTCCAGCGGCCGGATGTTATCGAGTGGCCGCTCTTCGCGGCTGGCCGAGAAAATCGATACCGACGCGTAGCGGCTTTCAACAATGCGTGTCGCCGGATGCGGCGTGAACGTCACCTCACCGAGCCGCTCTGGCGGGATCGTGCCGAGGCTTTCGGGCAGCAAGGGGGGAGCGTCGGCAGCGTGATATGCATCGAGCCACGCTCGTTCCAGTCTTGCAATGTCAGGCAAGTACAGCAGTTTGGACACTGGTTCGAAGCGTTCAAGGAACGCTGCAAAGTCATCACCATATTCGAACATGAGTGGTGAGCGGGGAGGGTTTTCAGTCAGGTAAACCCGCGCCATGTCACGAAAGAAGTATTCTCCGACAAGTCGCTTGACGGCAGGGAAAATGCTTCCAAGCGCATCGATCAGACCCACGGTCATATTGTTACGGTAAACTGCGAAACGTTTGCGGGCGCCTTTGCCGCGCGGTCCGACGACACCTTCGGGCACCGGCAAATCCGAATTTAACAGCGCAGCGCCAAATCCCAGCTGCGACATCCCTGTGGGTACGTCATCCCACGGCATGGCGAGACCCGAGCAAAGCCGGCCCCAACCGGGCAAGGATGGCATCGGCGAGTTGAGCCTCTCGGCGCAGCACCGGCCATTCGGGAACATCATTGTCCCACTCGATCAGGGTCGGCATCGCGCCCGCCTGGCTGATGACAATTTCATAGAGTTTCCACACGGCATCAGCGACAGGGCGGTCATGGGCATCGATCAAGAGCAGATCGCCTTCGTCATCGACATCTTCGGCGTGGCCGGCGAGGTGGATTTCCTCGACCAGTTCCAGCGGAAAATCCCGCAGGTAATGCATCGGCTTCCAACCGTGATTGGTGGCAGAAACGAAGACGTTGTTGATGTCGAGCAGCAGCCCGCAACCGGATTTGCGGGCTATTTCAGCGATGAAATCGGTCTCGCTCATTGTCGTCTGTTCAAACGCCACATAGGTCGACGGATTTTCAATCAGGATTCGACGTTTGAGCCGGTCCTGAATCTGACTGACATGGGAGACTACCCGTTCGAGGGTCTCGGCATTGTAGGGGACTGGCAGCAGGTCGTTGAAATAGCCTGCGTCATGACTGGACCAGGCGAGATGTTCGGACACCATTGCCGGTTCGTAGCGTTCGACGACTTTGGCAAGGCGTTCCAGGTGATCGGGATTTAAGCCGCTCTCAGAACCGATTGAGAGGCCTACTCCGTGAACAGATAACGGAAATCTGGCACGAATGGCTTCAAGTGCACGGTGCGCCGGGCCGCCATCACCCATGAAATTTTCGGCGTGGACTTCAAGAAAACCGATACTGTAATCATCCGCCAGTATCGCGTCGACATGTTCGGTCTTCAATCCTGCCCCCGCACGAGGCGGGAGCGGGATGTTCGGAAAACGGGAAGCCCCGGCAATCGGCGAATGAGGGGCGGATTGCGTCATGTCGAGACTCCCGTTCATCAAGTGGTTTCCAATCAGGCAGGCACGTCGCGATCAAGCGCTTCAAGGGAGCCCATGCGGCCGCCTTCGAGGCTCATCGTGGCACAGGTGCCTGCGTCAACGTTTTTCCAGGCGTTGCCCTGGTAATCAACCTTAGACGTGCCTGCACATGTAGTGCCAGGTCCTGCAGCGCAATCATTCTTGCCAGCCAAAGCGACGCCGTAGCATTTTTCGGTGGCTGCGAGCGCGCCATCGGTTGAGGCGAGGAAGGTTGCGCCCGAGATGGCCATGGCCACTGCGCCTGCGAGTGCGGATGCACCGATAAGATTTTTCTGCGACATGCTGTTCTCCTTGAATGTATTATTCAACCCAATTTCCGGAATTTTCGGTCCCGGCAGATGGAGAATGGCAAATTGCACAATAACATGGAAATCAAGCACACGTTATTCAGCATCACTTGCTCGTGAGTTCAACGTGATTGATTTCGATGTGAAATCATGCGCATCGGCAGTGTCTTTTTTATGCTGCGGTGCACTCTGAGAATGCGGCTGGTGTGCCGTCAATTGTCGTCCTGGATGCCCTGGTTCTCTGATGCGAGCTTCATCTCGATCCGGATAATGCGCACCTGCAATATTCATAAGTGTCGCGCAAAACTGCAGTGTGATTTTGCGCGACCTGTATCAGGCAATCAACTCAATAAATTGATCGACCATATCTTCGGTCGTCGCAAAGCTGGTGACCAGTCTGAGCATGGTCTCGTCTGCGCCGACAAGATGGGACGCGGAGCGAGGCGGGGTCCATTCATAAAACATCGCGCCTTTCGCCATCAGTTCTCTGGACAAGGACTTTGCCAGGATCGGAAAGGTCTCATTGGCGGTGCTGTCCCATGCCAACCGCGCCTGACTGGAACCGGCTATGCCGGTGCGAATGCGGTCGGCCATCGCGTTGGCGTGTCGGGCCAGATCGAGCCAGAGGTCGTTTTCGAAATAGGCATCGAACTGGGCGGCAATGAAGCGGCTCTTGGAAAACAATTGCGCCGCACGCTTGCGGATGAAAGGCGCCTGAGTGGCCATGGCGGGGTCGAGAAACACCAGTGCTTCGGCGCACCAGCAGCCATTCTTGGTGCCGCCAAAGGAAACGATGTCGACACCAAGATCAACGGTCATCTGCGATGGCGTCAGATCAAGTGCGACGAGCGCATTGGCGAAACGGGCGCCATCCATGTGCAGCGGCAGGCCATGGGCCTTGGCGATCATCGAGATCGCACGAATTTCACCGGCTGTGTAAACCGTGCCCGCCTCTGTGGCCTGGGTCAGGGTAATTGCCATGGGTTGGCCGCCATGAACAAAGTCAGCGGGAAAACGGCCAATTTCGGCTTCAAGAATGGCGGGGTCCATCTTGCCTGCTGATCCGTCCACCGGGGCAAGTCGTGCTCCGTGGCTGAAGAATTCCGGGGCGCCGCATTCATCGGCAATGACATGGGCTTCGCGGTGGCAGAAGGAGACGCCGCCTGGCCTGTTGACGGCAGACAGCGCAAGCGAATTGGCAGCAGTGCCAGTGCCAACGAAGAAGACCGCAACTTCCCGCCCGAAGATATCGTTGAAGGTTTTTTCGACCTTTCGATCCAGATCGCCCGCGCCATAGGCTGCACTGTAGCCGGTCGAGTGGGCCGAAAGCGATGTGGAAATGGCAGGGTGGGCGCCGGCCCAGTTGTCCGAAGTGAAAATCATAACAGGTCAAATCTCCGAGGCTTGTGTTGCATAGGCTATTGCATGATTTGCCGGGTTTTTCAAAACGCCTGGCGGGGTTGGTCGTCGGCTGAAGCGGCGCCAGCGAATTGCTGCCGTTGTCGCCCCTCGCGGGCTCGAGTTTGATGTTTCAACAGCAAAACACCGCCAACCAACGCAATCACGTAATTATCTTGCGTGGCATCGATTGGTTTGATCATTTACGGTCGCGACAGTCAGGTTTTTTGGGTTCTGTATCTTGCGCAGTTAGAGACATTCTGTCATAGATCACTCGAAATAGGACAGCCTTACTGTCCTATTTGTGTCTGCTTTGGCCAGCTGGCTAAGGCCGATGTGGACGCAAGGGGCTGCAATCGGCAATCTGTCGTTTTTGCAATCAACCGGTTCAAGGTGACCGTTTCGCTCCTTCATGGTACAAAACGCGCCGCGCGCCCGCGATTGCCGGGTGAAGCACGACATGCACACGAGGCCAGACGACAGATGCATCCGGAACGCAAGCGTCGCCGCACCCGGCGGTGGCGGGGTGCGGGCCGGAATCAACCGCTGCGGCGGTCCTGAAGGAGGAATGAAGATGGCAGACCTTTCACCATCTCGGACGGATGTGAGCGCTGGTACGGCAAATGCTGCAACCAAGCCTGCCGCCGTGCAGACCTTTGGATTGCCGGCCAAGCAGGGCCTCTATGATCCGCGCAACGAACATGATGCCTGCGGCGTCGGTTTTGTCGCGCATATGAAAGGCGTGAAGTCGCACCAGATCGTCCGCGACGGGCTGTTCATGCTCGAAAACCTCACCCATCGTGGTGCGGTTGGCGCGGACCCGCTGATGGGTGACGGCGCTGGACTTCTGGTGCAGATACCGGACCGGTTTTTCCGCGAAGAGATGGCCGAACAAGGCGTGACGTTGCCCGAGGCAGGCGATTACGCCGTAGGTTTTGTCTTCATGCCGCAGGACGAAGCACTCTGTGACCACCTCAAGGGCATTATCGCCGAAGGTGTCGCCTCCGAAGGGCAGACGCTACTCGGTTTCCGCGACGTGCCTGTCGACAATTCATCCTTGTCCAAAGCGCCTGAAATCGCGGCAACCGAACCCCGCCATGTTCAGGTGTTCATCGGCCGTGGTGAAAATGTTGAAGATCAAAACGTCTTCAAGCGCCAGCTCTTTGTGCTCCGGAAGGTGATTTCGAACCGGGTTTATGACGAGACCGATGGCCGCGACAACGGCTTCTATTTCGTCTCTTTGTCGACACAGACCATCGTCTACAAGGGGATGTTCCTGGCCTATCAGGTCGGCGCCTATTACAAGGATCTGAGCGATCCACGGTTTGAATCGGCTGTCGCGCTGGTTCACCAGAGATTTTCGACCAACACGTTCCCATCGTGGAAACTCGCACATCCCTACCGGATGGTGGCGCATAATGGTGAAATCAACACGCTGCGCGGCAACGTCAACTGGATGGCCGCGCGCCAGGCCTCGGTATCGTCGCCCTTGTTTGGCAGCGATATCTCGAAGCTCTGGCCGATTTCCTATGAAGGCCAGTCCGATACAGCCTGTTTTGACAATGCGCTCGAGTTTTTGCTCCGTGGCGGCTATTCCATGGCTCACGCGGTGATGATGCTGATCCCGGAAGCCTGGGCAGGCAACACCTCGATGAGCGCGGACCGCAAGGCGTTTTACGAGTATCATGCGGCCTTGATGGAGCCATGGGACGGTCCGGCGGCGGTCGCCTTTACCGATGGCGTCCAGATTGGCGCCACGCTCGATCGCAACGGGCTGCGCCCTGCACGCTATATCGTCACCAATGATGACCGGGTGATCATGGCGTCTGAAGCTGGCGTTTTGCCGGTGGATGAAAGCTCGATCATCAAGAAGTGGCGGCTGCAGCCTGGCAAGATGCTGCTGATCGACATGCAGGAAGGCCGCATCATCTCCGATGAAGAGGTCAAGTCGGGACTGGCTGCCAAGCACCCCTATCGTGAATGGCTGGAACGCACCCAGTTGATCCTCGAAGACCTGAAGCCGGTCGAGCCACGGGCTTTGCGCAAGGACGTGTCGCTGCTCGATCGCCAGCAGGCTTTCGGCTACACGCAGGAAGACACAAGGATCCTGATGTCGCCTATGGCGACCACCGGACAAGAGGCTATCGGTTCGATGGGAACCGACACCCCGATCTCGGCGATGTCGCAGAAATCGAAGCTGCTCTACACCTATTTCAAGCAGAATTTCGCGCAGGTAACCAACCCGCCTATTGACCCGATTCGGGAAGAACTGGTGATGAGCCTGGTGTCCTTCATCGGGCCGCGACCGAACCTGCTCGATCACAAGGGTGCTGCGAAGAAGAAGCGGCTCGAGGTTCGTCAGCCGATCCTTACCAATGGCGATCTCGAGAAAATCCGCTCCATCGGCCACACCGAAGACCGTTTTGACACCAAGACGCTGGACTTCACCTATGCGAGAGAGAAGGGCTCGGATGGCATGGAAGCGGCGCTGATAAGGCTTTGCGACCGGGCCGAAGAGGCTGTGACCGGTGGTTACAACATCATTATCCTCTCTGACCGTCAGATTGGCTCGGATCGGATTGCGATTCCGGCGCTGCTGGCGACGGCGGCTGTGCATCATCACCTGATTCGCAAGGGTTTGCGCACATCGGTAGGCCTCGTGGTTGAATCTGGCGAGCCGCGCGAGGTCCACCATTTTTGCTGTCTGGCCGGCTACGGTGCCGAGGCGATCAATCCCTATCTGGCATTCGATACCCTGTTGGACATGCACAAGCGCGGCGAATTTCCGCCGGAAGTCGACAAGTACGAAATTGTCGCACGCTATACCAAGGCAATTGGCAAGGGCATCCTCAAGGTGATGTCGAAGATGGGGATTTCGACCTATCAGTCCTATTGCGGTGCGCAGATCTTCGATGCGATCGGCCTGTCGAGCGATTTCGTCAACACCTACTTCACCGGTACGGCGACAACGATTGAAGGCGTAGGATTGGCTGAGGTCGCGACAGAAACCGCGGAACGTCACCGGCTGGCCTTCTCCAATGATCCGGTGCTGGCCACATCCCTGGATGTCGGCGGCGAATATGCCTACCGGATGCGCGGTGAGGAACACGCCTGGACACCGGATGCTGTGGCAGCACTACAGCATGCGGTGCGCGGCAACGCCCAGGATCGCTATCGCGAGTTCGCCGATATGGTCAACCGCTCAACCTTGCGGATGAATGCCATTCGCGGATTGTTCGAGATCCGCACAGGCGAGATTACCGGTCGCACGCCTGTTCCACTCGATGAAGTCGAACCGGCGGCAGCCATCGTGCGACGGTTTTCAACCGGCGCAATGTCATTCGGCTCGATCAGCCGGGAAGCGCACTCGACGCTTGCTGTTGCCATGAACCGGATCGGCGGCAAGTCGAACACCGGCGAGGGCGGCGAAGAGCCGGATCGTTACCTGCCGCTTTATGGCGGTGGCGCCAATCCTGAACGCTCGGCGATCAAGCAGGTGGCCTCGGGCCGCTTCGGGGTGACGGCCGAGTATCTGGTCAACGCCGACATGATCCAGATTAAGGTTGCTCAAGGCGCCAAGCCCGGTGAGGGTGGACAGTTGCCCGGCCACAAGGTCGATGCGACGATTGCCAAGACCCGGCATTCGACGCCAGGTGTCGGTCTGATTTCGCCGCCGCCCCACCATGACATTTACTCGATCGAGGATCTGGCGCAGCTGATTTTCGATCTGAAGAACGTCAATCCGGAAGCCGATATTTCGGTCAAGCTGGTATCGGAAGTGGGCGTTGGAACGGTTGCGGCCGGCGTTGCCAAGGCGCGCGCCGATCACATCACCGTTTCAGGCTACGATGGCGGCACGGGTGCGTCGCCATTGACCTCGCTCAAACATGCCGGCAGCCCTTGGGAAATCGGCCTTGCCGAAACCCACCAGACGCTGGTTCTCAACGGGCTGCGTTCGCGGATCGCGCTACAAGTCGATGGCGGACTCAAGACCGGACGCGACGTGATTGTCGGGGCGCTGCTTGGTGCCGACGAATTCGGCTTCTCCACCGCGCCTCTGATTGCGGCGGGTTGCATCATGATGCGCAAATGTCATCTCAACACTTGTCCGGTCGGCGTTGCGACGCAGGATCCGGTGCTGCGCAAGCGCTTCAAGGGCACGCCTGAGCACGTCATCAACTACTTCTTCTTCGTCGCAGAGGAAGTGCGCGAATGGCTTGCCGCCATGGGATACCGCAACTTCGATGAAATCATCGGCCAGTCTGAGCTTCTGGCCAAGGACGGCATGATCGATCACTGGAAGGCCAACGGCCTCGACTTCAGCCGGATTTTCCACAAGCCCGATGCGCCCAAGGCAAAGACCTACTGGACCGAACGCCAGAACCATCCGATTGCCGATGTGCTGGACAGGCAGTTGATCGAAAAGGCCATGGCGGCGCTTGAAAGCAAGGAAAAGGTCGAGTTTGACGTCAAGATCAAGAACGTTGACCGTTCCACCGGGGCAATGCTGTCGGGCGAAATCGCCAAGCGGTTTGGCCACAAGGGACTGCCGGAAGACACGATTACGGTCAAGCTCAGCGGCACAGCCGGGCAGTCGTTCGGTGCGTTCCTGGCCCATGGGGTAACCTTCGATCTCGCCGGTGACGCCAACGATTATGTCGGCAAGGGCCTGTCGGGTGGATGTATCATCGTCCGGCCGCCTGAAAATTCGCCAATCGTGGCGGAAAACTCGATCATCGTCGGCAACACGGTGCTCTATGGCGCCATCGAAGGTGAATGCTATTTCCGCGGTGTCGCGGGCGAACGGTTTGCTGTTCGCAACTCGGGCGCCATCGCCGTGGTCGAAGGCGTGGGTGACCATGGCTGCGAATACATGACCGGTGGTCTTGTCGTGGTGATTGGAGAAACCGGTCGCAACTTCGCTGCCGGGATGTCCGGTGGTGTTGCCTATGTGCTCGACGAGGCCGGTGATTTCGCCAGTCGCTGCAACATGGCGATGGTCGAACTGGAACCGGTGCCAGAGGAAGACGACATCCTTGAGAAGCTCCACCATCACGGCGGAGATCTGGCCCACAAAGGCAGGGTCGATGTCAGCGGTGACATGACCCGTCATGATGAAGAACGGCTGTTCCAGCTGATCTCCAACCACATGCACTACACCGGTTCGACGCGGGCCAAGGAAATCCTCGATGATTGGGCCGCTTACCGTCCGAAATTCCGCAAGGTAATGCCGGTCGAATATCGCCGCGCGCTTGAAGACATGGAACGGATGCGCATGGGCGTGGCGGCGGAATGAGATCAATGATCACATCCACCACCAACACCATCGAAGGCCGGGAGATTACCGAGTACAAGGGCATCGTCACAGGCGAAGCCATTCTCGGGACCAATATCTTCAAGGACATCTTCGCCGGCATCCGCGACATCGTCGGCGGGCGCTCGGGTTCTTATGAAAAATCGCTGCGGGAGGCGCGGGAAATCGCGCTTCGCGAAATGCAGGACGAGGCCAGCCGGATGGGTGCAAATGCAGTCATCGGGATCGATCTCGATTATGAAAACATCTCCGCCGGTGGCAAATCCTCGATGCTGATGGTTTCAGCGTCGGGAACGGCCGTGGTTCTCAGGTGAACAGGACAAATTTATGGGCAAGGTAACGGGTTTTCTCGAAATCGACCGGCAGACGGCGAAGTATCAGCCGGCGTCGGACCGTATTCGCCATTTCCGCGAGTTCACCATCAGGATGAGCGATCAGGAAGTCCAGAAGCAGGCGGCGCGCTGCATGGATTGCGGCATTCCCTATTGCCATGGACCGACCGGTTGTCCGGTTCACAACCAGATCCCCGACTGGAACGATCTGGTTTACAACGACAATTGGGAAGAGGCGATCCGCAACCTGCATTCGACCAACAACTTCCCCGAATTTACCGGCCGGATCTGTCCCGCGCCCTGCGAGGAAGCCTGTACGCTCAACCTCGAGGATGCCCCGGTCACCATCAAGACCGTGGAGCAGGCAATTGCCGACAAGGCCTATGAGCTCGGATTCATCGTGCCTCAGGCGGTCACCTCCAAGACGGGCAAGAAAGTTGCGCTGATCGGCTCCGGTCCCGCCGGAATGGCAGCAGCCCAGCAGCTTGGCCGCGCCGGCCATGAGGTTCATGTCTACGAGCGCGAGAGCCAGCCTGGCGGTTTGCTGCGCTATGGCATCCCCGATTTCAAGATGGAGAAGCACTTCATCGACCGCCGCATCGAGCAAATGGAAGGCGAGGGCGTCACGTTCTTCTGTAACGTCAATGTCGGTGTCGACAAAAGCGTAGAGGAACTGCTCGGCGAGTATGATGCGGTGCTTTACACCGGCGGCTCCGAGACGCCGCGCGATGTTGGTATTCCAGGCGCTGATCTTGTCGGTGTGCATGATGCGATGCCGTATCTGGTGCAGCAGAACAAGCGCGTTGCGCGCGAGAGCATCGAGAATGTCGGCTGGCCGTCCGAGCCTGTACTGGCCGGTGGCAAGCATGTGGTTGTGATCGGCGGCGGCGATACAGCGTCCGACTGCGTTGGCACGGCATTCCGTCAGGGTGCAGTCAAGGTCACGCAGCTCGACATCCGGCCACAGCCGCCTGAAAAGGAAGACAAGCTCGCTGTCTGGCCGTTCTGGGCAACCAAGATGCGCACGTCGTCTTCACAGGCCGAAGGCGCGGTTCGCGAATTCCAGGTCGGCACGCTCGAACTGATCGGCGAGAACGGTGTTCTGGGCGGTGTGAAATGCTGCCAGGTGGATGAAAAGCGCAAGCCGATTGCCGGATCGGAATTCGTCATCAAGGCGGATCTGGTGTTTGTCGCCATCGGTTTCCGCGGCGCGATGCAGACCGGCGTCATCAGCGAACTTGGCGACAAGCTGTCGCTGGACGTGGACCGGCGCGGCTCGACCAATATTGTTGCCAATGAAGACGACTACCGCACGTCGGTCGACAAGTTGTGGGCTGCAGGCGACGTGCGGCGGGGCCAGAGCCTCGTCGTCTGGGCAATCCGCGAAGGCCGGCAGGCAGCCCGGGAAATCGACCTCAGCCTGATGGGCGCGACCGACCTTCCTCGCTGAACTGGCCGGCCTGTCAGAATCGGACACGTTGCCTGCAGGCAGACGGCGTGACCGTGCTGATTTTGATGATGACGGTGTGTGTCAGTTTTTGAATTGATGCATGTACGTTATCGTTCAAATGAACCCATTTGAATGCGACATGCATTAGCGGCTGATTTTTGGCCAGGCGAAGTTGTCCGCACGGCCTTCTGGCGGTTCAGGCAGAACCCCGTCAAGCACAAGCATATCGCGCGGAGACCGGACAAGGCTTGCCGTAGCGGGCATGCCACCCAGCAGGGCAGACCCACCGTCGAGATCCGGATCGGTCATGGCGACCGGCATGGTCCGCATGACGGCGATGGCGCTTTCATCGGGGGGCGGCGGCATGAAAATTTCAGGAAAAAGTGAAGAATCAATCGTGGAGACGCCGGCCGTTGCTGCGTCGCCGAGCAGGCGGCGTGCAGATTTTTCAGCGTAAAACGCCATTTTTCGTCTGCCGGCCTTGGTCATGTTGATGCCGTCCGAGCCGCGAAGCCGGACCTGCTGTCCATTGATATCTGACCCGGTGAAGATGAATTTGCCCTCTTCATCGACAAACCCATCCCAGATGTCGATGAATTCGCCTCCGGCTTGTGCGACGAGCTTTCGGTGGACACCGTTGAGTGCCACCATGTCCGTGGTCATGCTGGGCGATTTGAAGGCAGGCAGTCCGATCCACAGAAGTGGCGTGTTGCGGGCCCGTAAAATCTTGATGAGCTGTTGTGTGCGGCGCTCATACTCGGCAAGCCAGTTGGCTGACCGGGCCGCTTCGCGCTCGCCGTTGACGATGAGTTGTTGTCTGTCGTTTGAGCCGATCTGCACAACGATGATTGCGGGCTGGACCTCTTCGACAATACCTGGCGCTTGTCCAGGCCAATCATAATAATCGTCACGAACCAGGCCAGAGGACCCGTTTGTCCGGTCGACAACCACAACGCCGGGGGCCTCGGCGAAGGCTTCGCTCAGACCGTCAGCGGTGCCGTTGGCCAGAAAGTCGCCGAGCACCAGTATCTTTCGTGCGTTTTCGAGCTTTTCGATTTTGGGCTCTGGCGGAGCAGCAGTCCTGACGCTGCGCACGGGTTTTTTGACCCGGCTGGTGCGTGCCGCTTTGGTCGATGGGCTGGCTTTCTGGCTGTTGTTACCGCCGAAAAGCAATTGCAGAAAGGACTTGCGCTCCACACGTTCCTGCGCCGCTGCCGGTGCGGCGGTTTGCAACACAGTCCCGCCCACCGTCAAAGCGATCAGCAAGACTGCCACAAGGCGCAGGACTGGTAAGCGAGCAAACACGCGGGATCTATCTCCGGTTCAGCCTCGGAACGGTTGAGATCCAGCGGTCACGAATGATCAGTGGCGACGGATCGCATCCAGTACCTTCTGCGACGGAATCGCCTCGCCGGTCAAGCCGGCGCGCGTCTGGAAGCTGGCAATCGCGGCCCGTGAACCGGAGCCAAAATTGCCATCGATCTCACCGTCATAATAACCAAGCTGCTTGAGGCGGGTTTGCAGCTCGAATTTTTCTTTGACGTCGAGTGTTCCCGCCGGGCGGGGCCAGCGCTGATCAACGCCGCCATATCCGGCAATCTCATCGGCCAGAACACCGACTCCAAGAGCGTAGGAGTCCGAGTTGTTGTAGCGCTTGATGACAAAGAAATTCTTGCTCATCAGGAATGCCGGCCCATTGCCGCCGCCGGGCATCTTGAGTTCCGCGCGGCGGCCTCCATTGGGAAAGTTCCGACCGTCCGGCCGGGTAAATCCAAGGGCGGTCCATTGCGACAATGTCTTGGTCTGGCCTGAATATTTGGCGCCGCCCCGGGGGGCTGCCGCCTCATATCCCCAGGTTTCGCCGGGTCTCCAGCCGTTTTTCTTGAGAAGATTCGCGGCGGTCGACAATGCGTCGGGGATTGAATTCCAGATGTCCCGATGACCGTTTCCATCTGCGTCGACGGCGAAGGCCAGGTAGCTCGTGGGAATGAACTGGGTATGACCCATCGCGCCGGCCCAGGATCCGGTCATTTCCCTGGTGGAAATATCGCCGGCCTGGAGGATTTTCAGCGCCGCAACGAGCTGGTTGCGCGCAAACTTGGCCCGCTTCTTGTCTGCGTAGGCCAGTGTGGCAAGAGCTTGCGGCACATAGTGAAGCCGATCAGTCTTGGCGAGGATCTCACCATAATTGGATTCCATCGACCAGATTGCCAGGAGAACCGAGGCATCCACGCCAAAATGCCGTTCGATTGCGGCAAGGGTCTTGGCATGGCGTGCCGCCATTTCACGTCCCTTGGCAATGGTGTAAGGATTGACGCGGGAATCGAGGTAATCCCAGACCTTGGTGGTGAATTCCGGCTGATACCGCGCCTTTTCCAGGACATCCGGGTCCGGTGAAGTGATGCCTTTGAAGGCCTGCTCATAGGTCGAGCGCGAAATGCCGGATTTCGCGGCTGTGCTGTAGAAGCTCGAGATCCACTGCTGAAAACCTGCATCAGCATGTGTGGGCAGTGGGGCCAGAATTCCGGCGAAGAGGCAAAAGCCGGCGGCGCGAGCAAGGTTTCTTGGTGATCGGAGCATATTCCAAGCATCCTGTCGTTGGGGCTGTATCGGGTGACTGATCGGTAATCATAGCCTATAGCCGTCAACAAATCGTTTACCATATATGGTGCACCGGCACAGCCTTTGCCAGTTTCTAACAAATGCGGTGTATTGCCGAACAGGGTGGTCGGGATGCACGGGCAGGATCATTTATGAAAAATGAGGAAAAAACATGACTGTGATACGCAAGATTAGAAAAGCTGTACTGCCGGTCGCCGGATTGGGCACCCGCTTTCTACCGGCCACCAAAGCGGTGCCGAAAGAGATGCTGACGGTTGTCGACAAGCCGGTCGTCCAGTATGTCGTTGAAGAGGCGATGGAAGCCGGCATTGAGCATTTTGTTTTTGTCACAGGACGCAACAAGGCGGTGATAGAAGACCACTTTGATATCCAGTTCGAACTTGAGGCCATGCTGCGCGAGCGCGGCAAAACCGTCGAATTGAAGTCGCTGGAAGACATGTTGCCGAAGGCCGGTGCTACGAGTTTTACCCGCCAGCAGGCTCCGCTGGGGCTGGGGCATGCCGTCTGGTGCGCCCGCGATATCGTCGGCGACGAGCCGTTCGCGCTGCTGCTGCCGGATATGGTGATGCGCGACAAGGTCGGGTGCTTGTCGGGCATGGTCGAGCTTTACAACAAGGTAGGCGGCAATATCGTCGCGGTGGGAGAGTGTGACCCTGCACTCGCCCACAAATATGGCATTGTCGGCAAAGGTGAGGATCTCGAGGGCGGGTTCCGAATCACAGAAATGGTGGAGAAACCCGCTGCCGGTACAGCACCGTCAAACTACTTCATCAATGGCCGCTACATCCTCCAGCCGGAGATTTTCGAGATTCTGTCAAAGCAGGAACGCGGTGCCGGCAATGAAATCCAGGTGACGGACGCGATGCTCAGGCTTGCCGCGGAGCAGCCGTTCTCGGCCTACCGATTCGGTGGACAAACCTATGATTGCGGCTCCAAGGAAGGCTTCATTCTGGCCAATGTCGCCTTCGCGCTGGGACGGGACGATATCAGGCCTTTGGTTGAAGCTGGCTTGAAGAGCCTGATAAACGGCGCCTGACAAAATCGTCGCGTGGCGTTGATAGCCGGTGCGGGCCCCGTGCCCGACCGGTTATCGCCGCAGTTTTAGACCCAGCCCGATGCGCGTGGTTTTCTCGTCTGTCGTGCCGGATTCCATTGTCCGCTCGTAGCTGGCGTCGGCCTCGAGATCGAGATAGCGATTGATGCTCCAGGTCAGGCCGGCGGAAGCGCCATAGCTGCGCTGGTTGCTGCGGCCGTTGGTTGAGGTGTAATCCGTGTATTCTGCCGTGGCGCCGAGCCGCGCCACTACGGCGCTGTGGATCTGCTGGGTCAGGCCGGAATTGAGTTCGTAGACGACCGCGCCCGATTCACCTGCTGTCGTCGCCGATTCCACCGTGGTTGCCATCCCGACCAGAACATTGGTTCCGCGCTGCGGCGACCAGTTGAGTTCGCCGTCCAGGGTCAGGCCCGAAATATCGTTGAGGCTGGCATCATCCAGTGACCGCAAGGCATAGCCTGCCGCAAACTCGCCCGAGAGCTTTTCTCCCAAATTGACCTCGACGCCGGCACGCATGCCATAGGTTGTTGAGGACCGTTCCGAACCGGTGCTGTCAATGCGCTGGTCGTATTTTTCGCGGCCGACGGATGCTTCCAGGAACGGAATCAGTGCTGGCGACAGGGCGTAGCCGATGCGACCAGTGAGTTCGGCGCCCATGGTATCGCGATCATCAGCTGTGACCGTGCTGCCGTTTGGCAGCGTCGCGTCACCATACATCTTCCTGGTTGCTTCCAGAGATGTGGTGCCACGCAGGATGCCCAGGTCCTTTTGCAGCCCGACACTTGCGCGCAGTTCATGGATGTCCGACTGGGTCGTCGCTGCGGTGATCGCGTTGGGATCGGTATTGCTTTCCTGGGAGTAACTGTAGCCTGCACCCAGTGTGGCGGCAAAGTCGTTCACCAGATCGAGATTCAACAGCGCATCCAGATTGGCGGTCGGTAATTCGGTGCCGGTGCCCGAGATGTTCTTTTGCCAGGTCGCCGATCCGTCGATGGCAAGTTGATGCCGTGCCCAGTCTGATTGAAGTGTTCCGGACAAGGTTGTCTCGCTGTAAGTCCGGCTGGTTTTGACCGGACCATTACTGACGGATTCCCGAACCACTCGCTGCTCGAGTGTCGGCCGCAATGTCAGTGATCCAATCATAAACCCTGGCACCGCGAATGCATCGGAATCCGTACCGACAGGCAGATTGTCAACTGTACCAATCCGGGGGTTCTGGGATCCGAGACTTTCAGCATAGTCCTGGTCGGCCTGGTTCAGTTGGGTTGCAGAACCGATGGATCCGGTCAGCTCCTGGGTCGCCGGCTCGACGGGATTTCCGGACACGTCCGTTTGCGCGCCAGTTTGCGAGGTCGTGTCGTTCGCGCTGACATCGTCCGGATCTTCGATTGCCGATGGAGTATTGGCGTCGCTGCTGCTGGCTGGCAAAGCGCCATAAAGGGTTGCAGCCGCTCTTGATTGCGGCGTGGAATCCTGCGTGGTGGTACCGCGCAAACCGTAAGTCTCGCTGGCAGACTGCGCCTGTGCCATGGTGATCGCAGAAAGAAGACAGATTGTGGATATGCCGAGGCTGCAGCCTGCGCGCTGCGCTGCCGGTCTTGCCTGTGTCTTGTGGGTGCGGTTGCGCATGCGTGATCGGGTCCGGATCTCATCCAAAATCTTGTCAAACCGTAAACACTTGTGGTTAACGCAAGGTTTCCATCCGGCCCTTTGCCCGATTGATCATGTGCTTGATGGACACAGCCACGGCAACGCGATATTCCCGCAATATGAAGAAGATCATGGCAAACTATCCAACCCAAGAGATCCTGCTTTCTGCGGGACGTACCATCCAGACAGAAAAGAGCGGTCTGGATGCGCTCGCTGTCGCCCTGGAGAACGGGCTGGCGGCGCCGTTCGTGCAAGCGGTTGAAGCACTTGGGGCAATCACCGGCCGGGTGATTGTCACCGGTGTGGGCAAGAGCGGCCATATAGGCGCGAAGATTGCCGCGACACTGGCTTCGACGGGGACACCGTCACATTTTGTCCATCCGGCGGAAGCCAACCATGGTGATCTGGGAATGATCGCGCGGGATGATGCGATCATCGTCTTGTCCTGGTCCGGAGAAAGCGCCGAACTCAAGGGCATTCTTGCCTATTCGCGCCGGTTCCAGATACCGCTGGTGGCGTTTACCGCCGGTGACAAATCCACACTGGCACGGGAGGCAGACATTGTGATGCTGCTGCCGCGTGAGCAGGAGGCCTGCCCGCATGGCCTGGCGCCGACCACATCGACACTGATGCAATTGGCCTTGGGCGATGCATTGGCGGTTGCACTGCTGGAAGCCAAGGGCTTTACCGCCGGCGATTTCCACGCCTTCCATCCGGGCGGGCAGCTTGGTGCGACGCTGGCACATGTTGCTGATGTGATGCATACAGGCGAATCTGTGCCGCTGGTACCGTCAGGCACGCCGGCGCAGAAAGCCATCATGAGGCTTTCACAGTGCAAATTCGGTTGTGTCGGGGTTACCGGGCCGGATGGGCGGTTGATCGGCATTGTTACCGATGGGGACGTGGCCCGTAATCTGGGGCAAAATCTGGTTGATCAGCCGATTGACGTGATCATGACGAGCCAGCCGAAGACCATCGCGCCAACGGCGCTAGCCAGCACGGCAATGGCCATCTTGAACAAGAATTCCATCGGTGCGCTGATGGTGACTGATCAGAATTTGTCTCCGATCGGCATCGTGCATTTCCATGATCTTCTCAGGATCGGTGTGGCCTGAAGCCCGTTTCCAAAAACGTGGTTCAGGCAGGTACGACTGTCAGACCGCCCGCCTGAGCCGCAATAATGCGCACGCGGGCTCCCGCTGGCATGTCCGGTCCCTGGACGATCCAGGTCGTGTCATCAAGCCGGATGCGGCCCTTGCCCTCGGCGATGGGCTCTTCCAGTGTTGCCGTTCTGCCGACAAGGCCTTCAACGCGGCGGTTGAGCATCGGCTGGTCGCTTTCAGTGTTTGATCCCGCGATCCGGCGACCGACCAAGGCGAAGGCTATGGCCAGAACAGCGAAAACCAGGAGCTGCAATTGCCAGCCCCAGATTTCCGACCCCCACAACGGGAATGATACTGCTCCGACCACAATCGCGGCCAATCCGATCCAGAGCAGGAAAACGCCCGGGATCAGGATTTCCAGCCCGAGCAGGATCAAGCCGACAATCCACCAGGTCCATGGACCTAGTTCTGCAGCCAGTCCGGCAATCATGCGTCCCGCTCCGTGTCAGAACCTGTTGAAAAGCCTGGTATCGTGCTGCTGCGGGGCTGACGCGGCGGCTGGGCAGGCGCACGGGGCTGGCTGGGCGCTGACGGACCGCCATCCTTGCCGAACACTTCCTGCGCGATCGCGCCGATGCCGCCCAATGAGCCGATCAACGAAGAGGCTTCCAGCGGCATCAGGATGACCTTGTGGTTGGGTGCCGAGGCCATCTGTCCAAGCGCTTCGGTGTATTTCTGCGCGACGAAGTAATTGATTGCGGTGACGTCGCCTTCGGAGATGGCGACCGACATCATTGTCGTCGCCTTGGCTTCCGCTTCGGCGAGGCGTTCACGGGCCTCTGCGTCACGGAACGCAGCGTCCCTGCGGCCCTCGGCTTCGAGAATGGCGGACTGCTTGGCCCCTTCGGCGCGCAAGATCTGTGAATTGCGCGAGCCTTCGGCTTCCAGGATATCCGCGCGCTTTTCGCGCTCGGCCTTCATCTGCCGGCCCATGGCTTCGACCAGATCCACTGGCGGGGCGATATCCTTAATCTCGACGCGGGTGATCTTGATGCCCCAGGGCGCGGCTGCCTGATCAACGACTTTCAGCAATCGGTCATTGATGGCGTCGCGATTGGACAGCAGCTCATCAAGATCCATCGATCCCATCACCGAGCGGATGTTGGTCATGGTCAGGTTGAGCAGCGCCTGTTCAAGGTTTGAAACCTGATAGGCGGCCTCCGCAGCGTTAAGCACCTGATAAAACGAAACCGCGTCGGCAGAAACCGAGGCATTATCACGGGTGATGACTTCCTGGGTGGGGATGTCTAGCACCTGCTCCATGATGTTGATCTTGCGGCCGACGCGGTCGACGAAAGGGACAATGATGTTCAGCCCCGGTGTCAGCGTCTTGGTGTAGCGGCCAAACCGTTCGACTGTGAAGGCAAAGCCTTGTGGCACGGTCTTGATTCCGGAAAACAGAACCAGAATTGCAATGACAACGACGACAATGACCGTAATATCCAGTCCCAACATACCTTAGACCTCCTGAGCCTCAAATTCTGATTTTTGCGGACCTTTCCACACCGCTGGTCAGTCCCGCAAGACTTATCCATCTGCCGGGCTCACTATCTTCGCACATTTCGCCGGACTGCTGGCTTCGCGCGTTGATCAGGCGGGCTCAGACCCAGCCCTGCAACTCGCGCCGTACTATGGTTTCGATCACCTTCATTCCGCCCTCGGAATCATTGAGGCAGGGGATATGGCTGAATTTCTCGCCACCATTCTCATGGAACGATTCAGCGGCCTCGACAGCGATTTCCTCAAGTGTTTCCAGGCAATCGGACACGAAGCCGGGATTGATCACCGCTATGCGCTTCACGCCATCCTGGGCCAGCTTTTCAACCGTTTTGTCGGTGTAAGGCTGGAGCCACTCTTCCGGACCGAAGCGCGACTGAAACGTCGGCATCAGTTTTTCCTTTGGCCAGCCCAGCCGCTCACGCACCAGTCGCGCGGTTTTCAGGCATTGGCAGTGATAGGGGTCGCCCTTGAGGAAATAGGATTTTGGAATGCCATGGAAGGACGTCAGCACGATTTCCGGTTCCCAGTCGAGACCGGCGATATGGGTCTCGATGGACTGGGCAATTGCGTCGATGTAAGCCGGATCGTCATGATAGGGCGGAACGGTTCTCAGTGCAGGCTGCCAGCGCATGTCCATCAAGGCCTGAAATGCCTTGTCATTGACGGTTGCGGTGGTGGCAGCGGCATATTGCGGGTACAGCGGAAACAGCACGATGCGGTCACAGCCGGCATCCTTGAGTGCCTGCAACTTGTCCGGAATTGACGGCTGGCCGTAGCGCATTGCCCAGTCGACCATCACCGAAGGATGTGATGCCAGCGTTGCGCCGAGTTTGTCAGCCTGGTTGCGGGTATAGGTCCGCAGATAGCTTTCGTCGAGATCCTTGTTCCAGATCGTCTCGTAGGCTTTGCCGACCCGTCCGGGCCTTGTGTTGAGCACGATGCCGAACAGGATCGGGTACCAGAAGAAGCGCGACCATTCGATCACCCGTTTGTCGGTGAGGAACTCCTTGAGATAGCGCCGCATGGATTTGTAATCGGTGCCGTCGGGCGTGCCGAGATTGACAAGCAGGACGCCAACTTTCTGGATTTTGACTGGCGGATGTTCGGGCGGCAGCTTGCCCACTGCACGGCTGGCCTCGTCAGACAGGTTCACACGGGTGTTCAAGGTAGCGTCCATTTCGTTTGTATCGCGGGGTTACATCAGTGTTGTTTGGGAACATAGAGACGCGGGCAGACAAATCAATCACCTGCGGATCGGAGATCAATCTTTCCACGAACGCAAAAGGGCCCGGAAAACCGGGCCCTTGCACATGTCGGATTGAAACCTGCCTTACTTGGCGGGGATGGACAGCGTTTCGCCGACCACCAGATTTTTCGGATTCGCCGATGGATTGGCTTCCGCAATCATGTTCCACATATTGGCATCACCATAATAGGTTTTGGCCAGGTCCCACAGGTTGTCGCCGGAAGCCACAATGTGCTCCTTGCCTGTCATTGCTGCGTCAGCCGGTGCTTCCTTGGTCATCGTCGCGTCTTCGCTCGGCGCGGCTTCCTCGGAAATCATCGGTGCGGAGGTGGTCAGGTCCTTCGAGCCAGGCAGCGGCTCGGGAATCTGGATGGTTGGTTCAGCTGGAGCTGCTTCTGCATCAACCGCAGGAGCCGCTTCCTCTGCAGCCGGAGTTGCTTCGGTCATCGGCTTCATTGCGGCGGCCATCACACGGCCGTCGGTGTAGGGTGTGTAGGGGTTGTTCTTGGCAAGATAGTCAGCGACCACCTGTTCAAGACCGGGGCCGAAGTCATAGGCGTTCATGCCGGCCGTGCTGAAGATGGAATAGCCGTCGCCGCCGCCGCGCATATAGTTGTTGGTGGCCACCGAATAGACTGTTTCCGGATCGATAGGCTCGAAGCCATCACCCTTTTTGACCTCGACGGAGACAATCCGTGAACCCGCTTCGGCATCCTTGTCGAAGGTGTAGCGAAGGCCTGCCACCTGTGCGAAGCGACCGCCGCCTTCCTCAATCTGGCTGGCGCCGTTTTCGAGTGCTGCGACAATGTCGGCACCCTTCATCTGGAATGTTGCCAGCGTGTTCTGGAACGGAAGCACGCCAAGGACTTCACCCATGGTGATTTCGCCTGAATCAATGGAGGCACGCAGTCCGCCACCATTCTGAATGGCGATGGTGACGCCCTGATCGGCAACGCGGTCGATCATCGCGTCAGCCACCAGATTGCCCATTTCGCATTCACCGGCACGGCAGGTGTCGCGGCTGCCGTCGATATCCTTGGTGGATGCCGAAACAATTGTGGTTTTCAATTCTTCGATCGGCGCGCCGAGTTCCTTGATGCGGGCGAGAACGCCTTCATCGGGGATAATCGAGTTGTCGAGCAGCAATGGATCGCCCTTTGCTTCCTTGACCACGCCATTGTCGTCGAAAGTCACCGAGAACTCGCCGAGGTATTTCGAGTAGGAGGCGGCTTGTGTCACCGGCACCTTGTAGCCCTCGGGATTGTCGATCATCGTCGGGTAGGGGCCTTCAGCCTTGTCGTCGGTGTTGGACAACAGGGAATGAGAGTGGCCGCCGACGACCACGTCGACACCCGGGATCTGGGCGATCAGTTCCTTGTCGCGGACGTAACCGACATGGGTCAGGGCGATGATCTTGTTGACGCCCATGGCCTGGAGCTTTTCGACTTCGGCTGTGATCGACAGGATGTCATCGGCAATCAGGATGTTGGGGCCGGGGGAGGCAATATCAGGCGTGTCGTTGGTCACTGCACCGATGATGCCGATTTTTTCGCCGCCGACTTCCAGAACAATCGAAGGCTTGATCCGGTCGCCGACTTTGGAGGAAGCGCTGGCGGCCACGTTGGCGGACAGTACCGGGAACTCGATGACGTCGAGGAAGGGGGCCAGCGCATCTTCGCCGTCGTCGAACTCATGGTTGCCCACGGTCATGGCGTCGAATTTCATCTGGTTGAGGAACTCGGCTTCAACCGTGCCCTTGTAGGTGGTGTAAAACAGCGAACCCTGAAAATTATCGCCACCGTTGAGGAGCAAAACATTGCCGCCTTCAAGCGCCTGCCGGCGATCGGCGATGGCAGTCACCAGTCGAGCCGCGCCACCGAAGCACTTGCCTTCGGTTTCGTCATCTGCAGAGCAGGTGGATTCATATTTGTTGTTGGATTCGATGCGGCTGTGCCAGTCATTGATGTGCAGGATATTCAATGTGTAATCTGCAAAGGCCGCGCCTGAGCTCAGTCCCAGTATCGATACGGACATAAGCGCGCGTTTGATGAGTGTGTTCATGGAATGGCTCCCGGTTTCGATGTTCCCAGTTCACTGGCAATCCAAACTTCGGAGTACGCAGCAGACTTTTCCCGATGGTTTCATTATCGGCGGTGAACATCAAGAGCCAAGCGCCAGGATCACCCGAAATCCGGCTGTTTTCAGGCTGAATAATCTCGCTCGTCAGCTATTACCTTGCCATCGTTGGGAAGGCTTCCGGGCGGAGTGATCTCGACCTTGCCGCGCAGCTTGGTGATGGCAGCCAGAGTTGCCTCGATTGCTGCAGCTTCCGGTGTTGCACCCGGAACAGGCTCGGCCATAAGGGTCATCGTGTCGGCATCGTCTGACCGGCCGACGACCAGCCGCGCGCGGGCGATTTCAGGGTGCGCCTTGAGCACTTCGGACACCTGCTTGGGGTCGACGAACATGCCTTTGATCTTGGTTCGCTGATCGGCGCGGCCCATCCAGCCCTGAATTCGCGGACCTGTCCGGCCGCAGGGCGACAGGCCAGTCAGGATCGCCGACAAATCTCCGGTTCCGAAGCGGACCAGCGGATAGCCGGGGTTTAGCGTGGTGACGACGAGTTCGCCGACTTCGCCTTCGGGGACGGGATCATTGGTCCCGGGGCGGACGATTTCGACAATCATATCCTCATTGACGATCATGCCGGGGTGCGGCGCGCCATTGGCGTCAGCGCTTTCATAAGCGATAACTCCCAGATCGGCAGTTGCATAGCATTGAAGCACCGACACATGCCGGTCAGTGTAATATTGTCGCAGGGATGGAAACAGCGCGCCGCCAGAGACCAGCGCCCGTTTTATCGAAGACATGTCGCGGCCCAGTTCGTCGGCCTTTTCGAGAATTGTCTTGAGATAATCAGGTGTACCGGTGAACCCCGACGGCTTGAGCTTCGAAGCTGCATCGACTTGCGCTTCGGTATTGCCGACGCCTGCGGGGAACACCAGGCATCCCAGGGCACGGGCGCCTTCATCGAGAATGAAGCCACCCGGGGTCATGTGATAGGCAAGGCTGTTGTGAACCATGTCACCAGCCCGGAAGCCTGCAGCAAACAGCGCGCGGGCCGAAGCCCAGGGATCAACGCCAAGCCCTTGCGGTTCCCACACCGGTCCCGGTGACATGAACACACGGTTGCCCTTCAAGGCCTCCGGATCGGCAAGCCCGCCGAAGGGCGGATTGGCGTGCTGCATCTGCATCAAGTCGGGTTTGCGCAACACCGGAAGTGTCGCCAAGGCCGCCTTGTTCACGAGTTTTTCGGGGTCGGGATGACCGAGCCAGGCATCAAGGGCCGGGAGCCGCTCAAGACTGCGGCTCAGCAGGGTCCGCAGGGTCTCGAATGTTTGCTGCTCGCGCGCGTCGGGCGTGCGGGTTTCACGATCATCGAAATGGCTGGTCATCGTTGGTGCCTGTGCTTGCTTGCCCGGAGCGCGTCACGGTTCAACTCAACCCCGAAACGTTCTAGATGCGGCGAACCAAGGTGAACTGTGCGCCTGTTGAGGAAGTGCAGTTGAGCTGGGATTGGCCAGCAAGTGCGCAATTTACCCTTGATGTGGTCTGACGCAGCAGTGAAGTCAGTTCGATTTCGACGATCTGGTCGGATACGTGACGATACGATCCTTCCGCCAGAAGCGAATTGGTATCGGTTGTGCGGGTCTCGAAGCGACCGGCTGAAAAGCTCGAGATGATGCCGTTGGGGTCAACCCACTGGCCTTCTATGCCCTGAGGTTGCACGGCCATCGGGCGCGGGCTGTAGGACGCTGACTGGCAGGCGGCCAAAAGGCCGGCGAGAGCGCCAATGGCGATGATGCGGTGCAGTTTCATGGCGCGTGCTTCCCTCGAGCTGTCATCAATACGATTCTTACGATGTAAGAATGCCGCGCCAGCACGGCGAAAGCAAGGCGGCGGCATTCCGGCCGGCCTGACGGCCGGTCCGGGTGTTGTTGTTCGTGGTCAGTCTAACGCACCAGAACGTTGCGGAACTGCCAGGGATCGGACTCGTCGATGTCTTCCGGGAACAGTCCGGGACGACCGGTCAACGGGGTCCAGTCGGTGTAGTGGCCTTCGACCGGGCCGAGATAAGGCGATTGCACTTCGAGGCAGCGCTTGTAGTCGACCTCGTCGGCCTCGACGATACCGGCCTTCGGGTTTTCGAGCGCCCAGACCATGCCGGCCAGAACAGCCGACGTCACCTGCATGCCGGTGGCGTTCTGATAGGGGGCGAGGCGGCGGGTTTCTTCCAGCGACAGGCGCGAGCCATACCAGTAAGCGTTCTTGTCGTGGCCATAGAGCAGCACGCCGAGCTCATCGAGCCCCTCGACCAGTTCGTGTTCGTCGAGCACATGCAGCACTGGTTGCGCGGTGCCGCCATTTCCGAACATCTCATCCAGCGACAGCACGGCATCATTGGCCGGATGGTAGGCGTAATGGCAGGTCGGGCGATAGGAGACGTCGCCTTTCTTGTCCTTGACCGTGAAGTAATCGGCAATCGAGACCGATTCATTGTGGGTGACAAGGAAGCCGTATTGCGGGCCGGGAGTCGGGCACCAGGTCCGCACGCGGGTGTTGGCGCCGGGTTGTTCAAGATAGATTGCGGCCTTGCAGCCTTTCTTGTGCTTCTTGGCGTTCTTCGGCATCCATTTTTCATGGGTGCCCCAGCCGAGTTCAGCCGGCTGCAGGCCTTCAGAGATGAAGCCCTCGACCGACCATGTGTTCCAGAACACGTTGAGCGGCTTTGGCGTCTTGCTCAGCTGCGTGTCGCGTTCGGCGATATGCACGCCCTTGACGCCCACTTTCTTCATCAGCTTGGCCCAGCCTTCGCGATCGTGCTGGTCGGGCTCCTTGAACTTGACGTTCAGATCGTTGGCGAGGTTGACCAGCGCCTGCTTGACGAACCACGAGACCATGCCTGGGTTGGCGCCGCAGGTGGAAACGGCCGTGGTGCCGCCAGGGTTCTTGTTCTTCTCGTGCCGCAGGGTCTCGCGCAGCGCATAGTTTGTGCGCTCGGAGTTTTTCATGTTCTTGTCGAAGTAGAAGCCGAGCCATGGCTCGATCACCGTGTCGATGTAGAGAACGTCGAGCTTGCGGCAGAGCTTGATCAGATCAACCGAGCCGGTATCAACGGAGAGATTGACGCAAAAACCCTGGCCTTCGCCTTCGGTCAGCAGAGGTTTCAGAAGGTCCTTGTAATTGTCCTTGGTGACATGGGCCTTGATGTGCCTGATGCCGTGCTGGGCAAGGATTTCCATGTCTCCGGCGTCTTCACGCGGATCGATGACAACCATCCGGCTCTTGTCGAACTTGAAGTGACGCTCGATCAGCGGCAACGTGCCGCGTCCGATCGATCCGAACCCGATCATCACGATCGGTCCGGTGATGTCGCCATAGACGGGATAATCCTGCTGGGTCATGCCATTCGCTCCATTAACAAGCGCTGCAGCCGTCTGCGGCGGTAGCGGCGGCGTAAATCATACTTCGCTGTTACAATAAAGCGAAATCAGATGGCTCAGCTGTCCATCGCCTCCAGCTCATCGATCATGCCCTCGATCATCGACAGGCCCTGGTTCCAGAAGCCGGGATCGGAGGCATCGAGGCCGAAGGGCGCCAGAAGCTCCGAGTGATGCTTGGTGCCGCCAGCCTTGAGCATGTCGAAATAGCGGTCGCGGAATCCTTCGGGAGACTTTTCGTAGACAGAGTAGAGCGAATTGACCAGGCAATCGCCAAATGCGTAGGCATAGACGTAAAATGGCGAGTGGATGAAATGCGGGATATAGGCCCAGAATGTCTCATATCCCTCTGACAATTCAACCGCAGGTCCCAGGCTTTCCGATTGAACGTCAAGCCAGAGTTTGCCGAGTTGTTCAGACGTCAGTTCGCCTTCGCGTCGTGCGGTGTGGACCCGGCGCTCAAATTCGTAAAACGCGATCTGGCGGACCACGGTGTTGATCATGTCCTCGACCTTCTGGGCCAGCATGGCCTTGCGCTCGCGGCGGTCGGAGGTGCGCTCGAGCAGGGCGCGGAAGGTCAGCATTTCGCCAAATACCGAGGCGGTTTCGGCCAGGGTCAGCGGCGTCGAGGACATCAGCGCACCCTGGTCGCCGGCCAATACTTGATGCACGCCATGGCCAAGCTCGTGAGCCAGCGTCATCACGTCGCGCGGTTTGCCCAGATAATTGACCAGCACATAGGGATGAACCGAAGGCACGGTCGGATGGGCGAAAGCGCCAGACATCTTGCCGGGACGGCTGGGTGCATCAATCCAGCGTTCGTCAAAGAAACGACGGGCGATGTCGGCCATTTCCGGCGCAAAGCCATGGTAGGCGGACAGCACCGTGTTCTTGGCCTCATCCCAGGAAATGGTCTCAAGCGGTGTTTCGGGAAGCGGCGCGTTGCGATCCCAGAACTCGAGCTTTTCAAGGCCAAGCCAGCGGGCTTTCATCGCGTAGTAACGATGCGACAGCCGCGGCGCAGCCTCGCGCACAGCCTGGGCGAGCGCGTCAACCACCGGCCGTTCGACCCGGTTGGCCAGATGGCGGCTGTCGGCGATGTCTTCGAAGCCGCGCCAGCGGTCGGAGATTTCCTTGTCCTTGGCCAGCGTGTTGGTAATCAGGGTGAAGGTACGCAAATTTTCCTTGAACGTCGCTGCCAGCGCCTGGCCGGCTTTCTTTCGCTTGGCACCATCAGCATCCTGCAGCAGAGACAGCGTGTTTTCGAGAGGCAGCTTTTCATCGTCTATGATGAATTCGAGGCTGCCCATGGTCTCGTCGAACAACCGGTTCCAGGCGGTGTGGCCAGTCATCGACTTTTCATGGAACAATTGCTCGATGCGGTCTTCAAGCTGGTAGGGCCGGTCGAGCCTGAGATCATGGATCCAGGAAGTGTAGCGCGCGGCGCGGGTGTCGCGGCCTAAACTGTCCTCGATTACCGAGTCTTCGATTCGGTTGAGTTCCAGCGCGAAGAACAGAAGATGTGCGCTGGCGTCCGTCATCGCGCTTTGCACATCGCCGTAGAATTTGGCGATCTTTGAGTCTGACGTGTCGGAAAAATAGGCCAGTCCGGCGTAGGAAATGATCCGGCCCATCAATTCCTCGAGCTGTTCATAGGCCTCGATCGCTGCACCCAACCCTTCATCTCCGGAGGTCATTGCGGCTTGGGTGATCCGGCCTTTCCAGCGCGCTTCGAAGGCTTCGGCGCGGCTTAGGGCTTCGGCGAGGTCGGACTTGAATTCGGGCGCTTCCGGCCCTGAGTAAAGATCATCGAGATTCCATACGGGCAACTGACCCAAGGCAGCATCCGGTCCCCGGGATGTCGCGGGTGCGTGGACAGGCGCATGGTCCAGAATTGATTTCGGCATGTGGGCACTCACTTTCGATGACGGGACAGGCAAAGCGACATTCCGGTTTTACTGGCAGCGGCGATTAAAATGCAATCATTTCTCGAAATCCCATTTTCAGCCTTTTCTGGCAACCTTGGGTCATGACGAAAGTCCGTTGCCCGCAACATCGGGAGTGAGGAACAAGACCCTTGTCCAATCGTGTACTAATAGTCGATGACGATCCGGTTCAGCGCCGCTTGCTCAAGGCAGCGGCTGAGCGCTCCGGGTATGAGACAGAACTGTTTCAGGACGGGCGCACGGCGCTGGCTCGGCTGACCGATCCCGCTAAGACGGTTGATGTGGTCGTGCTCGACCTGATGATGCCCGATATGGGTGGCCTGGAAGTGCTGGAGCATATGCGCACGGCCGGTATCTCGGTGCCCGTCATTGTCCAGACCGGCCAGGGCGGTATTGAGACAGTGGTCAAGGCGATGCGCGCGGGGGCGTTTGACTTTGTGGTCAAGCCGGTTTCCCCGGAGCGACTGGGATTGTCACTGTCCAATGCGCTCAAGACATCACGGATCGGCGCAGTGCCAAAGCCTTCCCGCAAAGACGCAGGTTTCCAGAATATCGTCGCCGCCAGCCCGGCCATGGAGCGGGTAATTTCGCTTGGACGCCGCGCCGCGGCATCCGTCATTCCGGTCGTTCTAGAAGGCGAATCCGGGGTGGGCAAGGAAATGATCGCGCATGCCATTCAGGCTGAAAGCAACAGGCGCAACAAGCCATTCGTGACTGTCAACTGCGGCGCAATCCCCGAAAACCTGGTTGAGAGTATCCTGTTCGGCCACGAGAAGGGTGCGTTTACTGGCGCCACCGAGAGTCATGCCGGCAAATTCGCCGAAGCCGATGGCGGCACGCTCTTTCTCGACGAAATTGGTGAATTGCCTCCGGAAATTCAGGTCAAACTGTTGCGTGCGGTTCAGTTGGGCGAGATTGAAACCGTTGGGGCGCGATTGTCGAAAAAGGTGGATATCCGGCTGATTTCGGCGACCAACAAGGATCTGATTGCCGAGGTCAAGGCTGGCCGTTTCCGGGAGGATCTGTATTACCGGCTCAATGTGTTCCCGATCCATGTTCCGGCGCTGCGCAAGCGCAAGGAAGACATCCCGCAACTGGTTCGCCATTTCGCCAAGCGGTTTTCGGATGTGATCGGCGGCAACCGCCTGCGCAGCGTCGCGCCCGACGCCATGGCGTTGCTCACTGCCCACGATTGGCCGGGCAACATACGCGAGCTGGAAAACGCCATGCACCGGGCGATTGTCTTGTGCGACGGCGAGACGCTGACGGTCGATCTTTTCCCGCAGATAGCAGCGCAGGTTCCGGGATACAGTCTTTCGGTGCCCGACAGTGCGGCAGAACCTCGCGCTTGGGCTGAATTGCGATCCGCAGTGGCAGCCCCACTGGAGCAAGCCCGGGCCGTGGATCTGGCGACGTTCGATCCGGCCGCCAGCCCGGAGCATATAACACCCATCGGTGCCGGTGTGCCCGCGGTCAACGCGGTGACGCCGGAGGGTGAAGTGCGTCCGATTGCTGAAGTCGAGGAGGAACTCATCCGCTTCGCCTTGTCATTTTATCGCGGACAGATGAGTGAAGTCGCCCGCCGCCTCGGTATTGGCCGGTCAACGCTCTACCGCAAGCTCAAGGACTACGCGATAAATCCCGATGATCCCGACCGCGAGGCCGCCTGAGCGACAATCCTGATGGATTAAAAAAAACCTGTTTCCGGTTTGATCTGCTTCATTCCTTGTTAAGTGATTATTCACTATAAAAGGCTGAGCAGCGATACATGGCCGGTTTGCCATTGTGTCACCGCATTTGGTCACCAGATGGTGATTGATCACGGTTTTTCCGGCGTTCGGGGACAGCTTTGGCGATAATGACAACGAATTCAGGTTTGGTATGGGCCACATGGTCTTCGGGTGTACGCCTGTGGGGCCAGTCGCGGACTGCTGTATTGTCGGCGGTATTGCGGATTTTCTTGTTGGTGCTGATCGCGGCGTCTGCCGGACTGGCGACAACCGTCGGCGCGTCGTCGGAGACGCGCTCGCTCAAGCTCTATTACATTCACACCAAGGAAAAAGCCGAGATCGTTTTCAAACGCAATGGAAAATACGATCAGGCTGGCTTGAACAAACTCAACCGTTTTCTGCGGGACTGGCGGCGCAATGAGCCGACCAAGATGGATCCGCGACTGTTTGACCTTGTCTGGGAAGTTTACAACAGGGTAGGTGGGCGCGACTATATCAATGTGATTTCAGCCTACCGCTCGCCTGCCACCAATGACATGCTGCGCCGGACCCGCGGCGGCCAGGCCAAGAAAAGCCAGCACATGGTCGGCAGGGCGATGGATTTTTATATCCCTGGCGTGAAACTCACCACACTTCGTAACGCTGCCATGAAAGTTCAGGGCGGTGGCGTGGGCTATTATCCAAAATCAGGATCGCCCTTCGTCCATCTTGATGTGGCGAGTGTTCGGGCCTGGCCACGTATGAGCCGGCAGGAACTCAGCAAGCTCTTCCCGGACGGCAAGACCCTCCATCTTCCGCCGGACGGCAAGCCACTTCCTGGATACAAGGTTGCCCTGGCTGACTATAAACGTCGCGGTGGAGCAATCGTGTCGACCAGTGGGGGCAATTCCAGCTCCGACAAAAAGCGCTCAGGCGGATTGCTGGCCGCACTGTTTGGCGGCGGTGACGAGGACGAAGAACCCGAAGCAATCGCAGCGGCTCCAGTTCCGAAAGCCGCGCCGCAGCAGACCGAAGTCGCGGCCTTGCCCGGCGTGTCTGCCGAAAACGCGCCGCCGGCCGAGCTGGCATTCGCGCTTCCTGCTCGGGGCCCGATGCCTGTCGCCCGTCCTACAGTCGAACAACCGGTGGTGATGGCTGCATTGGCCCCGCCGGAACCCATCTTGCCTGCACAGGCTGAAATAGAGGCGTTTGCGGCAGCCGCCAATGCGGACGTCGCAACACTCCCTCCGGCCAAAATCGATCTGGCGTCTATTCGCGCGCCGATCCCGGAATTGCTGGCTGAACGGGCTCTGGCTCCCAAGCCTGCTCCGGAAACCCCCGTTGTGGAAGTGGCCGCGTTGCCGGTCCCGAATCTGCCGGTCCCCGACCTGATCGAAACCCGCATGCTTTCTAGCGCGCCGCAGCCCGTTCAGGAAACGGAGACCGCAGCGGTGACGCCTGAACCGGCTGAGCTTTCTCCCGCCCCAGCGGCAAAGATCGCCTCATTGCCTTCTGGGGATGATTTTGTTCCGTTGCCGATCCGCAGGCCTGGAGATCGCGCCGGTGATCGTGTCCCTGCGATTGAGGTCGCATCTCTGGAGCAGGTCCCGGTTCCCGTCCAGCGCGGGGCGCGCCTTGAAGCAACATCGATATCAGCGACTGCGTCGCGCAAAGGTGACCGGCCAACAGCCAGCGCGGTGGCCGATCAGCAGCCGCGGGCGGTCCGGACCGAGCCCAAGCTGACCGATACCATGATCTCCAATTGGGCCTTGTCGCAGGAGCGTGTGAACAAGATGACGACGCTGCCTGGCAAGGGCCGACGGTTTGTCGTCAACCAGCTGCGTGCGGCGCCGACTGTTGTTTATGCTAACGCCTTTGCGCCGGGCGGCGATCTTCCGCACAATGAGTTCACCGGATCTGCGGTCAACTTCATCGCGGTTGCCCGATTCGGGAAATAGACCGCCGGATCTTGCTAGCAAGTTGATGCAGTCCCCGAGACATGCCCAAAAATTTGGCCGCTTAATCAAACTGATCAAGCGGCCATAATGGCTTCACAGTCTTGAAGCGCGCACAGTCGTGCGAGCTGTCTTAGCTGGCGTCTTCCGGCTCCGGAGCCATGCCGAGCGCGTGCAGGTAGGTGTCGAGAATGGCTTCCTGCTCCAACCGGTCGTTCGCATCCTGCTTGCGGATGGCAACGACTTTCCGGAGCACTTTTACATCGTAGCCGGTTGATTTGGCCTCGCCATAGACATCCTTGATGTCGTCAGCGATGGTTTTCTTTTCTTCTTCCAGCCGTTCAATGCGCTCGACAAAGGAACGGAGCTGGTCGCGGGCGACGGCGCCGGCATCAGACATGGGGTCACTCCTGAAAGGACAGATGAGGGGTCAATTGCAAGATGCTTCAAGTGCCCAAACGCGGCCGTCGGGTCAAGGGCGTTTGCACAATAGAGGTTGAATAATCACATTCCTGTGGAGATCCCGGCGCGCGAACGTCAGATCACGCGGGAACCGTGCAATTCAATTTCGTGCAGTTCCGGCACATCGGCGAGCGTGGCAAGAATCGGAGCGAGGCGGTTGGCCCATGATTCGATGCCGGCCTCGTCGCCAATCAGGTCCTGGCGGATCTCGAGCAAGGCGTGGGCAATGCCGGTCATCGAGCAATGCCGGTGCATGGTGTCGCCTTTGAGCGCTCCGTCGTAGGGTTCGTTGTTGCCGACGATCAGTGCGGGATCTGCGGCCAGCTGATTTATCAACATAAGTGCCGCCCGTGGGTCGGTGTCCCACAGAACGCCAGCGTGCCAGGGTCTCGCCACACCTTTCCAGGCATGGGTGAAGGAATGCATCGATATGACCAATGGCGGCTTGCCGGATTTGCGCCACGTCTCGGCAATAACTGTGGAAACGGCATCATGATATGGCCGGTGGAAGAGATCGAGACGGCGCTCGCGCTCTTCGGCGGAAAGCGGATGGTTAGCCGGAATCACCATCCCGTCGGAAAGCTTCATGATCAGGGTCGGATCATCTTCGCCGCGGTTGGGATCGATCAGCAAACGCGAGAAGCAGCCGAGAACGGCTGGAATTCCCAGGCGGGTGCAAAGACTGCGGGTAACCGCTTCTACCCCGATGTCATAAGCAATGTGGCGTGCAAATGCTGCGGCGGGCAGACCGAGGTCGCCATATTCGGCGGGCAAACGGTTCATCGCGTGGTCGGCGAGGATCACAAGCGAGCGGCTTGGGTCGCCAGGAATGATTTCAAAGGGCTGAAAGCCGGACATCGCGGAATTGGGAACTCGGTTTGAGAAATGCTCTACTGGATGGAATCAATTGCACAGCCTTTAGCCACGGGCAACCGCCGCGATAGGGTTCTTTCTTCGCCTGAGGCATATAATTGCCGGGAAAGCGCGCGAAGCTTGACTTTAGGCTTGTGCCATTCGTTGACTTTCACGGCCTCGCGGCGCAAAAAGCAACCCACAAGCCATTAGCGGAGACTGACCAGAATTGATGTTTCGCGAGTTGCCACAAATCCATTTCACCATCGCCAAATTTGCCGCGCTCCTATCCCTGACCGTCGGGGCGTTGACGCTTGCCGGCGTCGCAGAAGCCCGGGCGGACTTCCGGGTGTGCAATGGCACACAATCCCTGGTCGGCGGAGCAATAGGGTACCGCACGGAGGAAGGTTGGGTCACCGAGGGCTGGTGGCAAATCCCCGCCAATTCCTGTGCCACTCTGATTGAGGGGCAGATGGGATCGCGATACTATTACCTTTACGCCGAGGACGCCGGCGGCGGTGGTCGCTGGGGCGGTGACATCAATATGTGTGTCGCCGACAATGAATTCCGCATCGTTGGCGTCGAGGACTGCTTTGCTCGCGGATTCCAGCGCGTGGGTTTCAAGGAATACGATACCGGACGGCAAGGAAGTTGGATGGTCCAGCTGTCGGATGCCCCGGAAGCGCCAGAAAGCCAAAATTGATGAAGCGGCTACGCAATGTAAAAATTCTCGCTACACTCGGACCAGCGTCGTCGGACGAAGCGATGATCCAAAAATTGCATGAAGCGGGGGCAGACCTGTTTCGCATCAATATGAGCCATTCAACTCATGAAATGATGCGGACACTGGTCAGTCGCATCCGTGCGGTGGAAACAAAGTGCGGCCGGCCGATAGGCATTCTCGCCGACCTGCAGGGCCCTAAACTGCGAGTCGGCAAATTTGTTGATGGCGAAGCGACCCTCGTTGCTGGCCAGACCTTCACGCTCGACAACAAAGACGTTCCGGGCGATTCAAATCGGGTGTTCCTCCCGCATCCGGAGATTCTGGAAGCGGTTCAGACGGGCCACCGCTTGTTGATTGATGACGGACGGCTGCAATTGATTGCCGTGAAATCCGACAAGACTTCAATCACTTGCACAGTGGTCAATGGCACCAAGATTTCCGACAGAAAGGGCGTCAGCCTGCCTGATACACTGCTGGAAAGCGGAGCTCTGACCGAGAAAGACAGAAAAGATCTCGACGCTATTCTGGCCGTCGATGATGTCGACTGGATTGCGCTGTCCTTCATTCAGCGACCTGAAGATGTCTCGGAAGTCCGAAAGATTACCCGTGGCCGTGTCGGCCTGATGTCAAAGATCGAAAAGCCACAGGCGCTTGAACGTATTGATGAGATCATTGAACTCTCAGACGCACTGATGGTGGCGCGCGGTGATCTCGGTGTGGAAATGCCGGTTGAATCAGTGCCTGGTATCCAGAAACAGCTCACCCGCGCCTGCCGCAAGGCCGGCAAGCCGGTGGTGGTTGCGACCCAGATGCTGGAATCAATGATTTCCGCGTCGGTTCCGACGCGCGCCGAAGTCTCCGATGTCGCCACCGCTGTCTTTGAAGGTGCAGATGCGGTGATGCTGTCGGCTGAATCCGCTGCCGGGGATTATCCGGTCGAGGCGGTCACGATGATGGCGTCGATTGCCCGCAAGGTCGAGCGCGATCCGAACTATCCAGGCATCATCTATTCCCAGCGCCCGGTGCCCGATGCCACTGGCGCCGATGCTATTTCGCTGGCGGCGCGTCAAATCGCCGAAACGCTCAATCTGTCGGCTATCGTTTGCTACACCTCGTCCGGTAATACCGGGCTGCGCGCTGCGCGTGAGCGGCCGAATGTGCCGGTCATAGCCTTGTCACCGGTGATCCAGACCGCGCGACGGTTGTCAGTCGTCTGGGGGCTGCATTGCGTGGTGACCCAGGATGCAACCGACCTTGACGACATGGTCGATCGGGCCTGCCGCATCGCCTTCCGCGAAGAATTCGGCAAGCCGGGCGACCGCATCATCATTTCGGCTGGCGTGCCGCTTGGAACGCCGGGTTCGACCAATATGCTGCGCATTGCCTATATCGGGTCTGACGGAATGACCGGCATCTGACCAGACAATAATTATTGCAGCGCAACCTATCCGGCGGAGGAAACTTCGCCGGAACAGGTGGCATGGTCATTGACCAGTGCGGCTTCAGCCAGTGCGGCAGCGGCTTTCAGATCCACGTCGCGGCCCGCTACTTTTTCGATGGCGCGCACCGCAAGCCCTGTCGTCACGTGATCCGGCTTGTGGCCGAGATTGCGGATCCAGATCAGTTCCGCGCCCTCAATGTCGCGCGCCAATCCTTCAGAGTGAATGTGGGCCAGCACAACGGAATCACTGTCTCCGGTGATTATGACCGTTGGAGCCGTGATCTCGGTGTAGCGCGGCGAAACGCGTGCCAGATAGGGTTTCAGGTTAGAGACATCGATGGCGTTGTAACGAAACGCCTTTGGCCTGAGCACCAATCCCGGCGCGGTTTCAGTGATGTAGTCACCGGGCGTCGGGTTTGGCGCGAAAACGCAAGCCGACCCGCTTTCCAGCCGCGTCAGCCCAGCCGGTAGAGCCAGCACATTGGCAAACAGTTGACCGATCGCCGGCATGCTGGTCAGGCGGTAGTACCAGGCTATGCCGCCGGGCCAGGGATGGGTGGCGGGCGCCAGAAACACCAGGCCTGCAATCATCTCCGGCTTGTCGAGCGCGAGACTTGCGGTGATCGCTCCACCGAAGGAGTGGCCGATGATGATGGCTTTCGATATCCCCTTGGCACGCATGGCCCGCGCAATGGCGTCGGCCTGGCCGTCGGGGGTGTTGTTTTCCGCGCCACCGCGCTCGGACCAGCCATGGCCAGGGCGGTCGATGAACAGCATCTCGGCGCGGCCTTCGAGTTTGAACCTGAAGGGGATCATCTGATCCCGGAGATTACCGCTGGCGCCATGAATGAACACCAGCGCCGGCAGATCGGCTGTGTCGGGCCTCGGGATATGCACGGCGTGAAGCCGGTAGCCGCCAACATCGATCATGTCGCCAACAGGGGGATACGAGGCCTCGATTTCGCGTGACTTGACTATGGTCAAGGCTGCAAGGCCGGCAATCAGCAGCAATAGGGCGGCAAGTACATAGATCATGGTGGTGAGGATCGGTCTTTGGAACAACATGAAGGGTCGACGCTGTCTAAGTTGAAGGCGAGGGCAGGGCACCTTCCATGCGATACGGTTTTGAACGAAGAAAGTTTCAGGGAGAGATCAGGTTTTGCTGCCGGCGAGTTTTTCAGCCAGTTCTCCGACCCTTTTCTGCGCCTGCTGATTCGCCGGGTAGATTTCAAGCATCTGCTCCCAGGCTCGAAGCTCCAGTTCATCATTCCCTGAGTCGGAGAGGATGGCGGCCATGCCAGCGATGGCGCCAAAATGGCGCGGTTCAAGCGCGAGTACCCGATCGATGTCGGCCATGGATTTTCCGTAGTTGCCCATCATGTAATGCAGTGTGGCTCTACGGTTCCAGCCCTCGGCGAAGTCAGGCATCAGCACGATGGCCTGATCAAGCAGATCGAGCGCCAGCCCATTTTTCCGGTCAGCGATGGCCTTGTCTGCCCATTGCACCAGAAGATTTGTGGTGGCGCTGCCCGAATCACGCCAGCGCATCCAGATGCGTTCGCTGACTTGCTTGGCCTGCTTGGCGTCGCGCGTGCGTTTGAGCTCTGAAAACAGGGAGTCGAGGGTAACTGCCGGTTTGGCCGTGACGCTTGATTTAAGCGCTTCGGGCTTGGCCTGGGCAAATGCCTGCATTCCGGCCGTGCCTGCGGTCAGGACCACAGCAAGGCTCAGGGGAATGATTCTGAAAAATGAAAAATGGCGCATGACGGAAAACTAGTCCGTCTGCGCCAAAGATCAAATGCAAATTTCAGTGATCGCCAAGCGACCTGCTGCTTCAGCCCTGGCGAGCCTTGAAGCGCGGGTTCATCTTGTTGATGATGTAAACGCGGCCCTTGCGGCGAACCAGACGGTTGTCGCGGTGGCGTGCTTTGAGCGATTTAAGCGAATTCTTGATCTTCATTATTCTGATCCGCGGGTTATGCGGGCGAACGACGTCGCCCATTCAAACAAAAACGCGCCACCAAGGGACGCGCTCATCGGTTGCACGCATGTAGCCGCTTGGGCTTTTTCTGTCAACTCCGGGGGAGTTATTTCCCGATAGATAGCGGTTTAAAACAGCTATTTTTGCGTGCTGATCCGGGTGACATGGCCCATCTTGCGACCAGGACGCGCTTCGGATTTGCCGTAGAGATGCAGCACGGAATTGGATTCAGCTGCAATCTGGGGAACGCGGTTGATATCGTCGCCGATCAGGTTCTCCATCACGCAATCGGAATGCCGCTCGGGGTCACCCAGCGGCAGGCCGGTAATGGCGCGAATGTGCTGTTCAAACTGGGAGATTGCGCAGGCGGCTTCCGTCCAGTGGCCCGAATTGTGCACCCGGGGGGCGATTTCATTGACGAGCAAGCGGTGGCTCTCGCCATCGCGAACAGCAAAGAACTCGACAGCAAAAACCCCGACATAATCCAGATGGCCGGCGATTGCTGAGGCGATCCTGACCGCTTCTGAGCGGGCTTCGGCTCCCAGTGTCGATGGGATGGTCGAGGTGTGCAGAATATGGTTGCGGTGAATATTTTCCGCAACGTCAAAGGCGCGAACTTCGCCCGAAAGACCGCGTGCGGCAATCACCGACACTTCGCATTCGAAGTGAACGAAGGACTCCAGAATTGCCATCTGGCCTTGCATGGCGGCAAAGGCAGACTCGGCGTCCTCAGGCCGGACCAGTTTTGCCTGGCCCTTGCCGTCATAGCCCAGCCGGGTGGTCTTCAAAACAGCCGGCAGCCCGGTTGTTTTGATCGCACCATCAAGATCAGACCAAACCGATACGGCAGCAAACAAAGCTGTTTCGGCCCCGAGGTCTCGCGCCATGGATTTTTCCAGCAGCCGGTCCTGCGCCACCTCGAGAGCTTTCGACCCGGGTCTGACCGGAACACGCGATTCGAGCCATTGCACCGCTGCCACCGGCACGTTTTCGAATTCGTAGGTGACCACGTCACAAAATTCGGCCAGTTGCTCCAGAGCCTCGGGATCGTCATAGCTTGCGACGATCTGGCTGTTGGCAACCTGTGCTGCAGGCGCATGGACGTCGGGTTCAAGAATGGTGGTTTTGTAGCCCAGGCGTGCCGCCGCCATCGCCAGCATCCGGCCAAGCTGACCGCCGCCGATGATGCCGATCATGGCGCCCGGCGCGAGCGGTTCGGCGCTCATGGCTGATCAACCGGAAAATCGGCCACGGCATCGGTGCGGGCCTGGCGCCAGGCATCGAGCCTGTCAGCCAGCGCGGTATCATTGAGAGCTAGCACACTTGCGGCGAGCAAGGCGGCGTTGACCGCGCCTGCCTTTCCGATGGCCAAAGTGCCGACGGGAATGCCGGCCGGCATCTGTACGATCGATAAGAGGCTGTCCTGTCCCGAGAGCGCCTTGGATTCCACCGGAACTCCGAACACCGGCAAGGGTGTAAAGGCCGCGGTCATGCCGGGCAGATGCGCAGCGCCGCCGGCTCCGGCAATGATCACCTGGAATCCGTCGGCACGTGCGCCCTTGGCAAAGGCAACCAGGCGGTCCGGCGTGCGGTGCGCGGAGATGATGAGGGGCTGATGGGCAATGCCGAGTTCGGCCAGCGTTTCGGCGGCGTGTTTCATTGTTGGCCAGTCAGACTGGCTGCCCATGATTACTGCGACCTTCGGAGTTGGGTTAACGGTCATGCGCGGCTCCGCGAGGTCAGGCAATGATATCCGGAATGATCTGGTCTTCGATCTTGCTGATCTTGTCCTTGATCACGAGTTTCTTCTTTTTCATGCGTTGAACGCGCAACTGGTCACAGCCAACCTGGATCATGGCGTTGATTGCGACGTCGAAGTCTTCGTGTTCATGACGCAATCGCGCGACCAACATACGCAATTCCGCCTGTTCCTGATTGGACATGCCATTTTCCCGTCTCAGTCATGCTGTCGGCGCTTGCCCGACCTTTTTTGTCGTTTCGGCGCTCGTACCACACAATCAGGTGTAACGGGAAGTTATCCCCATACAGAAATCACCTTCGACAAAAGGAAAAAGCCGTGGCACACTCCCAGACGTCAACAAGTGATTTGCACCGGTGTCCCGGCGCCGGCGCATCCCAACCAAGGAGACGCTTATGTCGATTGATGCTCATCTTGCCACACTTGAAAAGAAGCACGGTGATCTGGAGGCTGAACTCCAGACAGTACAAGCCCAGCCGTCTGTCCATGACGAGATGATTGCTGACATCAAACGACGCAAACTACGCCTTAAAGATCAGATCAAACGTCTTCGGTCCGCTACACAACATTGACCAGATTTACATGACACCAAGATGACACGGCGCGGGCTTTTCCCGCGCCGTTTTGTTTGGGACCAAGCCGGAGTCGGCTGGCTCAAGTGAACCAGCATGGTTTTCAGAGCTGCAGTTGATTTGAACGCGACACGCATCATTTCAAAGAGTTACAACGCCGCTGCGGCACAATGGCGCTGCATCAAGCCAGAACTGATCGATCCATAGATTGAGATGTAGAAAGCCGTCGGTGTTGACAGCATAAATCCGGCGTGTGCCCTGACTGCTGACCGTCACCAGATTGCATTCGAGCAGCGCTTTAAGGTGTTGCGAAACCGCAGGGCGGCTGATCGGCAGTCCGTCGGCCAGTTCATTGACCGTCCGGGGCTGGCGGCGCAGCTCTTCCAGCAGGTAACGCCTGTTGGGATCGGCGATGGCTTGGAAAGTATCCATGGTCATAAAAGCAAGCTAAATCAAAGGATTTCGCCGGGCAAGCCTTTTGTGCGCTGCAACGAGTAGGCTCCGCTCAAGTGTCATGCGCTTGAGCAGAACGATGCTCTAAAGCAGCCTGCGCTGTTTGAAACACCAGGCCATCCTTCAAGCAGATGCCGTTTTATTTCGTCCCACCGAGTGTTCTGGCTTCGTCACGCAGCAAATATTTTTGAATCTTGCCTGTCGATGTCTTGGGGACTTCCTGAAATATTACTGTACGCGGACACTTGAAACGCGCCAGCAATCCGCGGCAGTGCTCGATCACGTCCGCCTCGCTCAGGCTATAACCAGGCCGAAGCTCGACGAAGGCGCAGGGGGTTTCGCCCCATTTGTCATCGGGCCGGGCAACGACCGCCGCCGCCAGAATGCCGGGATGTTTGTAAAGTGCGTCTTCGACCTCGATCGAAGAGATGTTCTCGCCGCCCGATATAATGATGTCCTTGGAGCGATCCTTGAGCTGCAAATAGCCGTCGGGATGGATGACGCCGAGGTCGCCAGAATGAAACCATCCGCCCCGGAAGGCCTCTTCGCTGGCCGCCGGATTTTTCAGATAGCCCTTCATGACGATATTGCCGCGAAACATGACCTCGCCAATCGTTTCGCCATCTGCAGGCGTTCGTTCCATGGTCTTTGGATCCATCACCGCCAGATTTTCAAGCGCCGGATAACGAACTCCCTGACGGGCTTTTTTGGTGGTCCGGGCGCCATGGTCGAGCGCTGTCCATTCCGCCTTCCATTCGTTGACGACGGCGGGTCCGTAGGTCTCGGTCAGGCCATAGAGGTGAACCACCTCGAAACCGGCATCGGCCATGCCGGCCAGTACGGATTCCGGCGGAGGTGCTGCTGCCGTGTTGAAGCTGACTGTGTGGGAAAAATCGCGTTTTTCATCTTCGGGCGCATTCAGAAGTGCCGACATGACAATCGGTGCGCCGCACAAATGGGTCACGCCGTGATCAGCGATCGCGTCATATATGGCTTTGGCACGGACCCAGCGCAGGCAGACATGAGTGCCGCCGACAACGCCCAGCGTCCAGGGGAAGCACCAGCCATTGCAGTGAAACATCGGCAGGGTCCAGAGATAGACCGGGTGACGCCCCATGCCTGAAGCGATCACATTGGAGTAGCCCATCATGGCCGCGCCGCGGTGGTGATAGACCACACCCTTGGGGTTGCCGGTTGTGCCGGAGGTGTAATTGAGCGAGACCGAATCCCATTCGTCATGCGGCACGCTGCGAGTGAATTGCGCAGAAGCAGCCGCTACCAGTTTCTCGTAATCCAGAGTGCCGATGCGGGCGCCCTTGGGGAACGGCGCGTCGTCAGGATATTCGGTGTCGTCATAATCGATGACAATCGGACTTGTCTCGGCAAGGCTCAACGCCTCGGCGACAACGCCTGAAAATTCGCGATCAACGATCAGGATCTTGCACTCGGCGTGATCAAGCTGGAATGCTATTGCCGGTGGATCGAGCCGTGTGTTGATCGAATGCAGGACGGCCCCGGTCATGGGCACGCCGTGATGGGCTTCAAGCATCGCCGGGGTGTTCGACAGCATCACCGAAACGGTGTCTCCCCTGGTCGCTCCCAGTGAGGTCAGCGCGTTGGCCAACTGTTTTGAACGTTTGAGAAAGTCCCGATAGCTCAGGCGCAGTGCGCCATGGATGATCGCAGTATGGTCGGGATGAACGATGGCCGCCCGCTCAAGGTGAGCCAGCGGCGTCAGAGGCTGATAGTTGGCGGCATTGCGGTCGAGATCGGTCTCGTAAGGATTGGTGCTCAAGATCTGGTTCCTGTGCCTGTTTGGTAATCGGTCCCGGGCATCAAATCACCTCAACGCCCGGCTGTCATCAGGCCATTAGGTGAACCGCTCCATCCCAAATCAGCTTCAGCGCGGCCAGCAGCACCATCACGTACATGAATGGATAGAAAATGTCCGGTTTCATCCGCCTGACGATGTATACGCCGCCCAGCGTCGCCACCGGGGCCAATGGCGCCAACACCAGTGAGGTCGACAAATTGGTAGTGTCGAACTGGCCGAGCGCAAAATAGGGAACCAGTTTGATTGCATTGATAATGGCAAAAAACCGGACGCTGGTTCCGGTGTAGGTCTTCGGATCCTGCCTGAGCGGCAGGGCGTAGATCTGGTAGGGCGGGCCTCCGGCATGGGAAACGAAGCTGGTGAACCCTGACAAAGTGCCCCAAAATGCGCCCCTTGCCGGCTGGTGGGCGCGTGCAACTGGTTGGTCGCCGCTGCGGGACGAGATCAGGTTTTGGCTGACGTACCGCCAGACGAACCAGAGTGCGACCGCCCCGACTATGAGTTTGATCATCGGGACAGTTACCCAGGCTGCCGTGAACCAACCGATTGCGATCCCGAGAAGCGCGCCAGGCAACATGATCACCAGAGTTTTTCTGTCCCAGTGGCTGCGCCAGCTCCACAGGCTGACGATATCCATGACAATCAGGATTGGAAGGAGGATTGCGACTGCCTGCACCGGCGAGATGGTCAAAGCCATCAGCGGGACTCCCAGCAGCGCCATGGCACCGCCAAATCCGCCTTTTGAAAGGCCGACAAGGATCACGGCAGGGATTGCCGTAGCGTAGAAGATCGGGTCAGTCATCATCGGAGTGGTTGATCCTTGTGCCGCGCCGGTCTATCCCGTTTGTAATCATTTGGCCATATCGGCTTTCAGTGCTGGCTCGACAGGAATTCCCATGACAGATTCAATCAAACGCTGCCGTCTCGTGCTGGTCACGCCTGATATCGAAGATGCGGCGCAGTTGGCAGCAATAACCGGCGACGCTCTGCGTGGCGGCGATGTCGCTTCGGTGATTATTCCGCAGCACAGTCTGGACGAGAAAAGTTTCCAGAAACGGTGCGAAGCCCTAATCCCGGTCATTCAAGCGGCAGGCGCTGCAGCGCTTGTGGCCGGCGATACGCGGGTTGCCGGGCGGGTCCGCGCCGACGGGTTGCACATCGAAGTCGGGCCGACGGCCATGACCGAAGCTGTAAAACAGCACGCTCCAGGGTTGATCGTGGGTGGCGGTAATGCCCGCGAACGTCACGCCGCCCTGTCAATCGGCGAAGCGCAGCCGGATTATGTCATGTTCGGCTCGATTGCCGGAGACATCAAACCGGAGCCGCATTCCAAGAATATAGCCCTGGCGGAATGGTGGGCCGACATGATCGAGATTCCCTGCGTGCTGATGGGCGGTACCAGCACCGCCTTTGTGGAAGATATGGCGCAGACCAGAGCCGAGTTCATCGCCTTTGGATCAGCGGTCTTCGCCGATCCTGCGGAAGCGCCGCGCATCGTCGCCGAAATCAACGCTCTGCTCGACGAAAAAGCGCCACGTTTCGGCCGATAATGCAGCGGATGTTCAAAATTGAAGCCCTGACCCGGCGACGGTCCATTTTTGCGTTACGCCGTCCAGTCTGGATGCAGTTGATCGCTGCTCTGGTCGTGCTCAATGGCGGCCCTGCACTGGCGCAGGACACCAAGAGCGAGACCGCCGCCCCCGTCGAAGCAAGCTCGAGCACGGCGCCGTCCGATGCGACAGTCCGGGCATTCGGCGCTTTTCAGCGTGGCTATTATCTCACGGCTATGGAACTGGCGCTTCCGCGCGCGCAATTGGGTGACCCGGCGGCGCAGACCTTGCTCGCCGAGCTTTTTGCCGCCGGACTTGGGGTTCCGCGCAGCATGAATGATGCTGCCTTCTGGTACGCGCAAGCCGCCGAGAGCGGTGATGCTTCCGCGCAGTTCAAATACGGTGTCATGCTGCTTGAGGGCAAGTATGTCGATGCTGATCGGCCCAGGGCCGAAGAGTTGATGAAAAAGGCGGCTGATGCCGGCAATGCCTTTGCCCAGTTCAATCACGCCCAGATCCTGGTTTCCCAGAAACCCGGCGATGCCGGTATCCTCGAGGCTTTGCCCTATTTCGAGAAAGCAAGCGAACAGGGCGTGCCGGATGCGCAATACGCGCTTGCACAGATTTACAGCAACACGACCGGCGTCCCGGACGAGAAGCGCGGACGGGCCCGCGAACTCATGGAAAAGGCAGCACGCGGCGGGTTTGATACGGCACAGCTGGACTATGCGATATGGTTGATTGACGGCATTGGCGGACCCAAGGACTATGAAAACGGCTTCCGCTGGATGCAGGTGGCGGCCAATCGCGGCAATGTGGTCGCGCAAAACCGGATGGCGGTGCTGCACATCAATGCCATCGGCACCTCGGGCGATCCGGTTGAGGCCGGCAAATGGTACATCCTGTCGCGACGCGCGGGATTCAATGACCGATCACTCGATGATTTTTATCAGGGACTGACCGAAGACCAGAAAAAACTGGCGATCGAGGCGGCAAACCAATTCGGCAAGCATTGATTTTTGGCCGCTGCCGCCGTCCTGTCCGCGCTTGCGACGCGGCACATTATATCCATCTTCCAGGGGATTTTGGTGCTTGTGCCGTGTGCGGCCGGGTTGTCTTTCAGACGGATCGGTTTGAACGCTGTATGCACCAGACTTGAAAAGCTGAGCCATTTGTGGTCTTGAAGCCGCCAAGCGGCGCCGAAAACCGGCCCGGATCAAGCTGACGCGGAACGCTCACATGAAAATCAATGGAAATGAAATTCGCCCCGGCAACGTGCTTGAGCACAACAAGACCCTTTGGGCCGTGGTTAAAACCAATGCCGTCAAGCCGGGCAAGGGTGGCGCCTTCAATCAGGTCGAGATGAAGAACCTGCTCGACGGGACCAAGCTCAACGAACGTTTTCGGGCGTCCGAGACGGTTGAGCGTATCCGTCTGGAGCAAAAGGATTTTCAGTTCCTCTATGAGCAAGGGGAATCCCTGGTGTTCATGGATTTGGAAAGCTACGAACAGCTTGAGCTGCAGAAGGAATTTGTTGGCGATCGCCGCGCCTTTCTGCAGGATGGCATGATGGTAACGGTCGAGCTTTATGAAGATCGTCCGATCGGCATTTCATTGCCCGATCATGTCACTTTGGCGATTGCCGAAGCTGACCCGGTGGTAAAGGGGCAGACTGCGGCGTCTTCCTACAAGCCGGCCATTCTTGAAAATGGCGTCCGTATTCTGGTTCCGCCGTTCATCTCATCGGGCGAGCGTGTGATCGTTGACACCAACGAATTGACCTATCTGCGTCGCGCGGACTGATGCATGCCGCGTTCGGATGGGTCGATCCGAACGTCAATGTCCCTGCACCATGTCAAAGTGCCATTCGCGCTTTCAATTGACTGTGGCGCATTCTGGAATCTTCATTCGGGCGAAGCATGCGTTGCTTCGCTCTGAGCCTTTCGACTGCGGCTTCTGGCGCGTTTGAGCCAGTCGGCCACCGACATCAAGGAATGAAATAGATGGCGCGTTCTGCCCTTCTCAATGTGATGGTACAGTCGGCGCTCAAGGCCGGGCGCTCGCTTTCGCGCGATTTTGGCGAGGTTCAAAATCTACAGGTCTCGCTCAAGGGCCCGGCTGACTTTGTCACCCAGGCCAATCAGAAAGCGGAAGCCATCCTGACGACCGAATTGTCGCGGGCACGGCCGACCTATGGTTTCCTCAGCGGGGAAAGCAAGGAAGTGGCGGGCTCTGATGGTGCGCACCGCTGGATCGTCGATCCTCTGGATGGCACTACAAATTTCCTGCATGGCATACCGCATTTCGCGGTTTCGATTGCGCTTGAGCGCAATGGCGACATCGTCGCCGGCGTCATCTACAATCCCGCCACCGATGAGTTGTACACAGCTGAACGCGGCGGCGGAGCATTTCTCAATGACCGCCGATTGCGCGTCGCAGGCCGCAAGGCCTTGTCCGATGCGGTGGTTGGCACCGGGGTGCCCCATCTTGGACGTGGTCATCATGGCAAGTTCCTTGTTGAACTGCGCCATGTCATGGGCGAATGCGCCGGCATCCGGCGGATGGGCGCGGCAGCAATTGACCTGGCCTATGTGGCTGCAGGTCGGCTCGACGGATTTTGGGAAAAGCCGCTTGAACCGTGGAACATGGCTGCCGGGCTGATCCTGATCCGCGAAGCGGGCGGTTTCGTCGCCGACGTGACTGGCGGAACCGACATGTTCGGCACGAAGTCGGTTGCAGCAGGCAATGAGTACATTCTCAAAGGCCTTCTGGAACTGGTGCAACGCCCCGTTCCGACCGCCTGACGGCCTGATGCATGTCGCGTTCGAATGAATTCATTTGAACGGTACCGTACATGCATCAGTTCACGGCAATACGGCGTCCTTTGCGTAGCCAATTGAATGAGCGGCTCAGCAGTCATAGCCTTGTTTTGAAAGCATGCTTTCATTTCTGCCATATTATCGGCTAGAGTTTGCCTGATCATTTGATTTGGGACAAAGGCCGGGACGAACAACGCATGGCAAAATTGACATTGTCGGGATGGGGCATCTCCGAAGACGGTAGCGGAGCGGACCCGCATAAGCTGTCGAGTCCGCTGGTGTTCTTTTGGAGCATGATGATATTTCTCATCCTGACCGGATTTGTCGCTGCAATTCTCTACCGCCAGATTCAGGAAGCCTTTGTCGCCAATCCGGGTCTCAATGGATTGATCGTCGGGGTGCTCGGGGTCGGGGTGCTGCTGGTCTTCACCCATGTGCTCAGGCTTCGTCCCGAAGTCCGCTGGGTCAATTCGCTGCGTGCCACGGGCGACGCGGAGAAAGTTGGCCGTGATCCGGTGCTGCTGGCGCCTATGCGGGCGCTGATTGGCCGCCGCCAGGAAATGGCGCTGTCGACCTCGTCATTGCGTTCCATTCTCGACTCGATCGCGACACGGCTTGATGAATCCCGCGACACCTCGCGCTATCTGATCGGGCTTCTGGTTTTCCTCGGACTGCTCGGAACATTCTGGGGCCTGCTTGGAACCATCGGATCAATCAACCAGGTGATCCAGTCCCTGGATCCGGGAACTGGCGGCACCGAGGACGTGCTCTCGACCTTGAAGAGCGGGCTGTCTGCGCCGCTCGACGGAATGGGCACGGCATTCTCCTCATCGCTGTTCGGCCTTGCCGGGTCGCTGGTGTTGGGTTTTCTCGATCTTCAGGCCGGTCGCGCCCAGAACCGGTTTTACACCGAGCTGGAAAACTGGCTGTCGACAATGACGGATCTTGATTCCGGCATGTCGATGCCTGCCGAAGGCGCTGGTGCGACAGAAGAAATCAAGATGCTGTCGGAACGGATGCAACAGTTGTCGCAGGAGTCCGGAATGACCCCGCGCACCACTGCGGCGATGGCGAGCCTCGCTGAAGGCATTCAGGGTCTGGTCAAGAACATGCGCAATGAACAGCAGATGCTGAGAGACTGGATCGAGGCGCAACAGGTCGAATCGCGGCGGATGCGTGAGACGCTCGACAAGCTGGCTGACAAGATCGGGGACAAGTAGGAGATGGCGCTGGCGCGAAACCGGCGGCGGGAGCGGACGGTCGATTACTGGCCGGGATTTGTCGATGCCTTGTCGACCTTGCTGCTGGCCATCATGTTCCTGCTCACTGTGTTCGTGCTGGCGCAGTTTTTCCTGTCGCGCGAAATCTCCGGCCGGGACCAGGTGCTCAACCGGCTCAACAGCCAGATCAATGAATTGACCCAGCTTCTGGCGCTCGAGCGATCGGGAAAGCAGGATCTCGAGGATACGCTGGCCAATCTCCAGTCCTCGCTGTCGGAATCAGAATCCGATCGGTCGCGGCTGCAGGAACTGCTGGCCAGCGGAACCGGTGCGAGCGCCACAGCGGAAGCCAAAATTGGCACATTGTCGGAAACGCTTGATGCCGAGAAAAAGGTTTCGCAGCGGGCTCTCAATCAGGTCGAACTGCTCAATCAGCAGATTTCCGCGCTCAGAACCCAGCTTGGCGCGCTGGAAGATGCGCTTGAGGTTTCCGAAAGCAAGGACCGTGAGACTCAGACCAAGATTGCCGATCTTGGCCGCCGTCTGAATGTTGCGCTGGCCCAGCGGGTGCAGGAGCTTAATCGCTACCGGTCCGACTTCTTCGGCCGCTTGCGGGAGATCCTTTCAAGCCGTGAGGATGTCCGGGTGGTGGGCGACCGGTTCGTGTTCCAGTCGGAAGTTCTGTTTCCATCTGGCGGCAACAGCCTCAACCCAGCCGGCCAGGAACAGATGGCCAAGCTGGCCAGCGCCATCATAGAGCTTGCCCGCGAAATTCCCGATGAGATCAACTGGGTGCTGCGCGTTGACGGCCACACCGACAATGTACCGCTGTCGGGCAATGGCCGCTATGCTGACAACTGGGAACTCTCCAGCGCCCGCGCAACGTCGGTGGTCAAATATCTGGTGGCCAATGGCGTACCTGCCAATCGTCTGGTGGCCGCCGGGTTTGGTGAATTCCAGCCGATTGCCGATGGCGACAGCGACGAGGCTCGCGCCACCAACCGCCGCATCGAGCTCAAGCTAACCGAGAGATAGCATTTTGGACCGTCAGCGGTGCAATCCCGGCAAAGCCTCCCGCACCGGCAACGGGGCTGCGAGCGGCGCGTAGTCGGCGGGCTTGAACCGCACCAGCCCGGTCATCAAAATCGCATCGCGAATTTCTGTTTCAAGGCCCAGGATGGCGACCTCGACGGCATCAGCGATGGCATTGGCCTGTCCGGCATAATGCTGGCTGGTGATCAGCGGCAGTGCCGGCGTCTGCGGGGTGGTGGCGAAGACCGCCAATTCTTCAGCTGCCGGCTCGTGGCGCCTGGCCAATTCCCAGGTGACCGCGTCAATCGCCGCCCAACCGGCCAACCCGTCGGCCACAGCCCTGATCGAGGCGCGGTGCGCGCCGGTTTCCAGTGGTTCGGGCAGGGATGTATGACCGCCTGCGGCAAGCAGCCGGACCGGAGCGGCAAAGCCTGATTGCGAATGTGTCATGTTGAAAGCCAGGCGCTTTTCAGTCAGTTCACCCAGGTGCTCCGGGAGCTGATCCCTGCGGGCGATCAGAGCGCTGAAATAGTGGCCTGGGCGCGCGCCGGTCACCGCATGGGCAGGTGTGCCCACAAGTGCCACCGTGCCCGTCAGGCGGTTGGCATAGGGATAGCCACAGGTCTGTGACAGCAGCAGGTCGGGATTGCTCCAGAGCGGCTCAGGGTCGGCAGTGCGGTCAAGGTGCACAGGCGCGTCAATGCCCCGCTCGAACAGTCGCTGGCGGATTGCCGTCCAGACCGCATCAGTGGCATGACGGATTTCCGGCCAGTCATACATCGGCAGTGAGGCAGCGCCGCTCACAGCGCTGCCTCGTGGCTCTGAGCAGGCATCATCTGGCGTCGCCACGGCGTTTGCGACGGGCCTCGATCGGCCATGCCACAGGCTCCTTGGTCCGGAAGCCGAAGCGGCGAAACACCTCCCAGTAGCTTTCAAAGCGGTAGCCACCATTCATGCGCAGGAAGCGGGCCCGGTTTTCCCTGAAGAATTCCGGGATACGGTACCAGGCGAGCGACGGATAGGCATGGTGCACAGAGTGATAGTTGTTGTTGAGAAACAACAAGCTCAACGGGCCTCTGGTTTCGATGATCACCGAGCGTTGGTTGGCCTTTTCAACCGCCTGATGCTCGATGAACGAGCGCACCATCAGCAATCCCATGCCGAAATAGGCGGCGATGAAATAGGAGGCGGGATGCATGCTGCCAAATCGATCGATCAGCATGAACACCAAGGCTACTGCCAGGATATGACGCAACCATATTGTAAGGATGGACCGATCGCCGGGTTTGATGCGGCGATACTCGCTGCGGATGAACCCGATCGTGGCGAGCATCGGCCCGAGTGTCATACGGCCCACAAGCGTGTTGTTGGCAACAAGCAAGGTTTTGAACCAGGCCGGTATCGCCGTCCAGACATCGCCGTCGAGATAATAACTCTCCGGATCGTCATAGGGGTCAGTGATGTTTTCGTTGATGTGATGGGTCAGATGGCAGGATTTGAAGCGCAGATAGGGTACCAGCACTCCAATTGGCGGGGCGATCAAAAGATCATTGATTTTTTGGTTCCTGAATGGATGACCGTGTAAAAATTCATGTTGTAGCGATGAATGCAGCGTAATGGTGGGGATCAGCAACAGGACACGCAATGCGTCCGGCATGTCAGCCCACCCAAATACCAGCAAAAACCACACAGCATAGCAAACACCTGCCAAAAGCAGGGTCCGCCACTCCGCGTCATTCCGCATAGTGGATACACCTTCTGAATGTTCCTGTTATAGCCCGCGGTCAGGTGTCCCGTCCCCCGCGTGGCTTCCAGACGAACGCCCGATCAATACCCTGAATTGAGGGGCTTCACAAGAATGTTACCAAAGACTGGTTCAGCATTTTTTTACAGCGGATGGCTGGCAATGGATTTGAGGCTCGAGTTTGCCTCAAGGGACAGAGCCTCGGCGCCGTGCTCGAACTGCAATCGCGCAAGGCGGGCATAGAGCCCGCCCTTTGCCACCAGTTCGGCGTGGGTGCCCTCTTCAACGATCTGTCCCTTGTCCATCACCAGAATGCGATCAGCGCGCAGCACGGTGGCGAGCCGGTGGGCAATGACAATGGTGGTGCGGTTTTCCATCAACCCCTCAAGGGCTTTCTGCACCAGGGTTTCGTTTTCCGCATCCAGTGCCGATGTGGCTTCATCCAGCAGCAGGATAGGGGCGTCACGCAGGATCGCCCGGGCAATGGCGACGCGCTGGCGTTGCCCGCCAGACAGGGTTATGCCGCGTTCGCCGACCGGGGTTTCGTAGCCCTTGTCCAACGCCATGATGAACTCATGCGCCTGCGCCGATTGGGCTGCCGATTCGATTTCTGCCTGGCTGGCGCCGGGTTTTCCAAAGGCGATATTGCTGCCGACACTTCCGGCAAAGATCGTCACATCCTGTGGCACCATGGCGATGCGGGCGCGGACATCCGCAGGATCGGCTTCACGGACATTGACGTGATCGACAAGCACAGACCCGGTGGTTGCGTCGTAAAACCTCAGGATCAGCGAAAACAGTGTCGATTTGCCGGCTCCCGAGGCCCCGACAACAGCGACCGTTTCACCGGGACGAACGTGAAAGCTGGTTCCGGTGAGCGCCGAGGTGTCGGGCCGGGCCGGGTAGGCGAAATACACATTGTCAAAACTGATGTCGCCCATCGCAGGGCTGGGCAGCGGCTTTGGCGATGCCGGCGCCTGAATGCCGGGAACCTCGTCCAGCAGTTCGCTGAGTCGCTCGGCGGAGCCTGCAGCTTGGGAGAGTTCGCCCCAGACCTCGGACAAAGTGCCAAGACTGCCCGCAGCGAAAACCGAATAGAGCAGGAACTGCCCCAGTGTGCCGGATGTGATGTCTCCGGACAGGACCGATTGGGCGCCGTACCAGAGCACCGCAACCACGGATCCGAAAGCCATCGCGATGGCAAAGCCGGTCAGGATGGACCGCGCCAGGATGGATTTTCGGGCCGCGGTGAAAGCTGCCTCCACAGCCTGGCCGAACTGCGTCTGGGCGGCTTGTTCGGTGTTGAAGGCCTGCACCGTGCGCGTCGCGCCAATGGCCTCGCCGGCAAAGGTCATGGCCTCGGCCAGGCTGTCCTGCGCGTCACGCGAGCGCTTGCGCACCTTGCGGCCGAAACCAACCAGCGGGAAGACAATGAGCGGGATGGCGCCAAGCACCAGCGCCGACAGTTGCGGCGAGGTGATGAACATCATGACGCCGGCGCCGATGCACAGGATGGTGTTGCGCAGCGCCAGCGAGGCTGTGGCGCCAACTGCCGATTTGATCTGTGTGGTGTCAGCGGTCAGCCGCGAGACAATCTCGCCCGAGCGGTTGGCATCATAAAATGCTGCGGACAATTGGGTGACATGGTCGAAGACATCGCGGCGAATGTCGGACACCACGCGCTCGCCCAGCGTGATGACAAAATAGTAGCGGCAGGCCGAGGCCAGCGCCAGCATGATGGCAATCGCCGCCAGCATCGAGAAGTAGCTGTTGATGAAGCCGGCGTCCTGAGCTGAAAAGCCATTGTCGATCATCCGGCGAACTGCCATCGGCAGACTCAATGTGGTGACCGCTGCCAACAACAGGAATGCCAGGGCGCCAAGCACCAAGCCGGGATAGCGTCGGACATAGGGGTAAAGCCGTGCGAGAGGACGTACTGATGGGCGCGCCGCCTTCGGGGTGTCGGATTGTTCAGCCACATCTTCTCCTGCTATGCATATTCAGCACATTCGTGGAGCCGCAAAAACGGTCGCGGCCCTTGTTATCGACAGGGCCTTCATGTATAGGCTCGCCATCGAATTGGGAAGTCGTTGTCCTGACTGGCATCGGCTTCATTTACGTATTTGGCCAAATTGCCGCAAGCATCGTTGCGCAGGGCCTTCCAACTGCAGGACAAGTAAGATGAAGGCGAATATCCATCCCGAGTACCACATGATCAAGGTGGTCATGACCAATGGCACCGAATACATGACCAAGTCGACCTGGGGCGCCGAAGGCGACACCATGAACCTTGAAATTGATCCGACATCGCATCCGGCCTGGACCGGCGGCAACCAGCAGATGCTGGACCGTGGCGGCCGTCTTTCGAAGTTCAAGAAGCGCTTCGAAGGCCTCAACCTGTAATCAGGTCGGCAGACACCGTATTTCAAAAGCCCGCCACCGAATTGGCGGGCTTTTTTGCGTCTGGCAAATCTTTGCAACATCGTCACCGCTGCGCCCGTATCGCAATGCAAGCTGCCGCAATACAAAAAGGCCCGCGAATGATCGCAGGCCTTGCCGACAATTGGAGTGGTCAGGCAGGTGTCAGCGTTTGCTGAAAACCGTCTGCAACAGGTGTTGCTGGGCCTGGACCGAATTTTCGTTGTCCGGCTTGAGTGCGGCGGCTTCGGCCGGACGATAGATCTCGCGGTCGAGCATGGCGACTCGGCTCTGGATGCGCAACGAGCGTTCGACCAGATCGCGGAAACTTTCCGGCAATTCGGTCCAGCCCTGTGCCGTGCGGTCGCAATTGAAGCTGTCGAGACGAACCTTGGTCTTTTCGGCCAGCACCTGATCACGGTTCATTTCGCCATTGTTGACCGCGCGTTGCAGAAGCAGCCAGGAGGCCATCTGCATCAGGCGTGTGGTCAGGCGCATCGACTCTGCCGCATAGAGAACGCCAGCCATGCGAGGCAAGCCTTTTGACGCGGTGCGGCCTGGGCCATCAAGATAGTTGGCGGTTTCCTCAACCAGCCCCATGCCCTCAGCGTAAAGCGCCTTGAACTGGGCCGAATTGGCCATGCGATCTGCGAGATTGACGGTGTTGCGGCTGGTTTCAGACATTGGCCGTATATTCCTGATTACAAAATACTGAGTTAGGCGGCTGTCGCCCGGCGCCATATATCTTCGCTGAGCCTCTGTAGTTTGAACCGGAGAAGACTTTCCGGCAAGGTTAATCTTAAGAAAGGGTTAACGCCGGAAAGGTGCTGATTGGTCCGCGCTCGATGCCGGATATGAAGCAGTATTTGGTGCTTTTGCGCCATTCCTGAGTGCACCGTGACGATACCGGATCCGCTTTCGGGGAGAAAGTCCAATCGATCGGCGCGGTGGGGTTTTACCCAGAATTCTGAGCAAAAAAAGAGCCGCATCAGCGGCTCTCAAGAGTTAAACAGGGAGGCGTCAGACAGAATGACCCGAGGTCAAGCTGTCAAATCCAGAATGTCTGGATGTTCATAGTAAAGACTTATAAAGCTTAACCGAACCTTACCTTGAAGTGTATTTTTCATAAATGACTGCATTGAATGATCTATTTTGACTTGAATAAGCTCTCTGCGACGCTTCGGCTAGATGTTTTGGAGGTCTTGTCTGCTTCCAGACGTGCGATTTCGTCATGCAACACTGCGATTCGTTCTTCCAGTTCTCCGGCTGAAAGGAATGTCAGGTCGCATCCGATTTCGTGAAGCCGCTTCGGTTTGGGCTGGTCGTCATCTGCAAACATCGCGCTTACCTCATTGCTGATTCATTGTCGCTTGGCTTTCGGCTGAGGTGCCAACAGGCATTGCCATCACCATAACCTGAGCCCGCGGCACCGTGCAATTGACAGGGCGGTGTTGTAGGTTGCGGCAAAAGACTTAGCAGGAGAATGAATCAATGCGTGCAATAGAAATCCGTCAACCCGGTGGTCCCGATGTGCTGACCCTGACCGAGCGAGAAATGCCGGTTCCAGGCGAGACAGAACTGTTGGTCAAGGTCATGGCTGCAGGCGTCAATCGGCCTGATTGCCTGCAGCGCCAGGGCGCCTATCCGCCACCGCCGGGCGCCTCTGACATACCCGGTCTCGAGATTGCCGGTGAAGTTGCGGCTGTCGGCGCGGCTGTGACGCAGTTCAAGCCGGGAGATCATGTTTGCGGGCTGGTGCCGGGCGGCGGCTATGCCGAGTATTGCACCGTTGACGAAACAAATGCGTTGCCGGCGCCCAATAGTCTGACAATGACCGAGGCGGCAGCGATCCCCGAGACATTCTTTACGGTCTGGCACAATGTGTTTCAGCGCGGCGGTCTCAAGAAGGGCGAGACATTTCTGGTCCATGGCGGAACTTCCGGCATCGGAACAACCGCCATACAGCTTGCCAAGGCGTTCGGCGCCCGTGTTCTGGCAACAGCCGGATCCGAAGCGAAGTGTGCAGCGATGCTGGATCTTGGCGCCGATCTTGCCATCAACTACCGTGAGACCGATTTTGTCGATGCTGTGAAGCAAGCGACTGACGGCAAGGGCGCAAATCTGATTCTGGACATGGTCGGAGGCGATTACATCAACCGCAATTATAAGGCTGCGGCGATCGAGGGCAGGATTGTCCAGATCGCGTTCCTGAATGGCCGCAAGGCGGAAGCCGATTTCTCGCTTCTGATGATGAAGCGGCTGACCCATACCGGATCAACGCTCCGAGCCCGCGATATCGGATTCAAGGCGACAATTGCCGCAGAACTGCGCCAACATGTCTGGCCGTTGTTGAGCGAGCGAAAGGTGCTGCCAGTGATGGATTCGATATTCCCGCTTGATCAGGCATCAGCAGCGCACCAGCGCATGGAAGATGGCGATCACATCGGCAAGATCGCACTCGACATAGGCTGACTGCTATCGCTTATTTTCGCTACGAGCATCCGTCCTGATCAGGACGGATGCTCTAGTCTTCGGATGCCGAGGCGCGTGGATCAAGATTGATTGATTCGGGTGTTGCGGACCGGCCAGATGGTGTCGCGGCAAAACTGTCGCGATCCTCGACGGGAACCGGGGCGCGCATGCGCGATCGGTACAGGGCATATCCTGCAACCGCGATGTGGGCCGCTGCGGTGACTGCGAACAACAGATAGGGATCGTAGGCCATGACCACGCCGGCGAGCAGCGGACCAACAATGGTGCCGACGCCGTACAACAGCAGCAAGCCGCCGGAAACGGTGACGAACTGGTCGCTTGCGGCATAGTCATTGGCATGGGCAACAATGATCGAATAGAGCGTGTAGGACATCGCGCCATAAAGCGCGATCAATCCGAACAACACAGCGATACTGGATGGCTTTACCACCGTGATGGCAAGACCTGCGGCCCCGGCAATGGCAGCCAGTCCTGCAAGCACATAGCGGCGGTCCATACGGTCAGACATGCGACCGGCCGGTATCTGCATGACCGCGCCCGAAAAGATGGTGATCGACATCATGGTGGCGACGATGATGGTGGTCAGGCCGACATTGGCGCCAAAAACCGGTGCCAGCGTGCCGAATGCGCCATTGGCAACGCCGATCATCAGCATGGCGACGAAGGAAACTGGCGAATTGCGGAAAATCAGCGGGAGGTCAAGCTTGACCTCCTTGAGCGGCGCGGGGCTTGAAGCGGTCGATACCGCCGTGGGCAGCAGCGCCAGGCAATACAGAACGCCGGCAATCATGAAGAAGGTGGATTGCGAGACATCACCCAGTGCAATGCTCATCTGTCCCACGACAATGGCGACATAGTTGACCGTCATATAGAGCGAGAAGATCATGCCGCGGGTTTCATTGGTGGCGCGCTCGTTCAACCAGCTCTCGATGATCATGAATGAGGCGGCAAGCGAGAAACCGGTGACCACGCGCAGCAGGATCCAGCTTACGGGATCGACCAGCAAACCGGTCAGCAGTGCAATGATGGCAATTGTCGCGGCAAAGGCCGAGAAGGCCCGGACGTGGCCGATGCGCCGCACCAGTCGCTGGGAATAAATGCAGCCAAGCACAAAACCTGTCGCCCAGGCCGTGCCGAGCAGGCCCAGCGATGTGGGGGAGAAGCCTTCTTCTGTTCCGCGCATAGGCAGCAACAGGCCATGCAGTCCGTTGCCTGCTAGCAGAAAGGCTGAGCCCAACATCAAAGAAAGGACTGGAAGTAGGTTGCGGTGCATGATGAACCAGTGTGTTAAAGCGTTTCGTAAATCGAGCGAACCGGGAATCAATGCCGGATATCAACAAACCTAGCTGATTGATGGGGATCATGTCAGGTTTAAGGCTGGACGGCGAATAGGGCGTAGTGCATGTCAACGAAAATACTGCTGGTTCTGGTTCTGGCCGCCATGGCGCTGCACCTGATCAAACCCTTCGGCCTTCCCGGCCTGAAGCGGCGATCCGATGTCTGGAAAATCGCGCTTATTCTGATTTTTGCAATGATGATGGCGCTGGTTCTGCGTCCGCAATGAATTGCGCCACATGCGCGGCCCAGTGCCTGTAGCCCAATGCATTGGCGTGAAAGCCGTCTGAAGCGAAGCCTTCAGGCCCTCCAACCCGGAGCGGGGCGACAGCCGTGGCGTAGCGTTCGCGGCAGAGCTGAACTCCCATGGCGTTGATGATCCCGGCGCGCAGGCCAAGCACGAATGCCAGCGACGCGGGCAGGGCCGGAACATGTCTCATGTTGACCACCGGAGACCAGTAAATCCGCGCTTCGGGCCAGCGGGCGTGGGCGGCGTAGAGCAGCCCTCCGAAACCCTTCTTGAACCGCGAGCGGGTGACGAAATTCTTGGCGTCATTGGTGCCAACAGTCAGCACCACATGGGTGTAATCGCGCTCTTCGATGTTCGGGATCACATGGTCGCGAATCTGGGCGGCAATGGCGGAATTGGCGCCGGCGTTGCGCCAGGAAACGGTTTTGCCCGTGGCGGCGTTCAAGCATGCGGCAATCTGGGGTCCCAGTGTATCTTCAATTCGTTCGGCGCCGACACCGGCGGCGGACGAATCCCCAAGCACCAACAGGCGAATTTCTGCAGGGCCTTCGCCAATCCGGCCTCTGGGCCGGCCGGTTGGCGGCGGAAGACGCGGCGCAATCTTGCGTACGCCAAGGCCCTTGATCAGGGCGACCGGGACAAGAAACCAACTGATGAGGCCAGCAAGGAAAGTGTTCATAGCTCGTAGTGTCTCTGCCTGTCTGAACCATCGTGCCTCCCGCAACCGGGGCACTCTAAAAGGAAACCCGCCATGTTGCCACGGCGGGTTGAAACCATTCCGGTTCGGTGAAGTCCGGTCAGCCCGCGCGAGACGCTTCGTAGATGCTGTCAATTGTGGTGGCAAGTGTCGCATCGTAATCGGCGTCTGTTTGGCCCTGCGACAGCCCCTCGGTCAAGGCGCGCGAGAAGGAGGCGATCACCCCCTTGTTGGTGCTGAGCAGACGGTTGGCCTCATCGCGAGAGTAGCCGCCAGACAGCGCCACGACGCGCATGACGCGCGGATCGTCGACCAGCGACGTGTAGCGATTGGCCACGGTCGGCAGCGACAGTTTCAGCATGACCTGCTGACCGGCAGGCACAGTGTCGAGGTGCCGCTGGATTGAGGCCAGCAGCAACTGTTCCGCTTCGTCCTTGTCGGTGATCTTGATATTCACTTCCGGTTCGAGAATTGGCATCAGCCCGTGGCTGAGGATTTGCCTGCCGAGTTCGAATTGCTGGGCGACGATCGCCTCGATCCCGTCCTTGTTGGCGGCATTGATGACCGAGCGCATCTTGGTGCCGAAGATATCCTTGGCGACGGCGCGCTCGAGAAGCGCGTCAAGGCCGTCGATTGGCTTCATCAATTGCACGCCGTTCTCTTCTTCCATCAAGCCCTTGTCGACTTTCAGAAACGGAACGACGCCGCATTTGTCCCAGAGATAATCGGCGGTGGGCACACCGTCGATTTCGCCATCCATGGTGCGCTCGAACAGGATTGCGCCGATCACCTTTTCCCCGCTGAATGCGGGTGACTTGATGATCCGGGCACGCATGGCGTGGATCAGCGCAAACATTTCCTCATCATTGGAATAGGCATCTTCTGCCACGCCGTAGAGCTTCAATGCCTTGGGTGTGGAGCCACCCGACTGATCGAGCGCTGCGATGAAGCCATCCTTCTTCGCCATTTGCTGCGCCATGGTTGCATTCATCATGCTTTGTCCCCCGTAATCAACATCTTGTGGGTTGCCTTAACAGATGCTGCAACGCGGTGAAACTAGGCTCATGGTGTATTGAAACGATTGAAAAATATTCAATCGTTTGAAAGGCTTGGAGAAACGCCAGGAGGGTTAACGGGGAAGGGGCTGAACCTCCGCCTCAGGCTTTCAGAACATCGACGCCGGGCAGTGGTTTGCCTTCCATCCACTCCAGAAAGGCACCGCCGGCAGTGGAAACATAAGTGAAGTCCTCGGCCACGCCGGCGTGATTGAGTGCAGCGACAGTGTCGCCTCCACCGGCGACTGACACCAGGAGGCCCTCCTCGGTGCGGCGGGCCGCATGTTGAGCAGCAGATACGGTGGCAGTGTCGAATGGCGGAATTTCAAAGGCACCAAGTGGACCATTCCAGACCAGCGTGTCGGCCTTGGTGATCCAGGCGTTGATCGCTTCAACGGATTTTGGTCCGACGTCGAGCATCATCGCATCGGCGGGGATGGCTGCAACATCAACGGTTTCATTGTCGGCGCCGGCTTTGAATTCGCGCGCCACCACACCATCAACAGGCAGCACGATTGCGCATCCCGATGCAGCCGCCTCGGCTTCGATTGCCTTGGCGGTTTCGGCGAGATCATGCTCGCACAGGGACTTGCCGACATCGATGCCACGCGCAGCCAGGAAGGTGTTGGCCATGCCGCCGCCGATCACAAGCGCATCGACCTTCTTGACCAGGTTTTTCAAGAGATCGATCTTCGACGAGACTTTGGCGCCGCCGACGATGGCGACAACAGGCCGGGCCGGATTGCCAAGACCCTTTTCGAGAGCAATCAGTTCAGCCTGCATCGTGCGGCCGGCATAGGCTGGCAAGAGATGGGCAAGTCCTTCGGTCGAAGCATGGGCGCGATGGGCTGCGGAAAAGGCGTCATTGACAAAGATGTCGCCATTTTTGGCCAGCGCTTTGGCAAACTCGGGGTCATTGGTTTCCTCGCCCGGATGGAAGCGGGTGTTTTCGAGCAGCAGGATGTCACCTTTGACCATTTCATCAACCGCTGTCCGGGCCGCTTCACCAATACAATCGCTCGCGAAATGGACGCGGTGATCAAGTACGTTTTCGACAACTCCGGAGATCGAATCCAGCGACATTGAGGGGACCGCTTGGCCCTTGGGACGACCAAAATGTGCAAGCAGGATCACCCGCGCGCCTTTGCCCGACAGTTCCATGATCGTGGGGGCAACCCTTTCAATGCGGGTGGTGTCGGTGACCTTGCCGTCCTTGACCGGAACATTGAGGTCAACCCGCAGCAGAACGCGCTTGCCGGAAACATCGGTGAGATCGTCGAGGGTCTTGAAAGCGGGCATTGCATGGTCCGATCGTCGAGTTGGTGTCCGGCTGGATTTCGGCGCGGAGATTACACCGCTCGGGGGACGACGCAAGGCGGGGAACGGAAATTCCTGCCTGCAGTCTTAGTCCTCACCCCCGGCGCTTGCGGGCGTAATCCCTTATTGCGTGAATCATCTCACGGAAGTTGAGGAACAGCGGAAGCCGGGTGGCGGGCGCCACCGGTTCAAGTGAAATGCCGACCGTCTTGATGTTACCCTTGTCATCGGTCTGGCGGACAATCAGCACGATGCGGCCAATCTTGACGCGGTCGGCGTAGTCGGGTTTGCCGCCCAGGCGCTGTTCCATCAGTTCGGCGATGGTCAGAGACTTGTCCGTGTCGCTGATCAGACCCGGTCCGTAGGCACGGTCGAGTTCTTCACCGGTCCGGTTGGGATCAATGGTGAATGTGCCGAAGAATTCATTGTCGTTCTCGCCGACGGCGACCTTGGAGGCAAACAGGCGGTCGAGGAGGCGGGAAAATCCGGGCGCGATGAACAGATAGACCAGGTCGTTTTCCAGCAGTCGGCCAGCATATTGGTAGCGCATAGATTTGCCATCGCGAATGACCAGCGAGGGCCGCGCCCAGCGGGGAATGCGTTCGCCCCGCAGAACCGGGCTGTCGGCGGCCACCCGGTAGGCAAGCAGCTCATGATTGGCGGTGCCGGGAAGATCGAGCTCGAACTTGTCGATGGCGCCGATCTGCGGCGGAATGATCAATCCCAGGCGGCGGGCGATCGGCTTGACGGTCCAGCCCTGAATGGCGAGCGAGACCATCACCACGATGAATGTGGTGTTGAAATAGAGTTGGCCATTTTCGAGATTGCCGAGAATCGGCAGGATCGCCAGCAGGATCGACACTGCGCCGCGCAAGCCGACCCAGGCGACAAACCCGGTTTCGCGCTGGGTGTAGTCGAACGGCAGCAGGCACAGCCAGACTGCAAGAGGCCGGGCGATGCAGACCAGGAATATTGCCAGTGCAATGGCCGGAAGGATGATCTGCGGAAATTGCGACGGCGTCGCCAGCAGACCGAGCACGAGGAACATGACGATCTGCGCCAGCCAGGTCAGGCCTTCCTGGAAGCGTATGATCGACGTTTTGGAATGGATCTTTTTGTTGCCGGCATAGATGCCCGCCACATAGACCGCGAGGAAGCCACTGCCACCGATCACCGATGTGTAGGCGAAGACCAGCAAGGCCAAAGCCAGCACGAAGATCGGTGCGAGCCCGCGTTCTACCGGGACACGCCGAATGATCTGAACGATGAGAACACCGCCGCCGAGACCAAGCACCAGACCAAGACCTATCTGCTTGACGAACAGGATGAGCAGATCCAGACCGGCGCTTTCCAGCCCTTCGCCGCTGGCTATGATGGAGACCAGCGCCGCGGTGAGGAAAATAGCCATCGGGTCGTTGGTCCCGGATTCGACTTCCAGTGTCGAGCGGACCTTGTCACGGATATTGATGCCACCGGTGCGCAGCAGGAAGAACACTGCGGCGGCATCGGTGGAGGCAACAATGGAACCCAGCAGCAAGCCCTCGAGCCAGGAAAAATCCAATAGAAAGCGTGCAGCGGCGCCAAACAGGATTGCGGTGAACAGCACGCCGACCGTAGCCAATGTCAGCGAAGGCACGGCCGCCTGCCGGAAAGACTGCAGTGAAGTGCCGTAGCCCGAATCAAACAGGATGATCGCAAGTGCAATCGATCCGAGCATGAAGGCGCCGGAATTGTTGCTGAAGTCGATGCCAAGACCATCGACACCGGCAAGCAGTCCGATGAGCAGGAACAGAAGCAACAACGGTGCGCCGAAGCGTTCGGCGAGGAGACTGGAAAATGCAGCAATGAGAATGAGTGACATAGATGCCAATGTCACAATGTAAAATGTGTCCAACCGTCGTCCCTTGGTCTGGCGCCGTAATTGACCCTCACGAAGTGTATTGGTCTCAATTATGGAAGATGGCGGCAGCCGGGGCAATGTCTCGGACGCCGAAGCAGGTACATTCAAGCTCAAACAAGGTGAGAGTTTGTCCGTGTCTGCAGATATGAACTCCCAGACGGCAAATTTCCTGGTCAGTTTTGGGCCTGAATCAGCACAGCCACCGTTTTTTCAAACGGTGGCTGTGCAATCGTCGCAAGTCCGGTCAGATCAGCAAGGCTGATTCGTTGGCAAGCCTAGATGAGCTTTGCCATGGCGACTGCTGTGTCGCCCATCCGGTTTGAGAAGCCCCATTCATTGTCATACCAGGTCAGGATCGAGCAGAAAGTGCCATCCATGACCTTGGTCTGGTCCATGTGGAACACGGACGAATGCGGATTGTGGTTGAAGTCGATCGAGACATTCGGTTCATCGGTAAAGCCGAGAATGCCCTTCAGCGGGCCGTTGGCGGCGTCGCGGATGGCCTTGTTGATTTCCTCGACAGTGGTGGAACGCTTGGCAAGGAACTTCAGATCGACAACCGAGACGTTCGGGGTCGGCACGCGAATGGACATGCCGTCGAGCTTGCCGTTGAGCTCTGGCAGCACCAGGCCGACAGCCTTGGCGGCACCGGTCGAGGTCGGAATCATCGACATTGCGGCCGCACGGCCCCGGTAGAGATCCTTGTGCATGGTGTCGAGTGTCGGCTGGTCACCGGTGTAGGAATGGATCGTCGTCATCATGCCTTTTTCAATGCCGATGGCATTGTTGAGAACATAGGCGACCGGCGCCAGGCAGTTGGTGGTGCAGGATGCGTTGGAGACAATGAGGTCGTCCTTGGTCAACACATCAGTGTTGACGCCGTACACGATGGTCTTGTCGGCGCCGGCAGAAGGTGCGGACACCAGAACGCGCTTGGCACCGGCTTCCAGGTGAAAGGCGGCCTTGTCGCGGGCCGTGAAGATGCCTGTGCATTCCAGTACGATGTCGATGTTGAGATCGGCCCAGGGCAGGTTCTTCGGGTCACGTTCGGCAAAAACCTTGAACGAATCGCCGCCTTCAATCTTGATGGTGTCGCCGTCGACTTCAACGGTCTTGGGGAACTTGCCGTGAACCGAATCCCAGCGCAGCAGATGCGCGTTGGTTTCAACCGGGCCGAGATCGTTGATCGCGACAATGTCGATGTCCTGGCGTCCGGATTCATAAATGGCACGCACCACGTTACGGCCGATACGGCCAAATCCGTTAATGGCAATCCTGGTCTTCATGCTGTTTCTCCGTCTTGGGTCAGCGAGCGCCTGTCTTGGATAAGATCAGGCCTTGTCATGCAGGCGGTCTTCAACCGCCGCCACCGCGGCCTCGGCAGTGATGCCGAAATGCTCGTAGAGTTCCTTGTAAGGTCCGGATGCGCCGAAGCCGGTCATGCCGATGAACAGACCGTCCGAGCCAATAAAGCGGTCCCATCCCTGGCGGATGCCCGCCTCGATGGCGATCTTGATCCTGGAATCTCCGATAACAGCCTTTTTATACTCCACGCTCTGCTCTTCGAACAACTCGAAGCACGGCACGGACACCACGCGGGTGGTGTGACCATTCGCCTCAAGCATCTTGCAGGCTTCGAGCGCGATCTCGATTTCCGAACCGGAAGCAAAGATTGTTACCTCGGCTTCGCTGACCGATACGAGATCGTAAGCGCCGTAGGAGCAGAGATTTTCCTCGGTGTAATCGGTGCGCACTGTGGGCAGGTTCTGACGCGTCAGGGCGATGCCGCTGGGGCGCTTTTGTGCCTCAAGGGCGATGTGCCAGCATTCGGCTGTTTCCACGGCATCGGCCGGGCGGAACATCAGCAAATTCGGGATAGCGCGCAAGGCGGCCATCTGCTCGACCGGCTGATGCGTCGGGCCGTCTTCGCCAAGTCCGATGGAATCATGGGTCAGGACGTGGATCACCCGGATGCCCATCAGCGCAGCCAGCCGGATCGAAGGCCGGCAGTAATCCGAGAAGATCAGGAAGCCGCCGGAATAGGGGATCAGGCCGCCATGCAGCGCGATTCCGTTCATCGCCGCCGCCATGCCGTGTTCGCGAATGCCATAATGGATATAGCGTCCGGAAAAATCGTCCGGCGTGATCGGCTTGGTCTGGCTGGTGCGGGTGTTGTTGGACCCGGTCAGGTCGGCTGAGCCGCCAATGGTCTCGGGAACCACGCCATTGATGACTTCGAGCGCCATTTCCGAAGATTTGCGGGTGGCGACGTTGGGCTGGTCCTCGGAGAGCTTGCGCTTGTAGGCAAGGATTGCCGGTTCCAACTCGCCGGGCAATTCGCCGGTCATCCGGCGTTCAAAGGACATCCGGACATCGTTTTCAGTCTCAGCCAGGCGGGCTTCCCAGGCTTTTCTGTCCTTGACCGACCGGAGGCCGGCCAGGCGCCAGGCATCAAGAATGTCGGACGGCACGACGAAAGGTTCTTCGCTCCAGCCGAGGGCTGCGCGGGCACCGGCGATTTCCTTGTCGCCAAGTGGCGACCCATGGGCGCCGCTGGTTCCAGCCTTGTTGGGAGCGCCAAAGCCGATCACGGTCTTGGCGGCGATCAATGTCGGCCGGTCGGATTTCTGCGCGGCTTCGATGGCTTGTGCGATCGCGTCGGGATCGTGGCCGTCGATGTCGAGCGTGTTCCAGCCCGAAGCTGCGAAGCGGGCCAACTGGTCGGTCGAATCGGTCAGCGAAATCGGGCCATCGATGGAAATCGAATTGTTGTCCCAGAAGACAATCAGCTTGTTGAGCTTGAGGTGGCCTGCCAGCGATATCGCTTCCTGGCTGATGCCCTCCATCAGGCAGCCGTCGCCGGCTAGCGCATAGGTGTGATGTTCAACCAGGTCGGATCCGAACTCGGTTGCGAGCTTGCGCTCGGCGATCGCCATGCCGACAGCATTGCCGAGGCCCTGGCCGAGCGGGCCGGTGGTGGTTTCAATGCCTGCAGCGTGGCCATATTCGGGATGGCCGGCGGTCGGAGATCCAAGCTGGCGGAAATTCTTGATGTCCTCGAGCGAGATGTCATCATAACCAAGCAGATAGAGCAGCGAATAGATCAGCATCGAACCATGGCCGGCTGACAGCACGAAGCGGTCGCGGTCAGGCCAATTGGGCTTTTTCGGATCAAAGGTGAGATAGCGTGAGAACAGCACTGTGGCGACATCGGCTGCGCCCATTGGCAAGCCGGGGTGCCCGGATTTGGCTTTCTCTACAGCATCCATGGATAGAAACCGGATTGCATTCGCCATCCGGTCGTGTTTTTCGCGTGAAATCATGATGGTTCCGCCAGTCGCGTTCAGGTCAGGTCCGGGCCGAAAGCAGTCCGGATCGAAGGCCGCGCACAAATAGCAGTTGCTTCGCCGGAGTCAACAAAGGCATGGCACGCAAACCGCTGATGCCACAATCGTGTCGCATGCTCACGACTGGGGATGCAGAGCGCGGTTTTGTTGACGCGTAGTTGCGCTGATGCGTAAACTAGGCCCCGCAAGTATCCGGAATTCAAGCGATTCGGCTTGTAGTCCAGATCCAGGGAAGCCGCCGATGCCCGCCGAAAAAACATTGAAATCAGCACTTGAGGCTTTGAACAAGGCCTTGAATCAGCTTGACAATGAGGTTGACCGGCAAGTCGAGGCCAGCCGCAGTTCGACCGAAACCGCAGCGGAACTGGACCGGATGATCGAAGATCGTTCGCGTATTGCGCAGGAGCTTGACCAGGCACAGGACAGGGCGAACCGTCTGGAAGAGGCAAACCGGGAGGTTTCGCGCAGGCTGGTGACGGCCATGGAAACGATCCGGGCGGTCTTAGACCGCTGATAGACGGGTGGCGGGCCTGATACAGGCCTGATCACCCAATTTGATGCTGCACAGGATATGTTGAATGGCACAAGTCACGGTTACCATTGACTCCAAGACCTACCGCATGGCCTGCGAAGAGGGGCAGGAAACGCATCTCACCGAGCTTGCAAGCCGCTTTGATCGCTATGTTGGCCATCTCAAGGGTGAGTTTGGCGAAATCGGCGACTTGCGGATTACCGTGATGGCCGGAATCATGGTGATGGATGAATTGCACGAGTTGCAGCGGCGGATGCGCGGACTTGAAGCAGAAGTCGAAACCCTGAAGAAAACCCGCGACAATGCCCTGACCAAGGTCGACAAGGTTGACAGCGATATCACCGAGGCGCTGATCGAAGTGACAGGAAAAATCGAGAAAATCGCCGGCAAGCTGGCGGGCCGGGACTAATTCTCGGCCGCCGCGGCGTGAATTTCCTTCAGGGCGGCTATCACCTTTTCGGGAATGGCATGAAGGATATGCTGCCCGATCTCGGGAATTTCCTCATACCGGCAATTGGCTATCCGACCGGCGGCAAGCCTCGCTATTTTCGAGTTTACCGCAGGGTCAGACTCGCCATGAAGCACAATGACCGGCAGGTTGAGCAAGGCAAGCCGTTCGCTCCAGTCCGAATCGCTCGCTGACGTGTCGGCAAGGAAGGCGGAAGCTCCACCGACAGTGACATGATGGATGCCAGCTCGCAGCAATCCGTAAATTTCCTGGTCCTGAATCGCCTTGCGGTCGCCGGGACAGTTTTCGGCAAGGGCTGAAAGGTACCGGTTGGAACCGCCATACCGCAGATAGGCAACCGCTGTGAGGGCAATGAACCGGTGTGCTGCGGCTGATGCAATCCCGCTCGACATTGCGAGTTTCTGCAAGACACCGACCGGTACAAGATGTTCAGCCATCTGCAGCGGATAATAGGCTGAGCACAGGACCAGGCCACTGACCCGCTCGGGGTGGGTGAGACAATATTCGATCGCTGCATGAGCACCAAACAGATGGCCAAGCACGAGCGAACGACCGACACCGTGCTGGTCGCAGACATATACAGCATCCTCGATACACGATTGTATCATCGGCCTGTTCCTGAAAGGTGGGCGCGTTGCGCCATAGCCAGGTTTGGAAATGCCGAGATACTCAAAACCGGCACAGCTAAGGCCATGCCGTGCTGCCATGGTGAGTTCCGGTCCTTGCAATAACCCATGGAACATCAACACCGGACAGGTTTCCCCGGCGGTGCCGGGAGGCGCGGGGTAATGAACATAGCTGATCTGCCTCCCGCCAGAATCTGCCGTCCGCCAGGACGAAATGTCATGGGCAAAGGGGAAGCTGTTGGTTGGCGATGCGATGGTGACGCCCGGATCGGGCACTCCACCGGAGAGGGCCGCCAGGCTGACAAGGTCATTGACCACCTGGACGGCTTCGAGACGCGATGCGACACCAAGTTTGCGAAAGATCGCCTGGGTCTGACTTTTCACCGTGTCGACAGAGCGAAAGCGATCCCGGGAGATCTCGACATTCGACTTGCCGTTGGCCATCAGCTCGAGAACTTCATTCTCTGATGGTGACAGCCCGAAGCTGCCGCTAAGAACGACCGGAATGCTGGCGCTCCAGCTGGCGCCGGGAAGGGTGACGACGACAACATCAAGTTCAAGATTGTGGTTGAGAGATACAAAACCGCTCTCGCCTTCCCTGCGTACGAAACTGCGATTTCCGCCCGGCTGTTGGGTGTTGTGTCCAAACAACGCTGCCACGGTCTCAAGCACCGGGCCGCTGAGGCTCATCTGCAATTGTTCGACCTGGTCGGCGGAATAGGCAGCGGCTTCGGTTGAAATGACTGCCTTGTTGTTCTTGTCGTGGGTGATGACGAAGCCGTCTATGTATCCGAATAGGTTTCGCGCTTGCGACGACTGCGCGACAATCCGCAATGCCCTGTCGAAAACAATTTTCAAGGCCGGACCTTCGACCAGCGAGCGGTACTTGGCCTCTGGCGCCGGAGACATGACTTGCGCCAGTTCGGCGGCGATATTGAAATGCTTGCCAATCTCGCCCGAGAACACCGGGTGGCCGGTTTCCCCGACAGCCAGAAAATCCTCGAGATCTTTCATGAACTCGGTGAATTCCTGATCGCCCTTGAAATAGGAATAAATTGTTTCGATTGCCCGTGTTAGCGGGGCAGGGTTGTCAACAGACTCCATGGACCGGATACCGTTTCTGTGGACTGTGATTTCGATCCGATTTTACACAATGGATGGTTGCGCACAAGCGGACGCTGACGCGCCCTGGGCGTTGTTATGGACGGGGTGGCGCTCTAAAATGCTTTGGTGAAGGTCAAGTCCATTCCGCTGGTTCTATAATCGTAGAATGCGACATTGCTGCTTTGCTGCTTATGGAACAGGCCGATGATCGGAGAAAGGCCGGCGATCTGGAAATCGTCCTTGCGGAAGGCCCCCCTGAGTTCCCCAAACCTGTCCTGACGCACCAGTCTCAGCCCAGGAAAAAGATCTTCGAAATCACGCGTGCCAACAGTCAGATAGGCATTCATTCGCAGACCAAAGGCGATTGGCGTCTCCATGCCCAGAGTAAGAGATTTGCTGTCGTAGGAATTCCATGGCCGGGCGGACACGGTTTCCCGTTCGAAACTGCTGCTGACCGACACCGCGATCTGATTTGAAAACGCCCGCCGCAACGTTCCTGTCGCACGTGTGGTGCTGGCTTCGGCTGCCCTGGTGGCATCAAAGCTGCGGTTCATGTGAATGACTTCTGCCGACACCCACCAGTTCTGGGCAAAGTTCCACTTTGCCGCGACCCGGCCTCCGATCCCCAGACTGTAAGGTTTGAAATTTTGCCAGTGGCGGTCAAATATTGCTTCAGCCTGAAGCGAATAGCGAAGTTCATTCCGTCTCAATCCCACTCGAATTTCGCCCTGCTGCTTGTCATAATCATCGTTGGAGTAATCGGAAAAGCCCGCCGACAGGGATGCGTAGGCGGCGAGGTTTTCGGTCAGCATGTGCGAGTAGCCTGCGACGGCTCCAGCCCTGACACCAATTCCTGATTGTTCGCGTGCCCCATTGGCAATCGTGAACGGCAGGCCTCCGATCATGACTGTGGATTGGGAGGTGCCATCGTTGACGTTGGTGGAGGGGGCAAGGGAGAAGTATCCAGACAGAGAAAATCCCCTGGTGGTGCCTGCCCGGCGCGAGAGTTGCTCAAGTTGGTTCGAATCCCTGGTCAAATCGGCGGTGTCGATCAGCCGATTGAGCTGGTACCCCGCTGCCTGCCGCTTGTTCTGCGCCAGAAGGATCTCCACCAACTCGATGCGGACCGTATCAATGCCGGGTTCGCGGGAAAGAATTTCCCGAAGCAGTTTTTCTGCACGGTCCAGGCGGCCGGTGCGGGCATAGACCACCGCCAGAAGATAGGCAGCAGGAATGGCTTCCCGACCCTGGAAACGGGTGTTTTGCAGGATAGTCTCGGCCGCAGTGAAATCACCCGCTCCGACAAGTGCTTCAGCAGACAGGAACGGGGAATCCGCCTGAGCAGGCGATATGCACAGCGGCAAGGACGCAAGCGCCGCGAAAAGCGTTGTTGTCAACGCCCTTAGCCCTTTACGTACTCGCCACCGGTCTGGACCCATTTCCGAGGAAAACACGGGAATTTTACGCATTGCTGATTAGTTTTTCACGGCGCCAAAGGTTCCCGTCATCAGATAATCCCGGTTCTGGCCATCGATCTCCGCATTGCCTTCGATCACATAGGCGGCAGCGGTTTCTGCTGCCGCGTCTCCGAAGAACGACCCGATGGCTTCGTTGTAGGTTGATGTTCCAACGGGGTTGTTGTTCGAATCGACCAGTTGGGCTGTTCCGGTATAATCCGAACCGGTGATGTTTGCGTTGATGTTGAGGCCGGTCACGTTGGGGTTGAGCATCAGCATATTGCTGTCTTTGTAAGCGGCGAGTTGGCCGTTCTTAATGCCACCCTTGACCGTTCCAGCTCCGAAATCCGCAGTCAGTTCAACCTCGCCGCCGTTGAGCCCCATGTTCTGCATGTTTCCGTTGTCATCATAAACCGAGGTTCCACCCTCGTGGAAACCGCGATATGTGGCCTGTCCGGACATGGGCATGTTGGTGGTGTTGTTGCCGATGAAGCCGACCGCTTGAACAGAGGTTGCGGCACCATCAGCGCCCTCCTGGTAACGAATGGTCGTGCCATGCTTGAGAACAATCTGCTCAACAAATTTGCCGTTTGAATCGTGGCGGTTGTAGACACCGACCGAGGACAGGTTTGCATGCTCGTTCGAGACCTGTGCGTCACCGAAGTTGCCGCCGTCGAAGTAGATACTGCCTTTGGCGTCCGTCATCCCGACAAGCGTGGTTCCGTTTTCCAGCTGGTCTGTGGAGGTGGCCGTGATCAGGGCCGGGTTGTTGCCCTGATTGGTGTTTGGATCGGGATCGACGTCCGCAGCCCCATCAATGGTAATCCCGCCCGGCGCAGATTTTTCGAGAATCCTGGCTTGCGTGATCTGGTGTTGGGACTGCGGCAGATTTGTATAGGAGCTGACTGAAGAAGTGTTTGTCGCATTCACCCGATAGGCCAGCGCCTTGCCGGATGCCTTGATCGGCAGCGAGCCTCCGGCAGCAGGACCCGCCAATGTGCCACCCGAGGGTGAACACGCACTGACTACGGGAAGAATTGCGAGCACCACTGCGCCGGAAATTAAAGCTGATTTGTTCATGATCCATCCCTCGCCCGCATACACTTACGAAACACTGCCCGCATTCAGGGCCAGCCCGCCGAATCCGGGGCGGGATCACGGCAGGCCATCGATACTCAAACCTCGACGATGCGAATGGTTTGGACTGCACACGAGGAAACCTCCGCGTGTGCCGTTGCATTGAAGTATCGATGGAAATGCAGGACTCTCAATCACCCGATCGGGTGAAAACACTGTTTTGCGATTTAATGATTTGCTCATTGGCGCGGGGCACGTGATGACCTATATACAGCTTGCGATCTGCGCCCCTCGACAGGATACACGAACCCTGGGGCCTTAATTGATCCAAAGGGTGCTGTCCCTGACCGGACTCGTGGGTCCGGACATATGGCGCCCACCTACGTTGTAGGTTCCCAGGATCAATAAATCCATCGGTTGCCGTGGATCGCACTTTTCTCTCGCAAATCTGAAATATCTGCTCTCTCGCAAATGCTGGTCAAAGCGGAGGCTGTCCTGCCGCAAATTGAGCAGATGATTTGCGGCCTACTGGATCAATCCCAGTTTCAACGCGCGCGCTACGGCCTCGATTGTGGTGTCGGCCATCAGTTTCCGGCACGCAGATGCGATCAGGGTGTTGGCATTGGTCTGGCATTCATTGTGTTGCCCGGTCTTGATATCGTGCGCCCGACCCCGCGCCGCCAGTTGCAGGCAGATCCGTTCAGGACTGGTCAATGGTTCCAGGGGGAAGGTCATCAATGTCCTTAAATGTTACCATTGAGAAATAGCTATGGAGGTCTGTGTATCCTCAGGCTGTAGTCTCCGACAACCAGATCCCCGTCGCACGGTGTACAAACGGTATGCAGGGTTCTCAAAATGAGACAAATCCGCCTTAGCCTGTGGCAAATCCTGCCGCGACGTTGACGCATGCGCGCGTTCGGGCTTACGGCTTTGCTTCGGAAATGTCGGAGAAACCCATGGACAGCAAGGCAAGCCTTCGCGCCGCAGCGCTGGCGCAAAGAGATGCGCTGGCGCCGGATCGCCGCATCGAAATGAGCCTTGCGATGGCCGAACATGCCGAAGCGATCGCCTTTGATCCCGGCACGGTGATCGCCGGTTATCTGCCGATTCGTTCCGAGCCGGATTTGCGGCCGTTGATGGCGCGGTTTCGTTCGCGTGGCGCGCGGTTGTGCCTGCCGGTGGTGCTCGATCGTGAAACCATTGTGTTTCGCGACTTTGTCCGCGGTGCGGAGCTGGTCAAGACCGGCTTCGGGACCTCGGGACCGGGACCGGAGGCAGAGGAGCTTGATCCGGATATCCTGCTTGTTCCGCTGTCGTCGTTCGACCCTCACGGCAACCGGCTCGGCTATGGCGCGGGTCATTATGACCGGGCAATCGCGCGGCTCCGCGGGAAGGGGCTGTCGCCACAACTCATAGGCACGGCCTTTTCACTTCAGCAGACTGACAATCTGCCGGCAGAGCCGCATGATGTGCCGCTGGCGATGATCCTGACCGAGGTGGGCTTGCGCTCATTTCCGCAAGCTCTATAGAGAGCCGATGCGCCTGTTATTTCTTGGAGACATGGTCGGACGATCCGGCCGCACCGCGGTCTGGAACCGCCTTCCCGGCCTGATCCGCGATTACAAGCTGGATTTTGTCATCGTCAATGGTGAGAACGCCGCTGGCGGGTTCGGTATCACCGAAGCGATATTTCTCGAAACGCTGGAAGCCGGCGCCGATGTGGTGACAACCGGCAATCACGTCTGGGATCAGCGCGAGGCGTTGGTCTATGCCGACCGGCAGGACCGGTTTCTGCGCCCGGCCAATTATCCGCCCGGTACTCCCGGACGCGGCTCCAATCTCTATATCGCCCGCAATGGCGCGCGCGTGCTTGTCGCCAATGTGATGGGCCGGGTGTTCATGCACCCCGATCTCGATGATCCGTTCTCGGCAGGCGAAGCCATCCTCAATGCCTGTCCGCTGGGCGAACAGGCCGATGCGGTGGTGTTCGATTTCCATGCCGAAGCGACCAGCGAAAAGCTCTGTTTTGCGCATTTTGTCGATGGTCGGGCGAGTTTCGTTGTCGGCACTCACACCCATGTGCCCACGGCCGACGCCCAGATCCTCAATGGCGGCACCGCCTATATGACCGATGCCGGCATGTGCGGCGATTACGATTCCTCCATCGGCATGGAAAAGGAAGAACCGATCAACCGCTTCCTGTCGCGCATTCCGAAGGGACGTTTTGAAGCCGCGTCCGGCCCCGCGACGATCAGCGGCGTCGCCGTCGAGATCTCTGACCGCACCGGGCTGGCCGAGAAAATCGCGCCGTTACGAATCGGGCCACGGTTGAGCGAAACCATGCCGGACTTCTGGAGCTGACCCAGCGGGACAAGTAGACCCGGCTTTCTACAGATCCTGTTCCAGGCCCTTGATTGCCGGGCGGTCCGCGTCCGCATCAGGCGGCAACATGCCGCGCTCCTTGAGCCAGGGATGAATGGTGACAGCGCCGCAAACGCAACTTCGGTTCGTCCCATCTGCAAAAGAATATGAAACATGCCCGACCAGGCGCCGAAATGGTCGGGTTCCAGTTCAATCGCGCGTTCAAGATCGGACAGCGCGCCATTGATGTTGTCGCGCAGGAAACGCGCAAAGGCCCTCTGGTTCCAGCCCTCGGCATAGTCCGGCGCCTCGCGCACGGCGATGTCGAAAGCGGTTTCGGCAGCCTCGAAATCATAACTCTCGCGACGTTCCATGCCATGATCGATGGCGTCGCGGACGGCAAGAGTGGGGGCCTGGTCAAGCCACCAGCGCCATATGGCGTTCTCCGCCTCACGTCCTTCGCGCTCGGTCTTGGCGGATTTCAATGCCGCAAACAGTCTTTCACGTTCACTGGAAGCGTTGGCCAGCAACACCGAAGGCCTTGCGGCAGCGAAGGCGAGCACCGCGATGCGGATCAGAAACTTGCGCCGGTTGATCATCAGATCCCCTTCAAGACCAAAATAGTCGGCTGGCGCGGCAAGCTGCGGGCTGAAATGGTGAAGCTGTCTTCATTGACATAATCGACCAGAAACCGGTCGCCCATCATGGTGATGAAAGCTGACAGCGGCGCACCGCGACGATGCATAGGCAACAGGATTGAGGATTGCAAACGTTTGGCAAGTCCGGTCATCGCCTCGTGGCTCAAGGTTAGCCCGCCATCGACCGGCACCATGACGATATCGAGCCGCCCGATTTGCGCAAAATGCCGATCTTCCAAGGGGTGATGCAAATGCCCCAGATGACCGATACACAGATCGGCAACCTCGAAAATGAAGATCGAATTGCCGTCGGGCTCCATGCTGCCAAAATTGCGGATGTCGGTGGTGACATTGCGGACATAGACATCGTCCACCACGAGATTGTGCTCTGCCGGGCTCTGGTCGAAATTCCAGCCGCGCAACACGTGTGCGATCCGCTCGTCGGGCGCCAGGGTGAAATGCGAGGAATGCGCCTTGTTCATGGTCACGACATCGGGAACCGACACACGTCCCGCCCATCCGTTGAAGTCAGTGGCAATCGTCACGCCCGCCGGCGTGGTAATCACATAGGTCGAATGTCCTGCAAACATGATCTCGACGTCGCCGGAACCAGCTGCCGCCGGTTGAACCCGTGCTGCGACTTCGTCCGGTGTCAGGTTGGCGTAGGTCGCGCGGGGCAGGGACTGCGCCACGGCCATGCATTGGCTGAAAGGCCGCTGCTGATCCTGCGCTGCGGCAGGCGATGATAAAAACAGTGTGGCGATAAAGATAAGGGCATTGATACGGGGCATGATGGTGGCTCCGTGGCTGATGTCTTTCACTTGCGTAAGTGTAGGGCAGTCTGACGTAAGGTAAAGACCTGGTTTCAGCCCGGTACGGTGGGGTCCGAACCGGTCATCTGCTGCCATCGTTGTTTGAGGGCGGCGTAATTGTCTTCAGGCTGGCGCTCATAACTGATCTCGTCGGCGCCAATCGCCATGAATTTCTGCTTCGAGCTGGTCCAGATGTGTCCGGCGGGCATCAGCCAGGAGGTGTCATCCAGCGTGCCGGCCTTGATGTTGATTTCGGCGGACCCGCTGGTGCCGTGCCAGATGCGGACACCGCAATCGGGACAGAACCAGCCCTGGCGCTGTTTGCCGGATTCACTCTCCCGGCTTATGCATTGCAGGCCCGGATCGACATCGAGATCCTCGCGCCGGAACCGTAGGCTTTCGCCAAAGGCTGACGAGGTCTGCCGCTGGCATTCGGTGCAATGGCAAAGATAAAACACCAGCGGACGCGCCAGCAATGTGTAGCGGATTTTGCCGCATTGGCAGCCGCCTCTCAGGGGCAGGGGCGGGATGTTGGTGTGATGCATGGCCGGAACCTTCTGGACGAAACGCGGTAAGAACCTTATAACGCGCCAATCCAGATTCCAGAGCAAAGATCAGGGGCATTATGGCCGGCCATTCACAATTTAAAAACATCATGCACCGCAAAGGCCGGCAAGACGCCGTCCGTTCCAAGATGTTCTCCAAGCTGGGGCGCGAAATTACCGTCGCCGCCAAGATGGGCGCGCCCGATCCGGCGATGAACCCGCGGCTGAGGCTGGCGATTCAGAACGCCAAGGCGCAGTCGATGCCCAAGGACAACATCCAGCGCGCCGTCAACAAGGCGACAGGCGGCGACAGCGAGAACTATGATGAAGTGCGTTACGAGGGCTATGGCCCGGGCGGCGTTGCCGTCATCGTCGAAGCGCTGACCGACAACCGCAACCGCACGGCATCCAATGTCCGCGCAGCGTTTACCAAATCCGGCGGCGCACTTGGCGAAACCGGTTCGGTGGGCTTCATGTTCTCGCGTGTTGGCGAAATCATCTATCCGCCGGAGGCCGGTGACGCCGACACGATCATGGAAGCCGCCATCATGGCCGGCGCCGAAGACGTGACCAGCAGCGAGGATGAACACAACATCATTTGCGCATTCGAGGATATCGGCGAGGTTTCAACCGCACTCGAAGAGGCGCTCGGTGAGGCGCAGTCGATCCGGGCAATCTGGAAGCCGGCAACGTCAGCGCCGGTCGATGAGGACAAGGCGGAATCGGTGCTCAAGTTGATCGCCACGCTCGACGACGACGATGACGTGCAGAACGTCTACGCCAATTTCGAAGTCTCCGACGAAGTCATGGCCAAGCTCTCGGCCTGACCGGTCAGACTGGCTGAAACAATCAACCGCCGGCCTTTCGAGCCGGCGGTTTTGTTTTGTCTCAGAGCGTCTCGCGCAGCTTGCCGAACAGATCGACGGATTTCAGCCTCGCGTCGAGTGAATGGATCGGCATCGAGATCATGATCTCATCGGCCTTGGTTGCCTTGATGAAATCATGCATCTGCGCCTTGGCGCTCTCCGGACCACCGACGATGGCGTAGCGCAGCATGTGCTCGACATTGATCTTTTCCATGTCGTTCCAGTAGCCATCCATGGTTTCGATCGGCGGCGGCATTTTTCCGCGCGTGTTGCGGCGCATGTTGACGAATGTCTGCTGCAGGGTGGTGAACAGATGCGCGGCCTGATCATCGGTATCGGCCATGACTCCCATCACCGCAGCCATGACAAAAGGTTTGTCGAGTTGCGCCGACGGCGTGAACTTGTCGCGGTAAATTTCCAGCGCTTCAAGCAGCATGTCGGGCGCGAAATGCGAGGCAAAGGCGTAAGGAAGGCCAAGCGCTGCAGCCAGATGGGCGCTGTAGATGCTGGATCCGAGAATCCACAGCGGCACATGTGAGCCGGCGCCGGGGATGGCGATCAGCTTGGTGTCGTCGGGCTCGCCCAGCCAGTGCTGCAGTTCCAGAATATCATCGGGAAAACTCTGGGCACCGCTTTCCAGATTGCGCCTGAGCGCACGGGCGGTGTTCATGTCTGTGCCCGGCGCACGGCCGAGACCGAGATCGACGCGGCCCGGAAACAGCGCTTCCAGTGTTCCGAACTGTTCGGCAATGACCAGCGGCGCGTGGTTTGGCAGCATGATGCCGCCCGAGCCGATACGGATGGTGCTGGTCGCATGTCCTGCCTCGGCAATCACCAGTGCTGTGGCCGCACTGGCAATGCCTTTCATGCCGTGATGCTCGGCAAGCCAGAACCGGGTGTAGCCGGCGTCCTCGGCGCGCTTGGCCATCAGCGGTGTTGCGGCAAGCGCATCGCTGACGGTGCCGCCTTCGACGATGGGGCAGAGATCAAGAATTGAAAAGGCGGTCATGGAATGTCTTTCGGGGCTGTATATGGTGGGGCTGTGGACTGCTTCCCACCATGTAGGAAGTTACCGGTGGAAAGCCAAAAACTGTTTCGTGATCAGGAGGTTTGTTTTTGCTTTGTTCACATTTTGATGGAAAGCTCCGGCACAGGCAGCTAGGGTTTTTGGATGAGAGAAGCGATTCGAATTATCGGGATTGATCCCGGGCTGAGGAACACCGGCTGGGGTGTTGTCGAGAGCCTCGGCAATTCCTTGCGCTTTGTCGCCTCGGGCACGGTCAAATCCGACGCCAAGCTTGATCTCGCGTCACGGCTGATGCAGCTTTACGACGGTCTTGAGACCGTGTTGCATGAGTATCAGCCGTTTGAGGCGGCGGTGGAAAACACCTTCGTCAACAAGGACGCCACAGCGACGCTGAAGCTTGGGCAGGCCCGTGGCATCGCCATGGTGGTGCCTGCACGCGCCGGATTGCGGGTCGCTGAATATGCGCCGAATGCGGTCAAGAAGGCGGTGATCGGCGTCGGCCATGGTGACAAGAAGCAGATCGTCATGATGGTCAGGATGCTGATCCCGAAAGCGACATTTGACAGCGAACATGCAGCGGACGCGCTGGCGATCGCCATTTGCCATGCGCATCACCGGACATCGCCCGCCTGGCGAATGGCTGCGGAATGAGGACGTTTCGATGATCGGGAAACTCAAGGGAACGGTCGAGGAAATCGCCGAGGACCATGTGCTCATCGATGTGCATGGGGTCTGCTACGTGGCCTATTGTTCGGCGCGGACGCTGTCACGGATCGGATCGGCCGGCGAGGCTGCGGTGCTGTTCATCGAGACCTATGTGCGCGAAGACCAGTTGAAGCTGTTCGGTTTCGAAAGCCAGCTCGAGCGCGAATGGTTCCGGCTTTTGCAAAGCGTCCAAGGCGTGGGCGCCAAGGTGGCGCTGGCGGTGCTGTCGACGCTGACGCCCTCCGATCTAGCCAACGCGATCGCGCTGCAGGACAAGGCAACAGTGGCGCGCGCGCCGGGCATCGGGCCGAAAGTGGCGCAGCGCATCGTCACCGAGCTCAAGAACAAGGCCCCGGCTTTTGCCGGCGATGGCGGCCAGGCCATGGGGCTGAAGCAGGAACTCGGCGAGGGCGTCGCCCCTGCACCGGTGACTGACGCGGTGTCGGCATTGACCAATCTGGGCTATTCGCGCGACCAGGCCGCCAATGCCGTGGCGGCAGCGATGAAGAATGCCGGAGAGGATGTTGATTCAGCCAAGCTGATCCGGCTGGGCCTGAAAGAACTGGCTAGGTGAAGCAATCCTTGCCAAGGGGGTAGTTCCTTACTAATTGTAGATGTAAGGAATATGCGTAGAGGTAAGGAAATGGGCGTCGAATCCAAGATTACCACCAAGGGCCAGACGACGATTCCGATCGAGGTGCGCGAATATCTCAAGATCGGCGCAGGCGATCGCATCGGCTATGAATTCGTCAATGGCAAGGTTGTGCTGGTGCCGAAGAACCGAAGCGCACTCGATTTCGCAGGCGTTCTCTTCGAGCCAGATCGCGCGCCGGTTTCAGTTGAGACCATGAACGAGGCAATCGGCGAGGCCATTTCTGATCGGTACGAGCACTCGCATGATCGGGATTGACACAAACATCATCGTCCGGCTTCTGACCCGGGATGACAAGACGCAATTCGATGCTGCGGTGGAACTGGTCAAAGCCAGCGATGCCGACAGGCCGCTCTTCGTCAATCCGATGGTCATTGTCGAGACCATCTGGGTGCTGGAACGGGTGTACAAGACTGATCGGGAAACAGCGCGCAGCCATGTGGCGGGTTTGCTCGACACGGTGGAAATCAAGGTGCCGGAGATGTTGCATATGAAAAACTGGGCCGAATGGCTGCATTCGCCACATCCGGATTTTTCCGACGTCGTCATCGCCGGGATCAACCGGGAGAATGGCTGCGAGAAGACCATGACCTTTGACAAAAAGGCCGCTGCTTCCGTGCCCGGTATGGAGCTGTTGTCGTGAGCGAGTCCGACCGGTTGATTGATGCCGAGAAGCGCGGTGAGGACGTCGATACGACGCTGCGGCCGCAATCGCTTGCCGAGTTCACCGGTCAGGCCGAAGCCCGTGCCAATCTCAAGGTGTTTATCGAAGCGGCCAAAAACCGCGGCGAGGCGCTTGATCATGTGCTGTTTGTCGGACCTCCCGGCCTGGGCAAGACCACATTGGCGCAGATCATGGCCAAGGAACTGGGAGTGAACTTCCGCTCCACCTCAGGTCCGGTGATCGCCAAGGCCGGCGATCTGGCAGCGCTTCTGACCAATCTCGAAGACCGCGACGTGTTGTTCATCGATGAAATCCACCGGCTCAGCCCGGCGGTCGAGGAAATTCTCTATCCGGCGATGGAGGATTTCCAGCTCGACCTGATCATCGGCGAGGGGCCGGCAGCGCGCTCGGTGAAGATCGATCTGTCACGTTTTACTCTCGTTGCGGCAACGACGCGGCTTGGGCTTCTGACCAATCCGCTGCGCGACCGGTTCGGCATTCCGGTGCGGCTGCAGTTCTATACCGTTGCCGAGCTCGAGCTGATCGTGCGCCGTGGCGCCCGCATCATGGGGCTGGGCATGACCGACGAGGGCGCGCTGGAGATTGCCCGCCGGTCGCGCGGCACGCCACGCATTGCCGGGCGGCTGCTGAGGCGGGTGCGGGATTTTGCCGAAGTGGCAAAGGCCGAGGCCGTGACCCAAAAGATTGCCGATGAAGCGCTGACCCGGCTGTCGGTCGACAGCATCGGGCTCGACCAGCTCGACCGGCGCTATCTCGACATGATCGTGCGCAATTTCGGCGGCGGTCCGGTGGGCATCGAGACCATTGCCGCCGGATTGTCGGAGCCGCGCGATGCGATCGAGGACATCATCGAGCCGTTTCTCATCCAGCAGGGATTCTTGCAGCGCACGCCACGCGGACGGGTGCTGACCCAGCGCGCCTGGGGCCATATGGGGCTCAACCCGCCCAAGGATCTTGCCGCCACCCAGGCCAGCCTGTTTGAAGAAGAGTAGACCTGCTGGTCACGGCATGCCGCAGGGGGTGCTGAGCCGCTGCGCCGCCGCTTTGCGGCAGCATTCAGCCTCACTTAAACCGCAATTAAACTACTGATATTATTACCAAATATTAATAGAACCGTTCATTTCCAGTTCATCTTCCGGGCCCTATCTTCCTCTCACAAACAACGAAAGGAAGCGTCATGAAAAAAGCATTCATCGTCTCGATCGCCGCATTGTTGATGGCAGCCCCGCTGGCTCAGGCACAGGCCCAAGCCCGCTCAGACCACCGGAAGCCACAAGTCGAGGTTCAGACCCGGTCTGATCACCGCAAGCCGCAGTCCCATTCCCAGATCAAGAAGTCCGCTCCGCAGAAAGTGCTGAGCAAAAAGCACTGGTCCAAGGGCCAGCGGATGAACGACTGGAAGAAGCATTCCTCAGTGAGTGATTACAAGCGCCACGGCCTGCGCAAGCCCGGCAGCGGCCAGCGCTGGGTTCAGGTCGACAACCAGTATGTGCTGATCAGCATTGCATCCGGCCTGATCGCCGGCATCGTCGCCGGGCGTTAAAGTGAAAAGAACCTCCCCTGCGGCAAGCGGGGGAGGTTTCTGGTTTTAGTCGATGACCGGTGAGGCATGCAGTGACCGGACGGTTGTTGCCAGCAGTTCCTTGCCGCCCGGTGTCCATCCCAGCTTGCGCAGCCGCGCAGTGTCCATCTGCCACGGCGCATCACCGGCAACCGGCGCCGGCAGTTGATGGGCGGAGCCTGCGGCAGCCTGCAACAGCCTGAGCAAATCATGGCGGTCAAGCAGCAGGTCCGACACGTTGAAGGCGAGACCGTTGATCTTGTCGGCTTGCAATTCCAGCATCATCTGCACCGCTTGGGCGACATCGCGGCCATGCACTTCGGTCGCCAGCCGTGGCTCCACCGGGCGGCCGGCCAGATAATCGGCAAACAGTGCCTGCCATTTGTGCGACTGGCCGGGCCGGGCGGTGCCATAGACGCCGGTGACCCTGAGGCTGGTGGCAATGAAATCCGGCCCTGCCATTGCCGCCAGCGCCTGTTCGGCGGCCAACTTTACCGCGCCATAGAGCGTGTCGGGCCGCGGCACAGTCGCTTCGTTCAGCAGGGTGCCGTCACGCTGGGGGCCATAGACGGCGCGGCTTGATAAAAACACGCAGCGTTTGACGCCCGCCTGTCGTGCGGTCTGAAACAGCCGCATCGTCCCATCCAGATTGCGGGCGCGAAAGCCATCCGGGTCGCTGCCCTCTCCACCGCGATATTTGCCGGGCAGATGGTCAAACGCAGCGTGGACAAAATGATCGGCCCCTTCGAAGGCTACGGCCTGATCGCGGTCCGGATCAAGCACCAGCGGCACAAAGCCGACCGGTCTTGAAAAAAGCCTTTCCGCCGGCTGGGTCCTGCCGCCGACGGTGACTTCATAGCCTTGGTCGAGAAGTTCCTCGACAATGAAACGGCCGACCAGCCCGGTTCCGCCGGAGACGAGCGCTTTCATGCGTTCGCGACCACGGATGGACCTGCAAGCGATGCAATGTCGGGGATCGTCTTGCCCTCATAAAACGCATGCCAGAGGTCAATCAACGGCTTGAGCTCCGCCGATCTCGGATGTCCGGTTTCCCACGGCTTTTCATATTGATAATGCAGCACGCCGATTTGTTTCCAGTCCCACAGCTCCGGCAGGTTGAACCAGACATATTGCAGCATGTTCATATAGACCGGCAGACCATGCCAGTCGGGGAAAAACGTCTCCAGGAAAGTCTGATCGGTGCGCCGCCAGAAAATCTCCGGCTGATCGAGTTTTTCCAGCATCGCTGCGAAGGTCACTTCTGACGGGCGGGCGACGAAAACGCCGGAATTGAGCCGGTGAAAATCGCTCAAGCTCTCATAGACATTGGGCGCGGCCGAGAACTCCGGATAGCCAAACAGCTTGTCGATATTGCGCAGCACCAGTGCATCGGCATCGATGAAGATACAGGTCCGGTACTCGGTCAGTTGCCAAAGCCGGAGCTTGCAGAAATTGTCGAGCGGCGAGTGAAAGGCGGGTTTGCGGCCTTTGGCGAAGGGTGCTGCCGCATGCAGGTTGCCGCGGGCATGGCGCTGGTTGAAGCCGTCGGACAATGGCAGGTGATCAACCTCGATCAACCGGCAGCCAAGCTCTTTGAGCGGCGCCAATTCGGCATCGCTTACCGCGCCAGTGTGGAGCACGACGATGTCGGCGCTGCTTCCGGTCAACCCAATCGACCGTGCAAGCGCTGTCGCCCCCATGGCGTAATCCGCATTGGTGACCAGCGTGACAAAGGCGTGAGGCGAAGCCGCATCGCGGTCGCTCACGCCCTTCGTCGTCGAGGCATCGCTGTTCATGAGACGGATTTGAGCTTTTTGCCTTCGGGGTCGCGGTTGATCGACGTCGCGATGTCCTTGGTCCAGGCCGACACTGCCGGAACCCGGGTCCGGTCGACCCGATAAGCGAATTTTCTGGCAACATCGACGACTTCTCCCAGCAGCCCTTCCTTCAGGGTGGTTGGTTCAAGTCCCAGTTCGAGGAATTTCTCATTGTGAACGACAAGGTCGTTTTCCGCTGCTTCCTTGCGCGGATTTGGCAGCCAGGCGATCTCGGCGCCGGTCATCGAGGAGATCATCTCGGCCAGATCGCGGACCCGGTGGGTTTCGGTCATCTGGTTGAAAATCTCCACCTTGGAGCCGCGTTCGGGTGGATTGTTGAGCGCAATCTCGATGCAGCGCACGGAATCCTGAATATGAATAAAGGCGCGGGTCTGCCCGCCGGTGCCATGCACCGTCAGCGGATAGCCGATCGCGGCCTGGATCAGAAAACGGTTGAGAACGGTCCCATAGTCGCCGTCATAATCAAACCGGTTGACCAGTTGCTCGTGCCGCCGGGTCTGGTCGGTGTGGGTGCCCCAGACAATGCCCTGATGCAGATCGGTGATGCGCAGGGCGTCGTTCTTGGCATAGAACTGGAAAATCAGCTGATCGAGGCATTTGGTCATGTGGTAGATCGAGCCGGGATTGGCCGGATACAAAATGTCCTGCTGCACCGTCTCGCCATCCATGGTCTCGATGCCGACCGGCAGATAGCCCTCGGGGATCGCAGCACCCACGGTGGAATAGCCGTAAACGCCCATCGTGCCCAGATGTACCAGATGCGCGTCGAGTCCGAGTTCGACCATGGCGTTGAGCAGATTGTGGGTGGCGTTGACGTTGTTGTTGACGGTGTAGTTCTTGTGACGATCGCTTTTCATCGAGTAGGGCGCGGCGCGCTGTTCGGCGAAATGCACGATCGCATCAGGCCGCGCTTCGGCCAGCCAGTGCTTCAGCACATCGTAGTCGCGGGCCAGATCAATGAGATGAAAGTGGATCTTCCTGCCGGTTTCCGCATGCCAGATCCGTGTGCGTTCCTGAATCGAATCCATCGGTGTCAGCGACTGGACCCCGAGTTCGGTGTCGATCCAGCGCCGCGACAGATTGTCGACGATGTGAATCTCATGCCCGGCATTTGAGAGATGCAGCGCCGTGGGCCACCCAACAAAGCCGTCGCCGCCCATGATTGCAATCTTCATCGATGATTCTCCTGTGCCTGCATGGTTTTATTCCTGATAGATCGCTTTTATGACAGAAACACGATTGTCTCAATTCCCTCATCGGGCTGTGGACAAATGAGTCAAATATCCAAACAGGTGGTTATCATGAACGCATCGCTTTCGGGACACTTGCAAGATGGCGGGCATCACCTGGTCCAACGGGTGTATTACGAGGACACGGATTTTTCCGGTTTTGTCTATCATGCGCGCTATCTGCATTTCTTTGAAAGGGGGCGGACCGACTACATTCGCCTGCTCGGCGTTTCACAAGGTACATTGCATACCCAGACTGACCTGGTCGATTCGGTGGCCTTTGTCGTCCGGCGGATGGAAATCGATTTCAAATCTCCGGCGCGGATGGATGATGTTCTGACCATCATCACCAGGCCGGGTGAAATTCGCGGCGCCCGGATGATGCTGGACCAGACCATTCTTCGCGGAGACGATGTGCTGGCAATAGCGGCGGTAACCGTCGCCGTGGTCAATGGTTTTGGCAGGGCGCGAAGGTTGCCTGACGCGCTGCTCGCGCGGTTTGGCGGCGGCGCGGATAACTGATAATTCAAGGAAAGGATGATCACTTGGTGATCTCATCAGAAGACGAGCTTGAGAAGCTGCGACACATCGGGAAAATTTGCGCCAACACGATACAGGTCATGGCAAAAGCCATGGAGCCGGGCATGACGACCCGTGAGCTTGATCTGATCGGAAGGCAGCATCTGGATGCTCATGGGGCCCAGTCGGCGCCGGAGTTCTGCTATGAATTCCCCGGAGCAACCTGCATCTCGGTCAATAAGGAAGTTGCGCATGGCGTTCCCGGTGACCGGGTGATTGCGCCCGGCGATCTGGTCAACATCGATGTGTCGGCGCTCAAGGATGGTTATTTCGGTGACACCGGAGCATCATTTGGTGTCGCCCCGGTGGCGCAGAAGACCTCCCGTTTGCTGCGTGATGGAAAACGGGCGATGTCGGCAGGAATCAATCAGGTCAAGAGCGGCGCGCGTTATGCGTCGATCGGCGATGCTGTCGGCAGTTTTGCCAAGAAGAACGGCTATACGCTCATTCGCAACCTGGCCAGCCACGGTGTCGGTCAGTCATTGCACGAGTACCCCGAAGAAATCGCGACCTGGCCAAACCGTCACGATAAGCGGTTGATGGAAGAGGGGCAGGTCTTCACCATCGAACCGTTCCTGTCTTTCGGGGCGACGTTTGCTGAAGACGATGATGATGGTGGAAGCTGGACCCTCTACTCATGTCCCAACGCTCTGACCGTGCAGTTCGAGCACACGGTGGTTTCCAGCCGCAATGGTCCGATCATTCTGACGTTTCCGGATTAACCCAACTGACGGTTATTGCAGTCGCGTTGCGGCGCTGAATCCTAACCGAACCTTAACCATAACAATTTATTGCTTGAACCGTGCGGATTGCGCGGATTGTGTGCGCCATCCTTTGACCAAAATTGGCCGCGAGAAGAACTTGGAAGTGAATAGGCGACGGTCGCTCACTTCTGGACTCCCGGCAAAAGTGACGTCTTGGCCGCCCGGTAATAAAACCGGGCGTTTGGATTTGAGGGTTATTTGAATGGAACAAGTTGGACTTGCGGCAACCAGCGAAGTGACGCTTTGGTCGCTCTTCATGCAGGCGGGGTTTGTGGTCAAATTTGTGATGCTCGGCCTGATCGGCGCATCTGTCTGGACCTGGGCCATCGTCGCTGACAAATGGATCTCGTTCGGCAAATTCCGCCGCCAGCTCGACCAGTTCGAGCAGGTATTCTGGTCGGGTCAGTCGCTGGAAGAGCTGTACCGGACGCTGTCGGATCGCAAGTCCGCCGGCATGAGCGCCATTTTCGTCTCGGCGATGCGCGAATGGAAGAAATCCTTCGAGCGTGGCGCCAAATCGCCGATCGGTCTGCAGATGCGCATCGACAAGGCCATGGATGTGACGCTTGCACGCGAAGCCGATGCGCTGGAATCCAAGCTCGGATCGCTGGCCACAATCGGCTCGGCTGCACCCTTCATCGGTCTTTTCGGCACAGTAGTCGGCATCATGACCTCGTTTCAGGCGATTGCCGGATCGAAATCCACCAACCTCGCCGTGGTCGCCCCCGGTATCGCCGAAGCGTTGCTGGCAACGGCCATTGGCCTGCTTGCTGCCATTCCGGCGGTTATCGCCTACAACAAGTTCTCTTCCGATGCCGGCAAGCTTTCAGCCCGCATGGAAGGTTTTACCGATGAATTCTCCGGCATCCTCTCGCGCCAGATCGACGAGCGTCAAAACGCCCGTCAGGCTGCGGAATAGGGGGCCGGGATGGGCATGTCAGCACAGGGTCGTAGCGGCGGCGGTTCGCGCCGTGGACGCCGGGGCGGCCGCAAGCAACTGTTGAGCGAAATCAACGTCACGCCGTTTGTCGACGTGATGCTGGTGCTGTTGATCATTTTCATGGTTGCAGCGCCCTTGCTGACTGTTGGCGTTCCCATCGATCTGCCGGAAACGGCGGCCAAGGCGCTGAATTCAGACACCCAACCGATCACGGTTTCGGTGAATTCGGACGGCCAGATCTATCTGCAGGAGACCGAAATCCCGATCGAGGAAGTGGTGGCCAAACTCGAGGCGATTGCCACCACTGGCTACAAGGAACGGATCTATGTCCGAGGCGACACCAATGCGGATTACGGCACCGTCATGAAAGTGATGGCGCGCATTTCCGCGGCCGGATTTACCAATCTTGGCCTGGTGACGCTTCAGGAACAGGACGGTTGACGGCGCGCTGATGAAGGGAAGTATGGCGACATCAACATTATTGCACATTGTGGTGCTGGGATTCGCATTGTCATCCTTCACCGCGCCGAAGACGCTTGAGGTGGAGAATGTTGAGTCGTTCCCTGTCAGCATCGTGCCGATCGAGGAGATCACCCAGATCCAGCAAGGCGAAAAGACCGCACCGCTCGCTGAAAAGGCCGCACCGATTCCCACCGCCCGGCCTGATCCAGTGCCGGACGCTGAAAATGTTGGCGAGAACGCAGTCGATTTGAAGCCGGTCAAGGCCGCCAAGCCGAGCCCAAAGGAAGTGGTCTCGGAAGCGCCGCCCAAGCCGGCAGAAAAACCGGCACCCCAACCTGAACCGGAGCCAAAAGTCCCGACACCGGAACCTGTCAAGGTGACCGAGCCCAAGCCTGCTGAAAAACCAGCGCCCAAGCCTGTTCCTGAAAAGCCGGCCGAGCCTGCGCCAGCAGCGGAAAAACCTGCCGAGCCCAAGCCAGCACCGGTGGAAGTCGCTGCCTTGCCGGCAGAATCCGCGCCGGATCCTGTGGCCGAAGCGATCACCGAGGCGCCCCCTGCGGAACCGGAATTTGCGGCTTTGCCGAGCGCCGGACCGGTGCCACAGGCACGGCCGGAGCCACCTCGGCCAGAAACACCAAAGGCTGCGGCCAAGCCCGCGGCGTCGGAATCTGCTTCATCTAAGCAGAGCGACTTCAATGCCGATGCGGTTGCAGCACTTCTCAACAAGCAGGATGCTGCGGGTGGCGGCGCCAAGCGGTCGACCGAAACGGCAGCTCTTGGTGGAACTCAGACCACGCGCGGGAACACGCTGAGCCAGAGCGAAATGGATGCGCTGCGTGGCCAGATCCAGAAATACTGGAGCATCATTCCCGGCATGGCCGATGGCGGTGATGTTCGGGTGATCGTCAAGATGAGGCTCGACCTGTCCGGCAATATCGTCGGCCAACCGGATGTGACGGCAACTGGCGGATCGGCTGCGACCCGTGGGACACTGTCAGGCAGCGCCCGGCGTGCGGTGCTCCAGGCACAGCCCTTCCAGTTGCCGAAAGAGAAATTCGATTCATGGTCGGAAGTGATCGTGAATTTCGACCCCAGCCAGATGTTTTAGGGCAGGGGTACATGACTGTGATAGAAATGGCGCTGAAAGGCTGCATTATGAAAATGATCAACCGAATTCTTGTCCTGCCATTGGTGATGGCCGCTGCACTTGCCGTGTTTGCGGCGAGCCCGGCGCGCGCCGTGGTGGAGATCGATATCAACCGCGCCAATGTCGAGCCGTTGCCGATCGCCATTACCGATTTCATCTCCGCCGATGGTCTTGGCGCTCAGATTTCCGAAGTGGTGGCGGCGGATCTCAAGCGCTCGGGCCTGTTCGCTCCGATCGCCAAGGCCGCGTTCATTGAAAAGATCTCCAATCCTGATCAGGCTCCCCGGTTTGAAGACTGGAAAGTGATCAATGCCCAGGCGCTGGTCACCGGTCGTCTGGTGCGCGAGGCCGATGGCCGGTTGCGGGCCGAATTCCGACTATGGGACACTTTTGCCAATCAGCAGCTTTCCGGCGAACAGTTTTTCACCCGCCCCGAGAACTGGCGCCGGGTGGCCCATATCATTGCCGACGCGATTTATGAGCGGCTGACAGGCGAAAAGGGCTATTTCGACAGCCGTGTCGTGTTCGTGTCCGAAAGCGGACCGAAGACCGACCGCAAGAAGCAACTGGCGATCATGGATCAGGATGGCGCAAATCTGCGTATGCTGACCAACGCCAATGACATCGTGCTCACCCCGCGGTTTTCGCCCAGCCGCCAGGAAATCACCTACATGTCGTTCGAAGGCGGTCAGCCGCGGGTTTATCTTCTGCAGCTTGAAACCGGTCAGCGCGAACTGGTCGGAAACTTTCCCGGCATGACCTTTTCTCCACGATTCTCGCCGGATGGCCAGAAGGTGATCATGAGCCTTCAGCAGGAAGGCAATGCCAATATCTACACCATGGATCTGCGCTCGCGGGCGACGACGCGGTTGACCAGCACAGCAGCGATCGACACTTCACCATCCTATTCACCCGACGGCACTCAGATCGTCTTTGAAAGCGACCGGGGCGGCCGACAGCAGCTCTACGCCATGGGGGCCGACGGCTCGAACCAGCGCCGTGTGTCGTTCGGCGACGGGTCCTATTCAACTCCGGTCTGGTCGCCACGCGGCGATCTGATCGCCTTCACCAAGCAATCGGGCGGCAAATTTTCCATTGGCGTGATGAAAACCGATGGTTCGGGCGAGCGGATCCTGACGACCGGCTTTCACAATGAAGGCCCCACCTGGGCGCCCAATGGACGGGTGCTGATGTTCTTCCGTCAACCAGCCGGCTCTGGCGGCCCGCAGATCTATTCGATCGACCTGACCGGGTACAATGAGCAACTGGTCACGACCCCCACCTACGCATCGGACCCGGCGTGGTCGCCGCTTCTGGAATAGCACAAGACCCTCGAAAGGGCTGATTTTCGCCGTGTTTGCGCCGTATTGTGCGGTCAAATGCGGCTTTAAGGACCCAGAATTACACAAACTTAACCTTGTTCCTTCAGCGCCGGTTAACCGCAACCGGTTACTAATGGTCAACCAGAACATTCAAGGAGACCGGCTATGGGCCGCATGCAAACTCTTGCCCGCAACCCGGCAATGCTGGCGCTTTTCACAGCGCTCGTACTGACCGGCTGCGCCTCGAAAAAGAACAACCTGCCCAACAACGCAGCTGATCTGGGCCTTGCCGGCAATGCGACGCCGGGGTCCCAGCAGGACTTTACCGTCAATGTCGGCGACCGGATTTTCTTCGACACAGATTCTTCTGTGGTCCGTGCCGATGCAGCGGCGACACTTGACCGGCAGGCACAGTGGCTCAACCAGTATCCGAACTATCAGATCACTGTTGAAGGCCATGCCGATGAACGCGGCACTCGCGAGTACAACCTCGCACTTGGCGCGCGCCGCGCCTCGGCCACACGGCAGTATCTTGCCAATCGCGGCATAGCGGCAAACCGCGTACGCACCATCTCCTACGGCAAGGAGCGTCCGGTCGCGGTTTGCGACGACATATCCTGCTGGTCGCAGAACCGCCGTGCGGTCACGGCACTTGGCGGCGCTGGCAGCTAAAACCTGATCGGTTTCAAGCGAGAGGGCGGTTTTCGGACCGCCCTCTTTGCGTTTGATTGGACCTTGACCATAGTTTGGCCGGTTTGTGCGTTGATTTGATGAGCCGCCATGCGGTATTCCATATCTCCGGGCGATTGCCCGTGTAATGAGGTCAGGCAGATGAAAATCATTTCAAAATTGCTAACCGCGATGGCGCTCGGCGTTCTCGCGTTTCCGGTCAATGCGGCACCGCTGTTTTCCGGATTTGAACGAAGCGCGCCGATTCCACCAGCCGGGATCAGCTCTACCCTTCCCGAACAGGCTCCGCTCATTCTGGCACAGGCCGGCGATCCGGTGTTCCGCATCGGTCAGCTTGAAGAGCAGATTCGGGCGCTGAACGGGCGGATCGAAGAGCTCGGATTCCAGATGCTGCAGATGCAGGAGCAGATGCGGCAGATGCAGCAGGACAATGAATTCCGCTTTCAGGAACTCGAGAAGGGCGGAAGTCAGCGTGGTGATGCGGGACCGGCAATGACGCAACCCGGCATCGAGGAGTCGACCACGGCGTCGACCGGCCAGAACGACCAGACCAATCAGGGCACTGGCGCGCCTGCGGTCGATCTCGGATCGATCAAGTTCGATGACAAGGGTGATCTGATCGGCGGTATCATAGAGCCCAATGGCAGTTCCGAGACAGCCTCGCTGACGTCATCCGATGATCTTTATCAGGCTGGCTATAACCACATGCTTGCCGGAGATTATGCTCTGGCTGAGCAGGTGTTCCGTGATTACATTGCCAACCATCCCGAAGGCGCGCGTACCGCTGACGCAATGTTCTGGCTTGGCGAAGCGCAATACTCTCAGGGCAATTACCAGGAATCGGCCAAGACATTCCTGGATGCGCACAAGCAGTATCCCCGCGCCGACAAGGGCGCCGATGCGCTGTTGAAACTCGGCATGTCGCTGGCCAAACTCGACAATCGTGACACGGCCTGCGCAACCCTGCGCGAAGTGCTGATCCGCTATCCCGGCGCCTCTGCCGCAGTCCGCGCCAAGGTCAGTGAAGAACAGATACTGGCGAGCTGCTGATCCCGGATCGAGCCCGATGACGCTGCCTTCGTCAGTCCGTCCGGCCCCACTTCCCCACAATTTTCAACATTGTCTTTCTGATTTCCTCGCCCGCTTGTCCGATAGCCGTCCGCTTGGCGTGGCGGTGTCTGGCGGATCGGATTCGCTGGGCATGCTCTACGGGCTTGCCGCTCTCCTTGCCCCGGTCAAACTGGTTGCGCTGACGGTGGATCACGGTTTGCGAACCGGGTCAGCCGATGAAGCGCGCCAGGTTAAATCTCATTGCCGCAGGCTTGGCGTGTGCCATGAAACGCTTTTTTGGGATGACAAGCCGCCGGTGGCGGGCCTGCAGGCGGCGGCACGAACGGCGCGCTACAACTTGCTCGGATCGGCCGCGGCGCGGCTTGGGCTTGCGGCGGTTCTGACGGCTCATACAAGCGGCGATCAGGACGAGACGCTGGAGATGCGGCGCGCCCGCAGCCAGTCGGACGTGGCGCCCGGCCTTGCCGGAATTCCGCATGCCACGCTGTTTGACGGACATATGTGGGTTTTGCGCCCATTGCTTGGCGTCAATCGCGCTGAAATCCGCGACTTTCTTCGCCAGGCAAACGTGGACTGGATCGAGGACCCCTCCAATATCGATGAGCGCTTCGAGCGGGTTCGGGTTCGCGCCAGACTGAAAGACCAGCCTGCGGACCGGCGAGGTCTTGGGAGCGAGGATATCGTCGTCGCCCGGTCGCTGCTTGCCCGGAGGGCTGCCGCGATCATCGATGGCAATTGCAGTCTGGAAACGGGCGACACGATCCGGATGAAGTGCAGCCCCGGTGAAGACGCGGATGTGGTGGTGGCCGTGATCGAAGCACTGATCGATCTGTGCGGAGGGGCCGGAAGGGCACTCGACCGGCGCGGCAAAGCGACGCTTGCAGACATTGCCAGCGCCTGCATCGGTGACTTTGACACAAATGGCCAGACGATTACCCTTGGACGCTGCCTGATACGTCGCCACGGCAGGGAATTGCTGATCCGACGGGAAAGCCGGGGAATTGAGGAACTGGTTCTGGCTCCCGGGTCGGCTGGTGTCTGGGACGGGCGGTATCATATCCGAAATCTCGACCAGAGGGCCCATTTGCATGTGGTTGGCGGTGGACCAGAGGGAATCACGCCATTGTTCAGGCGTGATTTGGCTGTAGAGCCGTTGTTCAAGGACATGCACGAAGAGTTGTTTGGCGGATTTTCATGCCGCCGGTTGATCGGTCGCAGTTCGCGCGTCCTGCCGATTCATGAGTTGCCTTTGGCGCAAGCGCTGACCGGTTTGGTCGATACGGACCTGTTGCCGGAGTGTCCCTGGGTTAACCTCAAGGTCAAAATGACCGCGATTGGCGTCAATGTGCTATGACAAAGCCATGCTGCAGCCTTGGCAATGACCTGTCGGGCTCCTATGTTGTAGAAGAGTATTCGAAATTCGGTTGGCCGCCGGTGGCCGCTGACCATGATCCCCGAGGAAGAGCATGAACCCCAACTTCCGTAATTTTGCCCTGTGGGCAATCATCGCGCTCCTGTTGATCGCTTTGTTCAATATGTTTCAAAGCCCGAGCGAACGGACAACCGGGCGTGATATCGCCTATTCCCAGTTCCTCAAGGACATAGATACCGGTCGTGTGCGGGACGTCACGATCATCGGCGAGCGGATTTCGGGCAATTACACCGATTCCGCCACCGGGTTTCAGACCTATTCTCCAGGCGATCCGTCGCTTGTGCAGCGGTTGAGCGACAAGAACGTCACTGTGGTTGCCAAGCCGGAAGTCGACAGCTCCAACACGCTGGTCGGATATCTGATTTCCTGGCTGCCGATCCTGCTGATCCTCGGCGTGTGGATTTTCTTCATGCGGCAGATGCAGGGTGGCTCGCGCGGCGCGATGGGCTTTGGCAAGTCCAAGGCCAAGCTTTTGACCGAGGCGCATGGCCGGGTCACATTCGCTGATGTCGCTGGAGTTGACGAAGCCAAGCAGGATCTGGAAGAAATTGTCGAGTTCCTGCGCGATCCGCAGAAATTCCAGCGCCTGGGCGGCAAGATCCCGCGCGGCGTTCTGCTCGTGGGCCCTCCCGGTACCGGCAAGACCCTGACCGCCCGTGCGGTGGCAGGCGAAGCCAATGTGCCTTTCTTCACAATTTCCGGTTCGGACTTTGTTGAAATGTTCGTCGGCGTTGGTGCCAGCCGTGTGCGCGACATGTTCGAGCAGGCCAAGAAAAATTCACCCTGCATCATCTTCATCGATGAAATTGATGCGGTCGGCCGTCATCGCGGCGCCGGTCTCGGCGGCGGCAATGACGAGCGCGAACAGACGCTCAACCAGTTGCTCGTCGAAATGGACGGCTTTGAGGCCAATGAAGGCGTCATCCTGATTGCGGCGACCAACCGTCCTGACGTGCTTGATCCGGCGCTGATGCGTCCGGGCCGCTTCGACCGTCAGGTTGTTGTGCCGCTTCCCGACGTCAATGGCCGCGAAAAGATCCTCAAGGTGCATGTCCGCAACGTGCCGATGGCGCCGAATGTCGATCTCAAGGTTCTGGCACGCGGTACCCCGGGCTTCTCCGGTGCCGACCTGATGAACCTGATCAACGAAGGCGCGCTTCTGGCGGCACGGCGCAACAAGCGCATTGTCACCATGGCCGAGTTCGAAGATGCCAAGGACAAGGTGATGATGGGAGCCGAGCGCCGCTCGACCGCCATGACCCAGGAAGAAAAGAAGCTGACCGCCTATCACGAAGCCGGTCATGCCATCGTCGCCATGAATGTCGCCGTGGCCGATCCGGTCCACAAGGCGACCATCATTCCGCGCGGTCGTGCGCTCGGCATGGTCATGCAACTGCCTGAAGGCGACCGCTATTCGATGAGCTACAAGTGGATGGTGTCCCGGTTGGCAATCATGATGGGTGGCCGTGTTGCCGAGGAATTGACCTTCGGCAAGGAGAACATCACCTCCGGCGCTTCCTCGGATATCGTGCAGGCTACCAAGCTGGCCCGTGCGATGGTCACCGAATGGGGCTTCTCCGACAAGCTCGGACTGGTGGCTTACGGCGAGAACCAGCAGGAAGTGTTCCTCGGGCACTCCGTGGCGCAGCAGAAGAATGTTTCTGAATCGACGGCCCAGACCATCGACAGCGAAGTTCGCCGTCTGATTGATCAGGCCTATCACGAAGCGCGTGAAATCCTGACCAAGAAGAAGAAGGGATTCATCGCCATCGCCGAAGGCCTGCTTGAATATGAAACGCTGACAGGTGAAGAAATCAAGGCGCTGATCCGTGGCGAAAAGCCTGCACGCGACACCGATGATGATACGCCTCCGAGCCGTGGTACTGCCGTTCCGACCGCCGGCACCAAAAAAGGCGGGGCTGGAAAGAAGGGCGACGAGCCTGATTCGGGCCTGGAACCGCAGCCCCAGTAAAACGCAAATCTCATCAACCATAGGATGAGAAAATATGAAAACAGCCGCCGATTTGGCGGCTGTTTTGTGTATAATGAAATGGTTTGTAACAAAATCTGATTGTATTCGGACGCGCTTCTGATGAATTACAGTTAAATGCTAATCCTATAAAGCGGGACGTAACGGGGGCACTATGAGCAGACGATATTTCGGCACGGACGGGATTCGTGGTCAGGCCAACAAGGCACCGATGACGCCGGATCTGGCGATGCGCGTTGGTATTGCAGTTGGAAACCTGTTTCGACGTGGCGACCACCGGCACCGGGTGGTGATCGGCAAGGACACAAGGCTGTCGGGCTACATGATCGAGAACGCGCTTGTGGCCGGCTTCACGGCTGCGGGCGTCGATGTGTTTCTGCTTGGCCCGATCCCGACACCGGCGGTGGCGATGCTGACCCGGTCCTTGCGCGCCGATATCGGCGTGATGATTTCCGCCTCGCACAATCCGTACCAGGACAATGGCATCAAGCTGTTCGGGCCCGATGGCTTCAAACTGTCAGACGATCTGGAGCGCCAGATCGAGAATTTGATGGATGAGGACATTCATTTGCAACTGGCGCGTCCGGAAGCGATCGGACGGGCAAAACGCATTGATGGCGTTCACGACCGCTACATCGAGTTTGCCAAGCGGACCCTGCCCAAGGACATCACCCTGTCGGGCATGCGCGTCGTCATCGATTGCGCCAATGGCGCAGGCTACAAGGTGGCGCCTGCTGCGCTGTGGGAACTGGGCGCAGATGTGATTGCGATCGGCGAGGAGCCGAATGGCACGAACATCAACCTCAATTGTGGTTCGACCCATCCTGTCGCTCTGGCGCGCAAGGTTCACGAAGTCAGAGCAGACATCGGCATCGCCCTTGATGGCGACGCTGACCGGGTGCTCATCGTCGATGAAACCGGCGCTGTGATTGACGGTGACCAGCTGATGGCCTTGATTGCGGAGTCCTGGGCGGCGGACGGTATGCTGCGGGGCGATGGCATCGTTGCGACAGTGATGTCCAATCTGGGCCTGGAGCGATTCCTAGGGGACATCGGCCTTTCGCTGGCACGGACCAAGGTTGGCGACCGCTACGTGGTTGAGCATATGCGCAAGCACGGGTTCAATGTTGGCGGCGAGCAATCCGGGCATATCGTGCTTTCTGATTTTGCCACCACCGGTGACGGCCTGGTCGCGGCGTTGCAGGTGATGGCCTGCGTGCAGCGGATGGGACGGCCGGTGTCGGAAGTTTGCCGCAGGTTCGAGCCTGTGCCTCAGGTGCTCAAGAATGTGCGGCACTCGGGCGGCAATCCGCTCAATGACAGCTTTGTCAAGGCAGCCATCAGCGAGGCCGAGGCGTCGCTGGGCAGTTCTGCCCGGCTGGTGATTCGCCCCTCAGGCACCGAGCCATTGATCCGGGTGATGGCCGAGGGAGATGACCGTGGCCAGATCGAGACCGTCGTCGACCAGTTGATCAACGTGATATCAGGTGTCCGCAACGCGGCCTGACGGCGACGGCTCATGTCGGCCAATGTCTGCGGCTTTGGTCTGCAGGGAGCTTACAAAGATCCAGAACGCAAAAAGTGGCCGAATTTTTCGGCCACTTTGTCATTTCAGAGGTCTGTAAAATACCGTAGCCTCGAGATGTTTTTCCCGACGATCGTCGGTTTGCTTGCCGGTCTTTCAAGGATTCTTGGTAAAGAGACGTGGTTAAGCGGGTTTTAACCTTTCTACTGCATTGTTGAAGACGAACCAATAAGCGCGTTGTCTCCAGAACCGGCGGCACCGCATGTCTCGACAATGGAGTCTACCATGAGAAAGATCTTCCTGGCCGGTACGGCCATGGTGCTTGCCGGTGTGGGGTCGGCTTCTGCTGCTGACATCTATCCTGCACAGGTTATTGATGCGCCGATCTACGAAGCGCCGGTTTCGCAGCCCGTTGCGGCAGCTAGCGGCTGGTATCTGCGCGGCGACGCAGGCTATGCTTGGAACAGGAGCAGTGGCGTCAATTTCCTGCAAGGCGGCCTGGGTACATGGGCGCCGTTTACCACGGCTACGCTGCGCTCGTCCTACAGCATTGGCGGTGGTGTCGGTTACCAGATAAATCAGAAACTGCGTACCGATGTGACGCTGGATTATTTCAGCAAGGCAGATTTCAGAGGTTCGACCACAGGTGGCGGCGCCTTGGCCGGTGTCTGCGCGGGCCCCTGCACCTCGACAGATCTTTCTTCGGTTTCGGGCCTGAGCCTGCTCGCTAATGCCTATGTAGATATCTACAAGCAGGGACGCTTTACGCTTTACGGCGGTGCCGGACTTGGTGGCACCAAGGTGAAATGGGGCGACCTCGCCAACACTGCCTGCGCCGATGATGGCACTGGTTGTGCTGCCACCGATATTCATGGCGGCGCAAAGGGATGGCGCTTCACCTATGCCTTGATGGCTGGTGCCTCGGTTGATCTGAGCTGCAACCTGAAGGCCGATGTCGGCTACCGCTACCGCCATATTACTGGTGGTGCAATGTTCAAGAGCCTGACCAGCAACGGCTACCAGGGTTACAACAAGAGCCTTGCCTCGCACGAAGTTCGTGGTGGTCTTCGCTATAGTCTCGGTGGTTGTGCCCAGGAAGAAGTTTACATCGAACCTGCACCCATCATGCCGGCTGTCTACAAGTAGGCTCCATCTGCCAGCTACAATTTGTCGTTTCAGACCGCCCGGCCAGCTTGCCGGGCGGTTTCGTTTTGGAACGGTGCTCTACTTTGCGGATGACGGCAGATCTTTTGTTAAAAAAAAGCGCAGACAACAGAGTTAACAAGCATGCTTAACCGGGACTTAACCAGTCTTGGCCATAGTGCCCTTCACAGGCATTCGGAGCGCACTGAGCGAAACCGGATCTATTGAAGGGAAATCGGCCATGTTCATGCGAATAGCTCTCACGTCCAGCATCGCGGTTTTGACTGCGTTGGCGGCGCCGGTCCAGGCGGCCGATCTTGACGACATCATATATGCTCCCGAATTGGCGATGACCCAGCCGGTCGAAGTCGGCACGGGCTGGTATCTTCGCGGAGATCTCGGATACTCGGTGAGAAGCCGTGGTGCGGCCACCAATTACTCGACCTTCACGGCCGGGCCACCTGCTGCCTATTTCAACAATGCTTTCGACAGTTCTTCGCTCGACAGCGACTGGTCAGGATCGCTGGGCGCCGGTTACAATTTCACCGACTACCTCAGGGGCGACCTCACTTTCGAATACACAAGAGGCAGTTTTGCGGGAACCACCAGTTCGGTAGGGGCGTGCACCGGTCTGGCGACTGGCCAATGCGCCAGCGCTGATTCGCAGAACTTCGACCAATATGGCTTCATGGCCAATGCCTATGTCGATCTCGGAACGTTTGCCGGATTTACACCCTATGTCGGTGCCGGCGCCGGTGTGACCCGTGTCACCTGGAACCCGCTGAGCAACGATCAGAGCTGCGTCTCGGTCGTCGGCAATGTCTGTGGTGCTGGTGCGGCAATCGACAGCACCCACTCCGGCCAGGAAAGCTGGCGCTTTACCTATGCCTTGATGACCGGCGTATCCTACGATCTGTCCAAGGATCTCAAGCTGGATCTCGGCTACAAATATTCCAAGATCAAATCGGGCGGTCAGTTCAGCTATGACACTGCCACAGCGGCGGCAGGTGCAACCGGCATTCAGTCTTACGACAATGGCTTTTCCAAGCATGAAGTCCGCGTCGGCCTGCGCTACTCACTTTTCTAGGCATTTGCCAATCCGGATCTGAATGGGGAGGGCGGCATGACCGCCCTCTTTTTTATGCTGCGCTGTATCGCGCCGCTTGACTTCAACTTTGCCGAGGTCTAATCTCGCCAGTGGGCCACCCCTCCCCAACGAGGGGCCACTATCTGGAAGGATAGCCACAATGACGACTCTGACGAAGCCGGACCTGCGTCCGGAAAACCCCCGTTTTTCTTCTGGTCCCTGCGCCAAGCGTCCCGGTTGGACGCCTGAAGCGCTCATCGATGCGGCACTTGGCCGCTCGCACCGGGCCAAAATCGGCAAATCCAAACTCAAGCAAGCCATCGACCTGACCCGCAGCGTTCTCGGCGTGCCCGATGACTATCGCATCGGCATTGTTCCGGCGTCCGATACCGGCGCGGTCGAAATGGCCCTGTGGTCGATGCTCGGCGCCCGCGGCACAGACATGGTCGCCTGGGAAAGCTTTGGCGAAGGCTGGGTCACCGATGTGGTCAAGCAGCTCAAGCTTGACGATGTCCGCAAGATCACCGCGCCCTATGGCGAGCTTCCCGATCTCACGACAATCGATTTTGACCGTGACGTGGTCTTCACCTGGAACGGCACCACCTCAGGCGTCCGCGTTCCGAACGCCGATTTCATTCCGGCTGACCGGCAGGGCCTTACCATTTGCGACGCCACCTCGGCAGCCTTTGCCCAGGACCTCGACTTCGCCAAGCTCGATGTCACCACCTTCTCCTGGCAGAAGGTTCTCGGCGGCGAGGGCGGCCACGGCATGCTGATTCTGAGTCCCCGCGCCGTCGAGCGGCTCGAAAGCTACGTTCCGGCCTGGCCGCTGCCGAAGATCTTCCGGATGACCAAGGGCGGCAATCTGATCGAGGGCATCTTTGTTGGCGAGACCATCAACACGCCGTCGATGCTCTGCGTCGAGGACTATATCGATGCGCTGACATGGTCCGAACGTGTCGGTGGCCTCAAGGGGCTGATGGCCCGCGCCGACGCCAATGCCGATGTTCTGCATCGTTTCGTGGCCGACAATGACTGGATCGCCAATCTGGCGAAGCTCGACGAGACCCGGTCCAACACTTCGGTCTGTCTGGTTATTGCCGACCCCGAGATTGCCGCGCTTGCACCCGACGCCCAGGCGGCTTTCGCCAAGGCCATGGTCGGCCGTCTCGACAAGGAAGGCGTGGCGCTCGATATCGGCGCTTACCGCGATGCGCCTGCCGGTCTTCGGATCTGGTGTGGCGCAACGGTCGAGACATCCGATCTCGAGGCTTTGACGCCATGGCTGTCCTGGGCCTTCGCCCAGGAAAAAGCCGCGCTCAGGCAGGCAGCCTGATCCAGCTTTGGTGACCGCGCCGGTATGATCCTGCGCGGTCCGACTGCTCAATTCACGTAATTTGATCTTAGCAATGGAGGCCATCATGGCACCTCGCGTACTCGTATCCGATGCACTCTCGGAAACCGCCGTCCAGATTTTCCGCGACCGCGGCGTCGACGTCGACTTCATGCCGGCGCTCGGCAAGGACAAGGACAAACTGCTCGAAATCATCGGGCAGTATGACGGCCTGGCGATCCGCTCGGCCACCAAGGCGACCGAAAAGCTGATTGCCGCTGCGACCAATCTCAAGGTCATCGGCCGCGCAGGTATCGGCGTCGACAATGTCGACATTCAGGCCGCATCGCGCCGCGGCATCATCGTCATGAACACGCCCTTCGGCAACTCGATCACCACCGCAGAGCACGCCATCGCGCTGATGTTCGCCGTTGCCCGCCAGCTTCCCGCCGCCGACGCCTCGACCCAGGCCGGCAAGTGGGAAAAGTCGAAATTCATGGGTGTCGAAATCACCGGCAAGACGCTCGGCGTCATCGGCGCCGGCAATATCGGTTCCATCGTCTGCTCGCGCGCCATCGGCCTGAAGATGCATGTCGTGGCCTATGACCCGTTCCTGTCCAAGGAACGCGCCGAGGAAATGGGCGTCACCAAGGTCGAGCTCGACGAACTGCTGGCCCGCGCCGATTTCATCACCCTGCACGTGCCGATGACCGACAAGACCCGCGGCATCCTCAATGCCGAAGCACTGGCCAAGACCAAGAAGGGCGTTCGCATCATCAACTGCGCCCGTGGCGGTCTTGTCGACGAGGCAGCGCTTGCCGAAGCCATCAAGTCCGGTCATGTCGCCGGTGCTGGTTTCGATGTGTTTGAAGTTGAACCCGCCACCGAAAGCCCGCTGTTTGGCCTGCCAAACGTCGTCTGCACGCCGCATCTTGGCGCCTCGACCACCGAAGCCCAGGAAAATGTCGCACTTCAGGTTGCCGAGCAGATGTCGGATTATCTGGTCCGAGGTGCTGTCTCCAACGCCATCAACATGCCGTCGATCACGGCGGAAGAAGCGCCGATCCTCAAACCCTTCATCCGGCTCGCCGATGTGCTCGGCTCGTTTGCCGGACAGGTCACCGAAAGCCCGATCAAGGAAATCGAGATCCTTTACGATGGCGTCACCGCCGGCATGAACACCAAGGCGCTGACCAGCGCATTGCTGGCCGGCCTGATCCGCAACCAGGTCTCGGACGTCAACATGGTGTCGGCGCCGATCATGGTGAAGGAAAAGGGTATCGTGCTGTCGGAAGTCAAGCGCGACAAGACCGGCGTCTATGACGGCTATATCAAGCTGACGATCACCACCGAACGGCAGACCCGATCCATTGCCGGTACGGTGTTCTCGGATGGCAAGCCGCGCTTCATCCAGATCAAGGGCATCAATCTGGATGCCGATGTCGGCGCCCACATGATCTATCTCGCCAATACCGATGTCCCCGGCATGATCGGCTTCGTCGGCACCACGCTGGGTGATGCAGGCGTCAACATCGCCAACTTCCAGCTCGGCCGCGACAAGGAAAGCGGCGAGGCTATCGCGCTGCTCTATGTCGACGGGACAGTCGGCCAGGATGTGCTCGACAAGCTGACCGCCCACGCCGCCATCAAGCAGGCCAAGCCACTGGTCTTCAACGTCGATTGATCTGCCTGCGGTTTAAATGTGAAGCCCCCGGATGCGCTGCAGCCGGGGGCTTTTTTATTGACTTAGCAGATTATTTTCAGGCGTAGGCGCCGGAGGAATAGGTGAGCTCGTAGCTGTGGCTGTAGAGCTCGAAGACGATGCCGAACGGGTCTTCGACATAGACCATGCGATAGGGCTTGTCGTTCGGGAAATATTCCCGCACCGGCATGCGCTGCTTGCCGCCTGCGGCGACGATCTTTTCCAGAAGCGATTCCAGGTTCGGATCCTGTATGGCGAAGTGGAATGTGCCGTGCTGGCGGAAATCCATATTGTCGGACGGGGCGTGGTTGCCATCGAATTCGAACAGCTCGATGCCGATCCGGTCGGCTGTGGCCATATGGGCGATGCGCAGCTTTTTCCAGCCGGGGCCGAAGACATCGGTGCACATCCGGCCGATTTCACTGTCATCCTCGGCAATCTCGGTGGGTTGCATGATGGTGTAGAATCCGAGGATCTCGGAGTAGAATTTGACGGCGCCGTCGAGGTCGGGGACGGACAAACCGATATGGGAAAAACTTCTCGGGGTCGGCAACATGGTGCGCTCCTTCGTGTGATGCGATGAGGCAGATATAGTCCTGTACTTTGAGAATATGAAATTATCATTTATAAGAATAATCATAACAAAATGGAATGATTATGTTGAACTCCCGTTGGCTCGAAACCTTCACCACCCTCTGTGAAACCGCGCATTTCACCCGCACTGCGGAGCTGCTCGGCATGACGCAGCCGGGCGTCTCGCAGCATTTGCGCAAGCTCGAGGACCAGGTCGGACACCCGCTGATTTCACGTCAGGGAAAGGGGTTCAGCCTGACCCCTGCCGGAGAAGCCGTGCTGGCGATCGGGCAATCCCGACGGCGCGAGGAGCAAGGGCTGTTCCAATCTGTGGCGCATGATGCGCCCGACATCGGCGAGGTCAGCATCGGCTGTTCGGGAAGTTTTGCCATGCTGCTCTATCCCAGCCTGCTGCCATTGATGCATTCAGCGCCCGGTCTCACCGTGCGGCTGGAAGCCACGCCGCGCGATGGCATTGTCAGTGGCGTTCTGGATCGTCGCTATGATCTGGGCATCGTCGGCCACAAGCCCGATCACCCGCGGCTCGAGGCCACCCGTCTGGGCGTGGAGGAGCTGTGCCTGCTGCTTCCAGCCGGCGAGGTGTTGGGCGACATCAGCCTCGCCGACCTCGACGCACGTGGCTTCATCGCCCACCCGGACGGGTTTGCCTATGCCGACGATCTGTTCGCGCTGAATTTTCCCGATGAGTTCCGCGGCGCCGACCGGTTGCGCGTCCGTGGCTTTGTCAACCAGATCAGCCAGATCCCGGCGCCGGTCGCCCATGGGATCGGCTACACGCTGTTGCCGCGCAGCGGTTTTGACGCCTATCCGCAGCGAGACAGGCTGCAGATCGTCAATTTGCCGCAAGGCCGCAGTCACGAGCTATGGCTGATATCCGGTCGGGGACGCCAGTTGCCGGCACGGATTCCACCGGTTTCCGAGATCATAAGGCACGTTGCCGAGCGGCTGTGCTTGTCGTCTGCGGACCGGTCGTGACCGGTCATGGTCAGGTCTGGGGTTTCAGCCTGATCGAAGCGCAACATGGCTCTTGCGTCGCTCAGCCAGCCCGATGCCGGTGAACACCAGAACCAGCGCGATCACATGGTAGAGGTGCAAGGTCTCGCCGAGGATCATCACCGACAGCAAGGTTCCGAAGATCGGCACCAGATTGATGAAAATCCCGGCCCGGTTGGAGCCGATGATTTCATTGCCCTTGATGAACAGGACCTGGGACACCAGCGAAGGGAAGACTGCCGTGAAGGCAATGACAAGCCATCCGAGCATGTCTGGCCAGATGACTGTCTCGCTGGCCACTTCATAGGCAGCAAAAGGCAATGACACGACAAAGGCAGAGGCGGCCATCACCGCAATCATGCTCTGCCAGTGCAGCACCGGCTTGTAGCGCAGCGCCACGGTGTAGCCGCCGTAAAACAGCACTGCCAGCAGCATCAGCGCATCGCCGCGATTGAGCTCCAGCCCGATCAGACGCTCGAGGCTGCCGCCTGACGCGGTGATGGTGATGCCGGCCAGCGTCAGCAGGAAGCCGATGATCTGCGCCGGGGTCACCTTGATGCGAAACAGAATGAAGTTGGCGAGAAAAATCACCATCGGCATCCCCGCCTGCTCGATGGCGACATTGATGGCCGTGGTGTATTCCACCGCCGAATAAAGCAGCAGGTTGAAGCAGGCGAAGCCGAACACGCCGTAGGTCACGAGCAATGGCAAATTGGCGCGGATGACCTTGATGTCGCGGCGGACCTGCGGCAAGGCAAACGTCAGCAGAATCAGAACGGCCAATCCCCATCGCGCCGACGTCAGCAGCATCGGAGAGATATGCCCGACGGCAAGTTTGCCTGCCACTGCATTGCCGCCCCACGACATTGCGGTGATTGTCAGGAACAGATAGGCGCGAATGGGCAAGGCGGAATTCCGGGATTTTTGGATCAAGCCCGGGCAAAGGGGGTCTGAATTCGCGGTTGCACCGGGCCGGTTGTGAACGTCATGCAACCTGTTTGGCCAGAACATGTTAAATTGTCACGTAAAAACATCTGATCGCCGCGTCTGAGGGTCGATTTTGCTCGGGCAAGTCTGTATGCATGCGCGGGTTTTGTTTTCCGGGCCTCTTGAGAAGAGTCCGCACGCCAAGGGGATGTCATGGCCAACGTAGTTGTTGTCGGGTCGCAATGGGGCGACGAGGGTAAAGGCAAGATTGTCGACTGGCTTTCAGAGCGGGCCGACGTGGTTGTCCGGTTCCAGGGAGGCCACAATGCCGGCCATACCCTGGTCATCGACGGTGTCAGTTACAAGCTCTCGCTGTTGCCTTCGGGTGTTGTACGGCCGGGAAAACTGGCTGTTATCGGCAATGGCGTCGTTATTGACCCGCATGCGCTGCTCAGTGAAATCGACCGGTTGGCGACACAAGGTGTTGTCGTCAATGCGGACAATCTGCGGATCGCCGACAATGCGACGCTGATTCTGTCGTTGCACCGCGAACTCGACGCGCTGCGCGAAGATGCTGCCTCGAATTCGGGCACCAAGATCGGCACCACGCGTCGCGGCATCGGCCCTGCCTATGAAGACAAGGTTGGCCGCCGGGCGATTCGCGTCATGGACCTTGCCAATCTCGACACACTTCCGGCCAAGGTTGACCGGCTGTTGACGCACCACAATGCGCTCCGACGTGGCCTTGGCCAGCCGGAATTCTCGGTCGAGACAATTCTGGAAGAACTCACTTCCGTTGCAGAGCGCATTCTGCCGTTCCGCGAGACGGTCTGGTTGCTGCTCGACAAGAAACGCCGTCAAGGCGCGCGTATCCTGTTCGAAGGTGCCCAGGGCACGCTGCTGGATGTCGATCACGGCACCTATCCGTTCGTCACCTCTTCGAACACGGTATCCGGTCAGGCAGCAGCCGGGTCAGGTCTCGGGCCTGGCTCGCTGAGCTATGTGCTGGGAATCACCAAAGCCTACACGACACGTGTCGGCGAGGGTCCGTTTCCAACCGAACTCAATGACGAGACCGGTCAGTTTCTTGGCGAGCGCGGCCATGAATTCGGAACGGTCACTGGCCGCAAGCGGCGCTGTGGCTGGTTTGACGCGGCGCTGGTCCGTCAGGCGGTCGCCGTCAACGGCATCACCGGGATTGCACTGACCAAGCTCGATGTGCTTGACGGCCTTGCCGAACTCAAGATCTGCGTCGGTTACGACATCGATGGCGAGCGCATCGATCACCTGCCTGCCAGCCAGGGCGCCCAGGCTCGCGTCACGCCGATCTATGAAACAATTTCCGGATGGGAGGGCACCACTGTGGGTGCCAGGAGCTGGGCCGACCTGCCGGCTCAGGCGATCAAATATGTCCGGCGGATCGAAGAACTCATCGGCGCACCGGTGGCGCTGTTGTCCACAAGTCCCGAGCGTGATGACACGATACTTGTGACAGACCCGTTTGAAGACTAAGTTAGCGCAGCATACGCCTTTTTGGCGCTTGGCGGGATCAAACCAGGGTAAATCATGGCCGATTTTGTAGCAGTCATCCGGAAGGCAGTCGACAATCTGCCCGATAACACTCCGGAAAACCGGATCAAGGTTTATGACAAGGCGCGGGCTGCCATAAGGCGGCAACTTGAGGCTATGAATCCTCAGCCTTCCGACGAGGTGATCGCCCGTCAGCTCGACAAGCTCAATCTCGCAGTTGACGAAGTCGAGATCGAACACGCCGAAGCGCTTCCAGCCGAGGACGATGAGGCCGACGCCTTGATGGCGGAACTCGAATCGATGGTGGAAAAAAGCCCGGTGATTGCTGAACCGGTCGCGCCTCCGCCCTCGCCAGCAAAGGCCCCCGCGCCAGTAGCAGCACCGACGCCGCCGGCACCGGTTGCGCCGGTGGCTGCACAGATGGCGCCGAGCGAACCTGACGAGCTTGGCGAGCCTGATGAGCCTGTTGTGGCTCAGCCCAAGGCTACGTCGCGCCCGTCTGATCTGGTTGGCTCGGCTCATGATGAGGCCTTCGGACTTGATAGCGCGCCGCATCGCCAGAACAAAACCTCGCCCAAACGCGGTTCATCCGGCGGCAAGGGCCGCCTGGTGGCTTTGGCACTTGTTCTGGTGCTGGGCGCCGCCGCTTACGCCGGCTGGAGCTACAAGGACGAGATCACCGCAATGCTGTGGTCCTCGACAATCGACCAGCCGGTCGTCACCGAGGAGGTTCAACCTGCGGAAGACGCAGCTGCGGTGACGCCTGAGCCTGCACCGGCAGAACCCGTCACGCCGGCAGAGCCTGCTGCAGGAGACACCGATGGTGTTGCCTCAAAGTTTACCCAACGGCTCGGCGCTGATGGAACCGAAACCGATGCCGGTCCGGCGCCAGGCCCTGATGTGGATGACACAAGCGAGGGCCGCTCAGTCGCCGAACTGACCGATGCTGGCCCGGTTGATGAAACCGTGGCCGAGGCAAACACTGCCGAGACTCCGACCGACCCGGCAGACGCCACGGCGCCGAATGCCCAGCCGCTGGGCGTCGCTCAGAAGATGATCCTTTATGAAGAGCGGCTCGGGCAACAGTCGCTCGAGGTCAAGAACGGTACCGTCGTCTGGACCCTGGTCAGCGAGGCCTCCGGCGATGGTCCGGATGAACAGGTGATTCGTGGCGAGATCAACAATCCCGACACCGGACTGTCGGCGCTGATCACCTTCAAGCGCAATACCGACCCGTCCCTGCCGGCCAGCCATATCGTGGAAATCGTCTTTGCCGTGCCAACCGATTTCGCCGGTGGATCTATCGATCAGTTGCAGCGCATCGCCCTGAAGCAGACCGAAGCCGATCAGGGCAGTCCGCTGATCGCGGTGCCTGCCAAGATAACCCAGGATTTCTACATGGTGGCGCTCAACGATCTCGACGAGGCCCGCAAGACCAACACCGAGCTGTTGCGCCAGCGCAACTGGATCGACATTCCGGTGGTTTACGCCAATGGCCGGCAAGCCCTGATCACGCTGGAAAAGGGCGCCAGCGGCACCGAAGTCTTCAATCAGGCGCTCGACGCCTGGGCCAAGGCTGCGCCTCAGAACTGAGGGTGAACAACTGCGCTGACATCTCCCCTCTCGCGGGGGAGATGTCACGACGTGATAGCGGGTGAAAACCCGAATTCTGTGATTGCCACACTTCCCCCCTCTTCTGTCGGCTACGTCGACCGAGGGTGAGTCTCGCTGATGCCTTCCGCTTCACTCGCACGCCTTTGCCGTCTCAAGGGCGGCGGCACGGTCAGCCTTGGCAAGCCGGCCCAGCCGGCCCACCGCTTTGTAAAACCGTGGATAGTCGCCCGCACAGAGCTCGAACAGGCGGACAAAGGCCGGAACCCGGTCATTGTAGACCGAGGTGGCGGCGATCTTGGCATTGTTGATCGGGGCCTCGACCCAGGCATCATAGCCTCTAAATCCACCCCAGCGGCTCTGGCGCATCTGCCGGTAGCGGATCCGCAGTTGGTCGATCGCTTCTACCTTTGCGGCGCGCTTCTGCGCAACAGTGCCGGAGCCTTGATAAACACGGCTCAATTCGCCCCGGGTTTGCGCCACAAGTGCCAGGAACTCGGCGCTGCGCCTCAGGCCGGCCTCGTAGCGGCGCAACCCGCTCGCATCGCCGGCCGCGCGCAGCCATGACTTCACGCCGGTGGTTTCAACAGCCACGGCGAATGCCTCGTTGAAGGCGGTATCGTCACCCAAATAGACGCGCTGGTGGGCCAGCTCATGAAACACCAGGCCAGCGAGATAGGTCTTGTCCTGCAGGAACATCGTCGAGAGCAGCGGGTCACTTGACCAGCCCAGCGTCGAATAGGCGGTGACGCCCGAGACATGGACATCGAAACCCTGCTGCTGAAGTCCGGCAGCGGTTTTGATCGCAATGTCCCTGGAGAAATAGCCCCGGTAGGGCACGCAGCCGAACACCGGAAAACACCACACTTGTGGCACGAGTGAGAATTCGGGTGCTGCAAACACCGCCCAAGTCACATAGTCCCGGCCGATATCGACATAGGAGCGGTAGCTCGAATTGTCGGGCAGCCCGAGTTCGTCGGTGGCGAACTGCCTGATGGCGCGCGCCGATGCCATGCGCTCGCGCAACGCCTCGGGCGTCGAAGCATCGCCGATAAGCTTGGCGACAGTCTGGCGCTTGGTCATGATCTGCGCGTGCCCTTTGAGCGTCTGCGCGTAATAGGACACGCCGGTGCACCCGGCCAGGCCAACCACCAGGCCCATCACCATGATCAGGGATAAGAAGATGCGCTTCACGGTCTGCCCACAGGATTGCCCACATGTTCCCCGGGCCCATGTCGCGATGGCCCTTGAAAGAGAACTGAGTGTTAAAGCGGCGCACCGGTTTGATCAAGCTTGGGCGAGGGGGGGCCGGATGTCTCCTGCCGGCAGTTCTACCCGGTGTTATCCCTGCAATGCTGCCACTGGCTTGTTCTCAAGTAGCTCTCTCAACTTGGCCGGCCGGACTGCTGGAGAGAAAAGGAAGCCTTGATACTCGTCGCACTGGCGATCCTTGAGCCACTGACGCTGGCTCTCGGTTTCAACCCCTTCAGCCACGGCCTTGACCTTCAGCAACTTGCACAAGGAAATGATGATCTGCGTGACGCTGTCGCTGGTGCCGATATTCGAGACAAACGACCGGTCGATCTTGATGCAGGATATCGGATAATTCTGGATATAGGCGAGGTTTGAAAAGCCGGTTCCGAAATCGTCGATGGCGATCCCGAAGCCTTGGTTTCTGAATGCGGCCAAACTGTCGGTAACATCGCTTGAATTGCCCATCAGGGTGGACTCTGTGATTTCCAGTTCGATGTTTTCAGGCGTGCAACCGGTCCGTTCCGGCAGGGACAGGATACGGGCGTGAAAGTCATGACACTCGAACTGTTTTGGCGACACGTTGATCGAAATCGAAATTGCATGGCCTTCCTGCTCGAGCAGATATTGTTCCCGGCCAGCCTTGTTCAGAACCCAGTCGCCTATGTCGCAGATCAGGCCGAGGTCTTCAGCGGCATCAATGAAGTAGTTCGGGGTCAGAAGGCCGCGTGTCGGGTGATTCCAGCGAATGAGGGCCTCTGCGCCAACAATGGTGTTGGTCACTGTATCTAGGCGAGGCTGGTAGAACAGCTCGAATTCATCACGCAAAATGGCCTGCTTGAGCTCACGCTCCAGGGTTACCTGCTCCTCGAGCTTGTTTCGCAGGGAAACATTGAATTCGCGAAAATTGTTGCGGCCGCTGTTTTTGGCTTCGTAAAGCGCAACATCCGCGTTCTTCAAAAGCAGGTTGAGATCGTCACCGTCATCGGGGAAGCAACTGATCCCCATGCTCAATGTCGAGAGCAATCGGCGGTCGCCGACTGCGAACTCCACTTGAAACTCCGAGATCAGATTGTTGCAGAAATCCTGCAGAATCCCGGGCGTTTTCACCTGCCTCAGGCAGATCAGGAATTCGTCGCCACCAATCCGGGCGACGGTTCCTGTGCCTTCGACAGCCTTGGACAATCTCTGGCCAACCTGCACCAGCAATGCGTCGCCGACGCCGTGGCCGAGGGTGTCATTGATCTTCTTGAACTGGTCCAGATCCAGCAGAATGAAGGCAAGTTTCTCATTCGTGGCAATAGCCTGGTTCAGCAGTTCGGGCGTTCGGCCGATGACGTAATTCCGGTTCGGCAGTCCCGTCAAAACATCGTGGTCTGCAAGATAACTGGCGCGCTGTTCCGTTTCCTTGAGGTCGGTTATGTCTGTTTCACTGAGCAGAATGGCGCTTTCGCCACTCACATTGTCCATGCAGTTCCGAGCCGCAATCTCATGCCACCGGATGCCCTGTGAGGTTACCATTCTGGCCGACAGCCGGCATTCACCGGATTTGTGCAGACTGGCGATCAGAACCTCGTAATCCTCGGCGGATGCGAAAGCCGCTTGCAGATGCGGCGATGGCGCGGCTTCCTTGGAAACGGCGGCGGGATTGCTGTACAGCAACTCCCCATTGCTGCTGTAGAGCGAAATCATCACCGATGTATGCAGAAGCGCCACCGAACTCCGGATTGATTCCGGTTCCTTCTGGCTGACGAGTTGACCTTGGCACAGCATGCCGACGCGGCCATCGGAGAAATGGAAACCGCTCAGACAGACATCAATGGTCACCGGCATGCCATTTGGATAGATGGTCCATATGTCCGAATGCGATGCATCGTCTGTTTCAAAATCTTGCTGGTATTTCCGCAGCATTTGCGAAATTGTCACAGACATGCCGCTGGAAAATTCGCGGTCTCTCAATTCCATGATCGAACTGGCGCACCACAATTCCAAAGCCGATTTGTTGGCCCATGGAATTCTGTCATGATCGATATCGTAGACCCAAAGACAGGTGGTTATCTGGTTCAGATATTCATGCGCCATCTGGTCGGGGATTCGAGCCCAATCCTCATGCAATAAAGGCAATGCCTGTGGGTCTCGTTGCTGCGTCATTACAAATTTGAGCTCATCGCCGCTTTGGAGCATGAGTGCCCGAGATGGAATGCCAAATCTGGATGGAATGACGTGTTCAAATGGTTTCCCGTCGTTCACAAGGCACTAAAAATGCCAGTTATGAGAGAATCTGTAAGAAAATAACTCGAATTGGCGAAGTTGAGATGCACCATTCGCGGAATATGTCATCCGCAATACATGGCTAAACTATTTTTTATCCTTTAAAAATCAACTAATCGGGACATGTGAGTTTCACCCGGTCTTTTCTTGGAACTGGTGCCGGGCCGAGACTGGGTTTTTGCTAATTCTCGTTGCTTTGGCAGGCTTTTCAATTGAACTATTCAAGGTAATTACCCACCCCCTTGCCATGCACCACAATGTCTGAATCCATGATGATATGGATCGGACTGATTTGCAGCAGCTGAGCAAGGACGAATTGATCGAGATGGTGCTTCGGCTCCAACGGCCTGCCAAGGATTCTCGGACGTCTTCCAAGCCGCCCTCTACGGACAAGAAAGAGAAACGCGTCAACTCACGACCGGGTGGAGCCAAGCCCGGGCATGAACCCCACAATAGGGTGCTGGCGGATTTTGCCGACATGTTTCGCGATCATGAACCGACCGCCTGCAAGAGATGCGGCCATGCGTTTTCCGGTGATGATACGATGGTGCTGGCCGGGGCCTATGACGAGATCGATATTCCTGCGATCCGTCCTCATGTCACCCGGCATCGGCGTTTTTCCTGTCATTGCCCGCAATGCGGCACGACGACAAAAGCCACCGCACCTGCCGTGGCAACCGCAACGCCGTTCGGGCCAGGCATTCACGCGCTGGCGATCTACCTCAAGAGTTTCCATGCATTGTCTTACGAACGCCTGAGCGGTGTGTTCATGGATATCTTCGGCCTCCATGCGAGCGAGGGCGCGATCATGAACATGTTTGCCCGCTCCCGTCCGAGCTTCCAGGCCACAGCACAGGCCGCCAAGGCCAGCCTTCGAGCCGCCCGCGTTGTCGCCAGCGACGAAACCGGTGTGCGTATTGAGGGCACAAATGCCCAACACTGGGTTTTTCATTGCAAGGATGCCGTTGTCCACCAGCCCGATTACTCCCGTGCAGCACGGGTCGTTCACGAGACCATGGGCGGCCATGTCCCCGAGGTATGGATATCTGATCGGTATTCAGCCCAGCAATCTCACGGCCATCGACATCAAACCTGCCTTGCACATTTGGCGCGTGATACAGCCTTTGCGCTGGAACATGGCGAGGATGATCTCCCTCTTCGCTTCCAGCTTTGGTTTGGCCGTGTGTTTGATTTCGCCAGAGCCATAAGCACATTCGCTGCGTCTACCGTCGCAAGCAAGAAGCGCAAATTCGATAAACAGCTTGCCGGGCTTCTATGCGCCCCGACTTCATGCGACCTGGCCCAAAAGCTCCAGGCCAAGATCGGGCGGGCCCGCGATCAGCTGCTGACGTTTTGCGACTATCCCGGAGAAGTCGATGTCACCAACAACACATCTGAGCGAAAGCTCCGTCCATGGGTCATTCAGAGAAAGGTGACAAACGGATATCGCGCCATGTGGGCCGCCCAAGCCGAGGCGGATGTACGCACAACCGTCGATACCGCCCGCCTCAAAGGCGCAAATCCCTTCCAGGTTATCGCATCCGTCTTGGCGTAGGCCGACATCAAGGCCCGAAATCATAAATTCAGGGGTGGGTAATTACGGTGCCCATAGTGAGGCGCAGCAACTTGCATTGTTCAGGCCTCTTTGGTCTGAGTACTTGCATTAGCCTGATTTTTCATTGGTTGATTGACGCTGGTCAATTTGCCGTCTGGCTTTGACACGTCCATGGAAGATCAACCGCTGAAAGTTGTAGGCAATTTGGGCCACCGTCGGTTTTGCAATAATGAGCGGCATCGCTTTTCCGGCCCAACAATCCGCTGCCACACCAGCACAACAAACGCACCCCTGTTCACCGCTAAACACATGCCCATAGGGACTGCCGCTAGTGCCTGAATGTGTCCCGCCATACGTGAACTCAGCCCATGCCATGTGTGGCCAGCGGAACAAAGGGCGGGCAAAACAGTTGATGTGCCATGTCAGACACCGCGCATAGAGTTGACCAGGACTTGATCAAAATCGAGCGTGAGCTCGATCAGCTGAGCCGGTTGGCCAAAACGCTTGATAGTCAGTTCCGCCTGCCGGGCACTTCCATCCGCTTCGGACTGGACTCAATTGTCGGACTGATCCCGGGCATTGGCGACACCTTGGTGGCAGCACCCTCGGCCTGGATCATCTGGCGGGGACACAAGATGAGGATTGGCAAAAGGCATATTGCCCGCATGGTCGCCAATTCGGCCGCCGACTACGCGATCGGCGCCATTCCCCTGATCGGCGATATCTTTGACGTCGGCTTCAAGGCCAATCTGCGCAATGTCACAATCCTGCGCGAGCAACTTGGCGTCAGGAAACAGACGCACAGCTCTGTGCAAACTGAAACAAGCACAGCTGCCTGAACACCACGCCGCCTGGACGGACGATTTCCCGCCCGGACATGCAAATCGATGCACCGGGAAAAATCCTCCCGACCCCCCCCCCCCCTAAATTTTCCCCACTCTTTGCCCTTATGCGATACTGGCCTGACCTTCCGTTCCAAGCGGATGGCCGGGGCTGACGGAGCTTCGGCCGGCGGAAGGCGGTGAGTTTTGGCGCGCGGGCACCGTACCTGCGGGCCAGGAACTTGCGAAGTGGACACCCCGGCCAGCGCGGGGGCCTGTCGGATCGAGGTGGATCGCGGCAAAGGTTTTCTCGCGCGAATGGCCGGTACCGGTTGCCGCCTGGAAGGGCTGCTACCGGCGGCGTTTGATCCGCATTCCTCTTCGGGCGGGCTGTCCGGTGAAGGCATGTGGCGCCACCGCAAGCGTCGGCCTGACAAGTCCCTGCCGCATCTGACGGACCAATCTGTCGGGCGCGGGTGGGAGCTGGCGGGGTTCGGTCTCCAAAGGGCCGAACGAGACGAAACCGCCCGGGGCTCGCGTCAGACTTTGCGGGGAGGAGCCGCATTTGCGCCCGGAAGGCGCATCTGTCCCTCACCGGTGGGGCGCGGGTGACTGCGCCAAGCCACACTTCTTAACCACCACGGGCCTGTCGCCCGCGCCCCACGAGTCCGGACTTTTGCCGGACGCGAAACTGCCACAGAACCGACGGCGAGCATTTGGTTCGCGCGCGGGGTTTTAGCGTGCGTGGCGACGGGTCAGGTAAGGGGCAGGCGGGAATTCCCCACCCCGTCATTCCGGCCACCGGGCCGGAATCCAGCGACCCGGCCTCTGCCGGGTCAAAGGACTCTTCCCGCCCAAGGACTTGGGCGTACTGGATGCCGGATCGGGGTCCGGCATGACGGAAGATTTGGGGATAGCGCAGCAAGAAAGTGTCCCGGACGCCAAGCCGCCAACGCCGCATCATCCGCTCGCCATGCCGCGCCCTATCCTGTCCGCGCGACTCGCCCTAAGAAGGAGCACGCACATTTCAAAACCGGTGCGATCCGCCGGTTTGCCCGCATCCGAGGAGACCATGATGATCAGACATACCGTCACATTCAGGCTGAAACACCCTGCAGGGTCTGAACTCGAGCGCATTTTTCTCGCCGACGGCAAACGCATCCTTGGCGCAATTCCCGGCGTCCAGAAATTCGAGGCACTTCGGCAGGTCTCGGCCAAGAACAATTTCCGGCACGGCTATTCCATGGAATTTGCCGGGCAAGCCGAATACGACGCCTATGACAGCCATCCCGAGCATGTCGCCTTCGTCCGGGACCGCTGGATCCCCGAGGTCGAGGAATTTCTGGAGATCGATTACGTGGCCTTGCCGAACTGACCTGCCGGGTCATGCATCTGCCTGTGCAGGATTGGGCTCGCCTGTCAGGGGCTTGTACCCAGAAACGTCATAAAATAAACAGAATCAAGTGCTTGCACTAGTGCGGCGCTTTGCGAATCCCCGTTTGTTGACCCATCGTTGCGCTGTTCAGCATCGTCTCTCTTGGCTAGCCAACGCATCGTGCCGATCAGTCGATGTCACTCCCTGATCCTGGCTACATCGATCAGACATTCACTCATTGGGTGATCCGGGCTTAGACCGGTTCGAGGCGGTTGATCTCTTTACCATGATGGCAAATTCAACCATCAATTCGAGGTTGTGAAGCCAATTAAGTTCGTGCAAATCATGTTGATGAATGCAATTATGGCGGTATCTATTTTCTCAACACCCTCATTAACTTAAAGCGCTCTCAAACATCAGGCACTCATGTGTCAGGAAGCTTGCTAATTATGGCAGTCCCACTCTTCGTCCCAAACCCGGTTGCGGCCACTCCATCTGTCAGTGCTGTAGCCCTTGGCCGCATGTCAATCAAATTCAAGGCCATCAAATATGCACCGGAGTTCGCAAATGAGATCGGAAAATTTGAGGTCTCTTTCGACGGGGGAGAGGCCAACACAGTTCCGGTCGATACAACGAAGCCGCCGGAACCCATTGAGGCAGACATTGATGCAGACGACCTGAGGGACCTGCTTGAACAGGAGTTGGTCGAAGCCATTTCAGTTGATGATGGCGAAGAGGTCGAGCGTCTGGCTGAGGAGCTGCGTCTCCATCTGGAGCTTTGGCCCAGCACCAAAAGTCCCACACGAACCTGAATCGTGAATGCTATCGTCTGCGCACCAGCCATCATGGTGGCTGTCTGACGTGGTGGACGAGCTTGCGGATTTTTTGCGCAGACCGATTGAATTCTGGGCTTATTCGCGTTCCGGTCCGTTTTGGCTGGTCATTTGGTGTTCCGGACAAAGGTGGCCGAGTTGTCGAAGGCGCTCGCTTGTCAGGCGCGTTGACCTCAGGCGGCAGGCCGGCAAAATCCGGGCAACAAAAAACCCCGAAAGCGGTTGTCCACTTCCGGGGTCTGGATCGATTGCCGGTTTGGTGCGATCAGTCGGCGATCGTGACCAGGGCCTTGTCGCGGGCTGCGGCGGTTTTTTGCACCGAGTCCTGAACCTTTTCAAAGGCGCGGACCTCGATCTGGCGCACTCGCTCGCGGCTGATGGAAAACTCCGTTGACAGATCTTCCAGCGTAATCGGGTCGTCACGCAGACGCCGCGCCTCGAAAATTCGCCGTTCACGTTCGTTGAGAACATCAAGCGCGCTCTGCAGCATGCCGCGCCGGGTTTCAAGCTGATCCTGTTCGACCAGCATGTCTTCCTGGCTCTCGGAATCATCGACCAGCCAATCCTGCCACTGACCGGATTCGCCTTCGCCGGCCTTGATCGGCGCGTTGAGCGAGGCGTCACCAGCCAGGCGACGGTTCATCGAAATGACTTCCGCTTCGGAGACGTTGAGCTTGGTGGCGATTTCGGCAACCTGATGCGGGCGAAGATCGCCATCCTCGACAGCCTGAATCTTGCTCTTGACCTTGCGCAGGTTGAAAAACAACCGCTTCTGGTTGGCGGTGGTTCCCATTTTGACCAGCGACCAGGACCTCAGGATATATTCCTGAATTGATGCCTTGATCCACCACATGGCGTAGGTGGCGAGACGAAAACCCCGTTCTGGATCGAATTTCTTGACCGCCTGCATGAGGCCGACATTGCCTTCGGAGATCACTTCGCCGATCGGCAGGCCGTAACCGCGATAGCCCATGGCGATCTTGGCGACCAGCCGCAGATGGCTGGTGACGAGCTTGTGGGCTGCCTTGGTGTCCTCATGCTCGAGGAAACGCTTGGCCAGCATGTATTCTTCCTGCGGTTCCAGCATCGGGAACTTGCGAATTTCCGAGAGATAACGGTTTAATCCGTTCTCACCGGCAGAAATGGACGGCAAACTTCCTTGGGCCATTATAGCACCCCCTAAATCCCGAATTTCGGCTTCCTAACGGCAAGCCTAATGGCGCGGACCGAACATCGCATCCGAACTACCCGATATGTCATGTAATTGTGGCGAAACCGGGTATCAAGGTGCAATCGCCTTCACGGTCGCGTGAAGACGCTTGCTGCTTTACAGAGTCGTAAGCGCCACCCGCATTTCTTCCATATCTGCTGGAAGCGGGGCCTCGAAACGCAGTGTTTCCCCGGTGATCGGATGCTCGATAACCAGCAAAAACGCATGCAGCGCCTGACGTGTGAATCCGTTGACGGTTTCGCGTACGGCATCAGGCAGACGGTTTGCCTTGGTCTTGAAGGCGCCGCCATAGTCGGCATCGCCAATCAGCGGGTGGCCGATATGGGCCATATGCACCCTGATCTGGTGGGTGCGGCCGGTTTCAAGCCGGCATTCGACCAGCGAGGCGGCGCAGGTTCCATCGGGTTTTTCCTGGTACCGCTCGCAGACCAGATAATGGGTGACGGCATGGCGCACATCTGCGCCGTCATCCTTGCGGACTGCACGGCGGATGCGGTCCTTGGCGCGGCCAAGGCTGGCGTCGATGGTGCCTTTCAGCCCGTCGGGCTTACCCCAGACGATCGCCTTGTAGGCGCGCTCCAATGGACCGGTCAGGCCGTGGTCGGCAAATTGTTCGGCGAGATGGCGGTGGGTGATGTCATTCTTGGCCACCACCATCACCCCGGTGGTGTCGCGGTCGAGCCGATGGACGATGCCCGGCCTGCGCACGCCGCCGATGCCCGACAGGCTGTCGCCGCAATGATGGATCAGCGCATTGACCAGGGTTCCGGTCCAGTTGCCGGCGCCGGGATGCACCACAAGGCCTGCCTGCTTGTTGATGACGATGAGGTCGTCGTCCTCATACAGAACCTCAAGCGGAATATCCTCGCCAACCGGATCGGGATCCTCGGGCTCGGGTATTGTCACGTCGACCCGGTCGCCGGGGTGGATCTTGTGCCTGGCCTGCTTGGCAGCAACGCCGTTGACCATCACCGCACCAGCCTCGATCAGCGCCTTGACGCGGCTGCGTGAAAGGTCGGGTTCCACGGCCGTGGCCAGCCAGGCGTCAAGCCGGCCGGTGTCGTATTCGCCGACAACCAGGGTTTCGCAAGCCGGTTGGGCTTCCCTATCGGGCTGGGCTTCGCTAAACGATGTCGCGTTCTTCAATTTCAGGGTCCGCCCGGCAAGGAATGGTAATGTCGAAAGTGAATGACGACGATCTGGACGAAAAGCCGCTTGATCCGGAGATGGAAAGGGTTCGGCGCAAGATGGTGCGGCTGCTGGCCGTGTCGATCGGCGTCATGTTCATCGGTCTTATGGCCGTGCTGGGGGCAATTGTCTACAAATTCACACAGGCCGACGACACCAGCGCTGCAAACAGTGCTGTGGCAGGGTCATCGATGGTGGTGCCGTCGGATGCGCCGATTGCCTCCGTCGCAGCGCTTCCGGAGGGGTTTGTCGTGGAAAGCGTTTCGCTCGACGGAACCCGCATCGGCTTCTTCGGCCGCGCAGCCGATGGATCAAGACGGCTGATCATCCATGACATGTCGGTCAGCCGCATCGTCGCCGATGTTGTCGTGATCACGCGTTGATCGTGCAGGGGCAGGGCCGCCTCATCCGGGTGGAGGATCCTGCGGACCCACGCATAGCCGAGTTTACCGCGATGCGCGACAAGGATCTCGCCGGCCGCGGCGACCGGTTCATCGCCGAGGGCCGGGTTGTGCTTCAAGCGCTCGTCGATGCCCAAGCAGACAACAAACGCTTTGTGCTTGAGAAGGCGCTGATTCTAGAAAACCGGGTCGATGGCCTTGGCGACCTGCTTGACCGGATGGATGCTGATTGCCCGATATATGTGGCCGGAGGGAAAGTTCTGGACGCCGCAGTCGGCTTTGCAATGCATCGCGGCATTCTGGCCGTTGGCAGGCATGTTCCGCCTGCATCCTTCCCCGAATTCCTGTCTGGATTGCCAAACCAGGCGCTGCTGGTCGTGACATGCGGAATATCCAATCATGACAATATCGGCGGCATCTTCAGGAACGCCGGGGTTTTTGGCGCCGACGGCATCGTGCTTGATGCATCGTGCTGCGACCCCCTCTACCGCAAGGCTATCCGTGTTTCGGTCGGCGCGGCGCTGCGGGTTCCGTTCTGCCGTGCGGGATCAATCGCGGAGATTGTCAGGACCCTGTCAGCGTATGGCTTCGAGGTCATCGGCCTGTCGCCGCATGGCACCGGGTCGCTGGCAGCATTCACGCCTGGCGGCCGGGTGGCGCTGCTGGCTGGTACCGAAGGTGAGGGGCTGCCGGCCGACATACTTGATCAGGTGAAGACACTCAGGATCGAGCAGGCGCCCGGCATGGACAGTCTGAATGTGGCGACGGCCAGCGGTATTGCGCTCTGGCAGGCCGCTACGCGTATGGGGCGTGCCGGCGGATCTGCATCATAGCTTATTGATCGGCGGTCAGCATTTCCCGCACCCGTGAGGCAAGGCTTGGTTCGGAGCTTCCCGACCCCGTTGGGCCTTCGCTGCCTTTGAGGATGGCGAAGATTGGGGAAGCGCTGCCGTCTCTGCCTACAGTCAGTTCCACCATCATAGCGGCCACAACAGCTAATTCGCGGCGCAGAGCGGGGTCATTACCGCTCTTGTCTGCCTTCAGCAGTCTCTCAGCCAGTGCCGCTTGCCGCGCACGGAGACGGTCTATTTTTTCGGCTTCCGGGATGTCGCCATCAATGTCCTCATGGAAGTCCGATTCCTCATCCGCGTCATTCTGTTCGTCAGTGATGTGCAGGAGTTCCTCCTTGCCAGGGTCACGGCTTTTCCCATTGCCACTGCCGATAGGCGTTGGTTTCACTGCCCGCAGTTGCAGCGGCGGCGGCGTTGCAGGCTTTACGGCAGGACTGGATTTCTTGGCTGCGCTGACGGCCTCTTTGAGCGCGCTTTTGGCGGCTCTGATCTCGTCGGACAATTCCCGGTTTTTCTGACGAAACCGTTCGACTTCGGCGATTCGCCGGTCGAGGGCATTTTCACGGTCAGTTAGCGTCGTGATGGTCTTGGCAAGTTTTTCCTGGCTTTGAGCCAGTCGTTCATCATGGTTCTTCAATCGGATTTCCAGATCCCGGTTGGATGTCTCCGACTTGGTGAGCAAATCACGCACCGCATTGCGCTCGTCGCGAAGTTCCCGGATCTGCGCCTTGAAGTTTTCAGCCTCGGTGTCGAGGGTGACAAGGTCGATACGCAGTTCTTCAATCTTCGCGCCAAGGCGATTGATCTTGTCATCTCGCGCGGCGAGTTCATGCTTGAGGGCTTCTGACAGCCGTGCGGCGTCGCTGAAATTGCCGGTCAAAGTGGTAATCGCGGCGTCGCGTTGATTGATTTTGGCGTTGAGATCGCGAATGCTGTCGTCACGCTCCTCGATAGCCTTTTCGATCAATATTTTTTCACCTCGAAGAGCGACCAGATCGTTGCTCAACCTTGAGCCGCGGGCAACGCTTTGAGTAAGTTTCTCCCGATTGTGCTTCAGATCCACCGACAGACGTGCGGTTTCAGCCGCAAATGCTGCTCTGGCCATATCCTTTTCGGCACGGATTTCCGCAGCGGAGAGTGGTACGCTTGCACGGATGCGCCGTTCGGTCAGGCTGACAATACGACGCTGAATGATCGGCGCCGCGATCAGCGCGACCAGGGCAGCAGCCAGAAAACCCAACGCAAATAACAGGACAAACTCGATCACGGTGAATCCACACAATCAGGGGCGGGGCCTAAAACGCCTCGCAAAAACCTGGCTGAGCTTTAAGCATGGCCAATCGGTGTCGGCAAGCCGCAAGCATTGAGAGAGCGCAACCGGGCTGCAACAAAGAGAAGCGAGTGTTGCTTGCCGGTTGCAACGGGCAGCTTCAAACTGGTTCCGTGACAAGGTGACAGATTGATCAGCTTTTAAAAATGTCGCGCTCAAAAGGTTTTAGATGAACCACAACCTATATGCGTCAATTCACGCTGTTAGCGCCAAAGACACGTCGGCTTCAACCGGATGACGCGTATCGGGTTTGGGCATGTCGCTATCGAAAAACCGCGGCACACTTCTGCGCGGCTTGTATCAGAACGGATTCCACGTCGGCGCTGGCGTCAGTTTCAGATAACCGATGTTTACGCCCAATCGGGCGCCGAGACCGGTCCTGATCGGCACGACCAGAACATCGCCGCGCGCCAGCACGGTCATGCCCAGGCCGGCAATTGCGTAGGCCGAGCCCGAGACTCCGCCAAACCGGCCGTAAACGGCTTCAACGCTGGGAAGATTGTAAACCAGCATCATGGTTCTGTTGCCATTGCCACCATAGTCCCATCCGAGTGACGGACCCTGCCAAAACATGTCATGCTGGCCGGCATTCTTTGTGAACAGTTCGCCTTCACCGTAGGTCAGGCCACCGATGAACGCGCCGGAAGCTTCCTGGCCGAGAATATAGCCGTTAGGCAGGCCATAAGACTGGAAAGCCTTCTCGACGATCTTGGCCAGGCCGCCCGAAGTCGAGCCGAAAAATCCGTGACCCGCATTGACGATTTCCTGAGTGGTGTATTGTGAAGAGTTGGCCTGTTGCGCGCGGACACCGGAAGCTGTTCCGGCAATGAGAAGCAAAGCCAGAAAAACAGAGACATAGGCGCGAAGGTATAAGCGGGACGCAATCATTGGAATCACTCCTGTGATGGGACGGTAGGTACCGCAGGAAACATTGATCACATTGTGACGGGCCGATCTTAATAAGCAGTTTACCAAATGTGGTGTCTTTAGGGCGAGGCGGCTTACGTTGCCATCGGCAATGGGCCATTGAACGGACCCTGATTAACAGCGCTTGCGATTGAGAGCACCCGGTGCGATTTTTTATCCGCGCTGATTCGGCGTGGGGCGCAAAGAGGAGAAATATAATGTCGAAGAACCACAATTTGACTTTGGCGGGTCCGGACCTTGCTGCGCTTCTGTGCAGCCGTGTGTGTCATGACATCATTTCTCCCGTCGGGGCGATCAATAACGGGCTGGAACTGCTCGATGAAGGTGGAGCTGACGCCGATGCGATGGATTTGATTCGCACCAGCGCGCTCAACGCGTCGGTGCGCTTGAAATTTGCCCGGCTCGCATTTGGAGCGTCCGGATCGGTCGGCGCATCGATTGATACGGGCGAGGCTGAAAAGGCGGTTATCGATTTCGTTTCGGCGGACAAGAAAACCGAAGTCCGGTGGACCGGGCCTCGCGCCATCATCCCGAAGAATCAGGTCAAATTGCTGTTGAATTTGTTTCTTGTCGCTTATGGAGCGATTCCTCGCGGTGGCGAGATCGATGTAACTGTTGAGACTCCGGAAACCGATCCAAAATTCCGACTGGTCTGCAAAGGACGCATGGTGCGGGTGCCCCCCAAGTTTCTCGAGATTTATTCCGGGGAAATGGAAGAGGCCGTAGATGCCCATTCAATTCAGCCCTATTACACGGTGCTTCTGGCTGACGAAGCCGGATTGGTGCTGTCGTGCTCGGCAAATGCTGATGAAGTGGTGTTCACGGCTCAGCGGGCAACGGCTGACTGATACCGGCAATGTTCATGGCAACGCTCCGTTAAGCCTGTCTGATTACGAAATCTTCGCTCCCTTGGGATAGGCTTCTTTCCAGCACTACAGAATCCGCACTCGGGTTCATCTGGAAGAAGCCAAAGGAGGGCTGCCATGCGCCGCTTTATGATTGCTGATGATTCTGCCGTAATCTGCAAGGTTGCCAAACGCATCCTGACCGGGTTGGATTATCTTGTCATCGAGGCTTCGAGTTCCGGCGAGGCGATGATCATGTGTGATACCCAGCTGCCGGATGTTCTGTGTGTTGACGCTGGCATGACAGGCGCCCTGGACCTGATTTCCTCGGTGCGCCAGATGGATGGCGGGAGTGCCGTTCGCATTCACTATCTGATGATCGAGAAAGAATTCAAGCAGATGATGGCAGGCAAACGGGCCGGCGCGGACGATTTTTTGCTCAAGCCGTTTGACCGGCGCAGCCTGACGGAAGCTTTTGCTCCCTATGCCGCTGCGGCATGATCGTGAATCCTGCTTACGCTGAAAACGGCACAAAGCCCTGACAGCAAAAAACCCGCCTTGAAGGGCGGGTTTTTTTGTTTCTGGCAAGGCCTGATGGGAGAATGATCAGGCGCTTTCGAGAATCTGGCTTTCTTCCGGCTCGCGCAGAACGTAACCACGACCCCACACCGTTTCGATGTAGTTTTTGCCGCCTGCCGAGGTGGCAAGTTTCTTTCGCAGCTTGCAGATGAAGACGTCGATGATTTTCAGTTCCGGTTCGTCCATCCCGCCATAGAGATGGTTCAGGAACATTTCCTTGGTCAGCGTCGTGCCCTTGCGGAGCGAAAGAAGCTCCAGCATCTGGTATTCCTTGCCGGTCAGATGCACACGCTGCGCTCCGACTTCGACGGTTTTTGCGTCGAGATTGACGACCAGGTCGCCAGTGGTGATGACCGATTGGGCATGACCCTTCGAGCGCCGAACGATTGCATGAATGCGCGCAACCAGTTCGTCCTTGTGGAACGGCTTGGTCATATAATCATCAGCGCCAAATCCGAGGCCGCGAACCTTATCCTCAATTCCGGCCATGCCGGACAGGATCAGGATCGGCGTCTTTACCTTGGACAGCCTGAGAGTGCGCAGAACCTCGTAACCGGACATGTCCGGGAGATTGAGATCCAGCAGAATGATGTCGTAATCGTAAAGTTTGCCGAGGTCGACGCCCTCTTCACCCAGATCCGTGGTGTACACGTTGAAGCTTTCGGACTTCAGCATCAATTCGATGCTCTGCGCTGTCGCGCTGTCATCCTCGATCAATAGAACCCGCATTTTTTAGTCCCCTTTTCCGCCGCCGCAAGGTTTGAGATCCACTTACGCTATACGGATCCAGTCGTTGCCTGATTTGGAGGCTGCCATGGAATGGTTAACAAATTCTGATCAGGTTATGCAACCATCATCTGAATGTTAATTATCACTGGCAAACTCATGATTTCATTTCCGAAAAATCTCTTGGGTTTCTTGAAGTGACACTTCATGAAATCGGCCCAAGTGATTCAAAGGACTCTGGAAAGACGAGGAGAAAAATCATTTTTTCCGTTTACTCCGCCTTAAACCATGAGGGGTATTATTAATGATGCCCGTAAACGAATGGTTACCGTGGCGCGTAAAAAGTTAACGCCGCGGTCATTATTTGCAAATCGGGACTGGTGAATTTGCCAGAGTATCGAGTTTCACCAACCGGGATCTCGCATCACGGGAGTATTGCGTATGAAGTCGCGTGAGAGCCATGTTCGCCTGAAACAGTTTCAGGTCAATGAGAAAACCCGTCAGCTTGGGCAAATCCAGCTGATGATGGCAGAAATGGAAAAAATGGCAGCCGAACTGGAGTACCAGATCACCGCCGAGGAAAAGAAGGCCGGCAACACCGATCCTTCCCATTTCGCCTATCCAACCTTCGCCAAGGCAGCGCGCCAGCGATCCGACAATCTGCAGAATTCAATTCGCGAATTGAAGGTGCAGCTTGATGCGGCTGAACTGGCGCTTGAAGAGGCGCAGGCCGAGTTCGAAAAGGCAACCGCGCTTGAAGAGCGTGATGCCGGACATCGGTCAAGCCGCGCAGTCTGAGTGAATGCATGTGGTGTTCAGGTAGGTTCACTTGAACACCACATGCATTGACGCCTGCAATTACCTGCGACCGGCCACTCCGGTCGCAGGTGCTTTGGCTTGCGCCGAAGCAGATGGGCCTTGCGACCCGTAGCTCCTTCATGGCCCTTGCAATCGCGAAGTTCTTGGTTTTTCAGGAGCCTGCTGCTGTCAGGCGTGAGAGCTTTCTACACAATTACATCCCGCCATTCAGTGTGCCGCTGCACCTGGGCCTTGAAAAAGGGGCATAACGGGATGATTTTCCATCCGCCGGCGCGCGCAGCTTCGACAGCATGAAGCGCCAAAGCCTGCCCGACACCTTTGCCACGCAATGCATCGGGCACTCCGGTGTGATCGATGATGATCATCTGCGGTGAGGCGCGCGAAAAGGTCATTTCTGCTTCGACGCCTTCAAGGATCGCTATGTAGCGGCCGCCGGTTGGGCCATTTTCGTCGGTAATATCCATGGTATCTCCCGTTTGCGACTTGTGACTGGTATCGTGTATGGCGGATAAGGAGTTGTTTTCGCGACCGATTGCGGCGTCGATTGGATTCAAATCGACGATAGCGTACATGCATTGTCTCAAAGTGCTACAGCATTTTTCGCGTCAAATTGGGCTGAAGAACTGGGGCTGAGGAGTGTGTGGATGAGTTTAGTGCTTGCAGCAGCGTTGGTGCTGGCTCCGTTGTTTTTCGGACTGGGGATCATTTTGCCCCTGGTGCGGTTCGAAACGCTGTATTTTTTTGATCAGTCGCCATCGCTTCTTGGTGTCATTGTCGCACTGTGGACGGGTGATGACGCGGTTCTTGCGGTGGTGGTGGCGCTTGTCTCCGTTGCGTTTCCGGTGATCAAGTTGATAGCAATCTCGGCCGAGGCGGTGGGAATCGAAAACAATTCCGGCCTGGCGATGCGATTGGTGCCGCATTTGAGCCGCTGGTCGTTGATGGATGTTGTTTTGGTGGCATTGGTGATCGTGGCCGCCAAAACCGGCGGGATCGCTGAAGCCTTTTCGCAGCCCGGGCTCTGGTTTTATGCCGGATCTGCGCTGACGGCTGCGCTGGCGCACGGACTTGCCGGAAGATTCGGCAAACGCGCACCGGCATGACCGGTATCCGGTCAAAAGACTGAATTCCGGCTTGAGCCGATTTTGCTCGTTGATAGACGTGCCCACGCATGGCTCTCACCACGGTGTCGGCAATCCAGCCGGATGCGAAAAGGACGCTGAAATTTCCTGAATAGGCGCACATACCCAGACGTTCAAATGAGACCATCTGAACGCGACATGCATAAGTGCATCCTGCGATCAGGCTTACTTACCTGATCGCCGTCAAGATGCTCTGAAATCAAAGAATCAGCGCGTCCTTTGGGCGCCCGAGCGGACGCTCGGGCACTCTAATGCCGGTATTGCTGGATGCGCGTGGTGCGCAGGCCAGCAAGGCCGTAGTCGCTGATAGACGACTGCCAGGAGAGGAATTCCTCAACCGTCAGCGTATAGCGCTCGCAGGCCTCTTCAAGGCTGAGCAAGCCGCCGCGAACAGCGGCCACCACTTCAGCTTTTCGCCTTATAACCCATCTACGGGTGTTGGCAGGTGGCAAATCAGCGATCGTCAACGGACTCCCGTCGGGGCCGATCACATATTTGACTCGGGGTCGTACCATATCGGTCATTGGACTCTCTTACATACTCAAGACCTATGCATCAGACCCTACAGGCGGGGGTTTAAAATTTGCCTAAGGGCCTGGCAATGATTTGGTAAGATTTGGCACAGGTTCGGTGCGGCTATCGGGCATCTTGTTGCAGATCGCTGCAAACCCTATAAAGGGGAGGTCCTGAACGGATATCTTGCAACCGCTTGATCAGCGCCTTGAACGCTGTTGAATGACGGGAAATACAGTGAACAGTCTAGATTTTGACAAGGAACCCCGCGACACGCGGGTGGTGGTCGCCATGTCGGGCGGCGTCGACAGCTCTGTGGTTGCGGGGATTCTTGCGCGGCAAGGCTATGATGTGCTTGGCGTTACGCTGCAGCTCTATGACCATGGTGCAGCAGTGCACCGGGCAGGGGCGTGCTGCGCCGGCCAGGATATTGATGATGCGCGGCGGGTTTGCGAAACCCTCGGCATCCCGCATTACGTGCTGGATTATGAAAAGCGTTTCCGCGAGGCGGTGATCAATCCGTTCGCCGAAAGCTATGTCGCCGGTGAAACGCCGATCCCCTGCGTTGCCTGCAACCAGACGGTCAAATTCGCCGATCTGCTGGCGACCGCGCGCGATCTTGGCGCCGATGCGCTGGCGACCGGGCATTACATCCGCTCGCGCCCCAACCCATCGCAGGCCAATCCGGGCCGGCGTGCGCTTTTCCGCCCGGTGGATGCCGAACGCGACCAGAGTTACTTCCTGTTTGCCACCACCCAGGACCAGCTTGATTATCTGCGCTTTCCTCTGGGCGAACTGTCCAAGGCGCGTACGCGCGAGCTTGCTGGAGAAATGGGCCTGACCGTCGCCCAGAAGGCTGACAGTCAGGACATCTGTTTCGTGCCGCTGGGCAAATATGCCAATGTGATTGAAAAGCTCAGGCCCAATTCGGCGCTTGCCGGAGACATCGTGCATATAGATGGCAGAGTGTTGGGCGAGCATCCCGGCATCGTCCACTACACCATCGGCCAGCGCCGCGGCATCGGGGTGGCGACGGGTGACCCGCTCTATGTCGTGCATCTCGATGCGCGCTCGCGGCGGGTGATTGTTGGACCGCGTGAACTGCTAGAGACACGACGCGTGATTTTGCGCGATGTGAACTGGCTGGGTGATGCTCCGCTTGAAGCCATTGGTCAGGACGGGTTTGAATGTTTTGCCAAGGTGCGCTCGACCCGGCCGCCAAAGCCAGCGATCCTGCGCGCGGTTGACGGTGAAATCTCGGTGGAACTGGTTGATGGTGAAGCCGGCGTGGCGCCGGGCCAGGCCTGTGTGCTCTATTCAGCTCCCGGTGACGAGGCGCGGGTGCTCGGCGGTGGCTTCATTGACCGCTCGGAGCGGTCGCCCGCGGCCGAGGCGATGCTCTCGACACTGCTGCGGCCCGCCGCCTGAGACGCGCTGCAGCAAGCCCTGTTGGCCGTTTAAAGCGTCGCTTATCCGGCTGGATGGGCGACGCGGTAACGCTTTGAAAGTCTGCAGGCTTAATTGAACGCGATTTCTATCAATCGTGGCGCACAGTGCCTTCCGAGAGTATCTCGATCACGGCAAGCCCGTCGGACACCGGCGTGCGCGGGGCGGCGCCGGTGCGGATGCAGTCGAGGAAATGTTCGCATTCGCGGGTCAGCGGCATGCCGTCGGCAATGTCGATATAGTCGGGGTCGACCATTTCCGACTGCCAGCCATTGTCGTCTTCCCACAATTTGTGATGGTATATGGCCAGTTTCTGGTTCCAGGGCGCCACATCGTCAAACACCGCCATGGCCTTTGAACCGATCACCGTGAGCTTGCGTTCGCGGTAGGGGTTGAGCCGTGAGGCGAACACATGGCTGCGCACACCGCTGGGGAATTGCAGGTGTAAATGGGCGAAATCCGACAGCTGGTTGAGCATGGCCGAGCCGACGCCGTGGACATTGACCGGTTTTTCGCCGGTCAGCGCCAGGATCAGCGACAGGTCATGCGGGGCGATATCCCAAAGCGCGTCATTCTCGACGTGGAATTTGCCGAGGCCCACCCGGTGCGAATGGATGTAGCGGATGGCACCCAATTCGCCGTCGGCAATCATCGCCTCGAGTGCCTCGAACGCCGGATGGAAGCGCAGCACATGGCCGGTCATTGCCACCAGACCTGACTTTTGGGCGGCATCCACGACCCGCCGGGCGTCGGCCACCGATAGGGCTATGGGTTTTTCGACCAGCAGATGCTTGCCGGCTTCAAGCGCCGCGATTGCGTGATCGGCATGATATTGCGGCGGCAGTGCCAGAACCACGCCGTCAATCGCCGGATCAGCCAGAACCGCGTCGAATTCCATGGAATTGACGCCATGCATCGCTGCAAGCGTGCCGGCGCGGTCGTGATGGCGATCGGACACGGCATAAAGCGCGCCGAGTTCGGAAAATGTCCTGGCATGGTTGGATCCCCAATAGCCGCAGCCGACGACGGCAATTTTGGGGGGCAGAGCGCTTTGCATGGCTGGTCCTAAGTGTTCTTGCGTGGTCTTTGAAGGCTGGATTAGACCCGATGCCGCGCTGAGGCAAGGCGAGGGGGTGGCAAGCGGGCCAGCCGGGGTGCGGCATGGCGTCATATTCTGGTGACGGCGGACACCGGAGACCTCGGTTATCGCTTGCAAACACCCGCGCCGGGCCGCCGGCGAGCTGCTCGAAGGACGCGCCGTTTGTGGTCCGGTCTTGTCAGGGGGAGGGGGGGCGCCAAAAGACAGGTTCTCTCCGGGTGGCAAAACAGTGTCCTGTAATATGGCGCAGTTATCGGAGATCCTCGGAATCCTCTGGTCTGGCAGAGCAAAAGCCGGCATGCCACAACCGACTGGTTGATGACCTTCTGCCGGGCACCGAGAGCGCCGCTGTCCAGGCCTGATTTCTGCCAGGCCAGCCGGGCGGAAGCGAAAGGTGGGCGCGCCAGATGCTCGGGAAAAATCGGCGCAGGGCATGCCTGTTGACGCGCTCTGCCGGGTCGGCGTGCAAACAGGTGAGAAAAGGCCAATGCATGCTTGACACCGGAGCAAGCCGCACCTTATATGCCGCCCGTCCGGCCCGATGAAAATCGGCGGCTGGCGGCGGGGTAGCTCAGCTGGTTAGAGCAGCGGAATCATAATCCGCGTGTCGGGGGTTCGAGTCCCTCTCCCGCTACCACTACTCCCCCCAACTTCGGGGCATGCGACGTCCGATTGGCGACTTCAACCAGCATACCAATCAATCCTTTGATTTCTATATGTGTGCCAAAGTCTTGCGGTGTGATTACGATCGCATCCACCAGCTTTCGGATCGCCTCGGCAGCTTCTCGATTTTCATCGGTTATCTGGATGGCGTACATGCGTGCCATGGTGTCCACGCAATCGGCAAATTTTTTGACAGACGATGGATGGAGTACGACTGTCTCGGGCAGGGACGGTAAAGCACGCTTTCTCTCTTCGAGGCCTCCAATTTCATTGCGGATACCTAGAAGGCGCACACTCGCCAAGTCACCGTCGAAGACGCCCTTGTCATAATCCGCCCACAATCTGGTCTCGAGCTGCTTCAATTCAGCGATCTGCTTATCGACAATCCGAGTCTGCTCGACGGTTTTGCCTGCCAGTCGAGTTCGCTCTGAATTGTAGCCTTTTATCATTTCAGCGAGGGCTTCGGTTTGGCCTAGCTGCTCTTTGAGGCCAGCCAAGGTGGTCTCTACGATCTCATCAAGATAGTACGCGCTGGAGTTCACGCATGAGCTAGTGTCCGTCGTCAGATAAAATGGGACATCAGAGCGGCTTGAGTATTGGAGGCTCTGGTTCGTTTGTGTGACTGATTATGCCGCTTGTTTTTGATGGTGCAAGCGACGTTGGCGGATTGTCAGCTTCTTGATCTCTTTCCTTTCTCTCAAGATGGCTTTGTCGCGCCCAAAGTAGACGTCGGCGGGTGTGACGTTCTTCAAGCTCTCGTGGTAGCGCCTGTTGTTATAGTAGTCGACGAAGGCCTCGATCTGGCGTTCAAGATCGCCTGGCAGATAGTAATTTTCCAGCAGGACCCGGTTCTTCATCGTCTGATGCCATCGCTCGATCTTTCCCTGGGTTTGCGGGTGGAACGGGGCTCCACGAACGTGATCCATCTTCTTGTCCTCCAGCCATTCAGCCAAATCGCCAGAGATGTAACATGACCCGTTATCGCTGAGCAGGCGCGGTTTGTGGCGCACGACGGCCTGGTCGCAGCCCGATGCCTGAAGCGCCAGTTCAATGGTGTCTGTCACGTCCTCGGCCCGCATGTTTGTGCAAAGCTTCCAGGCGATGATGTAGCGGCTGTAATCGTCCAGGATCGTGCTGAGGTAATACCAGCCCCACCCGATGATCTTGAAGTAGGTGAAGTCGGTCTGCCACATCTCATTGATGGCGATAGTTTTGTCTTTGAACTCATTGGCTGCCTTGATCACCACATAGGCCGGTGCGGTGATTAAATCGGCTTCCTTCAGGATACGATAAGCCGATGATTCAGAGACAAAATACCGCTTCTCATCAGTGTATTTGACTGCCAGCTCCCGGGTCGTCAGCGCCTCGTGTTCCAGCGCGAACTCAATCAGGTCATCACGCCGGTCTTGGGGGATACGGTTCCAGACCGACTTCGGCCGTGGAGACCGATCATCCAAGGCAACAACCCCACCGTCGAGGTAAAGATCATACCATCTGTAAAAAGTGGTGCGCGGTATGCCCAGCATATCGAGGGTCTGCTTGGTTGGCAGGTGCGATCCTTCGACCGTGCGAATGATCTCAAGCTTCTCGGTCGCAGGGTATCTCATGCCTCGTCCTCCCCAGCACCTGTCATGCTTTTTTTGAGCAGGCGGTTCTCCAGGGTCAGATCGGCGACGCATTCCTTCAACGCCAAGGCTTCAGAGCGAAGGTCCTTTACTTCCGGCGACGTCGCTTGCCGTGCTGTGTCACCCGAGAGCCGGCGCTTGCCTGCTTCCAGGAACTCCTTCGACCAGCTGTAATACAGGCTTTCGGCGATACCTTCGCGGCGGCACAGCACCGAGATGCTTTCCTCTCCACGCAAACCCGCCAAAACGATACGGATTTTTTCCTCCGCTGAATAGGTCTGGCGGGTCTTGCGGCGGATGTTCTTGACCAGCTTGTCAGCTGCGTTCTTCGATGTTTCAGGCTTCTGTCTCATCTCGATCTCCCAATCGGTAAGATGAACCAGAAATCCTCCGTTGTTCAAATCCTCAAATCTGTCCCACGGGCGCTGACGTCAGACACGTTGGTGTCATAAACGACCGTTTGTGTGACGGGTTGCAGGGGACTGGGGTGATGGGTGAATTAATCGGTTATGTGCGGGTCTCGAAATCGGACGGGTCGCAAGTTCTGGATTTGCAGAAAGACGCGCTGCTTAATTCTGGTGTGGACGCCAGTATGGTCTACGAGGATTTCGCATCGGGGAAGAAGGATGACCGGTCAGGTCTAGAGTCCTGCATTAAGGCCTTGCGTTCAGGCGATACCCTGGTTGTTTGGAAACTTGATCGATTAGGCCGTGACCTTCGCCACCTCGTTACTACCGTCGATGATCTACACAAACGGGGTGTCGGTTTTCGGGTCCTTTCAGGGCAAACGCCGATTGATACTTCAACGGCCCAAGGCAAGCTCATGTTTGGCATCTTCGCCTCACTGGCGGAATTCGAGCGCGAGCTGATCCGCGAACGCACAATTGCAGGTCTGCAGTCTGCGCGCGCCCGTGGTCGAGTTGGTGGACGGAAGCCAAGGATGACACCAGCCAAGATCAGGCTGGCTCAAGCCGCCATGGGGCAGACAGAAACTGTTGTTGCTGATCTCTGCAAGGAACTCGGCGTATCGCGTCAGACGCTGTACAGGCACGTTGGGCCGCAGGGAGACCTGAGGGCAGATGCGATGAAAATCGTGGGCGATTAAAGCATATTCTTAACCGTGTAACGCCTTATCATTGAATTGGTTTTGCTGCTCGACTGTATCTTGTTCCGCAGGGTCGGCCAATCGTACCTGGTCGCGTCCGCCATGTTTGGCCTGATAGAGCGCAGCATCGGCACGCTGAATCAGCTGATCGAGACTTTCGCCTGTACCCTCCACCAACCCTATGCTGACAGTTACAGGGCTACTGACGGGAATCCCCACATGAGTTTGGATTCGCAGAAAAGCACACAACGCTTCGGCGACTCCTTGCCCCGCCAGTGCGCTGGTGTTTGGCAGGAGAATGGCGAACTCCTCGCCGCCCAGCCGTCCGACCGCAGCGTTTTCAGGAACTGACGTCTGCATCACATTAGCGATCAGTTTTATGGCCTCGTCACCAGTCTGGTGCCCATAGGTGTCGTTGATCCTTTTGAAGTGGTCAATATCCAGGATCAGAAGGGAGACTGGCAGCGTCTTAGTCGCATCGTTACTCATTGACAGGGCGACGGCCATGAAACCGCGTCGGTTGAGAATTCCACTCAGGGGATCGGTGATTGACTGTAGATTCAGGTCGGCGAGCAGGTCAGCTGCGATGCGCAACAGAAACAAAATGGCAAACAGCAACCAGCCAAAAAGCCCGAGGAATTTGATCGATACCACCCAAAATGAATTGACGTTAATGGAGCCAATATGCGGTGAACCTTCCAGAAAAAATGAGACGACAGGACGTGCAATCATAAGAAACGTTACCGAGAACGTGGCGATGATAATGCCGAGGTCTACATTTTCCTTTTTCTTTTGCTTACGTATTGCTTGAAGTCCGACGATCAGAATCGCCGCCAAGCCGACACTGGCGGCGGAACCCCGACCCATGGCACTTTGCATGACAAAACCAAACCACAGGACGGCCGCGCCGGTGACGGCGAGCATCGAAAGCAACAGCCGCTCGGGCACGACTTCGTCATATCTCAGACACATTCCCCTGACGAAAAACCAGCCACTTAACGGTAGCAAAAGGTTGAAGCCAATCCACAGCGGTATACTCGGAACCATAATATTGAGAAATTCGGACCCGAACCCTAAACTCGCTGCCGCATATCCCCAAGCCCAGTTCAAAATGTATCTTTGATGCGGCTGTTGTTTCCAAATTAGGAAAAAAACTAGAAAGAAAGTGAGTGCGGTGATCGGATTGATCATAGTAAGCAAAATCGTCGAGTCCATGCGGAATCCCCCCCCCCTCACTTGTCTCGAAAAGACCAATATCTCTAAGAGGTTAACATTATTTCAATCTGTGCGCGCAATCATTGCATGTCGCAATCGCGATGAAGGGCGCGTCTTGCAGATGCCCTGCTGATGCAACAGAGGAGACTATTTTATGGGTAATCTGGGACTCGACACCCTTGCTCGCGTGGAAGAGGTGGTTACGGATGTCTTGGCCATGGACCTTCTTCACAGCTCGCCAGATTTTTTCAGGAAGGTTGTCGAAGTCGCTGGTGAGACATCCGATCTCAGTTTGATTACTATTCGACGATCCGTTTATGACACTTCGCTTGGGGAAACTGACATTGAGTTGGTCGTCGACGGGCTAAAGGGGAAATGCGGCATCCTGATCGAGAACAAGATACGAGCTCCACTTATGGATCGCCAGTTCGAGCGTTACCATATGCGCGGTGAAGCAGGTATTCAGAATGGTCAATGGAGCCGATTTCGGGTGCTGTTGATGTCCCCACAGAGTTATTACGAGGCACTTGGGGCGGAGCACTCCACTTATATAGACGCAAACCTTTCCTATGAAGAGATTGTCGAATTCCTCGGCGGTTATCCCGAATTCGTTTTCAAGCGGCATGTTTTTGAAAGTGCCATTAGCGACTACCGCAAGGGTTACGTTAAGTCGCCCGATGTAGCCATGATGGACTTCTACCATCACTACTGGACGGTCGCGTCGACGGAATTTCCGCAACTTCGCATGCTGAAGCCAGATGTGGTGGGCAGGGACGGAACTTGGATTTACTTCCCTTCTTTATACGCAGGCAACAGTGTCCGTCTTATCCACAAGTTCAAGGGAATCGGATGCGAACTCGCGGTTACTACGCGAAATGCCGAGCAGCTCGCGGAATTGCTTGCCCCCTTCCTTGAATCTGACATGGTCGTCCGTCCAACGAAGTCAACAGCGTTCATCAACGTGAAGACGCCCGCTATCAATCATATTCTAGATTTCGCGACGTTGAGAGCCGATATTGTTCTCAGCCTTGAGACGTTGGATCGCTTGAGATCGTTCGCAATGAACGAACAAGTAAGGCGAGGTATCATGGCCGTTTTGTAGTGCAAAATTTTTGTATTACTTGGTGCCGAATTAGATGAATTTGGCGGTGTCTTTAGGTGTGTCTTTTTGAGTGTTGTGTCACTGACGCCATCTTTTCAATTCACGAATTACCGCTGCCAAACTCGGAGAGTGTTGCAGACTCAAAATAGCTTTCCGCTGTTTACTGATGCCCAGTTCGATTCTGCATTTTCCACTTGCCGTCATGTGACTGATTTTGGACCAAAAAGTAGAAAGCCCTTCATATATTCGCACAGTGCTTCTCTGGATGGCCTCAAAGGCATTCAACGGGGGGCTCTTGGCCTGTTCTCGATTCGGAGAGTCCTGAGTTGTGCCGATAGTCGCTGAAGTATACTCCTCTGCCGCCTCCACTGTGTCGGCAAAACAAGATGCTTCAGCTGTGGGACGTATTTCGAACAACATGGCCGCAACCTTTTTCCCTCCATAGCGAACCATGACCTTGGACAGCAGCCTGTCGCCTGTTTCGACTGTCGGGCGGCTATATGCGGTTTCTTGGCGGTTCTTCTTGAGTTTTGCCTTGTCGATAGCTTTGGCCATCTTCTCGGGGGCGGACCGCCTACAGGCCTTCCACTTCGCAAAAGCTCCGCCTGTCCTAATAAGCCTGAAACGGTGTTGTGTGAGGCTCCAGGCGGCTTCCAACGCATGGTCTGGCCATGAGAGCATGATTTCATTCCGCCATATGCCCCACAACGAGTAAGTGGCGACCGCTGCAGCATTGCGGATTGGTCTGGTATTGAGGTCCGTTTTTGAGAATTTGACCAAAAGTCTGCGATGTACCGCCTCTCGATGTTCGCTAGGAACCCGACAGACGAAATGGGCATGAAGGTCGAATAGGCCAGACTCAAGATCGAATCTTGGGTGAATCGCAATCAAGAGCAATTCGAAAGAGTGCTTTTTCCGAAGCTCACTAAATTCGATATTGATTCTCGCATTAAAGGTTTTCATGGCTGATACTAATTCGTCAGCTGAGGCCTTCGCGCCTGTCAGCCCGATGCCCCAAAACATGCAGTTTTTAAGGCCGTACTCGGCAGCAAATTCGGTGAAATCGGTGACAATAGGAACATTTCTGCGGATCGCTTCATGTCCAAAGAAGCGCGATCCACGAAGAGGGCGGCCCAAGTCGATGATTTGCCCTGGCGCATCTTGGAGCAGAACTAGGTAACGTTCGTGTTCAGAAACATGGACATCCACGCCGAGGGATTCGAGCCGCTTTCCCAGTTCCTTCGCATAGTGGAGTGGACTGGCCCTCTCGTTTGCCGACGCAGTCATTTGACAGGCTTCGATTGCGGCCTGCGATAGTTAGGCGACGTTCGCGGGATAAAGCGAAACACCGAGAAACTCGGCATTTCAGCCTGGGGGGAATGATTGAAGCGGGCTCCCGCTACCAAAATTTCTCAATGAATTCAGTGTTTCTGTTGTCTTTGGATAATCCCGAAGGCGGCCGTCTGCTGAGTTGTACCGACTCGGTACCGAGCGGGGCGGCGGCCCGCTTTTGTGTTTTCTAATTCAAGTCTTCGTGTTTCTGATTTCGAATTGGAGTCTTGAATTAAATCCAATGTTGGAGTTTTCGATTTTGTCGGGCCTGGCAAAATTGTGCGCGACGCCAACGCCACCCAATAACGGTAGGCGTCAGCCTTGATCGACTGTCCGCGGTAGTTTCGATAACGGTCTAAATGGGCGGAAAGCGGGCTTTCGCTGCGACTTACATCAGTGTCGGGTTTTGGATTTTTCTGCTATCGAACCAAATCGCATTATCCTCCCATACAATATGTCGGTCGGCACTTTCCGAATGACTGCAATCCCGATCATTCTGGACAAATAACCTTTCGCTAGAAATTCCTAAAACGCGTCATCCGTTCTTGCCATATGATGCAAATTGACCCGCCTGCCTGAATGCCGGTTGCTCAACCGAAGGTTGGCTGCAATAGTCGATATGAATAGCCCCGAGTTTTCTAGACACCCTCTGTCTTCGTTCTCTGCTGCCGTTCGAACTCGACGGGTGACAGCATCCCGTTCCTCACATGCTTGCGCGTGGGATTGTAGAACATCTCGATGTAGTCGAACACATCCTGCCTCGCTTCGGTTCGGGTTTTGTAAGTCCGTCGTCGTATCCGCTCGCGCTTGAGCAAGTTGAAGAAGCTCTCGGCAACAGCGTTGTCGTGACAGTTGCCGCGCCGGCTCATTGAGTGCTCAAGATTATGGGCGCGCAGAAACGCAGCCCAGTCCATGCTGGTGAACTGCGAGCCCTGGTCCGAATGGATCAGCACCCTGTTCTTCGGCTTCCTTCGCCAAACGGCCATGAGCAATGCTTGCAGGACAACATCCGTTGTCTGGCGGCTTTGCATCGACCAGCCGACGACACGGCGGGAGTAGAGATCGATAACGACGGCGAGGTAGGCGAAACCTTCTTGAGTACGGATGTAGGTGATGTCAGTGACCCAGGCCCTGTCTGGCACGTCCACGTCGAACTGCCGGTCTAGCGTGTTGTCCACCACCAATGACGGTTTGCCGCCGTAGCTGCCCGGCCTACGCTTGTAACCGATCTGCGCTGTGATGCCCGCCAGTGTGGCCAGACGTGCAACGCGGTTCGGACAGCACGTTTCGCCCTGATCCAGCAGATCATCGTGGAGTTTGCGATAGCCATAAACCTTGCCGCTGTCCTTCCATGCTTTGTGAATGAGCTCGGTCTGGCGCACGTCTTCGCGAGCCCGTTTGCTCAACGGGTGCTTCAGCCAGGCATAGAAGCCGCTAGGTTGGATGCGCAGACACCGGCACATCGCCCGCACAGAGAACAGCGGGCGATGCTCGGCCACGAACGCGTATCTCACTTTGCATCCCTGGCGAAATACGCGGTGGCTTTTTTTAGGATGTCGCGCTCCTCGATGACCCTGGTCAGTTCGCGTTTCAGCCGTCTGATCTCGGCATCTTTGTCGTCGCCGCCCGATGGCTGTGAGAACCTCTTCTTCCACGCGTAGAGCGAATGCGGGCTGACGCCCAGCCGCTGTGAAACCTCCGCAACTGGATAACCGCGCTCAACGATCTGATGAACAGCATCGCGTTTAAAATCGTCACTGAATTTGGCTGTGCTCATGATGGCCTCCTTGCCTCAAATTTAGGGAAGAAGGCGTCTACAAATCTAGGGGCTATTCAAACCGATACCAGACCATTGTCCGCTTGGCCGACTGGCCGTTGGCCTAGAAGCAGAAATAATTTCCGCTTCGCGCCCCCAATTCGGTCATTCCGGGGAAGCGGCAATCACTCAATGCTTGCCTGCGATCGCGCAACCCACGGGAGCGTTCGGCGCTCTTTAACGATATTCGTCTACTGTTATTTGGTGAGCAAGCTCGGACCAACACTTGACGATCTGTATGTCGAAATCGGCAGGACCCTTGTCATCTGGGGGTGGCTTGAGGGTGAAATGATCGACGCAAAGATCAACTGGCGTCAGACTCCACCTGAGGCAGCCACTGGACCATTGAGAGTCTTCCTTCTAGGGCTCGCTGAGCCTCGGGGGTATACGAAACGCTATTGCGCATGGGCTGGCGTCGTCTCATAGCGATCCATGGTCGCCTGAATTCGAGCCGTACGTCACCTGCAGGACCCTTGATGCTGACCTGAGAAAGATAACGCTTAGCGATCTGCGTCGAACACAGGTACAGCTTGAGCGCCTTCGAAAACTACTGCGGAAAATCTATGTGCTCCCTATGCACGCCGAACCTCGCCGAACATAATTAGGTGTCCCGATTGCGGTCGTCCACGATTATGGCCGGTCTTGTTAAGAGCCGGCGCTCGCTTCGGCCAGCCACAGGTCCACAAATGGCGGTGAGCGGTAATTCGCTGCATTGCGCACCAAGGTCGGCTTTGCGGACGGATCAAACATTGGGTCGATGATCTTTTTCGCTCCCATTTCAGTTTGACATGCTCGCATTCGCCGCCCTACTTTTTGCGGACTTCGCCGCAAGGGCAAGTCAAATGCTGCCGATCCAGCGTCGTTTTTCGGATAAGAGCGCGCCGCCCTACAATGCTGGCGCTGCTTCGTGCCGTCTCCCGTTATCGGATATCCGCAAGAAGAGGCCTACTGGATTTAGGCCTATCACAAAGTAAATCTATGTCTGATGCGCTTTGTGGCTTGCCGAAATGATATCCTTGAAGATTACTGCATCCGATTAAGTGAAGAATGCGTGCTTGTTCTTCTTTCTCCACCCCTTCAGCGGTCACTGCGAGAGAAAGCCCTTCTGCCAGCAATACGATTGCCTGAATTATGGATTGAGCTTTTTGATCCCCTATCAGATTATTCACTAAAGATTTATCAATTTTAAGTCGCCTGAATTGGTATTTGCGAAGATACCCGATACTCGAATATCCCGTACCGAAATCATCCAACGCGATCGTGATGCCGACTGACTGCAGCGCAGTGATTAACGGCTGGGCTCGGTCTTCGTTGTCAATCAGCCAGCCTTCGGTAACTTCGAGTTCCAACCGCTCGAACGGGAAACCTTCTTCGTCCAAAACTCTCAGTATATCTTCCACCAGTGTCGAACACCGAAATTGGACAGGTGACAAATTTACCGAGAGTTTCAAGTCAGGCCAGCCCAGTGCATTCCTGGCGGCGGTTCTCAAAACGTGCAGACCCAAGTCGTTTATCAATCCATATTCTTCGGCAATCGGTATGAATTCATCGGGTGGAACTGAGCTTCCATTATCTCGTGTCCAGCGACATAACGCCTCAATTCCCGTCAATTTTCGCGTTTTGGCGTCAACGATTGGTTGGTACGCGACCTCGATCCTTCCCTCACGGACAGCAAGACGCAGCTCCTCCGCTAACTCAGTTCGCAGCCGCCTATTGGACGCTAGAGCCGTGTCGTATTCGCAGGTGCGGCTTCTTCCGCTTCTCTTGGCTTCATACATGGCGATATCTGCCTGGTGCAAAAGCTCCGTCGCGTCGACTGAAGCGTCACCAAAAGCAACACCCACGCTAAGACCGATATCAACATGGCGACCTTCTACCTCAATCGTTTCATGCACAATCGCTAACGCACCAGTCGTTGCGGCTTTTGCCTTGCTGTGTAGGTGCTCGCCCGAAATAACCATCGCGAACTCGTCGCCACCTAGACGCGCTAGTATTCCTTCGTGAGAACTGCTGATGGCTTGCAGTTCTTCCGCAACTTTCTTTAAAAGCTTGTCACCGACATCGTGTCCGAATGTGTCATTGATATTTTTGAAACCATCAATATCGAAGAGCATCACCACGATTTGATCATCCGTCGGTAGGCGACGAGATCGTTCTATGAGCAATTTGTTGAAAGCACGCCTATTATAGAGGCTTGTTAACTCGTCGGTTTCTGCACGGATTTTCATGATTCCATTCACGCGCTCTAGTCGTCGATGATAGGCAGCACGTGCAGATTCGATCATGGATATGAAGATGAAGACGGAAATTTCCAGAGTTATTAAGCTGCTGATGTACAGAAATTCAAAGCTATGTAAATCGTACGCTCCTACCTTATCTTTCGCAACTGAAATGTAAGTTGATAAAGACGCCACCATAACTATAAATAGCCATGCAAAACCATAGTAATAACCACTTAGAAGCACAGAAATAATGGGAATGGATACGTACCATGCCATCCCAGGCGCAAATATATTATCTATATGCGTAATCTGCCAAGTTAAAAATATGAATAGGAATGCTATATATAAATTTCCAGCAATATAGCTGCGGCCAAATATCCTGTAAATCCACAATGTAGAAATCATCGCTGCACCGCATAAGGCCATTGCAGCAGCGACAATTGGGTATCCAGACAAGCTAAACTGGACGACGAAAATGGGGATAACGAGTATAGCGAGAATTATGACTGAAACAAATCGGCCCGTAAATTCCTGCGCGGCGCGGTTGTCTACATGCGCGGAAGGATGCGCATAGACGGCGAGCCGCTCATGAAGACGTACTGCTGGCGTGGTGAATGCCGATATATTCATTCTAAGTCACATACCCGCTCAAAGTTACCAAATGAGTATGGGAATCGCGTTAACGATCCGTAATTGCAGGAGCCGAAAGCCGTTTCTTTGGATAGAGAGTGGTCGATAAAGATGACTGGACTACAACGAATATAGCCTTCTGCACCTTCCCCCCTCCCTATTCCATTGAAAATCCCACGGTAGCGCTAAGCCAAATATTGAATTGAAAGCGGATGGAAGCTTGGCTGCGCATCGCAAAGACCCCATGACATTTCTAGAAAGAACCGATCTGTTGGCGGACGTGAATCACTTGAAGCGGACGTCCGCTGTCCGGTAGACAAAAGTCGGCAATGGGCCGGAAGTGCCACTGCGCCCAGAGCAGGTTACTGTGTGAACACTCGATGCTCGAACAAGACTGATCTATAATGCGTAGGCAAGGGTGGTGATGCAAAACCACCAGCTTGAAACGATAAGTACTCCATGCGCAAAAACTGCTACCTTTAGCGGGTGCATGCTCAGACCCATTCCGGGCGTTTTTGCCATGTCATTTCAGCGCGTGCGTTGATGTGCAGATGACATTCTTGGCTCATCCGCAGGAAATCTCCTGACAGCTGGCTCTGAGACTTTTTCTCTGCCAAGCGCTTTCCATAATGCTGTAGCTTGCTGGCGCAGATTGCAATGCTGCCCACACTTGGCTCCGTACCTTTAAACCGCAGGGTACGCATGTAGCAATCGCTTCTGCCCAGCCATTCCCTGCTGAATTCGCTTTCGCTCCGAACCAAGCCATGAGTTCTCAACAGCTCGTAAATCTCGTTTAAAACCGTTTTCTGCATGAATTTCTCCTTTGTTGATAAATAAACTAACGCCCAAGTATGTGGGTTTCATTGTATTTATTAACGGAGAGGCGATGCGAAGAGAAAGCGATTGGCTAATACAAAAAGGGATTAAGGAGAAAGGCAGTCGCTGGGTTGCAGAGCAAAAATTCTGGTTATTTGGCACTGCTACATATTTCGATGGAACAGACATAGGCTTTGATGAAGTCACAGTGTCCGTCGTCAGATAAAATGGGACATCAGAGCGGCTTGAGTATTGGAGGCTCTGGTTCGTTTGTGTGACTGATTATGCCGCTTGTTTTTGATGGTGCAAGCGACGTTGGCGGATTGTCAGCTTCTTGATCTCTTTCCTTTCTCTCAAGATGGCTTTGTCGCGCCCAAAGTAGACGTCGGCGGGTGTGACGTTCTTCAAGCTCTCGTGGTAGCGCCTGTTGTTATAGTAGTCGACGAAGGCCTCGATCTGGCGTTCAAGATCGCCTGGCAGATAGTAATTTTCCAGCAGGACCCGGTTCTTCATCGTCTGATGCCATCGCTCGATCTTTCCCTGGGTTTGCGGGTGGAACGGGGCTCCACGAACGTGATCCATCTTCTTGTCCTCCAGCCATTCAGCCAAATCGCCAGAGATGTAACATGACCCGTTATCGCTGAGCAGGCGCGGTTTGTGGCGCACGACGGCCTGGTCGCAGCCCGATGCCTGAAGCGCCAGTTCAATGGTGTCTGTCACGTCCTCGGCCCGCATGTTTGTGCAAAGCTTCCAGGCGATGATGTAGCGGCTGTAATCGTCCAGGATCGTGCTGAGGTAATACCAGCCCCACCCGATGATCTTGAAGTAGGTGAAGTCGGTCTGCCACATCTCATTGATGGCGATAGTTTTGTCTTTGAACTCATTGGCTGCCTTGATCACCACATAGGCCGGTGCGGTGATTAAATCGGCTTCCTTCAGGATACGATAAGCCGATGATTCAGAGACAAAATACCGCTTCTCATCAGTGTATTTGACTGCCAGCTCCCGGGTCGTCAGCGCCTCGTGTTCCAGCGCGAACTCAATCAGGTCATCACGCCGGTCTTGGGGGATACGGTTCCAGACCGACTTCGGCCGTGGAGACCGATCATCCAAGGCAACAACCCCACCGTCGAGGTAAAGATCATACCATCTGTAAAAAGTGGTGCGCGGTATGCCCAGCATATCGAGGGTCTGCTTGGTTGGCAGGTGCGATCCTTCGACCGTGCGAATGATCTCAAGCTTCTCGGTCGCAGGGTATCTCATGCCTCGTCCTCCCCAGCACCTGTCATGCTTTTTTTGAGCAGGCGGTTCTCCAGGGTCAGATCGGCGACGCATTCCTTCAACGCCAAGGCTTCAGAGCGAAGGTCCTTTACTTCCGGCGACGTCGCTTGCCGTGCTGTGTCACCCGAGAGCCGGCGCTTGCCTGCTTCCAGGAACTCCTTCGACCAGCTGTAATACAGGCTTTCGGCGATACCTTCGCGGCGGCACAGCACCGAGATGCTTTCCTCTCCACGCAAACCCGCCAAAACGATACGGATTTTTTCCTCCGCTGAATAGGTCTGGCGGGTCTTGCGGCGGATGTTCTTGACCAGCTTGTCAGCTGCGTTCTTCGATGTTTCAGGCTTCTGTCTCATCTCGATCTCCCAATCGGTAAGATGAACCAGAAATCCTCCGTTGTTCAAATCCTCAAATCTGTCCCACGGGCGCTGACGTCAGACACCTTGGCCAATTTTTCAGATGTGGACCGCTGGTCTGCTCGGAACTTCGCAAAGGTTCCACCTGTCCGAAAAAGCCTGAAGCGCTTCTGTGTGAGGCTCCAGGCAGCTTTTAGGGCATGGTCTGGCCATGCGAGCATGATGTCATTCTGCCATATCCCCCACAGCATATAGGTCGCTGCAGCAGCTGGATTGCGTATCGGTCTGGTATTGAGATCGATTTTGGAGAATTTTGACATCAGGCGACGATGCGCAGCCTCCCTATGTTCAGGCGGCACACGGCAAATAACATGTGCATGCAGGTCAAAAAGACCAGTCTCCATGTCAAATCTTGGATGGATTGTAATTAGAAGTAATTCGAAGCTGAGTTTCTTCCGAAGTTCACTGAATTCGATATTGATTTTTGTGTTGAAGGCTTTCAGGGCGATTGCAAGATCTTCGGCAGCCGCTTTTGCGCCTGTCAGGCCAACATTCCAAAACATGCAGTTCTCAAGGCCGTGTTCGGCAGAATATTCTGCAAAATCGGAGACAACGGGAGCGTTTTTTCGGATCGCTTCATGTGCGAAAATGCGTGAGGATCGCAGCGGTCTGCCCAAGTCAATAATCTCGCCTGGAGCGTCTTGGAGCAGAACTAGGTAACGTTCGTGTTCAGAAGCATGGACATCCAGGCCGAGGGCTTCGAGCCGCTTTCCAAGTTCCTTCGCATAGTGGAGCGGACTGGCCCTCTCTTTTGCTGCAGCAGTCATTTGACAGGCTTCGATTGAGGGCGGCGGTAGTTCGGCGATCTGCGCGGGATAAAGCGAAACACCGAGAAACTTGGTATTTCAGGGTGGGGGGAATGATTGAAGCGGGCTCCCGCTACCAAAATTTCCCCCAAATTGGGTTCATTGTTCATTGCCCGTATTCTCCGAGGCTGGGCGCGCCGCGGGGGGATGCCAATCTGTGTCCGTCAATCCTGATCGGGCATCGCGTCGTCGTCATTGTTGCGCCATTGCCGGCGACGACTTCCTGCAAGGGATCGAGCGCAGCAAACCCTTCGGTCTGGCTGAATTTCGGCCAGTCCAGCACTTCCGCGCACCAGACATCGGCCGGTTCGAGGCGTGAAAGCCAGGCTCCTGTCGTCCCGCTTTCCAGAAAATCGGCAAGAATGGCCTTGATCTCGTTGCGCTTGCTGAAGGCCAGGTCCGGGTTGCGATAGGGGGCGAGGGCTTTGCACTGCAGAAGATCGGCGAGCACGGCGATCGGCGTCATCGCGATGGCGATGTGGCCATCTGCGGTTTCATAGATGCCGTAGGGTGCTGCCGCATGGACGCTGGCATTGGCAATGGCGCTGCGCGGCGGCTGCGTCCGGTCGCCATTGAAGAAGGATGTGAGTTGCTCGAACTGTGCGTCGATTGCCGAACTCATCAGGTCGACCTCGACCAGCCCACCCTTGCCGGTGACACCGCGGCGGACCAGGGCGGCGAGAATGCCCTGAACCAGATGGTTGCCCGTCGCCATGTCGAGTACGGCAAAAGACACCGGTACCGGTCCGTCGTCACGGTTTCCCGAGAGCCAGGTCAGCCCGGAAAGTGACTGGACCAGGAGATCCTGCCCCGGCTTGTCGCGCCATGGTCCCTTCTCGCCATAGCCGGTGACCGTGCCATAGACGAGGCGTGGATTGATGGCCTGCACGCTTTTGTGGTCGAGCCCGATGCGCTCCATCACGCCGGGGCGGAAATTGTGGATCATCACATCGGCCGAGACGATCAGGTCGCGCACTTTTTGCAGATCACCGGCATTTTTGAGATCAGCGGCCATGCTGCGCTTGTTGCGGTTGATGGTGTGAAACAGCAGGCTGTCACCCGCAAACATCTGGTCGGCGACCACCAGTTTGCGGCACAGATCACCGCCTTGCGGGCGCTCGACCTTGATCACTTCGGCCCCCAGATCCGCCAGTCGCAGCGCTGCCATTGGGCCGGCCAGGAACTGCGCGAAATCGAGAACCCGCAGCCCCTCCAGCGGCAGGGTCACAGGTGTGCTTGTGTCAGTCATCAGCGCTGTCCCTATTGTTTGTATGCAAAAACTAGTTTTGTATAAGAAAAACGTCAAGCGCTTAGAGGAGATTCGGCACCATGGCAGACGGCTACTACACTGATAAACGCGACATCCCTTTGTACAATGTCGAAACCTGGATGTATGAGGAGTTCGAAATCGGCCAGAAGGTCCGCTCGATCCGCCGAACCATCTCGGAAGGCGAGGCGATGAGCTTCAACTGCCTGGTGATGGACAACCATCCCTATGTCGCCGATGAAATTTTCGCTGTCGAGGACGGGCTGTTCAAACGCCGGTTGGTGGCGGGCGCCATGGTGTTTTCCTATGGTCTCGGGCTGATGGCCAACAACAATATCCATGCCTTCAGCTATGGCTATGACCGGCTGCGTTTCATTGGGCCGGTGTTCATTGGCGACACCATCCACACGGTGCGCACCAATCTGTCAAAGTCTCCACGCACCGATGAACTGGGCAATGTGCGGGTCAGCTATGAGGTGTTCAAGGGTGCGGATGAACTGGTGCTTTACTGTGAGCATCTGCAGACAGTGAAATATCGCCACGGCCGCCCCGCCGAGACCGCCTGACACAGGCAGATACGCGAATCCGGGCGCTGCGGCCAAGCTCTGCGGCGCTTGAGGACAATTCAGTCTGAAATAAACGCCCCGACCAAAATGCCGATCAAGCGCCGTTGCCAATGGGTTTTTCGCTGGTAAGGCCAGTTAGGTCTTGAACATATCTGAAACTTACGTTTATATACAAAATCTCTTGTGGGTTGGGAGCCTTGGCTGAACAGCGCTGCCGGAGGATATAAATTGGGAGGAACCGATGAAACGTTCGAATTTGCAATTGATCCTTGCCGCGCTGTTGGTCAGCACCGCATCCGCTGGCGCAGGTGAGTTTGACGGAGTGACGCTCGAGGCCAAGCTGATTGGCGGCGAGCAATATGAAAAGCTTTATGGCCGCATCGCCGAATGGGAGACGAACACCGGCGCCACGGTCACGATCATCTCGAAGAAGAACCATTTCGAGCTGGACAAGGAATTCAAGTCCGACATCGCCGCCGGGACCACCGGCTGGTGCGTCGGCTCGAACCACTCGTCCTTCGCGTCACAATATCCGGCACTCTACACCGATCTGTCGGCGTTGATCCCGGCTGAGACGGTGGCCGAATTTGTCCAGGCCAATATCAGTGCCGCGACACTGGACGGCAAGCTGGTGATGCTGCCGCGGGCGCAGTTCGATGTCTCGGCGCTGTATTATCAGAAAAGCCTCTATGAGGACGCCGACAAGGCGGCCGCCTTCAAGACCGAATATGGCTACGACCTGGCTCCGCCTGAAACATGGGACCAGTTCCGCGAGCAGGCCGAATTCTTCGCCGATCCGCCGAATTTCTATGGCACCCAATATGCCGGCAAGGACGAGGCAATCAACGGCCGCTTCTATGAGCTGATCGTCGCCAATGGCGGCAAGATGCTCAATGACGATTTCTCGCCCGCCTTCAATTCGGACGCCGGCAAGGAAGCCTTGCAGTGGTTCGTCGATCTCTACAAGGCCGGTGCGGTTCCACCCGGAACGACCAACTATCTCTGGGATGACCTCGGCAACGGCTTTGCCTCTGGCACCATCGCGCTCAATCTCGACTGGCCGGGCTGGTCTGGCTTCTTCAATGACCCTTCAGCCTCCACGGTCGCCGGCAATGTCGGCGTGGCGCCTGCGCCCAAGGGCTCGGCGGGTGTCCGCACCGGTTGGTCCGGGTTCCACGGCTTCTCGGTTACCGAGGATTGCGCCAACAAGGAAGCCGCCGCTTCTCTGGTCGATTTCCTGACCAATGAGGACAGCCAGAAGCTGGAATCAAGCGCAGGTCCGCTGCCGACACGCACGGCGGTCTGGGACTATGTGATCGAGCAGGCCAAGGACGACGCCTACAAGAACGAAGTTCTGCAGGCGTTCCAGGAAACCGCGAAGACGGCGTTCCCGGTTCCTCCGACTCCTTACTGGATCGAAGCCGGCAACCTGATCTTCCCGGAACTGCAGGCAGCCATTCTCGGCGACAAGACCGTCGACGAAGCGCTGGCTGATGCATCGGAAGCTGTTGACGAAATGATGCAGGACAACGGCGTCTACTGACAGGCCTCCCAAGGCTGGCGGAGCCGACCCAATTGGCCGGCTCCGCCTTTTCTCATGCGATGCGGGATATCTTATGCGACGGTTCAAATTGCCGCCTTGGCTTAGCCTTTTGTTGCCGGCGCTGATCATCCTGGCGGCGGTGGTGCTGGTGCCACTGCTTTTTTCATTCTATTCGAGTTTTACCGCCTATCGGCTGACCCGGCCGGAGACCATTTTCTCCTGGATCGGCCTGCGCAACTACGTGCGGCTGTTTGGCGATTCAGGTTTCTGGTGGGCCTTCGGGCGGACGGTTTTCTTGCTCACCGTGGCGCTGAATGTGGAAATGCTGCTCGGCCTTGGGCTGGCGCTGCTGGTCAACAAGGTGACATGGGGGCAGCGCGGGTTGCGCACCATCATGATGTTTCCGATGATGTTTTCGCCGATCCTGGTCGGCTTCCAGTTCAAGTTCATCTTCAACGACAATATCGGCCTGATGAACAATGCGCTGCAATCGCTGGGCCTGACCGAGGCCGCCATTCCCTGGCTGGTCGATGGAAAACTGGCGATGTTTGCCATCATTTTCGCCGAAGTGTGGATGTCGACCTCGGTCTTCGCAATTCTCATCCTGGCCGGGCTTTTTGCGGTGCCGCGGGATCCGCTGGAAGCAGCGCAGGTGGATGGGTGCACCTCGTGGCAGACCTTCCGCCACATCACGCTGCCCTTCATCATGCCGTTCATCAACATTGCGCTGGCCATCCGCAGCCTCGACGTGGCGCGGGCCTATGACATCGTCAAGATCATGACCAATGGCGGTCCGGCGCATCGCACCGAACTGGTGTGGACCATGCTGGCCCGCACCGGTTACGTCGATGCCAAGATGGGGCTGGCCAATGCCATGGGCTACATCTCCATCGTGCTGGCGATCTTCTTCACCATCTTCTTCTTCCGCAAACTCAGTGCGTCGCGGCAAATTGTCGGAATGGGGGGCTGATCAGATGGAACTCAACGCCAAGCATCGTCTCAACCGCCGCGCCTTGTCGCTTCTACATTTCGTCACGCTGTTTTTGGCAATGTCGATCATCTGCCTGCCGGGGCTCTGGGTGGTGCTCAATTCGTTCCGCCCGACGGTGGAGATCATGGCCAAGCCGCCGGTCTGGATCCCCAACGAGCTGAATCTGGATCACTACCGCGCCATGTTCGGAGCACTCGGCGAGGGCGGCATTCCGGTGGTGCGCTACTTCACCAATTCGCTGATCATCTCCATCACCTCGACGGTCATCGCCATCTTTGTCGGCATGGCCGGCGGCTATGCCTTTGCGCGCTACCAGTTTCGCGGCAAGGCGGCGATTTTCGTCGGCATGATGCTGACCCGGGCGGTGCCCGGCATCGCGCTGTCGCTGCCGCTGTTCATCGTCTTTGCCCGGCTCGGCATCATCGACACCCATTTCGGGCTGATCCTGGCCTATGTCGCCATGAATGTGCCGTTCACGATCTGGCTGATCGACGGGTTCTTCCGGCAGGTGCCGCGTGAGCTGGCCGAAGCCGCCGAGATTGATGGCTGCACCCGCTGGCAGGCGTTCTGGAAAGTCGAGTTTCCTGTGGCCAAGGCAGGCGTCGCTTCTGCCGGCATTTTTGCCTTCCTTACCTCCTGGAATGAATATGCGCTGGCCAGCCAGCTGACCCGCTCGGTCAACTCCAAAACCATGCCGGTCGGGCTGCTCGATTTCACCTCGGAGTTCACCCTCAACTGGGGTGGCATGTCGGCGTTGGCGGTGGTGATGATCATCCCCGCATTGATCCTCACCTTCATCATCCAGAAGCACCTTATTGCAGGCCTCACATTCGGAGGCGTCAAGGGATAGTCATGGCTCAGGTTCAGCTTAAAAAAGTAGAAAAGAAATATGGGTCGCTGCGCGTCGTCCACGGCATCGATCTCGATATTGCGCATGGGGAATTCGTCGTTCTCGTTGGTCCCTCCGGCTGCGGCAAGTCCACCACGTTGCGGATGATCGCAGGGCTGGAGAAAATATCCGGTGGCGAGGTCTATATCGGTGACGCGCTGGTCAATGACCTGCCGCCGCGGTCGCGCAACATCTCGATGGTGTTTCAGAACTACGCGCTCTATCCGCATATGACGGTGCGTGAAAACCTCGGCTTCACACTGAAAATCGCCAAAAAGTCACAAGACGAGATTGATGCGGCGGTTCACGAGGCAGCCACCATCCTGAGCCTCAATGACTATCTCGACCGCCGGCCTGCCGAACTCTCGGGCGGCCAGCGCCAGCGCGTTGCCATGGGGCGCGCCATTGTCCGGCATCCCGACGTGTTCCTGTTTGACGAGCCGTTGTCCAATCTGGATGCCAAGCTGCGCGCCCAGATGCGGGTGGAAATCAAGAAGCTGCACCAGAAGATCAAGACCACCATTATCTATGTGACCCATGACCAGGTCGAGGCGATGACTCTGGCGGACCGCATCGTGATCATGCGTGACGGCTATATCGAGCAGCAGGGCACGCCGCTCGAGGTGTTCGAAAATCCGGTCAACACTTTTGTCGCCACCTTCATCGGTTCGCCGCCGATGAACCTGATCCCGGCAACCATTGCCGCGGATGGCGAGATGCTTGAAATGGCGCAAGGTGTGCGGCTGCCGCTGCCATCGGCATTCAAGGGAATGGATGCCGGGCGCAAGGTCATCCTGGGGTTCCGGGCCGACAATCTGATGCCGATGGGACACGCCCTGCCGCAGGGCAGCGAAAGCGCCGAGATCGAGATGGCAGTCTCGCTGACCGAACCGTTGGGCGCTGAAACGCTGCTGTTCGGTGAAATCGCCGGGGAGCAGGTGCAGGCCAAGATGCTCAATCCGCGGCCCGTCGCGATTGACGAGACGCTGCGGTTCCAGCTCGATCTGAGCAAGTGCCATCTGTTTGATTCCGAAACTGGACAATCGCTGAGGTAATCATGGCCATTATCGAACGCATCGAAATCTGCATGGCCGACCTCAAACCGAAGGTCCGCCGCACGGACGCAATCCAGTCGTTTGTCAGCCAGGAAACGCCGATCCTGCGGATCACTGATGCCGATGGCGCCACCGGGACCGGGTACAGCTACACCATCGGGCAGGGCGGCCCGGCGATCATGTCGCTGCTGCGCGATACGCTGGCGCCGCAACTGCTGGGGCAGGATGCCGAAAACATCGAACGCATCTGGCGTACATTGCTGTTTTCCACCCATGCCACCGCTGTTGGCGCAATCACCTCACTGGCCTTGGCCGCGGTTGATACAGCGCTTTGGGATTTGCGCTGCCGCCGGGCCAGGCTGCCGCTCTACAAGATGGCCGGCGGCGCCAAGGACAGCGTGCCGATGTACACAACCGAAGGCGGCTGGCTGCATATCGAGACACAGGCGCTGGTCGATGATGCGCTGGAGGCGCAGGCCAAGGGCTTCTCCGGCTCGAAGATCAAGATCGGTCGTCCGCATATCAGCGAAGACGATGCCCGGTTGCGCGCCGTGCGCGAGGCTGTCGGACCCGGTTACGAGATCATGACCGATGCCAATCAGGGCTTTACCCGGGCAGAAGCGATGCGCCGTGCCAGGATGCTCGAGCGACATGATATTGCCTGGTTCGAGGAACCGATGCCGGCTGACGATGTGATGGAGCATGTGCGGCTGGCCGCATCCACCAGCGTGCCAATTGCGGTTGGCGAGAGCATGTATTCGATCAGCCAGTTCAAGGATTATCTGACGCTTGGCGGCGCTTCGATCGTGCAGGTCGACGTGGCCCGCATCGGCGGCATCACGCCCTGGCTCAAGGTTGCGCATATGGCCGAGGCGCAGAATGTGCCGGTCTGTCCGCATTTCCTGATGGAACTGCATGTCAGCCTGGTCTGCGCCATCCCCAATGCGCCCTGGCTTGAATATATTCCGCAGCTTGATTCCCTGACCACACAGGGCATGGAGATGAAGGATGGGAGGGCAATTCCATCGTCCGAGCCGGGCCTCGGCATTGCCTGGGACTGGGACGCCATCGCCGCCTCGAAGATTGACGGCCTGTCGGTCGACATCACGGCTTAGGAGGACATCATGCAGCGCATGGGAATGATGATCGGACTGAAACCGGAGAACATCGCCGAGTACAAGGCGCTGCACGCCGATGTCTGGCCGGGGGTTCTGGCCAAGATCAGCGAATGCAACATCCGCAATTACACGATCTTTCTGCGCGAGCCGGAAAACCTGCTGTTTGGCTATTGGGAATATCACGGTGAGGATTTTGCCGCCGATGCCGCGAAAATGGCGGCGGATCCGGAAACCCAACGCTGGTGGGATGTCTGCATGCCGCTTCAGGCTCCACTGGAAAGCCGTGCTGACGGCGAGTGGTGGGCGATGATGGAGGATGTGTTTCACCTTGACTGAGAACACGCCGATACAAGAACTCAGACAGAGCTGGCCGCGTCCGGCGCAGCCGATGCCGATCGTCATCTTTGGTGCCGGTTCGATTGTCACCGATGCGCATCTGCCGGCTTACCGCAATGGCGGTTTCCCGGTGCGCGGCATTTACGATCCCGATCTCGCCAAGGCGCGGGCGCTGGCTGAAACCTGCGGTGTCACCGCTTACGAATCCGCCGAAGCCGCCGCTGCCCAAGATGGCGTGGTGTTTGATCTGGCGACGCCGCCCGACGCCCATGCCGGTATCCTGCGGCTTTTGCCCGAGGGCGCGCCGGTGTTGTTGCAAAAGCCGATGGGCAGCGATCTGGCAGGCGCCAGCGAGATCCTCAAGATCTGTCGCGCCGGCAAGTTTCGCGCCGCCGTCAATTTCCAGCTGCGGTTTTCGCCGATGATGCTGGCTTTGCGTGACGCCATCGACAGGGGCCTGCTTGGCGAAGTGGTGGATTTCGATGCCTGGCTGGCGCTCGATACGCCCTGGCATTTGTGGACGTTCCTGGAAAAGGCGCCGCGGGTCGAACTCTCGCTGCATTCGATCCATTATCTCGATTTCGTCCGCAGTATCTTGGGCAATCCCGAGGGCGTGCATGCCAAGAGCATTGGCCATCCCTCATCCAAGATCGCCCAGACCCGGACGTCGGCAATCCTCGATTATGGCGACCGCGTGCGCTGTGCGCTGTCGATCAATCACAACCATTCCTTCGGACGCAAGTTCCAGGCCTGCGAGTTCCGCATCTGCGGACTTGAGGGCGCCGCCTATGTCAAGCTTGGCGTCAATCTCGACTATCCGCGCGGCGAGCCCGACGAGCTGTGGCTCAACACCGGCGGCGAATGGCAACAAATTCCGCTTGAGGGCGCCTGGTTTCCCGATGCCTTCACCCACCGGATGGCGCAGGTGCAGCGCTTCGCCTCCGGTGAAGAAGATAGCCTGGTTTCGAGTGTCGAGGACGCCTGGGACACCATGGCTCTGGTCGAGGCCGCCTACAGCAGCAGCGCATTCCCGGCCACGCCGCTGGCCAGCAAGGACTAAGACATGCATACCGAAAAAACCTATTACGAAGACTACCAGCTTGGCGCCACGCGCGAGACGGTGGGGCGGACCATGACCGAAACGGATTTCGTCGTTCATGCCGGCCATACCGGAGATTTCTTTCCGCACCATCTTGATGCGGAGTTCTGCAAGACGTTGCCGTTCGGCCAGCGCATTGCCCATGGCACGATGGTGTTTTCGATCGGCATCGGTCTGACGGCAAGCGTCATCAACCCGGTGGCATTCTCCTATGGCTATGACCGGCTGCGCTTCATCCGGCCGGTGTTCATCGGCGACACGATCCACACCAAGGTGACCATCTCGGAGAAAAAGCCTGACCCGAAACGGCCCGGCCAGGGACAGGTGATCGAGCGCTGCGAGGTCATCAACCAGAAGGGCGAAACTGTGCTGGCGACCGATCACATATTGCTGGTCGAGATGAAGGACGCCGGCTGATGGATGCGTTCTTGCGCCTGCATGGAGACGACAATGTGCTGGTGGCCCTGAAGACGGTGGACGCCGGCACGTCTGTCACTATCGATGATGAACCGGTGAAACTGGCGGAGACGATTGCCCGCGCGCACAAGATCGCCGCCAAGCCGATCGCGGCCGGCGACATCATCGTCAAATACGGCATGCCGATCGGCCGCGCTACTGCCGACATCGCCGTCGGACGCCACATCCATGTTCACAATATCCGCAGCGACTACACGCCGACCTATTCGCTGCGTGAGAATGACGGCGTGGAAAGGACTGGGTCATGACCGGCAGCATCATTGGCTACCAACGCAAGGACGGCCGCAAGGGCATCCGCAACACCATTGTTGTCGCCTATCTGGTGGAATGCGCGCATTTCGTCGCCTCGGAGATCGCCCAGGAATTCCGCGACCACGATGTGCAGGTGATCGGTTTTCCCGGCTGCTTCCCGAATGAATATGCCCAGGTGATGATGGAGCGGCTGTGCACCCATCCGAATGTGGCCGGTGCGCTGCTGATTTCGCTGGGCTGCGAGAGTTTCAACAAACCGCGGCTGCACAATGCCGTCGAGGCCTCCGGCCGGCCGGTCAAGACGCTGGTGATCCAGATGAACAAGGGTACGGCCAAGTCCATTTCCACCGGGCGCGAATGGGTGAGGGAAGCGCTCGAACAGGTTGCCGAGGTGCCGCGCGCGCCGATGGCGATCAGCGAACTGGTGGTCGGCACCATCTGTGGCGGCTCGGACGGCACCAGCGGTATCAGCGGCAATCCGGCCGCCGGCAAGGCGTTTGATCTGCTGGTGGCGCAGGGTGCGGCCTGCATATTCGAGGAAACCGGCGAACTGATCGGCTGTGAAGAGGTGATGGCCGCGCGCGCTGAAACGCCGGAACTGGCTGATGAGCTGCGCGCTGCTGTGGCCAAGGCGGCGCATTATTACGACACGCTGGGTTATGGCAGTTTTGCCGCCGGCAACGCCACCGGCGGTCTCTCGACGATCGAGGAGAAATCGCTCGGCGCCTATGTGAAATCCGGCGATTCGCCGATCTCAGGGCTGATCAAACCCGGTGACGTGCCGCCGCGCGGCGGGCTCTATCTGATGGATGTTGTTCCCGACGGCGAAGTGCGTTTCGGCTTTCCCAACATTTCCGACAATGCCGAAATCGTCGAGATGATTGCTAGCGGCGCGCATCTGACCCTGTTTGTCACCGGGCGCGGTTCGGTGGTCGGATCGGCGATCTCGCCGGTGATCAAGATCTGCGCCAATCCGGACACGTGGAACGCGATGAGTGACGACATGGACGTCAATGCCGGCGCCATCATCGAAGGCCTTGCAAGCCTTGATCAGGTCGGGCGCGAGATCTATGACACTGTGGTCAATGTGGCTGCGGGCGAGCCGACCAAATCGGAAGCCCTGGGACACCGGGAATTCATTCTGACCTACAAATCCTTTGACCCCATCGGGCCTGCCTGCCTTCCGGCTGCGTAGACCAACTTCTTGGAGATAAAAATGCAGAGATTGAAAGGCAAGACCGTTCTTGCGACCGCGAGTGCCCAGGGCATCGGCAAGGCCACGGCTTTGCGCATGGGCCAGGAAGGCGCCCGGGTCATCGCCACCGATATCAACGACAAGGTGCTGGCCGGATTGAACGGTGAGACCGGAATCGAAACCCGCCGTCTCGACGTCACCGACAAAGCCGCAATCGCAGCGCTGGTGGCCGAGATCGGCCAGATCGATGTGCTGTTCAATTGCGCAGGCTTCGTTCATGCCGGATCGATCCTCGACGCCACCGAAGAAGAATGGGATTTCGCCTTCAACCTCAACGTCAAATCGATGTTCCACATGATCCGCGCCGTGCTGCCGGGCATGCGGGCTGCCGGCGGCGGGTCGATCGTCAACATGTCATCGGTGGCCGGCGCGGTCACCGGGCCGCCCAACCGCTTTACCTACAGCGCCACCAAGGCAGCTGTCGCCGGACTGACAAAATCGGTCGCGGCCGATTTCATCAAGGAAGGCATCCGCTGCAACGCGATCTGCCCGGGCACCGTCGAAAGCCCGTCGCTGGAAGACCGGATGCGCGCCATGGGGGACTATGAAACCGCCCGCAAGGCGTTTCTGGATCGCCAGCCGATGGGCCGTCTGGGCAAGCCGGAAGAGATCGCTGCACTGGCAACTTATCTCGCCAGCGACGAGGCAGGCTTCACCACCGGCCAGTTGCACGTCATCGACGGCGGCTGGACAACCTAAAACTCTGGCATCGGCTTTTTGCAAGCGTCGGTACCATGTCCGTACCTGCAATAAGTTGGAGAATGTGTATTTTGCTGGCAGGTGCCGGCGTTCGGACCATGCTTGCACACGCGGGCAACGTCATCATGGAGGAGCTGCTGTCAGAAACGTCAGCAGGGTCCGTGTTTCAACAGGAGAATGGTATGAAATTCGTGCGTTTTGGTGAAGCGGGTCAGGAAAAGCCCGGCGTTCTGGACACAAACGGCAATATCCGGGATCTTTCCGGCAAGGTTTCGGACCTGTCCGGTGCCGTGCTGAGCGATCTTGATGCGCTCAAGTCCGTCGACATCGAATGCCTGCCGCTGGTGTCGGGCTCTCCGCGCCTGGGGGCTTGCGTTGCCGGTACCGGCAAGTTCATCTGCATCGGCCTGAACTATTCCGACCACGCCGCAGAAACCGGTGCGCAGGTGCCGCCGGAGCCGATCATCTTCATGAAGGCCACCAGCGCGATTTGCGGTCCCAATGATCCGGTCATCGTGCCGCGCGGCTCGGAAAAGACCGACTGGGAAGTTGAACTTGGGGTGGTCATCGGCAAGTCTGCCAAATATGTTTCGGAAGCCAATGCGCTCAGCCATGTTGCCGGCTACTGCGTCATCAATGACGTGTCCGAGCGCGCTTTCCAGACCGAACGGGCAGGACAGTGGACCAAGGGCAAGTCCTGCGACAATTTTGGTCAGACCGGCCCCTGGCTGGTCACTCCGGACGAAGTTCCTGACCTGCAGGCCCTGGGCATGTGGCTTGATGTCAACGGCAAGCGCATGCAGGACGGTTCCTCCAAGACAATGGTCTATGGCGTCGCTCATCTGATCAGCTATCTGAGCCAGTTCTTCACCCTGCACCCAGGTGACATCATCTCCACCGGCACGCCTCCCGGCGTCGGCATGGGCATGAAGCCGCAGCAATATCTCAAGGCCGGCGATATCGTCGAACTTGGCATCGAAGGTCTTGGCGCGCAGCGTCAGGATGTGGTTGCAGACATCTGACCGGATTTGGGGTTCTGGGGACGCGGCGCGCTTGAACAGCGCGCCGGCATCTTCAGCTCCAGCCGCTTTCCAGCAATGCATTGGCGGTGCCCAGTTGTGGCGCCGCCAATGTTGATTTTGGCCGTTCGCCGTCAATCCGCATCGGAATGGCGGTGGTGTGCAGCGGACCGTCCTTGAGCGCCACGGATTGCAGCATGTCGAGTTGCTGCAGCACGCCGGAGGCCAGCGTCTCGTCCCAGCTCAGAACCGGTGCGGCCCAGAAATCCTGCGCCATGGCGATTTCCATCCAGTGATCGGTCGAGTGCCTGGCCAGCGCCGTGCCGAGTGCTGCGGATACGGCGTCACGGTCGCGAAATGCATCCAGTCCTGCGAGCGGCGTCTCTACGCCGAAATGGGTCCACAATTCGCCAAGATCATTCATGCCCAGCGCAATGTGGCCGTCGGCGGTGCGATAGACGCCATAGGGCGCAGCCAGATAGGCATGGGCCGGGTTGTTGCGCTGCCGTTCGGGCAGGCGGCCGCCATCGTTGAGATGGGTGGTCAACAATTCGAATTGCAGATCGGTGATGGCTTCAAGCAGGCTGGTTTCCACCAGCCCGCCCTTGCCGGTGCGCTCGCGGCGAAACAGCAATGCCAGCAGCCCTTGCGCCAGCGCGGCGCCGGCCAGCATGTCGGCCACCGGCAGGCCGATGGCGACGGGACCGTCATCGGCGCCGCCACTGAGCCACATGACGCCGGAGCGGGCCTGGGTGAGAAGATCCTGTCCGGGCAGGGCGCTCCATTCGGTGTCTGCGCCATAGCCGCTGATCGAGCCATAGATGATTTTCGGATTGAGCGCTTTGACCGCCTCATAGCCGAAGCCCAGCCGTTCGATGACGCCGGGTCGGAAATTCTGGATGACGATGTCGGCACCGGCAACCAGATCCTGCAGGCGGGCGCGGTCGGTATCGGTCTTGAGGTCAATTTCGAGCGAGCGCTTGCCGCGGTTGATGGCGTGGAAAATGGTGCTCTCGCCCTCGACCGAGACATTCGAGACATAGAGATAGCGCGACAGGTCGCCCTTGCCGGCGCGCTCCACCTTGACCACATCGGCGCCCAGATCGGCCAGCCGCAATGACGCGTAGGGCCCGGCGAGGAACTGGCTGAAATCGAGAACGCGCACGCCTTCGAGTGGCAGATCCGAGATACTCATTATTGGTCTCCATTGGGGAAGCTGGCGCGAAACCGCTCGTTCAACCGTGCAACCGCCTGATCCGGCTCGAGCCGGCCGCGCAGTGCTTCAGTAACAATTTCGGAGCCTTCTTCCTGGAATTGCATATAGCCGTCGTGACGCGGCCGCAGCCAGGCCGTTTCATGGGTCAGCCGGGTGTTGAAATAGGCATCCAGTGTTGAGGCGTTGACGGCCGGATCGCTCCAGGCAAGGGCGTTGCCCGGCTGGCCGTTGGCCTCGACGTAGAGCCCGCGCTGACAGTCGGCGCCAGCCACCCAGAGGGCGAATTCGGTGCACAGTTCCGGGTGTGCGGTTTTGGCCGAGATCGCCATGCCGGTGCCGCCGAGCGCCGAACCGAGCGGTCCGTTGCGCCCCAACACCGGCATGTCGGTAAAGTGGGTCCGGTTCTTGCGGTAACCCTCATTGGCATAGCCCTTGTAGAGATAGACCAGCGGCGCGAGGTGATAGCGATCGGATAAGGACAGCTCATCGAGCACCGCGATCGGGTCCATCTGATAAAAAGCCTCGTCCATGTGACGCGAAACGGCGCGAAGCTGCTCGAGCACCTGACGACCGGTGTCGGGGTCGATCAGATCGCCCAAGCTGGTGGCGCAGGGCCGGCCGAGATTGGCTGTGAGCGTGTAGAAATTCATCAGCACATGCGGTGAGCGCAATGGCCAGATGACATGGCCGTCTTCGGCCTTGCGGATCACTTCGACCCAGCTTTGCACCCGAGGCGACAGATCGGCCCGGTGCGCCTGCACCTGGGTTGCCGCATCAATCGGAAGCGCCCATTGATGGCCGTGCATGAAGTAGCTCTGAAAGCTGCGCCCGACCGACTGGTTGGCGAGTTCGGCAAGGGCGTTTTCGCTGGCATGGGTTTCAAGTGGCAACAGGCAGCCCTGGTCCGCGACCGAGCCGACATGGGGATGGTCGATCACCATCAGATCATATTGGGCGGCGAGTTCATCGACCGGTGTCGTCTCAAATCCCTGCAGGGAACGTTTGTCCCATTCGATGGACACGCCGGGATGCGATTTGCCGAATTCACGGGCCGCAGCCACCACCGGATCATACCCTCGCGGGTCCGACCAGGTCATTCCCTTCAACACTACCAAATCAGCCATTCAGACCTCCACAAAGCCGAAATCAGCCTAGCTGAAATATTTCATCAGCGAAAGTGGATTTTATATATTGTTTGCAGGTCAGCTCTCGGTGAAGGCGTTGCCGCCGAGCAGGGCGGTCACTTCGTGGCCGGCTTCGATCAGCCTTGCACGGGTGTCTTCGCGCGAGACGAAATGGGGCGTCCGCAACCGGGTGATGAACGGGATCGTCAGCGCGGCGATGATGGCGCCGGAATAATCCCGCAAGGGGACCGAGATGTTGAACACCCCCTCGATCACTGCCGAGGGGCTTTCGCAATAGCCGCGCTCCTCGAATGCCTCGACATTCTTGAGGAAGGATTGGAGAATGTCCGGCTCGCCATTCTTGGCGCGCTGCAGGAATTTCTTGCTCTCGCTTTGGCTGAGCGCGCCAAACAGGATGGCGCCGGATGCGGTCTGCAGCATCGGCACACGGGCGCCGAGCCGCACGCTGGTGACATTGTTGCCGGGCGCGTCGACCTGGGCGATGATCAGGATGTCGTCACCATGCTGGATTGCCAGATGGATCGACTGGTTCACCTCCTGCGCCAGCTTGCGCATGGTTTCAATGGCGACCGAGGACAGGCGCCGGATCGGCGGATGACGGTGGGCAATCTCGAACAGCTTTGTGGTCAGGGCATAGCGTTCGGTCGAGGGCTCGAATGACACATAGCCGCGCTCGGTGAGCACTGCCAGCATGCGGAAGATCTCGCTGATCGAGCGGTCCAGCGCCTTGGCGATATCGCTCTTTCGCATGCCGTCGGCATCGGAAGCCAGCAGCTCGAGAATGTCGAGCCCCTTGGAGAGAGCGGGTGCAGTGTATTTGCCGCTCTTCATGTCATCTGAATCCGGTGTGTTGTTCATGCCATCCTCGTCCGATCAAGCCACGCCATGGCTTTGCCTGAAATCGGGTGGCTTTGCAAATGGGCGGATTGTGGCCGACGGAGGCGATGACGCTGTTCATGTCATGATCCTCCGGGCAAAAAGCCGACACATGTCGGGGTGCCGATGTCGAGGTGGAAATCGAGAGGCTTCAAGGCGTCGTCCTTGCCGATGGCAAAAAAGCTGACCCGGTCGCTGTCCTGGTTGGCGACCGCCATTATCTCGCCGCTCGGCGCGCAGGCGAAGTATCGTGGTGTTTGCCCGCCACTTGCCACATGGTCGATAAACCGCGGCGTACCTGTTTCCGGATCAATCGCGATGCGTGCAATCGAATCGTGGCCGCGATTGGCGACGTAGAGATGCCGGCCAGACGGGGCGAGAGCGATTTCCGACGTGTGGTTGAGGATCGAACAGTCAGCGGGAATGGTGCGGCATTTGCCGACGATCTCCAGCGCGCCGGTCTCGAGATCAACTTTGAGGCTGGTGATGGAAGAATCCAGTTCGCCACAGACATGAACAAAGGCGCCATCATGGGAGAAGGCGAGATGGCGCGGGCCAGTGCCTGGTTCGAGCGCAATGGTGTGCGCCAGAGCAATCGCTCCGGTTTCAGCATCGAAGCGATAGACCATCAGCGCGTCGGCGCCGAGATCAGAGACGATGACATGCCGGTTGTCGGCGGTTGTCAGCGCTGCATGCGGATGCGAGCGGCCCTGGCGCGGCAATTGCGGGCCGGTGCCGGTCTGGCGGGCGCTGGCGGCAATCTCGCCGACGCCGGTTTCAGCGTTCACGGCGACAATCGCCAGCGCCTGATCGCGGCCGCCGAGATCCTCGTCCCAGCCATGATTGGTGACCAGAACGAAGCGTCCGGTCCGGTCGAGGCTGAGATGGGCGGTGATGGAGCCGGCCGAGGACTGGCGCCCAAGCTGTGTGATGGTCTTGCGGTCGGGCGACAGCGCGAAGCCGGTGACGGCACCTTCGGGCCATAAGGGCATTTCGCAGCTCGCGTAAAGCCGGTCTGCCGCCTTGTTGGCAATCACAAAGGTCGGGTTCTCGATGTCTCCGAAGCTGGACAGAAGATTTGCGGAGCTGTGTTCCGGATCAATCCGGAAGATCGAGATGCCCGGCGAGTTCGAGGTGGCGAAATAGCCGGTGGGTTGATTGCAGCCGCTGACGAAAAGATCGGTCATGGTCAAATATCCTGTGCCACTGTGCGTTCACGGCCATAAAGGCTGACCAGAACCAGAATGCCAAGCCCGAGGCCTGCCTGCACGGCGGAGGGGTTGAAGCCGAGGCCGATCAGCAATGTGTTGACCTCGATCAGCACCGCCGCGCCGATGGCCGTACCGACATAGGAGCCGCTGCCGCCGACCAGCGCCGTGCCGCCAATCACCACGGCGGCGATGGTCTGGAACAGATAGGGCTCGCCAACACCGGCATAGGCCGAGCCGGAAAAGCCGAGCAGCAGGATGCCGGCGAGGGCTGCAAAAAAGCCGCTGATGGCAAAGGTCACGGTCCAGGTGAAGACCGGGCGGATCAGCGCATAGCGCGCTGCACTCGGATTGCTGCCCAGCGCATAGAGCTGGCGGCCGAAAGTGGTGCGCCTGAGCACCAGAACCACCAGTGCAATCAGCACGAACACGGCGGGAACCAGTCCCGGAAACGGCAGCGGGCCAAGCGTGCCGCCGATCGAGACAAAGTCGGAGATGAATTGCGGCGCACTGCCGGAGGGAAAGCCGCCGGTCCATTGCTGCACGGCGCCCAGCGCCACGGTGCCGACGCCAAGCGTGACGATCAGCGGATGGACGCCAAGGCCTGCGGAAATCAAACCGTTCAGCGCGCCGATGCCAAGTGCGAGCAGCGAGACGATGACGAAGACCAGCGCAAAATCCATGCCGTCGCCGTAAAGTTGGGCGGCCACGACATTGGCTACGCCGACGACGAACGGGATCGACAGATCGATGCCGCCAAGAATGATCACCAGCGTCTGGCCGACGGAGGCGACGGCGAGCAGCGCACTGAGCACCAGCATGGAACGCAGGGTGAAGATCGAGCCATATCCGTCGATCAGGGCGATGCCGGTCAGATGGAGGATCACCACCATCAGCAGCGCGCCATAGAGCCGGTTGCGTTTGAATGCGGTCGTGACCGTCTGCATCATGACCGGTCTCCTTTGGGAAACAGCCACTGTTCGATCTGCGTGGCCGACACGGCGATCACCAGAATGGTGCCGTAGGCCATCTGCAGGATGAAGGTGGAGACGTTGAAATAGACCAGCAGGCTCTGCAGCAGAAAGATTGCCGCAGCCCCGGTGACGGCATGAAGCGGTCCGCCTCGGCCACCGGCCAGGCTGATGCCGCCGAGTGCGACGGCCGAGATTGCCAGCAGGGTGTAATTAGCGCCGATATTGGGATCTGCCGAGCCGATCAGCGCGGTCAGCGACAGGGCGGCAAAACCGGCAAAGACGCCGCCGAGCACATAGGCGAGAAACCGCACCAAGGTGACATTGACTCCAGCGGTGTAGGCGGCGCGATCGTCGCTGCCGCAGGCCATCAGCAGCGCGATATAGGGTATTCGCGTCAGGCCAAACCAGATGAGGCCGATGCCGGCAAGCGGCAGGATCGACCAGCCGCCAGACATGGTTCGGAGCCAGTCGGGAATGGTGCCGCTGGGGGAGGGCACCAGGGTCGTGGTCAGGCCGCCGAGGATGAGGAAGGTGCCCAGTGTGGCAACGATGGGCTGGATGCGCATGATGGTGACGAGAAAGCCGTTGAAGGCTCCGAAGGCCGCACCGATGGCGACACTGGCGGCGATCACCGGCACCGGTCCGGTCAGCCCGGCCTCGCCCATGACGAAGACCACGATGATGACATTGATGAAGCCCATCAGCGGTCCAATGGAAATATCCAACCCGCCGCGGCCCGACAGGATTGACGGGCTGGAGGCGAGGGCTGCGCCAATCAGCGGGGCTGCCAGTCCGATCACCGTGCCCCAGGCCGAGGGCATGAAGCGCTGCGGGTTGAACCAGATATTGAGGATCAGCAGGACGATGAGGATGGTGCCGCCAAAGCCGATGCGGCCGAGCAGGCTGCGCAGGTGCAGCATACGTCGATCATCTCGCGGCAAGGTGTTGGTCGACACGGTCATGCGGCCTCTCCGAACATGCCCGCCAGAACGCGTGCGTTGGTCTTTTCATCGCCGGAAAGTTCCACCGAGATGTCCTTATCGCGGAAGACGATGACCCGGTCAGCCAGGTTGATGGCTTCCTCGATCTCGGTCGAGACGATCACCAGGGTCATGCCTTTGGCGGCGAGGTCGCGAAACAGCCGGTAGAGCATGGTGCGGGTTGCCACATCGACGCCGCGGGTCGGATCGTTGAGCAGCAGCACCCGCGGCTCGCTGGCCAGAAGCCGGGCAACGAGTACCTTTTGCTGATTGCCGCCCGACAGCGAGGTGATCGGATTGCGCGGATTGTCGGTGACGATGCCGAGCAGCTGCTGGTAATGGGCAAAGCGCCGGTCGCGTTGCTTTTGGCTGATCAGCCCGAAGAATGAATCGCGTGCAGACGAGCTGATTGCGAAATTGTCGAGGATCGACTGGCTCGGGAAAATGCCGTTCTCGCGCCGGTCGCGGGGCAGGAAGGCGACGCCGAGCCTGTGGGCATGGCGGCCACCGCGGAGCTTTTCGGCCCCCTTGGCACCGGGCGTGAAAACGCCGCCGGAGACCGGCCTGTTCCAGCCTGCCAATGTTTCGAGAAACTTCTCCTGGCCATGGCCGTCGAGTCCGGCCAGGCAGATGATCTGTCCGGCCGGGAAATTGAGTGTCACCGGTGAGGCGCCATCTGTGTGCACCAGGTCAGCGGTTTCGAGCGAGGTCTGGTTCATTGCGCGGCGGCCTTTTCGTCGAGACCGCGCGCGGGCGGCGCCATTTTTGCCAGAAGATCGGCGGCGGTGAAGCTGCCGCGGGAAAACGAGCCGGCATGCATGCCACTGCGCAGGATCGACACATCGTCGGACAGGCGCATGACTTCCTCCATGCGATGGGAAATGAAGATCACCAGTTTGCCCTCTGCGGCCATGCGCTCCATCACCGCAAACACGGCTTCGCGGTCACCATGGTCGAGTGCGGCGGTGGCCTCGTCGAGAATGAGAATTTTCGGGTTGCGGGCCAGCGCGCGGGCTATCACCACGATCTGCTGGGCGGCAAGCGGCAATTTGCCGGCTTCAAGGTCGAGCGGCAATTGGCGCGCGCCCAGTGTGTCGAGCACGCTCTCGATCAGCGCTGTTCGTTCAGCCTTGCTGGCGCGGTGGCGGAAGGGACCGTCGAGGCCAAGTATAATGTTGTCGGCGACGCTCCGGTCGGGTGCAATCAGCACTTCCTGGAACACGGTGGCAAAGCCGAGATCGAGCAGGTCACGCAAGCGGCCCAGTGGCAGCGGTTGTCCGTCGAGCCGGATCGAACCGCTGTCGGGGGTGACAATGCCGGAGAGGATCTTGACCAGCGTGCTTTTGCCCGAGCCGTTTTCACCCAGAACGCAATGAACAGTTCCGGGTTTGAAGTCTATCGAAACATCGCGGAGCGCGACGGTTTCGCCATAGGACTTGGAGAGGGCTTCAACTTTGATCATGATCGGAATTCCCAAAGCCCGGCCCGGCTTGCGCCGGACCGGGGTATTGATGGCATCAGTTGCAAGCCTTGGGAGACTTTGCGTAATCCCAGCCGGGAACCGGAGCAGGGTTCTTGAAATACCCGTCCATTTGATCGGCCGGCAGCGGGTCGGTGGCAGGAACCGGGAAGACCGAGACGGCATCCGGTGTCATGCAGCTCTCATACATGCCCGCCAGATCCGATCCGGAAATCACCGGAAGCGGCACCATCAGGGTGTTGAGCTTGGGCGCCTGGCCCTGCAGGACCCGGACGGCTGCGCGGAACAGGGTCTGTGCCGTCATGTGCGGCAGCACGCCATGGCCTTCGAAGCGGTAGGTGTCCTTGTTCTCGTTCCAGTAGCCCAGCGCATCGCCGGTGATCGAGCCGGTGATCAGCGGCGCATCGCGACCGGCCTGCTTGAAGGCTTCGGCAACGGTGCGCGATTCCGAACCCGTGGTCCAGACCGCATCGACCTGGCCGGGATAGGTGGCCAGCGCCTGCAACAGCACGCTCTTGGTCACATTGGCAGTCCAGTTGCCGTTGACGGTGCGGGCCACCTTGATGCCGGGGTGTTCGGCCAAAGCTGCGTCTGCACCGGCCTTTTCCTGCAGCACGATCGGGTGACCGGCGAGGCCTTCGACCATCATGATGGTGGCGTCTTCACCGGCGGTCTTGGCGATGGCTTCAATCATGTCATAGCCCCAACGGTAGTAGTTGGAATCGACATTGATCGCATAGGGGCTTGTCACCGCTCCGGCGGCGGTGATGAAGGGAATGCCCGCATCATAAGCTGCCTTGATGGCGTCGTTGAGCGCGGTCGACGAGCTGACAACGGACGTAATGACAGTGCATTTCCTGTCGATGAAGGTGCGGATCTGGTTGATCTGCTGGCCGACATCGCCATTGGAATCGGAGATCTCGAAAGTGGCATTGATGCCGGCATCGGACAGGCCCTCGACCAGGCGCTTGAGCTCGTTGGTGACGGTGACGCGCCAGGGATTGCCCTGATAGGATTCCGAATGGCACCATTTCCAGTCGCCATCGGCAACCTTGAAATCATCATAGGCGGACGGAAAAATTTCCGAGGATGCGCCGAGATAAAGACCGGGAAGATCGCCCGGCAAATCCTTGTAGAGCGCCTCATCGGCAAAAGCAGTGCTGCTCGCAAGCAACAGCGCCGGCAAAATGTACTTCATCTTGGACATAAGTTCTCTCCCGGTTGATCTGGCCATCCCGGATCTGTCGCCGAAGACCGGAAACATTGGGGATGGGTATGGCTTGGTGTGATTGTTGGTTTGCGGCGCGCATGCGACCCGCGTCCTGATGCAGGAAATCCTCCCTTTTTCTGCATCGTGGCTTTTGTATATGATAATTATTTTCATATGCAATTGAATTTGGCAAGTCCAGAAGTTGAGATCTTGATGCTTTGAATTGGTTTTTGGTGCGCTGAAGACCGGCATGGCGCCCGGGGAGGCAGAACAGGCATCTTGTAGCGGCGGTTGAGTGTGGATACTCTGAGGCGGCGTCGGCTGCGACGAAGCTGGACTGCAAGCTTGGCTATTGCAGACTGTCAAACGGCATTCATGACACTCAAATCCATACGCTGCTTCGCCGGAGGCAGCGACGTTCGCGCGCATGCTGATTGTTGGCCTGACGTCGGAGCTATTATGGGTGGCAGTCAGCTCTGGTGTTGAGACTGCTCAGCTTCATTCCGAAAATATTGATAGGGTTGCCAACGCCGCTTCATCGCGAAAAGCGAAGGTCCGAAGACTGTGGTCAGTTGGGGCGCGCGCAAGATGACGGCCTGAGCAACATTCAGGCCGTCAGCCAATCACAGTTCGACTAGCGCGCCACGCCTTGTGATGACCTTGGCGGCCAGAGCTGAGCCGGCCGCAATTGCCGTGTTCAGATCGGAGCAGTCCAGATAGCTCGCAAGAAATGCCGCATTGAAGCTGTCTCCCGCGGCGGTTGAGTCAACAACATTTTCGACCTTCGATGGGGTGAAACCGCTGGTCTGTCCGCCAGAGAGAGACAAGACGTCTGCGTCGCCATTCTTGACCACAACCAGCGGCGCGCCGGCATCGGCATAGCGGCGGGCGGTATCACCCGGCGTTGCGTCGCCAAAGAAGGTTGCCTCGTCCTCGAAAGAGGGAAGCAGGATGTCGCTGACGCTTGCGGCAGTCATTACCGTTTGCCGCGTTGTCTCTGGACTGTCCCACAGGCGCAGCCGCAAATTGGGATCAAACGCTATCGTTGCGCCATTGCGGCGCGCTGTTGCAAGGGCGTCAAACAGCGTTGAACGGTTCTGCGGAGACAAAATCGCCAGCGTGATCCCGGACAGGTAGATCAGGCTGGCGGTTGAAAGCGCAGCCTCCAGAAATGCAGGATCATTGGCCAGTCTGCGGGCCGCTGAATCCGAGCGCCAGTAGGCAAAACTGCGTTCGCCATTATCGAGCTGAATAAGGTAGAGGCCGACAGTGCAACCCGGCAGTCTTTGAACGAATTCTGTCTCGATCCCGGCATCGCGGATAAAATCGGTCATACGCTCAGATACCGCATCGTCGCCGACCGCAGTGAGATAGGCAACTTCCCATTCCGGCTTCAATATTTGCCGCGCATACCAGGCCGTGTTGAGCGTGTCACCGGCAAAGCCGAGGCTATAGTCGCCGTCGGCCGTGGGCGCCATTTCGACCATGCATTCGCCTATCGAAAGAAACCGCTGCGTCATGTGTCGGGCTCGTCGGCGAAATAGCGAAGGTGGTCCGCTCTGATGCGCACAATCTGCTCCTTGATGCGTGAGAGGTGGATGCGCATGTGATGCATTGCCTTGTCTTCGTCGCGCGCGCGGATCGCCTCCATCACTTTCAGGTGGTCATTGAAAGCGTCCTGGGAGGCGAATGACAGCGAGAGAAAACGCACCCTGTCCATATGCGCCTTGTTTTCGCGAATGATGTCCCAGGCAAAGCTCAGTCCGGCGCGTTCACAGATTTCCTTGTGGAACTGATCGTCAAAGCCATGAAAGCTGACCGGATCCTTGTCTTCGACCGCCTGCCGTTGCTTTTCAAGGATCACATCCAGGGCAGCGTGGTCGTCTTCGGTGAGCACCCGGCAGGCGATGCGCACGGTTTCCGCTTCAAGCGCATTGCGGACAAAGCGCGCCTGCAGCACGCCGATTGACGAAATCTGCGAGACCATGGTCGAGCGTTGCGGCCGGATCGACAGGAAGCCGAGTTTCGACAGGCGATAGAATGCATCCCTGACGGGCTGGCGCGACACGCCCAGTGCCTTGGCAACCTCAGCCTCCGACATCTTGGTTCCCGGCGGCAATTCAAGCAGCAGGATCTGGCTGTGCAATTCGTCAAACACCGTGTCGGCGACCGAAGGGCGGTTGAGTGGTTCAAGGGCCCGCAAAGGGGATGGTACGGACATATGTGCACTCCGTTGACTCGATAAGAATACTAGCATATTACAATTCTAGTCTGATTGAAAGACATATCCAAATTCCTGGGGAGGAGTATTTTGGCAATGTTGGTCGCTGATAGATTGTTTCCTGTTGACCCGCAAACGCGGGGAATCGCGCGCGCACTCTATCAGACCGTCGCAGACTTGCCGATCATCAGCCCGCATGGTCACACGGATCCGCGCTGGTATGCCGAAAATCAGCCATTTACCGATCCGGCGCAATTGTTCGTCACACCGGATCATTACGTGTTCCGGATGCTGTGCTCGCAGGGGATCAGTCTCGAAAGCCTCGGTGTGCCGAGGGCCGATGGTGGGCTGACTGAAACTGACGGGCGCACGATCTGGCGGCTTCTGGCGGAGAACTACCACCTGTTTCGCGGCACACCCTCGCGGATGTGGCTGGATCATGCCTTTGAAGATTTGTTCGGTCTCACCGAGCGACTGTCTAAACAGACCGCTGATCAAAGCTATGATCATATCGCGGCGTGTCTGGCAAAACCTGAATTCCGCCCGCGTGCGTTGTTCGAGCGCTTCAACATCGAAGTGATCGCAACCACCGAGAGCCCGCTCGATGACCTGCGCTGGCATCGGATGATCAGGGACAGCGACTGGACCGGGCGCGTGGTGACGGCTTACCGGCCCGATGCCGTGGTTGATCCGGATTTTACTGGCTTTGCCGACAATGTCGCGCAATTTGGCGCGCTGACAGGCGAGGATACCTCGAACTGGGAAGGTTATCTTCAGGCCCACCGGATCCGCCGGGCCTATTTCAAGGAATTTGGGGCAACATCTTCGGATCATGGTCATCCGACCGCGCGGACCGAAAACCTGACGCCGGTTGAGGCGGCTGGCCTTTTTGGCAAGGCGCTCAAGGGGGTCTGTACAGCGGACGAGGCGGATGCGTTCCGCGGTCATATGCTGACTGAAATGGCGCGCATGAGTCTCGAGGACGGTCTCGTGCTGCAGATCCATCCTGGCAGCTTCCGCAATCATTCGGATCCGATCATGGCCGCCTTCGGCCGCGACAAGGGGTTCGATATACCCACCCGGACCGATTATGTGCGGGCGCTGAAGCCGCTGCTGGATGCGGTCGGTCTGGAGAAGGATCTTTCGATCATTGTCTTCACGCTGGACGAAAGCAGCTATGCCCGCGAACTGGCGCCGCTCGCAGGCGCCTATCCGGCCCTGAAACTGGGTCCGGCCTGGTGGTTCCATGACAGCCCTGAAGGCATGCGCCGGTTCCGGGAAATGACCACGGAAACCGCAGGCTTTTACAACACCGTGGGCTTCAACGACGACACCCGCGCCTTCTGTTCGATCCCGGCGCGCCACGATGTGGCGCGACGGGTGGATTGTGCCTTTCTCGCTACGTTGGTCGCCACCGGGCGGCTTTCTGAGGAGGATGCATACGAGGTCGCAAATGATCTCGCATATCGGCTTGCCAAGCAAGCTTATCGGCTCTGAGAGCCATTTCTGGGAGGAAAATGAACATGAAACTGAGGAAAACACTGACCGGCATGTTGCTGGCCACCGCCGCCATGGTGATGGCAGCCAATGCCTGCGAAACCACGCTCAAGTCATCCGACACACATCCGGACGGCTATCCGACCGTTGAAGCCGTCAAGGCGATGGGAAAGACTCTCGAAGAGAGCACAGGCGGCCGACTTTGCGTTGAAGTCTATCACTCGGCTCAATTGGGCGAGGAAAAGGATACCATCGAACAGACCCAGTTCGGCGCTATCGATCTGAACCGGGTGAGCCTTGGACCCTTCAACAACATCATTGAAGAGACGCAGATTCCGTCGCTACCTTACATCTTCCGTTCGGTCGATCACATGCACACGGTGATGGATGGCCCGATCGGTCAGGAAATTCTTGATGCCTTTGCAGCCCATGACCTGATCGGCCTCGCGTTCTACGACGGCGGTTCGCGCAGCTTCTACAACAAGGAAAAGCCGATCACATCGATGGCCGACCTGAAGGGCATGAAGTTCCGCGTCATGCAGTCCGACATGTTTGTCGACATGGTCAGCGCGCTGGGCGCCAACGCCACACCGCTGCCTTACGGCGAAGTCTACTCGTCGATCCAGACCGGCGTTATCGACGGTGCTGAAAACAACTGGCCGTCCTATGACACTTCGGGACATTACGAAGTGGCAAAGTACTACACGCTCGACCAGCATTTGATCGTGCCGGAAGTTCTGGTGATGTCGAAGAAGAGCTGGGACAAGTTGAGCGCGGAAGACCAGGCAGCCGTTCGTGCCGCCGCCAAGGCTTCGGTTCCGGTGATGCGTGACCTCTGGGTTGCGCAGGAAAAGATTTCTGAAGACAAGGTCCGCGCCGCGGGCAGTGAAATCATCACCGACATCGACAAGACCCCGTTCATCGAAGCGATGAAGCCGGTCTATGAGAAATATGTCACGTCCGACAAGCTCAAGGACATGGTCGCCCGTATACAGGCAACCGAATAGTCTGAGTGCCGGCCCGCGGGATAATCTCCCGCGGGCCGTTTTTCATTGGAGGAGTGGGACGTGCAGAACCAGATGACGAACGTGGCGCGGGTAACCAGCGTCATGGCACGGGTGGCGCTATGGGTGTCGGGAGTTGGTCTGGTGCTGATGACAGTCCTGATCGCCTGCCAGGTATTCTGGCGCTATGTGCTCAATGACAGTATTTCATGGACTGAGCCGGGATCCGTGATGATCATGGGCTGGTTCATTTTCCTCGGCGCGGCTGTCGGCATCCGGGAAGGCTATCACCTTTCCTTTGACATCATGCTGCATGTGGTGCCGCACCGGGTGAAGCTGATGCTGCACACCGTTTCTGATGTTGTTGTGATCGGTTTCGGCGCAGGCATGGTGGTCTATGGCACCCAGCTGGCGATCAACGCCGCTCCCAATACCTTGCCAAGCCTCGGCATATCCGGGGCATTTGATTTCATGCCCATCGTGGCCGGCGGCGTGCTGGTGGTCCTGTTCTCGATCGAACGGATTGCGCGGCGCATGGCCGGCATGCCCACGGCACGCTTCGGCGAAACCGAGCTGGAGGATTGAGACGATGGAACTTTGGATACTTTTCGGCTCCTTCGTGGTGCTGCTGCTGATCGGCACTCCGGTCGCCTTCTGCCTCGGCGTATCGAGCTTCGCAACGATTGCCTATCTCGGCCTGCCGCCGGTGGTGGTGTTCCAGCGGATGAATTCCGGCGTCTCGGTGTTCGCGCTGATGGCGATACCGTTCTTTATTTTCGCCGGTGACCTGATGGTGCGCGGCGATATCGCCCGGCGGCTGGTGGCGCTGGCCGGCGCCCTGGTTGGTCATCTCCGCGGCGGCCTGGGCCAGGTCAACATCCTGGCCAGCGTGATGTTCGGCGGCGTCTCCGGGTCGGCTGCGGCTGACGCAAGTGCTGTCGGCGGCCTAATGGTGCCGCAGATGAAGGAGCGCGGCTATGATGTCGATTATGCCGTCAACATTACCGTCGTCGGCTCGATCATCGCGCTGATGATCCCGCCATCGCACAACATGATCATCTATTCGATTTCGGCGGGCGGCAAGATTTCGATTGCCGACCTGTTCACCGCCGGCATCATCCCCGGCGCCGTTCTGGCGCTGTCGCTGATGGTGGCTGCCTATTTCGTCGCCAAGAGCCGCGGCTATCCGACAGAACCGTTCCCCGGCGGACGGGCGCTGCTCGGTCTGTTCGGCAATGCCGTGCCGGGTCTGATCCTTGTCGCCATCATTTTTGGCGGTGTTCGCTCGGGCATCTTCACAGCGTCGGAATCCTCCAACATTGCCGTCGTCTATGCGATGTTCGTCACCTTCTTTGTCTATCGCTCACTGAGCTGGTTCGATTTCGTCGCCGCCACCATGGCCGCCGTGCGGACCACCGCGATGGTGCTGATGGTGATCGGTTGCGCCGGGGCATTTGGCTGGCTGCTGGCCTATACCCGGGTGCCGACCTCGATGGTGCTGATGCTCAAGGGAATTTCGGACAATCCCATCATCATCTTGTTGCTGATGAACCTGGTGTTGCTGCTCCTCGGCACGTTCATGGACATGTCCCCGTTGATTGTCATCACCACGCCGATCTTCCTGCCCGTGGCTGTCGCCTTCGGCGTCGATCCGGTGCATTTCGGCGTCATTCTGATCCTCAATCTGGGGATCGGCCTGTGTACGCCACCGGTGGGGGCGGTGTTGTTCGTCGGATGCGCTGTGGGCAGGATACCGATCTGGCAGGCGATGCGCACGATCTGGCCTTTCTATGGCGCAGCCTTTGCCACGCTGATGCTCGTCACCTATATCCCGCAGCTGTCCCTGTGGCTGCCTGCCCAGTTCCATTGAGGTTTTCCCATGATACAGAAATTTCCCGAAGTGCCTGCCGATCCTGGTGTGACCCGGCAGGTGTTGAGTGACAGTCCGGAACTGATGATGGTTGCTTTCCGTTTTCAGACTGAGGGTGCTGAAGGCAAGCTGCACAACCATCCGCATGTGCAATCAACCTACGTCGAGTCCGGGCGCTTCTCCTTCACCGTGGCGGACGAGACATTCGAGGTCGCCACCGGCGACAGCTTTGTCATCCCGTCAAATGCGGTGCACGGCTGCAAGTGCCTGCAGCCCGGAACCCTGATTGATACCTTCACGCCCCGGCGCGATGATTTTCTGACGCTCAACTCCTGAAGGGAGATTTTTCATGCTGACAGTTGAAACCCGTCACGCCATTGACCCGGCTACGGCCAAGGGCCTTGATACCACAGGGTTGCGGTCCCATTTTCATGCCGGCGGCCTGTTTGCTGATGGCGAAATCCGGCTGGTCTACACCCATTACGACCGGATGATCGTCGGCGGCGCGGTTCCTGCCGGCGGCAAGCTGACGCTCGATCGGGTCGAGGAAAGCGGCACGCCTTCGATCCTCGACCGGCGCGAGATGGGTATCCTCAATATTGGCGACAGCGGAACCGTGTCGGCCGGCGGCACCGACTACACGGTCAACAAGGGCGATGTGCTTTATCTCGGCATGGGTTCGGGGGCCGTGACCTTTTCAGGCAATGGCCGGTTCTATGTGCTCTCGGCACCGGCGCACCGGAGCTGCCCGAGCAAGCTGATCCGCATTGAAGATGCCCGCCGGGTCGAGATGGGCTCGGCCGAAACCTCGAATGAGCGCGTTATTCTGCAGTTCCTGCATCCGGAAGTGGCCGACAGCTGCCAGTTGTTGATGGGCTACACGCAGTTCGCCTCGGGGTCTGTCTGGAACACCATGCCTGCGCATCTGCATGACCGCAGGATGGAAGCCTATCTCTATTTCGAGCTTGGCCCGGAACAGCGGGTCTTCCACTTCATGGGGCAGCCGGACGAGACCCGGCACATTGTTATGGCCAATGAAGAAGTGGTGATTTCGCCGTCCTGGTCGATCCATTGTGGCGCCGGTACCGGTGCCTACACGTTCTGCTGGGCGATGGCCGGTGACAATGTCGATTTCACCGATATGGACATGGTCGCCATGGGAGATCTTCGGTGAACCCATTTTCGCTGTCTGGCAAAACCGTATTGGTCACAGGCGCCAATACCGGAATCGGCCAGGCCACGGCAATCGCCATGAGCAGGGCAGGCGCGATGGTCATTTGCGCAGGGCGAAGGTCCTGTGCAGAGACGTTGAGCCAGATACCGGGTGGACGTGAGATCATTCTGGATTTTTCCGATCCGCTGGCGGCGCGCGACGTGTTTTCAGAGAACCGCATCGACATTCTGGTCAACAATGCCGGCATCATACGGCGCAGCGACGCCATTAATTTCAGCGAAGCTGACTGGGATGACGTCGTCGACATCAACCTGAAGTCGGTGTTCTTTACCAGCCAGGCCTTTGCCCGCGCCGTGCTCGAACGCAACGGCACTGGCAGCATCGTCAACGTGGCGTCGCTGCTGTCGTTTCAGGGCGGCATTCGGGTGGCATCCTATACGGCGGCAAAACACGGCGTGGCCGGCCTCACAAAAGCCCTGGCCAATGAGTGGTCGGCAAGTGGCATCAACGTCAATGCGATTGCGCCGGGCTACATTGCCACCAACAACACCGAAGCACTGAGGGATGACCCGGAGCGAAACCAGGCTATTCTGGATCGCATTCCTGCCGGACGCTGGGGCGAGCCCGATGACATTGGCGCGGCTGCGGTTTTCCTGGCGTCACCGGCGGCGAAATATATCCACGGTGCAGTTCTCAATGTCGATGGAGGCTGGCTTGCCCGCTAAACTGGAAAGACTTGGCCGCAGCAAGGATCACCCGAAACCGAAATCGGGGGTTGTCCATCTCGGTCTCGGTGCCTTTTTTCGGGCGTTCGGCGCGATTTATATCGATGACGCGGTGCGGGTTTCCGGCGGTGACTGGGGCATCGTCGGCGTCAGTCTGCAAAGCCCGGGGACGCGCGACAAGCTTGCGCTGCAGGATTTCGTCTACACCACGGTGTCGCAGGACCCCGATGGTGGCGAAACATTCCGCAAGGTCGAGATACTGGAGACTGTGCTTGTTGCGCCCGAGGATCCCGAGGCCGTGCTTGCCCGCATGGCCGATCCGGCCATTCGCATTGTCACGCTGACGGTGACGGAGAAGGGCTATTGCCATGATCCGGCGACCGGACGGTTGAACTTTTCCCATCCCGACATTGCTCATGATCTGAAGAATGCAAAGCCCAAGACCGCGATCGGTTATCTTGTCCGGGCGCTGCAGCGGCGGCGCGATGCCGGCGATCCGCCTTTCACAGTGCTGACCTGCGACAATCTTCCCGAGAACGGCAAGCTGGTGCGCGGCGTGGTGCTGGATTTCGCCCGTGAACTTGACCCGAGCCTCGCTGCGTGGATCGAGGCGGAAGGCCGGTTCCCCTCGACAATGGTCGACCGGATCACGCCGGCGACAAAACCAGAGGATGTCGAGCGGCTGGCCCAGAAAATCGGCATTCGCGATGAAGCGCCGGTGCTGTGCGAACCGTTCCGCCAATGGGTGGTGGAAGATGATTTTGTTCCCGCCTATGGCGCAGATGCCTATCCGGATCTGGCCGCAGCCGGCGTCGAGATGGTGTCGGACGTAACCCCGTTCGAGCGCATGAAGCTCAGGATGCTGAATGGCACCCATTCCTCGCTGGCCTATCTGGGTTATCTGGCAGGCCATGAGACCATCGCCGAGACCGTGGCGGACCCGGTCTTTGCGGGCTTTGCCAAACGGCTCTGGCAAGAGGAGATCATGCCGTCCTTCAACCCACCCGAAGGGGTGAACCTGGCCGACTATGCCGACGCCTTGTTCGAGCGCTATTCCAACCCGGCGATCCGTCATCGCGCCTGGCAGATTGCCATGGATGGCAGCCAGAAACTGCCGCAACGCATTCTCGGAACCATTGCCGACAATCTGGCCGCAGGACGGGCGAGCCCCGGCCTGATGCTCGCAGTTGCTGCATGGATGCGCTATGTCGGCGGCGTCGATGAAAAGGGCCAGCCGATCGAGGTCAAGGACCCCCTGGCGGATCGGTTGCGCGGCCTGTCCGATGCGGCAGAAACACCGGCTGAAAAAGTTGCGGCGTTGCTTTCGGTCCGGGAAATATTCAGTGCCGACCTGGCGGCGCAATTGCTGGAGCCGGTCAGTCATTCCTATGAAAAACTATGCCGCCTTGGCGCGCGGCAAGCTGTTGAGGACGTCACATGAAGGAAAGCTGGCGCTGGTATGGTCCGCTGGACAGGATTTCGCTGGGTGATGTGGCACAGACCGGTGCAAGCAGCATCGTCACGGCATTGCACGAGATCCCCTATGGAGAAATCTGGCCGCGCGAAATCATTGCCGAACGCAAAGCTGGGATCATGGCAGCCGGTTTCGACTGGGTTGTCGTTGAAAGCCTGCCTATTCACGAGCGCATCAAGCGCAATGACGGCGACCTGTCGGGGCTTTTTGCCAATTACCGGCAATCCATGGCCAATCTGGCGGCAGAAGGCATCAAGACGATCTGTTACAATTTCATGCCGCTGCTTGACTGGACCCGCACAGACCTTGCGGCGCCTGTTGCCAATGGCGGAAGTTGCCTGCGGTTCTCAGCGCCGAAAATGGCTGCCTTGGAACTGTTCATGCTTGGCCGCAGTGCAGCGAGGGAGGATTATTCGGCCGATGTAATCACGGCTGCCGAATTGTGGTTTCGGGCTTCAACGGATGCTGACCGCGCCGAGCTGATGCATTCGGTGATGTCCGGCCTGCCGGGCGCCTTCGAGCGTTACGATGCAGACGGGTTGAAGGCGGCGCTGAAGCGATATGAAGGAATTGATCGGCGCGCGCTGCGCGCTCATTACCAACGGTTTCTGGAAGAAATCATCCCGGCTGCCGAAGATCTCGGCATGCGGTTTTGCGTTCATCCTGACGACCCGCCGCGGGACATTCTGGGCTTGCCGCGGATTGTCTCCGCCGCCGACGACATCGCCTGGATCCTAAATGCCGTCGACAGTCCGGCCAACGGGCTGACCTTGTGTGCCGGCTCGCTTGGGGCCAATCCGGACAATGATGTGCCGGCGATTGTCCGCAAGTTTGCCTCGCGAATCTGGTTCGCGCATCTGCGCAATGTCCGCAAGGATGTCGATGGCTCGTTTGAGGAAGCAGCGCATCTTTCAGGTGATACAGACATGGTCGACCTGATTGCCGCACTTCTGCAGGAAGAGGCGCGACGCCGTGCGAGCGGAGATAAAGATTGGGAAATTCCGTTCCGTCCGGATCATGGTCACGAATTGCTGGATGATGCAGCCCGCAACACGCATCCTGGCTATCCGTTGATCGGCCGCATGCGCGGGCTTGCCGAATTGCGTGGCGTGATTGCCGGCTTGTCCTATGCCGGGACCCCGGCCAGCTAAGTTCGCTTTTCCGCTGATACCGATTCGATTGCTACATTCGCCACCGTGCAGCCAAGGGTCAGCTGCGCAATTCGATCATGCTTGTTTCCTTGACGGATTCCATGACTGCGAAGGAGTGGGTCTGCATCACCGACGGCAACTTGCTGATCCGATCGCCAAGCAGTTCCCGGAACTCGGTGATGTCGCGGGTGCGAACTTTGAGCATGTAATCAAACGGCCCGGCAATCATCAGGCAGCTCTGTACTTCGGGGATCAACCGGACGGCCCGATTGAAGTCCTCAAGCGAGCTGTCGCTGGTCTTTGACAGGTTCACATGGACGATCATGACGTGGCTCATGTCCACTTCAGTGGGCTCAATAGTGGCGCTGTAACCGGAAATGACCCCGTCACGCTCGAGCCGTTTGACCCGTTCCGAACACGGGGTTTTGGTCAGATGCACACGCTCGGCAAGATCAACGATCGACATCCGCCCATGCGCCTGCAATTCATTGAGGATGCGGCGATCTATAGGGTCTAAATTCCTCTTCACTTGGTCTTTTTTCCTTGCATTTCCTGTTTTTTGGCCGATTGTTTTGAATGTAGACCAATAAAAGGTCCATAGACTAGTCTTTTCGACTAAAGTTGTTGGACGGGGTAGCCCGTATTGCATTTGTGTTTCAGCGTCGGTTTCGAATTTTTAATTGGCTGTATTGAGTTGTAGTTCCGGCGACGGGAACGGGTATGAAAACAATAAGAGAGGGACTTGAAATGACAACAAAACTGGTTGTTGGCCTTGATGGCCACGGGTCAGGCGAACGTGCCCTGGCCTATGCGGAGCGGCTGGCCAAGCTCATCGGGGATTGCGAGCTGATGATCGTCTATGTGGTGGAATGGTCGCCTTATTCCTTCCAGACGGCTGAAGAAAACGCACAGCGCCACAAGCGCCGTGAAGAGGAGATCTCAACGGCAACGCAGCGGGTCATCGATCCGGCTGTCGCGAAGGTGCATGCGGCCGGGCTCAAGGCCACGGGCAAGGTACGGCATGGCGATGTCGCATCCATCCTGATGACTGTTGCGGAAGAAGAGAAGGCCGAGCAGATCATTGTCAGCCGGTCTTCGGAAGGCGGTTTTGCGAAACGCTTTTTCGGCAGCGCGACCTCCAATCTTGTGATGCACGCATCCGTGCCGGTCACCGTTGTCAATTGAGGGTATTATCATGATGCTTTTTAGAAAAATGATGCTGTTGGCACTCTCAACAGCCGGGCTTGCGGGCGCCGCTCATGCGCAGGAAGCCATGACCCTCGACCAGAAGGTCAACGAGATCTTTGCGGCCGTCACCGGGCCGTTTGTCAGCCTTATTTTCGCGCCACTTCCGGGCACCAGTTTTCCCTGGATCGTGATGTGGCTGGTGATCGCGGCCTCGATCTTTACGATCTATTTCGGCTTTGTGCAGTTCCGCTTCTTCGGTCATGCCATCGGCCTGGTGAAAGGTGATTACTCGGATCCCAATGATGCGGGTGAAGTGAGCCATTTCCAGGCACTGGCAACAGCGCTGTCGGGCACTGTCGGTCTCGGCAATATCGCCGGTGTGGCGGTTGCCGTTGGCATCGGCGGACCCGGGGCGACGTTCTGGATGATCCTTGCCGGACTGCTCGGCATGGCGTCCAAATTCACTGAATGTACGCTCGGTGTGAAGTACCGCAACGAGTATGAAGACGGCACGGTTTCCGGTGGTCCGATGTACTACATCTCCAAGGGGTTCAAGGAGCTGGGTCTTCCCGGCGGCAAGTTCCTCGCGGTGATGTTTTCGATCTTCTGTATCCTCGGCGCACTCGGCGGCGGCAACATGTTCCAGGCCAATCAGGCGCATGCGCAGATTTCCGGCATTGTCGGTGACTATCCGGGCTGGATTACAGGAATTGTCTTCGCAGCAGTGGTCTTTGCGGTCATCGTCGGCGGCATCAAATCCATCGCCAACGTGACTGAAAAGATTGTTCCGTTCATGGGCATTCTCTATGTCGGTGCGGCGCTGATCATCCTGCTGGTGAACTACGACAAGATCGGCTGGGCATTCGGCCAGATCTTCGGCGGTGCCTTTACCGGCCTCGGCGTTGCAGGCGGCTTTGTCGGCGCTCTGATCCAGGGCTTCAAACGGGCAGCGTTTTCCAACGAAGCCGGTGTCGGCTCGGCGGCAATTGCCCACTCGGCGGTGAGAACCAAAGAGCCGATTACAGAAGGTTTTGTGTCGCTCCTCGAGCCACTCATCGACACTGTCGTGATCTGCACGATGACCGCACTGGTGATCACCATTTCGCAGCAGTTGATCGTTGATCAGGCCACCGGGCTCTATGTGCTCAACGAAGCCGGTACGTCGATTGCCACTGTTGGCGATGTCAGCGGCGTGGCCCTGACCTCGGCAGCATTCGGATCGGCCATCAGCTGGTTCCCTTATGTGCTGGCCATCGCGGTGGTGCTGTTTGCCTTCTCGACCATGATCTCCTGGTCCTATTACGGGCTGAAGAGCTGGACCTATCTGTTCGGCGAAGGCAAGAACTCGGAGCTGACATTCAAGGTCATATTCTGCGTGTTCATCGTCATCGGTGCGGCGGCCAGCCTTGGTCCGGTCATCGACTTCTCCGATGCCGCGATCTTTGCCATGGCTGTGGTCAACATCTTCTGCCTCTACTTCCTGATGGGACTGGTGAAGAAGGAGCTGATTTCCTACGCTTCGCGGCTCAAGGCTGGTGAAATCCGCAAGTTCAAGCACTAGGCTTGATTGCAAAAACATGGTGGGCGGCTTCGGCGCGCCCATCAGAGATCCGGCGTCAGCGCGAAAGCACTGGCGCCGTTTTCATTACCAGAGTTTAACTTGGAACGGTCTGCCTGCGGGTCTATGTCGGGAGCCGAACCAAAAGGATATTCCTCGTGAGACGCATTTTTTCATCGCCCTACCTGTTTTGGGCATTGCTCGCCCTGCCAGCCATACCCATGCTGATCTCGCTGGTTTCCGACCCGGGTGTCGCCGAGGGGCTGCTTCATCCCACCGGTGAATTCTCTGCCCGCTTCATGATCATCGCTATGATGATCACGCCGTTGCGGATGATCTTTCCCAAGGCGGGTTGGCTGAACTGGCTGATGCGGCGCCGACGCGCGCTTGGTGTGGCTGCCTTCCTCTATGCGGTGCTGCATCTGGTCTTGTACGTCATTGACGAGGGCGCCCTTGCTCCAATGCTTGCGGAGTTCACGGAACTTGGGATCTGGACGGGCTGGCTGGCGTTCGCGATCTTCGTGCCGCTGGGTCTGACCAGCAATGCCGCATCGCAGCGCTGGCTGCTGGCGGGGTGGACGAAACTGCAGCGGTTTGTCTACCCGGCCGCGGTGCTGACCCTACTGCACTGGATTTTTGTGAACAACAATCTTGGTCCGGCTCTGGTGCATTTCGTGCCGCTTGCTGCGCTTGAAGCCTGGCGGATCTGGAAGACTTATTCCGGCAGGGCAGGTCCGGCGGTCGCAGCTACCGATCCTTGATCATCCGGCAGGATAGAACTGACGACCGTGATTGTCCGGATGAAGTGGTCGTGCGCGTCACTGCCCCGACAGGTGTTTGCGGGCGCTGTTGAGCAGGCGGCGGTGGATGTGCGAATGGCGGTTGCGCAGATGCACAGCGAAATAGACGGACTGGGGTATGCGCGGCGCGCCCCTGACAAAACCGAACCCGCCTGAGGCCACCATTTCCTCAGCGGAATCCTCCAGCACGTAAGCGGTTCCGCCCAGAGCCATGAGAAGACCGCACACAGTGATGTTCTGTCCGCTCGACAGCGGCGTTTCGGCCAGATTGGCGACGATCTGGCGGTGCACCTTCTCAAATGCCGGCGAATAGTTGGTGAAGATGTAGCTTTGCGGCTCGATGTCGTTGAGGTGCACCGCCGTTGAACTGATCATCCGGTAGGCGAGTTCACCGATGTGTTCGTAATGCAGGTCGGGTAGGTTCTTCGGGGTGAACATGATCGACAGATCGATTTCGCCAGCCAGCAGGTCGATGCTCATCTGGTTGGAAAAATCGAGGTCGATATAGAAGGCAGCATCGGGCAGGACTTTCCTGAACCCGCTCACCCAGTCGGCAATGTGGCTGGAGGCCAGGTCATGCTGCATGCCGATCCGCATCGAATGGGCAAAATTGCCGGTGTTCTGCACAGATCGCCGCGCCTCGGTCCATTGGTGGCGCAAGGTGCGGGCATGATCAAGCAGCTTGAATCCAGCCGGCGTCGGCTGGGTCCCGGCGCGACTTCGGGTGAACAGCTTGCGCCCCAGCGTGGTTTCCAGCGCCTGGATGCGGCCGGATACGGTTGACTGGGTCAGGTTCAGGCGTTCGGCGGTGCGGTTGAAGCTGTTGGTTTCCATCAGGTCGAGGAAAGTTTCCAGATGCTCGATTTGCATGACCGACCCTTTGATTTTGCTGCTCTGCACCCTAATCGGATTTTCCGATTAATAAAGGCTTTTCGGCACAATAGCGCAACCGTGAACCGCACCTGATACTCACCCTAATCGAACTGTTGCGGGAGAGACGTGTGGGCGAGATTGCAGGGCATGCACGGGTTGTCATTATCGGAGGCGGCGTGGTCGGGGTCTCGGCGCTTTACCATCTGGCCAAGGCTGGCTGGACCGATTGCGTCCTGCTCGAAAAGAACGAACTGACGGCTGGTTCCACCTGGCATGCTGCCGGCAATGTGCCGACATTCTCGTCGTCCTGGTCGATCATGAACATGCAGCGTTATTCGACCGAACTCTACCGGGGTCTGGCCGAAGAAGTCGATTACCCGATGAATTACCATGTCACCGGGTCGATCCGGCTGGGGCATTCCAAAGAGCGCTTGCGGGAGTTCCAGCGCGTGGCCGGCATGGGCCGCTATCAGGGCATGGATCTCGACATTTTGTCGCCAGACGAAATCAAGTCACGCTATCCGTTCGCCGAAACCCATGATCTCACCGGCGCGCTCTATGATCCCTATGACGGCGACATCGATCCGGCGCAGTTGACCCAGGCGCTGGCCAAGGGCGCGCGCGATCTTGGCGCCAAGATCTACCGCTTCTGTCCCGCCACCGGCGTACGCCGCGAAAATGACGAGTGGGTGATATCGACCGAAAAGGGCGAGATCCGCTGCGAATATGTGGTCAATGCCGCAGGCTATTACGCCCGCGAAGTCGGTAAGTTGTTCGGTCGAGACATGCCGATGATGGTGATGAGCCATCAGTACATGCTGTTTGACGAAGTTCCGGAACTGGCGGCCTGGAGCAAGGAAGTCGGCCACAAGCTGCCGCTGATGCGCGACGTCGACAGTTCCTACTATCTCCGGCAGGAAAAGAACGGCTTCAATCTCGGCCCTTACGAGCGCAATTGCCGGGCTCATTGGACAACGCCGGACGACCCGATGCCGGCGGATTTCTCGTTCCAGCTGTTCCCGGACGATCTCGAGCGGCTGGAATGGTACATCAATGACGCGGTCGAGCGGGTGCCGTTGCTGGGCACGGCGGGACTGACGAAAAACATCAACGGGCCGATTCCCTATACGCCGGACGGCAATCCGCTGATCGGGCCGATGCCCGGTGTGCCCAATGCATTCGAGGCCTGCGTCTTCACCTTCGGCATCTGCCAGGGCGGTGGTGCCGGCAAGGTGCTGGCCGAATGGGTGATGCAGGGCGAGACCGAGTGGGACATGTGGTCCTGCGATCCGCGCCGCTTCACCGGGTTCTGCGATCAGGATTACGCGATCGCCAAGGGCATGGAAGTCTATGGCCATGAATATGGCATGCATTTCCCGCATCACGCCTGGCCTGCCGGGCGCAACAAGAAACTTTCGCCGGTGCATGACCGGATCGCGGATCTCGGTGCGCAGTTCGGTGCCTATGATGGCTGGGAGCGGGCCAACTGGTATGCGCGGCCTGGCGATGACACCAGCGAAGAAGCGACGCAGACCTGGGCGCGTGAGGGGGCCTGGTTCGAGGCCGTCCGCGAGGAATGTCTGGCGGTGCGCGATGCTGCCGGCATTCTCGATTTGCCGGGGTTCTCACGGTTCAAGGTTCAGGGGCCCGGCGCGCGCGACTGGCTCAACACGCTTATCACTGGCATGGCGCCAAAGCCGGGCCGGATCGGGCTGGGCTATTTCGCCGACGCCAGGGGCCGCATTGTCACCGAAATGTCGCTGATGGCGCTGGATGAGGATTTCTTCTTCCTGATCACCGCCGCCACGGCGCAATGGCATGATTTCGAATGGCTGACCAAGCATCTGCCCACCGGCTCCGAGATTGCCATTGAGGATGTGACCGACGCGTTTGCCTGCCAGATCCTGACCGGGCCGAAATCGCGCGATATCCTGTCCGCCATCACCGAGGCTGATCTGAGCAAACCCTGGTTGACCCACCAGTCGGCGCAGATTGCAGGGACATGGTGCCAGTTGGTGCGGGTCTCCTTCGCCGGTGAACTGGGCTGGGAAATCCACACCAAGGTTGAGGACACGGCGCCGGTCTTCGATGCGGTGATGCAGGCGGGGCAGGCACATGGGCTGAGGCCGTTCGGCATGTTCGCGCTCAATTCGCTGCGGCTGGAAAAGAGCTACCGGGCCTGGAAGGGGGATCTGTCGACTGATTACACCATGCTGCAGGGCGGGCTCGAGCGCTTTGTCAAATTCGAAAAACCCGACTTCATCGGTAAGCAGGCACTGCTGGCGGAACGTCAGCGCGGCGTGTCCAAGCGCTTTGTCACGCTGATGGTCGATGCGGGTGATTGCGATGCGCCCTACATGTCGACGCTCTGGCATGACGGCAAGGTGGTGGGTGAAACCACGTCGGGAGGCTGGGGGCACAGGATCGGCAAATCCATTGCGCTCGGCATGGTCCGCGCCGATCTGAGCGAGCCCGGCACAGTGCTTGAAGTTGAAATATTCGGCGAACGTTTTGTCGCCACGCTGGCTCCTGACGAACCCTTGTGGGATCCCAGGAATGAAAGGTTGCGGGCATGAGTGTGCCAGTTCCAGACAAGGCCCGTGTTGTCATTGTTGGCGGCGGGGTCTCTGGCTGTTCGGTGGCCTATCACCTGGCCAAGCTCGGCTGGCGCGACATCGTGCTCTTGGAACGCAAGCAATTGACCTGCGGCACCACCTGGCATGCGGCCGGGCTGATTGGACAGTTGCGCGCTTCGCTCAACATGACCCGTCTCGCCAAATATTCGGCCGATCTCTACATCAAGCTCGAGGAAGAGACCGGCGTCGCCACCGGGATGCGGCAATGCGGATCGATCACCGTAGCGTTGACCGAAGCGCGCAAGGAGGAAATCTACCGGCAGGCGTCGCTGGCCCGCGCCTTCGATATTGATGTGCAGGAAGTCAGCCCTGAAGAGGTGCTGAAGATGTATCCGCATCTCAATATCTCCGACGTCACCGCGGCGGTGCATCTGCCGCTCGACGGGCAATGCGACCCGGCCAATATCGCCATGGCGCTGGCCAAGGGCGCACGCCAGAACGGCGCCCGCATCATTGAGGGCGTCAAGGTGACGGCAATCACCAGTGCCGACGGGCAGGTGACCGGGGTCGACTGGCAGCAGGGCGAGGAAACCGGCTCTATCGCGGCTGACATTGTGGTCAATTGCGGCGGCATGTGGGGCCGCGATCTTGCGGCGCAATCGGGCGTGACGCTGCCACTGCATGCCTGCGAGCATTTTTACATCGTCACCGAGGCGATCGAAGGCCTGCCGCGGCTGCCGGTGCTGCGGGTGCCGGATGAATGCGCCTATTACAAGGAAGACGCCGGCAAGATGCTGCTCGGCGCTTTCGAGCCGAAAGCCAAGGCCTGGGGCATGCAGGGAATCCCGGAGGATTTCTGCTTCGACCAGTTGCCGGAGGATTTCGATCACTTCGAGCCGATCCTCGAACAGGCGGTCAACAGGCTGCCGCTGCTGGCCACCACCGGCATTCACACCTTCTTCAACGGGCCGGAAAGTTTTACCCCGGATGACCGCTATTATCTCGGCGAAGCGCCGGAGATCAAAGGCTACTGGGTCGCAGCCGGGTACAACTCCGTCGGCATCGTCTCATCCGGCGGCGCAGGCTTTGCGCTGGCGCAATGGATGAATGATGGCGAGCCGCCGTTCGATCTGTGGGAAGTCGATATCCGCCGGGCACAGCCATTCCAGAAGAACCGGCATTATCTGCGCGAGCGGGTGACTGAAACCCTTGGCCTGCTTTACGCCGATCACTACCCCTACCGGCAGATGGAGACCGCACGCGGCATTCGCCGTTCGCCGATCCATGAGCAGCTGAAAGCACGCGGCGCGGTGTTTGGTGAAATGGCCGGTTGGGAGCGGGCCAACTGGTTCGCCGATGAGGGTCAGGAGAGGGAATACAAATATTCCTGGAAGCGGCAGAACTGGTTTGACAACCAGAAGCGCGAACACACGGCGGTGCGCGAGGCTGTCGGCCTGTTCGACATGACCTCGTTCGGCAAGATCCGGGTCGAGGGACGCGATGCGGTTTCCTTCATGCAGCGGCTTTGCGCCAATGAGATGAATGTCGAGCCGGGCAAGATTGTCTACACCCAGATGCTCAACACCCGTGCCGGCATCGAGTGCGATCTGACCGTGACGCGGCTGTCGGACATGGCGTTCCTGCTGATTGTTCCCGGCTTTACCCTGCAACGCGATCTGGCCTGGCTGCGGCGGCATCTGGAAGATGAGTTCGTTGTCATCACCGATGTCACGGCCGCGGAATCGGTGCTTTGCATCATGGGCCCGAATGCCCGCAATCTTCTGCAGGCGGTGAGCCCGAATGATTTTTCCAATGAGGCACACCCGTTTGGCATGGCACGCGAAATCGAGATCGGCATGGGATTGGCGCGCGCACACCGCGTCACCTATGTCGGCGAACTCGGTTGGGAAATCTACGTGTCTTCCGACCAGACCGCCCATGTGTTTGAAGCGCTGGCCGACGCAGGCACCGATCACGGGCTGAAGCTTTGTGGCTTGCACACGCTCGATTCCTGCCGGATCGAAAAAGGCTTCCGGCATTTTGGCCATGACATCACCGACGAGGATCATGTGCTGGAAGCCGGTCTCGGTTTTGCGGTGAAAACCAAGAAGGGCGAGTTCATCGGCCGCGATGCGGTGTTGAGCAAACGCGAAGAAGGCCTGTCGCGCCGGCTGGTGCAGTTCCAGCTCAAGGATCCGGAGCCGCTGATGTTCCACAACGAGGTGATTGTCCGCGACGGCGAGATTGTTTCGATCATCACCTCGGGCAATTACGGCCATCATCTCGGCGGCGCCATCGGGCTCGGCTACGTGCCTTGCAAGGGCGAAAGCGTCGAAGAGATGCTTGCCTCAACTTACGAAATCGAAATTGCCGGGGAACGCCATTCAGCAACGGCGTCCCTGAAACCGCTTTACGACCCCGGCTCGCTCCGCGTCCGGATGTGACTTGAAATCTGCTTCGGATCTATGGAGACCTAGATGGACATCGCACCTGAAACCAACACTGCAATCGAGTCTCCACCAGTTGAAAAGCTGAACCGTCGGTCTGGTGGCCGCGCCAACCGGGTTCTGGTCCGGACTTCGCCGCTGGCCGACAATCTAAGGCCGATCCGGGCAGGCATGAGCGGCGGCCAATATTCGCCATTGTCACAGGCCAATGTGCTTCGCATTCACGAAGCGGCACTCGATGCGCTGGAGACCATCGGGCTGTCGCAGGCGCCGCCATCGGGCGTTGAAATTCTCACTGGCGCAGGCGCCATTCTGGGTGATGACGGGCGGATCCGGTTTCCGCGCGCTCTGGTCGAGGACATGCTGGCGCTGGCCAACAAGGATCTGGTGCTGTTTGGCCGCGATCCCAAACATGATCTCGATCTGTCGGGCACACGAGTGCACTACGGAACAGCAGGCGCCGCGGTGCATGTGGTCGATGTGGAAAACCGCACCTACCGCGAATCCACTGCGCGGGATCTCTATGATGCAGCGCGGATCACCCATGCGCTCGACAATGTGCATTTCTTCCAGCGCGCCATGGTCTGCCGTGATGTGGTCGACAATTTCGAGATGGACATCAACACCATCTATGCCTGCTGCGCCGGCACCACCAAACATGTTGGAACCAGCTTTTCCGACCCGTCGCATTTCGAAGGCTGTCTCGAACTGTTGCACTTGATCGCCGGTGGCGAAGCGGCTTGGCGGGCGCGGCCGTTCGTGTCGAATTCGAACTGCTTTGTGGTTCCGCCGATGAAATTTGCGGAAGAGAGCTGCATCACGATGGAGAAGTGCATCCGCGCCGGCATGCCGGTGCTGCTCTTGTCAGCCGGGCAGGCGGGCGCCACAGCGCCAGCGCCGCTCGCCACCGCGATCGTGCAGGCGGTGGCCGAGTGCCTTGCTGGTGTTGTCTATGTCAACGCCATGGCGCCGGGGCATCCGGCGGTGTTCGGGACCTGGCCGTTCGTGTCCGATCTGCGCTCAGGCGCGATGTCCGGCGGCTCCGGCGAGCAGGCCTTGTTGACGGCGGGCTGCGCCCAGATGCACCGGTTTTACGGTCTGCCTGGCGGTGCTGCGGCGGGGATTGCCGATGCCAAACTGCCGGACATGCAGGCCGGCTGGGAACAGGCGATCTCCAACACCATGGCGGGACTGAGCGGCCTCAACATGGTCTATGAATCTGTCGGCATGCATGCGTCGCTGCTGGGATTCTGCATGGAATCTCTGGTGCTCGGCGATGATCTTCTCGGCCAGGTGTTGCGTTGCGTGCGCGGCATCGATGTCACCGAGGACAATGTCAGCCTCGACGCCATGCGCGAGGTCTGCCTCGAAGGCCCGGGTCATTATCTTGGTCATCCGCAGACCTTGAGCGTGATGCAGACCGAATATGTCTACCCGGCGGTCGCTGACCGGACCAGTCCGAAAGAATGGGCGGAAATCGGCAAGCCGGATTTGGTGCAAAAGGCAATTGCGCGTAAGAACCGCATTCTTGCAGAGTCGACGGCACCACAACTTCCTCCGGAAGTTGATGCGGCGATCCGGGCGGCGTTCAACATCTACGTATGAGGTCACAGTCATGACGACTTATGCCAATCTCGGGCGGTTCTATATCAATGGCGAATGGGTTGCGCCTTCGGCCGGAGCAACGTCAATCGAGGTGATCAATCCGGCAACGGAAGCGAGCGTTGCCCAGGTGGCGATTGGTTCGCAGCAAGATGCGGAAAAGGCCATTGCCGCAGCGCGAGCGGCTTTTCCGGGTTTCAGTAACTGGAGTGCCGAGGAACGGCTTGCGCTGCTCGGCCGCATTCGTGACATCTACGAAGCCCGAATGGACGAGATCGCCGAAGCAATCACCATGGAAATGGGCGCGCCTGCGGCGATGGCGAAATCTGACCAGGCCGGGTCTGGACTGGCTCATATCGAAGCGACGATGACGGCGCTCAAGGAGTTCGCGTTTGAGGAGATGCGCGGCACAACGCTGATCGTGCACGAAGCCATCGGGGTTGCCGGCCTGATCACGCCGTGGAACTGGCCGATGAACCAGATTGCCTCCAAGGTGGCGCCGGCGTTGGCCGCGGGCTGCACCATGGTTCTGAAGCCGAGCGAGATCGCGCCTTTGAGCGGTATTGTGTTTGCCGAGATTCTCCACGAAGCCGGCGTGCCGGCGGGTGTGTTCAATCTGGTCAATGGCGACGGACCCGGTGTTGGTCAGGTGCTCAGCAGCCATCCGGACATTGATATAGTGTCTTTCACCGGTTCGACCCGCGCTGGTATTCTGGTGGCGAAATCAGCAGCCGATACGGTCAAGCGTGTGGCGCAAGAACTGGGCGGAAAGTCTCCCAACATCATTCTGGCGGATGCTGATCTCGACGCAGCGGTGGGCAGTGGCGTGGAGTGGTGTTTCGGCAACAGCGGCCAGTCCTGCGACGCACCGACACGGATGCTGGTGCCACGGGACCGCCACGATGAAGCATTGGCGATTGCAAAAGAGGCTGCGGAGAAGCTTGTCACCGGGGATCCGCTTGCCCCCGATACCAATCTGGGGCCGGTGATCAGTCAGGTTCAGTATGACAAGATTCAAGGCTTGATCGCGTCCGGCATTCAGGACGGAGCAACGCTGGTGACCGGCGGCCGCGAGCGGCCGGATGGGCTCAGCCATGGTTACTACGTCAAGCCAACCGTGTTTGGCGGCGTCACGCCTGATATGCGGATTGCGCGTGAGGAAATCTTTGGGCCGGTGCTCGCGATCATGCCTTACGACACGGAAGAGCAGGCGGTCGAAATCGCCAATGACACGGTCTACGGGCTTGCCGCTTATGTGCAGTCTGGCGATCTCGAACATGGGCGGCTGATCGCGCGGCAGATGCGGGCCGGGCAGGTGCATATCAACTATCCCGATGCAGACATGTTCGCTCCGTTTGGCGGCTACAAGCAATCCGGCAATGGCCGCGAATATGCCGACTGGGGCATGCGTGATTATCTCGAAACCAAGGCGCTGGTGGGTCACGGCTAGTGGTGCGATACTGACAGATGGTTCTCATCTGTCAGGACAAATCGCCCCAACAGACCAATAGGCCCGCGCGTTCAACCCACAATCATTTCATTCAGGAGCATCACCATGCGCTATGGTTTCATCGGCTTGGGCAATCTCGGCGGGCATATGGCGGCAAGCCTGTTGCGCGAAGGCTTTGACGTTTCGGTCACCGATATCGATCAGTCTTTGGCCAAGCGTCATCTCGACATGGGCAAGGGCTGCCTTTGGGTCGACACGCCGGCCGAACTGGCGCGCGACTGCGACGCAATCATCACCTGTCTGCCGTCGCCGGCCGTGTCGGAAAAAGTGCTTACCGAAATGCTGACCACGGCACGGCCCGGAACCACCTGGATCGAAATGTCGACGCTGGGCCGCGACGACATCTTGAGGCTTGCCACGGTCGCATCGGCCAAGGGCGTCGAAACCATGGAAGCGCCGGTGACCGGCGGTGTGCATCTGGCAGCACAAGGCAAGATCACCGTGCTGGCCGGCGGCGAACAGCATCTGTTCGACAAGCACAAGCCTGCGTTTGAGGCGATGGGTGACAAGATCTTCCACATGGGAGCGCTCGGCTCGGCCTCGATCATCAACGTGATCACCAACATGCTGGCCTTTATCCATCTGGTCGCCGATGGCGAGGCGCTGATGCTGGCCAAGCGCGGCGGACTCGACCTGAAGACCGCATGGGAAGCCATTGCCGCCAGTTCCGGCTCGAGTTTCGTGCACGAGACCGAAGGCCAGCTGATCCTCAACGGCAGTTATGATGTGGCCTTCAACATGGATCTGGCGCTCAAGGATCTTGGCTTTGCGATGAATTTCGGCCGTGAATTCGGTGTGCCGATGGATCTGGCCGGGCTGACCAACCAGACCTTCGTGCGCGGCAAGGCAGCCTATGGCGGAGAGGCGCAGTCGACCCAGATCGTCAAGCTGCTCGAGGACGTGCTCGAGACCGATCTGCGCGCGCCGGGCTTCCCGTCAAGGCTTGAATAGTCGGCCATTGCACCGCAGATAAATGCTCGGTCATAGCCGCCAGGTTGCGCGACTGACATCGATCAATACAACTGCTCGCGTCCTGACGCATGATCGTACGACAAGATCTGCGCGCAGGAGACGTCATGTTCAAGAATGCTGTCCAACTTTTCGAGATATTCGGATTCAAGCTCAAGGTTGATCCGAGCTGGCTGCTGATCGCGGCGCTGATCGTCTGGAGCCTGTCGACCTCCTATTTCCCGGACGTTCTTCCAAGAGAAACCAGCACGCTTTACACAGTCCTTGGCATCATCGCGATGCTCGGCATGTTTGCATCGCTGATCCTGCATGAGCTGTCGCATGCGCTGGTAGCACGGTCCTACGGTCTGAAGGTCGGCGGGATCACTTTGTTTATCTTCGGTGGTGTGGCGGAGCTTGAGGAAGAGCCGCACGATCCGAAATCCGAATTCCAGATCGCCATCGCCGGACCGCTGATGAGCCTGTTTCTGGCCGCGCTGTTTTATGGCCTGTCAAACCTTGCCGCCGGCGAGTCCGAGATTGGTCTGGCGGGCGCCGTGTTCGGCTATTTGGCGCTGATCAATGTGGTGCTGGCGGTGTTCAACCTGATCCCGGCGTTTCCGCTTGATGGCGGCCGGATGCTCAGAGCGGTGATCTGGCATCTGACGCAGGATCTGTTGCGTGCCACCCGTATTTCCAGCCGCATCGGCTCGGCCTTTGGGCTTTTCCTGATGCTCACCGGTGCTTTCGCGGCCTTCGCCGGGGGCGGTGTTGGCGGTTTCTGGCAGATCCTGATCGGCTTCTTCATCCTCAATGCGTCGAACGGCAGTTACCAGAACCTGCTGTTCAAGGCGGCGTTGCGCGGCAAGACGGCGGCAAGCCTGATGAGCGAGCGGGTGCACACGGTCGACGTCGAATCCTCAATCGCGGACCTGGTTGACGATGTCATGCTGCGCCATGGTGTGAGCTTCGTTCCCGTTGTGTCTGGCGAGAAGCTGCTTGGCTATGCCGACACAGCCGGTGCGGGCGCAGTCGACAGGCAGGATTGGGCGGGACGGCCTGTTTCCGAGATCATGGTGCCATCGGGGCCGGAGACCACGGTTTTGCCAAGCACACCGCTCAATGAGGTGTTCAAGCTTTTGTCGGCTCATCCGCGTCGCAAGCTGATGGTCGCACAAGGCGGGCGGTTGTTGGGTGTGATCTCGCTTTCCGACCTCATGCATCATCTCGCGCTCGAGCAGGAAATAGGTGCCAAACCAGGGGTGAGACATTGATATCGGCGGATGGTGTTGCATGGCTGAGTGCTTGGTGAGAGTGCCCGGTATGGAAATCAAACCGGAGTTCGGGTCATGAAAATACTGATGTTTACCAACACCTACACGCCGCATGTCGGAGGTGTGGCGCGCAGTGTGAGTGAACTCACCGCGGGCTTGCGGCGCGCCGGTGACGAGGTGCTGGTGATCGCACCTGAATTTGACAACATGCCGGAAAATGAAGCCGGCGTGGTGCGCATACCGGCGGTGCAGAATTTTGCCGGCAGCGACTTTTCCGTGCCGTTGCCTTTGTCGCGCAATCTGGCAAGCACGATCGAGAACTTCGCCCCTGACATCATCCATAGCCATCACCCGTTCCTGTTGGGCGATACCGCCTTGCGCGCGGCAAGCACGGTTGATGTGCCGGTCGTCTTCACCCACCACACCCGCTATGAGCTCTATGGCCACTACGTGGCGCAGGATTCGGAAATGCTCAAGCGTCTGGCCCTGAGCCTCTCTCTTGGTTATTGCGATCTGTGCGACGGGGTGATTGCGCCAAGCCAGAGCATCGCTGATTTTCTTACCGATCACGACGTCCGGACCCCGGTTGCCGTGGTGCCAACCGGCGTTGATGGAAACTGCTTTGGCTTTGGTGTGGGTGCGCGGGGGCGTGCCGCTTTGTCGATCCCTGAGGACGTGTTCCTTGTCGGGCATGTCGGACGGCTGGCGCCGGAGAAAAATCTCGGCTTCCTCGTCTCTGCGCTTGTCCTGCTTCTGGAGCAAAATCTCCACGCGCATGTGCTCGTCGTTGGAGGAGGGGCATCGCGCCAGACAATGGATCAGACGCTCACGAGGGCAGGGTTGGCAGATCGCGTGCACTTTGCCGGTGTGTTGAAGGGGCCCGCCCTTGCTGACGCCTATGCGGCGATGGATGTCTTCGCGTTTTCATCCTTCTCTGAAACCCAGGGGCTGGTGCTGGTGGAGGCGATGACGGCCGGTTGCCCGGTCGTCGCGCTGGATGCGCCCGGTGTTCGCGATGTGGTGGTCGACAAAGGCAATGGCCGCTTGCTGCCTGCGGATACCGATGCGGCGCGGTTTGCCGCAAGTTTGGGTGCGATTGCCGATGCCAGCGACGAAAGCCGTCAGGTCATGCGGCAGGCGGCGCACAAGACTGCTGCCGGCTATGCGATCGACAAGACGGTTGCGCGAACCCGCGCCTATTATCAACGGATTATCGCTGAAAGGCGTCGCTGGCCCGACGAGACCAATGGTCTCTGGATGCGCACCCGGCGCTCGATTGCCAGGGAGATGGATATTCTTGGCAACTTTGCCCATGCCGCCGCAGATGCGATATTGCCGGATGAAGACGGCGAGGCGGATCGGGATGGCTGAACGGTGGCGCCAGGTCGCGGTCTCCATCTGTGTGCGCATTGTTGCCGGAGGTCTCATTGCGGTGTTGTGGCTGTGGAGTGCACTTCTGCGCAAGGACACAAAACAACTCGACAAGCTGGACCGGTACATTGCCGATGGGCATCAGGTTCTGGCGGTTTTCTGGCATGGAAAATATTTGCCCCTGTTTCCACTGGCTCAGGGCAGGAACGCAGTGGTGATCACCATGAATTCATTTCGCGGCAGAGTGATCGGGTCTATCAGCAAATGGTTTGGCTACCGTCCAGTCTTGCTTCCCACAGAAGTGAAAGGACGTGGTTATCAGGCGCTTGTGCAGCAGGTGAAGGATCATGCGGGGCTGATCGCACTGGCTCTTGATGGCCCGACTGGCCCCTATCACCGCATCCGGTCGGGCGCGCTGCATTTGAGTGCCTTTCATGGAGTGGCACTGGCTCCTGTCGGGGTGGCTAGTTCACGGAAACTGGTGCTGAGTTCACGCTGGGACAAACAGGAAGCGCCGTTGCCGTTTTCCCGCGTTGTTGTTGCTGTCGGCGACATGATTGAGCTGACGCAAGCCGGGGATGGCCATGACACCACCGATTGGGAGACGACCGTCATGAAGGGAATGGATGCGGTGGAACTGCAGGCCGAGAAAATTCTCGTCGGAACCAGGCAATAACTGCCGCTTTCGACAGTTTTTTCCGCCCACTTGATGTATGTCAATGGGACGGGGTAGCCTATCGCTAATCTCTCGGATTAACGTTTGCAGAAAATGTCTGCCGGTCAGGCCGACGATTGCCTGACCGAGTGGTTCATCCCAACGCAAACCTAACCTGGAGGTCATCATGAGCATTATTCGGAACAAGTCGGGTCGTATCGTTGCGGCACTGGCGTTTTTTCTCGCCTCGGCAACCGCTGCATCGGCATTCACAGCCTGTCAGGTCACCGATACCGGCGGCATTGACGACAACAGCTTCAACCAGACAGCCTGGAAGGGTGTTCTCGACGCCAAGGAAAAGCTCGGCGTTGATGGGCGTTATCTCGAATCCCAGGCTGAAACCGACTATGAAGCCAATATCAATTCGCTGATTGGTGGCGATTGCGATGTAATCATCACGGTCGGCTTTTTGCTCGGCGATGCCACCAAAACCGCAGCGGAAGCCAACCCGGAACAGGAGTTCTCGATCGTCGATTTCGCCTATGATCCAATGGTTCCGAATATTCTGGGTCAGGTCTATGCCACTGATGAAGCGGCGTTTCTCGCCGGCTATCTTGCAGCCGGCATGACCAAGACCGGTGTGCTTGGCGTCTTTGGCGGGATCAATATTCCGCCGGTTACCATCTTCATGGATGGCTTCCACTCAGGCGCAGCCTATTACAATGAACAGAAGGGAACTTCTGTCAGCGTTCTGGGGTGGGATCCGAAGGCCCGCGAGGGGCTGTTCACCAACAATTTCGACTCGCTTGATGATGGCAGGGCCTTTGCCCAGAACCTGTATGACGAAGGTGCCGATATCGTGGTTCCGGTCGCGGGGCCTGTAGGGCTTGGCTCTGCAACGCTGGCATCGGAACTTGGCCCGGACAAGCTCAAGATCATCGGCGTCGATGCCGATCTCTATTTCACCGACCCGGAGCACAAGGAAGTGTATCTGACATCGATCACCAAGCGGATGGACGCAACAGTGCTCGACGTGATCAAGCGGTCGATGGACGGCAAGTTTGAAGGCGGCATCCTGCTCGGATCGCTGGAAAATGGCGGTGTTGATTTGGCGCCGTTCCACGACATGGAAGAAGCGGTGCCTGCCGAACTGAAGCAGGAACTCGAAGCCATTCGCGCCGGCATCATCGACGGATCGATCACGGTCGCTCCCAAGTAACTCACTCCACTTTAGACCGGCGCAGGGCCATGTCCTGCGCCGCATGGAACCAGGGGGTGTGAGATGGATGTAGAGTTACGCGGTATCACAAAGCGCTTTGGACCGGTGGTGGCCAATTCGGGAGTCAACCTGACCATTCGCAGTGGCGAAGTGCTGGGGCTTCTGGGTGAAAATGGCGCCGGCAAATCGACATTGATGAATGTGCTGTGCGGACTCTACCGTCCTGATGAGGGCGAAATTCTTATTGACGGCAAAGCGGTCAGCTTCGACGGACCGGGCGAAGCGATCGCGGCTGGAATCGGGATGGTGCACCAGCACTTCATGCTGGTGCCGGTGTTCACCGTGGCTGAAAACGTCGTGCTGGGCGTTGAGCCCACCGGCAGAGCGGATTATCTCGATCTCGACAAGGCGCGATCGCAGGTGCTCGATATCCGGAAACAATACGGACTTGAAGTTGATCCCGATGCTCTGATCGAAAACCTTCCGGTCGGCGTTCAGCAGCGGGTGGAGATCATCAAGGTGCTTTTCCGCTCCGCCGAGGTGCTGATCCTTGACGAACCAACGGCGGTGCTCACACCGCAAGAGGTCGAGGAATTTTTCCAGATCGTCAAAGCCTTGCGCGATGCCGGCAAGGCGCTGGTGTTCATTACCCACAAGCTCAACGAAATTCTCGAAATCGCCGATCGTATCAGCGTCCTGCGGGGCGGTGAGATTGTTGGTGAGGGCGACCCGAAAAAACTCACGACGACAGAGCTGGCTGAAATGATGGTCGGCCGCCCGGTCAGTTTCGACGTGGTCAAGGAGCCCTATCACCCCGGTCCGGCGCTGATGGAGATTAACGATCTCGTGGTGCTCAACGAGAATGGTTCGGTGTCAGTTGATCACCTGAGTTTTTCGGTCAAAAGCGGTGAGATCGTCGGCATCGCTGGCGTGCAGGGCAACGGCCAGACCGCGCTGGTTGAAGCTCTTGCGGGACTGCGGGAAGCTGTCGGCGGCTCGGTCAGTTTTGCAGGTGAGGACATTACCCGCGCCTCGCCGCGGGCTCGGCACAAAATGGGCATCGCCCATATTCCGGAAGACCGTCAACGCACCGGGATCATTCCGAGTTTCAGTGTCGCTGAGAACATGGTTCTCGACACCTATTATGATGAGCGTTTTTCGTCAGGCATGCAGATCCGCTGGAACAAGGTCCAGGAGACCGCTGCGCAGAATTCGGCGGAGTTTGATGTGCGCACACCGTCAGTATTCACGGCAGCCGGGAACCTGTCGGGCGGCAATCAGCAAAAACTTGTCGTTGCCCGCGAAATGTCGCGCGATACAAAATTTCTGATCGCGGCGCAGCCGACGCGCGGTCTTGATGTCGGTTCCATCGAATTCATTCACCAGCGGCTGATTGATGCGCGGGACGAGGGCGACGGCGTGCTGATCGTATCATCCGAACTCGACGAAATCCTGGCTCTGTCAGATCGTATTCTGGTGATGTTCAGGGGCAAGGTTGTGGCCGAATTTGACGCCAGCAAAGGTGCGGTGGACAAGAATGCCATCGGGTTGGCAATGGCGGGAGCATCGACATGAGCGACAGCAAGACCGACGTCGTTATCCAGAATTTGCTCAAGCGGGCGGCGCCCGGGCGCAGCGAGTTCGAAGACCTGGTCATCGTGCCGCTGTTCGCGATTGTGGCTGCGCTGGTGCTTGGAGCCTTGGTCATGCTGGCCACCAGTGTCGAGCCGGCGACGATTGCCAAGTCCTATCTGGCGCTGCTGCAGGGGTCGGTTGGGTCGCTCAATGCGATTTCAGAAACCCTCACGGCGGCAACGCCCCTTATTCTCGCAGGCCTCGGGCTGGCGCTCGGGTTTCGTGCAGGACTGTTCAACATTGGTGCCGAAGGCCAGATCCTGATGGGCGGAATGGCTGCGGTGATAACCGGGTTCAGTTTTCCGGGGCTTCCGATCTACGTCCTTTTGCCGCTTTGTCTGTTGAGCGGTGCATTGGCCGGTGCATTTTATGCGGGGATTGCCGGTTGGCTTCGCGCCGCCACTGGTGCGCATGAGGTCATTTCCACGATCATGCTCAACCTGATCGCCTACCGGTTGATCGACTATATGCTGCGGTTGCCGTTTGTGCAGCGGCCAGGTCGCAATGATCCGATTTCCAAGTCGGTTCCGGACCACGCCGAACTGCCGAGGTTGCTGGATTGGATCGATCCCAATCTTCGGGTTCATGGCGGCATTTTCCTGGCGCTTGCGGCGGTGTTTGTCGTCTACTGGCTGCTGTTCAAAACCAAGATCGGTTTCGAGTTCCGGGCCAGTGGTGCAAGCCCGGATGCTGCGCGTTTCGCTGGCATGCGATCGGGCCTGACCATCGTTCTGGCGATGGCTTCGGCCGGTGCGCTGGCCGGTCTTGCCGGGACAGTGCAAGTGCTCGGGGTGCTCGACAGGGTGACGCCGGGATTTTCCGCCGGCATCGGCTTTGATGCCATTGCAGTGGCCCTGCTTGGCAGGTCGCATCCGTTTGGTGTGCTTCTGGCGGGCTTGCTGTTTGGCGGGCTCGAAGCTGGCGGACGACAAATGCAGGTTGACGCCGGAGTGAGTATCGATCTGATCGGCATCATTCAGGCGCTGATCATCGTCTTCATCGCGGCACCAATGTTGGTGCGCGCAATATTCCCCTGGGGCTTTCGTAAGCCTGAAACGGTGCGGGGCAAGTAGATCATGGCGATGACCAATCAAACCACACCCAGTTCAACTTCCATGCCCGATCTCGGAAAACAGAAACATGCCAGAATCGCGGGCGGCGTGTTGATTGCGCTGGCTATGCTTGTGGCGTTTGTTTTCGGTGCAGGCACTGAAGGCAGTGCAGTGTTCCGGCTGTCACGCCCAACCGATGCGCTGGTACTGCCCGATCTGAGCGTGCCGGCGATGCAGTTCAATCTTGTTGTCGCCGCGCTTCTGGCATTCTTGGGCGTCCGACAATTCCTTCGCGGCGGAGTGCGCTGGTCATCCCTGTCACTCGGCATTGGCCTGGCGCTGGTCGTCGTGGCGTTTCTGGTCTGGGCGACAGCGGGCAAAGCCTTTTCGCTTACCGGCATGCTGCAGGCGACAATGGTGCGTGCGGTGCCAATTGCGCTTGGCGGTTTGGCCGGGGTGCTGTGCGAACGGGTGGCTGTGGTCAATATTGCGATCGAGGGAATGCTGCTTGCCGGTGCCTTCGCGGGGGCCTTGGTCGGGTCGATTCTGGGCGGGGTAGCGGGTTTGGCGGCTGCGGTCGTGGTCGGCGGATTGTTTGGTTTCTTCCTGGCTGCGCTGGTGGTGACCTACCGAATGGATCAGATTATCGCTGGTGTGGTGATCAACCTGTTTGTGCTGGGCTTTACGTCCTATGTCAGCAGTCAGGTGTTTCAGGAGTACCGATCACTCAACAACGCGCCAGTGTTCCGAGCGATCAAGATCCCGATTTTGGGGGATATTCCAGTAATTGGACCAATGCTGTTCTACCAGAACATCTTCGTCTATGGCGCGCTGATCATGGTGGCGGTGGCGACCTACTACCTGTTTTACACCCGCAGCGGGCTTCGGGCGCGTGCGGTGGGGGAGCATCCGCGGGCTGCCGATACACTCGGAATCGATGTTTACCGCACCCGGTTCATCAATGTGACGCTTGGCGGCATGGTTGCCGGTTTCGGCGGGGCCTGGTTCACCTTGGGTTCGGTCGGCCGGTTTGACGAGAATATGACCGGCGGGCGAGGCTATATCGGGCTTGCGGCGATGATCTTTGGCCGATGGCATCCCGTCGGTGCGCTGATGGCAGCACTGGTGTTCGGATTTGCCGATTCGATGCAGCAGAAGCTGGCCCTGTTGCAGACGCCGATTCCGTCTGAGTTTCTGGCCATGGCGCCCTATATTGCCACGATTGTGGTGGTTGCCGGTTTCATCGGGCGGGCGCGGGCACCGGCAGCCGATGGTCAGCCTTACATCAAGGAATAGCTGTACGCCCGGCGCGCGAACCCCTGACATTTTGCAGATGCAGGGTCTATTGTGCGGTATTGGTAAAACAATGATGCACATCGCACCGGGTGGAGGAAATGCCGATGACGGATGACAAGGCGGCGGTTTGTCCGGCGCATGGGCGAGCAGACGGATGTCCTGTTTCGCCGCAGGCTGCGGCATTCGATCCTTTTGCTCCCGCCTATCTGGCCAATCCGGCGGAAGCGCTTCGGTGGTCGCGCGAGCAGGAACCGGTGTTCTACAGCCCGCAACTCGGCTATTGGGTCGTCAGCCGTTATGATGACGTCAAGGCAGTGTTTCGCGACAACGATACCTTTTCGCCCTCGATCGCGCTCGAGCGTGTGGTGCCGCCCAGCCAGGAAGCAGTGGAGACGCTCAAGCGCTACAATTACGCCATGAACCGGACCCTGGTGAACGAGGATGAGCCAGCGCACATGGAGCGTCGCCGGCTGCTGATGGATCATTTCCTGCCTGCCAATCTTGCCGAACATGAAGCGATGATCCGTCGACTTACGCGCGAGAAAGTCGACGCTTTTGTCGAAAAGGGCCGGGTCGATCTGGTCGAGGCGATGCTTTGGGAAATTCCACTGACAGTGGCGCTGCATTTTCTCGGCGTGCCGAAGGAAGACATGGATTCGCTCAAGGAGTTTTCCGTGGCGCATACGGTCAACACCTGGGGCAAGCCGACGCCGGAGCAACAGGTTGCGGTCGCCGATACGGTCGGCCGGTTCTGGCAATTTGCCGGCAAGGTGCTCGACAAGATGCGCAAGGAGCCTGACGGCACCGGCTGGATGCATGACGCCATCCGCAAGAATGCGGACTATCCCGACATTGTCACGGACTCCTATCTGCACTCGATGATGATGGCGATCATCGTGGCGGGTCACGAGACCACGTCGCTGGCAAGCACCAATGCACTCAAGCTGTTGTTGTCCAACCGACTGGTCTGGGAGCGGATCTGCAAGGATCCGGCGCTGATCCCCAATGCCGTCGAGGAGTGTCTTCGACTTGAGGGCTCAGTGGTGGCATGGCGGCGGAAAGCCACGCGAGAGACGGAGATTTCAGGCGTCACAATTCCGAAGGATGCCAAGCTGCTGATTGTCAGCGGCTCGGCCAATCATGATCGGCGTCATTTCGAGAACGGTGACTTTCTCGATATCTATCGCGACAGCGCGGTTGAGCATCTGACCTTCGGCTATGGCAGCCACCAGTGCATGGGCAAGAACTTTGCCCGGCTGGAGATGCGGATTTTCATCGAGGAGCTGACACGCCGGCTGCCGCACATGCAACTGGTCGCAGATCAGCAATTCACCTATCTGCCGAGCCTTTCCTTTCGCGGACCCGACAGGCTTCTTGTCGAATGGGACCCGGCCAACAACCCCGAACATGCCGATCCGTCGCTTGCAGCTTCTAGCATCTCATTTCCAGTCGGCGCCCCTTCAGCCAAGGAAATCGCACGGAGCGTTCGCGTTGCTGAAACCAAGCTCATTGCCGAGGGGGTCAAGCTGGTACGTCTCGAAGACCCGGATGGCTTGCCGCTGCCGCCGTGGACGCCTGGTGCGCATATCGATGTCGTGTTCGATGAATTCAGCCGTAAATATTCGCTCTGCGGAGACCCTTCAGATCCGCTCTATTCAATCGCCGTGCTGCGGGAGAATGAGGGGCGAGGCGGGTCGCGGTTCGTTCATGACCAACTGGTTCCGGGAATGACGCTGCACATGCGCGGCCCAAAAAACTATTTCCGGCTCGAGGAGGATGCCGATCGTCACATCCTCATTGCCGGGGGCATCGGCATCACGCCGATCGTGGCAATGGCTGACCGGCTCAAGGCTTCGGGGTGTGACTACGAAGTTCACTACGCTGGCCGGTCGCGTGATCGCATGGCTTTTCTGGACCGGATGGTTGCCGATCATGGCGCAAATGTCGTGCTTCATGTTTCAGGTGAAGGGACCCGCGCCCAAATGAATTCAATCGTCGACGGTTGGAGCGTTGGAACACGGATCCACGCCTGCGGACCGCGGGGCCTGCTCGGCGAACTGGAGTCCCTTTGCACACATTTGCCGGAAGGCGCCTTCAAATGCGAGGCGTTCAGCACCGATGCTGGCAGCGGCGCGCATGCCGACGATACCGCGTTTGTGGTGGAGTTGAAGGATTCCGACCTGACGTTGACGGTCCCCACTGGCAGCACACTGCTCGAGACTGTGCGGGCGGCCGGTATCGATGTGCCGAGCGATTGCGAGGAAGGTCTCTGCGGCAGCTGCGAGGTTCGGGTGCTTGAGGGAGCTATCGATCATCGCGACAAGGTTTTGTCATCAGCTGAAAGAGCGGTAAGTGACCGGATGATGGCCTGTTGCTCGCGTGCTGCCGGCGGAAAACTCAAGTTGGCGCTTTAAGCCGGACCGCCGCCACAGTTGATTGATTAGTGGTGCGCCGCTATCAGACCGCGACAGACTGAACCAGGCGGACCGGTGCATGCCCAAACTGCTGATTGTTACCGATGCCTGGCGTCCGCAGATCAACGGGGTGGTCCGGTCGATCGAAAACCTGGTGCGCGATCTCGCGTCGCTCGGCATTGATGTTGATATTCTTTCGCCTGCCGAATTTCGTACTCTGCCTTTGCCGGGTTATCCGGAGATCCGGCTGGCTTTTACGACGCCTTGGGCTGTGGCGCGGCGCATGGCCGAGTCAGCTCCCGACTATATCCATATTGCCACGGAGGGGCCGCTGGGTTTGTTGGCCCGCCGTGCCGCGCTCAAGCGCAATGGTTTCACCTCGAGCTATCACACCCGGTATCCGGAATATGTCTCGGCGCGCTATCCCATGCCGGAAAGCTGGCTTTATGTCTTCATGCGCTGGTTCCACAATGCCGGGCGCGGCTGTCTGGTGGCAACGCAAAGCCTGCGAAGCGAGCTCCAGGCCAAGGGCTTTCACAATCTGCACATCTGGTCGCGCGGCGTCGACACCAAGCTGTTTCACCCGGATTATCCGGCGCCGCTTGATCTGCCGAGGCCAGTGTTTTTGCATGTCGGGCGGATGGCGGTGGAAAAGAATGTCGAGACGTTTCTCGCCATGGATCTGCCCGGGACCAAGCTGGTGGTCGGCGGCGGGCCGATGCTTGAGGATTTCAAGGCGCGCTACCTGGATGTCACATTTACTGGCGCCAAATCCGGGGCTGAACTGGCGGCGCTTTACTCGATGGGCGACGTCTTCGTGTTTCCGTCGCTGACCGACACTTTTGGTTTGGTCTTGCTCGAAGCCCTGGCCTCCGGGGTTCCGATTGCTGCCTATCCGGTCACAGGGCCGGTGGACATTCTGGGTGATAGCGGGGCGGGCGCGCTGGATCAGGATCTGCGCAAGGCGGCGCTTGCCTGTCTTGGAGTTCCGCGTGAACTCCCCCGCAGGCGCGCTATGGATTTTTCCTGGCAGGCCTGCGCCCGGCAGTTCCTGCATGCGACCTATATCAGCTATGGCGTGACTTCGAATTTGAAGAACGCGGAACGGGCAGCAGATCTGTAACTGTCGGCGCTGACGGAAGTGGCGGGCCTCATGGGGAAAGCCTGTCTTCATAAAACCGTCATCTCAGCGTCATGATGCTGCAATCGTGCCTGTGCCACATCCCCGGATATCAAAACCGGGAGATTGCCATATGTCACGACTGCTCAGCTTCACCTCCGTTCTTGCCTTGATCGCGGCTTCCGCCTCGGCCGCAGACATGAACTTCAACCGCGTGTCGTCCTTCGCCACACCGCTCAACATGGCGGCCGGTGAAGATCAGGATCGCGAGACCTCATCCGAAATCATCGCCGCCACCGAAGACGGCATGCGGCTTGTCTATACCGACAGCCCGCTGGGTGTGGTCGGCCTCGTCGATATTTCCGATATCGCTGCGCCAAAGCCCTTGGGCAATGTCGAACTCGGCGGTGAGCCGACATCGGTCACCATCATCGGTTCAAGCGCCTTTGTCGCCGTCAACACCTCGAAGGATTATGTCGCTGTCGGCGGCAAACTGGTGACCGTGGACATCGACACCAAAGCCGTGACGGCTGAGTGCGATCTTGGCGGACAGCCCGATTCCATTGCCAAGGCCAAAGACGCTTCATTCCTGGTGATTGCCATCGAGAATGAACGCGATGAAGATCTCAATGACGGCGTGTTGCCGCAAATGCCAGCCGGGCAGGTGGCGATGATCGACGTCAAGGACGGGGCTGCCGATTGCGGCAGCCTGCGGTTCACCGATGTGACCGGGCTTGCCGACATCGGCGCGGACGATCCGGAACCGGAATTTGTCGACGTCAATGGTTTGGGTGAAACAGTTCTCACATTGCAGGAAAACAACCATCTCGTGGTGATCGGCCGCGACGGCAAGGTGATCTCGCATTTCTCCGCAGGTGCGGTGACGCTTGAAAAAGTCGACCTGACTGATGAGCGTGCAGCACTCCTGTTTATCGAAACTCAGGCTGACCGCAAGCGCGAGCCGGATGCGGTGAAATGGATCGACGATGATCATTTCGCCATTGCCAATGAGGGCGATTACGAAGGCGGATCACGCGGCTGGACCATCTTCAACAAGGACGGCAGCGTGGTTTACGACTCCGGTATGTCGCTGGAATATGCCATTGTTGAAACTGGCCATTATCCCGACAAGCGTTCTGACGCCAAGGGCGCAGAGCCTGAATCGATCGAGGTCGGCACGTTTAACGGCAAGCCCTATGTCTTTGTCGGCGCCGAGCGCGCATCTGTCGTTGGCGTTTATGATGTCAGCGATCTGGCCAAGCCGGTTCTTGTGCAGCTGCTGCCTTCGGGCATTGCACCAGAGGGCATCGTTGCGATTGCTACGCGCAACCTTGTGGTCACGGCCAATGAAGCCGACCTGATCGAGGATGGCGGCGTGCGCAGCCATGTCATGGTCTATGAACAGCAGGAAGCGCCTGCCGCCTATCCGCAGATTACCTCGCAAGGGGCTGACAGTCTCATCGGCTGGGGCGCCCTGTCGGGTCTGGCCGCTGATCAGGAAAAAACCGGCATGCTGTATGCGATCAATGACAGTTTCTACGGCTATCAGCCGCGGATCTTCACGATCGACGCGACGCAGACGCCCGCTCGCATCATCTCCGCGCTCGACATCACCCGTGGCGGTGTTCCGGCCCAGAAGCTGGATATCGAAGGCGTGACGCTGGATGGCAAGGGCGGTTTTTGGCTGGCGTCCGAAGGCCGGACGGACCGGCTGATCCCGCATGCGCTCTACAACGTCAACGCCAAGGGCGTGATCAAGACCGAAATTCCGCTGCCAGCCGAACTGCAGGCACAGGAAATCCGCTTCGGTTTCGAAGGCATTGCCCGCGATGGGGATGTGCTGTGGATGCCGATGCAGCGCTCCTGGAAGGATGACGCCAAGGGCGAAGTCAAGCTCGTCTCCTACAATGTCGAGAGCGAAGAGTGGGGCGCCGTGCGCTACGCACTCGATGCGCCGGCCGACAAGGGTTGGGTCGGGCTGTCCGACATCGAGATCCACGGTGACTATGCTTACATCATCGAGCGGGACAACCAGATCGGCGAGAAAGCCGCGAACAAGAAGATCTACCGCGTCGCCATGAGCCAGATGGTTCCTGCTGCCTTGGGTGGCGAACTGCCGCTGGTTGAAAAGGAAGAAGTGCGGGATCTGTTGCCGGACCTGAAGTCGCTCAATGGCTATGTTGTCGACAAGGTCGAAGGCCTGGCCATTGACGCCAACGGCAAGGCCTATGTTGTCACGGATAATGACGGTGTTGACGACAGCTCCGGCGAAACCCTGTTCTTCACCGTTGATGGGCTTGCCTCCGTTTCGAACTGAAGCTGATTTTTCGCATATCGAGCGGCCGGACGGGAAAACCCTGTCCGGCCGTTCGTGTTATGGGCTCGGCGGGGTCACGGATTTGCGCCATTGCGACAGGAACCGTACCCGCTTGGCCCGGTCGAGCGAGACCAGCAGCGCCGGCGACAGCGGAATTGGCCGAAGCGTCAGCTCATCATCGTCACTCAATCGCGCCAGTGCCGCCGGTCCGCTCAGCGGCGTGAGCAGCCGGGTTTCACCATCAAGGATTGCCCGTCCCTGCGGTGACAGAGCCAGCTCCAGAAAGGCGCGGGCAGCAGTGGCGTCCCGGGCTTCGCGTGGAATGTAGCCAGCGCGGGCCAGCACCAGCGTATAATCGCTCGGCAGGATGACGCCGATGCGTGGATCGTTTTCCGCGCGCGACAAGGCATAAGATCCCAGCACATTGTAGCCGATGAAAGCGCGGCCATCGGCGACCCGGTCGATGACTTCCGAGCTGCAGCAGAAGGTGGCGACGCTGTTGCGCCCGAAGCCTTCGATCAACCGGCCCCAGGTGCTGGCTTCGGTGGAATCCTGAAAGGCGAAGAGATAGCCGACACCGGAATCCTCGATGTCATAGGTGGCGATGCGTCCGTTGAGTTTGCCCGATTGGCGCATCAGGTCGATCAGATCAAAGCGGCTCCGCGGCGGACCGTCCTCTTCGAACGCGGCCTTGTTGTAGACCATGACGGCGGGTTCATAGGTCAGGCCGATCAGTTCGCCGCGCCATTGCGCCCAGTCGGGCAGGCTTGAAAGAACCGGGCTGCCGATCACGCGGGCACAGCCGCCATTGACCAGACGGACCTGCTGGGCGATCGACGAGGAAATCACCAGGTCGGCATAGAAGACCCGATCCGAGCAGGCACTTGAGACACTGGCGTCGAGATTGTTGGAGGTGTCCTCGATATAGGTCACCGCAACGCCGGGATTGCTTTGCTGGAACGCTGAAATCAACGGCTGCATGAAATCCAGATCGGTGACGCTGGCAATGACCAGATTTCCGAATTCTGTGCCGCGAGGATCAAATCTTGTGGTGGTTTCTGCTGCATCAGCGAAGCTGGAAATGCTCAATAGGGCGACACTGACCACTGATAGGAAAACTGAGCGGCGGATCATTCGGCGTCACCTTCGGGATGAATGGCAGAAGGCGCGTCCGCAAGCGGCAGGTCAATGCCGACTTCGAACCCGCCCTCGGGGGAAAAGGCAGTCCGGATTGAGCCGTGATGAAATTCGGCGACTTCTGCAACGATCGCCAGACCGAGCCCGGCGCTTTGCGGGTTGGAAGCATCGCGAGCAAACCGCTGGCCGATCTTCTCGAGCTGAACCGAGTTCATTCCCGGCCCCTGATCATGGGCGGCGATCAACGCCGTGCCGCCCTCAGTGATGCTCACTTTCAGGCAGACCGGCGGGTTGCCGTGCGCCAGCGCATTGGTGATCAGGTTGCGTGCCGCCTCGCGCAGGCTGAAGGCATCGCCGGTGACCATCACCGGATCGGCGGGCAGATCAAGCTCGATCCCCTCGGCGCCGCCGGTGCGGCGGGCTTCGCGTTCTGCCTCCACTGCGACGCGACGGAGATCGATCAACTCCAGCGTGGCTGAATCGGCACGATGAGTGACCAGCGCGTGCGACAGCAATTGATCGGTCAGGCGGCTGACGCCGACCGACCGGTCACGGATACGTCTGAGCAGCGCCCTGAGTTTCTGCGGATCGTCCTCCTCCAAAGCGAGTTCGGTCTGCGCCCGGAGCGCGGTGATCGGGGTGCGCATCTGGTGCGCAGCATCGGCAACAAAATCCTGCATGTCGCCGACCCGCTTGTCGAGCCGGGCCATGAAGCGGTTGATCGCCGCCACCAGCGCCTCGACCTCGCGCGGCGTGGTGGTGGAGAACGGTGTCAGATCCTTGGGGTCGCGCGCCAGCAAGGCATTTTCCACCCGGCGCAACGGACTCAGCGCCAGGTGCATCGCCAGCAGCGCCAGCGCCAGGGTAACGCCGCCGGCGATGATGACGCCGATAACGGCGCGGGCGACAATCTCGTTGGCGAGTTCGGAGCGGGCGCGCAAGGTTTGCGCCACGATTACGGTGATCGGACCGCGCACGGCCCGTTCGGCGAGAAAGCGCTGCATCTTGATGGCGCGAATGGCTTCGCCGGAAAATGTGGCATCGTAAAGCAGCGGCCCGTCGTCACGTTCTGTGGCCTCAGGCAGGGGGACGGTTTCGTCACCGGTCAGGGTTTCGCCGCCGGGGCCGATGATCCGGTAGAAAATCCGGTCCTCCGACGCCAGCGACAACAGGCCGAAAGCCGACAGCGGGATGTCGATGACGGTTTCGCCCTCGACAACGCCGATCCGCTCGGCAATCTGCAGCGCGGCACCGGTGAGCAGCCGGTCAAAGGCGCGCGTCGCTGCAGTCTGACCATAGCTAAGTGCTGCCACAGCCGTTCCCGCCGCGGCGACGGTCAGCAGCAGTGTCAGCAGCAGTGTCAGCCGCCATGCAATGGAGCGGGAGCGGCTGGCGGCCGGATAGGCTGACACAAAGCTCACCGGGCAGCCGCATCGGATTTGCTGGTCAATGCCTGATAGCCAAGGCCGCGCAGGGTTCTGATTTCCAGTCCGGAGCCGGAGACCTTGCGGCGCAGCCGGCCGACATAGAGTTCGATGGCATTGGGCCCGGCGTTGGCGTCCATACCGAACAGGCGGATGACCAGTTCATCCTTTTCCAGCACGCGACCCTTGTTGACCAGAAAGATTTCCAGCAGCAGTTGCTCGCGCGGGGTGAGCTGCAATTGTTCGCCGTCGACGCTTGCCAGCCGCGTCGCCATGTCGAATTCGAGATTGCCGGCCGACAGTGTTGCGCCGGCTTCCCCGCTGCGACGGCGCACGATGGCCCGCACCCGGGCTTCGAGTTCGCCCAGATCGAAGGGTTTGACCATGTAGTCGTCGGCGCCGAAATCCAGCGCGCCGATCTTGTCATCCACGGCCAGCCGGGCGGTCAGCACCAGCACTGGCACGGCGTTCTTGCGCTGCCTGAGCCATTTGAGGAAATCCAGCCCGGAGCCGTCGGGAAGATTGATGTCGAGGATCACCAGATCATAGGCCGAGGTGGCGGCGAAATGCTTGGCGTCTTCGAGGAGGCCGGCCCGGTCACAGCTATGTCCACCGCGCCCCAGCCGTTCGGTGATGGCCTCGGCGACATCGGTCGTGTCTTCGACGACCAGAAAATGCATCGGCAACTCCTCCCGCTCTCAAAACGTCCAGTTGACAGCTGACTGACAGCTTTTTGCGTTAGCGTAGCTGCCATACCGCTTTTGAGGAAAGGCGGCTCGTTCATTTGGAGGAAATCATGAAGAATTTTGTTGCGCGGCTTGCCGCTACCGCCGTTGCCGTCGTCTCGCTGACGGCTGCCGCTCATGCGTTCGATCCGGGTTCGACCGAGTGCATTGCACCGGCAAACCCAGGCGGCGGCTGGGATTTCACCTGCCGTCAGGCCGGCAAGACCCTGCAGGATCTCAAGCTTGTGTCCGGCACCATGCAGGTCACCAACATGGCTGGCGGCGGTGGCGGCGTGGCTTTTGCCGAAGTCGTCAACAAGCGCAATGACGCCAACAATATGATCGTTGCTGCGTCGTCCGCCACATCGACTCGTCTGGCGCAGGGTGCCTATCCCGGCAACACCATGGATCAGGTCCGCTGGATCGGCGCCGTTGGCGCTGATTACGGCATTGTTGCCGTGGCCAAGGACTCGCCGATCAACACGCTGCCTGAGTTGCTGGAGCTGATCAAGAATGATCCGTCTTCGGTCTCTATCGCCGGCGGTTCCGCTGTTGGCGGCTGGGATCACCTCAAGGTTCTCATCGCGGCCAAAAAATTCGGCATCGATGATGTCCGCACCATTAAATATGTTGCTTTCGATGGTGGTGGCGAGGCTGTAACCCAGCTGCTCGGCGGTTCGGTTCAGGCCTTTACCGGCGATGCATCGGAAGCCAAGGGTTTTGTCGATTCCGGCGACATCAAGGTGCTGGCTGTGCTAGCGCCCGAGCGTCTTGAAGGCGACTTCGCCGCGTTCCCGACTGCCAAGGAGCAGGGCATTGACGTGATCGGCGCCAACTGGCGCGGGTTTTACGCTCCCGGCGGCATGTCCGACGAAGCCTATGACTACTGGGTTAATGCCATCGGCACCGTCTATGACAGCGCTGAATGGAAGGACGTGATGGCTCAGAACGGTCTTGCTCCGCTCAATATGCGCGGTGCTGACTTCCAGGCTTTTGTGGCTGAATCGGTGGATTCGATCACCGCCATCTCCAAGGAAATCGGTTTGATCCAGTAAGGATCTGTCGAACTGCCTCCGCCCGGTCAACGGGCGGAGGCTTTCTGTTTACGGCGACATCTGCCGGAGCATCGAGGGGGAGGGCGCCATGAGCGACCGGATTATGGGAGGCCTGGGCCTCCTCTTGGCACTGTTTTTCATCTGGCAGGCGACGCTGATTCAGGAAAGCTTCATTTCCGATCCGGTTGGCCCGAAGGTGTTCCCGATCATCATCGGAGTTCTGGTCGGCATTTCCAGCCTGGCGATCTTCTTCAAGCCCGATGACGAGCCGGAATGGCCGGAGTTCAGCCGGCTGTTTGAAGTCGGCATGACGGTCGCCGTGATGGTCGCCTATGCCTATGCGTTGCCGCTTATCGGTTTCGTCGTGTCCACCGCATTTGCTGCCGGATTTCTGTCCTGGCGGCTCGGCACGCCACCGATCAAGGCTGTGATTGCCGGGGTCACGATCGCCGTCGGCATTTATGTCGTTTTCCATCTCATCCTGGGTCTGTCGCTTGCGCGCGGCCCGTGGGGATTTTGAGGCAGGGTCATGGACACACTTAACGCACTTGCACACGGGTTTTCCATTGCCCTGACATTCCAGAACCTCGGCCTGGCGCTGATAGGCTGCTTTCTCGGCACCATCATCGGCGCACTGCCGGGGCTTGGACCGTCGAATGGCGTTGCCATTCTCATTCCGCTGGCCTTCTCGCTCGGCCTCGATGCGACGCCGGCGCTGATCCTGCTGACCAGCGTTTATTACGGCGCCATGTATGGCGGCCGCATTTCGTCGATCCTGCTCAATATTCCCGGTGACGAACCGGCGCTGATGACCACGCTCGACGGCTATCCGATGGCCAAGAAGGGCATGGCCGGCGAAGCGCTGGCGCTGTCCGGCATTGCCTCTTTCGTTGGCGCCTTTTTTGCCACCTGGGGGCTGGTGTTCCTGGCGCCGCAGTTGGTCAAGGTGGCGCTGCTGTTCGGTCCGGCGGAATATTTTGCGCTGTTTGCGCTGGCCTTTGCCACACTGGGCGGTATCGCCAGCAAGAACCAGGCAAAGGCCGCGATTGCCGCAGGCCTCGGGCTTGGCATTGCGATGATCGGTGTCGACGGCCAGACCGGCGTGCCCCGCTTCGCGTTCGGCGAAGTGCATCTTTATGACGGCATCGACTTCCTGGTGGCGATCGTCGGCCTGTTCGCGCTGTCGGAAGTGTTCATCTTTCTCGAGCATCGCGGCACCCCAAAAGCCACGGGCGACGCGGCTGCCGTCAAGCTTGGTCGGCTGACACCGCCCTTGTCGATGCTCAAACAGACAGCGCCAACCATGGCAAGGTCGACGGTGCTGGGCTTCATTGCCGGCGTCTTGCCAGGCGCGGGCGCTTCGCTCGGATCGTTCATCGCCTATTCGGTTGAAAAGCGGCTGGTCGACAAGGACAACACCTTCGGCACCGGTGATCCGCGCGGCGTGGCGGCACCCGAGGCCGGCAACAATGCGGCAGCCGGCGGCGCGCTGGTTCCGATGCTGGCGCTCGGCGTACCGGGTTCCGGCACCACCGCGGTGCTGCTGGCGATGCTGCTGGCGCTTAACATCACGCCAGGACCGCTGTTGTTCACCAACAATCCCGACGTGGTCTGGGGCCTGATTGCGGCGCTGTTCATTGGTAACCTGATGCTGCTGATCATGAACATTCCGATGGTCAGCCTGTTCGTCCGGGTGCTGCTGGTGCCCCCGCGCTATCTGATGCCCGCCGTGGCGATGATCTCGTTTGTCGGCATCTATGGCATCTCCGGCTCGACATTCGATCTGATGGTGATGGTGTTCTTCGGTGTGCTGGGCTGGCTTTTGAGAAAGCTGGAAGTGCCGCTGGTTCCGGTGATCCTCGGCATCCTCCTGGGCAACCAGATGGAAGCAAACATGCGACGGGCAATGACCATCTCGGATGGCGACTGGAGCGCATTGTTTGCCTCGCCCCTGTCGATCGGGCTTTGGCTGTTTGCGTTCTTCGGCTTCATCATGCCGATCGTTGCCGGACGGTTTTTCCGGTCGAAACTGCCCCGCACCGACAGCGATGCTGATCCGGATTGAGCCCCGATTGATGAGACCGCTGGCTATGGCTCCAGCGGTTCATTGCTGCGCTTGATGGTTCCATCCAACCATGAAGCGCACTAGGTTCGTGGTTGCAGCAGGCTGATTCTGCTCGGACGGCCACGCCGTAATCTTCGGTCAATGCGGGAGTTGAAGACATGGCGACGGGTTCCTGGCAAACCCCACTGCTGACGTTTGGCATCGCCGCGCTTGGCGCCGTGATCACTTATGCCCTGTCCTTTCCGGCTCCGTTTCTGACCGGTCCGGCAATTGCCGTCACGTTCGCCGGGCTTGCCGGTGTCAAGACCCAGGCAGCGCCGCAGCGCTTGCGTGATATGGTGTTCGTCATTCTGGGTCTCACCATCGGGCAGGGCGTCACACCCGACGTGTTCGGAGCGATGCGAACCTGGCCGGTGACGCTCGCAGCGCTGGGGGGCAGCCTCTTTGCCATCATCTTCTTCACCCGGGCAGCGCTGATGCGGTTCTGGTCGATGGATGCGGCGACGGCCTTCCTGTCGTCTTCGCCCGGGCATCTGAGCTATGTTCTGGGACTGTCGGAAGGCGTGAAGGCGGATCTGAAGATCGTCAGCATTGTTCAGTCGATCCGGGTTCTGGCGCTGACGCTGCTGGTTCCGGTCGCGGTGACGCTAACCGGCCAGATTCCCGACCGCGCGCTGGAAGTTCCGATCGAAACCGCACCCGGTCCGCTGCTGGCCTTGATCATAGCCGCCGGGCTTGCAGGCTATGGGTTGCAGCGGCTTAAACTGCCGGCGGCCTACCTGATTGGCGGCATGCTGGTGTCCATTGCAGCTCATGTCACAGGACTGGTGAGCGGTGTGATGTCATTCTGGCTGGCGGCAGCGGCGTTCGTGTCTCTGGGCGCCCTGATCGGCTCGCGGTTTTCCGGCGTCACCGGGCCGGAACTTCGCCGCGCATTCAGTGCCGGTGTGATGGTCACGGTGCTAGGCGTTGTGCTGGCCGGAATGTTTGCAGTGCTTGCGCACTGGATCACGGGCATGGATCTGATCGCCATCCTGGTGGCTTTCGCGCCGGGCGGGCTCGAAACTATGGCGGCGATGTCGGTGATCCTCGGCATCGATCCGACATTCGTCGCCACCCATCATGTGGCGCGATTGTTGATGCTGACCGCGATTGTGCCGTTCTTTGTGCTGCGTGGCCGTGGCAAATAGCTTGGCCGACTGCTTTTTCGCGTTTGCGCCATTTTATTGCGAGCCCATCTGCACTATGTGGAGGGGGTCCGAAATGACAAAGAGTGGGGTGCATCGTGAGCGTGACCAAAGAAGAGATTCTGGCCAAACTGAAATCGGTCAAGGGACCTGATCTTGAGGGCAATATTGTTGATCTCGGTCTGGTCTCGGAGATCTTCATTGCCGATGCGAAAGTCTATTTTTCGCTGACGGTTCCAGCCGCCCGTGCGCAGGAGCTTGAACCGCTGCGCGAGGCTGCCGAGCGCGCCACCAAGACCGTTCCCGGTGTCCAGGGTGCCATGGTGGCGCTGACAGCCAGCAAGGAGCCTGGCTCAACACCGCCGCCGCCGCGCCCTGTGCCACAGGCTGCAGCGCAGGCGCATAGCCATGCGCCGGCGAAACCCGCTCAATCGCAAGCCAAGCCCAAGACCGATGTGCCGGGGATCGCCACGATCATTGCCGTTGCCTCGGGCAAGGGGGGCGTTGGCAAATCCACCACAGCCGTCAATCTGGCGCTCGGGCTGCAGGCAACCGGTCTGAAAGTCGGCATACTTGATGCCGACATCTATGGTCCGTCGATGCCGCGGCTGCTGGGCATATCCGGACGGCCGGAGCAGCTTGAAGGCCGGATACTCAAGCCGATGGAAAATTATGGCCTCAAGGTCATGTCGATGGGGTTTCTCGTCGCCGAAGACACGGCGATGATCTGGCGTGGTCCGATGGTGATTTCGGCGCTCAACCAGATGCTGCGCGAAGTCGCCTGGGGCGAACTCGACGTGCTGGTTGTCGACATGCCGCCCGGCACCGGCGACGCCCAGCTGACAATGGCGCAGAATGTGCCGCTGGCCGGTGCGGTGATCGTTTCGACCCCTCAGGACCTGGCGCTGATTGATGCCCGCAAGGGGCTCAACATGTTCAACAAGGTCAATGTGCCGGTTCTGGGCATTGTCGAGAACATGAGCTATTTCATCTGTCCTGATTGCGGCAGCCAACATGACATTTTCGGTCACGGCGGCGCACGCGACGAGGCAACGCGGATTGGCGTACCATTTTTGGGCGAAGTGCCGCTGGCAATGCCTATTCGCGAAACCTCCGATGCCGGAATGCCGGTGGTGGCGACGGCTCCTGACGGACCGCATGCCAAGATCTATCTCGAGATCGCAGCAAAGGTGCGCGCGCGCCTGGAAGAGCTTTCCGGAGACGGCGCGCGGACAATGCCGGAGATTGTGTTCGAGTAAAGCGTCCTGTTCATCGCTTGACGGTTTGAGCGCCGGTCAGTCCCCGGCGCTCAACATGGCAAACATCGCCAACAACCCTTGGTCCAGCGCGTCGCTTTGCGGCTCGCTTTGGGACGAGGTGCAGGCAATCACCGTGCCGGTATCCGGATCGCAATAGAGAAACTGGCCGTGAATGCCGGCGGCAAGAAAGGTGTTTGATGCGCCGCCGACCTGGTACCAGTTGTTGCGGTAACGGCCGGTCTTGAGAAAGCTGGCCTGGGTGCCCTTGGCCCAGACGTCAGCATCGCCATTTTGCTGCATGTCGGCGATCCACCGTGCGGAGACGATCTGGTTGCCATTTGCGGCTCCACCACCAATCAGCATCTGACCCAGCGCCAGCAGATCATGCGGGCGGCAGGAGACGCCGCCTGCGGTGCGCGGGGCACCGTGCGGGTCGACTGTGATAACCGCGTCGGCTGTGGCGCCGAGCGGCTGCCACAAAAGCCGGGCGCACAAATCAGGAAAGCGCTCGCCGGTCGCCCGTTCCAGCACGATCCCGAGCATATCGGAATTGGGCGAGAGATAATCGTGAACACCGCCATGCGGGCCGCGGGCCTTTTTCAGGCTGCACAGGAACGACAGCATCCCTTCGTCATTGCCCGCCTCTGATGGCGGGTTCCACGACATGGCACGCCGGTAGCGGGCATAGGCTTCAAGCGACAGATAGGATTCATCGAAATCGAGGCTGACCCGCATGTCGAGCAGATCCTGTACCTTGGCGTCGGCATAGGCGCTGTTTGCAGATTCAGGCACCAGAGTGCCGACCAGCGTCGCAGGATCCAGGACCCCCTGATCCTCCAGGATGCCGGCAACCAGCGCGGTAATCGATTTCGAGATCGAGAACACCAGATGCGGATCGCGGCGGTCGACGCCCGGGGCGTGCCATTCGCACACTACCGAGCCATGTTTCGACAGGATGAAGCTGTCGGCTTCGCTGCGGGTCAGCAGGTCTGCAATGCTGTGGTCGGCGCCGCGGGCTGCCGGCCGGGCCAGCAGGTCGGGATTTTGCACAGGATCAGGCAGTTCGGCGCTGCTGGCGGTCTGGATCCGGGCGGAGCGCACCATCTCCGCCACATTGCGAAATGACCAGAAGCTGTAGGGACGCGTGCGCCAGTTGGCGAGCGTGATGGCATCGCGGGCAAAGCCGTTGCGTGTCTCGAATTCGGTGGCGCGTGCCATAATTTCCCTCGTATTTGCGGCCATTGGTGCAGCCGCGACAAAAACATGATAAAAAGGGTTTCCTTTTTCTGGAAGCATTCTAAACTAGGTTCACTTCCGATTGGAAGGCAGCATGAGCACCGGAGCCAGATAATGCGTTTGACACGCCAAACCAATTACGCCGTGCGGATCTTGATGTATTGCGCGGCGAATGACGCGCCGTTGAGCCGGATCGGCGACATCGCCAAGGCCTATGCGGTTTCGGAATTGTTCCTGTTCAAGATCCTGCAGCCCTTGACCAAGTCCGGTCTGGTCGAATCGGTGCGCGGGCGCAATGGCGGCGTACGGCTTGGCCGTGCTGCTGACAAGATCACTCTGCTCGACGTCGTCAAGGTGACTGAAGACAGTTTTGCCATGGCTGAATGCTTTGAGAACGATGCCAGCGAATGTCCATTGGTCGATTCATGCGGATTGAACACCGCCTTGAGGGAGGCCTTGGGGGCGTTTTTCGAAGTGCTGTCGACCTATTCGATCGATGATCTGGTCAAGGCACGGCCCTCGATCAACTTCCTGCTCGGACTTGAAGAGCATCAGCCGGTCGTACCAGCAGCACCGGCGGCCTAAAGCAAAAACTTACAGTCTCAAACCGATTTCCCGGCCTTCATATATGGCGTATGCCGCCTGGCGTGGAGCAACTCCGTCGCCAATTTCCCTGATGCCAATGCCACGTTGTTGCAGATCAAGAGCGAGACTGTTCTCGGCCATGTTGGCGGTGGCAAAAACAAGCGTTTCAGCCTTGATCTCGGTTTCGCGACCATCGAGGAATGACTGCACGGTGGCAGACGTCCCGGACCACCGGGTGATGGCGCTTTCGACGATGAACTTCACGCCCAGACCGGCCAGTGTCCGGCGCAGCGGAAAATCGGCTGCAGTGCGTTGCAGTTCCTTGCCGACGAGTGGATCCGGGGTGACGATGGTCACGTCATGGCCGTCTTCGGCAAGTTTCCATGCTGTGCCGCATCCCTTCCAGTTGCCGCCCTCATCAAGCACGATAACGCGATGACCGGGCCGGACTTGCCGCGTCATAATGGCCTCCGTTGAACAGATATTGCCATTTTCAATGCCGTCCAGGACTTCGACGTGGGGGATGGCTTTCTGGAAGCCGGTGTCAGAGGGAAGAGACCCGGCTGCGATTATCACCTCGTCCGCTTTTTCGGCGACGACATCGTCCGCGTCCATATAGGTGTTGAGTCGTATCTCGACCTGGAGCCTGGTCAATTGCCGCTCGTACCATTCGATCAGTTCAATGATTTGTCCCCGCCGGGGTTGCAGGCCTGCCAAACGATAGGCACCGCCCAAATGAGGTGAAGCTTCAGCCAACACCACGCGATGGCCGCGTTCGGCGCTGACGCGCGCTGCCTCCAAGCCGGCTGGTCCACCACCGACAACAAGCACTGATTTACGCTGGGCTGCGGGTGTAAAGCGATCACCACCCCACTCGGCCTCGCGGCCGGTCGAGGGGTTGACCACGCAGGATATCCAATAGTCCCTTGAACGTCGGCCCCAGCACATCTGGTTGCACGACAGGCAACCTCGAATGTCTTCTGCTCGCCCCTCGCGGGCCTTGTTGGCGAGATGCGGGTCGGCTATCTGTCCACGGACAATCGAGACCAGATCAGCCTGTTCTTCACCGAGCACGGTTTCGGCATTGTCAGGTGTGCGGATATGGCTTTCTGCGGTGACCAGCGCGTGTGTGACGACGCCTTTGAGCGTGGAAGCCAGATCCGTGCCGAGCTTCTCCGGATAAATAAATGTCGGCATCAGCTTGTAGAAATCGAAATAGCTGCCTGTGCCGCAAGTGACATAATCAATCATCTGCTCGCGATCATGACGCTCGATGATTTCACTGATGGCTTCGCGCTGCAGGGCAACCTCGAAATCCGGTTCGTCGTTGACTGCGAGCCCGATAATGAAATCATCGCCGCAAATATTGCGGATGCGAGTGATGATCTCGCGGGAAAAGCGGGTCCTGTTCTCCAGGCTGCCGCCCCATTTGTCGTCACGCCTGTTTGACCACGGTGTCCAGAACTGATCGACAAGACCGTGATAGGCGGCCCAGACTTCGACGCCATCGAAACCGGATTCCCGACACCGCCGCGCGGCTTCGACGAAGCCGGTGATGGTTTCCTTGATCTCCGCCTCGCTCATGGCATGGGAGCCGTCGCTGTCGTGGTAGCTCGGCATGCCTGAGGGCGACCAGGCCGCATGAAAAGCGTTGTCCTGATCGCCATGGCTGCCGACATGATAAAGCTGCTGGATGGCAACAGCGCCGTGACCCTTGATCGCGTCAGTGACCTTGCGGAAATGCGGGATCACGCCGTCGTCGCTGTGGCGGAAATTGCCGCGTGTCAGCACCGCAGCGGCATGGACCGGCATCGGCTCGACCACCACCATCGCCGCACCGCCCAAGGCGCGTTCGGCGTAATAGGCGGCGTGGCGTTCGGTCGGCAGACCCTCGACAGCCATGTTTGTGGTGTGCGCGCCAAATACAATGCGGTTGCGGAGGGTGTGCCCACGCAGGTCAACCGGCGAGAACAGTTTCTTGAAGCTGCGCGTGGTCATTGTTCTCGCCTCCATGATCTACGCCGAGAGGAACATGCTAGCACGCGGCGCGTCCAGCACTGTATTGACTGCGAAATGCGATGGTCTCGTTGCGCAGTCATCTTCGATGGGCAAGCCGACCGCTACACCAAGTTTTGGTTCAACAGGCTTGTAAGGGGCAAGCGGCTAATTTAAACGATTAAAAACCCTCAATCATGCGCCTGGTGCGTCATGTCCGAAGTGGAGCAAGCGGTGAGCAAGACAATATCCCCGGACTGGTGGCGCGGCTGCGTCATTTACCAAGTCTATCCCCGATCCTATCAGGACACCTCCGGCGACGGCATCGGCGATATCCGCGGCATCATTAAGCGGCTCGATCATATCGCCTCGCTGGGGGTCGACGCCATCTGGCTGTCGCCGTTTTTCAAGTCGCCAATGGCTGACTTCGGCTATGACGTGTCGGATTATTGCGATGTCGATCCGATGTTCGGGACATTGTCGGATTTTGATGAACTGACTGAACTGGCGCATGCCAAGGGGCTGAAGATCATCATCGACCAGGTGATCTCGCACTCGTCCGATCAGCATGCCTGGTTCAAGGAGAGCCGCTCGAGTCGGGACAATCCGAAGGCCGACTGGTATGTCTGGGCCGATCCCAAGCCTGATGGCACGGCACCCAACAACTGGTTGTCGATTTTTGGTGGTCCGGCGTGGGAATGGGATACCGCGCGGCGGCAATACTACATGCACAATTTCCTGGCCTCGCAGCCGGACCTGAATTTCCATAATCCCGATGTGCAGGACGCGATCCTGGATTCGGTGCGGTTCTGGCTCGATCGCGGCGTCGACGGCTTCCGCCTCGACACTGTCAATTTCTATGTTCACGACAAACAATTGCGCGACAATCCACCGCTGTCGCTGTCAACCGAAGACGGCAACTTCATGGGGGTGGATGCGCCCGACACCAATCCTTACGGCTTCCAGGACCATCTCTACGACAAGTCCCAGCCAGAAAATATTGTCTTTCTGCAGCGAGTCAGGGCTTTGCTCAACGAGTATGAAGGGCGCACGACGGTTGGCGAAGTCGGCGACGGCCGCCGCTCGCTCAAGACCGTCGCCGCCTATACCAATGGCGGCGACAAGCTGCACATGTGCTACACCTTCGACATGCTTGGCGGTGAGTTTTCGGCCGAGCATTTCCGCCGCAGCATCGCCAACTTCCAATCGGTGGTCAAAGACGGCTGGGTCTGCTGGTCATTCTCCAACCATGATGTCGAACGCCACGTCTCGCGCTGGATGCAGGAAGGCGATGATCCTGAGCATCTGGCACGATTTGCCATCACCATGCTGTCTTCGTTCCGCGGGTCGATTTGCCTCTACCAGGGCGAGGAACTGGGGCTGGAAGAAGCTCATATCGCCTTTGAGGATCTCACCGATCCCTACGGCATCCGCTTCTGGCCAGCCTACAAGGGCCGCGACGGCTGCCGCACGCCGATGGTCTGGGAGCGGCAGGGTGCAAATGCAGGGTTTTCAAAGGCGTCGCGAACGTGGTTGCCGGTGCCCGAAAGCCATCGCGCCCATGCGGTGGATCAGCAGGACAAGGTTTATGGCTCGGTTCTCAACTACTACCGGACCATGCTGGCCTCCCGCAAAAACCATCCGGCTCTGATCGATGGTGACATGATCTTCATCGAGACCAATAAGGATGTTCTGGCCTTCATCCGCCAAACCCAGGAGCAGAGGTTGGTCATCGTGCTCAACCTGCACCGCGAGCCGCAGTCGGTCATATTGCCGGAAAATCTGATGGTCAGGGAAGTGCTGCATCTGCCCGGATGCGCCGGCGGCATTCATGATGGCGTGTTAACGCTGCGCGGGCTCGACGGGTTCTGCGGGCTGCTGTGACGCTACCTGCCAAATGATCAGCAGGCGCTGATCATTCGCCGTCGTCGGGAATTTTGAGGATGTTGCCGCAGGCCTTGCAGTGCACCGCATCAGCGTCGTGTCGATACAGGCCGCAATTTGGGCAGCGAAACGTCACCTTGAACGGCCGGACCACAGCCTGGGCGAGGCGGACAAACAGCGAAATGCCGACAATCATGGTGACGATTGCCGTCAATTTTCCGAATGTGCCGGGCAGAATGATGTCGCCAAAGCCGGTGGTGGTCACCGTCGCCACGGTAAAATAGAGCGCGTCGACAAATCCGTCGGTGCCGTCCTGGCGGTAGAAGAAGAACGTGTAGACAAAGCCGGTGGTCATGAACAGGAAGACCACGACATTGATCGAGGCGCGAATGACGTCGGTGAGTTCCGACTGGCCGATCTTGCGAAGCCCGACTTTGAGCAACGGGCTCTGGCCGATGGCCCAGATCCGCATGGCGCGAAGGAAGGCGAAATTGTAAAGCAGGTTGGGTAACAGCAGCGTTCCCAAAATAACCAGATCCACCCATGTCATTGACTTGAGCAGCCAATCGCGCGGGCGGCGTGCGATGGCCGCCTTGACCACCAGCTCCAGAGCGATCCAGGCTGCGATCAGGTAGTCGAGCACCAGGTAGTTCTCACCTGTGCGCAGATACGGCCCGAAGATGAAAAAGGCGATGATCGCCAGATCGATGCACGCCAGCACCGCCTGGAAGCGGATTGCCGACAGGCTCTCGCCGGCATAGAGCCGCCGCAGGGTCTGGCGCAGATTTTCCTTCATCGTGTAGCCATGTCCTATTTCCCGTCATCCCTGTCCCTGGCCAGAGCTGCGACGCTCATGGCCAGGCATATCTTCAACACCCTCACTCGATCAATGCAAATGCGTCGACATCGACCATGCCCATGTCTGAGATCTTGAGATGAGGGATCACCGGCAGCGCCAGAAAGGCCAGCTGCAGGAAGGGCTCGTCGAGCGTGCCGCCAAGCTCTTTTGCTGCCGCGCGCAGCGGCGTTAGCTTCTCGCGCACCTGCTCGAACGGCAGATCACTCATTAGCCCGGCAATCGGCAAAGCGATTTCGGCGAGCACCTTGCCTTCAGCGGCGACAACAAAACCGCCGCGGATTTCGCTCAGGCGGTTGGCGGCCAGCGCCATATCGGCCTCGTCGGCGCCGACAACGCAGATATTGTGGCTGTCATGGCCGACGGTGGAGGCGATGGCGCCGCGCTTGAGGCCAAAACCCTGAACGAAGCCGGTGGTGATGTTGCCGTTCTTGCCGTGGCGCTCGATCACCGTGATCTTGAGGATGTCGCGCGACAGATCGCCCTTTGTCTCGCCGTTCTCGATCGGTAGCTCGAACTTGCGGTGCTCAGTGATGATCTTGCCGGGCACGATGCCGATTACCGATGTGGCGATCCTGTTTCTGCGAACGGCGAAGCTCTCGGCTGAAAGCGACGGCGCGTGGACACTGTCCATGCCCACCGGCGCGGTGGTAGCGCGGGCGGCAAACAGCTCATCTGTGACGTGGCGGCCGGCGGAAAATACCATCTGCGCATTGCAGCCTTCGAGGCTGTCGAGCACCACCAGATCGGCGCGCCAGCCCGGCGCCACCAGGCCGCGATCCTTCAACCCGAAGGCACCGGCGGCTGAAATCGAGGCGGCGCGGTAGATCGCCAGCGGCTCGACACCATTAGCGATGGCATGACGAATCATGTAATCGAGATGGCCATGCTCGGCGATGTCGAGCGGATTGCGGTCGTCGGTACAGAGCGCAAGGAACGGCGAATTGCGTTCGGTGATGATCGGGATCAGGGCGTCGAGATCGCGTGACACCGAGCCTTCGCGCACCAGCACATGCATGCCCTTGGACATTTTCTCCAGCGCTTCTTCGGCGGTGGTGGATTCGTGCTCGGTGCGGATGCCGGCGGCGAGGTAGCCGTTAAGGCCAAGTCCGCGCAACAACGGCGCGTGGCCATCGATATGGCCGCCCTGAAACGCCTCAAGCTTGGCCATGCAGGTCGGGTCCTTGTGCAGCACGCCGGGGAAGTTCATGAATTCTGCCAGACCGATCACCTGTGGATGATCGCGGAACTCCAGCAGGTCCTCGATATCCAGCCGGGCTCCTGCCGTTTCGAGATGGGTGGCGGGCACGCAGCTTGAGAGCTGCACGCGGATATCCATGATGGTCTGTTCTGAGCAATCGAGGAAATAGCGGATTCCGGCGGCGCCGATGACATTGGCGATTTCATGCGGATCGCAGATCGCGGTGGTGATGCCGCGCGGCAGCACGCAGCGGTCGAACTCATGCGGCGTGACCAGCGAGCTTTCAATGTGCAGATGGGTGTCGATGAAGCCGGGCACGACGATCTTGCCGGAGATGTCGATCTCCTGGATGCCTACATAGCTTTCCAGCGTGCCGACGATGCGGTCGCCGCAAATGGCGATGTCGCCCTCGCGCAACTCGCCCGTGGTCAGGTCAAACAGCCTGCCGCCCTTCAGCACGATATCAGCAGGCATCTTGCCCTGGCCCTGGTCAATCATGTCGCCAAGTCTGTTTGTCATGGGGGCACCTGCTGTTTGTTGTCCGAATCAAAAACCGGCCGGCATTTCTGCCGGCCGGCCGAGTTTACCCCAAAAGGGTGATTACATCTTGTCGGTAACGACTGATGTCCATGCGCCTTCCGGCTGCTTGGTGATGATCCCCTGATCGAGCAGCGCCTTGGCGGTGCGCTCATAGGCTTCCGGGATCAGCTTGGCATCGGGTTCGCCGATCAGCTTGGCCACTTCGTCCATCATCCGGACCTGGTGGTTTTCGTCCTGGCCGCCATTGTCCATGACGATGCCGGCTGCTTCTTCAGGATTGGCAATGGCGTAGGCCCAGCCCTTCATCGAAGCCTGGACGAACTTGACCATCTTCTCGACATAGGCCGGATCCTTGAGGTTGTCCTCAAGCGCATAAAGACCGTCTTCAAGCAGGTCGTTGCCCATGGCGGAGTAGTTGAAGACGACCAGATCTTCCGGCTTGTAGCCAGCATCCATCAGCTGCCAGTATTCATTGTAGGTCATGACCGAGATGCAATCGGCCTGCTTCTGGATCAGCGGCTGCACGTCAAAGCTCTGCTTGAGCACGGTGACGCCTTCGGCGCCGCCTTCGGTCGACAGGCCAAGCTTGTTCATCCAGGCGAAGAACGGATATTCGTTGCCGTAGAACCAGACGCCCAGCGTGTGACCCTTGAAGTCGGCCTCTGTCTTGATCGGGCCGTCTGCCGGGCAAACCAGTTCCATGCCGGCCTTCTTGTAAGGCTGGGCGATGTTGACGAGGCCGACGCCTTTTTCGCGGGCAGCAAGAGCGCCGCCCATCCAGTCGACGATGACGTCAGCGCCGCCGCCGGCAATCACCTGTTCCGGTGCAATGTCCGGGCCGCCCGGCTTGATTTCGACGTCGAGGCCGGCTTCGTCATAAAAGCCCTTGTCCTTGGCGACGAAATAGCCGGCGAACTGGGCCTGGGCGACCCATTTGAGTTGCAGCGTCACCTTGTCGGCAGCGTTTGCGGCGCCTGCCATCAGTGTCATGGTGAGTGCCAGTGTCAGTCCGAGTGTTTTTTTCATTTTTGGTTCCTCTCTGGTTATGGCTCAGGGCTATCTATCTGCGATAGCTCGGATGCCAGAATGTGACGGAGCGCTCAAGAAGTGCAAGCGCCCCGTAAAACAAAGACCCGACAATAGCCGCCATGGCGATTTCCGCCCAGACCATGTCGAGATTCATCCGACCCACTTCGGTCGAAATCCGAAAGCCCATGCCGACAATCGGCGTGCCGAAGAACTCGGCGACGATGGCGCCGATCAGCGCCAGCGTGGAGTTGATCTTGAGGGCATTGAAGATGAAAGGCATTGCGGCCTGAAGCCGCAGCTTGAGCAGCACCTGCCAATGGGTGGCGCCATAGGTGCGCATCAGGTCGCGTTCCATGTCGCCGGTGGCCGCCAGCCCGGCAAGTGTGTTCACCAGCATCGGGAAGAAGGTCATGACGATGACGACGGCGGCCTTCGACTGCCAGTCGAAGCCGAACCAGATCACCATGATCGGGGCAATGCCGATCATCGGCAGCGCCGAGACCATGTTGCCGATCGGCAGCAGGCCGTTGGCAAAGAAGCGGAAGCGGTCGGCGAGAATAGCGACGAGGAAGCCGGTCGTGCAGCCGACGACATAGCCGAACAGCACGGCCTTGAGCACGGTCTGGCGGAAATCGGCTGCCAGGATTGATGTGGACGTGACAATCCTCGCCCCGATGGCGGAAGGCGGCGGCAGCAGTACGAACGGTACGCCGGCACCGCGAACGATGCATTCCCACAGGATCACGACCCAGATGCCAAACAGCGCCGGGACAATGATGGAAACAGCGCTGGTCTGGTTGGCGCGGCTGCCATCGCCGGACAGTACCGTGACCAGCCGCCAGCCGAGAAGCCAGGCTGCGGCAAGGGCTGCGAAATAGCCGTGCGTGGCGGTGCCGAAGCCATCGACCAGACCTGAAATCAGCATTGCCGCTGCGCCAAAGCTCGACAGCGTCAGAATGGCGGTTTCCACGGCAAAGCTCAGCCGCAGCATCGACAGCAACGCGCCTGCGGCCAGAATTGCCGCCACCGTCAGCGACGTTGTCTGGCTCATGCCTGCAGTGAAGGGCAGGGCGGTTAGGCTGTAGAGAGTGGCCAGCAGTGATAGCAACGCCTGCCAGTTGGGACGTAACACACTCATTGGGTTTTTGCTCCCATGCGGGTGTTGACGAACCGGCCGACGATATCGACTGCGCTCACAAGCAGGATGGCGACAACGGAACCTGCGATCAGGGCGGCGAAGATGTCGACCGTCTGGCTGTAATAGGAGCCTGCCAGCAGCTTGGAGCCGATGCCGGCCACGGCACCGGTGGGCAATTCGCCGACGATGGCGCCAATCAGGCTGGCGGCAATCGCCACCTTCATCGAGGTGAAGAAGAACGGCACCGAGGCCGGAATCCGTAGCTTCCACAATGTCTGCATCTTGCTGGCGGAATAGGTCCGCATCAGGTCGAGATGCAGCACGTCAGGTGAGCGCAGGCCCTTGACCATGCCGACAGCGACCGGAAAAAATGACAGATAGGTGGAGATCAGCGCCTTGGGCAGCAGTCCGGTGACGCCGATGGCCGACAACAGCACGATGATCATCGGTGCAATCGCCAGGATCGGAATGGTCTGCGAGGCGATGATCCAGGGCAGGAAGGAGCGGTCGAGCGCCGGGATATGGACAATGCCGATGGCGATGACCACGCCAAGTGCGGTGCCCATGGCGAAGCCGAGCAGCGTCGCCGACAGCGTCACCCAGGAATGATAGACCAGACTGCGCTTTGACCAGGGTTTGACCGTCAGCGTGTTCTTCCAGAGGTTTTCCGCCACCTGATGCGGCGCCGGCATGGTCGGCTTCGGCTGGCTCATGGTCTTCATGAAGAATTCGGTGGTGGTGCGGGTTTCATCCGCACGGCGGTCGAAATCGCGTTGAAACGGCGCGTTCATCGAATAGGCGGCGACATACCAGGCGATGAGGATCACCAGCAGGATTGAACCGACGGGAACCAGACGGTCCCTGATGAAGCTGGGCTCGTTCATCCGTGTTTCCCCTGCGGCCAGACGATCATGGTGACGGCAACGATCCCCAGCGTGATGCCGCCGACCTGCATGATGGACGGGCGTTCACCGAAAATCAGCAAGCCGATCAGGTTGATGAGCACCAGTTGCAGCACAGCGGAGAGTGACATGGCGACTGCCAGCCCGCTTTCGCGCATCACCCGCACCATCATCAGATTGCCTGCGGTGTAAAGCGTGATCGCAAGCACCAGCAGCCAGACAGACGGCCGGTCGACATAGACCCGGAGACTGCTTGCTGCGGCCATGAAAATCACCATCACGGCTGCCAGCCAGATCATCAGCGAGGGGCTCATCGGGAACCTCCGGGCCAGCGCATCAACAAAGTGGCCACGCCTTCCGGGGTGTCGTCGTTGCGGCCTTCTGGAATTTCGACAAGAGCTTCGCGCTTGTAGAAGCGCAGGGCATCGGAATTGAGTTCGAAGACTGTGAGCTCGAAGCCTTGTGGGCGTGCGGACTTGGCGGCGTCGAGCAGCGCTTTGCCCAGACCGCTGCACCGGGCTTGTGGACGAAGATAGATCGCGTGAATGAAACGCCCGTCTTGATCCATCGAAAGATAACCAGCGATCTCGCCGCCATCCTCGGCCACGAAGATGGTTCGCCTGTCGAGCAGATCCGCACCGAACATGTCCTCGATGGCCTGACGATCGATCACACGGGGCAGCCATGAGGCGCCGGCGTCCAGATAGTCATTGATGATTGACGCGCAGACCGGCAGATCGGCGGCGGTCGCGCGTCGGACACCAGGTTCGTGGTAAGTTTGGCGGACAGCGCTATTCATCATAGCTGTGTCCGGCTTTGAGGCCTTCTCGGACCTGGTGGGCGATCTTGAGGAATTCAGGCGTCTCGCGAATGTCGAGCGACCGGTCGGGGCCCAGATCACAATCGATGATCTCGTGAATGCGGCCCGGACGCGGGCTCATCACCACGATCTTGGTCGACAGGAACACGGCTTCCGGAATCGAGTGGGTGACAAAGACCACAGTCTTCTTGGTCTTGGCCCAAAGTTTCAGCAGTTGCTCGTTCAAGTGATCGCGGACAATCTCGTCAAGCGCGCCAAATGGTTCGTCCATCAGCAGCATCGCCGGTTCAACGGCGAGCGCACGGGCGATGGAGGCACGCTGCTGCATGCCGCCGGAGAGCTGCCAGGGGAATTTCTTCTCAAAGCCAACAAGATTGACCAGCTCCAGATTGCTGGCAATGCGGGCCGAGCGGGTGGCTTTGTCGAGCCCCATGACTTCCAGCGGCAAGGCAACATTTTGCTCAATGGTGCGCCAGGGCAAAAGGGCTGATTGTTGAAACACATAGCCATAGGCACGGGCCATTCGCGCCTGTTCCGGCGTCATGCCATTGACCGACACCGTGCCGCCAGTTGGTTTTTCCAGATCGGCGATCACCCGGAGAAGCGTGGTCTTGCCGCAACCGGACGGACCGATCAGCGAGACGAATTCACCCTCGGCAATGTCGAGCGTGATGTCTTTCAGCGCATGAACCGGACCGTCATTGGTCTCGAAGGTGAGATCGAGGTTTTTGGTGGAGATGACGGTTGCTGTCACTGGCAGATCCTGTTCCGTCTGGAATGTGTTGCGCTCATCAATTCTCCATTCCTACACTGGCTCGTCTCACGCACTGCTTGGTTCACTCGCATCGGCTGACCGTGAATTCGAACTCGTCGCCGCCCTGCATCTTGAAATGGAGAGCGGCTGGATCGTCATAGCTTGGCCTGACGAGGTAGGTCGAGACCCACTCTTCGCCTTCTCCGGAGCAAAGTGCCGTGACGACCGCGCGACCGTAGGAGGCGGACAGGACCTGAAGGAAATCACAGCCCGATTCATGAAATTCGACATTCTGCGGGCTGACGATGATCTTGTTGTCGCTCATGGCTCCCTGCTCTGGGTCGAATGCACAGCCTTCGCTGTTTCCGTATTTGCCGTCAATCTGCAGCATGTCGGCTGCTGCCGGGGCGGCAAAAAGGCTCGCGAGGAAAATTATGCCAACTGTTCTGGCAAGCGCAGGCGTGAGCATGATCTTCATACCCCGCTTGCCGGAATGCCGGTGCGTTCGACCTTGCGTGGGGAAGAGACTTCCTTCCAGGTCGACAGCGCCTTGTTGGTCGGCGTCACCGGCTGCCTCGCGACAAACTCGCCGTGACCTTCCTGCGGCTTGACTTCGCCATCGTCGATGGCGACGCGGCCGCGGGTCAGCGTGTAGCGCGGCAGGCCCTTGACCTGCTTGCCCTCGAAGACGTTGTAGTCGATCGCCGACTGCTGGGTGCTGGCGGCAATGGTCTTGGATTTCTCCGGATCCCACACCACCAGATCGGCATCGGCGCCAACCAGCACCGCACCCTTTTTCGGATAGCAGTTGAGGATCTTGGCGATGTTGGTCGAGGTGACGGCGACGAACTCGTTCATGGTCAGCCTGCCGGTGGCAACGCCATAGGTCCACAGCATCGGCATGCGGTCTTCGAGGCCGCCGGTGCCGTTGGGGATTTTTGTGAAATCGCCGACGCCGAAGCGTTTCTGCTCAGTCGAAAACGCGCAATGGTCGGTGGCGACCACCTGCAGCGAGCCTGCGGACAGTCCGGCCCAGAGCGAATCCTGATGCATCTTGTTGCGGAAGGGCGGGCTCATCACCCGGCGCGCAGCATGGTCCCAGTCTGGGTTGGCATATTCGCTCTCGTCAAGCGTGAGATGCTGGATCAGCGGCTCGCCCCAGACCCGCATGCCCTTCTGGCGGGCGCGGCGGATGGCTTCGTGGCTCTGCTCGCAGGATGTGTGAACCACGTAAAGCGGAGTGCCAGCCATGTCGGCGATCATGATGGCGCGGTTGGTGGCTTCGCCCTCGACTTCGGCGGGACGGGAGTAGGCATGCGCCTCGGGGCCGTTGTTGCCTTCGGCCAGCAGTTTCTGCTGCAACTGCGCCACCACGTCGCCGTTTTCGGCGTGGACCATGGCGATGCCGCCCAGTTCGCCCACCCGGCTGAATGAGGAATACATCTCGTCATCATCAACCATCAGCGCGCCCTTGTAGGCCATGAAGTGCTTGAAGGTGGTGATGCCCTTTTCTTTGACCACTGTCTCCATCTCGTTGAACACCTGCTCGCCCCACCAGGTGATCGCCATGTGGAAGGAGTAGTCGCAATGGGCGCGGGTCGACTTGTTGTCCCACATGGTCAGCGCTTCAAGCAGTGACTGGCCGGGCGCGGGCAGGGCGAAATCGATCACCATGGTGGTGCCGCCGGCAAGGGCTGCGCGGGTGCCGCTTTCGAAATCATCGGTCGAATAGGTGCCCATGAACGGCATTTCGAGATGGGTGTGCGGGTCAATGCCGCCGGGCATGACATAGCAGCCGGTGGCGTCGAGCGACTTCTCGCCGACCAGATTGGGGCCGATGGCGGTGATGACGCCGCCCTCGATCATCACGTCCGCCTTGTAGGTCAGATCGGCGGTGACGATTGTTCCGTTCTTGATGACGGTGGTGCTCATGATGCACGTCCTCTTGCTGTTCCAAATTTTGTTCTGATCAGCCGTCTTGATGCGGCCTTTTCAAAAATTCTGCTGGTCTAGTCTGCGTAGCCGGGATTTTCCCGGTCGAGCACAAGTTTCATTTCCTCGAAATGCGAGAATTCGGCGTCCTTGTAGACATCCCATTCCTGCGCGACGGATTCGGCCAATTCATCGTTCATCACGTTGAGCGGCTGGCCGGTCGAATAGGCCAGCACCATGGTGCGCGCGGCGCGTTCGAGATGGTACATCGCGTCGAATGCCTCAGCCACCGTGCGGGCCACTGTGGTGACTCCGTGGTTGGCCATCATGACGTTGGAATAATTGCCAATGGTGGTGGCGATGCGCTCGCCTTCGGCTTCATCATTGGCGATGCCGCCGAAACTCATGTCCATTGCCAGCCGGTTGAAGAACCGTGCCGTGGTCTGGTCGATCGGCTTGATCGAAGGGTCTTTCAGACCTGCAAGGGCTGTGGCATGCGGCGGGTGAAGATGCAGGACCACTCGGGCATGCGGCACGTGCTTGTGGATGGCGGAATGGATCGACCAGGCTGACGGATCGGGCGCATTCGGGCGCTTCATTGTCTCGGGATCATCGGCGTCGACCAGCAACAGTTCGCTGGCCTTGGCGCGGGAGAAATGCTTCCAGCGCGGGTTGACCAGAAATTTCTTGCCGTCAGGCGAGACGGCAGCAGAGAAATGGTTGGCGACGCCTTCGTGCCAGTCGTAATAGGCGGCGAGCCTCAGCGCTGCGGCGAGATCGACGCGCAATTGTTGTTCGTCAGCACGATCGATCGGTACGATGTTTGATGTTGTGCTCATGGTTTTACTCCACCACTCCTGCTGTTTCGACGACCGCATGCATCAGCACGTCGGCACCGGCACCAGCCCATTCCTTGGAAATGTCTTCGGCTTCGTTGTGGCTCAATCCGTCGACGCAGGGGCACATGACCATGGCGGTTGGCGCCACGCGGTTGATCCAGCATGCATCGTGGCCTGCGCCGGAAATAATGTCCATGTGCGAATAGCCGAGTCGCTCGGCGGCGTCGCGCACAGCCTTGACGCAATCGCGGTCGAATTCCGGCGGATCGAACTGGCCGACGATCTCGGCCTCGAAGCCGACACCGAGCGCGTCGCAGAGTTTTGGCGCTTCTGCCATCAACCGCTCGACCATCCCGTTGAGCGTATCGATTTCATGGCTGCGGAAATCGATGGTGAAGACCGCCTTGCCCGGAATGATGTTGCGGGAATTGGGATAGACATCGACATGACCGATGGCGCCCACTGCGTTCGGCGCGTTGTCCATGGCGATTGTGTGCACCAGCTCGGTGATCTGGGCCAGGCCGCGGCCGGCGTTCTTGCGCATCGGCATCGGGGTTGAGCCGGTGTGGCTTTCCTTGCCGGTGACAGTGCACTGGATCCAGCGCAGACCCTGGCCGTGGGTGACGACACCGATGTCCTTGCCCTGAGCCTCGAGAATCGGGCCCTGCTCAATGTGCAGTTCGAACAATGCATGCATCTTGCGGGCGCCGACTTCCTCGTCGCCCTTCCAGCCGATACGGACCAGCTCATCGCCAAAGCGCTTGCCCTTGGCGTCTTCCCGGTCATAGGCCCAGTCCTGTTCGTGCACGCCGGCAAAGACGCCGGAAGCGAGCATGGCGGGCGCAAAACGAGTGCCTTCCTCGTTGGTCCAGTTGACCACCACGATCGGGTGCTTGGTCTTGATGTCGAGATCATTGAGCGTGCGGACCAGCTCCAATCCGGCCAGCACGCCGAGGACGCCGTCATATTTGCCGCCGGTGGGCTGAGTGTCGAGGTGGCTGCCGACATAGACCGGCAGCGCATCGGGATCGGTTCCGGGCCGGGTCATGAACATGTTGCCCATGGTGTCGACGTCCATGGTCATGCCGGCATCCTCGCACCAGCGCTGGAACAGTTTGCGGCCTTCGCCGTCCTCGTCGGTCAGGGTCTGGCGGTTGTTGCCGCCGGCGATGCCGGGTCCGATCTTGGCCATATCCATGAGCGAATCCCAAAGCCGGTCGGCGTTGATGCGAAGATTGGCTGCGGGTGCGGACATGGTCGTCTCCTATTTCAGTTCGACTTCGACAAAGCTCATCGTCTTTGTCCCGGCATTGATGACATTGTGCTCGACCCCGATCGGGCGGCGATAGGCGTCGCCTGCCGCCATGGTCACGGTGCGGGATGTCCCGCCGGGTTCTTCGAGCAACATTTCGCAGTCGGTGACCAGTGTGATCACGTAATCATGGCCGTGAACATGCCACCCGGTTTCAGCCCCGGGCGCAAAATCAAAGCGCGTCACGCGGACGCGCTCATCATCGACCAGTGTTGTTGCGGTGGCAGGTTCACGGGTCATGGTTCAGCTCGGAAAATTGAACACGGCGCCCGACTTGATGCCGTTGGGCCAGCGCGAGGTGATGGTTTTCAGACGTGTGTAGAAGCGCACGCCTTCCGGGCCGTAGATCGAGTGATCGCCGAACAGCGAGCGCTTCCAGCCGCCGAAGGAGTGGTAGGCCACCGGCACGGGGATCGGCACGTTGATGCCGACCATGCCGACTTCGATGGAATCGGAGAAGGCGCGGGCGGCGTCGCCATCGCGGGTGAAGATCGCCGTGCCGTTGCCGTATTCATGATCGTTGATCATCTTGACGGCTTCGTCAAAGGTTCCTGCGCGGACAACCGACAGCACCGGTCCGAAGATTTCTTCCTTGTAGATGGTCATGTCGGTGGTGACGCGGTCAAACAGCGTGCCGCCGACAAAGTAACCGTTCTCGTAGCCCTGCAACGAGAAACCGCGACCGTCGACCACCAGTTCGGCGCCTTGGCTGACGCCCTGATCGATGTAGCCGAGCACCTTTTCCTGATGCATCTTGGAGACCACCGGGCCCATCTCGGCGGCCTCGTCGGTGGTCGGGCCGATCTTCAGCGCCTCGACGCGTGGCTTGAGCTTGGCGACCAGCGCATCGGCTGTCTTTTCGCCGACAGGTACTGCAACCGAGATCGCCATGCAGCGTTCGCCGGCCGAGCCGTAGCCTGCGCCCATCAGCGCGTCTGCGACCTGATCCATGTCGGCGTCGGGCATGACCACCATGTGGTTCTTGGCGCCGCCGAGCGCCTGGACGCGTTTGCCATTGGCAGTGCCGCGCGAATAGACATATTCGGCAATCGGGGTGGAGCCGACAAAGCTGATTGCCTTGACGTCGGGGTGATCGAGCAATGTGTCGACGGCGAGCTTGTCGCCATGGACGACGTTCAGGACGCCCTCAGGAAACCCTGCTTCCTGAAACAGCTTCCAGGCCAGCATCGGCGCTGACGGATCACGCTCGGAAGGCTTGAGCACGAAGGTGTTGCCGCAAGCAATGGCGATCGGATACATCCACATCGGCACCATGGCGGGGAAGTTGAACGGGGTGATGCCGGCTACAACCCCGAGCGGTTGGCGGTCGGCGATGGAATCAACGCCAGGTCCGACATTGCGGGAAAAATCGCCTTTCAACAGATTGGGGATGCCGCAGGCGAATTCCACACACTCGATACCGCGGGTGACTTCGCCGAGCGCGTCGTCATGGGTCTTGCCGTGCTCGCGCGAGATTTCGCGGGCAATGTCGCCTGCGTGGCGGTCGAGCAGTTCCTTGAACTTGAACATGAAGCGGGCGCGCTTGAGCGGCGGCATCGCGCCCCAGGCAGGCTGCGCGGCTTTGGCGGAAGCTACAGCCGTGTTGATTTCCTCGACCGTCGAGAGCGGCAGTTCGGCGATTTGCTCGCCGGTGGCCGGATTGAAGATAGGTGACCGCCGGTCCGAGCCGGAAATCGTCAGTTTGCCGCCAATGGCGTTTTCAATGATTTGCATGGTTACGCTAGCCCTTCGAGTACATTACGCAATTTTTCGAACAATTCGTCGATCTGATCCCTGGAGATGATCAAGGGCGGCGAGAGCGCAATGATGTCACCGGTGGTTCGGATCAGCAATCCGTCGTCATAAGCTTTAAGGAAGGCTGAGAAGGCGCGCTTGGTCGGCTCGCCAGCGATCGGGTCCAGTTCAATGGCGCCGATCAGGCCGGTGTTGCGGATGTCGACGACATGCGGGCAATCCTTCAGCGAATGCAGCTGCTCTTCCCAATAGGGCGCGATTTCGGCCGCGCGGGTGAGCAGGCCTTCTTCCTTGTAGGTGTCCAGCGTCGCAAGAGCTGCCGCCGAGGCAATAGGATTGCCTGAATAGGTGTAGCCGTGGAAGAACTCGATCATGTGCTCGGGGCCTTGCATGAAGGCATCATGGATTTCCGAGGTCACGAACACCGCGCCCATCGGGATGACGCCATTGGTCAGTCCCTTGGCCGAAGTGATCATGTCGGGTATGACATCGTAATATTGCGCGGCAAACGGTGCGCCGAGGCGTCCAAAACCGGTGATGACTTCGTCAAAAATCAGCAGAATGCCGTGCCTGGTGCAGATTTCGCGCAGCTTCTTGAGGTATCCCACCGGCGGGATCAACACACCGGTGGAACCGGCGACGGGTTCGACAATGACGGCGGCGATGGTGGAGGCGTCATGCAGCGTGACGATGCGCTCGAGTTCGGAAGCCAGATCGCCACCATGCTCGGGCTGGCCCTTGGTGAAAGCGTTCTGCGCGGGCAAATGTGTGTGCGGCATATGGTCGACGCCGGTCAGCAGCGTGCCGAACATCTTGCGGTTGGAGACGATGCCGCCGACCGAGATGCCGCCGAAATTGACGCCATGATAGCCACGCTCACGACCGATCAGGCGGGAACGGGAGCCGTCGCCTTTGACGCGGTGATAGGCCAGCGCCACTTTCAGCGCAGTCTCGACCGACTCGGAACCGGAATTGGTGAACATCACATGGTTCATGCCGTCGGGCGCGATGTCGACCAGACGATTGGCCAGTTCGAACGCCTTGGGATGGCCCATCTGGAAGGCAGGTGCGTAATCCAGCTCACCGGCCTGCTGTGCTATCGCTTCGGTGATCTTCGGGCGGCAATGGCCGGCATTGACACACCACAGACCGGCAGTCCCGTCGAGGATCTGACGGCCGTCGGAGGTGGTGAAATGCATGTCCTTGGCGCCGACCAGCATACGCGGGTCCTGCTTGAACTGGCGGTTGGCGGTGAACGGCATCCAGAACGCGCGCAAGTCGTTGGGGGATGTGTTGAGCCGGTTTGACATGGCTTGGTGCGCCTCCTGACGCATGGGTTTTCCGTTCCTCTAGTCAATTGCCAATTTGAAGGCTTTGTTTCCGCTGACAGGCTATGTTACGAAATCTTGACTGTTTGATAAAACTCTAACAGGGACAACCATCCGGTCAAGGCCAATTCGGCGTTGTCCGCGACAGCTTGAGCAAGGTGAACGGAAGCCGGATGAGTGAGGATAGAGGAACGCAGCACTTGAAGGCACGGGCGATGGAAACCCAGCGCAAAACGCGCATCCAGATGGAAAACGAAGCGCGGATCATTGATGCCGCGCTTGAGGAGTTTTCGGTTCACGGGTTTCGCGGTGCGACCATCGACCGGATCGCTGACCATGCCGGTATGTCCAAGCCCAATCTGCTGTATTATTTCCGGCGCAAGCAGGACATCTATGAGGCCTTGATTGCACGCCTGCTCGATACATGGCTGGAGCCGTTGCGTGAGTTGAACGAGGTCGGTGACCCGTTGCCGGAATTGCAGTCCTATATCCGCCGCAAGCTCGAGATGGCGCGCGATTTCCCGCGCGAGAGCCGGCTGTTCGCCAATGAAATCCTTCAGGGTGCGCCGCGTATCAAGCGCTTGCTCGAGAGTGAGCTTAAACCACTGGTCGATGAAAAGGCCGAAATCCTGCGCGGCTGGATGAAAGCCGGACAAATCAACCCGGTAGACCCCGTGCATCTCATATTTTCGATCTGGTCGACCACCCAGCACTATGCCGACTTTGATGCACAGGTGCGGGTCATCCTCGGGCCAGACCGTGGTGCGGAAGGCCGTTTCGAGGATGCCGCGCGGTATCTCGAGACGCTGTTTCTTGATGGTTTGCGACCGAAAACAACAGGCGGCGGAAGCCCGCGCATTCGCGAGTTGTAACCGCCTGACATGAGCATGGGTTCCGTCGGCATCTCAAGTGATCAGTCCAGCTTGCTGCTTCGCCAATGCCTGCGGCTAGAGCCTGTGAACAGGGCTGTCTTGCCGGTCAGGGTCGGCGATCAAATGCCACTGCCCGGTCGATCCAGAAAGTCGACCGGGCGGGATATACAGGCACGTCCTCTGGGTCAGTGGCTTCCGCCGCCGCCGCCTTCACCGCCTTCTCCGCCCGCCGTGTCAACGTCTCTCGGACGGAAGGTTTTTAAGGTGTCATATGCGTCGTCTCCCTTCTTCTGGGCGGTTGGTGTCCCCATGCACCCTGCAGCCGCCGCTGTCGAAGACAGGCCGAGAAGCAGTGTGAGACGTGACCGATCTACTTTGGTTTCCGGGTCTTTCTGCATAGTTGGTATCTCCTCTTTGAAACGGCACACGCGACGTTCCTGTGGACTTCGCGGATATGAACACCACTCGATGACGATGATCATTCATGTGCGCAGAGCCGGAATGGATCTGCAATGTCATCAAAACAGCGTCCGTCCGAACCGGCATTGATATACATCAAGAGGTTTGCATATGTTCTCGGAGAATAGTGGTGTTGGTTTGTGTCGCCCGGCTTGGTGGGCCCTGAAAAATCAATCAAGAAAGCTTGATATGTGGCTGGCGCCATGTGCGCTGTTGCGCTAAGCAGTCTCTTGATCACCGACGCTTCAAGCGAGGTGAAACCGAAGGCCAGCGAGATCGGAAAGCTGCATGAGCATTGTCATTCACCACAATCCCGGTTGCGGCACGTCCCGCAATGTTCTTGAGATCATACGGGCCATTGCCGGCGAGCCGGTTGTTGTCGAATATCTCGAAACAGGCTGGACACGCGCGCAATTGCTGGGGCTGTTCGCAGCTGCGGGATTGACGCCGCGCAGTGCGCTGCGGGTGTCGAAGTCGCCCGCCGAAGAACTTGGACTTACGGATCCCGCCGTCAGCGATGAAACCATCCTGGATGCGATGCTGGACCATCCGGTGCTGGTCAATCGTCCAATTGTCTGCACACCAAAAGGCGTGGCGCTGTGCCGTCCGTCAGAAGCGGTTTTCGCGCTTCTCGACGTTGTCCCCGGCGCCACCTACACCAAGGAAGACGGAGAGGTGATCACCGCGCCATGACCGATGATCTGCCCAATATTGATGGCGACAGTTTGCAGCTGCCCCAGACACAGCGGCTGGCCTTGCCCGGCGAGCCTGACCATCCAGCGCGCGTGCTGATGCTCTATGGTTCGCTGCGCATCCGGTCCTATTCACGGTTTCTGACCCTGGAGGCGAAACGGGTGCTTGAAGCGCTGGGTGCCGAGGTGAGGATCTATGATCCGGCCGGACTGCCGCTGGTTTCCGACGACATGGAAAATCATCCCAAGGTGGCCGAGTTGCGGGAATTGTCGCTCTGGTCGGAAGCCCATGTCTGGTGCTCGCCTGAACGGCACGGCGCCGTGACCGGGGTGATGAAGACGCAAATCGACTGGTTGCCGCTGGCTCCAATCGGCGGCGTCCGCCCGACCCAGGGGCGGACCCTGGCGCTGATGCAGGTCAGCGGCGGTTCGCAGAGTTTCAACACGCTCAATCAATTGCGGGTGCTTGGCCGCTGGATGCGGATGATCACCATCCCCAACCAGTCATCAGTCCCGAAAGCCTTTGCGGAATTTGATGAGGACGGGCGGATGAAACCGTCGGCTTTTTACAACCGCATGGTCGATGTCATGGAAGAACTGATGAAGTTCACATTGCTGACACGGGGGCGGGCTGAGTATCTGGTCGACCGTTATTCTGAGCGGGTGGAGAGCGCCGAAGCGCTCTCCCTGCGGGTCAACCAGCGCTCGATCTAGCGCTGGTCTGCATCATACGGCGCCGGTGTATTCGCCGCGGGCCGGATAATCGTTCTTGATGGCGAAGTCGAGCGCACCGACGAGTTCGGAGAAATGCGGGCGGACAAATGGCATGGTCTGGACCGAGCCGTAATACAGCGTCTGCTCCGGCGTCACCATGAACAGGCCCGGTTCGGAGAACAATGCCGGCTCTTCGATGCCGATCGAGGTTTTGCCGCGTGACGTGGAGATGTAGAGCCCCCATTCGCGGGCTTTGGCCAGGGGCAGATCATAGCCGAAACGCAATGTGTCGGCGCCGATCTTCTCTGCCATCTGGCGTGTCCGCTCTTCGCCATCCGAACTGATGGCGATGGTTGCCACACCACGCTCGGCAAAATCGGCCGCACGCTTTTGAAACTCGGTGAGATAATTGGCGCAGATCGGGCAATGCAGGCCACGGTAAAAGCAGATGACAGTTCCGCGCTCGGACGCGTCGGTAGTGAGATCGAAATCGCCGTGATCGAGCGTCTTCAGTTTCAGGTCGGGAGTTTTCTGGCGGGGCATGAGCATTGGGAGAACCTTTCAGGATCGGGATTGCGCTGCCAGTATACAGGTTTTATGATCTGTAAAAGCCAAACTATCTGATAGGAACACCGATATGCGGTCATTTGATCGATTGACTACCTTGATGGAGCGATTCAGCCTGCAAGTGAAACCATCGCCGCCGGAGACCGCGACGCTGGTGGTCACCGCGGATCAAGATGGGGCTCCGCGCCACGTCTGGTTCGGCGCCGCCGGGATCGGTTCAGGATTTGTAGCCAAGGACCTGTTGTTTTCAGCCGAAGTGGATTGGGGCGGGGCAGCCAATCCGTTGCTTGCTGCTTTGCCTGACAGGATAGGATTTGATCTTTCCATGGATGGCGAGGCGGCGAGCCTGGTCAGTCTGATGCGTTCGGAACTCGCGGCGGCGAGATGCGGGTCGGCATCGGTCATAAACCGGCTTGGCGAGGTGTTGATCGTGCGTCTGCTGCGCGCGCAGATCGAGGCCGGATCGACGGAGCCGGGCCTGCTGGCCGGACTATCCGATCCAAGACTAAGCCGCGCCATCGTCGCCATTCATGACGGGCCCGGACGCCCGTGGCGCAATGAGGATCTGGCTGCCATCGCCGGGCTGTCGCTGAGCCGATTCTCGGAAACATTTCTGGCTGTGGTCAGCGAGACGCCGGCGGCCTATCTGCGAAGGTGGCGGCTCATTCTGGCGCGGCAGGACCTGGTCAAAGGCGACCGTGTTGACGCGGTCGCCCGGCGCTATGGTTACGACTCCGCCGAGGGCTTCACCCGGGCTTTCAAGCGCTGCTACGGCCTCAATCCGGTATCGCTGCGCCACAGCCCATCCGGATCAGCGTTGCCGTCAGTTGTCCCGGTCTGATGCGATGTTGCTTGTGCGGGGTCAGCTCGCTTGCGCAAGCAGCACGGTATGACCTTCGCATTCGGGATCTTCGCTGGCAAAACTGACGATGTGCAATCCCAGACCGGCCAGGATCGCCTCATACTCTGCGGGTGAGAGGCTGGAATGATAGACTAGGTCGTCGCCGACATGGCCGGCGACTTCTCCGGCTTCGGGCCCGACCGTCAGCATCAGGGCGCCGCCGGAACCAAGATGCTCAGCCAGACGGACAAGTGTGGTGCGCTGTTCGTCCTGGGTCAGGTGGAAGAAGCTGTCCCAACCGATCACGCCATTGAATGTCTGCCCCAGTCGCAGGTGGCGCATGTCGGAGATCCGCCAGTCACCATCGGGGTATTTCTCGCGCGCCAGATCGATCATGGCTTGTGCAGCGTCAACACCGGTCACCCGATAGCCAAGGCTGCGAAAATAGGCGGCGATGGGATCGCCGCTGCCGCATCCAATGTCGAGTATTGCGGCTTGCGGCGGCAGAAGCGCTGCAAAGCGGTCGAGCCATGGTTTTTCGAACAGAACTCTGGCGCGTTCCGCATCGAATCGCGCAGCATTGCGTTCGTAGGTCTGCCAGGTTTGTGCTGCCAAAGCAGCCAGCGAATTGATGCCCTCTGCCATGCGTGGACCTCCAGTCAACGGTTCCGCCTGACCAGTCTCAAAGTTGCTGTCAGCCGCGCGCCGCGTAGCTGTAGCGGAAATCTTCCATGTTATCCTCGATGCGGCGGAGATCGGATTGCATCCGGCCGATGTCCCGCTCCAGATCGCGGATTTTCCAGCGGTTTTCATCGATCCGGCGTTCGACGGTGCGCCGGTCTTCCTTGCGGTCGCGGATCAGGTCCTCGTCGGCGCGGATGTCCCGTTCGATGGCGCTGATGCGCGATTCCAGCGTGCTGATCTCGCTTTTCTTGCGGTGCTGAACACGCCCGAGATCGTATCCCTCGCGGAAGCCGGGTTCGAGATCAAGCGGGCAGACATTGGCGTAGGATTTCCCCTGACTGCCGACAGTCAGACCATTGAGCGGTGTGCAATAGCGCGGCAGGCCCTTCTGATAGCCCTGGTACCAGAGCGTCTGGTCAGCGGCGACGCCGGCCTTGGTGCAGGCCTTGACGTGTTTTGCAAAGCGATCTTGCGGATTGTATCCGCTTGCGCCGTCCTGTTCGCCGATCACCCGCCAATCAGCGACAGCGCATTCTTCTTTTGACAGGGTCTGGCAGGAGGTGATCAGCGCGCAGACAGCAATCAGCAAGGCAATACGTACAATCAATTTTATCTCCCCAGACCTGACCCCAAAGCTCAGCGCTGGCCTATGGCCTGCACCAGCATAACCAAGGCTGCAGAAATAAAAAGGTCCCGCTTAGTGATGGGCGGGACCTTCCAGTATTCTTGCGGGATTTCTACTCCGCGGCCTGCTTGGCCATCGGATTGTTCGGATGGGTGGTCCAGTTGGCGTAGTCTGGATCGATCGGCCTGTTGGTGCGCGGATCGGAGCCTTCGGTCATCTCGATCATGGTGATGCAGTCATCGACCGGACAGACATTGACGCAGAGATTGCAGCCGACGCATTCGTCGTCCATCACCTCGAAATGCCGCACGCCGTCGACCATCGCGGTGATCGCCTGGTGAGAGGTGTCCTCGCAGGCGATGTGGCAGCGGCCGCACTTGATGCAGAGGTCCTGATCGATCCTGGCCTTGGTGATGTAATTGAGGTTGAGATACTGCCAGTCGGTGACGTTGGGGACCGCACGGCCCTGGAAGTCGGCAATTGTCTCGTAGCCCTTCTCGTCCATCCAGTCGGACAGGCCCTGGGTCATTTCCTCGACAATCTTGAAGCCATAGGTCATGGCCGCGGTGCAGACCTGGACCGTGCCGCAGCCCAGTGCAATGTATTCAGCGGCGTCACGCCATGTCTGAATGCCGCCAATGCCGGAGATCGGCAGTCCGCGGGTCTCGGAATCGCGGGCGATTTCGGCGACCATGTTGAGTGCGATAGGTTTCACGGCCGGGCCGCAATAGCCGCCATGCGAGCCCTTGCCGTCAATTGTCGGCACGGGGGCGAAATTGTCCAGATCGACGGAAACGATCGACGAGATGGTGTTGATCAGGGACACCGCGTCGGCACCACCGGCTTTGGCGGCGCGCGCCGGATAGCGCACATCGGTAATGTTGGGGGTCAGCTTCACGATGACCGGCATGTTCGAATAGTGCTTGCACCATTCGGCCACCATCTGGATGTATTCGGGCACCTGACCGACTGCGGCACCCATGCCGCGCTCGCTCATGCCGTGCGGGCAGCCGAAATTGAGCTCGATGCCGTCTGCACCTGTGTCCTCGACACGTGGCAGGATCGCCTTCCAGCTTTCCTCCTCGCAAGGCACCATGATCGAGACGATCATTGCCCGGTCGGGCCAGCGTTTCTTGACTTCAGTGATTTCCCTGAGATTGATCTCAAGGTCGCGGTCGGTGATCAGCTCGATATTGTTGAGGCCCAACAGCCTGCGGTCCGGACCCCAGATGGCGCCATAGCGGGGGCCGTTGACGTTGACAACCGGTGGCCCGGCTTCGCCGAGGGTCTTCCAGACAACGCCGCCCCAGCCGGCTTCAAAGGCGCGCTCTACATTGTAGGCCTTGTCGGTCGGCGGCGCCGAGGCGAGCCAGAAGGGGTTGGGTGATTTGATACCGAGAAAATTGGTGGAGAGGTCAGCCATGATATCTTTTCCTCCGTCAAGCCATCAGGGCTTTGTGAATGCTTTCGGCGGCGATCTTGCCATCTTCGACAGAGACCACAGTGAGGTCTTCTCCGCCGGTGACACAGTCTCCGCCAGCCCAGATCTTGGGATGCGAGGTGCGACGGTCATCGCCTGTGCGGATCCGGCCTTTTTCCAGCTCGATCGACATGCCCGTCAGCGGATCTGCGTCCGGCGTCTGGCCAATGGCCTTGAACACCTGATCAGCTTGAAGTGTTAGCAGTTCTCCGGTGCCGGTCAGTTTGCCGCCGGCGTCCAGTTCGGTCTTTTCCAGCGTGATCCCGGTCACGGCTCCATCGGAGACGTTGAGACTGCTCGGCATCACCCAATGACGGATGACGACGCCATGGGTCTGGGCCAGTTCCTGCTCATAGAGCGAGGCATTCATGTGCTCCTGGCCGCGCCTGTAGGCGATGGTGACTTCGTCAGCGCCGAGAAGCTTGGACTGGATTGCCGCGTCGATGGCGGTCATGCCGCCGCCGATGACGACAATGCGGCGTCCGACTTCAAGCAAGGACAAATCCTCGGCCTGGCGCAACACGCCGATGAAATCGACCGCGTCGACAACACCTGAGGCATCCTCGCCTTCGAGGCCAAGCGCATTGACGCCGGGCAGGCCCAGTCCGAGGAATACCGCGTCGAAACCCGCTGTCAGTTGCTCGAGCTTGACGTCCCGGCCCAGTGCCTTGCCGTTCTCGATGGTGATGCCGCCGATCTGCAGGATGAATTCGACCTCGTCCTGGGCAAAATCATTGGTCGTCTTGTAAGACGCGATGCCATATTCGTTGAGCCCGCCGGCCTTTTCACGCGCTTCGTACACCGTCACGTCGTGGCCATGGGTGGCGAGACGATGGGCGCAGGACAGGCCAGCCGGGCCGGCGCCGATAACGGCAATTTTCTTGCCGGTCGGGGCGGCGCGGGTGAACGGGTGGGGTTGTTCACGCTCCATGAAAGTGTCGGTCGCGTGACGTTGCAACAGACCGATCTTGACCGGTTTGCCTTCAGCCATCTCACGCACACAGACCTCTTCGCACAGGGTCTCTGTCGGACAGACACGGGCGCACATGCCGCCCATGATGTTCTCGTCGAAGATTGTCTTGGCCGCCCCTACCGGATTGCCGGCCTGGATATTGCGGATGAACAACGGAATGTCGATCGACGTCGGACAGGCCGTCATGCAGGGCGCATCATAGCAGAAATAGCACCGGTCCGCCTCGACGATCGCCTCGTGCGGCGTCAGTGGCGGATGGATATCGGAAAAATTGTCGACATAATCGGCGCTGGAAAGACGGTTGGCCTTTACGTCGCTCGTCTCGGATACTGTCATCAGGACCCCCTCGTTTCGAGAACCTCTTTTTGCGGTCTTTTCGGAGAAACTCCTCAGTTCATCCGATGCCGCGATAGGCAAAGAATGAATTGGTTTTATCAAAAGGTCAATTTTTTTATCGGATGATAAATTTTAAGCCGGAGCCAGGCATTGCGCTTCCGCGATAGCCCGGCAATAGTTCATCAAATCAGAGATACGCTCCAAGGAGTTCGACGGTGACGGATTACCCGATAACGGACTATGATGACGCATACGCCAATGGCGCGCACATTGCAGGAGCGGCTGACTACCCGCCGCGATGGGCAGCCAAGGCAAAGGCCTTGCGTGACAGTTTGAACCATGAAGGCAGGGCGCGCCTCGATCTTGGCTATGGGCCAGCGCCGCGCAATCGGCTCGATTTGTTCCTGCCCGAAGGCACCCCCAAAGGCCTCGCGGTGTTTGTCCACGGCGGGTACTGGAAAGCGTTCGACAATTCTTTGTGGTCGCATCTGGCTGCCGGGCCATTGGCGCATGGTTTTGCGGTGGCGATGCCAAGTTACACGCTGTGTCCTGATATCCGCGTTGCCGGGATCGCCAGGGAAATTGCCGCCGCAGTGAGTTTTGCCGCTGGCGAAATCGCCGGGCCGGTTCGCTTGACCGGCCATTCTGCTGGCGGTCACCTGGTCACCAGGATGATCAGCGGAGAACCGCTGTTGCCTGAAGCGGTTTTGCGCCGCATCGCCGGCGTCACCCCGATTTCAGGTGTTCATGATCTGCGACCCTTGATGCAGACGGAAATGAACGACACGCTCCACATCGACGCATCGGAGGCACAATCGGAAAGCCCGGTTCTGCTGACGCCGCTCGCAGCCATTCCGATGGCCGCATGGGTGGGCGCAATCGAACGGCCTGAGTTTGTCCGGCAAAACCGGGCGCTTTATGACATGTGGCGTGGCTTTGCGACCTCGATGAGTATTCTGGAAGATCCGGGCAAACATCATTTTGACGTGATTGACGGACTTGCCGATCCTGAGCACCCGTTGTGCCGGACGTTCCTCGGACTTGATGGCTGACGGCTTGCTTCTGTCCCTGGATTTTGAAGAATGGCGCGCTTGGAACCGTCGAGAAAATGGGCGGACTGATTGACGCGGATTGCCTCACCGGTGTGCACCCGGCAAGGCAATCACATCTTAACGGTCGATGGGTTAGGGTTTCTGACAACAGTTTGCCGGGACAAAGTTTCATGACCAAGATTGCATTTGTCGGCGCCGGTTTTGTCGCCGACTACTACATGACGACGCTTGCCAATTATCCTGAGTTGGAGATCGCCGGCGTGTGGGATCACGATGCCTCCCGGCTTGCGCAGTTTTGTAGCTTTCACGGCAAGCAAGCCTACGGATCACTTGCTGATTGTCTTGGCGATCAGGGCACCACAATCATCGTCAACCTGACACCTCCGGAAAGCCATTTCGAACTCAATCGTGCAGCGTTGAAGGCGGGCAAGCATGTCTATTGCGAAAAACCGCTGGGCATGACGTTCGAGGAGGCTAGCGAGATAATCGAGCTTGCCGAAACAGAAAACCTGACTGTCTGCAGTGCACCGGCCAACGGCCTTTCGGATGCACAGCAATTGACCGCAAGTCTGATTGCAGCCAGGCGGATCGGCGCGCCGCGGCTTGCCTATGCCGAGATGGAAGATGGCCCGGTGTTCAAGGATAACTGGATGGAGTGGCGCTCGCGTTCCGGTGCACAATGGCCCGGTGTGCACGAGTTTGAGCTGGGTTGCACACTTGAGCATGCCGGTTACGGGCTGAGCTGGCTGGTGTCGCTGTTTGGCGCGGTCGAAAAAGGCCAGGCCTTTTCCGCTCTGACTTTTCCAGACAAGGGGCCGGGGACGTCGGATCTCGTCATGGGGCCGGATTTCTCGGTCGGCTGCCTGTCATTCCGTTCCGGTGTGACTGCGCGACTGACCTGCGGTCTGGCCGCACCGCGCGACCGCTCGCTGACGATCATCGGCGATGAGGGCACCATCGTGGTGCGGGATTTGTGGGATGACCGCTCGCCGGTGCATGTGAGCCGGTTTGATGGCAAGCGGCCCTTGCTGCAGCGGTTGACGGGCCGGTTCGAGCGCAAACGCGGGCGGATGTTGCCGCTCAGGCTGACCCATGGCCGTGCGGTCGCCTATCCCGCGCCAGCCAGGGCCGGTAAACTGGCCGCCTATCCGTCTCAGATTGATTTCGGACGCGGAATCGCGGTGATGGCGGATGCGATCACCAGGAGCGAAGCTCCGTTCTTTTCGGGCAAGCGGGCGCTGCATCTGACCGAACTGGCGCTTGCGCTGAATGGCGGTATCGGCACGTTCACGCCGCGCTCGAGTTTCTGAACCAAACGTTGGGGGCTCAATCCACTTTCGGTGGGCGGGCGAGGATTCCATCGATGATGCGGAGCGCGCAAATTGTGTCGTCGAGTGTGTTGTCAGGCTGCTCGCTCAAGCCCCGGAGGATGGCTTCGGATGCGGCTTCGATCTCGAATTGCAGGCCCGACCCCTCAAAGCCATAGTGATGCCGTACCGTCCCCGGAAGCGGCAGCTGCCGGAACAGTTTTCTGCGAATTCTTGCGTCAAGGGATCCACCTCCGGGCTGGATCAGATCAGCCATCAGGCGTGACGGATAGACGGAAAAGCCATCTGCCTTGATGAATAGCGGACCGATCACCAGAACCCCTTTGTCCCCTTCGATGACCATCCGGTTGGATCCATTCCTATCAAAACCGCAGGTGAACCTGGCCTCCGTTTTGCCGAACCGCATTGTGACCGCAGCACTGCTGTCGGCGCCTGACGGCATGGTCTGCCATGATGCGTCGACATGGTCGGGATCACCGAGAAAATAACGTGCCAGCGAGATCGGATAGATGCCCAGATCATAAAGCGCACCGCCGCCCTTTGACTTGTCGTAAAACCGGCTTCGCGGGACATAATCCTGCTTCCAGGCGATATCCGCCTCCAGCTGGCGGATGTTGCCGATAACGCCGTTGCGCAGGGCGGAACGGACGGCAATGATGGCCGGCAAATAGCGGCTCCACATCGCCTCCATGACAAAGACCCCGGACGCGGTGGCGGCGGACTGAATCTCCAGCGCCTGTTCCAGATCAGCGGTAAATGGCTTTTCGACCAGAACCGGGATGCCGGCCGCGATGGACTCGAGTGCCTGGGAGTGATGGCCGTTGTTAGGGGTGGCAACATACAAAGCATCAATGCTGCCTGAGGCGAACATTGCGCCCAAGGAGTCAAATGCGGTTATCCCTGAATGACGGCTGAAAATTTCCCGCGCCTTGGCGGGGTCGCGCGAGCAGACCGCCGTGAGTGTCGCATTGTCAGCATACACAATATCGCCAGCAAATTGCCGCGCGATTGTACCGGTTCCAACAATGCCCCAACGAATGGTTTTCCGCTCTGTCATGGCTTGATCATAAACCCGGGCTGGTGAAGGCTGGGTAAATGCCTGATCTTGCGTGCAAGATCGATCAGCCAGAATATCAGGCTGTTTCACCAGGGCAGGGGTTTGCCGCGGTAATCATAAAACCCGCCGGTCTCAGCCGCTGTGAACTGGTCGAGGACAGCCAGCAGCACGGCTGCGGTTTCAGCTGGTGTTCGCACGGTCAGTCCGGCTTTGGCAAAGCCCGATGACAACCCGGTGTCGACGGTTCCCGGGTGCAGAGCCACGCAGATGGCTTCAGGCGATTTGCGGGAAAGCTCTATGGCGGCGGTGTGGACGAACTGATTGAGCGCCGCCTTGGAGGCGCGATAGCTGTACCAGCCGCCAAGCGCATTGTCGCCGATCGAGCCGACCTTTGCCGACAGGGTGGCGAAGACGGATTTGCCGTGTTTCGGCAGCAGCGGCAGGAAATGCTTCATCAGCAGCGCTGGTCCCATCGCATTGACCGCGAAGGCATGGGCCATGTGCTCCGGGCTGATGGCCTTGAGGGTCTTTTCCGGCGTGAAGCCGTTGCCATGCAAAAAGCCTGTCGCGTCAAGCACCAGACGGAGATCGGATTGCCGTGTCTCGACAGCTTTCGCGGCGGCGATGATGCTTTGCTCATCGAGCAGATCGATGCCGGGCTCGGATGAGCGTGAATAGCCGATCACCTCGGCAAAGGCACCGGACTGGTTCAGCGCGTCAAACAGTGCTTTGCCGATGCCGCCGCTGTGGCCAATGACGATAGCGAGCCCGCCGTTTCTCACACTGTGCACTCTGCTGCTCCTGTCACCGGGTCAATTGCCTAGGTCGTCACGTCGCATGCCTGGTCATGACCATCATGTAATCGGCCAGGAACATCTCGGGATCGGTGTCGACCATCACCATATGGTCCGGCCTGCCGTCAAAACAACGGGCGCGGCTCTGGGTGCCGCCGGGCTGGAACAGGGTCTGGCCGATTGCCGGGCCATCGGTGACCACGGCAAGTGCGCCTTTCTGCAGCCTGAAGGCGCCGGGCACGGTCAGCCACGACAGTGCCATCACGTCATGCGGCACGCAGCCGCCAATTCCCATATGGGAGCGATAAAACCGGGCATAGAACTCGGCCATGGCCGCAAGCGGCCCGCCCAGAGCTGGCGATTCCCGTGCAAGCGCCTGCATGAAGTCGGGCGTGAACACCACCGGCATGGTGCAATCGAGCGGAGCCAGAACCAGCGGCCAACTCGCGGCCAGAACCATGTCGGCGGCATGCGGGTCGTTCCAGAAATTGGCCTCCGCCATGGGCGTGACATTGCCCTTGTGGTGAACCGCCCCACCCATGACGACGACCGCCTTGATTCGCGACACCACACCGGGGTCGCGTTCAAGCAGCCGGGCCAGGTTGGTCACCGGCCCCACCGCGCACAATATGATCTCGCCGGGATAACGTTTGGTGGCCTCGATGATGTAGTCGACCGCACCAAGCGCATGCTTGCTTCGATTTGAAGCCGGAATATCCACCTCGCCAAAGCCGTTGCGGCCGTGAACCAGATAGCTCGGCTCATTGGCAGGCATGGAAACAGGGGCTGTTTCACCCTCCGCGACGTCGATATCCGAGCCCCAGAGATCAAGCAATGCCAATGCGTTACGGGTCGCCTCATGGGTGCGGACATTGCCGAAGATCGTCGTCAGCGCCAGCAATTCGATTTCGGGATGAGCGATGGCGTAGGCGATGGCCATGGCGTCATCAATACCCGGATCGGTGTCGAGGATAATCTTGTGTCTCATCTGCAGCCCCGTTTAAGTGCCCGAAGCAATGCCACGGCGGGCTGCGGGCTGCAAGCCAATCGGTTGCAACGCAAGGTCGGTGCAAGTTTAGGCGCGCAATGTCGCCAGCGACCGGCGGCATGGCGGGGATTTCCCTGCTGTCGCTAGACGGACGTCACTCCTGTCGGATGACGTCCGTCTGCTTTTCAGAGCCAATTGAAACGGCATTGCTGTGTCAGGCTGTTTTTGCGCGGCGGGCCATTTCCACAAGATACGGACGCAAATCCGATGCCTTGGAGAGCGGCGCATCATAGTCGATGCGCAACAGTTCATCGCCATTGGCAAGGTCCAGGCCGGCACAATCCAGTCCGCAGAGCTTCCAGCCTGATTTTTTCGATTTGCCGAAGACCCTGGCAAAATTGTCCACGGCGTCGGCATGGTCAGCATTCATATGCGCTATTGCGCCGGCCTCCATCTCTGCAACATCGGCGATCGCTGGCGATGTGATGAGAATGTCGGACGCTTCCAGGACGAAGGCTTTTCCAAAGCCGCCATTGAGGCTTGCCGAGTGCGGCACCATCCGGAAAAAGGCGAAATCTCCGAAATCAGCATAGAGCGCCGCCTTTGGATGGCGGGCAATGAAGCGGGCGCGCAGGCGGGCATGGGCAGGATCGTCGCGTGCCACACGTTCGGCCTGTGTCCGCACGGTGATGCGCGGATGTGCCAGCGGGTCACCCTTGCCCGGTTCGCCAAACAGCAGTGACGCCCTCGGGTCGGCGAGCAGCGCGGTTGTGTGAACCGACAATCCCGAGACCAGGATCAGCGGCGTCCCGTCAACATCGGTGCCGGTCAGAACCCGGCTTGCGAAGGGGAAGCCGGTGTCAGGTTCGAGCACACCGATGGCAGCAAACCGCGCGCCGCGAATGAGGCGACGCGCCAACTGGCGGGCCTCCTCATCGGTGTCGCGGATGATCTTGACCGGCTCTTTCACAGTGCCGGTCGCCCTATTTCGGCGCCATGCGGATGGCGCCATCCAGACGGATTGTCTCGCCGTTGAGCATGACATTGTCGATGATGTGCATGGCCAGCTTGGCGTATTCTTCCGGCTGCCCCATGCGAGATGGGAATGGCACCGACGCGCCAAGGCTATCCTGGACTTCCTGCGGCATGCCAAGCAGCATGGGTGTTGCGAAAATCCCCGGAGCAATGGTCATGATCCTGACCCCGAGACGGGCGAGTTCGCGGGCAATCGGCAGCGCCATGGCATGGACGCCGCCCTTGGATGCGGAGTAGGCGGCCTGGCCGATCTGGCCGTCAAAGGCTGCAACTGAAGCGGTCGAGATCACCACACCGCGTTCGCCGTCCGCAAGCGGCTCAAGCTTGGAGGCGCGGTCGGAAAACAGCCGCAGCATGTTGAAGCTGCCGATCAGATTGACTTCGACAACCTTGCGGAAAACTTCGAGATCATGCGGACCCTCACGGCCGACGACGCGGACTGCGGGAGCAATGCCGGCGCAGTTGATCAGGATCCGGGCTTCGCCAAAGGCTTCTGCGGCTTCCGTCAGCGCCGCATCAGCTGCTGCGGCATTGGAGACGTCGCAGGCGATGGCCTTGCCGCCGATTTCGGCGGCCACTTTTTCAGCCTGGGCCAGATTGATGTCCAGCAGCGAGACTTTTGCTCCAGCGGCTGCCAGTGCCCGCGCGGTCGCCGCACCAAGGCCTGAGCCTCCGCCGGTTACGATGGCGGCTTTGCCCTTAACGTCCATATTCAATTCTCCTTGACTGAATCAGATTGATTGTCCGACGTTCATCACTCTCAGCGGCGATGCTGTGTCAATCCGCGAACGATGTCGTCGGAGGTGATGGAGCCTGTCACAACGCCCTTGTCAATGACACCGATTGTCCCCTCGCGCTTGGTCAACGCGTCCATGACGTCGGAAAGAGGTGTATCGGGGGTGACCGATGCCGACAGCGGCGATTGGCCGCGTGCGGCATCCGGTTTGCCAGGTGTCATGACGTCTTTCGCCGTCAGCATGGCAATAGGGTTCATGTTGGCGACAAAGTCCTGGACATAATCATTGGTCGGCGAATTGACGATATCGCGCGGGGTGCCGCACTGGATGATGCGGCCGCCTTCCATGATGGCGATGCGGTTGCCGAGCTTCATGGCCTCGTCGAGGTCATGGCTGACGAAGACGATGGTCTTGCCCAATCGTGACTGAAGTTCGAGCAGTTCGTCCTGAAGCCTTGTCCGGATCAGCGGGTCGAGCGCCGAGAACGGCTCATCCATCAACAGGATCGGCGCGCCGGTGGCAAAGGCGCGGGCGAGGCCGACGCGCTGCTGCATGCCGCCGGAGAGTTCAGCGACCATCCGTTCGGACCAGTCCGACAGACCGACGAGTTCGAGCTGTTCGGCGACCCTCTTGTCGCGCTCCTTTTTCGGAATTCCCGCAATTTCAAGGCCAAAACCGACATTGTCGGCAACCGAACGCCAGGGCAGCAGGCCAAATTGCTGAAACACCATAGACACGGTGTCCATTCGCAGCTGCATGAGCTGTTTGTCGTCACAGCCGCCGACATCGAACGTCTCGTCGCCGCAATGGACAGTCACCTTGCCGCGACTGATGGGGTTGAGGCGGTTGATGGCGCGCAGCAGCGTGGATTTGCCGGAACCCGACAGCCCCATCAAAACCAGGATTTCGCCCTCGTTGATGTCGACGGTGCAATCGTGCACGCCGAGCACATCACCAGTCTCTTCCTGGATCTCGGTGCGGGATTTGCCGGCGTCGGCGAGCGCCAGGCTTTCGGCGGTGTTGTCGCCGAAGATGATGGAAACGTTTTCAATGCGGACCGAGCCGCGATCAGCATCAAGGCTCATGACGTTGCTCCAATGCGAACCCGGCAGATGCGGTCCAGAATGATGGCGAGAATGACAATGGCGATGCCGGCTTCAAGCCCAAGCGGAATGTTGACGGTGTTGAGCGCGCGGACCACCGGCTTGCCCAAGCCATTGGCACCGATCAGGGCTGCGATAACGACCATCGACAGCGACAGCATGATGCATTGGGTCAGGCCTGCCATGATGGTCGGCAGCGCGGCGGGCAACTCGACTTTCCGGAGCAATTGCTGCGGCGAGGCGCCAAAGGCCATTCCGGCCTCGACCATCGGTCGGGGGACCGAAGTGATGCCCAGATAGGTGAGCCGGATCGGCGCCGGCGAGGCAAAGATGATGGTGACCAGCAGGCCGGGAGCAAGTCCGAGGCCGAACAGGATCAGAACCGGGATCAGGTAGACGAAGGTCGGCATCGTCTGCATCAGATCGAGGACCGGCTGCAAGATGGTGTAAAGTCTGGGCCGGTGCGCCAGCCAGATGCCGATCGGCACGCCGATGGCCATCGACATGAAGGCGGCGGAAATGACCAGCACGAGGGTTTCGACGGTTTCTTTCCAGAGACCCTGATTGATGATGAACACCAGTCCGAGAATGATGCCAAGCGCCAGTTTCCATGACTTCTGAATGCGCCAGCCGATCAGCGCGATCACCAGAACAAGAACCAGCGACGGTAGCCATAAAAGGCCGTCAATCATGCTGTCGAGGACGAATTTGAGCGAGTCTGCGATGGCATCGAAGATGAACTCGAAATTGTCGGTGAGAAAATTGAAGAAGCTCTTTCCCAATTTTCCGACCGGAATTTTCCAGGCCGTAATGAAATCCGTCATGAAATCCATGTCATGTCCCCCGACGCACAATTCAGTCCGGGGCCGCTTTGGCAGCCCCGGACCGTTGTGTCATTATTACATGCCGAGCTTGGCAGCGACAGCCGCAGCAGCATCGCCGCCGTCGAATGTGGTCACGCCTGCAAGCCATGGCGTTACCGCATCCGGATTGGCTTTCAGCCAGGCCAGACCAGCTTCGTTGGCATCTTCACCCTTGAGGATGTCGTCCATGATCTTGTTTTCCATCGACAGCGTGAAGGAAAGATTCTTGACCAGGGTTCCGACGTTCGGGCATTCGGTGGTGAAACCGGTGCGCACATTGGTGTGCACGGTGGCGGCGCCAAAACCGGAATCGCCCATGCCATCCAGATAGGCAATCGACATTTCACCCATGATCGGATGCGGGGTCCAGCCGAGGAATGCGATCCATTCTTCGTTGCGGATTGCCTTTTCAGCCTGCGACAGCATTCCTGCTTCCGAGCTTTCGACCAGTTCAAAGCCTTCCAGGCCATTGGCAGGGTCGGCGATCATTTCGAGAACGATGCGATTGCCGTCATTGCCGGGCTCGATGCCGTAGATCTTGCCGTCGAACTTGTCCTTGAACTTGCCGATATCGGACAGGCTCGTGACGCCGCCTTCAGCGGCATAGGTCGGCACAACCAGGCCGTAGCCGGCGCCGTCAAGGTTCTGGGCAATGGTTTCAACCGAACCATCGTCGAGGAACGGCTGCACATCGGCGGCCATCGACGGCATCCAGTTGCCGAGGAAGACGTCCATGTCCTTGTTCTTCAGCGACTGGTAGGTCACAGGCACGCTGAGCACCTGGACTTCTTGGGTGTAGCCCAGAGCGTCAAGCACGACGCCGGTGACGGCGGTGGTGGCCTGAATGTCGGTCCAGCCGACATCGGCAAAGCGGACGTTCTTGCAAGCTTCAGCATCGGCTGCGTGGGCAGTTGCGGTTCCGGCAAGCAGAATTGCTGCGAATGTAAGTGTCATTTTTTTTATCATATTCGGTATCTCCCGTGTTCCGATCGCCGAAACAACCACCTATGGACCGTGAACTCAAGCCGAAAACCGGCCATATTTCGCGCCTGGGAGCAAAAACGGTTGTTGAAAGCGCGGCCAAGGGGTGGAAATAGACCGCGCCGGTTGGCAAGAGGCTATGAACCAGTGGCCTGAAGGCTGCGTTGGTGCGGAACCGGAGCCTGAAGCGGGGCATTTATCTGAACCGGATGAACAGCGGGAGCCGGCCTTGGCCAAGCTATATTTCAGCTACTCGACAATGAATGCGGGAAAATCGACGCTTCTGTTGCAGGCGTCCTACAATTACCGCGAACGCGGCATGCGCACCGTGCTGTTCATTGCCGCCTTCGATGATCGCGGCGGCGCCGGGCGCATTGCCTCGCGGATCGGGCTGGATTGCGAGGCGATCCCGTTTCGGCCGAATGACGATCTGTTTCAATCGCTCAAGGAACTGAAGGCGGATGGCGAGATTGCCTGTGCCTTCGTCGATGAAGCGCAATTCCTGACCGAAGCTCAGGTCTGGCAACTGGCGCGGGTGGCCGACCGGTTGAATGTCCCGGTGATGAGCTATGGCTTGCGTACTGATTTTCGCGGCAAACTGTTTCCGGGCTCCGCAGCGCTTCTGGCGATCGCAGATGAACTCAGAGAAGTTCGGACGATCTGTCATTGCGGGCGCAAGGCGACGATGGTTGTGCGCGTCAATGACGAGGGCAGGGTGATCCGCGAAGGCGCCCAGATCGAGGTCGGCGGTAACGAGAAATATGTGTCCTATTGTCGCCGTCACTGGGATGACGTGATGGGGCAAGAGGCTCCGGAGTAGCGCCATTTTCAATCGGTTTTGCGGTTTTAGAGGTGGTTGACAAAGCCTCGTCCCGACATATCTGCACCATCGTCTCATTGCTCTTGCAGCGTCTACGTAATAGATATGGCCAACCTAATACCCGAATGGAGACTGAACATGCGCATTTCCCTTTCCACACTGCTGGGCGCCGTTATGGCCGCTGGCCTTCTCGCTCCTACGGCCGCCTTTGCTGATGGAGACGCCCACAAGGGTGCCAAGATTTTCAAGAAGTGTGCGGCTTGTCACACAGCCGAGGAAGCGAAAAACAAGGTCGGCCCGCATCTGGTCGGCATCGTCGATCGGCCGATCGCTTCGGTCGAAGACTATAAATATTCGCCAGCCATGGTCGAACATGCGACCGAGGTTCCGACATGGACCGTTGAGGCGCTGGATGCCTATCTGCGCAACCCCAAGGGTGTGGTCAAGAAAACCAAAATGGCGTTTGCCGGCCTGAAGAAAGATTCCGATGTTGCCGACGTCATTGCCTATCTGAAGGATCCCGCAGCGGCTGAGTAAAGCCTTGCGACAATAGAGACGTTGAAAGGCCGCTCCCTCCGGGGCGGTCTTTTATTTTGTTCTCACGATACCTACGTTTTGCACGCTTGATGTTTGCGGTGCCGACAACCGGTGCTACAAACATCTCAACGCCCGGACCAAGCGGGCTGGATGGATCAGCGCTGGACACCGGCGCACGAAAACGGGGAAGCCGGGCATGGCCAATATCAAGAGCTTTGACGCTGAAATTGAAAAAACACGCTCCGTCGTTGACGACATGCGCTCGAAGATCGAGGCTTCGGGTGTCGTACTTGAAAAGCTTTCGGAAGCGGATGCTGAACTAGGCGATCCCCAGTTCGACATCGAGAATGCCCGCATCCAGGACGTGTTGCGCCAGCAGCGCATGATGGAAACCAATATCGCCGACCTGATCATCGGCCTCGAAGACGCGACCAACGTCTTTGGCTCGGAATTTGAAAGCATGAAGGGTTTCTCCGGGATGGAGAGCTTCATTGCCTTGTTCTCGAAAGCACGGGCGCAACGGATGCGTTCGGACCGCGTCAGGAACATGTCCCTGTCGGGCAATCTGCAGGAGCTTTTGAAGAAATCCGATACCATCACCGGCATCCTGACAGACCAGAAGGATATTCTCGACAACCGCTACAAGACCTCCGAGGCAAGTCTGATCAAGGTGATCGAGCGCCGCAAGGTGACCATGGCCAATCTGGAAACCACGCAACAGCGGATCGAGGAACTCAATCCATTGTTGATGGACATTGAAAACCAGATCGCAGCCTCGACAGACCAGAAGACCCGCACCAACCTTGAAAGCGACCGCTCGAAACTTGCCACCGAGTATAATCAGCGGCAGGCCAAGGAGCAGGAATTGCTGGCTGAAAGCCAGACACTGGAACGCTACACCTCGATGTTCCAGACATTCGTGGATTCACTCAACAACCAGATCGCGGCGCAGAACACGCTGATCAACAAGCTCACCATCGACACCGAGCAGCGCATCGTCCTTTACAAGGCGCTTGAGGATTCGTTGAAGACGGCTGCGCAGCAGGATGTGGCGCACAAGATCAACACGCTGGGCAGCCGGGTCGATACGGCGGCGGAAGAAACCATGGCCGGCATTGGTGCAGCTGCGCAGACCCACATTGGCGATCTTCTGGAGATGCATGAGAAAAACATGCTGTCGACGCAGGATATCCAGCGCCGCAAGCAGCTTGCAGATGATGCGTTTGCCCGACGGTTCTCCGAGGTTCTGGAGAAACACAACTCCGCCAATTACGTGAAACCGTAAGCGAGCAGTGATGAGATCGGGAACCGGCCATGCGTGCTGACACCGGCGCCGCCAAATCATATTTCAGATCGATGCACGCGGCGTTGAAGGGCTTGCGTGTCTATCTCTCCGACGACAAGTCGCCGCTTTACGCTCATGGTCTGGTTGGCCAGGTGATCATCCCCTATGTCGATCGTCTCGAGGCGACATTCTCGGCATGGGAGAACCGGGTCGGCTTTATCGAGCGGTTCAGGATCTCGCGTGCCGACAGCGGGTTTCCGGTGTTTCAGAATGTGCTGACGCTGGAGAATGACCGCGCCACGGCTGAAGAGCGGCTGGCGGCCATGCCGGACGTCGAAACCCTGAAGGCGGAAATGGCCGACTTCATTCTCCGCCACAAGGCATTTCCTGCAGCCCTTCAGGAGCAAATTGCCGAACGGCTGTATCTGGAGGAGATTGGCAAGGATGCGGTGTTCGCGCCGTTCATTCTGCCTGAAACCATCCGCGTCTCGATCAACCCCAAGACCGGTCGACCGTTTTATGTGGTTCATTGGGGCGTTTTCGACGGCAGCCAGACGCTGCCGATGGTCTACATGGCGACCATTGAGGATTCGAGCGAATCCATCGCCAAGATGCTGGTGGGCAAGGATGGCAAGCTTAACCCCGATGTGGATATACCGCTGCCGGTGGGTGGGCTGCTCAACCCGGAATTTGCCCGCGCCTTTGACGCCTCGGCGGAAAAGAATGGCGCCTATTCGCTGTCGCCGGCGACCATTGCGCAAAATCTGGACGCGGATTTTGAACATCTGCACCCCAAGCAATTGCGCCGTTTCGTGCTGGGACCGTTTTATTCGGCTGGCGTAACCGACAACTCCGACCGGATCTCGACGATCCTGTCGAAGGTGCGCAAGGACGAGAACGCCTGGCTTTTGACATGGACCTTGCAGGAGGTCTTTTCCAAGTCCGAACGTCCGGCCAAACACGGGTTGTGGAGTTCCGAGCCGGCGCGCGACATCTATCACATCGAAACCGACGATCTGGAAGCAGCCCGGCAGGGCGTGAGCGCCTATCAGAAACACGCACTTGTGCCGCACGAAGCCTATCAGGCGCTCTATGCCTCGGGGGAGGCGGAAAGCATTTTCTCCGGCTTCACCGTGCATGTGGTGTCGGGCAACCAGATCATCAGCGAGGTATGAGCTCATGAGCCAGACGACGGGGCTGACAACCATTTCCGAGGAAGATATTGCCCGGCATCAAGCGGTGGCGCAGGCGATGGTCACCCGCGTTGTCGTGCTTGTTGCGCAGGATGGCGGGTCTTCAACGCCGCTTGCGGGCACCAACCGGCGGTTTGTTTCCACCGTATCGACCCGTGGCATGCGCAGAACCCGCGAGATCGAACTCGGCAAGACCATCCAGGCGATCCGCGCCAATGATCCGATGTTGTCGATCCCGCAGCACACGTTGCTGTTCAGGACCCGGCGGGGAATTGCCGTGGCGCTGGCTGTGGCGGAGCTGTTCGCGCAGCAGACGGATCTCGAAAGTCTGCAGTCACGCAATACCGGCGCGCCGTTGCAAGGCGAGGATGCCGAGCGCTTCAAGCGCTTGCTTTCGGCCTCGGCCTATGTCGCCGCGTTCACGCTTTCGGCCTATATCCTGCAGACGGTCGATGGCGAAAGCGAGCCTGCCAATGATACTGAAGAACCGGATTTTCAGTTTGATACGCCGCAGGATGCGCTGAAATCGATCATTGCAGCGCTGGACGAGGCGGTCTCCGGCGCGCCTGACGAGATCGCCATGACCTCTCGGGCACGCGCGTTGGCCCGTGTTGCCATTGAGGGGCTTATCAGCCGGCGTGCCCGGTTTGATGCGCTGAGCAGTTTCGCGCAATCCCATCTGCGGCTGGAAACCGACAACTTCACGCTCGACGGTTTCGACGTGGCGCCGGGACAGCGCCGCAAACCTCTGGTGATGAGCTTCAAGAAGCCCAACGAAATCATCGGCAACCATCTGGCCAAGCATCAGGCAATGCGCCTGGCGCGGATGGTGATGGCCTATGATTTTGACCGACAGCTCAATCCGTTTGTCGAATTGGGCGGGTTCCTGTTCACCTTCATCGGCGATGGCGCGCCGGGCACCGGCAAGACCATCCTGATCCAGATGCTGGCGGGCATGATCAATGATTATTGCGAAGTCGCGGGCTATCCGTTTCACTACGAGAATTTCGGTGTTGACCAGATTTCGTCCTATCAGGGCAAGTCAGGGCAGAACTGCAAGGCGTTCGTCGACAATGTGCTCAACCCGCGCGCCATCGGTTTCGGCACCATCGACGATATTGATCAGGTTGCGGCCAAACGCTCCGATGACCGCGCGTCGGCCGGTCAGCAGGAAGTCACTGCTGTGCTGATGGAAAGTTTCGCCGGCGCCTCCACCGTGGTGCGCGGCAACTGCAGTTTCGGCATGTTCTCCAATTACCCTGAGAATGTCGACGATGCGCTCAGGCAACGCGCCGGCGCGCGCTGGCTGGTCGACGGACCGCAATCGCTTGATGATTACATCGACATTTTCGCGCTTCTGGCGGGCAAGAACCACTCGATTCCACTGGGATCGCATGATCTGTTCGCCAGCCAGGAAATCAAGCAGGCTGTGGCGCGCTCCTATGACGGCCACGACAAGCCGCAGGAAGAGGGGCTGCTCTCTGTCTGGGAACGCTTCGAGAAAGAGAATGGCAAGGTCAAGACCATTGCCGACATCGGCGACTATCTGCACCGGATCAAGCTGGCCGAGCCGCGCTTTACCGGCCGGGCGATCAAGAACATCACTGACGCGATCAAGATGCGGGCGATGGACATCGATTTGCCGGACGAATGGTTCGAGACCGCCGAGGCTTTCATGCACAAGCCCTATGACGACAAGATTGCGATGGTTTCGGAACTGCGCAAGCCTTTCACCATCGACATGGTGCTGCAGGAGATCAACCGCTACGCTGATTCCGAATTCCGTTACACCGACCGCTCGGACGCGACTGCCGTCGATGACATCATTCGCCGCGAACGGCAGCGCGAACGGGCGATCCGGGAGATCGAGACGATGAAGCGGGACGGGCGTTGGCAACAATGAAGCGGCTGGTCGACAACGAACTGATCTATGGCCGGTTGCTGCCGATTGACGAGCCACATCTGGTGGCGCGCTATAACAAGGCGCTGCTGGCTTTCGGCTTGAAGCCAACCATGCTTGAGAGCTTCCGCATCGACATGACCGGTTTCTCGCCCGAAATTGCCGAAGAACTTGGCGATGTTCAGTATCTCGATCCAAATGGCGTCAACCGCCGGTTTATCATTCTGACACCGGAGCAGGAGAACCTGCCGGTGGTTCACACCCAGTTTTCAAACACCGCCGGGCTGATGCATCAGTTCTTTGACGGCAATCGTCGCGCTGTTCATGCGGTGACGATCAAGGACGCGTTGTTTGGCGAGATCGAAGAGCCGATCGATGTGGTGACCGGGGTCGAGGACCTGCTGTCGATCAGTGAAATCCGCTTCCGGGTGATGTCGGCTGAAAACATGCTGGGAAAAGCCACGGAACTGCGCGGGCTGGTCGACCAGCTCAAATCCTCCAGGAACGGCTGGCGTGATGACGTCATGCTCAACCGGATGGTCGAGCTTGCGCGGGAGACTGGCGACATCCGGCAAAACGCGCTTGTGCCGGACAAGCTTGTCTTTCCGCACAATTCGTTTTGGGCCAATCATTTCGGTGGCGTGTTCATCTTCCGTGATGACCGGACCACGACAGTGATTTGCGACAGCCATGCGCCGGGCTTCAGGCGATCTCGTCCCTGGGAAGTCAGCTACATAGATATTGCCGACCACGCGCGGATTTTTGACTATCTGTCTAAGACCGGACGGCTGCAATTGCCGCGCGCTTCATGGGTTGAGCCGTCCGGTTTCTTCGCTCACCGGGCAGAAATGGCAGTCGACGACCTCATTCGCCGGATCGATCCTTCCGTTGATCTTGCCGGAACCGACAGGATCTGGCTGCAGACGTGGATGCACAACAATTCCGCGCTGATTGCCGAGGAGGGAGTTTATCCTTTTTTGCAGGAAGCGATGCGCGAGGTGGCTTCCACCGGACAGATCAAAATGCGAGAGGTGCGGGCCGATCGTCGGTTGATGCTTTGTCGTGCGATGCCGGATCATCCCGATCAATGGCTGATAAACCGGCTTCTGGCACGATTGGCGCCGTTTGACTTTGTCAGTCGCTTCGTCTTTGACAAGCACGGGTTTTATGAAGCCTATGAAGGCTATTCCGAGAGCTACCGCGCTCATGTTGTGGATGTGCTTGGGACAACCTATCTGAATAACAAGGCGGCGCTCAGGTCGCGGCTTTACGGACTGGAAGGATACCAAAACGATGTTTGACCCGGTGATTGAATTTTTCGAGCGTATTTTCAACGCGATCGGCCGGGCCGTCGGGGTGGTCATCTCGGTAATCTTGTGGCCGTTTGTCACCGTGGCGGGATGGTACCGGCGCCGCGGCTTCATACTCAAGGCCGTCGTTGGCGGAATTCTTGTCGTCTTCGTCGGGCTGTACGGTTATTTTTTCTGGCAAACCCAGGTCTGGACCGGCTTTGATCCGGAATATCCTGGCAAGCGCGAAAGCTTCGCATCGACGCCTGGCGTCAAGATTGCTGACGGAACCTGTGCGCCTTCGGCGATGGTGTCGGTGACGTCGGACCTGATCGATTTCAACGTCAACCAGAATGCCTGGATCTCATCGATGATCCTGTACAAGTCCGGCCTGTTTGGGGTGGATTGGGATCACACGCCGTATTTTGACAACAAGGCCGCGTTTCAACGTGGCGTGAATCAGGCGATCCGCCGCACAACGGTCGAGTTTGTCGACACACTCGGGCGGGTGCGTGGCACCAGCCAGGTTGATGGCGACCTGCAGGATGCCCGCGGTGCCATGCAGTTTGACGAATACACCTGGTATTTCGGCGTTAGCCCGTTTGGGCCGAAGACACCGACGCCCTCATTCTATCGCACAGCGATTGATTACATGCAGGCGTTCAATGCCCGGCTTGCCTCATGCGATGCCATCTTTGACGCGCGCACCGACAATCTCGTCCAGTTTCTCGACCGCATAGCCTCCGATGTTGGCTCGACATCGGCAATTCTAAGGGATCGTTCGGAGAACTACAATGGCGGCTGGTTCGACACCCGTGCCGATGACCGCTTCTGGTTCTCCTATGGCCAGCTCTATGGCTATTACGGGATCCTGAAAGCCACCCGTGAGGATTTCCGCGATGTGGTTGTTCAGCGCAACCTTGGCCAGCTTTGGGATGATATGGATGAGCAATTGTCTGCGGCGCTGAAAATTCAGCCGTTCATCATTTCCAATGGCAACGAAAGTGGATGGATCATGCCGACGCATCTGGCGACCATGGGATTTTATGTGCTCAGGTTCCGTTCGAACCTGGTCGAGATCCGCGGCATCCTGGACCGCTGAGCGAGAAAGCTGCTTTCGGCTCCGCGACCTTCACCCTGGGCACTTCGTGGCCAGGGCGGATGCTTTAACCAGTGGATGGCTTGGTCATGATGCCAACCGTTCGGACGTGGTCGAAAACCTCCTCGACCATGCCGTAAAGCTCTTCGCGGCCATCGTCGGCGATGCGAAAACGACCGACTGTGCGGACAAATTTGTGACCGCCCTGGTCGTTCTTGAGCCGTAAAACATAATGAAATCCGGTTTTGTCCACAGCCAGGCGTTCGAACAGTTCCAGCATATAGGGCAGGTCGTCGGGATGGACCGTTGCATTGGCCAAGGGCAAGTCGACAGGTCCCTTGGTAAAGGGCAGGCCAAAAATCGTGAAGATGTCGCTCGACCAGAACACATGACCTGTCTCCAGATCCGCGCGCCAGTATCCCACCGTGTGCTGGCACGACATGAGGCCGACGATTTCCGCGTCGCTAACCCGGATATGCTCCATATCCTGTGCCGGAGTTTCCTCATCCGTGAATTCGAACCTGACCACAATGACCTTCCCCGACAGGGTTGCCGAACTGAAGCGTTCTAGCTGATAAGGCGCAACCGAAGCGCCTTGGCGACGAGTTGCGTCCTGTTGACACAATCGAGTTTGCGCATGGCGCTGTTCATGTAGGCGTTGACCGTGTGATCGGACAGCGAGATGATTGCAGCAATCTCGGCCGAAGTTTTTCCATGTGCCGCCCAATGCAGAACTTCAAGCTCACGCGCCGTCAGCACACTGCTGACGCTTAGCGTTTTGCTCTTCAGATTGGAAAATGTGTCATAGGCGTGCATGACAAATATGCCCAGTTCTCCCATTTCCGCGTGGGTCAGTTCTGATCTGTCGCCAAGGAAACCAATGGCGGCGCGATCGCCGGAGAAACCGTGCACGGGGAAATACACCCCAAAATTCATTTTGTGACGAACAAACAACTGCAGCGCAATCTCAGTTTCGTGCAGTGGCCTGTGTCCGCCATCCGTCTCCGCACACCAGGAAAGAGGAGCGGTCGAGCGGCGGAGAGATGCAAAAATCGGCGAGTTTTTCAAAAGGCCAATGGAGTCGTAGGCCTCGATAAATCCGGCTGGCAGATCCGACAGCACAATCCTCGGTGTCAATTGATCCTCGACCGCCGTGGGGATGTCCACGACCAGAAACCCCTTGTAATCAAACTTGGCAGCGAGCGTGCGCAGAAATCCGGCAAGTTCAATTTCGGTCTTGACTGCGCCCAAGCTGCGGAAAAGAGCTTCATGACCTTTCATCGATAGTAAGCCGTCATTCAATACATATCTCCGCGTTCCTTGATATGATATTACGATTATTCGTCAACCGATACCACTGCTGAGGTAGTCGGATACCCGTTTAATTTGTGATATCAAATCTGGTAAGGGGCATGGGAATGCACCTCAAACCGGTATTTTGTCGGTGTTCTTGACTTCTTCCATCACCGGGTAAGTGTGCGTTTCGCGTACACCTGGCAATGATAGAATTACGTCGGAAAGAAACGCCCGATATGCTTCCATACCTTTGACGCGAGCCTTGACCAGATAGTCAAACCCTCCCGCCACCATGTGGCACTCCATCACATCGTCCGATTTTCGAACAGCTTGTGCAAATGCGTCGAATACATCCGGCGTCGTCCGGTCGAGTTTGACTTCAACGAATACGAGCATGCCGCGGTCGAGCTTCTGGGGAGATAGTCGGGCGGCATAGCCTTTTATGAAGCCATCGCGACTCAGCCGTTTGAGGCGTTCGGCAGTCGCCGTGGGAGAGAGGCTGATTTTGTCGGCCAGCTCCAGGTTGGTGAGCCTGCCGTCATCCTGCATGGCACGAAGGATCTTTCGGTCAATACGGTCGATTTCCCTCATGGAATCCCCATAATAGTGCAAAATCGTAGTGAAATGTTCGGTTAGAATAAAACAATATGGCGAAAATGTCTACAGATCAAGATGTATGTTGGCTCATTCACGGGAGATTGTCATGACCAGCACAACCACGCCAAACCTGCCAGCTTTTCACGCGCCGCATGCGGCAGACGACGACCGGTTGATTCATGATCTCAGCACGGACCTTGTGTTCAGCGGTGCGCAGGACCGGGCAATTGATACCCGCACCACCAAGTTGATTCAGGCGATCCGTTCGGAGTCGGGCCAGATGGGCGGCGTCGAGGATTTCTTGCGCGAATACGGCCTGTCGACGCGGGAGGGACTGGCGTTGATGGTTCTGGCCGAAGCGCTGCTGCGGGTTCCCGATGCGCTGACCCAGGACCGGCTGATCGAGGACAAGCTCAAAGAGGGTGGCTGGAGCGAACACGAAAGTCATGGCGACACCTGGTTTGTTGCAGCCTCAGCCTGGGCGCTTGGACTGTCGGCCCGGGTGATCAAGCCGGGCGAGACGCCCGAAGGGGTGATGCGCGGACTGGTCAAGCGCATGGGCATGCCCTCGGTCAGAACGGCAACTCGGCAGGCGATGCGGTTTCTCGGGCATCATTTTGTGCTGGGCGAGACCATCAAGGACGCGTTGGGCCGCGCCGCGAAGAACGAGACGCGCGGCTATCGTCATTCCTACGACATGCTCGGCGAAGGCGCCCGAACTCACGCAGACGCCAAACGCTATTTCAAATCCTATGCCGATGCGATCGCGGCCATCGGCAAAGCCGCCAACAAGAGTTCGACCGGCCGCAAGCTGCCCGACCGTCCCGGCATCTCGGTCAAGCTCTCGGCGCTGCATCCGCGCTACGTTGCCACCCACCGCGAGCAGGTGCTCGAGGAACTGGTGCCTGATCTGATTGCCCTTGCGCAGATGGCAAAGGCGCATGATCTCAATTTCACCGTCGATGCAGAGGAAGTCGACCGGCTGGAACTGTCGCTGGATGTGATCGACCGTGCCTTCGCCGACAAGTCGCTTGCGGACTGGGATGGTTTCGGACTGGCTATCCAGGCCTATCAGAAGCGGGCGCCGCAGGTGATCGACCACATTGCCGGTCTGTGCCGCAAGCATGGCCGCCGGATGATGGTGCGGCTGGTCAAGGGCGCTTACTGGGACACCGAGATCAAGCGCGCCCAGGAACGTGGCCTCGACGGCTACGCGGTGTTCACCCGCAAGGCAGCGACCGATCTGTCCTATCTTGCCTGTTCGCGTAAACTGCTGGATTTGCGCGATGTCATCTATCCGCAGTTTGCCACCCACAATGCGCTGACGGTCGCCACCATCATCGAGATGGCCGAGGATCGCAGCGGCTTCGAATTCCAGCGCCTGCATGGCATGGGCGAGGTGGTTTATGACTGCCTGAGCAAGAGCAATGACCGCGTGCCGTGCCGCATTTATGCGCCGGTCGGCGGTTATCGCGATCTTCTCGCCTATCTGGTGCGCAGATTGCTGGAAAACGGCGCCAACTCTTCCTTCGTGGCGGTGGCTGGTGACAAGAAAATCCCGATTGCCTCGCTGCTGGAACGCCCGGACGCCAAGCTTGGACTGGCCAGGGGGCAGTCGGCCCGCAACAGCCAGATTCCGCTGCCGCTGGCGATCTATCCCGACCGGGTCAATTCGCGCGGCATCGAATTCGGTGACCGGTTTCAGCTTGCCTCACTGCTGGAAGGCATGCAGCGCTCCGGCGCAACAGTCGATGCTTGTCCTTTGGCGCCCGGGCTGAAGGGCGGTGCGGCGCAGGAGGTGAGATCTCCCTCCGTCCCGGCAAAGATTGTCGGCACGGTGCGGTTCACCGACCCGAAGGATGTCGACAAGGCGGTTGGCATCGCCATGCAGGGCTTCAAGACCTGGTCGCGGACCGACGCCGGCATCCGTGCTGCGGCGCTCGACCGGGCTGCCGATCTGCTCGAGGAGCGGCGCGACCGATTCATGGCGCTGCTGGCGGCCGAGTCCGGCAAGACGCTCGATGACGGCATCGCAGAAATCCGCGAAGCCGTGGATTTCCTACGCTATTACGCCGACCGATCGCGCGAAATGTTTGCCAAATTGCAGCCGATGCCAGGCCCCACCGGCGAGGAAAACCGGATGGGCTGGCGCGGACGCGGCGTGTTCGTCTGCATTTCGCCGTGGAACTTTCCGCTGGCCATTTTCCTTGGCCAGCTCACCGCGGGGCTGGCTGCCGGCAATGCGGTGATCGCCAAGCCTGCGGAACAGACACCCTTGGTCGCCCATGAAGCGATTGCGCTGATGCATGAAGCCGGTGTGCCGAAAGATGTGCTGTTGTGCCTGCCGGGCGCTGGCGATGTCGGCGCGGCGCTGACCTCGCATCCGAAGATCGGCGGGGTGGCCTTTACCGGATCGACCGAGACCGCGCGCGCCATCAACCGGACGCTGGCCGCCAAGGACGGACCGATTGTGCCGTTCATCGCCGAGACCGGCGGGCTCAACGCCATGATCGTCGACGCCACGGCACTGGCAGAACAGGTGGCCGATGATGTGGTGATGTCGGCGTTCCGCTCCGCCGGTCAGCGCTGCTCGGCGCTCAGGCTGTTGTTCGTGCAGGAAGACGTTGCCGATCAGATGCTGGAGATGATCGAAGGGGCTGCGCGCGAACTCAAGCTCGGCGATCCGTCAAAGCCCTCGACCGATATCGGGCCCGTCATCGATGAAGCGCAGCGCGACATGCTGGCAGCCCATATCGCAACCATCTCCAAGACCCAGAAACTGACCTATGCCGGAGATGTGCCGAATGAGGGGTTGTTCTTCGCCCCGCATATCGTTGAACTGAAAGACGCCAGCGCGCTTGACCGGGAGATTTTCGGCCCGGTGCTGCATGTGGTTCGCTACAAGGCCAAGAAGCTCGATGCGGTGCTTGACGCCATCGACGCCACCGGTTTTGGCCTGACGCTCGGCGTGCAAAGCCGCATTGAATCGACGGTGCGCAAGGTGATCGACCGGCTCGACACCGGCAATGTCTATGTCAACCGAAACATCATCGGCGCCGTGGTCGGCACCCAGCCATTCGGCGGCTCGGGCCTGTCGGGCACTGGCTTCAAGGCCGGTGGCCCGCACTACCTCATGCGCTTTGCGGTCGAGCAGGTGGTGTCGGTCAACACCGCGGCTGCCGGCGGCAATGCCGGGCTGATTGCCATGGCGGACGGGTGAACCTATCTCCTTAACACAACAAGTTCGCGACGATGTTGTACAACATGTAAATCACTATTTTTGTTGCTTAAGCCATTGTGAGAAAACGGCGCCGCCTTCTTTCATGATTTTGGCATTTGGTCGGTAGCCACCAAGCTCATTTGTTGAATTCGACAGTGTCAAATTCATCATAAGATCATTCGGTGTTCCATTCCGATTAAATAGAACAGCAGGGTCGTGTATACTTAATCCTGTCCCATTGGTCCATTTGGCTGATATTTCATCGGGGCAGTTACATGAATTGCATTGGTCGCGGGTTGGATTGCCCGTTTTAGGTTTTCTGCAGTAGTTTCTGTTTTTAACCAGTTGATGAGCCTTTAGCCCGCATGAATTGTACCAGCCGTTTTTGACTTTGGAGGAGCCTTGCGTGTCGCACCAAGGCAGGTAACGTTCAGCAAGCTTCAGGAAACTCCGGTTTTTAGCTCTCGCGTAAAACCATCGAAATTTTGCACTGATTGACCATTTTGGATGTACAAACACTGAATGGCCATTGTTGATTGGTTCGTTGGCTCTCATTCCTCGATTGTCGTGCGCACCGTTATTGCCTTTGGAGATGTCTGTCCCTTCCCAACCGGCTCTTGTGGGCTGCCATAGGCAACCATAATTATTGAGCTTTATACATAGGGGGACTTTCTTTGGTTTCGCGCAATCGATCGGTTTTCGTGATCCGGTGGGTGTCAGGTATCGCTTTGCATTTTCACACCAGTTGGGTGCATCGGCTGGTACGGGGTATAAATCAGCCCGTGCGCTCAAAGATAGCGAAAAAAAAGCCGTGAAAAGTAAAGGCAGAATCTTTGTAATAAAAATTCTTGACATCTCAGTTTGCCTCTTCAATAGTCGATTTGTGCACATGTTATAGATAGATATCGCTAATATCAACTATTTATATTGTCAACGGATAAGTGCAACTTAAGAATTTTCTATTGGTTGCTTCCCTTTCGCCATAGTGTCGTAATCGCGCATTGAGCGCCCTCATCATGCAAGAATCCGCTCTGCTTCGCTTTGGTCTCTATCCTCAGCCGGCGGCAATGCCGGGCTGATTGCGATGGCGGACGGGTGATCCCTGCGCCGGGAGCAGTGCTGGCCGGGTGCAAAAACCCGGCTTGCCGGTCCGGCATCAGCGCTGGTAATCCGGCCTCGGTTCGGGCGAGAACTCTATCGAGGCGCTGACGCCCTGGGCCGTGATCTTGAGGTCAAGCTCGCATCTGAGCTCCATGCAGGCGATCTCGGCAATCTTCATTCCGAGCCCGCCGGACTGCGAATTGATGTCCGGCGGCATGCCGGCGCCATTGTCGGAGCAGGTGACCCTGACGCTGTCTGGCGTCGGGTTGGAGAGCTCGATCCGGACCACGCCCTCGCGCTGATCGGGGAATGCATGCTTGAACGAGTTGGCCACAAACTCATTGACCAGCGTGCCGACAGATACTGCCTGCTGTGAACCGATTTCAACCGACACCGGCACATATTCCATGGTGACATGGGGCGGCGTGGTTTCTGCCAGGTAATCGACGATGTTCTTGAGATAGATGCCGAGATCGACATTGGATCCGGCATCGGTCTTGTAGAGATATTCATGCAGCGTCGAGACCGCGTCGATCCGGGTCATGATTTTTGAAACGGCCTGTTTGGCCTCGTCCGATTGCAGCCGCCGTTCCTGAATGCGGGCAAAGGCGGACAGTGACTGCAGCGAATTCTTGACCCGGTGATCGACTTCCTGGCGCATGGTGGCGGCTGATGCGATCGCCTTGCGCAATTCGAGCTGCACCATCACCTGGCGGGCGAGCACCTTGATCGCATCCCGCTGCAACGGGGTCAGGGTGCGGGGCTGATGGTCGAGCACGCACAGGGTTCCGATCGGCAGGCCGTCCGGCGTTTTCAGTAGCGCGCCAGCATAAAAGCGCAGACCCGGATCGCCGCAGCACAGCGGATTGTCGACCATGCGCGGATCGTTCAGCGTGTCCTCGATCTCCATGAACTCGTCTTCGAGAATGGCATGCGAGCACAACGCCGTCTCGATCGGGGTTTCGCTCATCTCCAGCCCGACCGAGGCCTTGAACCATTGCCGGTCCGCATCCACCAGACTGATTAGCGATACCGATGTGCCGCAAATCGACGACGCCAGTTGCACGATGTCGTCGAAATCCTTTTCGCGGTCGGTGTCGAGCGTCTCGTAGGAGTACAGCGCCGTGAGTCTTTCGCTCTGGCGGGGATGCAGCGCAGCCTTCATGTGTTCTACCCTCTGAAAAATACATCTTGCGTCAAGTGATCAGCCTGCCGGCGGCGGTTGGATCATCGCGCGGTGCGGGAAGGCGCCTGCGTGGCGGTAGCGCTGTCTTCACCGGGTTACATTGCTGCAATCGGTACAGCTTCGAGCGGAGGCGGTCTTTAACCTGTCTTGCATTTTGTGGATTAATCCAGCCAGTTGCGCTGCCGGATCGGGCTTTATTGACCCCTTATAATGATGTGCGTGTTGCACGCAACACACGGCGCTGCCAGAAAGGCAGCAGGTAACATCGCATCGCAATGCAAGCGCAGTTCAGTGCGCGGTCCCCGCATGTCGCAATTGGCGCATTGGGCGTCCCGTTTCATGCAAGCATGGATTGGGCTTTCGGGCTCTATTCATTGGCTAGGGTCGCGCGGGGGATGCGGACCGGTGGGGAAGAGGAAAACAACACCATGGCTGAGTACAAATCCGATATCGAGATTGCCCGGGGGGCAACCAAGAAGCCGATCATGGAGATTGGCGAGAAGCTGGGCATCCCGCAACTGGACCTGGTTCCTTACGGTCATGACAAGGCCAAGGTTTCGGCCGATTTCATTGCGCGGCAAAAGGACAAGCCCAACGGCAAGCTGATCCTGGTCACCGCGATCAATCCGACGCCTGCGGGTGAAGGCAAGACCACCACCACGGTGGGCCTGGGAGATGGGCTCAACCGCATCGGCAAGAAGGCGATGATCTGCATCCGCGAAGCTTCGCTCGGGCCGAATTTCGGCATGAAGGGCGGCGCTGCGGGTGGCGGCATGGCGCAAGTGGTGCCGATGGAGGAAATGAACCTGCATTTCACCGGCGACTTCCACGCCATCACCAGCGCCCACAATCTGCTTTCGGCGATGATCGACAACCACATCTACTGGGGCAACGAGCTTGAAATCGATGCGCGCCGGATTGTCTGGCGCCGGGTGATGGACATGAACGACCGGGCGCTGCGCGACATCGTGGTCAATCTCGGTGGCGTGGCCAACGGATTTCCGCGCCAGACCGGCTTTGACATCACCGTAGCCTCGGAAGTCATGGCGATCCTGTGCCTGGCCAAGGATCTGAAGGACTTGCAAGAGCGGCTGGGCGCCATCGTTGTCGCCTATCGCCGCGACAAGACCCCGATCCACTGCCGCGACATCAAGGCCGATGGCGCCATGACGGTTCTGCTCAAGGACGCGATGCAGCCAAACCTGGTGCAGACGCTGGAAAACAATCCCGCCTTCGTGCATGGCGGGCCATTCGCCAATATCGCGCATGGCTGCAACTCGGTGGTGGCCACCACGACGGCGCTGAAGCTGGCCGATTACGTCGTCACCGAAGCAGGCTTCGGGGCCGATCTGGGTGCGGAAAAATTCTTCGACATCAAGTGCCGCAAGGCCGGGCTGAAGCCTGATGCCGCCGTGATCGTCGCCACCGTGCGGGCGATGAAGATGAATGGCGGCGTCAAAAAGGACGACCTTGGAACCGAAAACGTCGCCGCCGTCGAGAAGGGCTGCGCCAATCTCGGCCGGCATGTGCAGAACGTGAAGAAATTCGGCGTGCCGGTGGTGGTTGCGATCAATCACTTTGTTTCCGACACCGAGGCTGAAGTTCAGGCGGTGAAGGACTATGTCGCGACACTCGGCGCCGAGGCGATCCTGTGCAAGCACTGGGCGCTGGGCTCGGCGGGAATCGAGGATCTGGCTCACAAGGTGGTGGAGATGGCCGAGTCCGGCCAGGCACAGTTCGCGCCACTCTATCCCGACGAGATGCCGCTGTTTGAAAAGATCGAGACCATCGCCAAGTCGATCTATCACGCAGGCGAGGTGATTGCGGAGAAATCCGTGCGCGAGCAGCTCAGGCAGTGGGAAGAGCAGGGCTATGGCAATCTGCCGATCTGCATGGCCAAGACGCAGTATTCATTCTCCACCGACCCGAACCTGCGCGGCGCACCAACCGATCACACTGTTCCGGTACGCGAGGTGCGATTGTCTGCCGGTGCGGGCTTTATTGTCGTCATCACCGGCGAGATCATGACCATGCCGGGCCTGCCCAGAACGCCGTCTTCGGAAAAGATCTATCTCAATGACAAGGGGCAAATCGAAGGGTTGTTCTAACGCAACATGCATCAATTCAACCAGTTACAGCGCCCCGCATTCAATTGGATGCGCGGCGCTGAAATGGGCTGGGGCGTCGTCTGAAGCTGATTATCGAGGGCAACGCCAGTGTTCCATTTCTGTACGTTGCACCATGTGATCAAATCTTAGTCGGGAGTTTTCCTCGCTTTCTGCGTTCTCGTAGGAAAGCTGGTTGTTTCTGAATTTTCGCCACAACTGTTCGGGATCCGCGCCCATCCGGATCAGGCTGTGAACCATCAGTTTATCTTGTAGAAGAAAACTTTGATTCTGCACCAGATCCATCAATGGAGCCAATGCGGTTGGTGCGGTTTCTCCCGCCAAACAAAGACCGTACAAACCGGTTTTGTAGATTGATATCAGCTCGCGTCTTTCATTGTCATTTTCAGCCTTTTCCAAGCGTCGATAGACCAGGTCAAGCAGTGTCGGGACCGCACGATCTCCAAAAAAGTGCAGTTTCGCGATGACCTCGCCGGCATGACGTTGCATGTCCGGATTGGCAGCGATTTCTGTAAGTTCATCGTAGTAGGGCACCATGTAGTCAGCAGGGATTCGGGTAAATCCGGAGCTAATCCGGCGAATTGCCGTCCCCCAATCGACAGGAAGGTCATTCGACCAAGTCTGCCCAGCCTTTAGATTGTTGAGCAATATCGCAACCCAGTTGCTCATCTCCTGGCGGTCGCCGCCATTGATCACCTTTTGAGTAACGGCATGCAGTACGGAAGGAGGAGGGTAGTCGGGCCGATCAAGAATGCGAAGCACAAGGTTTCCGTCTACGATACTTATTCCCGGCTTCTTCCAGGTGTCGAGTTGGTCAAAAAAGGCGTCGATCATTATGATGTCGGATGCTTTTGGCGGATTGCTGCTTTCAAGCAAGGTCTCGATAAGCGCACGGTATTTTTGATTCCTGTCGCCCGCATTCAACTCCAAATCCAGACCAAGGGTCTCAGTCAGAAAGTGGACCCAGTCGGAAGTCTGGACTCCCTTGCGGCGGGCTGTCAGGCTTTTCTTGGTTCTGAGCCACCCTGGTTTAACGTGAAGCTGTCCAGAGCTCACAAATGTCGGGATCAAGGGTGCAAACAGGGGCCTGTATTGGCCCGTCGTGCTTCTGAAAACCGGTTCAAACTCACCCTTGGCGTTTCGTGCGTGGGCGGTAATCCTTTGAACTGAAAATGTATCTGCTGTCAGCGAGTACGAGTAGATTTTCCTGGTATCTGCACTGTGGAATTGTCCCCGTGACAGAATCATGTCGGCATCAGACAGCTTAGCTTTTTCTTCAATAAGGCATTGACCTTCGCTAATCCGAAGCCTGGCCTCTTCTGCAGCATTTGGCTGTTTTCGACTGTCGCCCGGTTTTCTTGGCAATGAAAATTGAGAGGAATTCGAGCTGATATTGATGAGGGGACAGCTGTCCCGCTTTTCAAATCGGTAACTCAGCAATTCCATTTCCGGATCGATATCAGCAAATGGGCGTGTGGTGGGCAACATCAAAATTCTATCCGCGGCGCCTGTCAAAAGCGCATGCAAACAAAACCCGTCGCATTTGCTTTCCTTGACCGGATAAATTCCCACGTCCTGGCGAACCGCAATTGTGGTTGCAATCATCGGGCGCGCGATGTCGCTGAAATCGCCTGAAATGTATTCTGAGTTTGCTGATAGTTTTGCTAGCAAATTTATCGTGGCTGGCAATATCCACAGAATGGATATCGCAGAAACTACAGATAGAATTACCTTCTTGGTGCGTTCTGCTTTTATCAGTACGGAAATCCAAAGAGACAGTATGGTGTATAAAGATATTGTAGGGGCTGCAATAATCAGAAAAGATATCGGTATTCCGACGCCGGTGAACAATAGATATATGATAATCTCAGGATTCAAAAATCCTATAATCGACGCCGGTATGGTGATTGATAAAATTATCGCGACCCACTTCACGGCGATCTCCGATTGCGCGGTTTGATGTGGGCGCAGCCTATGTCGCAACCGTTTCGAAATCGCTACCTGAGCGTGTGCAATTTTCAGCGTCGGGGATTTTGTCTCAATTACATTGGCGAGATCGAAAGCCTGCTTTGAACGGAAGACTTGGCAATCAATCCACCCCATTGGCCTGCCGTCACTGGCACAGTCGATAGCCGCGGTTGCGCTTGGCGATGTCGAGGTGGAGATGGTCGTCATGGCTGGCATTGGCGCCGGGGCCAAGGACGGTTGTGAAATGAAGACATGCGCCGGCGCGAACCGCGCGCTGGAAAGCTTCATCCATATTGCCGTCACCGCTGCGTGGTGAAATGCCGATCGGCTTTCGCCCTTCAAATTCGAAATTCACAACGTCGACGGCATTGCCGATCGAATGCTCCGACATCTTGCCGGTTGGCAGATTGTTGCGCCGCCGGCAGACATAGGTCGAGCCGTGATTGATGGCCTTGAGGTGAACCTCGTCCGGAAAAGCTGATGTTGCGGGAAGGACGACTGCCCCGATCCAGCGCGCGAGTGCGACAGCAGTCTTGCAGCGCAATTGGGTTGCAGGTCTTAGCGCCACGCCCTTGGCTATTTCGGTTATCGCATAGGGTGCGTTGATGCCGCAGCCATTCTCCCCGATGACCGGATCAAGTTTTTCAAATGTCACGCCAAGAGTGTTGAGTTCGGTTTCGCAAATGGCCAGAGCAGCGTCGGTCTCTTCAGGCGCGATGACGCCGGGCAAGGACGGAGGCTTTTTGTCTGCGGATGACACATCCGGCGTTGCTTCTTGTGCGGAAGTTGGCGCTTTTTCTGCGGGGACGGTTGACTGCAGAGGTTTGTCGACCGGGACCGGCCCCTGGAGAGGGAGATCAAACCCAGCCAGAGTGACAAAAATGGCGGGGATCAGATAAATCCGGCGCATCGGTCTATCCCGTTAGAGTGGTTGCGGACCGCGCCAGGAGGTCAGTGCCGAAAGGCGAGCCGTCTTCTTGAACTGATGACGATCCATACGACGCAAAATGCCTGCAAGAAAGCGAATAGTTTCTGCAATATAGGGCCCCTTGTTGAGCATGATGCATTCGGCGCGCTGACCCATGGCGGCATCGGTCACCTCAGCGCGCGACGGTGCACCGGTTTTCAAGAGTGTTTCGAGCACCTGGGTGGCCCAGACCACCGGGATGTGGGCAGCCTCGCAGAGCCAGAGGATTTCTTCCTGAACCTCCGACAAGCGTTCGGTTCCGATTTCCATCGCCAGATCGCCGCGAGCTATCATGACGGCGACCGGTTGATGCGAGCCTGCCTGAACAATCAGCCGCGGCAGGTTGCGCACCGCGAGCCCGGTTTCAATTTTCAGGAGCAGCGGTTGCGGTGGTTTTTCGCCGCGGTGCTTGCCGAGTTCAGCCATCAGACCGCGAATATCTTCCGGGCGCTGCACAAAGGAACAGCCGATAATGTCGGCATGGGCTGCGACAAAAGGAAGAATGGCCAGATCGGTAACGGTCAGGTGTTCGATATCGAGATCGATGGCCGGGAAATTGATACCCTTTTCGAGCTTCAGTTTCTTGCCCTTGTCGGCCACAACGGTGACTTCCAGCACGGCCCCATCGTCAGTGAGTTCGACAACGCGCGCGCCGATCTTGCCATCATCGATCCAGATCTGGAGTCCGGGTTGCAGCTTGGTGACGATGTCTGGAAAGGTGATGGTGATGGACGGCAGCCGTTTGCTCTTTTTGGCTGGTTTTGCCAGCAGCCTGAAACGATCGCCACGAAACAGCCGGGTGGATTTGCCCGGACTGATGCTTTCGATCCGGCATTTCGGTCCGGCAATGTCCATCAGCACAGGGCACAGCCTGCCTGCCTTTTGGGCGGCGGCGCGAATGTTCCCGATCATCGCCGCCCAGGCCTCGGGGCCGTCATGGGCGCAATTGATACGGAAGCAACTGGCGCCGGCCTCGACCAGTTGATCAACAAAGCCAGGGTCGGTGGCGCCCTGCGGCGGCATGGTCACCATGATGCGGGTGTTGCGCTTGTCGGGGTAATCTCCAAAGAAACGTGCCTGATCGCGCGTGATCTGCGCCAGTCCTGCGTCAAGCGCTGAGGGCTCGGGCCAGTTTGCCGGCAGACCGGACAGGCCGTCGAGCGTGGCGCTGACGGCGGCGAGCGATTGGCGCAGATGCGATTCGGCTCGTCCCAGAGAGGACAGGCCGAGCACCGAGAGGCTCGATTGAAGGCCGGTCAGATCATGGTGACGGGCGGCCAGATAGAAGGCGAGGTTGCGTGCACCGGTGCAAAACTCCGGACGCTCGATTTCCATCTGCCAGTCGGCAAAGAGCGCGTTGCTGTCGGACTCGATCCTGGCACTATAGTCATTGAGCAGACTGCGGCACGCCGCGATCTGCTGTGGGGTTGTGACGCAAGGCGATGGGTCTGAAACGGTACTGGTGTCTTCGCTCACAATGATCCTTCCGGGCGTAGGCTAACCATCGCGCCTCGCGCCGCACAGCCCATCAGCCAACATTGATGCCTATCGGCTGCGGGGCACATGCTGATGACAGAGGAGCCGCCTCACATACGGCCGTTTGCCTATGGTTTTGCTTTGCCGGCTGGCTTTGTCTTGGGTGAGGATTTCGCCTTGCCGGTCGCCTTCGCCTTGGCTGCGGTTTTTTTCGGGGCTGCGGCTTTGCGGGAAGTAGCTTTGGGCTTTGGAGCAGGCTCAACGTCCGGAGCGTCGGGCTGGCTTTGCGCCAGGTTGTCATCTGCTTCGTCAACTTCGCGGACAACTTCCACCTTGACCTTGGTGACAAATGCCGCGATGGCGCCGAGGATGGCCAGCCATGGGGCTGCAAGCGCCACGGCGCCGCCAGCGACCACACCAAAGGTCAATGGCGTTTCCAGCACGATGTCGCCGTCGGAGGTCTTGATGCGCAGTTGCCGGACATTGCCTTGCTTCAGCAGATCCTTGACCTGCTCAATGAGCTGACTGCCCATGACTTCGATTTCTTCGGTGAAAGTCTTCCTTGCCTTGCCGTCCTGATCATTCATTGGATTTCTCCTTGCCTGATGGTGAACATGAGTGTGGTCGATCATTCATAGGCCCAGCAGGCCTTCGTATCCTTGATGAGGATCAACCGTTCTCACCTTCACATGGGGTCGGCAAAGGCAAACAGCAACGTGTCCGGACCGCGGCAGGCAATCCGGACACGGGGCGCGTTCGGGTCAGGGCCTGCCGAAATCGCGGCTGACCTTGCCCCAGGCGCAATGCGGGAAATAGGGATAGCTGTCGGTGACAAAATAGACGAATTCCCCGTTCAGCTTGCCTCCATTGCACCGGTCGAGCTTGCCCGATCCGCCGGTAAACTGCCAATCCTGCACATAGGTGCCGTCATGCTTGCCGCCGGGCCCGCCCTTGCGTTTGCCGGGTTTGAGCGTGTAGCCGGATTTGGCTTTCGAGCCGGCATAGTGGATTTCAAAACCGTCAGCGGCGAAGCCGACCAGAGTGGCGTTTTTGCCTTTGAGAAATCCGGTCGGCTTGGCGTGGTAATGGTAGAGACCGCGGTTGTCGACATGGGCATTGTTCTTGTCCAGCCCAAGCATCGAGCCTGCGCCCTTGCCGTCGAGCAGCCAGCCTGAGGAGCGGTTGCGGCTGAACCCTCGTGGCGAGGATGGATCGTAGTAATCCGCCGTGCCGGGGCGGATCATGACGCCATTGAGCGCAAAGCCGGTGGAGCCGCGCAATTGGGTGGCGTGAGACGTCTTGACCGGGTTTTCCGGCACGCAGACCTCGATGAATTGCGCCGAAATCCTGTTCGGATTTCCGGCATTTGGAAATTTGCCGGTGGAGTGATCGGGCAATCCGTTCGATGTCATGCAGATATTGCCGCGGCTCTTGGTGATCGCTACCGATCCCGATGCAGCCTCGGCCGCAAGTGCGCTTGCAGCAATGCCGGCAATGGTGACGCCGGCGATGAGAAGATATGAGAGTGGGCGGTCCATGAGGTTCCCCTTGGCGGTTGATTGTTTGCGTCTGGACCTGATCACGATGACGTTTGCCACCTTTCCGGGGAGTGACCGGTAGATTAAGCATTTGTCATGATTGGCGCCGGTGTGAGCGGATTGTGTGGAACGAAGCGGCGCCGAGCGGGTTTATATCTGCAATACCGAGAGGGGCCGGGCATCGCATGACGACATTTTTGAAATCAAACCGTGTCACGGAATGGCTTGTCCGCGGCATCCGCAACGGCAACGCGCACCGGCTGCCGGTCGTGCTTTTCGCGATCCTGACACTGGGTGTCTATGCATTCATCGAAATCGCCGAGGAAATGGCCGAAGGCGAAATCCGCAAATTCGACGAGATGCTGTTCCTGAGCTTGCGGGTACCTGGAGACCCCTCCACCCCTCTGGGGCCGGCCTGGCTTCAGGAAACCGCCGTCGAAGTCACCTCCATTGGCGGTTTTCCGCTCATTATCCTGACGCTTGCGGCGGTCGCCGGGTTCTTCATCGTCACCCGGCGATATGGTGCTGCGCTCTATGCGGTGCTGGCTGTCGGGTCGGGCGCGTTGCTCAGCCAGACGCTGAAGCAGTATTACGGGCGCCCAAGACCCGATCTGGTTGATCACCTTGATACAGTTCACACACTGAGCTTTCCGAGCGGGCACGCCATGGTGACAACAGTCGCCTATCTGACGCTTGCTTCGCTGGTGATAGGGTTTCTCACCGATCGTCGGGCGCGGATCTACGTGCTGGCGGTGGCGGTGTTCGTGGCCGTCATTGTCGGTGTCAGCCGGGTTTACCTCGGCGTTCACTGGCCAAGCGATGTTGCCGCAGGCTGGGCGCTGGGTGCTGCCTGGGCGAGTTTATCCTGGCTGATCCTGCATTTTCTCAAACATCACAGCCGGGTCCAGATCGAATCCGGAGACAAGCCATGAGCATTGCAACGGCGAAACCGACAAACTGGCATGACTGGTTCAAACCGTTTGCGCGGCTTGGCTATGGCGCACGTGGCGTGGTTTATCTGGTGCTGGCCTTCTTCATCATCAGCGCGGCGCTGACCACTGGCAGCGGCGGCGATTCCAAGGATGCGGTTCGCTTCATCACCCAATCCACGGCAAGCGCCGTTCTGGCGCCACTGCTGATCTTCAGCCTTGCCGGTTACTGTAGCTGGCGTCTGGTTCAGGCAGTGTTTGACACTGATCAACACGGGTTCAAACCGAGGGGCCTGGCGGTGCGTGCCGGGCTAGTCGGATCGGCTGCGAGTTACGGATTTCTGATGGTCTACACATTCTCGCTGTGGTGGGGCGGTACGGTATCGTCGGACGGTTCCGGCGACGGCTTCGCCCGCACCGCCGCAGCCTTTATCGGCGCCGGGCCGGTGTCGGTCATTTTAAGTTCGATCTTCGCCATTGTTGGCGTCGCGCATATCTGGAAAGCTATCCGTCGCAAATATCGCGATCACATCGAGGCGCCTGAAACGGTGATGCGATGGATCGACATGGCGGCGATCGGCGGACTGTGCGCGCGCGGAGTGATATTTCTCGTCATCGCCTTTCTGTTGTTCCGGCATGGCCTTGCGGGTGAAGAGGGCAGGGCGAGCCTTGCCGATGCGCTCGGCTTCATTGCCGGCCTGCCGCTGGGCGCCTGGCTGCTCGGTGCAACCGGGGCAGGGTTCTTCCTGTTTTCGGCCTATTCACTGTCGGAGGCGATCTGGCGGCGTATCAATGTCGAAAATGCCTGACCGCAAAACCCGTTTGAAGCCGCCGGCAGCCGTTGGGCCGGCGGCCCTTTCTGTTTGCTTCGCGTTGTGCTGGAATGCCTTGTTCCGACCTCATGCGGCCTTCAGCGGCTGAGCGCGGCATCGTGAACCAGCCGAAGCGAGGGGCGAGCGAGTTCCTTGTTCAAGCGTTCCCGCCGCGCGGCTTCTGGCTGGAACTGGACTGAAACCACAACAAGGCGCTCGGGTGCTTCGCCAAACTGACCGGGCAATGAAAACTCCACTGCTTCCGGCAACCCGAGCAGTGCCATTCCGCGCGCCGTTTCCAATGACAGGCTTTGGCCCACCACCCCGTGCATTGGGCTTTGGGTGATGATCGCGGTTTGCGGCTGCCGGTCGCTGACGCGGAAGCGTACACGACTGTTGAGTGTGATGATGTTGCCGTCGATATCGTCAGTGAACACCACAGTCGTGTGGTCGAGCTTTTGTTTGAGCAATAGACGAACGCAATCGGTCAGCGTGTGCCGACGGTCATACATGGTCTCAAGGATGGTGAAGTCCTTGCTCGTCAAAATGCAGGCTTGGTTTTTCCACATGGCGGATCTCCGATCGCGCCGATGGTACTGCCGGCGCTATTTAAGGTCAGGGACTTCCGTCTCCCCTGCATCGGACAGGACCCGATGCAGGGGATGTGACCCTGTCAGAAGAAAAATTCCGAGTGGGTGTGAAAAGCCGGTCATGGTGATCATTCAGCCTTTGCGAGCTGGGTGACCTCGGTGACTGTCAGATCGTGGATCTGGCCGTTGCGCGCTGCAAAATTGATCGATTGCCCTGCCTTCAGGCCAATCAAAGCGGTGCCAACCGGTGTGGTGATCGAGACGCGACCTTCCTCGATGTTGGCGTTGGCTGGATAAACCAGAACAATCTTTTTGCCGTGATCGCCATCGATCACATAGGTTACCTCCGAACCCATGCGAACAACGGCGTCAGAGATGGTTTTGTCACTGACAATGCGGGCGCGGTCGAGTTCTTCTGCCAGGCTTGTCGCAATCTCGAGGCCACGCTTTTCATGAGCGGTCACCAGATTGCTGAGCCGTTCATAATCACCTTCGCTGATCGTAATTCTGGGCTTGCGCCGGTTTTTCTGCAGCATTGAACTGTCCACGCATTCAGGTTGGCCCGGTCGAGGCGACTCGGGTGTGGGTTTCTGGAGATTTTATGAACTGTTACGCCGTATGCGGTGTGTGCGAAGTCTGTCAGACAGGTCCGGATATCCGCAAATCATACCCCCGCGGTTCGGGGGCGCAGGTCACCGAACCGAGGGTAAGATTTCCGCGATGGGAAAAGCCCTGAACAAACGAGCACTATGGGTCCGATACAACTTCATCGCTAAAATGTGGTGTATGCCGGGGGTGATGTCAAGCCTTCTGTCGATGCAGCTCACCGCGATAATGATGTGCCGCGCAGACGACGATTTCGCAGCCTGGTCATTGTGGGTCGCGTCCCCACATCCTGCCGCGCACGGAAGCGATGATAGCTGAAACATGCATATCCACTTGAAGCATTTCCCGGGCTGCGCTAAGAGCTTTGTCATGACGATGCACGTGGCACAGAACAATTGGTGGTGGGTTCGCTTCTAGGCGGCCTTGACCACGCATGCGCGTTAGAGATCAACAAGCCGCCCGGGACCTCAAGGTCCGGCGGCTTTTTGTTTGACCCGCCGGCGCCAATTATCCGGACCGGTTCAAACGGAGTTTGACTATGGGCACGACGGTACTTTCAGACAGCGCAGCGCAGTATCAGACGCGTGGCGGTGTGCAGGTGACGCGGCGGCGCCGTGAAACGCCTTATGCGGATGCGATTTCGGATTACATCGATGCGCTCGACAGCCGGCGCGGCGCGGTGTTTTCATCCAACTACGAATATCCGGGCCGTTACACCCGCTGGGATACGGCGATTGTCGATCCACCGCTTGGTATCTCGTCGCAAGGGCGCAAGCTCACCATTGAAGCCTATAATGGCCGCGGCGAAGCCCTGCTATCAATCCTTGCGGGCCGGCTTGAGGGGCATGCGGAATTTGCGATTTCAGAACGCGACCCTCAATGCATCAAAATTGATGTCGCGGAACCCGATCGGGTGTTTTCAGAGGAAGAGCGCTCTCGTGCGCCAACGGTGTTTTCGGTGCTGCGGGTCATTATCGACCTGTTTCATTCGGCCGAAGACGGCAATATCGGGTTCTATGGCGCCTTTGGCTATGATCTGGCGTTTCAGTTCGACTCGGTGCCGCAAAAGCTGACCCGGGACGAGGAGCAGCGCGATCTGCTGCTTTTCCTTCCAGATGAAATCCTTGTGGTCGACCACCATGCGGCAAAAGCCTGGATCGACCGCTACGACTTTGCGCTCGACGGGGTGACCACCGAGGGACGGGACGCGACAATCGTGCCGGAGCCGTTCAAACCGGCTGACAGCATTCCGGCGCGCGGCGACCATACGCCGGGTGAATATGCCGAACTGGTCAAGCGCGCCAAGGAAAGCTTCAAGCGCGGTGACCTGTTCGAGGTTGTGCCGGGGCAGACTTTCTTCGAGCGCTGCGAAGCACGTCCGTCGGAAATCAGCCGGCGGCTGAAGACCATCAACCCGTCGCCCTATTCGTTCTTCATCAATCTCGGCAACCAGGAATATCTCGTCGGTGCATCGCCGGAGATGTTCGTCCGGGTTAATGGCCGCCGGATCGAGACCTGCCCGATTTCGGGAACCATCAAGCGCGGCGATGACGCGATCTCGGATTCCGAGCAAATTCTCAAACTGCTCAATTCGAAAAAAGACGAATCCGAACTGACCATGTGCTCGGATGTTGACCGCAACGACAAGAGCCGGGTCTGCGAGCCGGGGTCGGTCAAGGTGATCGGCCGCCGTCAGATCGAGATGTATTCGCGGCTTATTCACACCGTCGATCACATCGAAGGCCGTCTGCGCGACGGCATGGATGCATTTGACGGGTTTCTGAGCCACGCCTGGGCGGTGACGGTGACCGGCGCGCCGAAACTCTGGGCGATGCGGTTTCTTGAAAACAACGAGAAGAGCCCGCGGGCCTGGTATGGTGGTGCGGTCGGCATGGTCAGTTTCAATGGCGACATGAACACCGGACTGACGCTTCGGACCATCCGCATCAAGGATGGCATTGCCGAAGTTCGGGCCGGAGCCACCTTGCTGTTTGATTCCAATCCTGAGGAAGAGGAAGCCGAGACCGAGCTGAAGGCATCTGCGATGCTGTCGGCGATCCGCGATGCGCGACTGGGCAATGCCGGTTCTGCTGGCCGGGAAACCGCCAAGGTGGGCGAGGGGGTCTCGATCCTGCTCGTCGATCACGAGGATTCCTTTGTCCACACGCTGGCCAATTATTTCCGCCAGACCGGCGCCAAGGTTACCACCGTGCGCGCTCCGGTCGATGATGCGGTGCTCGACCGTGTCTCGCCCGACCTGGTGGTGTTGTCTCCCGGCCCGGGACGGCCCAAGGATTTCGATTGCGCCGCAACCATCAAGAAAATCCTCGCCCGCGAGCTTCCGGTGTTTGGCGTTTGTCTGGGCCTGCAGGCGCTGACCGAGAGTTTCGGCGGATCCTTGCGCGAACTGGCGGTGCCGGTTCACGGCAAACCGTCGCGGATCCGGGTCGTGCCCGACGGGATCATCTTTTCCGGTCTGGCAAAGGAAGTCACGGTCGGACGCTATCACTCGATTTTTGCCGATTATGCCACAATGCCAAAGGAATTCCGTGTTACCGCGGAAACCGATGACGGGGTGATCATGGCGATCGAGCATGAGAGCCTGCCGATTGCGGCCGTGCAGTTCCATCCGGAATCGATCATGACACTGGGGCAGGATGCCGGCATGCGGATGATCGAAAATGTGGTGGCGCATCTGGCGCGCAGGAACAAGGTGGAAGCGGCATGACCAAGATCCTCGGACTCGGCAGGAACTTTTTCCCGGCCATTTTCGTCACTCTGGCACTGTGCCTCTCCGTGGGCTTTGGCCCTGCATCGGCCCAAGAGCCCGCGGAGATTGACCAGGGCCGGGAATTGGTCGAAACCAATTGCGGCAAATGCCATGCTGTTGGCGCAGCCGACGCCAGCTCGCACAAGGATGCGCCGCTTTTCCGCCAATTGTCCGACAGCTTTCCAATGGATGCGCTGGAAGAGGCCTTTGCCGATGGCCGGATCTATTCGGGTCATCCCGACATGCCGGAATTCATTGCAACGCCGGAGCAGGTTGACGCGATTGTCGCCTATATCGCTTCGCTTCAGGAATAGTCCGGATGCCGCAGGCCTCAAAGACCATTCGCCATCTGGCGTTCTGGTCCATTCCCCTGGCTTTCGGGGTGATGGGACTGAAATTTGTCGCCTGGCACCTGACCGGCTCGATCGCGCTTTATTCCGATGCGCTGGAATCCATCGTCAATGTGATCGCGGCTCTGGCGGCCTTCTTCGCCATTGGCTACGCGCAGAAACCGGCTGATATCGGTCACCCTTACGGACACCACAAGGCCGAGTATTTTTCCGCCGTTCTGGAAGGCGTGCTGATTGTGGTGGCGGCGTTGCTGATCGTGAATGAGGCGGTGGGCGGGCTGATGGCGCCCAAGCGTATTGAGGCACCGATGCTGGGCCTTGCGGTCAATGGCAGCGCGGCGATCATCAATGGCGTCTGGGCATTTGTGCTGTTGCGCATCGGCCGTCGGCATCGGTCACCGGCGCTTCAGGCCGACGGACATCATATTCTTTCGGATGTTGTTACCTCGGTGGGGGTGATTGTCGGCCTTGGTCTGGCGCTAGCCTTTGATCAGCCACGACTGGATCCGCTGCTGGCGCTGATCGTGGCGTTCAATGTGCTGTGGCAGGGCTGGAAGGTGATTGCGTCCTCTGTTGACGGGTTGATGGACCGGGCGATTGATCCCGTTGATGAGTTGCGCATCCATGAGATCATCAAGGCTGAAGCCGATGGCGCCATAGAGGCCCATGATATCCGCACCCGGATGGCGGGCCGGATCTCATTCGTTGAATTCCACTTGGTGGTAGATGGCGAGATGACGGTCGAGCACTCGCATGAAATTTGCGACCGACTGGAAACAGCGCTCAAACAGGCAGTGGAAGGCGTTCAGGTCATCATTCACGTCGAGCCCGGCCACAAGGCCAAGGATGAAGGCGTCCTGCTGGGCTGAGCGCCGCTCTCAGAGGTGAAGCCGTCAGCCGCCAAATCTGTCCAATGCCATGCGAAACACAGCCGTATCGACATTGCCGCCGGAAATCGTGACGATCACGTCCTCGCCTTCGATTTCGTCGGGGTGGAAAAGAGCTGCGGCCAACGCGACCGCACCGCCGGGTTCAGCGACAAGCTTGAGCCGGGAGAAAGCAACTGCCATGGCGTGAAGCGCTTCGTCCTCGGTTACCACCAAGCCCGGGCCGGCAAGCCGCGACACGATCGGAAAGGTCAGGTTTCCCGGCTGCGGGGTGATGATCGCATCGCAAAGGGAGCCGGAGAGGCGGCTGTTGCGCTCGATGTGGCCTGACGCCAGGCTGCGGGCCATGTCGTCGAAGTCTTCTGGTTCCACCGGGCGTGCCCGCAGTTCCGGGGCATCTGCCTCGAGCGCCAGCGCGACTCCGGAAGTAAAGCCGCCGCCGCCGCAGCAAACCAGGACATCCGCCTTGGTGATGCCCTCCGCTGCGGCCTGTTCGGCGATTTCCAGCCCGCAGGTTCCCTGGCCTGCAATCACCAGGGGATTGTCATAGGGCACGATCAGGGTGAGGCCCTGCTCTTCCGACAGCCGGGCGCAAATCGCGTTCCTGTCGTCCTTCGCGCGGTCAAAAAGAACCACCTCGGCGCCCATAGCCCGCGTGTTGTCGATTTTCATCTGTGGTGCATCCGAAGGCATGACGATGATCGCCCGCACACCATGGCGCTGTGCCGCCAGCGCCACGCCCTGTGCGTGATTGCCGCTGGAAAAGGCTATGACGCCGCGCGCCCGGGCATCAGGATCCAGCCCCGATACCGCTGACCAGCCGCCGCGAAACTTGAAACTGCCGGTGTGTTGCAGGCACTCAGGTTTGATCCAGACGCGCCGGCCTGCCATCTCGTCAAGGAATGGAGAGCTGAGCAAAGGCGTGCGCCGGACATGGCCTTCCAGCCGGGCCTGCGCAGCGCGGATCATCTCGATGTTCATCCGATTTTCCTCATGTGAATCGTTTGTCGTGATGCTATCGGCAGCAAGGGCGGTTCTCCAAGCCTTTTCGCGGCGTTCAGTCTTTGGCGGTGCTGCCTGCGCCTCGTTCGAGGCGGATTGCCCGCTGCAATGCTGACTGATACTCACACGACATGAGCGCAGAGCATATCGACCACCCGCATCTCATTGGCTCCGGACTTGCAACGCTCGCCGTGATCGCGGCTTCGGTAGGCTTTGGTCTCGTTCCCTATTTCGCACGCAGTTTGACAGCTGAAGGCATGGCGCCGCACTCCATCGCCTTTTACCGCTATGCCTTTGCGGCAACCGTGCTTCTGCCTTTCGTATGGCGGGCCAGGGCTCGATGGACTGCACTTTTGTGGGGTATCGTCGCCGGTGTCAGCATGGGGGTTGGCTGGATCGGCTATGTTCGTGCTGTCGAAATTGCGCCGGTGTCGACCGTCGGTGTTCTCTACATGACCTATCCGGTTTTCACATTGATGATTGCCTGGCTGGTGTTCGGCGACACACCGTCTCGGCGGGCCATTCTGGCGTCCCTTATGATTGTCGCGGCGGCTGCGCTCGCCACGTCGCCCGGTGCGATCACCCCTGATCAGGTTCCGGCGCTTGTTTTGTCGTTGGCTGCTCCGCTGGGGTTCGGGTTCGGTATCAATGTGCTGGTGCACAAGCTAACGGTGCTCAAACCGGTGGTGCGCATCGCCTGCGTCAGCCTTGGCTCGGTGCTCGGGCTCTTGCCGCTGATGGTGGCGACGCCGGTTGCTGCACTGTTGCCGGTTACTGTGTCAGGCTGGTGGTTGGTGGCCGGCATCGCCTTCGGCTCGGCGCTTGTGCCGCAATTGCTCTATACCGTGGCAGCACCTGTCATCGGCACAGCCAGGACGGCAATAGCCGGCAGTTTCGAACTGCCTACCATGTTTCTGGTTGGCTGGTTCGCCTTTGGTGAACCCGTCGGCGGCGCCCAGTGGATCGCCTGTGTCATCGTTATCTCGGCGATTGCCCTGACGCCCGGAAAGTCCATTCGCAGTGTTGCCGCCAACATCGCAGTTGAGCGGAAAGAGCCTTAAAAACGTTAGGCAAGTTTGCTGCGGCGCAGCAGAAACCTCTCTGCGCGCCTTGACATGGCCGCAATTGTCAGGCCTAAGGACGCAACTGGATAGGGGCCCATTCGGCCGCTGCACGCGTCTTCGTTGATTAGCGTGTTCTGACTTCCCCTAACATCCACCTTTAAATTTTCGCGTCGGCCAGCGGCGATGCGCCCAACCCGAACTCCTCCGATTGCGGTTTTCCCGTAGCCGGCGGATATTTTGTGATCGGGCATGGTCCGCGAATTGCAGCGCTCAAGCGCATGCACAGACGTATGCCCAAAAATCTGAAAGTTATTACATGTTGTTTTCCGAACTCGGTCTTTCCAAGACCATTCTCGACACGCTTGATGGCCTGCGCCTGACAACGCCGACACCGATCCAGGTGCAGGCGATACCGTTGGTGCTCGAGGGCCGCGACGTGATCGGCCTGGCACAGACCGGCACCGGCAAGACCGCAGCCTTTGCGCTGCCGATCCTGCACCGTCTGGCACCAGGCAAGCCTGCCGCGCCGAAGAAAGCCCGCGCGCTGATCCTGTCGCCAACCCGCGAGCTCTCGGCCCAGATCGCCCGCAGCGTCAAGGACTACAGCCGCAAGCTCAATATGACCTCGACCGTTGTGGTTGGCGGTGTGTCGGTTCGCCCGCAGATCAAGGCGCTGGCCAGCGGCGTTGACATTCTTATCGCCACCCCGGGCCGTTTGATGGATCTCATCGAGCAGCGTGCCGTGTCGCTCAACGAAATCGAAGTGGTGGTGCTTGATGAGGCCGACCAGATGCTCGACATCGGCTTCATGCCGGCAATCAAGCGCATCCTCGCCATGACACCGGCTGCGCGGCAGACATTGCTGTTTTCGGCAACCATGCCCAAGGAAATCCGCGAGCTGTCCTCGCGTCACTTGAAGAACCCGACTGAAGTGTCGGTGATCCCGGCCAAGAAGACGGCCGACCGGGTTGAGCATTCGGTGATGCACATGCCGACAGCTGCCAAGATTGGTGCACTGGCATCGCTGATCCGTGACCGCAAGGGCGAACGCGTCATCGTCTTCACCCGCACCAAGCGCGGCGCCGACAAGGCCGTCAAGCGGCTTGAAGCCGACGGCATCAACGGTGCTGCCATTCACGGCAACAAGTCGCAGGGCCAGCGCGAACGTGCGCTTGCAGGCTTCCGTGCCGGCACCGTGCCTGTGCTGATTGCCACAGACATTGCCGCTCGCGGTATTGACGTTCCCGGCGTCAGCCTGGTGATCAATTACGAACTGCCGAATGTGCCGGAAGTCTATGTTCACCGTATCGGCCGCACCGCGCGCGCCGGCGCCGAGGGCACGGCCGTGACCTTCTGTGCACCGGACGAACGCTCGCTGCTGCGTGATATCGAAAAGCTGCTCAAGGTAGCCATCAACGTCGAAAAGGCGCCGGAAGGCACCTATGTCGATGCGCTGGCTGATCCCGATGGCGATTTTGCACCGCTCAACCGCACCCAGCGTCCGCGCCAGGATGCACGGCCGCAGGGCGCCAAGCCACAAGGCCAGGGCCGTCGTCCCGGTCAGAACCAGGGCGCAGGCAAGCCGCAGGGCCGCAAGCCCGCCAATGGCCAGCAAGCCGGTGCCCCTGCAGCCAACCGGCATCAGCCGGCAACCGGCGCCAACCAGAATGGCGACCAGCCGGCCAAGTCGCGGCGTCGCCGCAACGACCGTCGTCCGCGGCCTGAACAGGCTGGCGACAAGGCCGTGGCACGCGGCTGACACCCGGCCAAATGGTACCTGCAGGAGCTGATCCAAGCTCCGCAGGTGACAATGAATTTCCAAACGGCGCAGCGTTTTCACGTTGCGCCGTTTGCTCGTTTGAGAATGCGCCATTGTTTCGCGCGCCGTATCGTACTATCTGCGAAGCATGCAATCACACGGAGACTGGCTTATGAGCGACGAAGACGAAAAGACGACAGAACTGCCGTTGGGCAAGGAAGCGGAAGCCAACCTGTTCAAATCGCGTTCGATCTTCATCTATGGCGGCATCACCCAGGAGTTGGCGCACAAGGTCTGCGCGCAATTGGCTGCATTGGCTGCCGCCAGCGACGATGACATCCGGATTTTCGTCAACTCACCGGGCGGCCATGTTGAATCGGGCGATTCGATCCATGACATGATCGGCTTCATCAAGCCAAAAGTCTGGATCATCGGCACTGGCTGGGTTGCTTCCGCTGGTGCACTGATCTATGTGTCCGTTCCCAAGGAGCAGCGCCTCTGCCTGCCCAACACCCGTTTCCTGCTGCATCAGCCATCGGGCGGCACCCGCGGGATGGTCTCGGATATCGAGATCCAGGCGCGCGAGATCATCAAGATGAATGCGCGGCTCAATGCCATTTTCGCCAAGGCCACCGGCCAGACGGTGGAAAAGATCGCCGCCGACACCGACCGCGATTACTGGCTCTCGGCCGAAGACGCCAAGGAATATGGTCTGGTGGGCAAGATCATCACCAGCCAGAGCGAAATCTGATCCGGTTTTCGATCTGACCTGAATGCGACCCCGCTGGCGAGAGCCTGCGGGATCTTTTTTTACCTATTTGGATTTGTGCTTCTTGGCCTGCTTGATCATCTTGCCAAACGCCTTGTCCTTGGAGCGTCTCTGGGCAAGGCTTGCGGTATTGTGCTGGTCTTCGGCGACCAGCTTGCGCCAGCGCGCCAGCCGCGCTTCGTCAATCGTGCCGCTCTTGAGCGCCGCCTGCACCGCGCAGCCGGGTTCGCTGACATGGGTGCAATTGTTGAAGCGGCATTGCAGCGACAGGGCATCGAGATCGGAAAACACTTCGGCGACGCCGGCTTCGGCCTCGGTGAGCTGAAGCTCGCGCACGCCGGGCGTATCGAGCACGGCGCAGCCATCGGGCAGGATGTGAAGCTGGCGGTGCGAGGTGGTGTGGCGGCCCTTGGCATCATCGTCGCGGATGGATTGCGTCGCGGCGGATTCGGTTCCCGACAACGCATTGGTTAGTGTTGACTTACCGACGCCGGAAGACCCAAGGAATGCGACCGTCTGTCCCGGCTTGCACCAGGGCGCCAGTTTCAATTTCGGCTCGTCGCTCTTGGCGTTGAGCGTCAGCACCGCGACATCGTCGGAAATGGTCTCGGCATCCTCGACATATGCGCGGGGGTCTTCGCACAGATCCGACTTGGTCAGCAGGATCACCGGGGTCACGCCGGCATCGAAGGCGAGCGCGACGTAACGTTCCAGCCGGGCGACGTTGAAATCGAGATTGCAGGAGGTGACGATGAATGCGGTGTCGATATTGGCGGCGATCAGCTGAATGGAGCGGTCATGGCCGGCAGCGCGGCGCTTGATCAGGCTCTTGCGCTCCAGCAACCGGCTTGCGCTTGGCAGTTCATGATTGAGCAGCAGCCAGTCTCCCACGGTGGCGTCGACACGTGGCGGCACCACCATGTCGATGTTGTCTCCGAGCACGCGCAAACCGCTGCGGTGCACCTCGGTGACCCGGACCGGGGGAGTTTCGGTCATCTCGTCAATGCTGATCTGCTGGGCGAAGAAGGGCTGCCAGCCAAGGCTTTGCAGGGCTGATACCGGTGGCTTCGGGGTCTCGCCCTTGGCTGTTGACGGCAGGAACGCTGAATAATCACGCGTCATCGATTGTGGCTTTCATGCTCCGGGACCCTAAAAGCTGCATTGGCAGATATCAGTCGCTGTACGGATACTGCCCTGCAAGGGATGTCATGGGTTCAATACAGCGTTATAGGGTAGCATTCTATGGCATGGGTGGGGAAAAACGATTCTGTTTTGCATCCGCTGCCGCAAAATTTGTGAGACCAGCCCCTTGATACCAACACTTGAAACCGACCGACTGCTGCTCAGGCCACAGACCATGGAGGACTGGCCGGCCTATGCGGGCCTGATGATGTCCGATCACGCGGTGTTCATGGAGGGGCCGCATACTCTGGCGGACGCCTGGGGGATGTTCTGTCATGATCTGGCGCAATGGTATCTGCTGGGTGTGGGTGCGCTGATGATCGAAGACCGGAAGAGCGGGCAATGTCTCGGTCAGGTCGGTATCAATCACGGACCGCTGTTTCCCGAGCATGAACTCGGCTGGCTGGTTTACCCGGCATCCCAGGGCAAGGGTTACGCGTCGGAAGCAGCGCTGGCCTTGCGCAATTGGGGCTTCAATGTTCGGGGTCTGAAGACGCTGGTCAGCCATATTGATCCTGAAAATCACCGCTCGCGCAAACTGGCCGAGCGGCTGGGCGCTGTGCTGGAATTCGATGCGGAGCGTCCCGGCCCGGAGGTGTTGGTCTACAGGCACAGGGCGCCTTAAGCGACCGACGACCGGAGAGCCCCTGGCGAGGTCTTACGCCGCCAGGCTGTCGAATATCACCTGATTGCGACCGCTGGCCTTTGCCGAGTAAAGACACTCGTCGGCAATTCGGAACAGATCGTCATAATTGGCATTTCGACCAAAAGCCGCGCCCCCTACACTGACGGAAAGGGTGTGCGATCTGGCATTCGGCGGAAACTCGGCCTCGCTGATTTGCAGACGAATACGTTCGGCTACTGTGAGGGCCTGCGCGATGCCGGTTTTTGGCAGGAAAACGCCGAATTCCTCGCCGCCGATCCGCCCGACGATGTCGCCTTGCCTGAGTGAGTCCTGGATGGTTTGGGCAATGATCTTCAACGCGACATCACCCTTCTGGTGACCAAAGCGGTCATTGATCCCTTTGAAATGGTCAGCATCGATGACCAGGAACGCTCCGGCGTTGTGTGCCGGTTGCCGCATCGCCTGCTGGAGATAGGCGTCGACCAGCATCTTGAAGGCGCCGCGATTGAGCACTGCTGTCAGGCTGTCTGTCGAGGCGATGATGCTGATTTCGCGGTGGGCCATCGCCAATTGCCGCATCTTGTAGAGCAGCATGAAGAGTGCCGGTGCTGCAAGTCCCATCGGCAGGAAGGTGTTGACCATCATCGAGTAGCGAAATCGCGCTTCAGACATTTCGTGAAACCTGAAGGAGGCAATAAACATCGCCGCGCCAATGCAGAAAATTGTGCCGCCAAGAACCCCGGCCACGACCCTGGCCCAGCCGGTGGCTGAAAAATCAAGCTTCACTCTTGCACCCCGCAAGTTTCGATCTGGCCGCAATGACCAGCAATCGCAATAAGGCCCGGAAACATATGCGTTAGCTTTAATGTCTCGACGTCAGTTATGGGGGGTGTGTTCTTTGGTGCCCGGCATCCGCCGCAGACGCTGCGCGCGCATAAAAAGGCCTTGGTCAGCGCAATGGAGCTAACAGCCATGCGACATTGAAACCGGGATTGCAGCAGGTAAAGATGCAGGTTGTATCGATGCTGGCGGTGCCTCCGGTTTAGGGGCCCTCTGTTGAGGTTTTAAGCCACCAGTCGCTCGAATATGACCTGATTACGACCGCCGGCCTTTGCCGAGTAAAGGCACTTGTCGGCGACACGGAACAGATCATCATAATCGGCATTTCGCCCGAATGCCGCGCCCCCCACGCTGACGGAAAGGCTGTGCGACATGGTGTCGGGTGGAAATTCGACTTCGCCGATTTGCATCCGAATGCGTTCGGCGACATGAAGTGCCTGCTCGAGACCGGTTTTTGGCAGGAAAACCCCGAATTCCTCGCCGCCGATCCGTCCGACGATATCGCCTTGCCTGAGTGAACCCTGGATGGTTTGGGCAATGATCTTCAACGCGACATCACCCTTCTGGTGACCAAAGCGGTCATTGATCGATTTGAAATGGTCGGCATCGATGACCAGGAATGCTCCGGCGTTCTGTGCTGGCTGCCGCATCGCCTGCTGGAGATAGGCGTCGACCAGCATCTTGAAGGCGCCGCGATTGAGAACCGCTGTCAGGCTGTCTGTCGAGGCGATGATGCTGATCTCGTGGTGGGCGATCGCCAATTGCCGCATCTTGTAGAGCAGCAGGAACAACAGCGGTGCTGCCAGTCCGGTGGGCAACAAGGTGTTGACCATCAGCGAATAGCGGAATTGAGAATCCGTCATGCTGTGGAAATTGAAGGAATCGACGAAGAATGCCATGGCGATGCAGAAGGCCGTGCCGAACACGGTCCCGGCGATGACCTTGGCCCAGCCGGCGGCTGAAAAATCAAGCTTCACTCTGCAACCCCGCAGGTTTCGGTTTGGTCGCAACGACCAGAAATCGTGATAAAGCCCTGAAACATATGCATTGGCTTTAATGTCTTACCGTCAGATATGGGGGGTATTTTCATGCCGTCGGCAGCTGCGTTGCATAAAAAAGCCCCCGCCGGATTTACCAGCGGGGGCTCGATGTTTACTCACTCATGGTCGGCCTCAGACCGTCAGGAAAAGTCCAGCGCGCGGTCGCCGTCGGCGTCCTTGATGCGGGTTGGCAGGCCGTTGTGGTTGAGGATGTTGAGGAACGGCTTGGGGTCGAGTTCCTCGACATTGGCCATCTTCTTGACATCCCACTGCCCGGTAGCGACCAGCATGGCGGCGGCGACCGGCGGCACGCCAGCGGTGTAGGAAATGCCTTGCGAGCCCACTTCATTGTAGGCGTCCTTGTGGTCGGCGACGTTGTAGATGAAGACTTCGCGTTCCTGACCGTTCTTGGTTCCCTTGACGAAATCACCGATGCAGGTCTTGCCGGTGTATTCGGGAGCGAGAGATGCCGGGTCGGGAAGGCAGGCCTTGACCACTTTCAGCGGCACGACTTCATCACCATTGGCGAGCTTGACCGGCTGTTCCGACAACAGGCCGATGTTCTTCAGCACCGTGAAGACGTTGATGTAGTGATCGCCAAAGCCCATCCAGAAGCGCACATCGGCGCCGTCCATGTTCTTGGCCAGCGAGTGGACTTCGTCATGGCCGCAGAGATAGGCCTTTGACGGGCCGACGACGGGCAGGTCGTAGGTCTTGCCGATCTCGAACATCTGGTTGGTCTGCCATTCGCCCTTCTGGAACGAATAGACCACGCCGGTGAACTCGCGGAAATTGATTTCCGGGTCGAAATTGGTGGCGAAATATTTGCCGTGGCTGCCGGCGTTGATGTCGACGATGTCGACATCGGTGACGGTGTCAAAATAGTCGTTCTTGGCCAGCGCGGCATAGGCGTTGACGACGCCCGGATCGAAGCCGGCGCCGAGGATGACGGTGACGCCCTTTTCAGCGCATTCGGCAGCATGTTTCCATTCGTAATTGCCGTACCAAGGCGGGGCTTCGCAGATCTTGCCCGGCTCTTCATGGATGGCGGTGTCGATATAGGCCGCACCGGTGTCGATGCAGGCGCGCATCACCGACATGTTCAAAAACGATGTGCCGACATTGATGACGATGTTGGAGCCGGTCGCCTTGATCAGCGCCTTGGTGGCCTCGATGTCCATGGCGTCGAGCGCATGGCCTGCAAGCACGCCGTCGGTCTTCATGGCATTCTTCTCGCCAATGGAGGCGATGATGGCGTCGCATTTGGCCTTGGTGCGCGAGGCGATGTTGATGTCGCCGAGCACGTCGTTGTTCTGGGCGCATTTGTGGGCGACGACCTGGGCGACGCCGCCGGCGCCGATGATGAGTACGTTCTTCTTCATGATGGGGGACTAACTCCTATGTCCAATCGTCAGATGCCTCAGGAGAGGCTGTGTTCGAAATCCGTGTAATCAAATTCACGGACCGTTCTGATGCTGCCATCCAGCTCGCGGATGGCGATTGACGGCATTTGCACGCCGTTAAACCAGTTTTTCTTGACCATTGTATATCCGGCGGCGTCCTGGACCGATATCCGGTCGCCGATGGAGAGTTTGGCCGGGAAATTGAACTCGCCGAAGATATCGCCGGCGAGGCAGGACTTGCCGCAGATCATGTAACGCTGATCGCCAGTGTTTGGTTCGATCTTGGCGTTTTCGCGGTAGATCAAGAGATCCAGCATATGGGCCTCGATTGAGCTGTCGACAATGGCGAGGTTCTTGCCGTTGAACAGCGTGTCGAGCACGGTGACTTCCAGCGTGGTCGATTTGGTGATCGAGGCTTCGCCGGGTTCGAGATAGACCTGCACGCCATATTCGCCGGAAAAGCGCTTCAGCCGCTCGGCAAATGTATCGAGCGGATAGTCTTCGCCGGTGAAATGGATGCCGCCGCCGAGGCTGACCCATTCAGCCTTTTTCAGAAGCGGCCCGAATTTCTGCTCGATATTGCCGAGCATCTGGTCAAACAGCGCGAAATCGCCGTTTTCGCAATTGTTGTGAATCATGAAGCCGGAGATCATATCCATCACCGGCTCTACCTGCTTGAGATCCCATTCGCCCAGCCGCGAATAGGGCCGTGCCGGGTCGGCGAGATCAAAGGTGGAGGAACTGACGCCGGGATTGAGCCGCAGACCGCGGGTGATACCGTCGGCCTTTCCGGCAAAGCGGGTGAGCTGGCCGATGGAATTGAAGATGATCTTGTCGGCGTGGGAGACGACTTCGTCGATCTCGTGATCGGCATAGGCGACCGAATAGGCGTGGGTTTCCTTGCCGAATTTTTCGCGGCCGAGCCGCACCTCGTTGAGTGACGACGAGGTGGTGCCATCCATATAGTCGGCCATGAAATCAAACACGCCCCAGGTGGCAAAGCATTTGAGTGCCAGCAGCGCCTTGGCGCCGGACGCCTCACGCAGATGAGCGATCTTGTCCATGTTGATCAGCAGCTTTGACTTGTCGATCAGATAATAGGGGGTCTGGATCACGGTCTCATCCATCCTGGTCTGGGGCATCCCGGTCATGGGGGGAGGGGTGGCGCATGCTAGCGGTGGGTTCGCGCGGGTCCGGCTCTGCCGGGGATCATGCGTCAGGGGGAATTAGGAAAATCCGGGGTCATAGGCAAGGGCTGAAGCGGGAATTTGGTGAAAAAGGGGACTGGGCTGCATGTCGCGCTATGTCGGGGACAGTTTACTTTTGGCAATGTGCTTCCTTTTGGGCGCGGTGCCGAAAGTAAACTGTCCCCTGACTCCACGCCAAATCCCCCGCGGGCGATAATCCGCCGGCGGGTTTCGATCATCGTAAAGTCCGGAGGGCCGCACGCGGGCTTTGCCTCTGGAAATGTAAAAAACGGTGGCGCACCCCGCGCACGGCCCGATTATCGCCGGATGATGTCCGCATCCGACAGACGGCGCCTCGCACTCGCGGGAGTGGCTTATCCACTAGGTTCCCGCCCGGATTGCTCCGGCCGCGATCAGGGCAGACCGTGGGAGTGGTTCTCGACGTTCCGGCACGGACCCTGACGCGCCGCATCGGGCCCGTCATGTTCGCCACAGGCCCGGACCGGATGTTCCGTTTCCTGCCGCCACTGTGGCGCGAAAACGGGTGCCGGCCCGGTGGCTGGCTTTGCACGGTCGAACCCGACCGCCCGCCAGCGGAACCCCGATGGCCTCCGCCTCCTCCCGCGACCTGCCGCACGTTACCGCAGATCCCGAAAGGCCTTCCTCCCGCCTGGTCCGACACGTTCGCGTTCCATCCGGCAGCGGGAGCGGACGAAGTATGGCATGGGGGCGGAAGGTGGGGATGAAAAGGGGGCGGGTTTTGGCTAAGGGGTTGGGATTGTTGAGGGCGGGGTGCGGCAATGTTCCCGTAATCTGGCGCAGTTTGCGGCGTCCGATCTCCCCCCTCGCGGGGGAGATGCCCGGCAGGGCAGAGGGGGGTATTGATCCGGCTTCGGTGTTTGCGGCGTCACCCCCCTCTGTCACCTACGGCGACATCTCCCCCGCAAGGGGGGAGATTGGGGAGCGTGGTGGCTTCACATTCCGTCATGCCGGACCCCGATCCGGCATCCAGCAGGCGAGCGTCCGCTAGCCGGAAGACCAATTCTGTTCAGCACGTGGAAGAGTCTCTCACCGCGCGGACGCGCGGTGGCTGGATCCCGGATCAAGTCCGGGATGACGGGGGGATGGAGACGACACAAGCCGATAGCTCAAAGACCATGGAGAAAGTGGGCAATGTCATCCCAATCCGGGTTCATTGTCTCGATCAGATCGATTTTCCATTGCCGGGGCCAGTTCTTGATGGCTTTTTCGCGGGCGATTGCGTCGGTCACGAGGTCATGCTCCTCGAACCAGACCAGCGTTTTCACAGCGTATTTCGAGGCAAAGCCCGGCGTCAGATTGTTCTGGTGCTCATACAGGCGGCCGGGCAAGTCGCTGGTCACGCCGGTGTAGAGCGTGCCATTGCGCCTTGAGGCAAGGATATAGACATAGCCCTTCCGCATGCCGCCATGATTGCATGACATGCGCCTGCTCGCAAAAGTTTTGAGGGTCGCCACAGTGGGGCTGGTATTTGCCTCATCCGCCGATGCCTGCCTTTTAGGCGCCCCTCTCTCCTCCGTCATCCCGGACTTGAACCGGGATCCAGCAGGCGAGCGTCGGCGAGCCGGACGACGCTATTGTGCATGTCTCGAAGGAGCCTCTCACCGCGCAGACGCGCGGTGGCTGGACCCCGGATCAAGTCCGGGGTGACGGGTGGAGGGGATGCCGATGAACGCGGTCATTGGTGGCAGTTGCCGACCCTATGGTCTGTTGTTCCTAAGGGAGAACCGGACGCATTTTTGATGGGATGGAGGACGGAGTGGACTGTGATTTCCCGGACCTCGTCTTCCCGGCCTTGAGCCGGGATCCAGCGACGGCGCGTCTGCGCCGTGAATGAGTCATTTGCGATCAAGGACTTGATCGCGCTGGATGCCGGATGGGAGTCCGGCATGACGGGAGGTGGAGGTATCCGATGAATGTCATTGTCGTCCGCAGCCGAGGCCATACAGTCTGACGCTCGTGACGGAGAATGTGAAGGATTTTGAGGGGATGGGGGCAGAGTTGAATCGTCTGTTAGGAAAGTAGATCGATAGTCTTTCAATTCAGCTATAGTCGTCCTTCATGGGTATATCTGTAAAATTCATATCGTCGAATTTTTCGAGTTCGCCTTCGAACACGCTTTTCATGATGTCCAGAATAGATGGGGTGTTGTTAGTACCTATGTGATTTTTTATGAAACCAAACTGTAATTACCCACCCCTGAATTCGTGATTTCCGGTTCTTCTACCGGCCTATGCCAGGACGGATGCGATGACCTGGAAGGGGTTTGCGCCTTTGAGGCGTGCGGTATCGACTGTCGTGCGTATGTTCGCTTCGGCTTGGGCGGCCCACATGGCGCGATATCCGTTTGTCACCTTTCGCTGAATGACCCATGGACGGAGCTTTCGCTCAGATGTGTTGTTGGTGACATCGACTTCTCCGGGATAGTCGCAAAACGTCAGCAGCTGATCGCGGGCCCGCCCGATCTTGGCCTGGAGCTTTTGGGCCAGGTCGCATGAAGTCGGGGCGCATAGAAGCCCGGCAAGCTGTTTATCGAATTTGCGCTTCTTGCTTGCGACGGTAGACGCAGCGAATGTGCTTATGGCTCTGGCGAAATCAAACACACGGCCAAACCAAAGCTGGAAGCGAAGAGGGAGATCATCCTCGCCATGTTCCAGCGCAAAGGCTGTATCACGCGCCAAATGTGCAAGGCAGGTTTGATGTCGATGGCCGTGAGATTGCTGGGCTGAATACCGATCAGATATCCATACCTCGGGGACATGGCCGCCCATGGTCTCGTGAACGACCCGTGCTGCACGGGAGTAATCGGGCTGGTGGACAACGGCATCCTTGCAATGAAAAACCCAGTGTTGGGCATTTGTGCCCTCAATACGCACACCGGTTTCGTCGCTGGCGACAACGCGGGCGGCTCGAAGGCTGGCCTTGGCGGCCTGTGCTGTGGCCTGGAAGCTCGGACGGGAGCGGGCAAACATGTTCATGATCGCGCCCTCGCTCGCATGGAGGCCGAAGATATCCATGAACACACCGCTCAGGCGTTCGTAAGACAATGCATGGAAACTCTTGAGGTAGATCGCCAGCGCGTGAATGCCTGGCCCGAACGGCGTTGCGGTTGCCACGGCAGGTGCGGTGGCTTTTGTCGTCGTGCCGCATTGCGGGCAATGACAGGAAAAACGCCGATGCCGGGTGACATGAGGACGGATCGCAGGAATATCGATCTCGTCATAGGCCCCGGCCAGCACCATCGTATCATCACCGGAAAACGCATGGCCGCATCTCTTGCAGGCGGTCGGTTCATGATCGCGAAACATGTCGGCAAAATCCGCCAGCACCCTATTGTGGGGTTCATGCCCGGGCTTGGCTCCACCCGGTCGTGAGTTGACGCGTTTCTCTTTCTTGTCCGTAGAGGGCGGCTTGGAAGACGTCCGAGAATCCTTGGCAGGCCGTTGGAGCCGAAGCACCATCTCGATCAATTCGTCCTTGCTCAGCTGCTGCAAATCAGTCCGATCCATATCATCATGGATTCAGACATTGTGGTGCATGGCAAGGGGGTGGGTAATTACGATATTTTGTCTTTTGCTGCCAAAAATACTTTATTCGGGCCGATTGGTAAAACAATATGGCTATGCGCATGGCCAAATACATTCGTGTGAATAATTGGACGATCAGATGTTAGAAGTTCATGCCGAGCGCTTGAAGTGTCAATAACTTTCCACTCGAATGCGGAGATCGCATCTATGTGGTGCCTGTTGTTCATGATTGAACGCATTTTTAGTATTGAGCGATTTGTGAAATTTGCGGCTACTTGATTAACAAGCTCATCAAAATCACGGGTTTCAGATGCTTGCATATATTCATCATAAAAAATTCTGAACTTTGGCAAAATACGTTCAGCAAGTTGATCTGAGATTAGCTTATATTGACGAATATCAGAGGGCATTCGTGTCATGAGAGTGAAGAGAAATTTTGCCCACGCGCTACGGGGCTTACCTTCAAGGGTTTCCCCTTTTTCCAATCGCTGAAGAGCCTCTGCTGCTTGATAGTCGACTAGTGAAAAAAACTCAGTTTCAACTTCTTGCGCCAAATCGTCAGGCAGTCCGCCTATGGAATAGAGACGAAGTTCAAAAGCCGTTGCATTTGGATGGACCGGTTTGCTTTTTAATTCAGGTCCAAACGGTCTGCTGAATTGAATCAAATTCCCGTCGTGCGCAGCCCAGCGCTCTAGGAAGAACGACGGAACAAAATGGTGCTTGAGAGGAATGCTCATGATTTACACTGCCGGAAAGGTAGTAAGCGTAACATTTATTCCAATTTATTCTAATCCTTAAGCAAATCGAATGATATCATCCCCCTTGCCAACCCACCCCGCCGCGGCTATCTTTTCCGCATGAACCCGAGCACGTGCCCAGTCACATCATCACCAGCCCGCTTCACCGCGGCGGCGGTTTCGTGTGCGCGTCTTGGCGGCCTACTTCTCGCACTTAGCGGCGATCGTCGGGCTCGTTGAGGAGCGTCCGGCGGTCGAACCCGCCGGCGACGCTGCTCCTCTCGCGACTTTACATTTTTTCCTGAATGCAACATGACGGCCTAGAGTGCCTGTGGACGCCGCTTCATTGCGACGCCGGGCCAGGGCCAGGAAACGAGAGACGATCATGACCGCACACACAGTATCCGGACCAAAGGGCATGCCGACGGCATCGCAGAAATACCACGCCTATCCGTTGATTGATCTTGCCGACCGGACCTGGCCGTCCAAGCGCATTGAAAAGGCACCGATCTGGTGCTCGGTGGATTTGCGCGATGGCAACCAGTCGCTGATCAACCCGATGGGACATGACCGCAAGGCGCGGATGTTCCAGCTGCTGCTCGACATGGGGTTCAAGGAAATCGAGATCGGGTTTCCGTCGGCCTCGCAGACGGACTTTGATTTTGCCCGCTGGTGCGTGGAAGAAGGCGGCGTGCCTGATGATGTGTCGCTGCAGGTGCTGGTGCAGTGCCGGCCGGAGCTGATCACCCGCACATTCGAGGCACTTGAGGGCGCCAACCGGCCGATCATCCATTTCTACAATTCGACATCGGAGCTGCAGCGTCGGGTGGTGTTTGACAAGGATGTGGCCGGGATCAAGCAGATTGCCGTCGATGCGGCGAAGATGATCAAGGAGATGGCGGAGAAGGCCGGCGGCGATTTCCGCTTCGAGTATTCGCCGGAAAGCTTTACCGGCACCGAGCTGGAAGTGGCGCTGGAGATTTCCAATGCGGTGATCGACATCATCGCGCCGACGCCAGACAACAAGCTGATCCTCAATTTGCCGTCGACGGTGGAGATGGCGACGCCGAACATCTATGCCGACCAGATCGAGTGGATGTGCCGCAACATCACCAACCGCGAGAACGTGCTGGTGTCGCTGCATCCGCACAATGACCGCGGCACCGGCATTGCCGCCACCGAGCTGGGGCTGATGGCGGGCGCCGACCGGGTCGAGGGCACGCTGTTCGGCAATGGCGAGCGCACCGGCAATGTCGATGTGGTGGCGCTGGCGCTGAACATGTTCACCCAAGGGGTCGATCCGGAGCTCGATTGCTCGGATATCGAGCGGATCAAGGATGTGTTTGAATATTCCAACGAGATGAAAATTCCCGAGCGGCATCCCTATGTGGGTGAGCTGGTCTACACGGCGTTTTCCGGCTCGCACCAGGATGCGATCAACAAGGGTATCAAGGCGATCCGCAAGGCCAACAAGCCGGAGTGGGAAGTGCCCTATCTGCCGATCGATCCGGCCGATGTGGGGCGTTCGTATGAGGCGATCATCCGGATCAATTCGCAATCGGGCAAGGGCGGCATCGCCTATATCCTGAAGGAGGATTACGGGCTGGATCTGCCGCGGGCGCTGCAGGTGGAATTCCGCGAGGAAATCCAGCGGATCACCGATGAGGAGGGCGTCGAGCTGCCGCCGAAGCGGATCCATGAGAGCTTCATGGAGCTCTATGTCAGCCAGCCCGGCGCGCGGCTTGGCTTTGTCGACCATCACACCCATACCGATCCTGCCAACAAGGGCGTGCGGGTGGTTTCGGCCGAGATCACCGACAATGGCGAGATAAAGCGCATCGAGGGCCGCGGCACCGGGCCGATCGACGGTTTTGTCAACGCGCTGTGTGCTTATCTCGGCATCGAGCTGACGGTGGCGAATTATTCCGAGCACTCGATGCAGCACGGTTCGAACGCGGCGGCGATCTGCTACATGCAGATGGAAACGCCGGTCGGCAAACTCTATGGCGCGGGCGTCAACACCAACATCGTCGCGGCATCGCTGGAAGCGGTGGTGTCGGCGGCCAACCGGGTGCTTGACGCATCCAAGGGTTGAGATGAACTGACCGGACCGCCGCGCAACAAAAGCGCGGCGGTTTGCTTTTGTGCATGCACGAGGAGAGAGCCGTGACCGGACTTCAGATGGAACTTTCGGGACCCGAGAACGGCACGCCGCTGGTGCTGCTGCACGGCTTTGGCGGCGATCATTCGGCCTGGGATGCGGTCAAGGCGGCATTGCCGCCAACCACCCGGATCATTGCCGTGGATCTGCCCGGCCATGGCGGCTCGCTTGATGCCGAGGGGCGTGGTGGCGCCGGGCGGATGGCAAAGGCGATCCTTGCCGGGCTGGATGCGACGGGTGTCGAGAGTTTTCATCTGGCTGGCCATTCGATGGGTGGCGCGGTCTCAGCGCTGATCGCCATGCGCGCGCCCGACCGGGTTCAGTCGCTGACGCTGGTGGCACCGGGCGGTATTGCCAAGGCCATCAATGCCGGGCTGCTTTCGCGCTATGCCAAGGCGACATCCGAGGCGGAGATCCGCGGCTGTCTGGAAGAAATGTCGGCGTCGGGGTTCGTTACCCCGCAGGCGGTGATTGATCATTTTGTTGCGGCCCGTTCAAGGCCCGGTCAGCTCGAGGCGCTGGACGAGACGCTTCAGGCGATGTTCCCGGACGGGCCGGATCAGGGGCAGGGGGTGTTGCCGGGCGATGCGCTGGCAGCTCTGGCCATGCCGGTGGCGGTGATCTGGGGCACAGAGGACAATGTGTTGCCCTGTCCGAAGCCGCCGGCCCTGCCGGCAAGCTTTGCCTTCAGCGTGCTGCCCGGGCTTGGCCACATGCTGCCGGAAGAAGCGCCGGAGGCGATTGTCCGGGTGCTGGAACAGGCGCTGGCAGACCGGGGCTGAGAGGGCTGGCTGACTGCGCGGAGCCCAGGGCGCGGCATCTTTACCATCCCGGCAATCTCTGCCGCCGCATTGTCGCCATCAAAGCCGGTCTGTGGTAACGTGTTGTTAACCAATTCTGTCCGGAACAATGCCATGACCGACCGATCCAAACCGCATTCCAACGACCGCCGCCTGGCCGACATCGTCCGCGAAGTCAAAATCGCCGCTGCCGACCGCACCGATGTGGTGGTCGATATCCGTGACGCCGATCGCGCCCGGCTGGAGCTGCTGGCGCAAGAAGTTCAGCCGCTGCTTGATGACATTGATCCGGCCGATGACCGGTTTGATTTCGGCATCTCGCCCGGCCTGCAGCCGCGGCTGTGGATCGATTCGGTGGCGCATGTGCATATGGGCCACGACCGGCGGGTGTTCCGCTTTGTCCGCGACACGCGGCTCGGCCGGGTGATCCTCTCCGACACCAGCGACATGACGGCGACGGCGGATTCTGTCGGGCGCTACATCGCCGAACGGGTGATCGAGCGTGAACGCATTCTCGCCGGTGATTTTGAAGCGATGAAGGCGTCAGCCTCGGCAAGCCACGGGACATCCGCCTCGGCGGGCGATCATGATCAGCAGCCAACGGCAAAGGCCGATGCTGCCGACGACAAGGCGGCAGCCAGATCTGCAACGGCTCCGGACAAATGGACATCGCCGCGCGAGGACACCGCGACCGACACGTCAAGACCGATGGCGGCGTCGCTTGCCAGTGTGCCGGAGATTGCCAAAGAGCCCGCGTCCAAGCCCGGCCGCGGCGCCGGATTCGTGCTGGGAGCGTCTTGGTTCATTCTCGGCTGCGTTGCCGGCTCCGCGGCGCTTGTGATGGCGTTCTGGGACCGGATTTCGGCACTGATCAACTAAGTTTTGCGCCGATCAGGCCCTGCTGGGTTTCCTCAAAACCGGATCCCTGATTCGCGATGCGCATGCGGCGATGGACAAGGCTCCAGTTGCCGGGTTCGCCATCGATCTCGAACAGGTTGAATCCTGCTGCCGGTTTTTTGCCGCCGGGGCCGTTGCTGGCCGAGGCGATGCCCACCACCGGAACCGGGCCGTCCAGGCCGTTCAAGTGATGCAGCGTGTCGAGATGGGTGTGCCCGTGCAGCACCAGTTCGGCGCCGTGCTTTTTCAGCATCTTGGAAAAACGGCCGATGCCGCGCAGCCGCTTGTGCCAGGGGGCAGCGCCACGCACCGGCGGATGATGAATCAGGATCACCCGGAACAACCCGTCCTTCTTGGCCTGGTCGAGCAATTTGCCGGTGGCGCGGGCCTGGCGGCGGGTCAGATCGCCGGTGGCGACGAAGGGCAGCGTGGCGTTGGCCGAGGACATGCCGATCAATGCTACCGGACCGCGCTGGCGGTAGCTCGGGAACAGCTCGGCCCCGGGAAGATCGGCGTCGGAGACCAGCCAGGGCCGCCAGGCGGCCTTGATGCGGGACAGGGCGCCCGGGACATAGGCATCGTGATTGCCGGGCACCACGGTGGCCTTGTCGGGTTCGAACCCGGTCTCCAGCCACAGCCGAGCCGCCTCGATTTCGGTGTTGGTCGCCAGATTGACCAGATCGCCGGTGATGGCGACATGATCGGGGGCTGCCTCAAGCATTGCGGCCAGCACATTCTCCAGCGTATCGCCAAAAAGCTGCTTGCGGCGGTTGCGATGCCAGTTCACATAACCAGTGATGCGCTTGGAGGCGAGCTCCTTGAGCGACATTTTTGGCAAGGGACCAAGATGAATATCGGAAATATGGGCCAATCGAAACATGGTGGCAGCAATAGCGATCCACAGCCCGGCCTGCAACCGGCAGGTTCGGTTGATGACGGCTTTGGTGGCCGCCCGCCGGAACTGCGATCGGTTCGCGCGCGGCTGGTGACACGGCTGATCCATGTCTGGTTTGTGCTGACGCGGTCGATGACGCTGGGGGTCCGCGCCGCCTGCTATGACGCTCAAGGCCGGGTGTTTCTGGTGCGCCATTCCTATGTGCCGGGCTGGCACATGCCCGGCGGCGGCGTCGAACGCGGCGAAACCTTTGGCCAGGCGCTGATCAAGGAATTGCGCGAAGAAGGCAATCTCGTGCTCGACGGTGAGGCTGAGCTGTTCGCAGTCTATTTCAACAGCCGCACCAGCCGCCGCGACCATGTCGGTTTTTACCGTTGCAGCGTGCGCCAGACCGCGCCGAAACTGGCCGACCGCGAGATTCTCGAGGCGGGATTTTTTGCGCTGGATGCGCTGCCTGAAGGCGTGACGGCTGCGACACGGCGGCGGCTGGCGGAGTTGGCGGGCGAGGTGCCGGTTAGTGAAGTATGGTAAGGTTGGGGTGGCTTTGGACGGTGATTTTGATATGCTTGGCGTAGGCTTTATTCGTACCGGCCTCAAGCATGTTAATCATTATCAATTTCCATCTCGATTTGGCTCCCCACCTTTGGGAAGGCCACATCGATATTCCTCTTAAATGCCTTCCAGTCTTTTGATATCTTCATTACCGGGAGAATCTGGAGAATGTGATCTCGGAGATCTGGCTGACCCACATCATGGGAAAGAAACTGGTGATGCTTAAATTTTCTTCGTTTTGATTCTTCTTGCGTTGGATTGAGTTCTTGAAGCTTCGGCAATACGCCCTCCGGCAATCGATCATAAACAATGTCATTTGTGATGTGGCCAAGGAGGGGTGTCTTGGCTTTGCCGACCGGCCATTTCCAGCCCTTTAGCCGGTAAATCTGTTTGTAAAATTCGTCTGGGAAGCGTTTTGCCCAGGCAAGCCTCTCTTCGACAAGATAGACAGATAAGAGGCGGTGTAACTCGTCGCGGTCACGTTCTGTCTGAAACCCTGTCGCCTCGTCAACTAGTGCAACGATACCGACTTTTGCGAGTGCCCGGACCAGCATCTCACTGCTTTCGGCGATAGTGGCCTGTTGGAGGGTAAGAAGCCCCAAATTCCGAGCCTCTAGGAAAAGGTCACAGACCTTCGGGAGGAGTTCTGCTTTGAAACCAAGCGCCTTACCTCCTGTTGTGGTTATAAAAGCTATCGGAACCGTCGAGTCTATTATTTCTTGTGTAATAAGTGGTTTAAGGCTTTTTGTAGCTAAAAATGGGGGCAAGCCGTCGGTTACCTGTTGCGACCTTCCTTTTGGCTTTGTTGATCTCCCAAGGGCGCCGAGGAACCCGGCTTGTGTAAGAAGCCGTGTGCCATCTGACAATACAGCGCAAGGGATCTCAGCGTCTCCTATTTTTAGCGTTCCCATGTGAGTCGCTTTGGGCAAATTGGCTGCTTCGGCCCACCTCGCCTTAGCGGCCTGGCTCGCGATATCACTGCGTTCTTCGGAGGTCAGTTTTTCTGCGCGGGCCTTGCCGCCCTTGCTTTGAGGTGTGCTCATGCGAATCGCTCCATGCTTGCTAGAGCATCGTACGTTTAATCCGGCGCATAGCCTGCTGCCTTGAAATAGTTCCAGCATTCGGTTCTTTCGAAGAGATGGCAGATAGAGCCAAGTGCGTCTGAAAGCGCGTCGAATGTTCTGGCGGCCGCGGCTCTCAGATGTGCCTTGATCTTCGAGAAAGCCATTTCGATGGGATTGAGATCTGGGCTGTAGGACGGAAGGAACAGGAACCAGGCTTTGCTTTCCTTCAAGATCTCGGCGGCTTTTTCGCTTTTGTGAACGGCGAGGTTATCCAGGATGACGACGTCGCCGGGCGATAGGGTCGGGGCGAGTTGTGTCTCGACGTAGGTGTCGAAGGATATGCGGTTCATGGCGTGGTGAATGATCCACGGAGCGGTCAGGCCATGGCAGCGCAGGGCGGCGATGAAGGTCTGCGTGCCCCAATGACCGAATGGTGCATCCATATGCAGCCGCTCACCGCGCGGGCAGCGCCCGCGAAGACGCACCATTTTCGTATTCACCGATGTTTCATCAATGAAGACAAGACGATGCGGTTCGAGCCGCATCCTCGGCTGTCGCTTGGCGATCCAGACATCACGAGAAAGCCGCACTGGCGCGCGGGCGCGTTCGGATGCCATCAGCGCTTTTTTTATATGTGAACCCTTCCGCCACCAGAATGCGCGACAGGGACGATGGCGGAACGCGAACGCAATGCGTCTCGTCAAGCTTGTCGACCAATTCCGGCATCGTGATATCGGGCTTTTTCTCGACTTCGGCAATCAGGAAGGAGCGGTAAGCCGCAAGCTTGCCGCCGCCCGGCGGGCGGCCTTGGCGCGGTGGCGACACAGACCCGGTCTTGCGGCGATGCTGCATGACACGGATCGCCGTGCTGTCGCCGATGGCGAAACGACGTGCTGCTGCCCGGCAGGAATGCCCGGCCTCAACCATAGCAATGACCCGTGCTCGGATATCTACGGAATGCGGTTTGCCCATGAGACACCTCCATTCCCGAAACAACCATGAAACCGAACGAAATGGAATCCCACCTGATTCACGTTTCGTGACCGATGCTGTAGGTTAGCGATACCGTGCTTGCTGAAATATTGCAAGCATACATTTGGAACAAAAGTGAACGTGCTTGCTATTTGGCCGTCTGTTCGCCGAACCTTCTGTGCAATTTTTCCGCCATTCTGGCGCCATATTCTTGGCGCGCTTCCGGCCATCCACTTTACCAAGAGCCCTCGCATTTGGGTCTTAACCATCTTCGGGCACGTCGTTTTCAACCTCGCCTGAAGCGATCTGCACTTTGTGAACAGCGCGGCTGTTGGCGTCGGCGGGGCGCGTCTGTCCTTTACATTCGGTTGGCCTCTTGATCCTCAATATCGGGTGCGGGCTTGCCCTCTGCCTTGAGCTTAGCAGCAAGTTTGCGGAATAGCTGTGGATGGTAATTCACACGGCCTGGCTCATTGCTTACGGTGTCTCTGAAATCACCGAATAGCAGGTGGATTCTCCGACTGTTGGCGCTGTAATAGACGGAGACATTCATTGCGATCTGCTTTCCCATGTAACCTCCTATGCTTTGCAGTAAGCACATATAGGAATTGGCGCCGGGATTTGATACGGCGTAGACCGCCCATTTTCAATTGAGACACTGCTGACACTATTTGGCCGCAGCATAGGTAATGTGATCACCGATCCCGGCCCTGTGGCGCTTGCGCCCTTGAAAGCCGTCAATTCCGGCTTAAATTCCAGCAACTGCATCCTTGCATTATCGGTCCGCGTTTGTTGCATTGATTGTGTCTGCAACCGAGCGCCCCGCTTTATGAAAAGTAGACCATGTCTCCAATCCTTTCGATCCAGAATCTTTCAAAACAATATGACAGCGGCTTTCAGGCGCTGAAGAATGTCAATCTCGATATCGAGGAGGGCGAAATTCTGGCGCTGCTGGGGCCCAATGGCGCTGGCAAGACGACGCTGATCTCGATCATCTGCGGGTTGGTCAAGGCCACTTCGGGTACGGCCAAGGTCGGCGGCTTTGATGTTGTCGATGATTATCGGCAGGCGCGGTCGCTGATCGGGCTGGTGCCGCAGGAAATTGCACTTGAGCCGTTTCAGACCGTCAGCGACGCTCTGCGCTTCACCCGAGGCCTCTTCGGCAAGCGCAAGGATCCCGCACTGATCAAGAGCATTTTGGAAAAGCTGTCGCTTGGGGACAAGGCCGACACCAAGACCATGGAACTGTCGGGCGGCATGAAACGCCGGGTGCTGATTGCCAAGGCGCTGTGCCACGAGCCGCGGGTGCTGTTTCTCGACGAGCCGACGGCGGGCGTCGATGTCGAACTGCGCAAGGAAATGTGGGAGGTGGTGCGCCAGCTCAAGGATGACGGCGTCACCATCATCCTGACCACCCATTATATCGAAGAGGCGGAAGCGATTGCCGACCGGGTCGGGGTCATCAACAAGGGCGAATTGTTGCTGGTGGAGAAAAAAGCCACGCTGATGCAGCGGATGGGCAAGCGGCAGATGCGGGTCGAGCTGATGGCTCCGCTCGATGCCATTCCCGAGGCCTTGGGCAAATATAATCTCGATTACAGCGCCGAGGACCAGACGCTGACCTATTCCTATGAAGCCAATGGCGAGCGCACCGGCATTGCCTCGCTGTTTGCCGATCTGAGCAAGGCCGACCTGATCCTGCGCGATGTGGAAACCAGGCAAAGCTCGCTCGAAGACATCTTTGTCGGACTGGTGGAGGACAAGTCATGAATTTCCAGGCAGTCAAATCCATCTATTCGTTCGAAATGGCGCGGTTCTTCCGCACCCTGTCGCAGAGCCTGATCTCGCCGGTGCTGTCGACATCGCTGTATTTCATCGTCTTTGGCGCCGCCATCGGGTCACGGATCCAGGAGGTCGACGGTGTCAGCTATGGCGCCTTCATCATCCCCGGACTGATCATGCTGTCCTTGCTGACCCAGAGCATTTCCAACGCGTCTTTCGGAATCTATTTCCCGAAATTTTTGGGCTCGATCTATGAGCTGCACACAGCACCGGTGTCATTCATGGAGATCGTGCTTGGCTATGTCGGGGCGGCGGCGACCAAATCGGCGCTGATCGGGCTGGTGATCCTGGCAACGGCAACGTTCTTCGTGGATTTCGAGATCATGCATCCGCTGGCGATGCTGGCGTTCATGGTGCTGACCTGCGTCTCGTTCAGCCTGTTCGGCTTCATCATCGGCATCTGGTCGAAGAATTTCGAACAGCTGCAGATGGTGCCGCTCTTGGTGATCACGCCGCTGGTGTTTCTGGGGGGCAGTTTCTATTCGATCTCGATGCTGCCGCCGATCTGGCAGACCGTGACGCTGTTCAATCCGGTGGTCTATCTGATCTCCGGCTTCCGCTGGGCCTTCTTCGGCACATCCGACATCAATCTCGGCCTCAGCCTGGGGATGATCGCGCTGTTCATGTTCGCCTGTCTCGGCATCATCTGGTGGACCTTCAAGACAGGCTACAAGATCAAGACCTGATCCCGCGACGGGTTCAAGCAAAAGGCGCGTCCGGGACAGGGCGCGCCTTTTGGCATTTTCAGGGCGTGATCGTCAGCCGGTTTCAGGCTGCCTCGCGAATATGGTCGCGGCCATGCGGGGCCTCGAGATCAAGCTCGGGGCCGACCGGGACAATGCCGGTCGGATTGATGGTTTCATGGCTGCCGTAGTAATGGTTCTTGATGTGATCCATGTTCACCGTCTCGGCAATGCCCGGGATCTGGTAGAGCTCACGCAGGTAGCCTGACAGGGCCGGGTAGTCGACGATGCGGCGGATGTTGCATTTGAAGTGGCCGACATAGACCGGATCAAACCGCACCAGCGTGGTGAACAGCCGGCAGTCGGCCTCGGTCAGCGTGTCGCCGGTCAGGTAGCGATTGCCGGTCAGGCGCATTTCGAGCATGTCGAGCGCGTCAAACAGGGCGTGGACGTTTTCCTCATAGGCCTCTTGCGTGGTTGCAAAGCCTGATTTGTAAACGCCGTTGTTGACGTTGGTGTAGACGATCTCGTTGATCTCATCGATCTCTGTGCGCAGCGCTGCCGGATAGTAGTCCGGGGCAGGCTTGGCGATGGCGTCAAAGGCCGAATTGAACATCCGGATGATTTCCGAGGATTCATTGGAGACCACGGTTCCGGTCTGCTTGTCCCACAGCACCGGCACGGTGACCCGGCCGGAATAGTCGGACTTGGCTGCGACATAGACCTGCCAGAGGAAATCCTTGCCGCCCAGATGATCGGCGGTGCCGCCATCGCGATCGTGGAACTCCCAGCCGTTCTTGCCCATATAGGGATCGACAATGGAGACCGAAATCGCCTCTTCCAGGGCCTTGAGCTTGCGAAAGATCAGCGTCCGGTGTGCCCATGGACAGGCGAGAGAGACATAGAGATGGTAGCGTCCGGCTTCGGCCGCAAAGCCGCCCTTGCCCGACGATCCGGCGCTGCCGTCGGCGGTCACCCAGTTGCGAAACGCCGCTTCCGAGCGCTTGAATTGGCCACCTGTGGATTTCGTATCGTACCAGACGTCTTTCCAGACGCCGTCAACCAGCATTCCCATGATCATTCTCCTTTGACCCAAGACATAAGCCTGAAACTGAAAAAAGCGAAGGTTTTGGGGGTGAACGGTGCGTTTTGCATTGGACGACAGCCACGGGCTTTGCTATTGGCGAAAGACAAGAAGGAAACACCGGATGCCCGCCACGGCCTTGCGACGACGCTGAACAGACTGCCAACGTGCTTTTTTGCGCGTGCCGTGTCACGTCTCGTTGCTCAATCCGGAAACACTCCATGCCCTGCCAGGATATTGTCTTTCTCACCGAAGACGCGTCTCATGACGCGGCCATCAATCTGATCAATGAAGAAGCCTTCGGGCCCGGCCGTTTCGTCCGGTCGTCGGAGCGCGTGCGTGAACAGGGGCCGCATGACCGCAGCCTGTCCTTCATTGCCGCAGACCGGGGCGAGACCATTGCCTCGGTGCGGCTGACACCGGTTTTCGCGGGGAATGTTGCCGGACATTTGCTGGGTCCACTGGCGGTGCGGCCTTCGCACAAGAATCGCGGCATTGGCCGCGAACTGGTGCGCATCGCACTGGCCGCGGCGCAAACTGGCGGAAGTCAGGCGGTGCTGCTTGTTGGTGATCCGCCCTATTATGCACCGCTGGGATTTGCCCGGACAAAGCCGGGCGCGCTCACAATGCCCGGCCCGTTCGATCCGCACCGGCTGCTGGCAGCTTGTTTTGGTGATGCCGATGCGATGTCGCTTGAAGGCGAAATCCATCATCGCGACCGGGGGCAAGCTGCCCTCGGCGTTGGGTGAAGGCGGTTCAAACCGGGCAATTGGGGATGTCCCAAAACCGACGCCGGACTGCGTTTCTGATGGTTTTCGGCTGCCCTGCAGCCGGTATTTGGTTGCACTGCAGCACAATCGGCACTACATAGAGCCATATGATTTATTCAGGCACACAAGCCAACGACTTCTCTGCTTCACCCGTTTCATACACCAAAGTCTGCGTTATCGGTGCAGGCGCATGGGGGACTGCACTTGCTTCCGTGGCGCGACGCGCCGGCCGGGAGACTGCAATCTGGGGACGGGATCAGGCAACAGTCGAGGCCATAAACACCCGTCGCGAAAATCCGAAATACCTTCCGGGTATCGAGTTGCCGGACGGGATCCATGCAGCCACGGATATGGCCGAGGCGCTTGACGGCGCGGAAGCCGTGCTGCTGGTCACGCCGTCGCGGACGCTGCGCGATATCTGTGTTCAGATGCGCCCGCATCTGGGCAAGGATGTTCCGATCGCGCTGTGCGCCAAGGGGATCGAGGCCGGTACCGGCTATCTGCTGAGCGAAGTCGCGGCGCAGATCCTTGACGGGCATCAGATCGGTGCGCTGTCGGGGCCGACATTCGCTACTGAGACCGCGCTTGGTCATCTCACTGCCGCCACTGTCGCGTTTCAGTTTTCCTATTCCGACAGGCTTGATACCGCCTCGAGCCCGGCGACGCGGCTGGCGCTGTCACTCGGCTCCGAGTTTTTCCGGCCCTATATCACCGATGATCTGGTCGGCGTCGAAGTCAGCGGCGCCATCAAGAACGTGATTGCCATTGCCTGCGGGATGATCACCGGGGCCGGCTATGCCGAAAACACCCGCGCGGCGCTGATCGTACGCGGCATGGACGAAATGAAAACGCTGGCCGACGTGCTTGGCGGGCGCCGCGAAACGGTGACCGGCCTGGCCGGCGCGGGCGATCTGATCCTGACATGCTCATCGCAGACCTCGCGCAACATGTCGCTCGGCGTTCAGCTCGGCAAGGGCATGGCGCGGGACCAGTGTTTTGACGGCAAGCCGGTGGTTGTCGAGGGCGAAGTCAATTCGATCTCGGTGATGGACCTTGCCCGCCGGATGAACATCAAATTGCCGATTTGCGAGAGTGTATTCCGGATCCTGCACCAGGGCGCCGATGTCCGGGAGACCTTTGCAGATGTCTGGTCGCAGCCGATCGAAGGCGAACGCCGCGGTCTGGCTATCTCCATTGATCACCCCGTCGCCATTGCAGCAGAGGCCCTCCAATGACCCTAGCCCCGACACAACCCGACGGCTTGCACACCCGCAAATTCGTCCTTGCCACCGATCTCGATGGCACCTTTCTGGGCGGCAGCGACGCGGACCGGTCGCGTCTGTATGGCTGGATAGAAGCCAACCGCGACACGGTCGGGCTGATCTTCGTTACTGGCCGGGACCCGAAATTCATCGGCGATCTGTGCCGCGACCGAGGCGTGCCGTGGCCCGACTATGCCGTCGGCGATGTCGGCACAACCATCGCCACGGTATCGCCGGAAACGGGTGTGGCGCCGATCGAACATCTCGAAACCGAAATTGCCGCGCAATGGGGCGATGCCGGCGACATCGTGCGCGCCAGGCTTGACGGCCATCCCGGACTGACGCTGCAACCCACCGATTTCCGCTATCGGGTCAGTTATGATATTGATGCCGACAGTTTTGATGCTTCGGCCTGGGATATCGTGCTGGAAATGGGATTTCAGCCGCTGATCTCGGACAACAAGTTCTTTGATGTCCTGCCGGATGGCATCAGCAAGGGCCCCTCCTTGCGCCGGCTTGTCGAGCACCTGGCGATTGCGCCGGAACGCGTGTTATGCGCCGGCGACACACTCAACGATCTGTCGATGCTGGAATGCGGTCTGCCCGCAGTCGCCGTCGGCAATTCGGAACCGGAACTGGTCAAGCGCGTTGCTCATCTTGAGCACCTGCACATGGCGCAAGCCCATGGCGCGGCAGGCATCTTGGAGGCAATCCGTGCCTTCAACATGCATGACCTACCAGAAGGATATTGATTCATGGCCAGCGACCTCGTTATTGTTTATCACCGTCAACCCTATGAAGAGGTTGAAGAAAACGGCAAGATCGTTTTCCGGGAAAACAAGAGCCCGAACGGGATCGTGCCGACACTGAAAGGCTTTTTCGGTCGCGTCGACAAGGGCGCATGGATCGCCTGGAAGCTTGCCGAAGACGCCGCCAATCCGGATTTCGAGCGGGTCATCGAGATCGAGGACAGCTATGGCAAATACTCGGTCACGCGGCTGCCGCTGACGCCTGACCAGGTGTCGAGCTTTTATCACATCACCTCGAAGGAAGCCTTCTGGCCGATCCTGCATTCCTTCAAGGAACGCTACAATTACGACCCCGTCGACTGGCCGACATTCCGCGAAGTCAACTGGGCCTTTGCCGAAGCCGCCGCGGCTGAAGCCGCACCGGGCGCGGTGGTCTGGGTGCATGACTACAATCTGTGGCTGGTGCCGGGTTACCTGCGCAAGCTGCGGCCTGATGTGAAGATCTCGTTCTTCCATCACACGCCGTTTCCGGCGGCCGACATGTTCAACGTGCTGCCGTGGCGGCGCGAGATCGTCAACAGCCTGCTGGCTTGCGACGTGGTCGGTTTTCACATTCCGCGCTATGCGGTGAATTTCGTCCATGTGGCGCAGAGCCTGCTCGAGGTCGGCAATGTCGTGCGCAAGGACGTCAATCCCGATTTCGTCTGGGAAGGCACCGCGCTGTCGGACCGCCGGGTGCCGGAATCGGTTCAGTATGAGGGACGCACGATCCGCATTTCCAGTGCGCCGGTGGGCATTGACTGGGACTTTATCCAGGAACGCGCCGCATCGGAGGAAACCCGCGAAAATGCCGCGGCAATCCGGGCGGAACTGGGCGATTGCAAGCTGATCCTGTCGGTCGGCCGCACCGATTACACCAAGGGCGGCGTCCAGCAGCTGGAAAGCTATGAACGTCTGCTGCAGGCGCATCCGGAAATGCACGGCAATGTGCGGCTGATGCATGTCTCGGTCGGCGCCAATCGCAGCATGGCGGCTTACGAGGAAATCCAGGGCGAAATCGAACAGGTGGCCGGCCGCATCAACGGCACGTTCGGCTCGTTCGAATGGCAACCGGTGGCGCTGATTTCATCGGCGGTGCCGTTCAAGGATCTGATTGCCTATTACCAGCTGGCCGATGTCTGCTGGATCACGCCGCTGGCCGATGGCATGAACCTGGTCTGCAAGGAATATGCCGCAGCGCGCACCGATGGTGACGGCGTTCTGGTGCTGTCCGAATTTGCCGGTGCGTCGGTGGAACTGTCGTCTGCGGTGATCACCAATCCGTTCTCGCACCGGTCGATGGACACGGCAATCGAGCAGGCGCTGGCGATGCCCGAAGAAGAGCGCCGCCACCGGATGGCGATGTTGCGCAATACGGTCAAACGCTATGGCATCAAGGCCTGGGCCGAAGACCAGATGAGCTATTTCGGTGACGAGGAAGTGCTGTCCAAAGCCAGCTAAGCCGAGGCTTTGCACAGTAGCGAGGGCCTGTTAGCGGCCCTCGCGGAACCATGTGGCGCCCAGCGCCAGGATCATCAGGGCAAGGCCCAGAAAGCCACCGAACAGCGGCAGTGATCGCACGCCCTTGAGCACGCTCTCATTGCTGGCGCGCAAGCCCATTCGGCTGCCGGCATTGACGGTGGCTGCCCGGGTCGGCAGGATCTGCGGCAAATTGGAGGCTTCCGCATTGACCCGCGTGGTCAGGCCACCACTGTCGGCCGAGATAGGCGCGATCACATCCGTCGTCGACACTGTGGCGCGAAATTCGGGCGCATCCACCGCGCCGACATGGGCCAGCGCCCGCAAATCGCCCGAGGTGACTTCCACCAGTCCAGGTTCATCCAGCGTCACTTCCGTCTTGAACAGGCCATCGCCAGCGGGCGCCAGGGTGATATCGCGCATCTCGCCCGAGGGCAGCTTGATGGTGGCAGGGCCGGTGGTATCGCTCATGGTCTGGCGCTCGACCATCAGGGTGCGGCCACTGGCAGATGCGCGCAGCGCCTCTTCTTCCAGTGAGGGTTCCTTCATCAGCCAGTGGGCAATGCGCCGGTAGAGCGCCACATGCGGTCCGCCGCCTTCAAAGCCGCGGGCCCAGAGCCAGCCGTGATCGGACAAAAGCATGGCGATGCGGCCATCGCCATAGCGGTTGAGCACCAGAAGCGGCTCGTCATTGGCACCGCTCATCACCACATCACCGACCGTGTCGGTCACGCCGACAGTGCGGAACCAGCGGCCCCATTGCGGCGGCTCGTTCGTGCCGCCGGGCAAGGCGCGCGTCACCGGGTGACGTTTGCCATCGACAGACAGCCGCGGATAATAGCCGGCCTCGGTGACCTCTCCGGTCGGCAATGCCGGGAGCGCCGGCGCCAGCGGGGTTTCGGCAATGGATTCAATACCGGCAAGCTCGGGACCGGCGGCAATCAGCAGCGCGCCGCCGTCTTCGACATAGCGGGCGATGTAATCATAATAGAGCACCGGCAGAACGCCGCGGTTCTGGTAGCGGTCGAAAATGATCAGATCGAATTCGTCGATCTTCTCGATGAACAGTTCGCGGGTCGGAAAGGCAATCAGCGACAGTTCCGATATTGGCGTTCCGTCCTGTTTTTCCGGCGGGCGCAGAATGGTGAAATGCACCAGATCCACCGAAGCGTCGGATTTGAGCAGATTGCGCCAGGCGCGTTCGCCGGCATGCGGCGCGCCGGACACCAGCAGCACGCGGAGGTTTTCGCGAATGCCCTCGATCAGCGCCACGGCATGGTTGTTGGCGGCTGTGACCTCGCCGTCGATCGCCTCGACCGAGAACTCGACAATGTTTTCTCCGCCGCGCGGCAGTTTGAGATTGAAGGAGGTTTCCTGGCCGGGTAGGGCGGTTTCGGTGGTAATGGTCTTGCCATTGACCCGCACGGTGACCGGCACAGGTCCGGAAACTGCGGCGCCATCTTCGCTGACCCGGTAGACGATCTCCTGCTGTTCACCGACGATGCCGAAACGGGGGCTGCGCACCACATCGACCCGCCGGTCGATCTCGTTTTCATCGCCGACGATCAGCCCGTGCAAAGGTGCGTCGAGGCCGAGCGCTGACAGCGAGCCGGGCACGTCGTGAACCTGCCCGTCGGTGATCATTACAGCACCTGCGAGGCGTGAACTCGGAACATCGCGAATGCCTGACGCCAGCGCCTCGAACAATTTTGTCGAGGGTGATTGTGCATCGGGATCGGTGACGGCCTCGATGATCCGCAGTTCAAATGCCGGGTAGCGCGAGATCCGCTCGGTGAGCGCCTTCAGCGCGGCATCGGTGCGCGCGGTGCGGTCGATGCTCATCTGGCTGGGGCTGCGGTCGACGACGACGGCGACGATGCCGGTGACCGGCTCTCGGTCTTCGAAATTGGCCACAGGATTGGCCAGCGCCAGCACCAGCGCCGAAAGCGCCAGCGCCCGAAGCGCTGCGCCGCGCATGCGCTTGGCAATCGCCCAGCCAACCAGCAGAAGGGCGATCAAGGCCAGTGCAAGGATCAATGGCAGCGGTACAAATGGATCAAAGGCCAGGCTCATATCATTGTCCCAACCGTTCAAGCAGTGCCGGAATGTGGACCTGATCGGCTTTGTAATTGCCGGTCAGCATGTACATGACGATGTTGACGCCAGCGCGGTAGGCATATTCGCGCTGCCATGGGTCGGCCGGCACTGTCGAAAACATCGGATAGCCGCCGTCGTCGATGGCCCAGGCGGCTGCCATGTCGTTGCCGGTGATCAGGATCGACGAAACGCCATCACCGCTGCGGGCCGGGCGTTCCGCAGGATTGTCGGAATCAGGCGTTGCCTCCACCCACAAGGGTCCGTCGGCATAGCGGCCGGGGAAGGTGTCGAGCAGAAAGAACGATTTGGTCAGAACATGGTCGGAGGGAACCGGCTCGAGCGGTGGAATGTCGAGATTGGCGAGAATCTGCTGCAGTTTCTGCGTCAACAAGCTCGATCCGCCGCCGAGATCAATGATCCGGTCGCGGGTGTCAAACAGCACCGTGCCGCCGCTCTTCATATAGGCGTCGATGCGGCTGATGGCGGCGGGCGTCGGAAGCGCTGCATCCTCGCTCATCGGCCAGTAGATCAGCGGGTAGAGCGCCAGTTGATCAGTCTCGATGTCGACGCCGATGGCGGTGCCGGGCTCAAGTGCGGTGCGGCTGGAGAGGTAGCGCGACAAGCTGTCGAGACCATAGCGACTTGTGGTGTCGGCCTCTTCGTCACCGGTGATCACATAGGCAAGACGGGTCTCGTCGAGGCTTTCGAGCAATTGCGCGTCGCCGGGTTGAGCATCCTGGGCGCGGGCGCTGCCGGGGGCTGAGACCAGCAACAAGGAAACGCCGACTGCGAACAGAAACGCTGCGGCTGCCTGTGCCGGACGCATACCCTTGCGGCGGAATGCGCCGTTGAGCAGCAACACAATCAGCGTATCGATCAGCAAGGCCAGCAAGGCGGCGCCAAACAGCCATGGTCTGAAATCAACCGCGCTGTCGCGGCCGAGAGATACGCGGGTAACCGGGACCTCGAATTCAGGAATATTTATCGCGGCAAGGGTGTCGTCCTGGCCAAACAGATTGAGCGCCACGAAGCCATCCTCCGCGCCATACAGGCCGGGCGGGTTGTCGCCACTCACTTTGGCAACGGCACCGGCAGTGAGATCGAGTGGCTTGGCATCGCCGCTTGCCGGTATCAAAGTGCCATTAGCGTCAAGCAGGCGCCAGGGCGGCGGAATGCCCGACCCGGTTTCGCCACCACCGGCAACAGCGCGCGACAACTGCACCACGCGGCGCAACATGTCAACGAAATGGCCCGATATCGGCAGGTTGGACCAACCGGCCTCGGCGGTGACGTGAAACAGCACGATGCGGCCGGCGCCACGCTCGGCGGCGGTGACCAGCGGGGTGCCGTCGGCGAGGCTTGTCCAGGTGCGTGCCGCCAGATCGGCGGAGGGTTCGGCCAGCACCTGACGGCTGACCGTGACATCGCGCGGCGTCGGCAGCCCGGCAAACGGGGAAGTGGCGGGATAATCGGCCAGCGATTGCGGCTCGATCCAGGACAGGGCGCCGCCCAGTTCACGTTCGCCCTTGCGCAACAGCACCGGCGATAGCGGATCATCGGCAGGCGCTGCCGCCAACCGTGGTCCGGCGAAGCGAATCAGCGTTCCGCCGCTTTCGATCCAGTCATTGAGCGGCTTGCTGACATCGTCGGGAAGCACGCCGATATCGGCCATGACCATGACGGCCGGCGCCTGGGCCAGGAGTTTGGGGATCGCCGCGGACATGTCGGCGCTGTCGGCCTCGATCAGGTCGGCATAGGGCGAAAGCGCGCGGTTGATATAGTAAAGCGGCGAGAGCAGCGGCTGGGCGACGTCTGCGGCTTCGCCCGACACCAGTGCCACCCGGCGGCGGCGGAAACTGTCATCGAGCAGCCGCACCGATCCGGCGGTGTCGATGCCGGTCACATCCAGCCGGGCAATGTCATTGCGGATTTCGAACGGGGCGGAGATTGTCGCCGTGGCCTCATTGTCGCCTGCCTCGAAACTGAGCGTGCCCGAGGAAATCTCCCGGCCCTTGCTGTCGCGGGCGGTCAGCCGGTGATTTTCAGTTGCAGATGGGTCGAGACGGCTGGCCGAGATACTAAGCGCATCGGCGCCATTGTCTGCATGGGTGAGGGCGAGCGCCTGGGCGTTGTCGGCACCAATAATGCGGATCGCTGCCGGTTCGAGCATGGCAAGCTGATTGAGAGCTTCGGTGGCGTCATCGGTGTCGATGCCATCGGTGAGAAAAGCGACGGTGCCGGGGCGGGTCTGGCCAAGGGCTGCGATCAAGGCGGACATCGCATCACCACGCTCGGGCAGCAACGGCCGGGGCTTGGCGGCGCGCAACTGCTCGCGGGCGCGCTCGAAGGTGCCCGGCGTGGCGTCATGGCGGCGATCGGCGGTGAAGACGATCGACACCGGGATATCGAGGTCTTCGGCTTCGCTGATCAGGATGTTGGCGGCCTCGGTGCGTGTGTCCCAGTCGGGCGCGCTGGCCCAGCCATTGTCGATGATCAAGGCCAGCGGACCGTCAACCGACAGCGCCTTGTCGCGCGGATTGAGCACAGGTTCGGCCAGCGCCAGAATCACCAGCGCGGCAATCAGCAGTCGGAGTGCGGTGAGCCACCAGGGGCTGCGCGATGGGGTTTCCTCATTCTTGAGCACAAGCGCGAGAATGGCCAGCGGCGCGAAGGGTTCAGCTTGCGGGCGCGGCGGGGTCAGCCGCAACAGCCACCAGATTACCGGCAAGGCCAAGAGCCCGAGCAGGATTGCCGGCGCGCCAAAGGCGATGGGCAGACCGGCGATCATGCGGTGATCTTCTTTTGCGCGGTGGGGATGCCGGAGAGATGCACATGCGCAGAGGCGAGCGCTTCAGACGCCAGCCGGTCGGTACTGTGGGCGAGATAGCTCCAGCCCAAACGCCGAACGCCTTGCGCCAGTGTTTCGCGGCGGGCCAGCCAGGCGCGGCGGTAATCGGCGGCAATGGTCTCGGCACGCCCGGCGACAAGCTTGGCGCCGGTCTCGGGATCGCGGAATTCGGTGCGACCGGCATAGGGGAAGGTTTCCTCGGCCGGGTCAGAAATCTCGATGGCATGGCCGCGGATGCCGCGCCGTGCCGCCGGTCCGATGCAGCGGTCAAGTGCTGTGTCGGGATCGAGAAAATCACCGATCAGCACGACATCGCTCATCCGCCCGACCTGGCTGAGATCAGGCAGGCCTGTTTGCGCCGGCGCATGCGACAAGGCCAGCGCCAGACGCTCGGCGGCGTTGCGCGAGGAGACCGGATCCATGACGCCGGGACAGCCAATGCGTTCTCCGGAGCGCGACAGCACTTCGGCCAGCGCCAGCATCAGCACCAGCGCACGGCTTTCCTTGGCGACCGGCGCCGCATCGGACTGGTAGAGCATGGAGGGCGACTGATCGGCCCACAGCCAGATGGTGTGGGCGGCTTCCCATTCGCGGTCGCGGACATAGAGATGATCGTCGCGGGCTGACCTGCGCCAATCAATGTTCGACAGCGATTCGCCGTCGACATAGGGGCGGAACTGCCAGAAGGTTTCGCCGATGCCGCGTTTGCGCCGGCCGTGCCAGCCGGCGATCACGGTGTTGGCGACGCGCCGGGCTTCGGCCAGACAATCGGGCAGCAGGGCTGCGCGCTGGCGTGCACGAGCCAGCGCATCAAGCCGCAGTGTCGGCTGGGTCAGGTGGCCGATCGGGGCCATCAGATCACCCGGCTTTCGGGGTGACAAGCCCGGCGATGACATCGCGGATGCCGATGCCTTCGGCGCGGGCGGCAAAGGTCAGCGCCATGCGGTGCTGCAGGATCGGCTCGGCCAGCGCGCGGACATCGTCAATCGATGGCGCCAGCCGGCCATCATAAAGCGCGCGAGCACGGGCACAAAGCATCAGCGCCTGACCGGCGCGCGGGCCGGGGCCCCAGGACACGGTTTCGTCGACGCGTGCGTTGCCATGACCGGGACGGGCGGCGCGCACGAGTTCGAGAATGGCGTCGACCACCGATTCGGGCACCGGCATCTGCCGGATCAGCATCTGGATCGCGGCGAGGCGTTCCATGGTTATGGCCGGCCTGGCAATAGATTCCTCGGCGCCGGTGGTTTCAAGCAGGATCTGCCGTTCCGCCGCCATTTCCGGGTAGGGCACGTCGACCTGCATCAGGAAGCGGTCAAGCTGGGCTTCGGGAAGCGGGTAGGTGCCTTCCTGTTCCAGCGGGTTCTGGGTGGCCAGCACATGGAAGGGACGCGGCAGATCATGCGGTGCGCCGGCGACGGTGACATGATATTCCTGCATCGCCTGCAGCAGCGCCGACTGGGTGCGCGGCGAGGCGCGGTTGATTTCATCGGCCATCAGAAGCTGGGTGAACACCGGGCCCGGCACAAAGCGGAACGAGCGCCGTCCGGTCTCGTCCTGATCCATGACTTCGGAGCCCAGAATATCCGATGGCATCAGGTCAGGGGTGAACTGGATGCGGTTGGTGCTCAGCCCCAGCACGGTGCCAAGCGTGGCGACAAGCTTGGTCTTGGCAAGCCCGGGAACACCGACGAGCAGGGCGTGGCCGCCGGACAAAACCGCAAGCAGGGTCTGTTCGACGACTTTCTCCTGACCAAAGATGACTTTCGACACCGCCTGTCTGACAGCGGAGATATCCGCAAGTGCGTGCTCTGCGGCCGCGATTGCGGCTTTCGCGTCAATTGGCTGTGTGACAGTGTCGATACGTCCCATGGAATTCTCCGCGCGTTCCTGTTCGAAGCTGCCAAACAGCTTATTCTACCCTGAAAGGCTGACAAGAGCAGTTCGGTTGACTATCTGATACCTATACTCATAGCTGGACAGGACAATGGCAAAAACAAGGACTACCGAGAAAACAGATGCCGCCGGTCTGGCGGCGCTGATTTCGCGCGCCCAGGGCGACCGCAATGCCGGCAAGGATGGCTTGCCGCCGGTTGAGCACTGGAATCCGCCCTATTGCGGCGATATCGACATGGAAATCCGTGCTGACGGCACCTGGTTCTATATGGGGACACCCATCGGTCGACCGGCGCTGGTACGGCTTTTTTCCACGGTTTTGCGCGGTGACGAGGACGGCAAGATCTATCTGGTCACGCCTGTGGAAAAGATCGGGATCCGTGTCATTGACGCCCCATTCCTGGCCGTCGAGATGACGGTTGCCGAGGAAGAGGATGGTCAGGTGCTGATATTCCGCACCAATGTCGGCGATGTGGTGCGTGCCGGGCCGGACAATCCGCTGCGATTCGTCACCACCGGCGATACCGACCAGCTCAAGCCCTATCTCATGGTGCGCGGCCGGCTTGAAGCCCTGGTCAACCGGGCTGTGACCTACGACCTTCTGGCGCTCGGCGAGGAAGCCGTGATTGACGGTGAAAACATGTTCGTCATCCGCTCGGCCGGTGCGGTGTTCCCGGTGATGCCGATGGCAAAGCTAGAGGCGCAGCTTTGACCGGTGCGACTTCCGACTTTCCGTTGAGGTTTGATGCGCAAGATTTTCGCCGGCGTGCCCATGGTCACGATCCGGAGCGGGCTTTCGGGCTCGAGCCGGCGCATCTCGGCCATGGTGATCACGTGCTGAATCCGACACTGGTCTCCAGTCTCGCCGGCGTCAAACTGCGCGATGCGGCAGTGTTGGTTCCTGTGACCGATGCCGGAACTCTCTCCCAGGTGATCCTGACGCGGCGCACGACGACGATGCGCAAGCATTCGGGCCAGGTGGCGTTCCCCGGCGGCGCCATTGATCCCGAGGACGGCAGCCCAGAAATTGCCGCCATGCGCGAGGCTGAAGAGGAAATCGGGCTTGATCGGCAATTCGTTGAACCGATCGGGCGGCTTCCGGTTTACATGACCACAACCGGATTCCGGATTACGCCGGTGCTGGCAGTGGTGCGGCCCGGTTATACCATCACCCCGAACCCGGACGAAGTTGATGCGGTGTTTGAAACGCCGCTGTCCTTCCTGATGGATCCTGCCAACCACAAGCGCGAAAGCCGCGTCTGGGATGGTATCGAACGGCATTATTTCGCCATGCCCTTTGGGCCACACCGTATCTGGGGTGTGACCGCCGGGATCATTCGCACCATGTATGAAAGACTTTACGCATGAGCCTTGCAGCAAGCGTCGCCGACCAATCCTGGTTCAAAGATCCGGCACTTGCGCGGATTTTCGAACTGCTCAATGCGGACGGTGAAGAAGTGCGGGTGGTTGGCGGCGCGGTGCGCAATGCGCTGATGGAACTGCCGGTCTCCGATACCGATCTTGCGACAACCTGGGCCCCGGATCAGGTGATGGCGCGGGCAAAGGCGGCCAGCATCCGGGCGGTGCCGACAGGTATTGATCATGGCACCGTGACGCTGGTGATCGATGGCCGCGGCTTTGAAATCACCACGCTGCGCCATGATGCGGAGACCGATGGAAGGCGCGCCAAGGTGAGTTTCGGACGCGACTGGCAGGTTGATGCCGAGCGGCGGGATTTCACCATCAACGCGCTGTACGCCGACCGGACCGGCGCCATCATTGACCTTGTTGGCGGGCTGGACGATATCGAGACCCGCACAGTGCGCTTCATCGGCAATGCGGATGACCGCATCGCGGAGGATCATCTGCGAATCCTGCGCTATTTCCGGTTTTTTGCCCATTACGGCAGCGGCCGTCCCGACGCGGCTGCGCTGAAGGCCTGCGCCAGGGCGCGCGACAGCCTCGCCAAGCTCTCGGCCGAGCGGGTCTGGAAAGAGCTCAAGACTCTGCTCAAGGCCCGCGATCCGGGGCGGGCGCTGTTGTGGATGCGCCAGGCAGGCGTGCTGACCGCCGTGCTGCCCGAAAGCGAGAAATGGGGCATTGATTCAATCGGCGGGCTTGTTGCCACAGAAGCAGCGCTGGATTGGGCTCCCGATCCAATGCTGCGGTTGATGGCGATTGTGCCACCGGATACGGAACGGATGCGCGAGCTCTCGTCGCGGCTCAAGATGTCGCGCGTCGAGGCTGACCGGCTGGGCAAATGGGCCGGAGCGCCGGCTATCCAGCCAACGCTGGCGATCACCGCGCTGGACCGACTTTTGTACCGTCACGGGGCAGAGCCGATGGCGGACCGGATCCGGTTGTCGCTGGTGTCTGCGCGGACCCGCGCTGATACCGACACATCCGCGCTCACCGATGCCGCCGGCCACAGTCGCCATCTAACCCGGGCCCTGAGTTGGGAGAGACCACAGTTTCCGGTCGCAGGCGCCGACCTGATAGCCAAGGGTATTTCGCCCGGTCCGGATATGGGCGTGCAACTGGCGGCGCTGGAAGAGCGCTGGATCGACAGCAATTTCACGCTCGACAAAGCCACGTTGCTGGCCGAGATCGGTTGATCTGAAGCTGGTTCAATATCAGCAGCTTTGTGCCGTTTTTCATGTTTGCTGACAGATTGCTCGCAGCCGGTAATCGTTTCGCGACACTGCGCGCGCGTGAGGCAATCCAAGCGTATTGTTAACTTTGCTTTGATATCGATAGCTGTGTGGGTGGGCGCTTGAAGCGGTAGCCCATACGGGTGCGCAAGGGACGCTTTGTCCTATCAGAATTCCGCATTTTACAGTCCGGAATTTTGGCTCCGGCATCCGGTGCTCTTGTATGAACAGGACTGGAAGATGATTCTGGGTCAAAGCATGTTCGAAGTCGTTCTGGATCGCCTGGGCAAAGACAGGGCGGATGCTCTGCAATCGAGCTCTTCGGCCTGGAACCGGATACGTGGTCTCAATGCGAGCTTCGTCGGTGCTGGTTGCGAGCCGGCACGCTGGAGAGACAGCGAACAGCCCAATATCGCCGCTTCCGCCTATAATGATGACGTGCTTGCACCACCGCCAAAGCCTGCTTTTGATGCTTCGCAGTTCAAGCGGCTGAGCCCTGAGGACGTGGCAAAAGATATCCAATTGCTGCCCTCGGACAATCCGACCGAGTTGCATCTGAAACGGCGGAATTTTGCGCGCTTGAATCATCCCGACCGGGTGCCGGAAGAATGGCGGGACGCGGCCACGACCCGCATGAAGATCGCCAATCGGCTGATTGACGACGCGCTGGCGTTGGTGGCTTTAACCCAAGCCTGAGCCGCATTCCCGCACGGTTGCTCTTTATCAGGCGGCGTCTTGCTCGTCGCTGATGTGCGCCTTGATCTGCTCAACGGTGGATGGCCGAATGGTTGTTTCGCCGTGGGTCTGGCGCAGATGGTCCACCGTGCGTGCGACGATGTCCGCTTCGTTGTCCGACCGGGTGTGCCATTCGCAACCGGGGACGATAGTTCCGCATTGGAAGGTCTTCATGGCTATCTCCTCTTTTCAAAGCCAATACCAGAAACCCGCCTTTGCCGGCGCACCGGTCGACGGAACGAAAGCATAGCACAAATCGAGCATTTTGGCACCGGACGGCGAGATGCGTGACATCAAACCGCATGTTTGGGCCGATGAGCTGAACCCTTGGCCGGTTTGCGGATTTAACGGGCTGGCCAGAAAGGTGTGCTTGGATTAGCATCCCGGCATCAAATCCATGACAAGCAGGAATAGCCCGTGCAGGACCAAGACAGACTGGACTTCGCCGTTGAGCTTGCCCGCAAGGCCGGCGCCTTCGCCAAGCACCATTTTCAGGCAATCGATGCTCTGGTGATTGAAAGCAAGGGGCATCAGGACCTGGTTTCCAACGCCGACAAGGACACCGAAACCCTGATCAGGGCAGCGCTTGCAGAGCATTACCCGGATGATGGCATCGTCGGTGAGGAACATGGCCGCAAGCACGGCTCAAGCGGCTATGACTGGGTGATCGATCCCATCGACGGCACCGCCAATTTTGTTCGCGGGATACCGCAATGGTGCGTGGCCATTGCCTGCGCCAAGGCGGGCGAAGCGGTGATCGGCGTGATTTTCGAACCATCATCGGATGAAATGTTCACGGCCTCTAAGGGCGGTGGTGCCTTTGTCAACGGAAAGCCGCTGCGGGCTGTTCAAACCGATGACATTGGCCAGGGATCGATCGGGATCGGCTTTTCCGGCCGCGCTCCGGCAATGGCGGCAGCAACAGCAGTCGCCATGGTGATCGAGCGCGGTGGCGTGTTTTTCCGCAATGCCTCGGGCGCGTTGATGCTGGCCTATGTCGCCGCAGGGCGTTTGCTTGGCTACATCGAAGAACACATGAACTCCTGGGATTGCGTCGCCGGGTTGCTGATGATCGAGGAAGCCGGCGGGACAATCGTCAAACCCGACCCTACAACGAGCCTTGACCACGGCACCGTGGTGATCGCGGGAGGTGCGAACATGTTCGACGAGATCAAGTCGATCGCCGAGACGAGCTTCAGCCAGAAATAAGCACCGTGCCGCGCTCGGGGAAATGCAGGGCGATATCGTCGCCGACGGCGAAGGGTGCGTCGACATCATTGCAGACGGCAAATACCGGGCCGATGGCGGTTTCGGCAAAACACTCGAGATGCCGCCCGACATAGGTGACCTTGGTCAGCCGCGCCGGAAGTGCATTTGCCGTTCCGGCCTTGACCAGTTCAAGGCGGCCGGGCCGGATGGCAAGCTTTGCAGCTCCCGGCTTCATGCCGCGTGAAGGCAGGTCGAGGCGGACCGGACCCAGAACTGTCGTCGCCTTGTCATTGGCAACGCTTTCGATTTCGCAATCAAGCAGATTGGCCTCACCGATGAAATCGGCGACGAAGCCGTTGATCGGCGCGTCATAGAGATCGCGTGGCGTGCCTTCCTGGGCGATCACCGCATTGTTCATGACGATGATCCGGTCCGAGACCGCCAGCGCCTCTTCCTGGTCATGGGTAACATAGACCACGGTGAGCCCGAGCTTGGTCTGGATGTCGCGAATATCTTCGCGCACCTGGCGGCGCAGCTTGGCGTCGAGATTGGACAGCGGTTCGTCAAACAACAGCACCTGCGGCTCCAGAACCAGCGCCCGGGCGACGGCCACCCGCTGTTGCTGGCCGCCCGAGAGCTGGCTGGGCAGTCGTGCGCCGAAATCCTGCAATCCAACAAGTTGCAAGCCTGCCATCGCCCGCTCGCCGACTTCCTTCTTGGGGAAGCCTGAGAATTTGAGCCCGTATTCGACGTTTTCGCGCACGCTCATATGCGGAAACAGGGCATAGGACTGGAACACCATCGACACGTCGCGGTCGGTGGCGGGAAGTTTGGTGACATCCTCTCCGCCAATCAGGATCTGGCCTGACGAGACCATTTCCAGCCCGGCGATCATGCGCAAGGTGGTGGTCTTGCCGCAACCCGAGGGGCCGAGCAGCGTCACCAGTTTTCCCTGTTCGACGGTCAGCGAAATACTGTCCACCGCCGCCACCTTGGCATTGGGGTAGATTTTGGTGACATCGCGGAATTCCACTGATGCGGCGTTGCTGCCTATGACGCTCAACTTATCCGCCTCCCACAATTGCTATTGGTTTGGTTGCGTGGCCTGTGCCACGACGACCGATGTTGCGGCTGCCGACGATCAGTTGCATGGCGCCGATGACGGCCAGCATGACGAAGATCAGCGCCGTGGCATAGGCAATGGCGATGCCATATTCATTGTTTTCGACACGGCCGACGATGTAACTGGTCGACAGATTGTAGCGGGCGCTGACGAGGAAAATGACCGCGCTGATGGCGGTCATGGCGCGCACGAAGGAATAGACCAAAGCTGCGAGGATGGCCGGGCGCAGCAGCGGCAGGATGATGCGGATGAAGGTCTGAAACGAATTGGCGCCCAGCGTCAGCGAGGATTCATCCAGGCTCTTGTCGAGCTGTGACATCGAGGCCACCCCGGCGCGCACGCCCACCGGCATGTTGCGGAAGATGAAGGACAGGATCAGGATCAGTGCGGTGCCGGTCAGTTCTATCGGCGGCAGGTTGAAGGCGATGACATAGGCCACGCCGATCACGGTTCCGGGAATGGCGAATGACAACATGGTGCCGAATTCGAAGGCGTTCTTGCCGGCAAAGCGCTGGCGCGCCAGCAGATAGGCGGTGAGCAGGCCGAGCATGGCGGTCAGCGGGGCCGACACCAGGGCAATCCAGATCGTCGTCCAGAACGAGGCCCAGGCCGAGCCTTTCAGGTGCAGGCCAAATTCGTTCCAGCCGATGGCAAAGGCCTGGATGTAGTGATCGAAGGTCAGCGAGGTGTCGACGCCCCACAGCTTGACGAAACTGCCGTAAAAGATCGTCGCATAGACCACCACCGTGACAAGGATCCAGAATGTTGCCAGCGCGGTAATGACGATGGTCAGGCCGCGGGGCAGCGGAGGGTGGACGCCGGCGTCACCCTTGCCGGCGACCGTGGTGTAGGATTTCTTGCCGAGCCAGAAGCGCTGGGCGTAAAAGGCGCTGAGCGTGAAGATCAGCAGCACGATGGCGAGGATGGCTGCCTGCGACTGGTCATATTGGGCGCCGACGATGGCGAAGAAGATCTCGGTCGACAACACATCGTAATTGCCGCCAAGCACCAGCGGATTGCCGAAATCAGCCATGCTTTCGATAAAGCCAAGCAGGAAGGCATTGGCAAGCCCTGGCCGCATCAATGGCAGCGATACGGTCCAGAAGGTTTGCCACTTGTTGGCGCGCAGGGTTTGCGCTGCCTCTTCCATCGACGGGCTGACGCCTTCGACGACGCCGATCAGTACCAGAAAGGCAATCGGCGTGAAGGCCAGTGTCTGGGCGATCATCAGGCCGGGCAGGCCATAGACCCAGCGCGTTGCCTGGACATCAAACAGCCAGGAGAAGCCCTGGGTGACGACGCCGGAAAGGCCGAACAGCAGGATAATGGCGAGGCCAATAACGAAGGGCGGGGTGATTACCGGCAACACCGTCAAGGCGCGGAGCACGCGCTGGAAACGGACATTGGTCCGGGTGGCGATCAGCGCAAAGACCAGTCCGAGCGCTGTGGTGATGAAGCCGATGACGACGGCGAGAAACAGCGAGTTCCAGGCCACGCCGCAGCGGGTTCCGCTGGTCACGCAACCGAGACTCCATATCCGGTCGGAAAACAGTTTGGCGAGGAACGTGGAAAGCGAATAGCTGCCTTCCTCGGTCAGCAGCGCGCTGGCCAGCATCTGCGCGATCGGCACGAAGATGAACAGTCCGACGACGGCGATGATGAAACCGATGCTGCTGACGACAAAGACATCGCCGCCGACCGCGCCGCGGGCCGCGATACCCAATGCGAGCAGGAACAGGAAGGCGCCCGCCACCAGCATGGCGCCATAGCCCATGCCGAACTGGCGGTCGTCAAGCGGGCCGAAAGCCTCGGTCATCCAGGCGAAACGCCAGCCGCGCAGGCCAACGCCATAGCCCTGGGCAAAGAACCAGAACAGCCCGAAGGCGCCGATGGCGATGAGAAGCCAGCCGAACAGCGGATCCTGTTTCTGCCTGCGCCACAGCAGCAGCGGCAATAAAAGTGGAAGCGCCAGCGGTGCCAGCCAGGTTTTCTCTCCCTGGGCGACGAGAAACAGAGCCGGCGCAAATTCCGCATCGAAGGGATAGCCGTCGAACAGCCAGGAAAACGAGAAGAAATTGTCCTGAAGTCCATACCACGGCAGGACTGCATAGCCGACCCACCCGACCGCCATCCAGAGGACAACGGCCGGGTGCAACTTCGCGGTTTCCTGCCTGACCCGCACGCCGGTTACTGAGGCAGTACCGAGACTTCGTCATCCCACTTTTTCAGCAGGCGCTTGCGCTCGTCGGACGAGCCATACTTCTCGAAATCATAATCGATCAGCTTGATGGTCGACAGATCCGGCGCCAGTTCCGATTGTGTTGCCGATTTGTTGGACGGCACCTGGAATGATTTGACGTCCTTGGCGCGTGACTGAACTTCTGCGCTCAGGGCCCAGTCATAGAACTTGCGGGCGGAGTCCGGATTACGGCCGCCGGCAATGATCGACATCGAACCTATTTCATAGCCGGTGCCTTCGCAGGGTGCGACGGTGACAATCGGGAAGCCGCTGGCCGATTGGGACACAGCATCATGCATGAAAACAATGCCGATGGTGTTCTCGCCCAGGCCTGCTGCCTTGATCGGCGCCGAACCCGACTTGGTGTACTGATTGATGTTCTTGTGCAGGTCCTTCATGAACTGGAACCCGTCCTCTTCGCCGAACAGCTGCACCATGGTGGCAAGCGTCGTGTAGGCGGTGCCGGACGAATTCGGGTTCGCCATCTGAACATGGCCCTTGTATTCAGGCTTGGTCAAATCCTTCCAGCAGGCCGGAACCGGCAGGTTGTTTTTCTCCAGAAGATCCTTGTTGTAGCCAAAGCCAAGCGCGCCGGAATAAATCCCGATGGTCTTGTTGCCGGCTGATTCCGCCTGGCGGATGGCCCAGTCGTTGAGCTGGTCACGCATCGGCGACATGTATTCCTCGGTCATGCCTTCATTTGCGGCCTGCAAATGCGGGTCACCGGTTCCGCCCCACCAGATGTCGCCCTTCGGATTTGAAGATTCCGCCTTGATCTGGGCAAAGGTTTCGCCGGAGCTTTTGCGGGTCATGTCGACCCGAATACCGGTTTCTTCCTCAAATCCCCGGGCCATCAACTGGCACCAGGTCTCGTCAGCGGAGCAATACAGAGTGAGATTGTCAGCGAGCGCAACACCGGACCCAAGTACGGTTGACGCGGCGAGCGCAAAACCCGCCAGAAGCGATAGTTTCATGGTTTTCCTCCCTTAAGTCAGGCTGCAAGCGGCCCGACGAAAGGGAAGTGTGTCTTGTCATCGCCGTGCTGACAAGTGAATTGTTGCCATTTTATGACATGTCAAATCATTGATACTACAGCGTCTACCTGCGTAAAATTGATTTTATGCAGCAAACTTTCAGGTATTCGATGTGCCGTGCAATTATATGTTGCAGGTCCGCTCCAACTCTTTTGCCTCAACTGCGAGGCGTGTCCTGTGCACTGCAAAACGACTGTTTGCGCCGCAATAGAGAGCTGACCTGTCATGTGCTGCCGGGGGCGGGAGCCCTGCTGCTCTCTACGGGTACATCACCACCGGCGGCAGCGACGACAGGATCGAGGTGACATTGCCGCCGGTCTTCAGGCCGAAAATGGTGCCGCGGTCATAGAGCAGGTTGAACTCGACATAGCGGCCGCGGCGGATCAGTTGCTCGCGGCGTTCCTCGGTCGTCCAGGATTTGTCGAAATTGGCGCGAACGATCTTCGGGTAGACCACGTTGAAGGCGCGACCGACATCTTGGGTGAAGGCGAAATCCGCGGCCCAGCCACCATCCTCGTCACTGCTGTGCTGCCAGTCGTAGAAAATGCCACCAATGCCGCGCGCCTCGTCGCGGTGCGGCAGGAAGAAATACTCGTCGCACCACTCCTTGTATTTCGGGTAGTCGGCGACCGCATGGCGATCACAGGCAATTTGCATCGCCCGGTGGAACAACCGCGTATCGGGGTCGGTCTGGGTGCGGCGATTGTCGAGAACCGGGGTGAGGTCGGCACCGCCGCCAAACCAGTGGCTGGTCGTCACCACCATGCGGGTGTTCATGTGCACGGTGGGCAGATGCGGATTGGTCGGGTGGGCGATCAGCGAAATGCCCGAGGCCCAGAATCGCGGATCTTCCTCGGCGCCGGGGATCTGCTTGCGGAATTCGGGTGAGAATTCGCCGTGAACCGTCGAGGTGTGGGCGCCGGCTTTTTCAAACAGCCGGCCCTTGAGGATCGACATGGTGCCGCCGCCGCCCGCACCCTCGTCGCGCTGCCAGGGTGTTTTCTCGAAGCGGCCCGGTTCGCCATCTGCCTGCGGCATGTCGACTTCGTCTTCAAGCGTTTCGAATGTGGCGCAGATCTGGTCGCGCAACTGCTCGAACCACTGACGTGCTTTGGTCTTCTTGTCCTCGATGTCATCGGGCAGGCCGACCGGCAGGATTGGGCGTTCCATGTGATGTCCTCGTCTTAACTATTGGCGTGTCATAGCAGCACCGCCGGAAGGATGTAACTGCACCTTTTAGGGGTATGCAATGATGCCGCAGGGGACTCGCAGCATGAAAGATTTTGCGTTAGAATTGATCCAGCAAGGAAGGAAGATGAGCAAATTTCCACCCCGCCGTCCGCCACTTGATGGCCTGCGCCGTGAAATCGCCCGGTCGCGCAGCGAGAAATCTGCTGGCAGACCCGGCGGCTTTGTTCGCAAAACGTACCGTCTCACCCGTGGCGAGGCACGCGAAAAAGCACAGGAATGGTTTTCCAACTGGCCGAAAGCCGCCTACTGGACCGAAGTGGAAAGCTGGCGGGCGCTGCCGGGCGAGGGCGATACCATCGAATTCACCATGCGCCGCCTGCCGACCGCTGACTGAGTCGAAAGCGGCTGGCCTGCTGTCGTAAGGACCTGCCTCAGGCCTCTTCAGCGTCAACAGATTTCTGCACCACCAGCCGGGGTCCGGTTCCGGTCTTTTTCGCGCGGTCGTCCGGGTTGTAGAGCTTGCAGGCATCGAGCGACAGGCAGCCGCAGCCGATACAGCCGTCGAGGCGATCGCGCAGCCGCTCCAGCATGCCGATGCGGGCGTCGAGATGGGCGCGAAATCCTTTGCTGATCTTTTCCCAGTCGCGTTTGGTGGGCGTTCGCTCCAGCGGCAATTGCCTGAGCTGGACGCGGATGTCCTCGAGCGTAAATCCCAGTTGCTGGGCAATCAGGATGAACGACAGCCGCCTGATGTCGGAGCGGAGAAACATCCGCTTGCCGCCCGGCGTTCGCCGCGCCGCGACCAGCCCCTCATCGTCATAATAGCGGATGGCCGAAACGGCGAGCCCGGTGCGGCTGGCCACTTCCCCGATGGAGAGCAGACCCTTTGCGGCAGCGATGGACATCAGTGAAAAAACCTCTTGAGCTCAAGTTCACTTGAGAAAGTAACATGGCTTTCATCACAGGCAACCGCCCATGAGTTGAAGGAGCAGAACCATGTCCCAATCCACCCTCGAACACGTCAATTTCACCGTCGCCGACGCGCCTGCCACAGCCAAATGGCTGTGCGATGTGTTTGGCTGGAAGATCCGCTGGCAGGGGCCGGCGCTTGGTGATGGCCTGTCCATCCATGTAGGGACAAATGTGGATTATCTGGCGATCTACACCCCCAAGACGGTGCGCGCCCGCCACGAAATCCAGAAAGACCGGGTTGGCAGCCTCAATCACGTTGGTATCGTGGTTGATGATCTCGATACGGTCGAGGCAAAGGTCAAGGCGCTGGGCTATGCCACCCACAGCCACGCCGATTACGAACCAGGCCGTCGGTTCTATTTCGACGACGAGAACGGCATCGAGTTCGAAGTTGTCCACTATGACTGATGCGTTATGCGCCTACAGCCCGAAACGGCGGGTGATCTCGCCGGCGATGATGGCAACGCTCATCGCAAGGTTTAGGCTGCGCCGTCCTTCGGCCATCGGAATGGTCAGCCGCGCGTCGGCTGCGTGGTGGACCTTGGGCGGTACGCCGGCACTCTCGCGGCCGAACAGCACCACGTCCTGGGCGGTAATGGTCTGGTCGCTGTCATCGGTATAGGGCGTGGCCGATTGAGTGGTCATCAGCACCAGGCGGCGCTTCTCGGTTGCGCGCCAGATCTCGAACTCCTCCCAGCCATCATGGCGGGTCAATGCCGCCATTTCGATATAATCCATCCCGGCGCGCTTGAGCGAGCGGTCGGTCATGTCGAAGCCGGCCGGGCCGATGATGTGGATGCCGAGGCCGAAACAGGCGCCGAGCCGCAAGATGGCGCCGGTGTTGCCGGGAATGTCGGGCTGGTAGAGTGCAATGAGAGGTTTGGTCATGGTGGCAGTTTCTGTGTTTATTTTGTCACAAATTCAAGCAAGGATAGCGTCATATCGACAGAAACCGGCTGCGACAAACTGGCGGAGTTGTGGAAACTGGTCTAAACGGGGCTATCTTTAACGCGAACCTGACGGAGGCCGTAATGCGCATCATTTATATCAGCTTCCTGCCGGTGGCCTGAGCCACCTCCCAAACGGCTTTATCGCGGTTTCAGTTTCCAATTTCAGCTTCCGTGCCCTGCTTGATGGGCGATAAGCGCCATCGCGTGACCTTTGCCTTCACTACGGTTTTGCCGGTGCGCTGCACATGCGAGACATGCGGTTATATTCAAGGAGACATCCATGTTTGGATGGTTTGAACGTCGACTAAATCCCTATCCTGAGGCAGTGCCTTCCGCGCCGCCCGAAGGGCTTGTGGCATTTTGCTGGCACTATTCGCGTGATGCGGCGCCGTGGCTGATTGCCATGGGCATTCTGACCGCGCTGATTTCGATCGGCGAAGTGATGCTGTTCGGGTTTCTGGGTTCGATTGTCGACTGGCTTGCCAACTCCGACCCGCAAGGCTTTCTGGAACGCGAATCGGGCCGTCTGGTGCTGATGGGCGCGATTGTGCTTGTCGCCCTTCCGGTCACGGTGGTTCTGCATTCGCTGATTATCCACCAGACGTTGCTGGGCAATTATCCGATGATCGCGCGCTGGCAGATGCATCGCTATCTGCTGCGCCAGAGCCTGAGCTTCTTTTCCGACGAATTTGCCGGCCGGGTTGCCACCAAGGTGATGCAGACTTCGCTGTCGATTCGTGAAGCGGTGATGAAGCTGCTGGACGTGTTCGTCTATGTGCTGGTCTATTTCATTGCCATGATCGGCATGGTGGCGAGCGCCGAGTGGCGGCTGGTTTTGCCTTTGTTGTTCTGGATTGCGATATATGTCGGCCTGATCGTGCATTTCGTGCCGAAGCTGAAGCGAATCTCGACGGATCAGGCTGATGCGCGCTCGGCGATGACCGGCCGGGTGGTCGACAGCTATACCAACATCTCGACGGTCAAACTGTTTTCGCATGCCGGTCGGGAAGAGACCTATGCGCAGGAAAGCATGGATATGTTCCTGCAGACCGTTCACCGGCAAATGCGCCAGGTGACGCTGTTCCAGTCGCTGATCTATTTCAACAATTCGGTTCTGGTGTTCGTCGTCTCGGCGATGTCGATCGGCTTCTGGTTGAACGGCATTGTGTCGGTCGGCGCCATTGCCGTCGTCATCGGGCTTTCGCTCAGAATAAACGGCATGTCGCAGTGGATCATGTGGGAGGTGTCTGGCTTCTTCGAGAATATCGGCGTGGTTCAGGACGGCATGGGCATGATGATAAAGCCGCAAGACGTCGTCGACCGGCCCGGTGCGGGTGCGATTGTCGCCAAAAAGGGCGGCCTTGAGTTCGAAAATGTCCGCTTTCATTATGGCAAGCAGAGTGGGGTGATCGAAAACCTCTCGCTGTCGATCAAGCCAGGGGAGAAGATAGGCCTTGTCGGCCGCTCCGGCGCGGGCAAGACGACGCTCGTCAATCTTTTGCTCAGATTTTACAATCTCGAGTCCGGGCGGGTGCTGATTGATGGCCAGGACATTTCGCAGGTGAGCCAGGACAGCCTGCGCGGGCAGGTCGGCATGGTCAGTCAGGATACGTCGCTGCTGCATCGTTCCGTCCGTGCCAACATCGCCTATGGCCGTCCGGAAGCGACAGAAGCCGAAATCATCGAGGCGGCGCGCAAGGCCAATGCGCTGGATTTCATCGACGGGCTGGAAGATCTTGCCGGGCGTACCGGACTGGATGCCCATGTCGGTGAACGCGGCGTCAAGCTTTCCGGCGGACAGCGCCAGCGAATAGCCATCGCACGGGTGTTCTTGAAGGATGCGCCGATCCTGGTGCTCGACGAGGCTACTTCGGCGCTTGATTCGGAGGTTGAAGCCGCAATTCAGGAAAACCTGTTCGCGCTGATGGAGAACAAGACCGTGATTGCCATCGCGCACCGCCTGTCGACCATCGCAGAAATGGACCGGCTGGTGGTGCTGGACGGGGGCGAGATTGTCGAAACCGGCATTCATGACGACCTGATCAGGTCAGGTGGCATTTATGCCGATTTGTGGTCGCGGCAATCGGGCGGCTTCATCGATGTGGATGCTGATGTAACGGCTGCGGAGTAGAGGGTTGATGGCATTGCCAAACCGCAACTGCGCACTATTGTTGCACGCATGATCTTTCGTCCCGTCCTCGCCCTGTTCGAACGCTGGATCGATCCGTTTGTCCGGCGCTCGAGCTACCGGCCGCCGGCATCGACGCGGGCATTTCTGTGGCATTATGTCGGGCAGGCCAAGGGCGCTTTCGCCGCAATGCTGGCGTTGGGCGGTCTGGTGGCATTGCTCGAGGCGGCGCTGTTCTATTTCGTCGGACTGCTGGTCGATGTGCTGGATGCGGCCGAGCCAAGTGCTGGATGGGACGGGTTGATCGCGGCGCATGGCCCGACACTGGCGTTCATGCTGTTTGTCGTGATAGTGGCGCGTTTTCTGGTTGTCACCGTTGCCGCGCTGGTCGAGGAGCAAACAGTTGTTCCGGGTTTTTACAATCTGGTGCGCTGGCAGGCGCATGCGCATGTGTCGCGGCAGGATCTGGCGTTTTTCCAGAATGATTTTGCCGGCCGCATTGTCTCGAAAGTCTGGTCGGCGGGACAGGCCACCGGCGACTTCATGGTGTCGCTGCTGCAGGTGGTCTGGTTCATCCTGATCTACACCATCACCACCATGGCGCTGGTGGCGCAGCTTGACTGGAGACTGTCAGCGCTGGTGCTGGTGTGGATTGCAGCCTTCGGGGTGTTGGCCCGGTTCTTCGTGCCGCGCATAAGACGTTATGCCCGGGCCAATGCCGAGGCATCTGCCATGCTGACTGGACGCCTCACCGACAGCTATTCGAACATTCAGACACTCAAGCTCTATGCCCGTGAAGCCGACAATGACCGTTACATAAAGCAGGGGTTTGATCAGTTTATCGCCGCTATCATACCGTTCACCCGGCATCTGACCGGGGTGCGGGCCTCGCTGGCGGCGTTGTCGGGAATCATGATCGCGGCAATTGCCGGGTTTTCGATCAATCTGTGGCTGACCGGCGCGATCTCGGTCGGCTCGGTGGCGTTCACGCTGTCGCTGGTGCTCAGGCTCAACATGCTGCTGGGGCGGATGATGACGCAGCTCAATTCGCTGATGCGCAATCTCGGCACGGTGCAGAATTCGGCTGAACTTGTGGCGCGCCCGATCGGCTTGCGGGACAGTGACGGTGCGAAGGATCTTGCGGTTGATTCGGCTGGCATCCGTTTTGACCATGCGAGTTTCGGCTATGATCCCAGATTGCCGGTGATTGATGATCTTTCACTGACGATTGCGCCGGGAGAAAAGCTCGGTCTGGTCGGCCGCTCCGGCGCTGGCAAGTCGACATTCGTCAATTTGCTGCTCAGGTTTTACGATCTGAAATCGGGCCGGATCGAGATTGACGGTCAGAATATTGCCGATGTCAGGCAGGAATCGTTGCGCCAGGCCATCGGCATGGTCACCCAGGACACGTCGCTGCTGCATCGCTCCATCCGTGAAAACATCGTTTTCGGGCGCCCTGACGCAGATGATGCCGAGATTCTCGAGGCAGCGCGGACGGCTGAGGCGCTCGAATTCATCAATAATTTGTCGGATCAGCGTGGCCGTACCGGGCTCGACGCTCATGTCGGTGATCGCGGCGTCAAATTGTCAGGCGGGCAGCGCCAGCGAATCGCCATCGCCCGGGTCATGCTCAAGAACGCGCCTATTCTGGTGCTGGACGAGGCGACATCGGCACTCGATTCGGAAGTCGAAGCCGCCATTCAGGAAAACCTTGACGAGTTGATGGAAGGTAAAACCGTCATTGCCATTGCCCACAGGCTATCCACCATCGCCCGGATGGACCGTTTGGTGGTGATGGACAATGGCCGGATCATCGAGGCCGGCACCCATGCTGAATTGATCGCGCGGGGCGGGCTTTACGCCGATTTGTGGGCGCGGCAGTCGGGCGGATTCATCGGCATGGACGAAGCTGCGGAATAGCTGCGCAGTTTTCCCGCGACAATGTGCCCTTCTCCCATCGTCTGGTCTGGACTTATCCTTCCAACCCGCTTAGAAACCGCGCGATTGACAGAATTCCGCCGCATTGTCGGCATCGGCCGATTCCGCCTATAGCGGTATGGCCGAACCTGCTAACACCAGTGGGGCGGAATGCTGGTCCGGACGCAGCTTGAAGAGGACGTTGAGCCGTGAGTGAGCCAATGACACAAAGCGAAGGCGCGGGTGAACCCACCCGCCGCGATTTTCTTTACATCGCCACGGGGATGGCAGGCGTGGTCGGCGTGGGCAGTTTTGCCTGGCCGTTCATCGACCAGATGCGCCCCGACGCTTCGACGCTGGCAGCGTCCTCGATTGAAGTGAACGTTGAAAGCCTTGAGCCGGGCATGTCGTTGACGGTGAAATGGCGCGGCAAGCCCGTGTTCATTCGCAATCGCACCGATGCCGAAATCGAGGAAGCGAAATCCGTTGCGCTTGACGATCTCAAGGATCCCGACGCGCGCAACGCGAACATTGCCGCCGGCTCCGAGGCAACCGATGCCGATCGTTCAGCTGGCGAAGGCAAGGAAAACTGGCTGGTTATGATCGGCGTCTGCACCCATCTGGGCTGCATCCCGCTTGGTCAGGCCGGTGATTTCGGTGGCTGGTTCTGCCCATGCCACGGCTCGCACTACGACACAGCCGGCCGTATCCGCAAAGGTCCGGCGCCGGAAAACCTGCCAGTACCGGTGTTTTCCTTCGTGTCTGACAGCGTTATCAAAATCGGCTAAGGGGGCTTTAGACCATGAGCAGTGATCATTCGACTTATCAGCCCACCACCGGATTCGGAAAGTGGATGGATGCGCGCCTGCCGGTTACCCGGCTTGTGCATGACAGTTTCGTCTCCTACCCGGTGCCGCGGAACCTGAATTACGCCTACACCTTCGGCGGTATCCTGTCGGTGATGCTGATAGTGCAGCTGGTGACCGGCATCGTGCTGGCCATGCATTACGCCGCCGATTCTGGCCTCGCCTTCAACTCGGTCGAAAAGATCATGCGCGATGTCAATTCCGGCTGGCTGTTGCGTTACATGCACGCCAACGGCGCATCGTTCTTCTTTATCGCCGTGTATCTGCATATCGCACGCGGCATGTATTACGGCTCCTACAAGGCGCCGCGCGAAGTGCTGTGGATCCTCGGCGTCATCATCTTTGTGTTGATGATGGCAACCGGGTTCATGGGCTATGTGCTGCCATGGGGCCAGATGTCGTTCTGGGGGGCAACGGTGATCACCGGCTTCTTCACGGCGTTCCCGGGGATCGGCGAGCCGATCCAGCAATTGCTGCTGGGCGGCTTTGCGGTCGATAACCCGACGCTCAACCGCTTCTTCTCGCTGCACTATCTGCTGCCATTCATGATCGTCGGTGTTGTGATCCTGCATGTCTGGGCATTGCACGTCACCGGTCAGACCAACCCGACCGGCGTTGAAGTGAAGTCGAAGACGGACACGGTTGCGTTCACGCCCTATGCGACCATCAAGGATGGTCTGGCGATGAGCATCTTCCTGATGATCTTCGCCTACTTCATCTTCTTCATGCCGAACTTCCTCGGTCATGCTGACAACTACATCCCGGCGAACCCGTTGAAGACGCCGGCGCACATCGTTCCGGAATGGTACTATCTGCCGTTCTACGCGATCCTGCGCGCCATCACCTTCAACATCGGACCGATCGATTCCAAGCTTGGCGGCGTGCTGGCCATGTTCGGATCCATTGCAGTGCTGTTCGTGCTGCCTTGGCTCGATACCTCGAAGGTCCGCTCGGCAGTCTACCGCCCTTGGTACAAGCTGTTCTTCTGGCTCTTCGTCGCCAACGCGATCTTCCTGGGTTGGCTCGGTGCCAAGCCGGCGGAAGGCGCCTACACGGTCATGGCGCAGGTTTCGACGCTGTACTACTTCGCGTTCTTCCTGGTCATCCTGCCGGTGCTGGGGTTGATCGAAACGCCCAAGCGTCTGCCGAACTCCATCACCGAAGCCGTGCTTGCCAAAAATGGCGGCAGTGGCGGGGCTGCGTCGTCCGCGGCCGCCTCACCAGAAACACGCGGCTGAGCGGCGCGACGAAAGGAACTGAGATATGAAAAAGCTTATTGCAAGCATCGTTCCGCTCGCTTTGGCCGCCATCATTGGTGTCGGCTCGGCAGTTGCCTCGGAAGAGGAAGGCGGAACCCCGCATTACCCGATCCACCATCCGAAAGAGCAAAGCTGGTCTTTTGCCGGTCCCTTCGGGACTTTTGACAAGGGGCAGTTGCAGCGCGGCCTGAAGGTCTATGTCGAAGTCTGTTCGGCTTGCCACTCGATGGACCTTGTCCCCTTCCGCACCCTTGGTGCGCTTGGCTATTCCGAGGATCAGGTCAAAGCCTTCGCAGCTAACTATGAAGTCGAAGACGGGCCGAATGCCGATGGCGACATGTTTACGCGTACGGCCGTTGCTTCGGATCACTTCCCGTCGCCGTTCCCGAACGAGGAAGCAGCCGCGGCCTCCAATGGTGGTGCCGCCCCGCCTGACTTCTCGCTGCTGGCCAAGGCGCGCTATGTCGAACGCGGCTTCCCGCAGTTCATCTTGGATGTGTTCACCGGCTATAACGAGAGCGGCCCGAACTACATCTACTCGCTGCTGACCGGTTATGAAGAAGCGCCACACGGTCATGAAGTGGCTGAAGGTACCTATTACAACCCGTATTTCCTTGGCAGCTCTGAACTTGCAATGGCTCCGCCGCTGTCGGACGAGCAGGTCACCTATGATGACGGCGCACCGGAAACACTGGATCAATATTCCCATGACGTAGCCGCATTCATGATGTGGGCGGCCGAGCCGCACATGGAAGAGCGCAAGCGCACCGGGTTCATGGTGATCCTGTTCCTGGCGATCTTCTCCGCGCTGATGTACCTGACCAAGAAGGCCGTGTACTCCAACAAGGAGCACTAAGCCTCAGGGTTTGGAATAATCTGAATGCGCCGCCTCCGGGCGGCGTTTTCATGTCCGGCTTGCGCTGCGCCTTGCCTCGTCGCAAGGTGACATACACTCTGAGGACCACGTCCATGACCGATCTTGAAAACGAACTGCGCGCTGCCATACGCACGATTCCGGATTACCCCAAGCCGGGCATCCTGTTCCGCGACATCACCACACTGCTTGGTGCGCCGCGGGCTTTCCGGCGCTCGATTGATGAACTGGTGCATCCCTATGCCGGGCTTCAGGTCTCTAAAATTGCAGGCATAGAGGCGCGCGGCTTCATTCTCGGCGGCGCCATGGCGCACCAGTTGTCGGCAGGATTCGTGCCGATCCGCAAGAAGGGCAAGCTGCCGCATGACACTGTGCGGGTGGCCTACAGCCTTGAATATGGTGTCGATGAAATGGAAATGCACAGGGACGCGATCATGGAGGGCGAAAGCGTCATCCTGGTCGACGATCTGATCGCCACCGGCGGCACGGCGGAAGGTGCTGTCAAATTGCTGCGCCAGATGGGCGCCAACATCGTCGCGGCCTGCTTCGTCATCGACCTGCCGGATCTTGGCGGGCGCAAAAAGCTCGAAGATCTCGGCGTGCAGGTGCGCACGCTGGTCTCCTACGAAGGCCACTGAACCGATCTTTCAGGCTTAGTGGGGTTTCGTGTAGCGCTGCGTTTGCTGCTAGGTGTCGTCGCCTGCGACGGCAAACCTGATCAGCGCGGCTGAATCGAAACTCATCACCAGTTCACCATCCTTGTCGCAAGCCTCGGAGGTCAGTTCGAGGATCGACCAGCCCGGCCTTGAGGCGAGTGGCCTGGTTCCGCGAACGGTGCGGGAGTAGAAAATTTCGTCACCGGCAAAGACCGGTTTGAACCATCTGAGATTGCGGAAACCGGGGGAGGGGCCAAACTCGGGCAGGCTGCGGCCCTCGGCGTCGGCCAGTTTCGCCTCGGCGGCGTTGGATGCCAGGTTGAGCTTCATCCAGGTTGCGGCGGTGTGCCATCCCGATGCGCACAGGCCGCCGAAGATGCTGTCCTTGGCGGCTTCGGCGTCGATATGGAAGCGCTGCGGATCGAACTGGCGGGCAAAATCAATGATTGCCTCTGCAGTAAAGACATGGCTGCCCAATTCCCTGCGTGTGCCGGGTTCGAAGACTGGGTCAATGATCATGATTGGGCTGTCTCCGCGGTCCGAAGGTGTACCATCACCGGGTTCTCCGATTCCAGCACGGTATCGCCGTTCTGGTTTCTCAATTCATGGCGCAAGCTGACGATGCCGATCCCGGGCCGGGATTTGGATTCGCGGCTATCAAGGACTCTGGTTTCACCTGACAGCACGTCGCCCGCGAGAACCGGTCGCTTCCACTTGACGAAATCGATACCGGGAGCACCTTCGGCGGCGGTGCGCAGCAGATAGGAATCGGCCATCATCCGCATCATCATCGCACAGCTGTGCCAGCCCGATGCGGCCAGACCGCCAAGGATGGAATTGCGGCCGGCCTCAGCGTCGAGATGCATGGGTTGGGCGTCAAATTCCATCGCAAAGGCGATGATCTCGTCGGCGGAAACATGTTTTGGGCCAAGCGGGAACACAGTTCCAGGGCTCATGTCCTCGAAGTGGAGGAGGTCATCCTTGGGCATGGATTTCAGTCGCTTTCTTTTTGACGATTTGGCTCAACTTAGAGGGTTCGCTTTAGGTTTGAAAGGCTCACTTTGGGGCGATCGGGTTTGCAGCCTTTGCACAGGCCTGCGAAGGCTGTTCTGTATCCAATTTGCAACAGCAGGGCTGTGTTTTTACCTTGGTCGGAGTTTTGACGGTTAGGGAAATTCCTTGGAAAAAACATTTAAATCAATGGTTTGCCATGTTGTCGACTGGCTGACGCAACCATTTTTCTGCGCTGGCCCAACCGTCGTTCACGCTCCTGCACTTTACTTGACCAAAATAGTCAAGTATTAGGTCGATCATCGTAGCCCGCCAACTTTCCCTGTTTGAGGATTGTGAGCCAGCCAACCAATTTCTCCCTGCGGAATGTCCTTATGGGAGGCTCACCAATCGTTGCACATTCTAAATGGGGGATGGGACATGAAAGTCTCGCTCAGGGGCGAGCCGGATTCCGGCTGTCGTAAAAATTCACACTCGCAGATTTCAGACATGTTGAGCGCTACAGTGGCTACAGCCTGTTTTATCGCTGTGGGTACACATCACGCGCTGGCACAGGACGGCGAGACCATCGTGCTTCCGACCGTTGATGTCGAGACCACGCAACAAAGGCAGCCTGCAGCTGTTACCGCGGCGGCAAAGCAGGAAGCCGCAGCAGCAAGCAAGCGCGCTGCACAACGTGCCGCAGCCGCCAGCGCCAAGCGCCAGGCAGATGCGGCTGCCGCACGCGCCGCAGCACTGGAAGCTGCTAATCAGCGCGCCGAAGCCGAAGCCCGGGCAGCCGCCGAGGCTACTGCGAAGGCCAAGGAAATTGCACGGGGCAATCCCTATGCCGATCCCGACGCACCTTTCAAAAGCGACCGGTTGGCCAATTCCCGCTTGCCAGGCAGCATTGCCGATACGCCACGGACAGTAACGGCAATCGGCAAGGAAGTTCTGGAAGCCACCGGCATGACATCGGTTCGCGAAATTGCGCGCACCACACCGGGCATCTCGCTGGGTTTCGGCGAGGGCGGCAATTCCTTCGGCGACAACATCTATATCCGTGGCTTCAAGGCCAACAACGACCTCTATATCGATGGGGTCCGCGATTCCGGCATCAGCGTACATGAGACATTCAACACCGAGCAGATCGAAGTGATCAAAGGTCCAGCCGGAACAATCGGCGGGCGCGGCACAACCGGTGGTGCGCTTGATATCGTGTCAAAGAAGGCCAAGGACGTCTCGTTCTTCGAGGCTTCTTCGACGGTGACCAGCGCTAAAACCAAACGCGCCACGATCGATTTCAACCATGCTTTCAACGAGCAGATCCAGCTTCGCATCAACGCGCTGGTTCAGGATGGCAATGTCGCAGGCCGTGACAATGTCGAGGATGACCGGCGTGGCTTTGCCGCAGCGGTGACGATCAAGCCTACCGATCAGTTCACAATCGAGGCCGACGTCGCGCGCACGGTTATCAACCAGACGCCGGACTGGGGCGTTCCCTATGTGTCGGACAATGGCGGCCCTGTGCCCGAATTTGGGGTCGACCGTGCAACATTTTACGGAGTGGTCGGACGCGATTATCAGGACGTGACGCAGACCGTCGGGACTATCAAGACGATCTATGAACTGACCGACAGTCTCAAGCTGACAAACACGGCTCGTTACTCCCATTCGATCAATGATTACGTGCTCACCGCACCCAGCAGCCTGAACACCAACGGGTCGGACGACATCAACGACTGGCAGGTTGGCCTGAGTTTCAAGAGCCGATACCAGGTGACTGACGTGTTCGCCGACGTACTGGAATTGTCCGGCGAAAGCACATTGGGTGGCGTCACGCACACCTATGTGGCCGGTCTGAGCTACAGCGACGAGAAGGTGAACACGCGCGGCTATCAGAACCTGCAGAGCGAAGACTATCTGCCGCCGGCCGGACAACGCGGCTGTACGGTAAGTGCAGTCAACCCGAACCCGATCGCCGAAGGCTGCTGGTCAGGTGAAGCTCCGGTTCTGGGTGATTCAGCCACCATCACCAAGGTTCGCACGACATCGCTGTATGCGCTCGACACGATCGAACTGTCCGATCAGTGGCTGATCAATGGCGGTGTTCGCGTGGATTTCTATGACAACAAGCGCAGTACCGACACCACGGATCTGTCGCGCAAGGACACATTGTTCAACTGGAATGCCGGTGTCACCTACAAGCCGTGGGAAAACACCAGCCTGTATGCAGCCATTGCAAGCTCCTCAAATCCGTCCGGGCAGGAAATCGCCGCCGGTGGCAGCTTCTACGGCGGTCTCGATGACGGTGGCGCGATCCTGGCGCCCGAGCGCAACATGTCCTACGAAGCAGGGGTCAAGTACCAGTACAATGACCATCTGTTGCTGACGGCTGCCCTCTTCCATACGGTCAAGTCGAATGCGCGCGAGGATTTCGATCCTGACGGCCGTGGCGGTCCGCTGCCCACGCAGTATCTCGACACCATGAAATACTCCATGACGGGCATCGAAGTCGGCGTCTCAGGTAATCTGACCGACCGGATCGCCCTGTTCGGTGGCGCCGTCTTTATGGACAGCAATATCCTCGAAAGCTACGATGCAGACAATGTCGGCAAGGACATAGCCAATATTGCGCATCAGCAGTTCAGCCTTCTGGGCACCTATGCGTACAATGAAAAGCTGACGCTTGGGGCACGGGTGACCTATGCCGGTGGCAGAAAGCTCGGCGGGCCGGTGGCCAATGGCAACACCCTGCCGGACTACACGACCCTCGACCTGCTGGCGACGTACAAGTTCTCCGAACACGCGGAACTGCAGTTCAATGTCACCAATGTCACTGACGCGACCTACTACGACGCGGGTTACCGCTCCGGTTCGCCCTTCACCTATGTGGCGCCGGGCCGCGAGTTTTCGCTCAACCTGAAAGCCAAGTTCTAAGGCTTGCTACGACACAGCGTTCCGGGCGGCAGATCGTCCGGAACGCATTTTTATGGGATAGCCAGATGCTGATCACAATTCCCGATATCCTGAGCAAGGATGAGGTGCGCCATTTCCGTGAGGTGCTCGACACGGCCGAGTGGGAGTCTGGTTCGAAAACCGCCGGCGCCCAGTCTCAGTCGGTCAAGCAGAACCAGCAATTGCCGGTTTCCAGCGATGCTGCACTCAAGCTCGGTCAGTTCCTGCTGCAGAAACTCTCTGCAAGCCCGCTTTTTCTATCCGCGGCTCTGCCGCTCAGAATTCTGCCTCCGATGTTCAACCGTTATGAGGCGCAAGAGACTTTCGGGGTTCATGTCGACAATGCCATCCGCCTCAATCACCTGACGCAAGAGCGACTCAGAACAGACCTGTCGATGACGGTGTTTTTGAGCGAACCGGACGAATATGACGGCGGCGAACTGGTCGTCGAGGACCACTATGGCACGCAAGAGGTAAAGCTCGAAGCCGGTCACATGGTGCTTTACCCGTCGACCAGCCTTCACCAGGTGGTGCCGGTCAGTCGCGGCGCGCGGGTGTCTTCGTTTTTCTGGCTGCAAAGCATGATCCGCTCGGACGCGCATCGCAGCATGCTGTTCGATCTTGACCAGACGATCCAGTCTCTCGCCATGCGCCTGGATACGGGAGACAGCGAAGTCGTCCGCCTGACCGGCATTTACCACAACCTCATCCGCACATGGGCAGAGACCTGAACAATGAAGACGAAACTGATCCGATATGGTGTTTTGACCGCACTGGTGGTGCTGGCAGGAAGCGCGAATGCGCAGGATGCCGCCCAGCCCGCCGTTCAAGGTCAGTGGCTTGGCGCTCTTGCTGCCGGTGTTTCCGACTGGCTTCACCAGGCCGGCGAAGACGAGTTGAGCGCCATGGGCATGTTCATGGCCGCCGACTGGGTGGTCAAGGCGGTGATGATCTCGCTGGCCTTTGCATCGGTGCTGACATGGCTGATCTTCTTTGCAAAGACCACGGATCTGGTTTGGCAGCGCGCCAGGCTCAAGCGCAATTTCCGCCGGCTCGACGCGCATGGCAGCCTGCGCGGGGTGCAAGCGGTCTTTGCAAATGGCAAGGGGATTGTTGGCCGCATGGTGCATGCAGCCTTGCGTGAACGCGAGCGCAGCAGCGCAGGCGGACTGGACAAGACCGGCATCAAGGAACGCGTCTCCTCCGAGCTGTCACGGATCGAAGCCGGTGCGGCCAGGAGCATGATGTCGGGGACAGGCATTCTCGCCAATATCGGCTCGACTGCTCCCTTTGTCGGCCTGTTTGGAACCGTCTGGGGCATCATGAACTCCTTCATTTCGATTTCGGAGAGCAACACCACCAATCTGGCCGTCGTGGCGCCGGGGATTGCCGAAGCCTTGCTGGCAACAGCGATCGGCCTGGTGGCAGCTATACCGGCGGTTATCTTTTACAATCTGATTGCGCGCGGACTCGGCGGCTACAAGGTGATGCTGGCTGACGCCGGTGCGCTGGTCGAACGCACATTGTCGCGTGATCTCGATATGGCGGAGAAAGTATCGGGGAACGCAGCGGCTGCTGAGCCAACCGCGCTTGTGTCCGATCTTGCCGAGGCTGCGGAGTAAGGGCCATGGCTGGCAGAATTGCTGACGACGACGAACTGGCTGAAAACCACGACATCAACATCACACCTTTCATCGACGTGATGCTGGTGCTGCTGATCATCTTCATGATCGCAGCACCACTGTCGACGGTGGATATCCCGGTTGAACTGCCGGTGGCTGTCGCCGAGCCGCCACAGCGGCCGCTCAAGCCGGTGTTCATCACGATTGCCGAGGATCTAGCGTTGTCGGTCGGCGAGACCAGCACGACATTCGAGCGGCTTTACATCGATGTCGGCATTGCCACGCTGCAAAAGCGCGACACGCGGCTGTACATCCGCGCTGACAAGTCTGTGCCCTATGGAGAGTTCATCCGGGTGATGAACATCCTGCGCGCCGACGGGTTCCTGAAGATCGGACTGGTGGGGCTGGATGAAAGCGCATTGCCGCCGGAAGAGCAAAACTCGACCGGCAGCGGTGTAACTGCGCCTTCTGCTCCGGTTGCAACAGGGCAGCAGCCGTGAGCCTGATCTATCAGCGGTCGGCGTCAGGCATCTGGTTCTGGGCCTGCGCTGCGGTGGTCAGCGTCGGACTGCATGGCGGCTTGTCCTATCTGGCCTTGCGCGACCAGCCCTCCGTGATGATCGAACAGCCGGTGGATGCAGGCATTACCGGCGCCATCATGTTTGATCTCTCAGACCTGATTGCAGCGCCTGCGGACATGGCGGAAGACAGCGCCGAAGCGGTCGACTCTGCCGAGGCGCCGACTGTCACCGAAAGCCCTGAAGTCGTCGATCCGGCCAAGGCCGCGGAAGAGCCGATGCTCAGCCAGATTCCCTACAAGGTGGAGGACGACAGTCTGAAATTTGGTGTGGCCAGTCCGGAGCCCGCCGAGGACACAGAAGAGATCGCCCACGAGATCGCCACGGAGTACAAGCCGGAGGACGTCGAGCAGCCCAGCACCACCGGCGCCCAAGAAAGTGATGCTGCAGATGCATCAGTCGCGGCCGTCGCAGCCGAGGAAACTGCCGAGACCACCAAGGCGACGGGAGAAGGATTGACCGCGGAGCAGAAAGAGGAAGTGCGCCAATGGCAGCGCGATATCGTGCTCAGAATCAGCAAGGTCCGGAAATATCCGGCACTGGCGCGAGAGAAAAAGATCGAGGGGGAAGTGCGGGTCCGCTTCACGCTTGACCAGTATGGGACCATTCAGTCGTCAATGATCGAGACTTCTTCAGGCTCAGCAGTGCTTGATGAGGCGGCGCTTGCCGTCTTTGAGGAGATCGGCAAGCTGCCGACCCCGCCAAGCTATCTCGAAGGCGACAGCTTCACACTGCTGGCGCCGATCCGTTACTCGTTCCGGTAGTCAGTCTGGTCGTTAGATGGTGGCTGGCCGATAGATGATGTCTGGCGTGATGTCGTCCAATGTGCGGCATCCGGTCAGCATCATGGCGATCTCGAGTTCGTCGCGCAGCAGTCTGAGCACATGGCTGACACCGGCAGCACCGGCGACAGTCAGGCCGGCAATCACCGGGCGCCCGACAAGCACTGCTGAAGCCCCCAGCGCCAGCGCCTTCAGGACATCGGTGCCGCGCCGCACGCCGCCATCCATCAACACCGGAACAGCCCCGTCGATTGCCCTGACGATGGCAGGCAGCAATGTGATGGTGGCCGGCATGGTGTCGAGCACCCGGCCGCCATGGTTGGAGACGATGATGGCGCTGGCACCGGCTTCGACAGCCTGCCGCGCATCACCCGGGTGGACGATGCCTTTGACAATCACCGGCAGGGGTGAGTTCCGGCACAGCCATTCCACATCCGCCCATCCCGGTGCGACATCGGCGATGCGGTCAAAAAGGATCGATTCGCCTTGCTCCAGTGGCGCGAAGCGAGGGACGGGCATGTTTGCGAGATTGACCGCCGAGACTTCCACCGGAAGCCGGAAGCCTGTGCGGGTTTCGCGATCGCGGACACCCTGAACCGGGGCGTCGACTGTCAGCACGATTGCAGTGAAACCAAGCTCAGCCATTCGCTGCACAAGATCGAGATTGGCGGCGCGTGACGGACCCCAGTAAAGCTGAAACCAGCCGCAGCCAGCACTGGCAGCGCGGACCTCGGCAGCATCAATGCTGCTTTGCGCGCTCAGCACCATGGCTGTGTCCTGGGCGGCGGCTCCGATCGCCGTCGCCACTTCCCCATCGGGGTGAACCAGTTTCTGGTAAGCGACAGGCGCCACCAGAACCGGATGCGCCATAGGCTGGCCCAGCAGGGTCAGTTCGGTGGAGCCGCCGCGTACATCGCGCAGCACACGGGGCAGAAGCTCTATCGCTGAAAAGGCCTTCTGGTTGACCTCAAGCGTCAACTCATCAGCCGCGCCGCCGAAAAAATACGCAGCCCGGTCGGCGCTCAGCATGTGGCGGGCCTGGCTCTCGTAATCGCGCAAGGTTGGTTGCAATGCTGCAGATGTCTGTTCCGAGGTCATTTGTTGAGAATGAGCTTGCCCTGACGGGTGATGCGCAAGCGGTAGAGCGAGCCTTCATGGGATATGGTGATCTCCCGGCGGCTTCCAAACAATGTGCTTGAAGCAATTGCCTCGGCCGGGCCGTCTGGGTTCGGGGCCAAAGGAGGATCTGCCTGGGGTGCAGGCAGCTCTGATTGTGGAGGAACCGGCGCTTGGCTATCGGATTTACGCATGAATGATACTCGAACTGCTGCTGGATTCGCCCAGCCGCTCAGGCGGCGTGGAAGACGTCTCTAAAATACATGACAAAAATACTCATATTTATTTTTGACATACATGTCCACCGCTTAGGTGCGCATAAAGCCAAGTTCTTCCGATCGCAGGGCCTGCACAGAAACTGCCGATCACCAGGATTGGTTGCTGTTGTCTTCTGGCTCTCAGACGGGATTGATCCCTGTCAAAGCGCCGGCGCTTATATTGCGTACTGATGATGTATGCGTCGGCAGGATCGTCTGGCGCCGGAAAAGGAGCTCGAAATGTTCAAGTCAAATGTTGGCAGTGTCGACCGCGGAATCCGCATCCTTGCTGGATTGGTTCTGCTTGCGATGTTCTTTATCTACCAGGATGCTTCATGGCGCTATTTCACGCTGATCGGCATCATTCCACTGTTCACCGGCCTGTTCGGCACCTGCCCGCTCTATTCGATTTTCGGGCTGTCGACCTGCCCGATCAAGAAAACCTGACCGGCGGCTTTTCCGCTGCGTAGGGGCATAGGACCTGTGCATTTGCAGGTCCTTGCGCGCCCACCGCGGTTAAACCCATTGCGTCATGGGGATGAGCGTGAGCGCTGCCGACGCATTATGTTCACTGTGTCCGCCCAGCAGCACAAACCAGACATAGGGTACTGCGTAAGTCAGCACTGCCAAAGCCAGAATGGCGCGGATGATTTTTGCCTGGAACCGCCTCCACAGGATGACGATCAGGGTCAGTCCCAGAAGCAGCTCGATCACTGAAACGATATTGCCGTAATAGCGCGGATCCCAATAGGAAATTGGTGACACGAACCGCCATTGCGAGAACGGCACAAAATGGGCATGCCCGTCATTGACGTGAAACGGCAGATCCCCCAGCAGATGGGTGATCGCTGCCAGGGCAAACAGCGTCAGCACCGAGGAAAGCCCGGCGAGAACGAGTGGTCCGCGCGGCAGCAGCAAGCCCAGCAGAAGCAGCCCGGAAAACAGCGGCAGCGAGTTCATCCAGTCAATCGCGGTGAGCCAGGGCGGGTTGAAGTACCAGCTTGACCAGACTTCGGATTCAGGCGCGCCAATCAGTTTTGACCAGCCGAACATCACAAAGATGACTGCGTCGGGAAGAAGGGCCCCGGCGATGACAGCGGCATTGCCGACACGGTTCTCCCGGCCCGGCCGGGCAAGCAAGGCAGTGGCAAGCAATAAATGGGTCTGCGTGTTCATCGTGGGAACCTGAACCTGTATTCAAAATGGCGCAAGCGCACCAATCCCGATTACGCCAACAATGCCGTTAGCGTAATCCGGTTAATGGTCTGAAGCCGCAGAGATGGCTGCTCAGGTGTTGAAGCGGAAGTGGATGACGTCGCCGTCAAGAACCACGTATTCCTTGCCTTCATCGCGCGCCTTGCCGGCTTCCTTGGCAGGGACTTCTCCGCCGAGCGTCACATAGTCGTCATAGGCGATGGTGAAGGCGCGGATGAAGCCGCGTTCGAAATCGGTGTGGATGACGCCGGCGGCGGCCGGGGCCTTGGTGCCGCGCTCGATGGTCCAGGCGCGGGTTTCCTTGGGGCCGACGGTGAAATAGGTGATCAGGTCAAGCAGGCTGTAGCCGGCGCGGATCAGGCGATCAAGGCCTGCTTCTTCCAGTCCGAGCGCTGCAAGATATTCTTGGCTTTCCTCGTCCGGCAACTGCGCCACTTCGGATTCGATGGCCGCGGAAATGACGATGCTCTCGGCACCCTGTTCGGCTGCCATCTTGGCGACAGCCTCGGTGTGGGCATTGCCGTCGACTGCATCGGCTTCAGAGACGTTGCAGACATAAAGCACCGGGTGCGCGGTCAGAAGGTTGAGGCCCCTGAGGATCTCCAGGTCTTCGTCGGCCAGTCCCTTGAGCATGGTGCGGACCGGCTTGCCCTCCTGCAGCAGCTTCAGCGAAGCTTCCATCATCGGCAGCACCGTCATCGATTCCTTGTCCTTGGAGGCGGCGCGCTTGCGGGTCTGCTCGGTGCGGCGCTCGAGGCTCTCGAGGTCGGAGATCATCAGCTCGGTTTCGATGGTGTCGGCATCGCTGACCGGGTCAATGCGACCCTCGACATGGGTGATGTCGTCATCTTCAAAGCAGCGCAGCACGTGAACGATGGCGTCGACTTCGCGGATATTGGCCAAAAACTTGTTGCCCAGGCCTTCACCCTTGGAGGCGCCGCGGACAAGGCCGGCAATATCGACGAAGGCGATGCGGGTCGGGATGATCTCTTTCGACCCGGCCACTTCGGCGAGCTTGCGCATACGCGGATCGGGTACGGCAACTTCACCGGTGTTGGGCTCAATGGTGCAGAACGGATAGTTGGCCGCCTGCGCGGCAGCCGTCCGTGTCAGTGCGTTGAACAGTGTGGACTTGCCGACATTAGGCAGCCCGACGATGCCGCATTTGAAACCCATGGAATTGCTCGTCTCGTGTCTGAAAGGGGAATTGCCGCAGGCTATGCGGGAAAGGGCCGCCAGGGTCAAGTGCCGCTCGCAATTGTCAGGATCAACATGATGGAAAGGTTCTTGTGCAACCTTGTTGTTTGTCCAATCCGGGAGTGACCGTCATGGAAACCGAACTTGCCACCTGGCATTTTGCAGTCGCGGGAGTGATTTTCGCGATTCTTGGCGTGCTTGCCCACACTGTCCGGGCGGTGTTCAACGTGTTTCCCGACAAGATTTCTGATACCCCGACAGTCAATATCCTGGTGTCAGGCGGTTACAGCTGGGGCGATTATCTCTGGGGTGTCGAGTTTGATGATGCGGGATATTATCGCCTCGACAGCCTGAAGAACCTGCGACTGTCGGTTACATTTATGGTCTTTGGCGGTCTTGGCGTCATGGTACTGGTCGACGGGGCCGGACTGGGTATAGCAACGCTGATCGAAGCCGGAATTCGCGGCTTTGTCGATCTGTTCTGGCAGCGCATTGCCGAATTGTGATCCAGGCTGAAGCGTTCCGGCCCGGCTGGTCAGTCCTTGTTGCCGAACAGTTTTTTCAACATATCGGCCATCGGGCCTGATGTTGGCAGTATTTTTGGCTGTGCGGAGTTGTGCGCCTGGCGGATGTGGGATTTTGCTGTTGGAGCCGGCTTTGTGCCAGCGGCGTCAGCTTTTGCCGGTTTGGCAGGCTTGGGTGTCGCCGTGCCGGTAACCATCGCAAATTTGTTGAGAAAGCCTGCGTCATCGCCACTGGCGATCAGGTCCGCATGGTCGGCAATGGCATCGAGCAGCGGCTGCAGCCATTCCTGATCCGACTTGGCGAAATCGCCCAGCACATGCGGATTGACGCGGTCCTTGTGCCCGGGATGGCCGATGCCGATCCTGAGCCGCTTGTAGTCCTTGCCGCAATGGGCGTCGATGGATTTGAGCCCGTTATGGCCGCCATTGCCGCCACCGGTCTTGAGCTTGAGCTTGCCCGGGGCAAGATCGAGTTCGTCATGCATGACGATGATGTCGGCAGGCGAGAGCTTGTAGAACCGCATGGCTTCGCCGACGCTGTCGCCCGACAGGTTCATGAAGGTCATCGGTTTGAGCAGCAGCACTTTGTCGCCGGCAAGGGTGCCTTCGGCGATTTCACCGCGGAATTTTTTCGAAAATCCGGAAAACGAATGGCGGCGGGCAATTGCGTCCGCCGCCATAAATCCGACATTGTGCCGGTTCCTGGCGTATTGGGGTCCGGGATTTCCAAGGCCTACGATCAGCAACATGGAGCCTGTTCCTCAATAATGTGCCAGGACAGCTTATTCTTCGCTGTCGCCTTCAGCTGCATCTTCAGCAGCATCGTCGTCGCCAGCGGCATTGTCGTCGCTCTTCAGGCCGGCTGGCGATGCAATCGTTGCGATGGTGAAATCGCGATCGGTGATCGTCGGCTCGACGCCTTCAGGCAGCGTGACATGCGAGATGTGAATGCCGTCGCCGATTTCGAGACCGGTAAGGTCAACGTGGATCGAATCCGGAATCGCATTGGCCGGGCAGTGGAACTCGACCGTGTGACGCACGACGTTGAGAACGCCGCCGCGCTTGAGGCCGGGGGACTTCTCTTCGTTTGCGAAGTGAACCGGAACATCCACAGTCACCTGGGTGTTCTTCGACACGCGCAGGAAATCGACGTGCAAGATGAAATCGCGCACCGGATCAAGCTGAATGTCCTTGGGCAGCACGCTGTACTTCTTGCCTTCGACCTCAATGGTCGCAAGCGTGGTGAAGAAACCGCCCGCATGCATCTTCTTGGTGATTTCATTGCGCGAGAGCGCGATGGAAACCGGGTCTTTCTTGTCACCATAGATGACAGCGGGAATCAAACCGTTGCGGCGAAGTTCACGGGCGGACCCCTTACCAACCCGTTCGCGCGCCTCGGCCTTTAGCTCATATGCAACTTTGCTCATGGCAAGTCCTTTCGAGGTTCTAATCTGGGGCTGTTTTATGGTGACCGGCTTGTGCTGGTCCCAAAAAACATCAAGCGCCGTTGCCGGCGCCTCATCCGCGTTGCCTCCAAGGGTGTCTGCACGGACGTCGCCGCTATAGCCGAGCAACCGCGCGATTGCAAGCTTTTGAGCCGGTATACTGATGCCGACTTGCCGGGCAGGGATCGATGGCCTAAAGCTGGCGTCACGGGGTTACGGGTGGACTCCCCGGTGCAGGCGAAAGCCCAAGCTCCGCCCTTCGTATTTATGCGAAGGGGACATCCATTTCCAAATCCATCTCGGCACAAGAATTGTCCATACTCTCCGGCACCAGCAACTGGCCAACCGTGGTTGCTGCGACCCGCTGTTTCAAATTTGAAGAAGAGGCGCGCTCCATTGCCGGTTCGGTGTGGCGCGACCACATGCAAACCCAAGCCTGGGGCCCGGACCTGGGCAAGCTCGGCAAGCCGATCGTGGTCTATTGCCTGCACGGTCACAATGTCAGCCAGCTGGCGGTGGCGCGGTTGCGGGCCCAGGGTTTTGACGCGCGGCATCTTGAAGGCGGTATCGACGCCTACGAGGAACTTGGCGGGCTGGTGCTCAAACAGCGAGGGCCGGAGGTGCCGTTGCTGCTGCCGCAGCCGACACGGTGGATTAGCAGCGGAAGGCCCGGGATCGATGGCCTCGGCTTTGCATGGCTGGTGCGCCGGTTCATTGATCCATTGGCGGAGTTTCACTTTGTCGAAGCCGAATGGGTGGCCGATATCGCCGCGGAGATGGGCGCGATTGCCTTTGATGTCGAGGGTGCTGATTACGGCTGTCACGGTGCGAATTGTGAGCGTGGCAGTGTCGATGCCTTGCTCGAGTCGTTTGCGATCACAGACCCGGCCTTGCAATATCTGGCCCGCATCATCAGCGGTGCGGAGAGCTCCCAATTGGAGCTTGAGCCGCAATCGGCCGGGCTTTTGGCGATTTTGGCTGGATTGTCATCCTTGCAAGATGATGATCTGGCAATGCTCGAACAAGCCATGCTGATATATGACGCGCTGTTTGCCTGGTGCCGTCATGTCAGCCATCAGAGCCACAGCCCGGCTTCGGAAAGAGTTGCCTCATGAGTTTCATATCTTCTCCCTCGTGGACCGAGATGTTTCGCGTCTTTGGCCGCATCGGACTGTTGTCCTTCGGCGGTCCGGCCGGGCAGATCGCGCTGATGCACCGCGAACTGGTCGAGGAACGCAACTGGCTGGATGAGCCACGGTTTCTGCATGCGCTGAATTTCTGCATGCTGTTGCCGGGACCTGAGGCCATGCAACTGGCGACCTATTCGGGCTGGTTGCTGCGCGGGGTTCGCGGCGGATTGCTGGCGGGGCTGTTGTTCATTCTGCCCGGTTTCGCTGTGATCATGGCGCTGTCGGCTGTCTATTTTCACTATGGTGACCTGCCGGTGGTGGCTGGTGTTCTGTTCGGGCTCAAGGCGGCGGTGCTGGCCATTGTCGTCGAAGCGCTGCTCAGAGTGTCGAAACGGGCGCTCAAGACCCGGTTTGCCTGGGTGCTGGCGGTTTTCGCCTTCGTTGCCATTGCATTCCTCAAACTGCCGTTCCCGCTGATTGTTCTGGGGGCGGGCGTCATTGGCATCCTCGCGTCAATCATGGGCCGTACAAAGCAAGATGGCATGGCGGCTGAAGACAATGGGGACCGGGCGGTGAAGCTGCCGGGCCTCACCGGGCCGACCTTGCGGACACTTGCAGTCTGGGGAGCGATCTGGCTCGCGCCGCTGGCCTTGCTGCTGATTTTGCCCGGCGTGCCCGAGACCTTTGCCGCGATGGCGCTGTTTTTCTCCAATGCGGCCATTGTCACCTTCGGCGGCGCCTATGCGGTGCTTGCCTATGTCGGTCAGCAAGCGGTCGAGGTGCATGGCTGGCTGGTGCCGGGGGACATGCTGGCCGGGCTGGGACTGGCGGAAACCACACCGGGGCCGCTGATTTTGGTGCTGGTGTTTGTCGGGTTTCTCGGCGGGGCGCGGGAGGCCGGTCTGGATCCAATGACCGGCGGGCTGCTCGGTGGATCGCTGGCGCTGTTTTTCACCTTCGCGCCGTGCTTTCTGTGGATCTTCGCAGGTGCGCCGCATATCGAGCGGTTGCGCTCGGTCAGATGGCTGTCAGCCGGATTGTCGGCGATCACAGCGGCCGTGGTCGGGGTGATCTCAAATCTGGCGGTCTGGTTTGCGCTGCACGTGCTGTTCGGGAATGTGGGGGAGGTGGAGTTCGGACCGCTTGTGCTGCCGGTGCCCGATCTTTCCAGCCTGAACGCCGCCGCTCTCGCCATCGCGCTTGGGGCGGGCGTGGCTTTGCTGCGCTTTCATCTCAATCTGTTTCTGGTTCTCGGAGCCGCGACGCTTGCAGGCATCGCGGTCATTCTGATCGCCTGAATGGCGGTCGGTGTCAGTCGAACAGGCTCGACACCGACTGTTCAGCCGCGGTGCGGTTGATGGCTTCGCCGATCAGCGATGCGGTCGAAATCACCCGGATGTTCGGCGCGGTCTGGATCGCCTGAGTCGGCTGGATCGAGTCGGTGATCACCAGTTCCTTGAGTTTTGACGACGACACGCGCGCCACTGCACCGCCCGACAAGACGCCGTGGGTGATATAGGCGGTGACCGATTTGGCGCCATTGTTGAGCAGTGCTTCGGCAGCATTGCACAGGGTGCCGCCGGAATCGACGATATCGTCGATCAGCATGCAGTCCTTGCCTTCCACTTCACCGATGATGTTCATCACTTCGGATTCGCCGGGCCGGTCTCGGCGCTTGTCGACGATCGCCAGCATGGCGCCCAGCCGTTTGCCGAGCGCACGGGCGCGGACCACGCCGCCGACATCGGGAGAGACGACGACGACATTTTCCAGCTCGTATTTGGCCTTGATGTCGCGGGCAATCACCGGAATGGCGAACAGGTTGTCGGTCGGGATATCGAAGAAACCCTGGATCTGGCCGGCGTGAAGATCAAGCGTCAGCACCCGGTCGGCGCCGGCCTCGGTGATCAGATTGGCCACAAGCTTGGCCGAGATCGGCGTGCGGCCTGATGCGCGCCGGTCCTGGCGGGCATAGCCGAAATAGGGAAGCACTGCCGTGATCCGCCGTGCTGACGAACGCCGGAAGGCGTCGATCATGATCAGCAGTTCCATCAGGTGGTCATTGGTCGGATAAGAGGTGGACTGGAGAATGAAAACATCCTCGCCACGCACATTTTCCTGGATTTCGACAAAGATCTCCTGATCGGCGAAGCGCCTGACGCTTGCCTTGCCCAACGGCACATTGAGATAATTGCAAATGGATTCCGCCAAACGTCGGTTCGAGTTTCCTGCGAAAACCTTCATTTGGGACCGCCTGTTTTTTTCGGCCGCGTCACGCCATGTGCAGGGTCGCTCATGGGGACGGGGCGCCAACCCGTTGGTTCGCGTTTTAGCGGGGCGTCCGGTGATTGCAAGCACCCATCCGTCAAGCGCGCAATTTTTCTGTTAATTGGAACGGATTTTGGTCGGCAAACCCTTGAGCCGAAGCATTGGCTACAGCTTTGGATCGCAAGTGCCGGTCATGCCTATTGCAGGTGGTTCTGTTTCAAAGACCGCGCCAGGCCGTGTAATCTGCCAGGGAACGGGCGGCGACTCGCTCCATCACGTCTGCGGGCACGGATGCCCATGGATCGCCGGCGCCGCCAGGGAAGCTCTCCTGGCCTTGAATGCGATGCAATCGCGCTCCGGTGGTGTCAAGGACGTCCCAAACGTAAAACACGGTTGTCTGGCCGTCGAAATTGTCCGCCGAGAAATATCCCTTCAGGACATGATCGCCGCCATTATCGGATGCGCTCAGGATCGCGAGGCCGCGATTGCGCGCCTCGACAGCCAATTGCCGCGACAAGGGCGTGACGGCATTCACAGGCGCTCCAATGACGGGCATGAAGCGGATGCGGCCGCGCACTTGCCCGCCAGCGAGTGAAACCGGTGCCTGTGCCGCCGGATCTGCCGGGGTTTGTGATCCCGCCACCGAGCCTGGCGCGTTTGCAAACACCTCAGTGGTGGCAGAGGATGAAAGCCCGGCGTTTTCAGACGAGGCCTGCTGATCTCCGGGAATCGGCTGAAGGGTCTGCTCTGTGCTGTTGCAACCGGCAACCGCAATGGCCAATGCGCATAAAGCGCCGATAATTTTGATGCCTTGCATCATGATCCCCGCCGTTTCCCCCTTTGTTATGAAATCCCGAAGGCAAGCCTGTCAATCTTTACCGGTTCTGCTGCGGGTTCAAGCACAAGCCGGACCGGCAAGATTGGACGGGTTTGCCCGCTATGGCGCAATGATCAGGTCGAGGGATTTGGCAGACAGTGATTCCGGTGCGTCGGCTGTGGTCAGGTAGGTTTGCCCCAGTGTCATGGCTGTGCCTGCCTCGGAATCCATGATGATCATGTGCACGAACAGTGTCATGTCAGGCTCGATCTCGCGTGGATTTCCGGCATGGAACATCTGGTGCTCCATCCAGCTTGGCGTAAACCGCGCGCCCAGCGAGTAGCCGCAGGCATTGAGCCGGTGCCGTGTCAGACCACGCGCATCCATGACTTCGGCATGGGCGTCAAACACCTGGCCGAATGTGTGGCCCGGCCTGAGGATCGCCGTGATGGCGTCGAGCGCCTCGCGGCAGGCTTCGTAGAGTTCGATGTGGCGCAAGGTCGGTTCGCCGATAATCACCGTCCGCATCATGGCGACGTGGTAATGGGCAAAGGTTCCCGCCCATTCCAGCGTCAGCTGGTCATCAGTGGCCAATTGCCTGCGTCCGGCCTTGTACCTGCACAAAAGCGCATCCTCGCCCGAGCCGATGATGAACTCGTTGGCCGGGTAGTCGCCGCCACCGGAAAACACCGCGCCCTGCATGGCCGCCAGGATATCGGCCTCGTCGGCGCCGGGCTTGATAAGCGGCAGGGCTGCGTCGAGCGCTGCATCGGCGAGGCTTGCCGCCCGCCTTACATGAACGATTTCCGCCGGGCTCTTGATCAGCCGCAACCGGCTGACCAGGTAGGATTCATCCACCAGTTCGGCGAAGCTCTGCAACTGGTTGTCGAGCTTGCGGCAGTTGGCGCCGGTCAGGCCGTGGGTGTCGTATTCCACGCCGATGCGCTCGCCGAGCAGATCGAGATCGGATAGCAGGTTTTTCAGATCCAGCGCCGGATCGGCGTTGGTCCTGTCAGTCCAGACCACGATGTTTTCGATGATCGACGTCTGCCGGGCCTGCCGCAGGTCGGCCGAGCGGGTAAGCAGGGTCATCGAGCCGTCGGCCTTGACCACCAGGCACTGGAAAAAGCAAAAACCGAAGGTATCGTAGCCGGTCAACCAGTACATGCTCTCCTGGGCGAACAGCAGCATGGCATCGAGTTTTTCCGCCCGCATGCTGGCCTTGAGCTTTTCCAGACGGGCGGCGTATTCCTCGCGTTCAAAATGCAGGGCCATGGGCGTCCTCCTTGATGGCGATGGCGGAGATTTGTCGTCCGTAATCGGGTTCATTGCGATGGGTGGCTCGCCGATAGGAGTACCAGGCGGCTTCATCGGCATAGGTGCAGTCTTCGAGCATCGTGGCGTTCAGCCCTGCGGCGCGCAGCCTGTCGAGGGTAAATTGCCTCAGGTCAAACAGCGCGTGGCCGGGTTTGCCGGATGGCTGAAAATAGATGTCATGTGCGGGATCGTGATTGAGAAACCGGTCGACGAATTCCGGACCGACCTCGTAATTGGGCTGGCTGATTGACGGGCCCAGCACGGCCACTATCCGGTCGGGCTTTGCGCCAAGATTTTCCATCGCTATGACGGTGCTTTCCAGAACGCCGTCAAAAGCGCCTCGCCAGCCGGCATGCGCCGCACCGATGACACCGGCGTCCGGATCGGCAAACAGCACCGGTCCGCAATCGGCGGTCAGGACTCCCAGAACCAGGCCGGGAGTCTTGGTCACCAGTGCGTCGGCTTGCGGCCGTTCGGCGCGGTTTTCAGCGGTTGCTATGTGAACCCGTGGCGAATGAACCTGATGCACTGTGACCAGACGATCGGGATCAAGGTCGAACCAGCCACTGACACGCGCCCGGTTTTCCTCGACATGGGCGCGGTTGTCTTTGGAGCCGAGCCCGACATTCAAACCACGATAAAACCCTTCGGATACGCCACCGGCGCGGCTGAAGAACCCGTGCGAGATTCGGTTGTCTGAGGAAGCGCCATCCAAAAGCGCGCTCCGCACCGGATTTGGTGCGCGGCGGTCAACCGTCATGATCTGGTCCTCCCTGGGCCCTGGGGGGCCGAATCCGCAGATTCTGCTGGTCTGTTGGCGAATGGTGACCTGTCCGCACCGTGTCTGTCAATTCTTCCACTCAAGCGACATGCGAATCAAACGGCGCAATCTTGACTGGACTGCCGCTGATGGCGAGCACCTTGAACAGCGCTCCCATGCGTCCTTCACCTTCGCCGGCAAGCCGGTTGACGGCATCGCGAATGGTGGCCTGTGTCAAGGCGTCGCGCCCGGCACCCAGCGCGCCGGCGCGTTCCACCAGCCCCAGGCCGACCAGAAATTCTCCCTGGCTCACGGGGCGATGCACAAAGGCACCTGCGGCCTGCGCTGCCTCGGCAAGCGCCTGGAAGTCCACATGGCTTGTCAGGTCAGCTTCGCCGGGCCGGGCCAGCGGCGGATCATAATCGTGCCGGTAGACGGCCTGCAGGGTGTCGCCGAACCCGGTGACCAGATGCCCGTAGTCGATCACCAGTGCGGACCCGCCGTCGCGCAGGATTTTGCCGGCAACCGCCTGCATGATGGCGGATCGGGCAGGCGAGAGCTCGAAGATCTCCCCAATAGGCACCCGGGCTTCATCGACAGGCAGTAGTGATGTGTCAAAGCCGCCCGGTCCAAGGCCAAACGCCAGCGCTCCATCATCGTCGAGCCCCACCATGCGCTCGCGGAACCCTTCCGACGTCTTGGCGAACTGGCGGATCGGAACCGCGTCAAAAAGTTCATTGGCGACCACCAGCGTAAACCCCTCCGGGATTTCCTCAATCGTGGAGTGCCATGTTACCCGTTCCTTGATCTGTACCAGCGTCTGGCGCTGCACATTGCGCAGGCGTTTGCTGGTCTCGATCATGTGAATGCTGGCTGCAGCCTCCAGTTCGGGGGCAAGGCGGGCGATCACCCGCAACGCGTCGGACATCAAGGTGCCGCGGCCAGGGCCGATCTCGGCAATCCGCACGGGGGAGGGGGATCCCTGTGCCTGCCAGGCATGCACCAGCCAGACGCCGATCATCTCGCCAAACAGCTGCGAGACTTCGGGTGCGGTGATAAAATCACCCGACCGGCCGAAGGGCTCTTTGTTCTGGTAGTAACCATGGTCCGGATCACCGAGGCAAAGCGCAAAATAGTCCGATATGCGCAACGGGCCTGCCTGCTCGATCAACTGGGTGATTTTATGTGCAAGCGGAGTCATCGCCGTGCTCTCCCAAACTTGCCTAAGCGCCAGCATTGGCGCGCGATCTTGCTGTGGCCACAGCCCAGAGACCGACCGCCAGCATCGGCAGCGACAACACCATGCCCATGGTCAGCCAGCCACCGGCGAGATATCCGATCTGCACATCCGGCTCGCGGTAGAACTCGACAATGATGCGCGACACCGCATAGCCGATGACGAAGCAGCCGGCGATCATGCCAGGCAGTTTCAAAGCCCGGTGGCGGTAAATCAACCAGGCCAGCATCGCGAGCAGCACGATGCCCTCCAGCGCTGCCTCGTAAAGCTGCGTTGGGTGTCTGGGAAATGGCCCGCCTGTGGGGAACACAAATGCCCAGGGCGCATCGGTCAATTTGCCCCAGAGTTCGGAATTGATGAAATTGGCCAGTCGGCCAAAAAACAGACCGACAGGGACGACGGCGCAGACCACGTCAAACAGGTTGAACACCGGTATGTTGCGGCTCCGGGCGAACAGGATCATCGCGACAAGCGTACCCAGCAAGCCGCCATGGAAGGACATGCCGCCGTTCCAGATTTCGAAAACCCGGACCGGATTGGCCGAGACCGCAGCAAGGTCATAGAAGAACACGTAGCCGATCCTGCCGCCGACGACGATGCCGACCGTTGCCCAGACAAGGAAATCGTCGATGTCGAGCGCGGTCATCCGTGGTCCGCTTGCAGACCACAATCTGGCGTTTTCAACCAGCCTCCTTGCACAGCGCCAGCCCAGCAGAATGCCGGTCACATAGGCCAGGCCATACCAGCGCACCTGCACTGGGCCGAGGGCAAAAATCACCGGATCGATGTCCGGGAAGGCCATCAGCGACAACAGCGTTGCGGTAAACTCCAATGTGACTTCCTTCCTGTCCGGTGCGCCGCAACGGCGCCTGCCCGGTGTTTTGCCACGGCATCAAGGCCATTTTCGGCCCATCGGCTGTTCGACTTGTTGCAGTGACATGGCATGCGAGCTTTGCGCAAGCCTTGCGGCGCTGTGCTTTGGCTTGCAACTTAACGCATGATTGCTTACCTCAGAAGAACCGACAGCCCACTGCAACAGTACCGGACCTGGCCCGGACCTGGTCCGGACCAGGCCCGAAACAGGCCCGAAACAGGGATGAAGACCATGAACAGCGGATCGAACAAACTTCTCGATGAACTTGCAAAGCTGATGACCGATGCGGCGGGTGCTGCGCAAGGAGTGCGGCGCGAAGTCGAAACCGGCATGCGCAGCCAGCTCGAGCGGTTGCTCAATTCGATGGATCTGGTCAAACGCGAAGAATTCGAAGCGGTTCGCGACATGGCGATTAAGGCGCGTGAAGAAAATGACGCCCTGTCGGCGCGGCTTGATGCAATGGAGCAGAAGCAGTCGAAAAAGCCTGCTGCGGCGAGTAAATCCCCCGCTTCCAAGCCGGCTGCGTCGAAGAAGGCCTGACGGGCCGGTTTATCCCACATTTTTTTGCACAGGTTATCCACCGGACCGCGAGGCTCAAAAAGCCTTATGCGTGAGTCGGTTATGAGTCACGGCGGAATCAGTTTGGCAGCTTGGTCCACAGGCTGTCCCTGACTAAATGCAGTCGGGGGGCTGGCGCTCGGACTCTGCATTTATACACTGATTCTAAATGATGATTCGGAATGGGCGGCAAAAAGCCCCGCCGGGAACCGCAAGTGCGGGTACCTCTGGGTAACGGTTGAATCATGCGAGAATGACGTATTTGCCTGGCGCCGCTCACTGCGGTTCGCAAGGCGCATTATCAAAGACCAGGTGGGGCATGAATCTCAGCAATATCGAATTCGAACGGCATTCCAATCCGGTAGACATGATCGAATTCGTGGCGGCGGCGAATGATTGGACTTTTGAGCGATCCGGCGAGCACGAGATCGCAATGACGGTCGAGGGGCACTGGACGGATTATCACGTCTCGTTTTCCTGGATGGAAGATTGCGAAGCCCTGCATATCGCCAGCGCCTTCGACATCAAGGTGCCTGAAATCCGTGTCACCGAGGTGATGAAGCTTCTGTCACATGTCAACGGTCAGGTGCTGATGGGGCATTTCGACCTGTGGCAGCACGAGCACGTCATCTTGTTCCGTCAGTCGCTGCTGCTGGCAGGTGGTGCCGAGCCCACCAACCGCCAGGTCGAGGTGTTGCTGTCCAATGCGCTCGATTCCTGCGAGGCCTATTTCCAGGCTTTCCAGTTTGTCGTCTGGTCCGGCATGGACGCACAATCAGCCGTTACGGCGGTGATGTTCGAAACCCGCGGTGAGGCATAAGATGATCACTGCAGCCAGTCCTCTCGTTCTCATTGGTGCGGGCAATATGGGCGGCGCCATGCTCAATGGCTGGCTCGATGCAGGCACGGACCCGTCGACGATCGTGGTCATTGATCCCAACCCTTCCGAAGCGATGGCTGCACGGTTGGCGTCGGCCGGTGTGCGCTGTCAAAGTGCTGCGCCGGAGGGTTTGATCGCCGGCATTCTGATGCTGGCAGTCAAGCCGCAGCTCATGGATGTGGTGCTTGAAGGGGTGACCAGACTGGTCGGGCCCAAGACGGTCAGCCTGTCGATCGCGGCAGGCAAGACCATTGCGTATTTTGAAGAGCGTCTGGGCGGTGCGGTTGTGCGGACAATCCCCAATACACCGGCGATGGTCGGTCGCGGCATCACCGGCGCGGTCGCCAATGCGGCTGTCAGTGCTGAAGCCAAGGCCGAGATCGACAAGCTGCTGTCGGTCTGCGGTCCGGTCGAATGGGTCGAGGACGAGGCGCTGATCGACTCCATCACGGCAGTGTCGGGCAGTGGCCCGGCCTATGTGTTTTATCTTGTCGAGTGCATGGCAGAGGCGGGGCGCAAATGCGGTCTGCCGGCGGACCTCGCCATGCGCCTGGCGCGCGCGACCGTTACGGGGGCGGGTGAATTGATGCACCAATCTCCGGACGGCGCCGCAATTTTGAGGCAGAATGTCACCTCTCCCAACGGCACAACGGCGGCAGCTCTTGCTGTGCTGATGGCCGAGGATGGCCTCCAGCCGGTTTTCGACACGGCGCTGCAGGCTGCGGCGGATCGCTCGCGCGAACTTGCGGGCTGACCAAGAGGGTTCCGATGACCGAGACGATCAGCTTTGCCGATTTCGAAAAAGTCGACATCCGCACCGGTACGGTGGTGGCCGCAGAGGTCTTTCCCGAGGCGCGCAAACCGGCGTTCAAGCTGCGGATCGATTTCGGCCCGGACATCGGCGAGAAGAAATCCTCAGCGCAAATCACCGAGCATTATTCGCCCGAAACACTTGTCGGGCGGCAGGTGATGGCGGTGGTGAATTTCCCGCCACGCCAGATCGGGCCGTTCATGTCGGAAGTGCTGACGCTCGGGTTTGCCGACGACAACGGTGATATTGTCCTTGCGGCAATCGACAAGACAGTTCCGAACGGCTCACGGTTGATGTGAGCCGCTGCCGGACGGTTTAAACGACCTTGAGGCCGAGACTGGAAAGCAGGCCGGCGGCTTGCTGTTTTGAAATGATGGCTCCCTTGAACCGGGAGGCATCGGCAAGATGAAGATTGCCCAGATCACAGCCTCTCAGATCGGCGCCTTCGAAGCGGGCGTTGGTCACGTTCGCGTCCCGCAGACTGCAGCGCGTGAGTGTTGCCTCGCGGAAATCTGCTTCGGTCAGATCCGCGCCTTCGAAGTCGATCTCTTCAAGTTCTGACCGGCGGAATGACAATCCACGGAGTTGGGCGCTGACCAGCAGGCATCGCTCAAACTCGAGACCAAGCGTGCGCGCATCAACGATCTGCATGCCGGTCAGCTTGCAATCCGTAAACACGGCGGCAGACAGGATCGCCCGGGTCCAGTTGGTGTTGTTGAGATCGCAGGAAACGAAGCGGGCATCGGTGAGATCGCAAGACGAGAAATTCGCACGCGCGGCACGGCAGCGTACGAATTCACAACTGTTGAAATCGATCCCCTTCAGCGCTGCTTCACTGAGGTTCCACCCGACAAGACGAACCGGTTCACCATGCAGCCGCAGGACGGCCTCGATGTCCGCTCTGGTCGCGACGCTATTGGGGGATGCGGCAATTTCAACGCATGAATCAGTCAAGAGAATGTCGACCTTCGCAATCGGAGAGCTATTCCTCAGTTCCCACCGCGCACGGCTGAAACTGCAGTAAGTCCAGTCGTGCCACGCTTGCGCGGACGCCGCTAGGCAGGCAGGCGGACGGTTGCACGCAGGCCGCCTTTTTCGCTGTCGGTCAGGGTGACATCACCGCCATGGCTGCGGGCAATGTCACGCACGATGGCCAGTCCCAGTCCTGTACCCGATTCGTCCTGATTGCGCGCTGCATCAAGCCGGTAGAACGGCCGGAATACATCTTCGCGTGCGTCTTCCGGAATTCCGGGGCCATCGTCATCAATGGATATGGTCAGCCACCTGCCGCGGTTCTGCGCATGGATGGAGACCTCGTCGGCATAGCGGCAGGCGTTGGACACCAGATTGGTCAACAACCGGGCAAAGGCATTTGGCCGCACATTGATCTCGTCACTGCCCTCCACCGATACCGTCACCAGGGTGCCGCGCAAGCGTCCGTCTTCGGCGATTTTATTGATCACGCTGTTGAGGCTAACCGTGCCGACGTCCTCTTCTGCTTCACCACGGGCAAATGAAAGATAGCTGTCGAGCATCGACTGCATGTCGTCGATGTCCTTGTTCAGTCCTTCCAGTTCGGGACCGTCTCCGACAAGCGCGAGTTGCAGGCGGAAGCGGGTGAGAATGGTGCGCAAGTCGTGACTGACGCCCGAGAGCATGGCGGTGCGCTGCTCCAGTTGCCGCTCGATGCGTTCGCGCATCTTGATGAACGCGACACCGGCGCGGCGCACTTCGTCGGCGCCGCGGGGCCGGAAATCATCAGGCATGCGCTGCCCCTTGCCAAAACTTTCCGCGGCTTGCGTCAGCTTCAGGATGGGCCGGATCTGGCCGCGCAGGAACAGGATCGCGATCGCCAGCAGCACCAGCGAGGTACCGACCATCCACAACAGGAAAATGTGGGTGTTGGAGGCATAGGCCTGGCTTCGCTTGGCAAACACCCTGAGAATCTTGTCGTCGAGCTTGATCCGCACTTCGACGATGTTGGAATTGCCGACCGTGTCGATCCAGAACGGCAGGTGGATCTGGCGGGTGATCTCTTCGGACAGGATCTGATCGAGGATCGAGAAGAACGGTTTTGGCCGCGGGGCGGGCAGATCGCCGGGCGGCTCGATAGCAATGTTGAGTTCGAGGCGTTCGCGGGCGATCCGGATAATCCGATCATAGCCGGCGTCCTGCGGGAATGTGTCTAGCACATCGATGATGGCGGCGATGTCACGGGTCACGGCCATGGACAGCCGCTGGGTCACCGTCTGCCAGTGCCGTTCCATGAAGACGAAGGCGATGACAGACTGCAACAGCACCATCGGAATGATGATGATCAGCAGCGCGCGGGCATAAAGCCGGGTCGGAATTCGCTTGGTGAACCAGCGCGTGAATCTGCGCAAGCCGTTGGGCGGATAGCGTTCATATTCCCGGCGGATGGAATCCATGCTGGTCATTTCGGTGCGTCCCATTCCTGGCTGGTCCATGTTTCGGTGAGACCGGCCGCCTGATTGCTTATAGCGTCGAGCGGGGGAGGACGGCTAGGGTGTGTGGAAAAGCAGTCCACATATCGGCTTTGAACATCTAAATTTTTTAAGACCGCGAGCATCGGCTTGCCATTTCAACCAAGTTGCATAATATTTCATATGTTGAAGTGTGAATGAACCAACTGGGAGGATTGGACATGCAGAATCAGATCGACAAAACCGTTTCACGACGGTCGTTTTTGAAAAAGGGGTCGATGTTGGGAGGCGTGGCCGCCGTGGGCGCTTTGTCGGCGCCGGCAGTGCTGGCGCAGGCGCCATTGGTGGTGAAGATGCAGACCTCGTGGCCTGCCTCCGACATCTGGATGGACTTTGCGCGCGAATATACCACCCGGGTGGAGGAAATGTCGGGCGGACGCCTCCAGATTGACCTTTTGCCCTCCGGCGCGATCGTCGGCGCGTTCCAGGTGATGGATGCCTGCAACGATGGCGTGCTGGATGCGGCTCACACGGTGCCGGTCTACTGGTACGGCAAATCCAAGGCAGCATCATTCTTCGGCACCGGCCCGGTCTTCGGCGGCTCGGCCACCACAATGCTCGGCTGGTTCTATCAGGGTGGCGGCGCAGAGCTTTACCGCGAACTGACGCAGGATGTGCTTGGCCTTAATGTCTATGGCTATATGGGCATGCCTATGCCGGCACAGCCTTTTGGCTGGTTCAAGGGCGAAGTCAATTCAGTCGCCGATATCCAGGGGTTCAAATATCGCACCGTCGGCCTGGCTGCCGATCTGCTGCAGTCGATGGGCATGTCCGTCGCCCAGCTTCCGGGCGGTGAAATCGTCCCGTCCATGGAACGCGGCGTGATCGACGCCTTCGAGTTCAACAACCCCTCGTCCGACCGCAGGTTCGGCGCTCAGGATGTGGCCAAGAACTATTATCTCTCGTCTTACCACCAAGCGTCGGAAGCCTTCGAGTTCATCTTCAACAAGGACTTCATGGACGATCTCGAGCCCGACCTTCAGGCAATCCTGAAATATGGTGTCGAGGCCTCGGCCACATCGAACCTCGCGCTTGCGATGCGCGAATATTCCAAGGATCTGGCGGAACTGCAGTCCGATGACGGGGTCACGGTGCATCGCACGTCGAAGGAAATCCTTGCTGCGCAGTTGGAAGCCTGGGACACGCTCATTACCGATCTGGAAGCTGATCCCTTCAACAAGAAGGTCATGGACAGCCAGCGCGCCTGGGTCGAGCAGGTCGCCTATTACGAGCTGATGAACGCGCCGGACCTGGGTCTGGCCTATGAGCACTACTTCCCGGGCAAGCTGAAGATGTAAACCTGTCCGGTTAATTGCTGCAATGATCCGGCGGACACTGCTCCGCCGGATCCCTCTGGCACGGAAAAGTGGCTGCTCATGATTCGATACATCCGTTTTGCTGACACCTTGTCGGCGGCTTTCGGCAAGGCCTTCGCCTGGCTGATCATTCTCATGGCTTTCGGCACCGGGTATGAAGTGGTTTCTCGATACCTCTTCAACGCTCCGACGCCCTGGGCGCTCGACATCTCGTTTATCATGTACGGATCGCTGTTCATGATGGGTGGTGCCTATACGCTGTCGCGCGGTGGTCATGTGAGGGGCGATTTTCTCTATCGTCTCTGGCGTCCGCAGACTCAGGCGAAAGTGGATCTGGTGCTCTATCTGCTGTTCTTTTTTCCCGGTGTTACGGCGCTGATCGTGACGGGCTGGAAATATGCCTCGCGTTCCTGGGGGTATGGCGAGGTCAGCGTCAACAGCCCCGCGGGCATCCCGATCTACCAGTTCAAGACGGTGATCATGGCCGCGGGCATTCTCCTGTTCATTCAGGGGATTGCCCAGGTTTTCCGCTGCATTGTCTGCATGCGCACCGGCCAGTGGATAGAGGCCGATGAAGATGTGCGCGAGACCGAAGATCTGTTGATGAAGAAGGCCGACGAGGCCGAGACTGGCGGACATATATGACCGACCCTCAAATTGCCCTGATGATGCTGGGCCTGTTCATCTTCATGGTGTTCCTGGGCTTTCCGATCGCTTTTACACTGATGGCCATGGGAATCGGCTTCGGCTACTACGCCTATTTCGATCCCTCGCGGATGTGGCGCTCCTATTTTCGACTCGATGAGCTGGCGAGCACCTGGGACAGCGTATCCCTCTGGATAGATGGGTTCTTCAACAACCGCATCTTCGACCTCTTCATCAATCAGACCTATACGGTGATGTCCAACGAGGTGCTGACGGCGGTGCCGCTGTTCCTGTTCATGGGCTACATCGTCGAGCGCGCCAACATCGTTAACCGACTGTTTTCGACCCTCAACCTCGCCTCCAAGCGGGTGCCGGGATCGATGGGCGTGGCGGCGTTGATCACCTGCGCATTGTTTGCCACCGCCACCGGCATTGTCGGCGCCGTGGTCACGCTGATGGGTCTGCTGGCATTGCCTGCGATGCTGAAAGCGCGCTACGACCCGGCTTTCGCCTCCGGCATCATCTGCGCCGGCGGCACGCTCGGCATCCTGATCCCGCCCTCGATCATGCTGATCGTCTATGCCGCGTCGTCGGGGGTTTCCATCGTCAAGCTCTACGCTGGTGCGCTTCTGCCCGGCTTCACCCTCGTCGGTCTGTACCTGGTATATATTGTCGGCCGTTCGCTGCTGCAGCCGAGCGTTGCGCCGCGACCGACCGATGAGGAAGTGCCGGATGTGCCGACGGGCCGGTTGGTGTTCCTGATCGTCACTTCGTTCTTCCCGCTGGCGTTTCTGATCATAGCGGTTCTGGGCTCGATCCTGTTCGGCCTGGCGACACCAACGGAGGCCGCCTCCATTGGTGCGCTCGGCGGCATAGGTCTGGCTATCGCTTATGGGGCCATGACCTGGCAGCGGCTGCGCGAAAGCGTTTATCTGACGGTGCGGACCACGGCGATGGTGTGCTGGCTGTTTGTCGGCTCCTACGTCTTCTCCTCGGTGTTCTCATATCTGGGCGGCGAACAGATTATCTCAGAATTCGTCATGGGGCTGGACCTGACCCCGTTCCAGTTCCTGCTTCTGGCCCAGTTGATCATCTTCCTTCTGGGTTGGCCGCTGGAATGGTCGGAGATCATCATCATCTTCGTGCCGATCTTCCTGCCGCTGCTGGCGATCTTCGACATTGATCCGCTGTTCTTCGGCATTCTTGTCGCGCTCAATCTGCAAACGTCGTTTCTGACGCCGCCGATGGCCATGTCAGCTTATTATCTCAAGGGGATAGCACCGCCTGAGGTGAAGCTGACGCAGATCTTTGCCGGGGTCATGCCGTTCTTGTTGATGGTCTTCATCTGCATGGCGCTGATGTATACGTTCCCGCAGATCGTCTACTACCTGCCGGAACGCTTCTATGGCAAATGATCCTATGGCTATGATTGGCCTGAGCGCTTTGGAGGCACGGGAACGGATGGCCAGCGGTGCGCTGACCGCGGTTGACTATATGCGCGGCTGTCTGGACCGGATTGCTGCCGTGGAGGGTGAAATCCAGGCCTTCGAGTGGTTCGATGCGGATTTCGCGATGCGGCAGGCCCAGGGCGCCGATGCGCACCGCAAGTCGGGCCGTCCTATCGGAGCGCTGCACGGGCTGCCGGTGGCGTTGAAGGACATCATCGACACCCGCGGTATTCCGACGGCCAATGGAACCATGCTCGATGCCGGTCGGGTTCCCGAGCGTGATGCGGTCATCGTCGAGAAGCTGCGCGCGGCGGGCGCCATCATCATCGGCAAGACGGTTACCACCGAACTTGCGTTCATGCATCCGGGCAAGACCCGCAATCCGGTCAATCCGGCGCACACGCCGGGCGGCTCGTCCTCCGGCTCTGCCGCCGCTGTGGCAGCGGGCATGGTGCCGCTGGCTGTCGGCACCCAGACAGGTGGTTCCGTCATCCGGCCCGCCGCCTATTGTGGCGTCACGGGCTTCCTGCCGTCGGCAGGCAGTATCCCGCGTACCGGCATACTGACGCAATCACCGACGCTCGACCGGGTGGGTGTCTTCGCCCGATCCGTCGAGGATGCCGCGATGCTGGCCGAGGTGTTGTTCGGTCACGATGAACTCGACAAGGCGACAATTCCGGCGCCGCATCCAAAGCTGCTCTCGATCGCGTCAACCGACGCGCCGGTGCGGCCGCAATTCGTCTTCATCCGCACGCCCTACTGGCAAAAGGCAAGCAATGCCTGCCAGCAGGCGATGGAGGAGCTTGCAGAACATCTGGGCGAGGGCTGTTTCGAGACCGGCCTGCCGGATGCCTTCGGCGAGGCGGCGAGCATGCGCGAGCGGATCAATCTGGCGGAAATGTCCAAATGCTACCATCGCTATATCCGTGACGGCGGCAAGCAATTGTCTCCTCAACTTTCCGAAGCCCTCGAGAAGGGCGGCAAGACGTTGGCACATGACTACATCGCCGCGCTGGACTGGCCTGATTATCTCTATTCCGGCCTCGATGCTGTCTTCCAGCGTTGCGATGCGATCCTGACGCCTGCCGCGCCCGGACCGGCACCAAAGGGGCTGGAGAGTACAGGCGATCCGGTGTTCAATGGACTCTGGACGCTGTGCGGCACGCCGACCATCACGCTCCCGCTGTTTACCGATGAGGAAGGCATGCCGATGGGGGTGCAACTTGTCGGACCGCGCGGTGGTGACGCTCGCCTGCTCAGAACCGCCAGGTGGCTGGTGAAGCATCTCGAAACCGACGGCCAGGGAGACTGACGACCATGGAACGGATTCTCACGATTTTTGCCTTCATCATCCTATGCGGCTTTCTGGGTGTGCTCGTCTATAAACTGCCAAGGCTCGACCTTGGCGCAGTGATTGGGCTGACTGTGGCGATGGCTTTCTACGACCTGTTCGTTCACAAACGGCCGGAACGATAACGTATCAAGTCAAAGAGTTACCGCGTTTTGCCGGATGGGAGGCGTTACGGACCACGGTAAGCTCAACAAGCGCGCTTCAAGTCGTCGTCTCGACACTCAGACGGTAGCCGATGCCGCGGACAGTCTGCAGCCAGACCGGATTGGACGGGTCTTCCTCGATCTTGCGGCGCAGGCGGTTGATCTGCACGTCGATGGTGCGCTCACCAACCTCGACATCGGCGCCGACAAGTTCGTGGCGTGGCACGGTGTCACCGGCATTTTCGGCAAATGTCACCATTATCTCGCGTTCGCGGTCCGTAAGCCGAACCGGTTCGCCGGATTTTTTCAACTCGCGCCGGGCAATGACGAAGGTGAAGGGGCCGAACACCACCTGTTCAACCTTGGGTGTCGCCGGTTGGCCGCCGCGCTTGAGAATATTGTTGATTCTGAGAACCAGTTCGCGCGGGTTGAACGGCTTGGGCAGGTAATCGTCAGCACCGGCTTCAAGTCCGTCGATCCTAGCATCGCCCTCGGCCAGCGCAGTCAGCATCAGGATCGGCACGGTCTTGGCCTCGCGCAGTGACCGTGTCAGCGCCAATCCGCTTTCACCGGGCATCATCACGTCAATGATGAGCAGGTCGAAATCGATGCCGTCGAGCTTGCGGCGCGCTTCGGCTGCATCGGCAGCGGTGGTCACGCGAAAACCCTGTTCGGAGAGATAGCGCGAGAGCAGATCGCGAATGCGGGTGTCGTCGTCAACGACAAGCAGATGGGCGGCGTCATCGCCCGGCAAGGAAGTGGTCATCGGTCTTGTCCCTCCTTCAAGTCATCCCGGTTCGGGTCCTGGGCGGCGGTGTTGATCATGCCCGACAGGAATGTCTTGACCGCGGCGCGCCCGCTGTCGTCCAGAGTCTCAAGTGCATTGGCGATGCGGCGAGACTGTGGCCTCGCCAGTGCCAACGCAAGATCGCGCCCGCGCGACGTCGGAAACAGCTGGCGTTGCCTGCGGTCCTCGGGGCCGGCAACCTGGGTAATGTAGCCTGAATCGATCAATTGCTTGAGCACGCGCGCCAGTGATTGCTTGGTGATTTTCAAGGTTTCGAGCAAGGCTGCAACTGTCAGTCCCGGTTCACGGTTGACGAAATGGACTACCCGGTGATGCGCCCGGCCAAACCCGAAGGTTCCGAGAATGGCATCTGGGTCCGAGGTGAAGTCCCGATAGGCGAAAAACACCAGCTCGATGATCTCGAAATCGATGCCCTCTTCGTCGCCAATCGGATGGTCGCATATTTCCTCGGATGAGGGCTTGCTTGCGCCGGCGCGGTTCATGACGACTTTTCCTTTCGAATACGTCAGCTATGTTGACATAAATTGGCGCAATTGCTAGCAATCAATTGTGCGCGAGACCGATCGGCCTTGCCCTCCGGCTTGCTATTGCCCGTTTCCCGGCGCCGTTTCCGGCACCTGGCCTCACGGTCACCGACACCGGCTTCAGACAACGATTATCACGGCGGCATGCCGCCTGGAGGAAACGTGATGGCGTCCGTACCTTTTGATCAGCTTGAGGGTGAAATCTGGTTCAATGGTGAGTTTGTGCCGTGGAAGGACGCGAAAATCCACGTTCTGACCCATGGCCTGCACTATGCCAGTGCCGTCTTTGAAGGCGAGCGCGCCTATGGCGGCGAGATCTTCAAACTGACAGAACATACAGAGCGGCTTCACACATCCGGTGAAATCCTCGGTTTCAAGATCCCTTACAGTGTGGCGGAAATTGATGCCGCCTGTGTCGAACTGCTGTCGCGTCAAGGGTTCACCGACGCTTACGTTCGGCCGATTGCCTGGCGCGGTTCGGAGATGATGGGTGTGTCGGCCCAGAAGAACAAGATCAACCTGTCGATCGCGATCTGGCAGTGGCCGAGTTATTTCAAGCCGGAAGAACGCATGAAGGGCATCCGGCTGGATCTCGCCGAGTATCGCCGCCCGGACCCGCGCACCGCGCCTTGCCGCTCCAAGGCGGCCGGCCTTTACATGATCTGCACCCTGTCCAAGCATCGCGCCGAAGAACGCGGTTACGCCGATGCGCTGATGCTCGACTGGCGCGGCCAGGTCGCTGAAGCCACCGGTGCCAATGTGTTCTTCGTGCGTGACGGCAAGATCCACACGCCGACACCGGATTGTTTCCTCGACGGCATCACCCGCCGCACCGTGATCGGTCTCGCCAAGAAGCGTGGCTATGAGGTGATCGAGCGGGCAATCATGCCCGAGGAATTCGACAGTTTCGAGCAATGTTTCCTGACCGGCACTGCGGCGGAAGTCACACCGGTTTCCGAAATCGGTCCGCACAGCTTCACGGTCGGCGAGATCGCCATGAATCTGGTCAATGATTACATGGCCGAAGTTCAGCCCAAGCGCGTTGCTGCTGAATAGACATTTCGAATAGGTATGAAAAAGGCGGCGTTCCGATGGGAAGGCCGCCTTTTTCATGTGAAGAACAGCGATGTTATTTCTTCATGTTGCCCATGACCATGCCGACGATACCAGCGAGCACGCCGCCGCCGGCTACACCGCCAACCGCATCACCAGCCATGCCTGACAGTGCGCCCATGTCGCCTCCGAGCACACTGAGCAGCAGGCCACCACCGACGCCACCGACTGCGCCGATGACGGAGCGACCGATCGGGCTCAGCGCTACCTGTTTTAATGCCGCGCCGACCGCATTGCCGCCGATGGCGCCACCGACCAGTTGAATAATGATGGGAAGAAGAGCTTCCATTGGACCATATCCCTCTTGTTATCTGCTGCCATACCAGTGCAGCAAATCAAGCTTGAGGGTGGAAAAAGGCCGGAGTCAATTCCGGCCTGTTGATAAGCGGGGCAGTTATTCTGCGGCTTCGCCGATGACACCGCGGCGAATCTGGTCTTCTTCTATGGATTCGAACAGGGCGCGGAAGTTGCCTTCGCCAAAGCCCTCATCGCCCTTGCGCTGGATGAATTCGAAAAAGATCGGCCCGATCACGGTCTTAGAAAACACCTGCAACAGGATCTTGGTCATGCCGCCGTCGATGACACCTTCGCCATCAATCAGGATGCCGTGCTTCTTCATTTTCTCAAGCGGTTCGTCATGGTCATGCACGCGGGTTTTGGAAAGATCGTAGTAGGTGTCGGGCGGTCCGGGCATGAACTTGACGCCCTTGTCGGCGATCCAGTCGGTGCCGGCATAGATATCATCGGTGCCCACCGCGATATGCTGGATGCCTTCGCCATTGTATTTGCGCAAATACTCTTCGATCTGGCTCTTGTCGTCGGTGGATTCGTTGAGCGGAATGCGGATCCGGCCACAAGGCGAGGTGATGGCGCGCGAGACCAGCCCGGTGAGCTTGCCTTCGATGTCGAAGAAGTGGATCTGCTTGAAGTTGAACAGGTCGCGATAAAAATCCCACCATTTGTCCATGTTGCCGCGGATGACATTGTGGGTCAGGTGGTCAAGATAGTAGAAACCGGCGCCTTCGGGCTTGGGGTCGCGTACGCCCAGCCATTCAAAGTCGGCGTCGTAGGGGGAACCTTGTTCACCCCAGGTGTCGATGAAATAGAGCAATGACCCGCCGATGCCGACGATTGCCGGGACATCCAGTGTCTTGTCGCTCCCAGTGTATTCTTCTGCGCCTTTTGACACAGCGTGAGCAAGCGCTCGCTTGGCGTCATCGACGCGCCAGGCCATCGACGGCGCGCAAGGGCCGTGGGTGGTGACGAAGCGATCGGCGAAGGAACCCTTCTCGGCATTGAGGATGTAATTGATATCGCCCTGCCGCCAGACCGTGATCGCCTTGGAACGGTGGCGCGCAACCGGTTGATAGCCCATGCGCGCAAACAGCGCTTCCAGGGCCTCGGGATCGGGATGGGCGAATTCGACAAACTCGAATCCGTTGGTGCCGGCCGGATTGTCTTCCGAAATGGTCGCGCGCGGCGCATCGTGGGGGAACGGGCCCATCTTGTCTCTCCTGATTTATCATGCGCAGATCGTGATCGCCCGCGCTTGTTGACTGGTGCGCATATTGCAGCGTATTCAGTGCAAGGTGCATGCAATCGGCGCGTACAATTTGTAAATTGCGCACAATGTGTGAGAATATTGGAGAAAAATCAGCATGATCGTGCATGTCGACGAGTTTGACCGCAAATTGCTTCGGCTTTTGCAGCAGGATGGGCGGCTCACCAACAATGAACTGTCGCAAAAGGTCAATCTGTCGGCTTCGCAATGTTCGCGGCGGCGTACACGGCTGGAACAGGACGGCTACATCAAGGGCTATCGCGCCGATCTCGACCGCGAAAAACTGGGCCTCGGGATTGTCAATCTGATCACGGTGACGCTGGCGACCCATAATCGCGACAATGCCCAGCGCTTTGCCAAGCTGATCGGCGGCTTGCCTGAGGTGCTTGAAGCCCATTCTCTGACTGGGGAAATGGACTACATCATCAAGGTGGTAACCCCGGATCTGCGCAGCCTTTCGGCCTTTGTCAGCGATGTGTTGCTGCCGCACGAATCGGTCCAGCATGTCAAAACCGCCATTGTGCTCGACACCCTGAAAGAAGGCGGCGGGCTGCCGGTTTGAGTGAGGGCATGGCTGTCATTGCGGCGGAACCACCGATTCAAAATTCAGATTTTTGCGTATGCAGGGAACAAAACGTCCGCAGCCTCGTTGTCTTGCCCGACTGTTGGTTCAATAATTGCGGGCCACGGTAGTGTAGAAATTTGAGAGGTTTCAGAATCAGTATGGAAGAATTGATGGCGACTGCATCCGAATCCCAATTGGGGCAACTCGTGGGATCATGGGGTGAGGCCATCGATGGGCTTCAGATTCTGGCTGTTTCCTATGCGGTTTCGGTCATCGGCGCGATCCTCATTCTCATTGCCGGCTGGACCATTTCCCGCCTGTTGGGACGCTGGGTTCGCAACCTCTTGACCAGAACACAACGGGTGGACCCGACCGTCGTCGGTTTCTTTTCCATTTTTGTCCGCTATGCCGTTCTGGTGGTCGTGGTCATCATGGTGCTTGGGCAGTTCGGGGTGCAGACAGCCTCGATCGTCACCGCGCTGGGTGCTGCGGGTCTCGCCATTGGCCTGGCCCTGCAGGGCACCTTGCAGAACATAGCCGCCGGTATCATGCTGCTGGTTTTGCGGCCTTTTAGGGTCGGTGAATATATCGACGCTGGCGGCGTTTCGGGCACCATTGTGGAAATAGGGCTGTTTGCCACCGAGATGAAGACCTTGGACGGATTGTACCGGATGGCGCCTAACTCGCAGCTGTGGAACGTGCCAGTCACCAATTACTCACGCGAGCCGGAGCGGCGCTACGATCTGGTCATCGGCATTGGCTATGAGGACGACATCGACAAGGCACAATCCGTTCTTATGGATCTGGCTGCAGCGGACGACCGGATTCTGGTTGATCCTGAACCCTGGGCCTTCGTCTCCGAACTGGGTGACAGCGCGGTTGCCGTCACATTGCGCTACTGGACCAGGTCAGCGGACTGGTGGACCACCAGCCGCGAGATCACCAAAGCTGCGAAACTTGCCTTTGACGAAAACGGCATTTCGATCCCGTTCCCGCAAATCACCTATTCTGGTTCGCTCGAGGTTGAGACGGAAAGCGCCCGAGAGGATGCTGGCCAAACTCGAAATCCGTAGGTTGGCCCTACAAACCGTGCGCGCGGGAGGGTGACATCTCAATCCCGCGCGTTCACCTTGCCGTCAATGAGTCGATCAACAAGGGAATTCAATCATGGGCAATTTGCAGGCGGGCATCATTCCCGTCACCCCATTCCAGCAGAATTGCACAGTGCTGTTTGATCAGGACACCAAATCGGGCGTGGTCGTCGATCCGGGCGGCGATGTCGACGTGATCCTGCAGACCATCACCGAGAACGGCCTGACCATCGAGGCAATCTGGCTGACGCACGGGCATATCGATCATGCCGGTGGCGCTGACGAGTTGCGCGAGAAGCTCGGCGTCAAGGTTATCGGACCGCATGAGGCGGACCTGCCGTTGCTGTCGGGACTGGAGGAGCAGGCCAAGATGTTCGGTCTCGATATGGAGGTCCACAATCTGACGCCGGATCAATGGCTCAACGATGGAGACAAGGTCTCGTTTGGCACGCATGAGTTCGAGGTTTCACACACGCCCGGCCACGCGCCCGGTCATGTGATCTTCTACAATCGGAAGGAGGGGTTTGCGCATCTGGGCGATGTGTTGTTCGCCGGCTCGATCGGCCGCACCGACCTTCCCGGTGGCGATCACCAGACGCTTCTCAACTCGATCCGCGACAAGGTGTTTCCACTGGGCGATGAGACCGGCTTTATTTGCGGTCACGGGCCGGGCGGCAAGATTGGCGACGAACGCCGAACCAATCCGTTTCTCAAGGGGCTGTGAGCCGCACCCGGCATATCAGAATGCAGCAACGCCGCGGGTTCGAATTAACACGCGGCGTTGCTGGCAGGGATTGTCCGATGGACTACTTGGCGACGCAGAAATGGTCCTGGCCGTCATAGCCGCGATAGGTGCCTGTGGAGGCATTGAATGAGCGGTAGTGGTCTTCGCAATAATTGTACCAGGACTGGGTCCAGGGTTCACCATAGCCGCTGCTGGCGGCGCGGGGAGCTTCCGGGTAGTAGTCCCGCTGCACGGGCTCCGAGCGGTACATCACTCGCGGTTGGTTGTTGCTGTTTTGGATCGCACCACCGATTATCGCGCCGACACCGAGGCCGATGATGCCCAGCACGATCGCGTCACTGTTACTGTCCTGGCCACCCCGGCGGCCGTGACGATCCTGGCGGTAGTTGTACTGTTTTCCCCGGTGCTTGTTTTGCCGGTAGATGCCGCCGTTCTTGGTGTTCTGGCCAAATTTCTCCTGATGCCATGCACCGCTTTCGCCAGCGCTTGCCATGGTTGGAGTCAACGGCGCAAAGGCTGTGGCGGCGGTCAGCATCGTGATGCTCAGCTTTTTGGCAAATGTGTTCATCGAAATGTCCTTTCCGGTTGACGGATCTTGGTGCGACCGGTGCTTCCGGCTTGCATGAACCCTATCGATGTCAAGCTGAACGGCGGCTGAACGGAAAACCAGGCCTGGTGGCGAAAATCGAGAGCGTCATTCACGCGAGGAACAATGCAAAAGCCCGGCGATTGGAATCGCCGGGCTGTCTCACGCGCGTGGCTTGCCTCAATCCCCGCGTCACTCGCACGCAGGGATCAGTGCAAAACACAAAAGCAGTGCATGTCCGATCCGTTCAATCGGTCCCGATTGAACGTGGCATGCGTAGTCCTCGATCAGGCGAGGCTAAGATTGACTGCCTTCGGTCCCTTGCCGCGGCGATCGGGCTCGGTGTCGAAGGCAACTTTCTGATTTTCTTCCAGGCCGGTCAGTCCGGAAGCCTGAACGGCGGAGATGTGAACGAAGATGTCCGCACCGCCATTGTCGGGCTTGATGAAACCAAAGCCCTTGTCGAGGTTGAAGAATTTTACGATACCAGTTTCGGCCATGCTGTCAGGTCCTTTGATTGCCTTCCGGTTTCCACGCGGTTTGCCCGGTCGGCGAGCATCATGTCATATCCCGCATTTGCGCGAGGGTTATGGCAGGCAGTTCTTGAAGTGTGTGGAAAGGTCCTGATTATTGCGACTTTGCCTTCTGTGCACCCTTGGGTGTGTTGGCTTTCATCCCAGTCGCCCGAAGTTTTTTGTACGCTTCGGCCCGCATGTTTCTGGTCTTCCCGTGTTCGCAAATTGCCCGAACCACCAAAAGATGATTGTTTTGTCGGAAATTGGCAAGCAAAAGTTTGATGACGCTTGCCCGGGCCATGGCTGTTGCTTGATGAGGCCCTTATTGTTGCTTGGCCGGATCACGGGGAGCGATCCGGCCAAGCATCTGCAATTATTCGACGATCGAGACTTCGGTTGCGTCGGTTGTGCCGTCTGCGAACATCACGTGGACGGTCGCGCCGGCTTCGACGCCTTCCAGAGCGACGCCTTCGGCAGCGACGAAGGTTTCACCGGATTCCAGGACGATTGTTGCGGTTGCTGCGTCAACAGACTTGACGACGCCTTCGACTTCGCCAGCGAAGGCGGTCGAGATCATGGCAGCGGATGCGAATGCGATTGCTACGAACTTGTTCATGGTGTTTTCCATTGGTTGTTACCCCTGTCCGCCACCGGCCGGCAGATGTGCCGGACTGGTATCGATGACGACGGGACGGTGCTGATATGCGACGGCTTCATGGCCGGCGCAAGCGGCAGAAATATATATTTTTCAAGGCTGAAAGCGGCTTAATTCCGCCATGATCCGGCCGGTTGTAGCTGGCCTTTTCTGTGCTTTTTCCTTGAATGCGAGAGCTTTGGCCGAAGCGCTCTGTTTTCGACCAGAGTCCGAAAAATTACTCCACCACGGCAACCGATGTGGCGTCGGTGGTGCCGTCATTGTAGGTGATGACCACCTTGCCGCCGGGCTGCAAGGTATCGAGCTGGACTTCATCGGCGAGATGGAATGCCTCACCGCTTTCAAGAACGATCATCTTGGTGGCCGGGTCGTAATTGGTGACGACGCCCTCGACTTCCGCAGCGTGAGCTATGCCGGCCAGGCTGAGTACGGAAACGGCTGTGATAAGGATCTTTTTCATGATTGCGACTCCCTTGTTTTGCTTGCACCGGTGTTGGTGTTTGCTGGTCGAACCTGAAACCGATGGCGGCTTTTCGCAAATCACTTGGCGTGAATAAAAAGAACAATTTCAATGACATAATGTCGCCGTATTGTGGCGGGTGAACGCTTTGAAACAGCCCCTGGGCATGATGCAACGTCGCAAATCGCTGGTGGGTCAAGGCGTTCGCATTGCCCCGGTTTCGCCCGGATTAAGGCAGGCTTGCGACTGCGCACATGCCGGCTTGATCACGAACCATCGCTGATGATGCGTAAAAAAATTATCAGGAGGCGGGTCTTGGCCTCAGCATCGGGCCGACTTCGGCCAGCAGAATGGCCAGGAATATCAACATGCCGCCGGCATAGCCCAGTGTGGGGATCTGTTCCCCGAGGATCGCTGCGCCGAAAAAGGCTGCGAAAAGCGATTCGGTCGACAGGAAAATCGCGGCTTGCGGTGCCGTGGTATAGCGCTGGCCGATGACCTGAAGCGTGAACGCCAGTCCGGTCGCGAATACACCGGCAAACAGGATCTCGGGCAGGGTGGCGACAATTGCGGCAACATCGATTATTTCGATTGCCAGACCAACGCCAAGGCCCAGTGCCGAGGTCAGTGCGAACTGCACGAAGGAAAGCGTTAGCGGGCGGCCGCTCGGCCCGACATAGCGTCCGACCAGAATAACCTGAAGCGCCCACATCACGGCGCAGGCGATGGTCAGAAAATCTCCGTTGTTGAGGGTGACAAGACTGCCGCCGGCGAGCAACCAGATCCCGATGAAGGTCATCAGCACCGCTGGCCAGATCACCGGATGCGGTCGCTGTCCGAGCACCAGCAGCGTGATGAAGGGGACAAACACCACGTATAATCCGGTCAGAAAGCCTGAATTGGTCACGGTGGTGAAGAGCAGCCCGACCTGCTGCAATCCCATGCCCAGAAACAGCACCAGCCCGGTCAAGGCAAACCCACGTAGATGAGCCGTCGAAACCGGTGTGACTGCCTTGCGCGATTCCAGCCAGGCGAAAGGCGCGAGCAGGATCGTGGCGACGAGAAAGCGCATGCCGATGAAAAGGAACGGACCGATATTGTCCATCGCCGTTGACTGGGCAACGAAACCTGCGCCCCAGGTGGCGCCGGCGAGAAGAAGCAGCAGATTGGCAAGATAACGCGGCATGAAATGGTCCGGAAAATTGGGTGTCACGGACGGCTAGCAGGAGCGCTTACCGGGAGCAAGGGGGAGGCGAACCGGAGCGAGAGCAGGGCCGACCAATCCGGCGGTTGGTGAACGGCGGCAAGGGGACACAGGAGCCATGCGCTGATTGCGGTTTTCGGTCGATTTGGACGGGGTTCGTTGAGTTGCATGACAAGGATAGCAATCATCCTCGCTTGTGGGATTGCAACGACCATCGGTCGGCGGTTCGGTTAAAGCCAGGACGGCGCGCCAAGCATGAGATGCGTGATTGTCGCATCGACGGCATAGAATGACCAATGCAGCCCATACGCCCAGCGAAACCCGTGGCGTGTTCTCAGATAGAGATACGGGACGAAGAGCCCGAAGATGGAAGCAGCGATTGTGAACCGTATGACGTAAAGCGCTGTGAAGCCTTCCAGGGCAAGCAGCAGATGAAACCCGCCGAAAAGGACCGCCATGCCAAGAGAAATTGCCGGCAGGCTGATTTTTGTCCGTGCGGCACTGAAAACCATCGCAGAGATAAGCACTTGCTGGAACAGGATATCTGTGGATTTGGGGAGATAGTACCAGGCAGAGGCAAACATGAATTCCGGAGGATTTGGCGGAGCAAGTTCGACGGACACCTCGGGAAGCAGCGGAAGGATCACGGCAACATAGGTGCCGAAGATCGACAGGGCGGGAAGCAGCATACGGATATGGCCGGTAACCAGTGAGAGAGTAAGTCGTGATGACAGCACTGACCAAAACGCCGCCGCTGCAACCACACTCCACATCAGATAATATCCGGAAACCCGCATAGGGGCCTGGTCATAACCGCGCTCAAGAGCCAAGGCGTCGACGAGCGCGTAGTAGCCCCAACTCGACACACTCCACATGAGGGCTACGATGAGGAGAGTCATTCCCAAGGAAAAAACAGCGGACGTCTCTTCTGTCGGTTTGATGGCTTTCATGACGATTTCGCAGTTCTCGCTACGGCAGGTTTTCGCCAAGGACGAGGTGAAGAACGCAGGCATACGTCATCCCTCCTGGCAAACATCATTGCCCGGCTAAGTTGGTAAACCTTCACGCAATTGGCTTTCAGCAACGGCACGATCTGGTGGAGGCGGAGGTTGGGTGCGTGTTCTTCCACCAGGTCGCGTTGAACCACTCCCTGCCGACGCTGTCGTTGAGAGGGTGTTGCGCACCTGACAAGGGTTTCTCGGCCAGGCCACTCATGTGCTGGATTTTGTGCTTGATTGAACGCTAGCGCAGCAAAAATGCGCTAGCGTTTTTCAAATCAGCCTGCTTTGGGAGGCGGAGGGCCATCATTGGGAACGCAGGCGGTCTGACCCTCGGGGACTTTGCGACATGTGCCGTCGATTTCCGCACCACGGCGCGTATCGGTGAAGCTGCAGCTGGTGTTTTCTGATTTGCCCTGACAAGCGCTTAGCGCTTCTTTAGGGGGCGGGCCTGGCCGGTTTTCATTCTGCGGCGGCGCTTTGCTCTGCGCCAGTATCACAGCGTTATCCCATCGGGATAGGGTATCTGCAAAGGCGGTCGTCGCCACGCTCAAAGAGCAAAGAGACGTTGCAGCAAGAATGATGAGCAGTGAAACCCTGCTCGCAGAATGGCGGTATCGGTTTTCTGATTTCATGTTCATTTCAAAATCCCATTTGTTTGTTTTTCCAAGGTGCGGGACATGTGCCCGCCAGAGAAAACCAACTCGGTTGGCCGGCTGGCAAACATCGGGGTGTTCGCCGAACCGGTGAGACTGAAATGCCGGGCATGGCGCAACAAAACCATCAGCCAAAAGATGGTGGGACGGTTTTCAAACCAAAGACCCACGGCCGTAAACCGAAGTTATACGCCAACTCAAAACCAGAGCTTCGAGTTGGGGGCAGCCTACCTATTGCTGGCCAAAAACAATTCACGGCCCATCGGGGCCGGGCGATATCGCTGCGGTGGTGATACATCGGGATAGACAGGATGGCGAAGGCATCGGTAAATCCGACGCCCACTCTCAACCAGCGGAACGCCGTTGGCATTTGCGGCAGCTATGGGCGCGAAAACGCCAACCGTTTAGGGGCGGGGTAGGCCTCCAAACGGTCCTTTCACCTTGCCAGATCAATGGGCTCTGATGCTGGTGCGCGCGGAATTTCATTGAAGCTTTAGCGGCGACCCATGGCTTCAGGGTTGTGCGAACAATGCCTCGAGCCGGGCGCGGTTCTTGCCGAAATCACTTTTGCCCAGTTGTGCGCGTGAATAGGCCATCACCCCGGTACGGCCGTCCGCCATGGTCACGGCCTCGAGGTGGATCACATCGGGAAACCGCATCAGCGCGGAGTAGGTGACAAACCGTGCCTTGGCCGGGTTGGTGCCGTCATCAACCCTTCTGGATCGCGGGTCGGTGGCGGCAAGCCTCTGCGATAACTGCTCAATAACGTCTGCCGGGGCTTCATTGACCGGGGCAATAGTAAAATCCGGTTCAGTGCAGAGGCCGGGAGAGCAGGCGAGTGCGTCATTGGCGGTCGGACTGCGTTTGCCATCGGTGAAATCGTGCTGGCCACCGTCGGCAGGTCCGGCGATCATTTCCCAGCTGCGCTCCCGCCCGATCAGCACGAACGCGAGCAATGCAACGCCGATGAGCGCGACGACGCCCAGTAAGATTGTCTTCAACATGATGGTAATAGGGCCTTTCAGACGCCGGTCATTGTCGCGCTCGGGCGAGACCAGCAGGATATGTAAAAATTCATTCGATGGGGTCAGGTGTCCGCGATATCCGCAACACTGCACCGTCATCCTCGTCGGTCACCATGAGCACCGCACCGTCAGGGGCGACGCGGACATCACGAATGCGACCGTAATTTCCCTTGAACAGCCGTTCCTCCGACAGCACTTCTCCGGATTCGTCGTCGAGGTCAAGCCGCACCAGCATCTGGAATTTGAGAGCGCCCACCAGAAGGTCGCCATCCCATTCGGGAAACATCTCGCCGCGGTAGACGGCCATGCCGCCCGGCGCAATCGAGGGATCCCAATAATGAACCGGTTGTTCAAACCCTTCGGCGGCGCTGCCGATGCCGATTTCCGCGCCGCTGTAGTGGCGCCCATAGGAAATCACCGGCCAGCCGTAATTGCGGCCCGCTTGAGGACGATTGACTTCGTCTCCGCCACGGGCGCCGTGTTCAACCGAGTAAAGAACGCCGGTCGTTGGATCAATGTCGAGACCCTGCGCGTTACGATGGCCCTTGGACCAGAGTTCAGCCGCGCCGCCGCCCGCATGGGGATTGTCCGCCGGGATGGTACCATCGGCGTTTAGGTGCAGCACTGCGCCGGCGTGATCGTCCGGATCCTGCGCCCGTTCGCTTTCGCCGCGATCGCCGATGGTAAAAAACAGGGTGCCGTCCGTGGCCACCGCTATGCGCGAGCCAAAGTGCCGGCCGACATCGGAGAACCGGTTCATCCGGAAAATTTCTGTCACATCGGTGAGCGCCGTCCCGTCTTGCGTCAGGCGGGCACGGGCGATTGCCGTGCCATAGCCACCGTCGCCGCTGGCGCTGTAGCTCAGGAAAATCAAGCGGCTGGTGGCGAAGTCAGCAGCCAGCGCGATGTCGAGCAAGCCGCCCTGGCCATGCGCAGCGACTTCGGGCAAACCGGAAATCGGCGCCGATACCTTGCCGTCTCGCAGCATTCGCAATGTGCCGCTTCGCTCGCTGACGAGAATTGTGCCGTCTGGCAATGGCTCGACGCCCCAGGGGTGGTCGAGGCCGGAGGCGAGCACTTCGACATCGACGCTTACCTCATGGGTGGGAATGGTTTCGCGCGCCGTGACAGGGAATGCGACAGCCGACGAAAGGATCGTCAGGAGGGCGATGACGGCGGGGATGCGCCTGCGTCGTGTCTGAGCGATCTGGTCTGGCATGGGTCACCTCTTCTGCGGTCCTGACCTGTTGTATGCCATCCATATGGGGCATCGGGAAGGCGGGAAAAGCCCCCGACGCACAAAGCTCTCGCGTGACGAGCGAAAAAATACGGCTACACTTGTCACGATGGAACCCGTCGATTCGCAATTTGAACCGAAAAACATGGATGCCGGGCAGATTCAGCAGCATCGGGTCGCCTGGCGCGCCAACGCAATCGCCCTGTTTCTGCCAGGGTTGGCGGTGGCTGCAGGCTATGGCGGCCTATGGCTGGTACTGTATCTGGATGGCCGGGGTGCCGGGGCTCTGGCGCGTGTCAGCCTGATGGTCCTGGTAATTGGTGTGCCGCTTCTGCTTGCCCATGCGGGGCTGCGGTTATCGACCACGCGGTTGACGCTGCGCGGCACCCATCTGGAAGCTCATCCGGGGTTTCCGTCGCGTGATCCGGTGATCGTTGCTTATCCGGCGGTGACCAGGCTTTCGCTGCGCCGCGGACTGTCGGGCTGGATCACCGGCGCCGGATCTCTGGTGATCGAGCGCGAGAATGGCGCGCCGGTGATCATCCCGGGGCTGTCACATCCCGACGCCGCGCTGGCGGAACTGTCCGCCCACCGGGCCTCATTCAGCAAGCCGGGTTGACGGGACTGGCAGCGTCTGGCCGGAATGTCTGAAGCGGATGTTTGGCAGGCTGGATCTTGTGGGCGGCGGGAACCGGTTGGTGAAGACCGGCGTCAGGCTGCGCACGCGCCTGCATCACCAGCACGGACAGCAGCAATAGGCAGCCCATCAGCGCCATCAACGCGATCCTCAGGATGGTGACGCTTTCGCGCCGGGCGGATTTGTAAAGCAGGAAGTCATCATCCGGAAGCATGGTCATTGCCCGTTCTCTGTTGTTCGAGAACCAGATAAGCTCCGGAACGCGTCGCCAATCAGTCCAGATTGTGGCGCAGCCGGATTTTTGTAGTGGCAAGATTGTGTATCAGGTTAACGACTGCGCTTGCCGAAGGTCGCGGTGCGAGGCGGGAGGTAGGGCCGCTGAGAGACTGCCTCGGCGTAAACCGGCGGCTTGGCTCCCTGCGTCGTCAGACTTGCCTGCCGGTGTGTCACATCGCCCATTTGGGACGTCTCGGGTTCCGGAAACCTGTCATCAAACGTCCGCGGGACGATTTCAGGCCGCGCCAGGGCATATCCCTGCATCAACGGAACGCCGATCTGCTGGCAGAATTCGACCTGATGGTCTTCCTCAAGCCCTTCGAACAGCACCGTGATGCCACGCGCCAGGAACTGTTCCACCATCAGCTTGAGCAATCCCATGCCCGCGGATGTTTCGGTGAAGCGGCGCACCCATGCTGCGTCGAATTTGAGGACGTCAGGATTGAGATCATCCACCCGTTTGGAATCGGAATCGTCGGCGCCGAAATCATCCACCGCAATCCTGAACAGCCGCGAACGCAACCCCTCGACCAACCGGTTGAGCACGTCCTCGTCGCCACTGCCCTGTTCGGTGATTTCACAGACAATGCGTCCGGGTCTCAATCCCGCCCGTACGGTGATGTCGACCATCCGGTCGACTTCTGCATCGATGTCGGCAACGGCGTCGAACAGGCCCGGATTGAAGTTGATGAAAAGCCGGGCCTTCTTGCGGTTGAGTTTGCCCATGTTGAGGATGTGCAATTCCCGGCACAGCGTGTCGACAGCGACCGCGTCGGATTTTTCGACCAGTGAGAAGAAATGCCCCGGCGATACTGGTTTGCCGTCGCGTTGCGCGCGGATGAGTGCCTCAAAAGCCTCGATTGTCAGGTGGCCTTCTTCATTCTGGCTGAAGATCGGCTGAAACGCGGAGCGCAGCACAAAGGGACCGTAAGAGGTGGCATAAAAACCCCGGTCGTCTTGCAGAAAGTGCGGTTCGCGACGCCCTGGCATTGCGCACAGGTCTCCGGTTGGCAAACGGATATGAACAGTTATCCTAACCCCCAAACCTTTCGCCGGCGTTAATTCTCCTGTCCGAACCGGCTTGACGGCTTGCATCGGTGGCCCCATTGCGACATAGAAAGCGACGGGCGCGGGCGCCGCGTCCCTTGCATTACGTCTCAGCACCGGAGCGCATTCCATGGCCTTTCTCGCCGACGCCCTTTCCCGGGTCAAACCATCCGCCACCATCGCCGTCAGCCAGAAGGCAAGGGAACTCAAGGCCAAGGGCCGCGATGTTATCGGACTTGGCGCCGGTGAACCTGACTTTGACACGCCTGACAATATCAAGGCGGCGGCGATTGACGCGATCAATCGCGGTGAAACCAAGTACACCCCGATTTCCGGGATTCCGGAACTGCGCAAGGCGATTGCCGCCAAGTTCAAGCGCGAGAACAATCTCGATTACGACTGGCAGCAGACCATTGTCGGCACCGGCGGCAAGCAGATCCTGTTCAACGCTTTCATGGCGACACTGAACCCCGGCGATGAAGTCATCATCCCGGCACCTTATTGGGTCAGCTATCCGGAAATGGTGGCGATCTGCGGCGGCACTTCGGTGCCGGTGCCAACCACGATCGAGAACGGGTTCAAACTCGCTGCTGCCGATCTGGAAGCCGCGATTACGCCGAAGACCAAGTGGCTGATGTTCAACTCGCCGTCCAATCCCTCGGGCGCGGCCTATTCCGAGGCCGAACTGAAGGCGCTGACGGAGGTGCTGATGCGTCATCCGCATGTCTGGATTCTTTCGGACGACATGTACGAACATCTGACCTATGGCGATTTCGTCTTCACCACGCCTGCCCAGATCGAGCCGGCGCTGAAAGACCGGACGCTGACCATGAACGGCGTGTCAAAAGCCTATGCGATGACCGGTTGGCGTATCGGCTATGCAGCCGGCCCGATCGAGCTGATCAAGGCGATGGATATGATCCAGGGCCAGCAGACGTCCGGTGCCTGTTCCATTGCGCAGTGGGCAGCGCTTGAAGCGCTTACCGGCACGCAGGACTTCATTCCGAAAAACCAGGAAATCTTCCGTGGTCGCCGTGATCTCGTGGTGTCGATGCTCAACCAGGCCAAGGGCATCCAGTGCCCGACGCCAGAGGGCGCGTTCTACGTCTATCCATCCTGCGCAGACCTGATCGGCAAGACTGCGCCATCGGGCAAGGTGATCGAGACTGATGAGGATTTCGTCACCGAACTGCTTGAAACCGAAGGTGTGGCCGTGGTGCACGGCTCGGCCTTCGGCCAGGGGCCCAACTTCCGCATTTCCTACGCCACCTCGGAAGAACTGCTCGAAGAAGCCTGCACCAGGATCCAGCGCTTCTGCGCAGCCTTGCGCTGACCAGCAATATAACCAGCAATCCGGGGGAAGCATATTCCCGGACCCGCATGACGGCCGCCTTCAACGGGCGGCCGTTTTGGTTCAAGTCCAGCGCAGCAGCCAGTAGCCGACTGCCGAAGCGGCTGTCGTGAGCAGTGTGCCCCAGGCCATGTCGACCAGACTCATCGTCAGCGGCCAGTTCTTCAGCGTCGCCAGATTGGTGATGTCGTAGGTTCCGTAGGCGGCGAAGCCGAGGATGGCGCCGAGCATCAGCGCGTCGGTGAGCGAACCGGAGCGGGCTGCTGCGGACGAGGCAAGGATGACCACTGCGCCGGAATACATCACATAAAACAGGGCGGCGATCGCCAGGCGCGGCTGGTCAAGCATGAGATCGCCGAGCTGGCGGCTGTAAAACCCCTTGGCGACAAGGCCGAGCCAGATGGCGTCTATGGCGAGGATGAAGGCTGCGGTCCCTGCCCATGCCGTGAGAAAACCGGCCGGGATCATTGCTCAGCCTCCGCCAGTGGCGCTGCGTGAAGGCGTGACACCGCGAGGTGCTGCCGGGTTTGGATCAGGGTCATGGGAAGGCCTCTCTGTGGGGGTGGATGCCTTCGTGTACGTCAGGTCGCCTCGGACGGATCAGCTCTTGCTCCACCTGCGTAGGTTTGGGGTACCAGAACTCTCAGTGCGCCGGCGTGGCAGATGCATTCCACCTCTTGCTCCAGCGGAATGATCTCGCCATCAATCGCTGCCTTGGTGCCGCGACGCAGGTTGGGAAATCTCAGGGTGACCTTTTGCGCCGACTCGACCGTCATGTCGGGATCTTCCTTCAGCCTGCCTATGATCGCATGCAGCGTCATCCGCAGCACCGTGCTCGATTCGAGCGCGCCGGACCGGTAAAGCCCCAAAACGCCCTCATCGAGCACTGCCGCATAGGACAGCGGGGTGTCTCCAAACAGATTGTTGGATACTGAGACGACAGACACGATCTGGCGGTCGCGCAGCGAATCGGTCTCCACCTCAACGCCGAAACGCGGCGGCTTCATGATAACCCGGCCGAGGGTCTTGAGAGTGGAGGTAATCTTGCGCAGGCGGGTGGATGTGTCCAGCCGTGCTCGCTGGTGCACCAGGCGGGCATGCAGCCCCACTGAGAACTGATGAACAAAGGGACGGCCATTGGCCGTGGCGATATCAAGTTGCCGTTCGTCGGCTGTGGCAAGAGCTTCCAGGGCGTCTGTCGGATCGAGCGGTAGCCCGAGGCTTCGCGCAAACAGGTTCATGGTGCCCAGCGGAAGCACGCCCAGGGTCTTTCCGGATTTGAAACAGGACGCGGCCGCTGCCGAAATGGTGCCGTCGCCGCCACCTGCCACAATGGTTCCGGTATCCTTGTCGTCCGCGGCATCATTGAGCGCATCGACCAGATCCTTGCCGGAAACCAGACGCACCACGCAGTCGCCGCCGTTGCCGGACAGCTTGGAAGCCGCCATCTCGCCGAATTCCTGCGCATCCATTCCGCGAATGGTGCCGCCGTCCTGATTGAGGATCATGGTGATGCGCATTGAGACTCCGTGAGCATGAATGAGGCAAGTTGAGTATCTGCATGCGCGAGCATGGCGGATGCTCACCACTATTGCACGCCATGTAGAACATTGCAGCGGGCCCGAAGTTCCATGACACCTTTCGAATTCTGCGGATTGCGCGGGCACCGGCGGCGTGGATCGTTCCGGCAGGCATCAGGCGATCACCCCGTTTTCCGCGCGATCATTAGCTCAACCCGTTTAAGCTCGCGAAGAATCCTGTCCGCCTGCATTTGCGGCATCAGGCTGGTCTTGAGGATGGTGGCGACAATCATCAGCGTTGCGGAGGGAACTCCCCATTTCAGCGCGGTCAGCACATCGCTTGCTGCGAAGAAATGCCAGCCGGTCCAGACAGCCAGACCGAACAGCGCGATCTGAACGATCATGATGACCCATGATACCCAGCCGAGCTTGCCGGTGAACTGGCTGGCGCCAAGCGCAAACCAGCCCAGTTCCTTCGTCTCACGCAGGATATCGTCGTCTTGTTCGGAGAGGGCTTCCTCAATCAATCGGTCAAGTTTACTCATCTGGGATTCCTTTCAGGGCTTTGTTCAGTTTGGTTCGTGCATGCATCAGCCGCGTCTTGATGGTTCCGACCGGCACATCCAGCGAGATGGCAACTTCGGCGACGCTCATGTCTTCAAGATAGAACAGTGAAATCGCGGCGGCCTGTGCAGGCGGCAGTGTCTTGATGGCCTGGCGTACGGCATGGGCGTCGGCAGCCGCGGATGCAGATTCGGCGATGCTCACATCGTCCACTGCCGCCACATCCGCGGCATGACGGCGGCGTTTGATATTGGCAGCAATGATGCGCGCGGCGCGCCGGGTGACGATCCGGTAGGCCCAGGCCGGAAATGCCCGGTCATCGTGCAATCCCTTGAGACCCTTGAGGATCTCGATCCAGGCGTCCTGCATGGCATCCTGCGCGTCGTCGCGATTGCCCAGCAGCCGGTAGGCGTGACGCAACAGTCCAGGGCCACGCAACGCCGCCAGCCTGGCTATGGCCTTGCGATCGCCCAGCCGCGCGCCAGCCACCAGATATTCCTCGACAATGTTTTCGGTGCTGCGCATCCAGGCTTTCCTTGTCACGGACGCTACATGGTGGCGTCAGATGACAATCCGGTTCAATGGCCGACCGAATAATTAGATTACCGAGTGGAAATGCAGCGCAAAAAAAATGGGCCTCGAGATTGCTCTCGGGCCCAATAGGTATGAAGGTCAAAAACCTCCAGAGGGGAACAGCTCATGCGGCGACACTGGGAGGAGTAGGCCGCCATGTATGCATCAGCTATAAGCGATATGGTGCTTTATTGGGCATTGCGCAAGGGATTGATGCGCATGGCAGCCATGTGAATACTGCATGCTTAAAGTATAGCGCAAAAAAATGGGCCTCGAGATTGCTCTCGGGCCCAATAGGTATGAAGGTCAAAAACCTCCAGAGGGGAACAGTTCATGCGGCGGCACTGGGAGGAGTAGTCCGCCATGAATGCATCAACTGTGAGCCATATGGTGCTTTATTGTGCATTGCGCAAGGGTTTGATGCGCAGGGCAGCCATGCGAATACTGCATGCTTAAAATATAGGGCAAAAAAATGGGCCTCGAGATTGCTCTCGGGCCCAATAGGTATGAAGGTCAAAAACCTCCAGAGGGGAACAGCTCATGCGGCGACACTGGGAGGAGTAGGCCGCCAAGTATGCATCAGCTATAAGCGATATGGTGCTTTATTATGCAATGTACAAGGGAGCGGTGTGCATGTCAGCCATGCAATTACTGCATAGCTGACGGATTTTGGAGCAACGAGCCATGCAGTGGTCTTTGCTGTTGCTTCAACTGATCGTTCTGGTGCTGTGTAAGCGGGCGTGCCCTAATAGTTCCAGGTGCGCGCCTTGGAGATGAGAAAATCCCGGAAGGCCTTGAGTTTGGCGGCGTTTTTCATCTCTTCGGCATAGCAGAAATAGGTGTCGAAGGTCGGAATGTCGGCCGTGATGTTGAGTTGCACAAGATCCAGATCGCGATTGATCATATAATCAGGCAGCAGCGAAATGCCTGCGCCGTTGAGCGTGGCACGCCGGACCGCCGGCAAATTGTTGATCTGCAAATGCGCCATGCGCAGATTATCCGGTGTGCGACCGGCATGCTCGAGCCAGTTCACATCCATCAGATAGGCCGGAGCCGGTTCGCCAAAGGTGATGATTCGGTGATTGTCGAGGTCCTCGATGGTCTTGGGCTCGCCGTGACGGGCAATATAGGCCGGCGAGGCATAGACATGCAAGTGCACGGTGAACAGGCGGCGCTGGATCAGATCGGGCTGCTGTGGCAGGCGCAGCCTAATGGCGCAGTCGGCCTGGCGCATATTGACGTCGAGTTCTTCATTGTCGAGCAGCAACTGCACCTGGACATCGGGATAAAGCGCTTGGAATTCCTGCACTTTTTCTGTGAGCCAGCCCTGGCCGAAGCCGACCGTGGTGGTGACGCGCAATTTACCCGAGGGCCGTTCGCGGGTTTCGGTGAGCCGGTTTTTCACCGATTCGAGCTTCATCAGCACTTCATGCGCTGTCTGGTAGAGGATTTCCCCCTGCTCGGACAGGATCAGGCCCCGGGCATGCCGGTGAAACAGCTTGGCGCCGATGTCCATTTCAAGGGCGGAAACCTGGCGGCTGATCGCCGATTGCGACAGATGCAGTTTCTCCGCCGCGTGGGTGAATGACCCGGCTTCGGCAGCCGCATGAAAAATACGCAGTTTATCCCAATCGAGTGGCACCAAACTACCGTCCCCCTGGCCCGTTGATCGGGCCTTAATCTGGCGCTGGTGCGCCTATTCTGCGGCTTCAGCCTGTCTGACATGTCCTGCCAGAAAACGTTCGGCCTCCAAAGCTGCCATGCATCCCATGCCAGCGGCAGTCACCGCCTGGCGGTAGATGTCGTCGGTCACGTCGCCGGCGGCGAAAACGCCCGGGACATCCGTGGCAGTTGAATCCGGTGCTGTCCACAGATAGCCGTTGGATTTGTGCTTTAGCTTGTCCTTGAACAGGCTGACCGCGGGAGCATGGCCGATGGCGACGAACACGCCGTCAATCGGCATGTCGCTGATATCGCCGGTCTTGCGGTTCTTGAGTCTGACGCCGGTGACAGACGCAGGCATCGGTTTTTGCGCCGGGGTCCCCAGATACTCCACCACTTCCGTGTCCCAGATGACATCGATGTTGGGCTTGTCGAACAACCGCTGCTGCAGGATCTTTTCAGCGCGAAACCCGTCGCGGCGGTGGATTACAGTCACCTTGGCTGCGAGATTGGACAGGTACAGCGCCTCTTCGACAGCGGAATTTCCGCCGCCGACAACCACGACGTTCTTGCCGCGATAGAAAAAACCGTCACACGTGGCGCAGGCTGAAACGCCAAAGCCCATGAATTCCTTTTCGGTCGGAATGCCCAGCCATTTGGCCTGCGCACCGGTGGCGATGATCAGTGCGTCGCAGGTCCACACCGCGCCGGAATCGGTTGTCACGGTAAATGGCCGCGCTGTCATCTCGACATTTGTGACCAGGTCGTTGACGATTTCCGCACCGACATGCTCGGCCTGTTTGAGCATCTGTTCCATCATCCAAGGACCTTGCACCGGATCGGCATAGCCCGGATAGTTTTCCACGTCGGTGGTGATCATCAACTGGCCGCCTTGCTCCATGCCGGCGATCAGAACCGGCTGAAGCATGGCACGCGCGGCATAGATCGCGGCGGTGTAACCGGCGGGGCCGGAGCCAATGATAAGAACGGGAACATGGCGAGTGGGCATGGAAAGATCCTGGAACACATGTTGCGAGGGGCCAGCTTGAGCCATCCTCAATGGCGCATCAATGGTGAAAGCCCGCATTTTTGCGGCTGACGTCACTGCGCATTCGAAGTGACCCCCATTTAGGTGTGGGCAGGCATTGGTTTCAAGCTTATAGGCACGTTACGCACAGAACTTCGCACAGATACCCTGTTGAGGCTTTACAGGGGCTGTCACTCACGCAATAAAGTTTCGTCATCCTCGCCTCGATGCGGGGTGGCGTGCCGGTAACAGGAAGAGCCAATGGCGATCAAAGCCGAACTCGATGCGATCGACTTCAAGATTCTGCGTGAATTGCAGAACGACGGACGCATGACCAATGTGGACTTGTCGGAGCGCGTCGGCATCTCGGCACCGCCTTGTCTGAGGCGGGTGCGCAAGCTTGAGCAAGCCGGAATCATCCGCGGTTACCGGGCGCAGTTGAATGCGCCGAGCCTTGGCTTCGATCTCGTTGCCTTCTGCATGGTTGGCCTCAAACACCAGTCGGACGCCAATCTGAAGGCTTTCGCCGCGATCACCAAGGAATGGCCGATCGTGCGGGAAACCTGGATGGTCTCGGGCGAGAGCGATTTCCTGCTGCATTGCGTTGCCCGCAATCTCACCCATTTTCAGGATTTCGTCATTGAGGAACTCACCGCCACGGACAATGTCGATACCGTTCGCACCATGTTGACGATTCGGAAGGTCAAGGACGTGGGGCTGGTGGCCCTATGAGCCGCGAAGTGTGGAAGCTACTTGATGCGGGGCGCTGGTTGGCCGAAGGCGCTGACGGGCAGGTGCTCACCGCTTGTCCGCCCAATGCAGCCCAGACGATGCTGGTTGATCTGGCCAGACGGACCCCGCTGAGGCGTGGGATTTTTCGCGCAACATTGAGCCGGTTGGCTTTTGCCCTCGGCGGCGGCAAACCAATCGATGTCGGGTTCCGGGATGCGGTTTTCCGGCTTGAGGGTGGCCGCAATCTGATCGAATACGGCATTCTGCTCAATGAAGCCTACAACCAGCAGGATATTGATTTCCTCGAGGAGGCGCTGTCGCCCGGTGGGGTAATTGTCGATATTGGATGCAATATCGGGCTTTACAGCCTGCCGCTGGCAAAAACGGCTGGCCCGCAAGGTCATTGTATTTCCATCGACGCCAACCCGATGATGACCGGCCGGTTGCTGCGCAATGCGGTCCTGAGCGGTCTGGACAATATCACTGCGTTTGCCTGCGCGGTCAGTGACCGCGACGGGGCCGGGAGCTTGACGGTGCGCAAGAATGACGATGCCATCGTTGCGCTGGTGGAAAATGACGACGGCCCGATCCCGGTCCGGACGCTGATGTCGGTGCTGAGCGAAGCTTCTGTCGACCATATCGATGTTCTTAAGATCGACATTGAAGGCCACGAGGACAAGGCGCTGGTGCCGTTTCTGGACAGCGCGCCGCGAGCGCTGCTACCGCGCCGTATCGTTATTGAACACCCCGAACAGGGTCGTGATTATGAAGGCTGCTCCGCCGCCTTCGACCGTCATGGCTATCAATTGATGGGCCGAAGTCGCAACAATTCGCTCTATGAACTGCGCGCTGTTTGAAGCCGATGCCGAAATCTGTGCCCCGGCTCAGATTTTGCCAGAGCGGACTTGCTCATAGACTGCGTTGATCCCGTCGGCTTCCGTCGCCACGCTGAACTTTTCCACCGCGCGGGTGCGGGCCGCCACAGCCATTGCCGCATGCCGTTCCGGATTGGAAAGGATTGCGATGATCTCATCTGCCGCCGCCTGGCTTTCCCCATCGGGAATCACCATGCCGGCAGCACCATTGCCCGAAAATTCGTCAAACCATCCCGCGTCGCTCGCCACGAATGGCACGCCAGAGGCCATTGCCTCCAGCGGCGTGACGCCAAAGCCCTCATAGCGCGGCAGTGCGACCAGAAGGCTGAGCCCGCGCACCAGATCCGGCATCGCGTGCGGATCGGTCTCGCCCGGAAACAGAATCCGGTTGCTCAGACCGGCGGCGGTAACCTGATCTTTCAATCGCGCCAGGAATGGCATGTGCTCGGGCGTTGCCTTGCCGAGCACCAGCGCCGTGCATTCGGGCAAGTGCGGCAAGGCGGCAATCATCGCGGCAACAAAGCGGTCGGTGCCTTTTTCCGGGCGAATACGGCCTATGGTGGCGATGCCGGCCCTGCCCGGATAGGGGTTCTTCGCCCAGGCCTCGGCTCGCGAGGGAGCGGGATGAAAGCGGTCGATGTCGACACCGTGCGGCACCACCGCGCGGACGCCAGGCACGAAAGTCGCGGCCTCCGGCGTGGTTGCGATCACGGCATCCATGCGTGAAATCAGCCAACGCGGGAGCAGGCTGTGGCGGCGCTGGGCGGCGGACGTGAAAACCAGCTTGATCGGCAGTCGGAGAATGTCGCGGGCGAAAACTCCGGCACGCATTTCGGGATTGCGGCGCACATGCCAGATGTGGAAACCTTCGCCCGATGGCGCGTGGCGCGACAACCGCATGGCCTGCCAGATTGAGATCGGGTCCCGACAACCGGGCAGGGGGCGTCCCACCAGTTGCACATCGTAACGGTTGGCCTGTTGCCGTGTGACAGCAGCTGCCGTCGCCGAAACGCCGGTGAAATTGCGATGCAGGTTGAGCACGAACAAGCCCTCCCTGCCGGCTTTGCCCTTGGGGTCTCCAGGGTTGCCGGCGGGAAGAGTGCTCATGAGGATGACCGGGGAGGGCGCAGCGGGGCGATCAGCCCCACTTCACCGCAAGGATTTCATAGGCCTTGGAGCCGCCCGGGGCGATAACCTCGACGCTGTCGCCGACCGATTTGCCGATCAGCGCGCGCGAGATCGGCGAGGAGATCGAAATCCGGCCCTGCTTCACATCGGCTTCCTGGTCGCCGACGATCTGGTAGGTCTTTTCCTCTTCGGTGTCCTCGTCAATCAATTTGACGGTGGCGCCGAACTTGATGGTGTCGCCTGACAGTTTCGACAGGTCAATGATCTCGGCGCGGCCGACATAATCCTCAACCTCGCCGATGCGGCCCTCATTGTGGCTCTGGGCTTCTTTCGCTGCGTGATATTCGGCGTTCTCGGAAAGGTCGCCATGCGCGCGCGCTTCGGAGATCGCCTCGATGATCCGCGGCCGCTCGGTTTGCTGGCGCCAGCGCAGTTCATCCCGCAGCTTGGTGTAGCCCGCCTGCGTCATCGGAACCTTTTCAACCATCGGTCTTATCCTTGTCATGTCGTTCTGACGCCAGGTCAAATGGCGGCAGTACACAAAATGAAACGGCCCCCGAAGCGGTCACTTCGTAGCCGTCCCTGTTTTCTCTACTTCAGGCTTATCAAATCCGGTTCAAAATTTCACCTGAAAAAATCGTGGATGATTTGCCATGGCCGGAATCGCAGTTCGAAGCTCTGGAAGGCCGCTTTGGCTGGCGATGTTGTGCTAGACCAAAACCGGCGACCCATTTCCGGCAGCAGTGTTGCGGTCAGACGCCGCATGCGGCGGCCGCTGCCTCGACGCCGCCGCTTGGGGCTGTCACACTGACGGCGGCACGGGCCAGACGGAGGACCACCCATGGCTGACATCAAGCTCGCAACCTTCAATCTCTACCATTTTGCCGCCCCCGGCATTTTCTGGCATGAGCGCAAGCCGTCAGCGACCTATTCGGAAGCCCACTGGGCGGAGAAGAAAGACTGGATCGCGGCGACTGTGGCGGCGATGGACGCCGATGTGATCGGTTTTCAGGAAGTTGTGTCGTTTGATGAACTGGGCGCACTGATGGCGGCGAATGGCTACCCCTATTTCTTCTGCACGGGACACCCCATTTTCGACGAGGATGATCCGGCGGTCTATGTCAACGCCACGGTGGCTATCGCCTCGCGCCATCCCTTTGTCAGCGTCAGAGCGCTGTCGGGCGTTGCCGGTGTTCCGGATGACACGGTCATCGACGCGGATTTCAATTTCTCCCGCACCCCGGTCGATGCGGTGATCGACCTGCCGGGAATTGGCGAAACCCGGATTTTTGTCTGCCACTTCAAATCCCAGGGCGCCTTCGTCGATGATGATGATATCGATGTGCTATCCGATTGGGGCGACAAGGTCCGCACCACCTATATGGAGCGTGCCATGGCGGGCGTGAACCAGGTGGCCAAGCGCGCCGCCGAAGCAGGCGCGATCTACCGCATGTTCCGGCAGACAATCGACGCCGATCCGGATGCCCCGGTAATCCTGCTTGGTGATCTCAACGAGAACCCGGCCTCGCACACCATCTCGATTCTCACGCAGGCCGACCGGGTCTGGTCCTGGGGCAGCGTTCCGGCCAACGGCGTTCCTGAGCCGTTTGCCTATCTCAAGCATGTCTACAAACTTTATGACGGCTTCAATCTGGTGCCGATGCAGGGGCTGGTGCGCCCCAACACCCATGGCGGCATTATTTCGGGCTCCGTGCTGGATTACTGCGTGGTTTCCAACGGTCTCAACCCGAAGAACCCGCGCCGTCGCGGCACGGTCACAAAAGTCGAGGTTTTCGACGCTCATTTCGAGCTCGGCCCGCCAAGGGATCGTTCTTCCGATCACGCACCGGTGGTGACCACTATAGAAGCTGACGGCGCGGGGTGAAGTGAGGGTGAGGCTGAACTGGGGCCTCTTCAGCTGGATTCCGACCGCTTGGTGAAGGAGGAATTCCGGGAAAGGGGCGGCAGGGAGTGAGTACATCCAGAACAAATGTCTGCACCTGCACTTCGTGTTCAATCAGTTCGGTGATCTTGAGAGATGTGTCTTGCGTCATGGCAATGTCCACCGCCCTGAGGGGTGGGATGGCGTGCTGACACCTGTGGTGGCGCGCTACCCGGCCGAGGCGCGGCCTTCGATCATGCGTCGCCGGTTTCGCGCCGATGCGGCCTGCGCCATCTCTGTCTTGTGCGAGGACAAGACAGAGATGGCTGGACTTGATCGGATTAGCAGCACTTGAGCCTTTCGACGCTGACAGCCTTTTCCTTCTTCTGCCAAGGCCAACGGAATGTAGCGTCTTTATCAGCTACATCAGTAACAACAGACCGCGTAGTCTTATCGAGGGTTTTCTCCAGGGGATTTTTGGGGCAGGGGGCAACCTTGCAACCAGAATAAACAGTCTCTTTGGAGGATGCCGGCGCTATGTTCCCTGCCGTTGCGCCAGCAACTGAAGCAATAATGGATGTGGCTGTAATCATGGCAACAAAAGTAGTTTTAAATTTCTGAGTCATTTTCGAATTTCCTCTCTGTGTGTCTCTTCCCTGCTTCGATTGTTTGGAAGCGCCGGTCCGAGTTGGCAATTTGACACTAGGGATATTCAGATGAACTGCTCTTGAGTGCTCCATTCAGAATTTGTTCATGTCGCGAACGGGCCTCCTGATCTGTACAAGGCCTTCCGGTCCAATCCGAACCGCGACGCCGCAGACCTTCTGGGGATTACCCATTTAGGATAGCTTGCGGTTGGATTGATGTAGGGTGGTCATGAATGGTCGCTGTACGTTTTTTATCTCACCAATGCATTGAGGAACTCATCCCATGATCCGTTTATCTATCGTCGTAATGTTTGCGCTGACGTTTGCCAGTCCCGCATCGGCTTTGCAGAAGTTCGAGGAATACCGGATTTTGGGAAGCGAGATCCTCTCGGTCCGGCTTGGCCGGCAAGAGGTCGAGGATCCGGCGACACTGATCATCGAGCTGGTGACGGAATCGTCTCAGTCGCAGGAGCTCAGCATCGAATCCGACGGCGGCCTTGATGAATGCAAGCTGACGATCGACTACGCCATCGGCGACAAGGCCAGCTACATCGAGATCCGGGTTCACATGACGGCGGACACCATGAACGGCGTGATGGTGACCGAGTGTGCCAGAATATCCATTCCGAATTACTGACTGTCGGTTCTCATCGTTCCAATATTCTATGGCTGTCGAACACTGACAAGGGGCTGGTGAACCCGGTTGCTACGGACCGGGGGCCGCCCGCGTCGTCATCACCTCATAGGTCCTCGGCAGGTTGGGCGGGCTGTAGTCAACCCGGTTTTCGAGCCGCGTGATCACGGCTTGATGCAGTTTGGCGCCTTCGGGTATCCGGCGCCGGTCAAACACCGGAAAATAGATTTTCCCGATCTGCAACTGGCGGTAAAACGAGGTTTTCGGCACCTTGCGCGGCAGGAATTCGACAAGGGCCCAGCCGGCATTCATCGAGTTGTTGATGTCGGCCAGCGGGTCGGGCGCGCCATAGCGTTTCTGCCTCTTGTCGGCCTCGTCACGCGCCAGATCAGCACTTGGCTGCGCGGTGTCGGCAACCGGTGTGCCATGGGTGAGCAGCCTGAACACGTCGTTGTTGCTCAAAACGCCGGCGGCCACAGCCTCGCGATAGAGCCATTCCAGCGGTATCTTGGCGAGCCCACTCCTGTCATCCGGATGGCCACCGCCAACATCGCCATGGCAGCCGGTAAACCAGACTTCCTCGAAATCCTGGCGGGTCCTCTCATAAGAGCGGGACTTGCGCGACCACTCCTCATAATCCTGCCCCGGTTCCCACAGCGAGGGTTGGAAATAGGTTCGCTGCTCATCGATGGCGACGGCGTGACGGACGATTTTCACCCGGTCGTTCCGGTTGGTGTAGGCTTTCTGGGTGATGGTCAGCCAGGGGAAGCCTGACTTCGCATCAAACACCGAGGCCACCGTGTCCCAAAGGCCCAGAAACTCGATGCGGACGCCGGTGCCGCCGAGCACATTCTGGAAATGGCTGATTTCTGCGGCGAAGTTCCTGCTGCCCGGCTGGCCGAGGCGGGTATAGGCGCGCCAGGCATAGCGCACCAGTTGCAGTTGCTCGGGCCGCACCAGCCCGAAAATCCGCAGAAATCCGGCCAGCAGCCGGGCGGTGTAGGCGCCACGCGAAAAGCCGAAAATATGGATCTTGTCGCCATATTGCCAGTTGTTGGTCAGGAATTCATAGGCCTGGATCACATTGTCGGCGATGCCGGTGCCGGTGGCCCGTCCCAGCAAGATGCGGATCCTGGATTTCAATCGCTGCCACCGGCCACTCAGACCAAAGGTGCCGATGCCGGGCTGGTAAAACACCAGTTGCTGTTTCGAACGCACCAGAGAGCCATAGAGCCGGAGCACATTGGTCCGGTCGCCGGAAATCTGGTTCGATGTACCGTCCAGCAAAATGATGATGTTCCTGGCCATGGCGCGACCCTCCACTTGGAGGATTATACGCGAAGATCAGGGAGTGGGTAATCAGAGGGGCGTGTGTTGGCCTGGGTCGCAGGTCGGATTCAGCCTCAGGCGACGCCTGTATCAGCCGTGGCTCTCATTCTTTTGGAGAAACTGCTCCAGCCGATCAAAGTTCTGCTCATTGGCGGCGTGCAGGAATTTTGCCATCTGCTCGTTCTCGTCGGTGCGGTCAAACAGCATCCGCCAGGACAGTCGCGCGCTGCGATCCTCGTCGGCAAAGCGCATTTCGAGCTTGAACACATGCACCGGCTCATGGTGGGTCATCCTGACCATCTCGCCAGTGACCACATCCTCGAACGTCCAGTGATTGTGGAACTCCGTGCCGTTATCGGCAGTCATGGTGACCAGCCAGTTTCCACCGGGCTTCAGATCGAACACCGATATCCGGTTGGTGAACCCCTCGGGCCCCCACCATTGGGCCAGCTTCTGCGGATCAGCGAAGGCATCGAACAGCGTTGCCGGGTCAACAAGGAACAGGCGGTCGTTGAGGATTTCGATGGTCTCGGTCATGGGTTGGTCCTCTACCGGGCAAATGATACGTGGGATACCGGTTTCCAGCAATCAGAGGGGGCAGAGTGGAAAATTGTTTCGCGTATGACGTGAGAGTTGGAAAAGTGGTTTCATGTGCAAAATGGCTGGATCGTGACGAGGGGTATGTCGTGTTTGAGTATCGTAGTCTTGTAAAAATGTTAGCAGTAATTGTGGCCACCACTAATTCTGCGATTGCCGCGGATATTTCGGTATCTGAAACAGATGGCCCCTCTGGAGCCAAGCAATCCATTGTTCGGATTGTTGGTGATATGCATGTTGATGATATTTTGAGATTCAAGCAAATCAGCAAGTCGTTACCGCCACAGACTATTGTCAGTCTGGAATCACCTGGGGGAAGCTTGTTGGCCGGCATTGAGATTGGCAAGGTCATTGCGGCTTCAAGCTTTGCGACGTCGGTGCAGGGCGTATGTGCTTCTTCCTGTGCACTCGTCTGGTTGGCCGGGGCACCGAGAATCTTGGCACCCTCCGCGAAGGTAGGATTTCACCTGGCCTACAAGAGCGATATGGACAAGACCGAGTCGGGAGCGGGTAACGCTTTGGTCGGTTCATATGTGACCGGCTTGGGCTTTGGCGACAATGTTGTGCGCTACATAACTTCAGCGGCTCCCGGCGATATGCAGTGGCTTAGTTCAAGAGATTCCGACCTTTTGGGTATCGACATCGTCGTTTCGGAGGATCGGCAGACCCGAAGCGTGACAAGAGAAACCTCGCCCGCTGACACCGAGACCGTGGACCCTACTGTGGCGGCAGTTGAGCTGATTACGTCGATAATAATCGCAACGACCTATTCCGACGCCAAGGCACTCGAAACGGTTCGGCAACTCTATGCTGACAGGGTTTTGTACTTCGGGGAAATGAAATCCAGGGTAGAAGTCTATACAGATAAGCTCAAGTACATTAAGCGCTGGCCTTACCGGTCCGTCAATTTGCGTGAAGATTCGATTTCGGCATCGTGCCAGATTTCCCGGTGCAAGGTCACGGGGATTTATGACTGGGGGGTCGGCAATGCAAAGGGCCGCAAGAAAAATGGGACGGCTGTTTTTGTTTATGAGTTTGAAGTGAGTGATAAGATCCATATTACGACGGAAGGTGGCGAAGTTCTTAGCCGCTATTAGGTAACCACATCCGTACTAGGCGTATCTCTGCGATGTGGCCGAGTTTCACTGTCCTTGGTATGACAGATGCTTATGCAGCTTCGGTCAACGTCGCGGGCGGCAAGTGCTTGCGCGCTTCAAGCATTTCCATGTCGACGATCCTGCCATTCTCGTCAAAATCAAGAACGATAGCATCGGAAACCTCTTCACCCTCGAGAACGGTCTCTCCGGAAAACCGGATGCAAGCCGCGTCGGCAGCCGGATCAAATTTTACGGTCGGCGTCATTGATGCCTGCTTGCCCGGCGATCTAGAAACACTGAGATAATACGGATTTCGACAGCATTTTCCACACAGATGACGCGCAACACGCGTCCTTGTCGCTCCGGGTTCGCTGCTGTGGGTACGCCGTTATCCCCGTCATGCCGGACCCGCCCGGTCAGCAAGACTCCGTCTGCAGCCGGCGCCGATTGCAAGAGTCTTCTACCGCGCAGACGCGCGGTTGCTGGGTCCCGGATCAAGTCCGGGAAGACGGAAGCCGGGTCTGCCAGACCCGGCGGTCCCCTCACACCGCCGGAAAATAACTCTGCAGCGGGTGGACTTCCAGGTTGCCGGCCTTCAGCGCGGCGATGGCCTGTGCCGTCGAGAGGCTGCCGGCCATGGTGGTGAAATAGGGGACCTTCTGCATCAAAGCGGCGCGGCGCAGCGATTTGGAATCCGAGATGGTCTTGGCGCCCTCGGTGGTGTTGATCACCAGTTGCACCTGACGATTTCTGATGGCGTCCTCGATATGCGGACGGCCTTCCATCACCTTGTTGACGTGCTCGACCTCAAAGCCCTCTGCACGGAGGAAGTCGGCAGTGCCCGAGGTTGCCATCACCTTGAAGCCGTTGTCGACCAGGATGCGGATCGCCTCGATGACGCGTGGCTTGTCCTCGTCGCGGACCGAGACAAACACCCGTCCCGAGCGCGGCAGGTCGACGCTGGCGCCAAGCTGCGCCTTGGCAAAGGCAAGCGCGTAATCGCGGTCGAGCCCCATGACCTCGCCGGTCGAGCGCATTTCCGGTCCGAGCAGCGTGTCGACGCCGGGGAATTTTGCAAACGGGAAGACCGCTTCCTTGACCGCAATATGGGTCAGGGTGCGGTGGTTGGGCACAGCGCCGTAAGCAGCAAAAGCCTCGGCCAGGCTCTCGCCGGTCATCACCCGTGTTGCCACCTTGGCGATCGGTGAGCCGACGGTCTTGGCCACGAAGGGCACCGTGCGAGAGGCGCGCGGATTGACTTCGAGCACATAGATCACGTCGTCCTTGATGGCATATTGGACGTTCATCAATCCGCCGACATGCAGCGCCTTGGCTAGTGCGATGGTCTGCACCTCAAGCCGGTCAACCATTTCAGGCGACAGCGTGTGGACCGGCAGCGAGCAGGCGGAATCGCCCGAGTGAATGCCGGCTTCCTCGATGTGCTCCATGATGCCGGTGACATTGACGTCGGTGCCATCGCAGATGCAATCAACATCCACTTCGATGGCGTTGGTCAGATAGGTGTCAAACAGCAACGGATTGGTGCCGAGCAGGGTGTTGATCTGGCCGGTCTTGTCGTTGGGATAGCGTGCCTTGATGTCCTCGGGCACCAGTTCGGGCACGGTGCCGAGCAGGTAGTTGGACAGGTTGGTCTCGTCGCGGATGATCTGCATGGCACGACCGCCAAGCACATAGGACGGACGCACCACAAGCGGAAAGCCGATGTCGGTGGCGACCAGCCGCGCCTGCTCGACCGAATAGGCAATGCCGTTGTTGGGCTGGATCAGGTCGAGCTTGTGCAACAGCTTCTGGAAGCGGTCGCGGTCTTCGGCCAGGTCGATCATGTCGGGCGCGGTGCCGAGGATCGGAATGCCGGCCTTCTCCAGCGCCTCGGCCAGCTTCAGCGGGGTCTGGCCGCCAAGCTGCACGATGACGCCCTTGAGCGTTCCGGCTTCCTGTTCCTTGGTGAGGATTTCGAGCACGTCCTCATCGGTCAGCGGTTCGAAATAGAGCCGGTCGGAGGTGTCGTAATCGGTCGAGACGGTTTCCGGGTTGCAGTTGACCATGATCGCTTCATAGCCGGCGTCCTTCAGCGCGAAGGCGGCGTGGCAGCAGCAATAGTCGAACTCGATGCCCTGGCCGATGCGGTTGGGACCGCCGCCGAGGATCACCACCTTCTGGCGGTCCGAGACGCGGGCCTCGCAGGCAAGGCTGCCTGCGAACGGCACTTCATAGGTCGAGTACATATAGGCCGTCGGCGAGGCAAATTCGGCGGCGCAGGTGTCGATGCGCTTGTAGACCGGGCGGACGCCGAGATCTCTGCGCTGCTTGGCCACTTCATGGCCGCGCTTGCCGGTGAGTGAACCCAGCCGCGCATCGGAGAAACCCATCGACTTGACCAGCCGCAGGTTCTCCGCGTCGGTCGGAATGCCGTGCTCGCGGATGCGGGCTTCCATGGCCAGAATGTCTTCGATCTGGGCCAGGAACCACGGATCGATCTTGCAGATCGCATGCACGTCAGCAGCGCTCATGCCCAGCCGCAGGGCCTGCGCCACCATGCGCAATCGGTCCGGCGTCGGCACGCCGATGGCGGCCTTGATGGCGTTGTCGTCGTCGCCTTCGCCGAGGCCCGGAATCTCGATCTCGTCGAGCCCGGTGAGCCCGGTTTCAAGACCGCGCAGCGCCTTTTGCAGGCTTTCGGCAAAAGTCCGGCCAATGGCCATGACTTCGCCCACCGATTTCATCGCCGTGGTCAGCGTAGGCTCGGCGCCGGGGAATTTTTCAAAGGCAAAGCGCGGGATCTTTGTCACCACATAATCGATCGACGGTTCGAACGAGGCCGGGGTCGCTCCTTGCGTGATGTCGTTTTCAAGCTCGTCCAGCGTGTATCCGACTGCCAGCTTGGCCGCGACCTTGGCAATCGGGAAGCCGGTGGCTTTCGAGGCCAGCGCCGACGAGCGCGAAACCCGCGGGTTCATCTCGATCACTACCAGGCGGCCGTCTGCCGGGTTGACGGCGAACTGCACGTTGGAGCCGCCGGTCTCGACGCCGATCTCGCGCAGAACCGCAATAGAGGCGTTGCGCATGATCTGGTATTCCTTGTCGGTCAAGGTCAGCGCCGGGGCCACGGTGATCGAATCACCGGTGTGCACGCCCATCGGATCAATGTTCTCGATCGAGCAGATGATGATGCAATTGTCGGCGGTGTCGCGCACCACCTCCATTTCGTATTCCTTCCAGCCGAGCACCGATTCCTCGATCAGCACTTCGGTGGTCGGCGAGGCGTCGAGCCCGCTTTCGATGATGTCGTAGAATTCCGAGCGGTTATAGGCGATGCCGCCGCCGGTGCCGCCCATGGTGAACGACGGACGGATGATGGCCGGCAGGCCGATCTCGTCGAGCGCCCGCGCGGCCTGGGCCATGGCGTGGCTCATATAGCGCTGCTTGCGGTCGGATTCGCCGAGGTTCCAGGTGTTTTCCAGCTCGTCGAGCGCCGTGTCGAGCGCGTCGCCTGCCAGCTCAGCGCGCAGCCGGGCGCGTTCGGCCTCGTGCAGCTTGCGGTCGGTGTCCTTGATCTCGGTGGCGTTGGCCAGGAACGAGCGCGGCGTTTCCAGCCCGATGCGGGTCATCGCCTCGCGAAACAGCGCCCGGTCCTCGGCCATGTCGATGGCTGCCGGCTTGGCGCCGATCATCTCGACATTGTAGCGTTCGAGCACGCCCATGCGCTTGAGTGACAACGCTGTGTTGAGCGCGGTCTGACCGCCCATGGTCGGCAGCAGTGCGTCGGGGCGTTCGCGGGCAATGATCTTGGCCACAACTTCAGGCGTGATCGGCTCGATATAGGTGGCGTCGGCCAGGCCCGGATCGGTCATGATGGTGGCCGGATTGGAGTTGACCAGGATGACCCGGTAACCCTCTTCCTTCAGCGCCTTGACGGCCTGGGTGCCGGAATAGTCGAATTCGCAGGCCTGCCCGATAACAATCGGTCCCGCACCGATAATGAGGATCGACTTGATATCATTGCGTTTTGGCATGGTCCGGGTCCGATTCTAACAAGCGTCGCGCAAAAAATCCCCCGCCGGGAATCCACTCAAAAGATTCGGGTCGGGAGACGCCATGCGCAAAATCAAAGGCTAGACGCGGCTTATAGGGAAATGCGCGACCGGAGGGAACCCCAAAAGGGCGTTGTTCAGGGGAAAATGGGGGGCGAAAACGCCAGAGGCTGCCCCCCTTTGTTCGATTGTCCATCTACGACGCCGTCATCCCGGCCTTGAACCGGGATCCAGCCACCGCATGTCGATGCGGTGCGGGACTGGTTTCGGAGCATTTGGTGTGCACCTGGACCGGCGGGTCAGATGCCGGTCACGAACCAGTTTGAGCCTGGTTCCTGGCCATGGTTTCAACAGGGCGATAATCCTATGGCCCACGGATCAAAGCTCCAGCGAAGACTGGATTCGCCGCCACCCGCCTGGCGCTGAAGGTGAGGCAGACGCCGACATATGCAACCAATCCAATCCATATTCACGTTTTATAAAAAGGATCTTGTCACTTTGGCGGTGCGATTTGTTGATCCAAAGAAGTCTGGTTGCCCGATGATCCGAAGCCTGCAGTCCTTTCCCGCCGAAGTGCTTGAGCGGTTGCGCGCCGATGCGTGGTTTTACGCCACGGTCATCGGCTACACCGCATTTGGCCTCATCTATCTGCAGGGCTTCGGCCAGTTGGACGGGACGTCGCATTCGGCCTATGTCGGGCCCGGGCTGTGGACTTTTGCCTTTTTCATGCCGGTTGTGGTGGTACTGTTTGATCTGGTGCGCGTCGTGCACAGGTTCGATGGCCGCCGCCGGCTGGCGTTCAAACGCAGTTTTTCCGGCCGCCGGATGGCGGCGCTGGCGTCAGGCATGGCGCTGATGGCCGGGATCACGCTGTTTCAGGGCACCTTCACCTCGATCAAGATTTCCTTTGCCAATATTCATGGCGGATTTCCCTATGATCTGTACCTGGCCAATGCCGACAAATTCCTGCATTTCGGCAGCGCGCCCTGGCGCCATCTCTATGCGGTCGCCCAGAACCCGACGGTGCTTGCCATCGTTGAAGTGAATTACAATGTGTTGTGGCACATGATCAATTTCGGCGCGCTGTTCTTCGTGGTGACTTCGCCGCGCGCCAACCGGGTGCGGATGCACTATCTGGCAATGTTCCTGTTTGTCTGGATCGTCTGCGGCAACATTCTCGCCAGCATGTTCCTGTCCGCCGGACCGGCGTTTTATGGCAATGTCACCGGAGATACAGCCCGCTTCGCCGAACAGATGGCCTTTCTGGCAGGCAGCGATGCGGTCAATTCCGCAGCCGGTATCCAGCACTATCTCTGGTCGCTCTACGAGCGCGGCCAACCCGGGATCGGCGGCGGCATATCGGCCTTCCCCAGCGTGCACGTGGCGCTGATCACCATGAACGCGTTGTTCCTGTCCAGCTATTCGCGGGGGCTTGGGGGCCTTGCCTTCGCCTATGTCGGCTTTGTGCTGGCAAGCTCGGTCTATCTCGGCTGGCATTATGCCGTCGATGGTTACACGTCGATCGTGATCGTCACGCTGGTGTATCATTTCTCGCGCAAGCTGTTTGACCGCCAGACCGCAGCTGCAGCAGCCTTCGGGATATCGGGCCGGTCTCCCGTTATCGTTTGAGGCAGGCAAGCCGGTCCGACCAATCCTTATTTCTGCTGCAGCGACAACAGATAGGCGACGACATCGGCTTTCTCGTGATCGAACAGCCGGAAGGTGGTCATTGGGAAATGGTCGGCTTCGAGAAAGGCTTCGAACCAGGCGCGGTCGCGGCCTTCGATATTGACCAGGTCGGCATAGGGCGGCGCCATATCCGCATCGGGATTTTGGCCGTCCGGGACATGGCAGTCTCGGCACCATTCATCGACCACGGCCTGGCCGCGCGCCACGGCGGCCTTGTCCGCGAGCGCTGTGCTCACCGGTAGTATCAGGGTCAATCCGGCAATCAGCAATCTGAGCATTGTTCACCTCTTCGCATGCGTGGAGTTTAGTCCTGTCCGGGTTGAGCCGAACTGATCAGGATCAAACCGGGAGAGATGATGAAAGGCGAGGGCCGGCGCAAGGCCTCACTCGCCGCCGCCATGTTTGACCGGCAACTGGATGTTCTTCAGGGACAATGCGGCGATCAGGCCCAGGAAGCTGATGAAGGCTGCGGTCATGAAGAGTGGCTGGTAGGCCTGCTGGTAAACCTGCGCAATCAACTGCCGCGTTTCCTCTGGCAGGGCGGCGACCGCAGCCGGGGCCAGTTTTTCGATGTCGGATATGCCCGGTACCGTGATTTTCGAGCGGGCGACACCGGCCGCAAGGATGGCGCCATAGATAGAAATGCCGATCGAGGCGCCGCCCATTCGGGTCAGCGTCACCACGCCCGTCGCAGCGCCGGTATCGGAGCGCCGGGCGGCATTCTGCACGCCGAGTACCGGCACCTGCTGATTCATCCCGATGCCGATGCCCTGGACCAGCATCACGACCGCGACCATGGTCAGCGGTGTAGCCGAACCGATGAATTGATAGCTGGCAAGCATGACAATACCGATTGTTGTAGAGGCGACAGAGAAGACCTTGTAGCGGCCGGTAATCGACATGATGCGCCCGGAGGTGAGTGAACCCAATGCAATGCCGCCGGTCAGCGGAATGAAGAACAGGCCAGCTATGGTCGGGCTCATGCCGAGTCCGGATTGCAGGTAGAGGGCATGGTAATTGACCAGGCCGATGCCGATGGCGCCGCTGGTCAGCGACAGGAACAGCAGCAGGCTGATGGTGGGATCGGAAAACAGGGTGAGCGGCACGACGGGCTCGGGAACCCGTTTTTCGACCCACAGCCAGCCGGCAAGGCATGCAAGGCCAACGGCGACGATGGCGAGACTTTTCATCGTCAGCAGGCCACCGAAGAGTTCGGAGCTGTCAGCCCAGAGCACGATGCTGCCAATCGCGCCGGCGAGCAGCGCCGCACCCGCATAATCGATCTTCGGTTTGCGGGCCGGCCGCTTGTAGGGCAGCAGGAAGGCGAGGCCGATAAGCACGCCGATGCCGATCGGCAGATTGACGAGGAAGATCGAACGCCAGCCGAAGAGGTCGCTCATGGCGCCGCCAAGAACGGGCCCGATCGCACCAGAAAGCATCAGCACGAGGCTTGCATAACTCTGGTAGCGGGCGCGTTCGCGCGGTTCGAAGAGATCGGCGTTGATGGAAAAGATCGATACCATGATGCCGCCGCCGCCGAGCGCCTGCAGCACGCGGGCGGCAATCAGCGTATTCATGGAAACAGCCAAGCCGCAGACCAGCGAACCGACGGTAAAAATGAAGATCGCCGACATCATCACGTATTTGCGACCAAAAAGGTCGCCCAGCTTGCCATAGACCGGCATCACCGCGCTCGAGGCCAGCAGATAGGCAGACCCAATCCAGCCGAATCGTTCCAGCTGTCCGAACTCGCCGACGATGGTGGGAAGCGCGGTGGCGACAATCTGGCTGTCGAGCGTCGCCATGAACATGCCTGTCAGCAGGATCAGGAACACGATGATGCGCCGTCGGTTATCGGCAACAAGCGGTGTGTGTGGAGGGCCGGGCGTTATTACTGGTGGCACGGTGGGACCGGCGACGGCCGCGATTGGACTGTTATCCATGGGGTACCGTTTCAGGTAGGAAAGGTTTGTGCAAAAGTCACGAATTTATGTGCACTTGACACATTCTTGTCAAGTGCACATAAATAATTAGTCTGCCGGTTCGCATTCCGGCACCCGGCCAACATGATGAATCTGGAACCCGCATGATCAAGGCAGCAGACGGAACGGCATCGGCAGTCGCGCAGGACGAGATCTCCAATATCGCGATGATCTCCGAAGCGATGGCGCGCATGCGGCTGATGATCGGCCGGCGCATCATCGGTCGCATGGCGCTGAGCGCGCGCGCGCCTGAGCTCGATCTTTCCCACCTGGATGTGGTTTCGGCGTTCAGGCGCGCCAGTCAGGAAGGCGAGGTTACCGTTGGAGCTGTCGCAGAGGTCATGCGTGTCGATCATTCACGCGCCAGCCGACTGGTATCGGACCTGGTTGATCGCGGCCTGCTGGTCAGAAGTGCTTCCCAGGCGGATGCCCGCCGCACGGTGGTCGAACTCACCGACCAAGGCCACTCGCTTGCCAACGCCGCTCACGAGGTAAAGCGCAAGCTGATCGCGACGATCGTGGCGGATTGGCCGGCGCAGGATGTCGAGCAGTTCTCGACGCTGTTCCTGCGCTTCGTCGAAGGCTTCGAAAACGCAGCCAGAATTCCCGACAGCTGAATTACGCTCGTCTCCGTCAATTGTAATCGCTAGCGGCTCAGGCGCTGTCGCGCTGTCCGATCCAGTGCTGCACCTTGGCTGCAAATGTGCGGCTGACCGGCACTTCAAAGCCGTCGGCAGCGCGGACACAGAGCCGGCCGTTCGTGCCGCTGCCGCGCATCAGCGCATTGTCTTCGTGCTCGGCCACCCAGTGCGAGCGGTGAACCTGCTGGCCGGCGCCAGCCTCGACAATCGCGTCGCCGAGCCGCATCAGCAGCAGTTGTGTGCCTCTGGTGGTCACCACCAGCACGTAATGGTCCTGCACTTCAAGCCGGATCAGGATGCCGCGCTTGTCCACCGGCAATCTGTCAAGCAGCGGCGGACGGTTGACCCGCTTCTCGGCGCTGGGCCGCGGCGGTGATGCTTCGCTGCTCTCAAAGGCCAGCGGCGATGCCTGCGCGTCGGCCTCTCCGGCATCATCCGGGTTTTTGGATTTCCCATCTGTCAGCACCTGGTCTCCGCCGCTGAGGCTGAGCCAGGTCAGCAGCGAGAAAGCCAATCCGATCGGCAGCGCGGTCAGCGCATTTTCGGCAATCTGGGCACCATTGAGCGGCCGCATCAGCAGCGCGAAATTGATCACCGTGATCGCCAGCCCGACAGGCAGCGCCGAAAGGACGGCGCCGGTCAGCATGCGGTAGAGCCGGGAGGAGATACGGGTGCGGAGAGCCACGTCGAAAAACGCGATACTGATGAGCGCGCAGGCCCAGGTCGCGGCGTGCAGCATCAGCCAATAGCCAAGCCGGGTGGGGAAGGCGAGGCGTTCATAGGTGCCAAACGGGCCGGTCACCACGAACAGCCAGACCACCAGCGCAAACACCAGCCACAACCGTGGCCTGATCAGCAGCAGTCGCAGTTCACGAAGCGTGGATTGCAGCAATGTGTCGCTCACGAAGTTCTCCGGTCACAGACGCAGATGCCGTTGGCAAACGCCTCCGGTCATGGCGGATGGGGACAGATCTTGCCATCGGATCGCGGGTTTTGTCTCCCCTGTCAACCGCGCTCTCTCTTCCAAGGATTTCTCCCATGACACTCGAACCGCTTCTCAATGCCAGCCCGGCGATCCAGTTTCACGTCTTCACTGTCGTCCCGGCGGCGCTGATCGGCGGCATCTTGCTGCTCAGGAAAAAGGGCACTTTTGCCCACCGCATGACCGGGCGGGTGTGGATTGTCCTGATGGTGCTCACCGCGCTGTCGACCTTCATGATCCATGAGATTGATCTGTTTCATGGCTTCTCGCCGATCCATCTGCTGTCGATCCTCACCCTTTTTGGCGCCTTCATCGTTGTGCAGTCGGCGCGGCAGCGCAATTTCATCCGGCATCAGCGGGTTGTGAAGATGCTCTATTTCGGCGGCATCGGCATTGCAGGGTTTTTCACCTTCATGCCGGGGCGCATCATGCATGAGGTGGTGTTCGGCTTGCCGACACTGGCCGATGCAGCGCTGTCGCCGTCTGCACCGATGGCTTTGCAAGTGGCACATGCTGCGCCGATCTGGGTGTGGCCCTTGCTGGTGGCGCTGATCGGGCTCGGTATCAGCCGCATGCGCGATCGTGACATGCCGCTGTGGCGGCTGATGTTGCTGCCGGTGATCCTCGTCGCATCATCACTGATCACCGCTTTGACGGGGCAAACGAGCGGCTCAGGCCTGGCGGCATTGATGAGTGGCCTGGCACTCGGTGCGTTGGCCGGTTGGTGGTCTTTGCTTTATGCCGAAGTGGAGTGGCTTTCCGGCAATCGGGTCCGGGTGAAGGGCGAAGTGGTGTCGCTCATTGCCATTCTGGCGATCTTCGCCTGCCGCTTTATCGCAGGTGCAATGGCTGTGGTGTTGCCGCAGATGATGGCTAAACCCGGCGTGGCGGAACTTTTCATCGCTCTGCCGGTTTTCTGTGCGGCGCTGATGGCTGCCCGCGCCCTGGCTCAGGCCGGGTTCAATCCGCTGACCGCCATGCGTCAGCAGCTGGTTGCCAAAACTGAGTGTTGAAACTGGCGCTGGCGGCCAGTACAAGCCCGGTGTAAAAGCAAGGCTTGATGCCGACAGGAGAGTTTTGACCATGGATTGGAAGGGCCGTCGCCAGAGCGACAATATCGAGGACCGGCGCGGAAGCTCGTCGGGCAGCCGCAATCCGTTCGGGCGCAGCGGTATCCGCTTGCCCTCGGGCGGCATGCGCCGCTCGGGAATGAGCTTCAAGACCATTTTGATCATCGGCGTGATCTACCTCGGCCTGAAACTCATCGGCATCGATCCCTTGCAACTGCTTGGCGGCGGAACTTCCGGCGGCCTGCCCAGCGGCCAGAGCGTCAGCGAGCGGCAGATATCGCCAACCCGCCAGGACGAGATGACCCAGTTCGTCGCCACCGTCCTGGCCGAGACCGAAGATGTCTGGAACGGTATCATGGCATCGGAAGGCCTTGATTATCCCGAGCCCAAGCTGGTGCTGTTTACAGACTCCGTCAGTTCGGCCTGCGGCAATGCCAGTGCGGCGTCGGGCCCGTTCTACTGTCCCGGCGACCAGAAGCTTTACATCGATCTGACTTTTTACGACGAGCTGGCGCAGCGCTTCGAGGCCTCGGGTGATTTCGCCCAGGCCTATGTGCTGGCCCATGAAGTCGGCCATCATGTGCAGAACCTGATCGGCGTGCTGCCCGAGTTCAACCGGATGCGTCCGTCGTTGAGCCAGTCCGAAGAAAACCAGATGTCGGTCCGGGTCGAGCTGCAGGCTGACTGCTTTGCCGGCATCTGGGGCCACTTCACGGCGCAGAAGGGTTTGCTCGAGCGCGGCGATCTGGAAGAGGCTCTCAATGCGGCGCAGCAGATCGGCGACGATACGCTGCAGCGGCGCACCCAGGGCTATGTGGTTCCCGACAGCTTCAATCACGGCACCTCGGCGCAGCGCAAGGAGTGGTTCGCGAGCGGCTTCGAAACCGGCCGTCTGGACGCCTGCGACACCTTCAACAACCCGGTGTGAGTGTTCCCACCCGAGCGACATAACAACGGGGCTGCATCCGCAAAGATGCGGCCCCGTTTCGTTTCTGCCCGCTTGACCGGCAGAAGCCTACTCCGCGTCGGGCGCGTCGCGGCGCACCACTTCCACCGGGGAGCGCATGATGATCGCGCGGTGCGGGAAGGGGATGTTGATGCCGTTTTCCTTGAAGGCGTCCCACATGGCGAGCAGCACCTTGCCGCGCACATTGGTCAGTCCTGCCTGCGGATCGGCTATCCAGAAGCGCAGTTTGAAATCCAGCGACGACGACCCGAAGGCGGTCATCCAGCACACCGGTTTGGGCGCGTCCAGCACACGCTCGACGGTTGAGCCGGCAGCGATGGCGAGCTTTGCGACCTGGTGCGGATCGCTGTCATAGGACACGCCGAAGTCGACATCGACACGGACCAGCTTGTCGGAGAACGACCAGTTGACCACCTGATGGGTGATGAAATCCTCGTTCGGGATCAGATATTCGCGGCCGTCGCGGGTGATCACCGAGACAAAGCGGGCGCGCAATTCACGGATCCAGCCGAAAGTCTCGCCCAGCGCAATGGTGTCACCGGGCTTGATCGACCGGTCCATCAAAATGATGACGCCGGAGATGAAGTTGGACACGACCTTCTGCAGGCCGAAACCCAGGCCGACGCCGACGGCGCCGGAAAATACCGTCAGCGCGGTCAGGTCGATGCCGGTTGAGGACAGCGCCATCATCCCGGCGATGACGATGAAGCTGATCTTGACAACCTTGCCGGCGAGAACCTTGAAGGAGGGCGAGAGATCTTCAACGGTATTGATGCGGCTGTCGAAGAAATTGCCCAGCAGGTTGGCGATCCACAAGAACCCGACCGTAACGAGGATGGTGCGCAGAACGAAGAGCGCCGAGATCCGCAAGTCGCCGAGCTGGATTGCCACTTGATCCAGAAAGGCCGTGGCTTCCGGGCGAAGGTCGAGGATCCCCAGTGCCACATAGCTGAAAACCGCAAGCGCGATGAGCCGGGACACAGTCCGGTTATGAATGATCCGGCTTGTCACCGAGATGGTCAGCCAGGACCAGCCGAGTGTCAGGGCCAGCGCCATCATGTAGGTGCGCGAAGGCCAGGTCATTTCCAGCGTCACCAGGCGGACGATGCTCAGCAGAAAAAGAAATATCACCCAGTGGCTTCTGCGCATCACCGCGATGATCACCCGAAGCAGTCCGGGCTTGCCCTTGATGGTGCGGGCGCGGCTTTCGAGCCAGGGCTCGACCTTGCGCGAGATCAGCCAGCCGATGAGATAGCACGCGGCGATGATGCCGATCTGGTAGAAGGTCCAGGGCTGGGCGAAATACGCCTTGGCTGTGTCTAGAAGCGTCAGGAAGTCTTGCGCAAATCTGGGCAGGTCAATGGTTTCCATGGCACGATATTAAACAGATAGACGGGGAGGAGATAGACCAAATCGCGACCGGGTTACGCCGCTCCTGTCTGCTTGAAACTGCTCCGCCTGCGATGTCCGGGCAGGGCGTTTGCGGTCTTGAGCCCGTGTCCCGCAGCGGGGCGGATCGGCCTTGCCAAACAAGGTGTGCTGGGCGCATAAGCGCTGTTCGAAATGCGGGAGTTGGTGATGGACGTATCAACCAGGGGTGTGAGAGACGGGCAAAGCTGGGGCGCCCAGATCTGGGCGACGCTGGCGCTTGGCTTGCCGCTGGTCGGCACCCAGATCGCCCAGATCGCCATTGCCACCACCGATGTCGTCATGCTCGGCTGGTATGGCACCGCCGAGCTGGCTGCCACGGTGCTGGCCTCGCAGGCATTTTTCATGGTGTTCATCTTCGGCTCCGGCTTTGCCGGTGCGATCCTGCCGCTGGCGGCCCAGGCCGAAGGCCGCAATGACCCCACCCATGTGCGCCGCTCGGTTCGGATGGGGATGTGGATCCTGTTGCTCTACGCGGTCATGGCCATGCCGTTCCTGTGGTATCTCGAGCCGGCGCTGATCTGGCTGGGCCAGAAACCCGAACTGGCAGCACTTGCCAGCGATTACATCCGCATTGCCCAGTGGGGCATGTTCCCGGCGCTGATGATGATGGCGCTCAGGTCGTTCTTTGCCGCGCGTTCGCGCGCCGCAATCGTGCTCTGGTCGGCGCTGTTTGGCACCGTGGTCAATGGTATCCTCAATTATGGACTGATCTTCGGCAATTTTGGCTGGGCGGAAATGGGCGTGCGCGGCGCGGCGGTGGCCTCGGTCTTCAGCTCGACCGTGATCTTCCTGATCATGGCCGGATGGGCCTATTGGCACCCGAGGCATCAGGATTACCGGCTGTTCCAGCGCTTCTGGCGGCCCGAGTGGCCGGCGTTTTTCGAGGTGTTCCGGCTCGGTCTGCCGATCGGCTTTACCATTCTGGCCGAGGTCGGATTGTTTATGGCGGCCTCGGTGATGATGGGATGGCTCGGCACCGTTGAACTGGCGGCCCATGGCATCGCCATTCAGCTCGCCTCGATCAGCTTCATGATTCCGCTTGGTCTGTCTCATGCCGCGACAGTGCGCGTTGGCCAGGCCTATGGCCGTGGTGACATGGCCGGACTGGCGCGGGCCTCGCACACGGTGATGGCGCTGGCGATTGTGATTTCGGTCGCCTCCGCCGCGCTGTTCTGGCTGTTGCCGGAAGCGCTTGTCAGCCTGTTTATCGACGAAGCCAATGCAGATGCGGCCCAGTTGCTGGCGGTGGCTGTCCCGCTGATTCTGGTGGCGGCCGCATTCCAGATCGTCGACGCCATCCAGGTGATCGCGGCAGGGCTGTTGCGCGGCATCAAGGACACCCGCATTCCGATGCTGATTGCGGTGATCAGCTATTGGCCGATCGGCCTGTCGGCAGCCTACGGGCTGGGCTTCGGGCTCGGATTTGGTGGTCCAGGCATCTGGGCAGGACTGGCCATCGGCCTCGGCGTGGCGGCCGTGCTGCTCAACCTGCGCTTCGTCAAGCGGCATTTGTTTCTGGATGTTGTGAAGGTTTGAGCGGTCGAGGTTTTATCGGCGGTTATGCGACCTGGCTGGTGTTGGCGAGATATCCGAATGGGCATTTCCGGCCCTGAGCTGACATCGAAGATGATTGCAAAAAACGGCAGCTGTTTTTCCAAACAGATATGACAGAGACGTTTGCGGAAAGGTTTTGCAACTCTCATTGATGGCTTTACCAGCTTCACGTCAGACGCACTTGGCACCCTTTGCGCCCAAGAAGAGATCGCCCCCCGCGATGCTTGCCGACTGATATATATCAATGCAAACCAGAGCAGTTAAGCGATACAACATGACCCTGAGCACGGAGATGAAGCTGCGCATCTTGCTGATGCGCATCGAAAGCCGGTGCGACAACTTTCGCCCGGATTATCCGGCTGGGAATGCCGAAAATTGGCCCAGATAAGACTGAAGCCAAAAAGAGACCGTGCGACGTTGGCGATCTCTTCAACAGAACGCCAAGAATGCTAGCCGGGAGCAATTCGAATGCAAACCGTTATGAAGTTCGCCTTTGGTTTGGCGCTTGCGTTTGCTCTGCCGGGCGCCGCTTTTGCTAAGCCCAATATTCTCCTGATCATTGCGGATGATATGGGGCTGGATGCATCGCGATGTTACTCTGTCGGGTCACAGCAGGCACAAATGCCGATTGTCGAACAGATGTGCGCCGATGGGCTGGTGTTTGAGAACGCCTATTCGGCCCCTGTATGCACCCCGACCCGGGCCACGATCATGACTGGTAAATATGGATTTCGCACTGGCATGGGGGGAGCTATCCCCCGTGAAGGTGGTGTTGGCATGTCGACCGATGAAGTGAGCCTTTTCGATGCATTGAACGAAACCGATTACTCCAGTGCAGTTATCGGCAAATGGCATCTGGCCAGTTCGAAAAATGACTATAACCATCCCGCCGAGTTGGGTGTGAATACCTATTTTGGCCTGCTCGCCGGTGGCGTCCCCGACTACTACAAATGGGATGCGGTGGATAATGGAAAGCCTGTCGATGTAGATGGATATGCAACAACCGTCCTCACTGACCGCGCCATCAATTGGATCGGCGAACAGGAAACTCCATGGTTCTTGTGGCTCGCCTACAATGCGCCGCATACCCCGTTCCACGTACCTCCGAGAGCGCTTTATACCGGCAATGATCTGCTGAATGACCAAAGTGAAATCGATGAGAACCCGCTACCCTATTACAACGCCATGCTTGAAGCGCTGGATAGTGAAATCGGCCGATTGCTGGAAAGTCTGACCGATGATGTCCGTGAAAATACGGTTGTCATTTTCATTGGCGATAATGGCACGCCGGGTCAGGTTTCCCGTGAATTGTATGGCCGCAAACGGTCCAAGGGCACCATCTACCAAGGCGGCACGGCCGTGCCGATGATTGTTACCGGTCCCGGTGTCGAAGGTGGCCGCACAAATGCTCTTGTCAACACAACCGATTTGAACTCGACCATCAGGGCATTGGCCAATGCCGAAGTGATTCAATCGGATGGCATTGATCTGAACCCGGTCCTGAGCGGAGAACCAGGGTCGCGGAAATACGCTTATGCCGAACATTTCGCTGATCAAAAAATGCCCCCGGATGTGATGGGATGGGCCATCCGTGATGAGCGCTACAAACTCGTGGCAGCGGACGGCGAGCCAGAACAATTGTTTGATGTTGCCAATGATCCGTTGGAGCAATCCGACTTGTTGGCTGGCGATTTGACGCCTGAATTGTCTGGACGGGTCGCAGCGTTGCGCGCAGCCTATCAGCAACTTCGAAACAATTAGGTCAGGACTGAAAGGAATACATCATGAGGTTCATGCAAGCTCTGCGCACAACATTATACACTTCAACATGTGTGCTTCTCGCAACCCAGACCACGATGGCGCAGCCTCCCTATCCAATTCCTGATACCGGACAGTCGAGATGCTATGACGCAACCAAAGCCATCGACTGTCCAACCGCAGGCGAACCCTTCTACGGTCAGGATGCCCAGTATATCGGCGCGCAACCCAGCTACACAGACAATGGCAATGGCACTGTAACTGACAATGTGACCGGCTTGATATGGGTGCAGACCCCTGATCTCAATGGCGATGGCCTGATTAATATCGACGACAAGCTGACCTATGAGGGCGTACTATGCTCGAACGCTAGAATTGGCCGGATATGATGACTGGCGGGGCCCGACAATCACCGAGATGTATTCCTTGATGAATTTCCAAGGCGTCGATCCGAGTGGCTATGAAGCAGACGACACCTCCGGCTTGATACCGTTCCTCAACAACGAGGTGTTCGCTTTTGGATACGGCGACACGCAGGCGGGTGAGCGGATTATTGATGCACAACTTGCCTCAAGCACATTGTATGTCTCCAAAACCATGCACAATCAGGATGTTACGATGTTTGGTGTGAATTTTGCCGACGGTCGGATCAAGGGATATGGCATGAGGCTTCGCGGTCAGGAGAAAACCTTCTACGTTATGGCGGTGCGCGGTGATGTTGGTTATGGCGTGACCAAGCTGACGGATAATGGTGATGGCACGATCACCGATAGCGCCAGCGGATTGATGTGGCCACAAGCGGACAATGGCGAGGCAATCAGCTGGCAGGCTGCGCTCGCTCTTGGTGAACAGGCCAACGCACAAAACTATCTTGGACATGACGATTGGCGTGTGCCGAATGTCAAGGAACTGCAAAGCCTTGTCGATTATACCCGTTCGCCTGATACGACCAATTCGGCAGCTATTGACCCGCTGTTTGAGACGAGTGAAATCCTCAATGAGGCGGAGCAGACTGACTATCCAGCCTATTGGAGTTCCACCACGCACGCAAACTGGACCCGGTCTCCGGGCAGCCACGCCGCCTATGTCAGTTTCGGACGCGCCATGGGTTACATGAACGGATGGACCGACGTGCATGGAGCGGGTGCCCAGCGCTCTGATCCCAAGGTCGGCGATGCGCAAGCTTTTCCTGAAGGATTCGGGCCGCAGGGTGATGCTATCCGCATCAATAATTATGTCCGCTTGGTCAGGGATAGCGAGTAAAGGAACTATGCTCTGAGCCCTTAAGGCTTGGCGCCCGACTTGGGGGGGTGCACCTCAATAAAAGGGGACAGACTGGCCTCAAATCGCCGACAATTCAGTGAGGTCACCTACTAATTGAACGACAGGCTGCATATTTGATTAAATACTCGAAACGTCCAAAATTGTGCACCGCATAGAAGGCCGCTTTCCGCCAAATGCGGCCGCGGAGCCCGGCGCATCAAATGGCCACAACCGGTTCTTAGCCGGTCATTCAAGCGTTTGCCCCGATCACGGCCCCGGTGCGCGGGTCTCACCGCTCGGTCAGCGCAGGCAATCTCTTGCGTTAGCCGATCATATTCATGAAGCGGCGGAACTAATATCGGAGTTTTGTTTCTGTCTCGCTGGCTCGGTGGCGCGCTCCTGCTCAGGGATCAGTCCGGTCGTTTGGGCTCGTCCCTGTTGTTGCAAACCAGCGCGATCTTGTTGCCTTGAGGATCGCGGAGATAGCCTACATAGAAATGCGCGCTGTACTCGGCCCGAAAGCCAGGCCCACCTTCGTCTCGCCCGCCAGCAGCAAGCGCTGCCGCGTGAAGTTCGCGGACCATGGCCTGAGTTTTCACCTCGAAAGCCACCATGGTGCCGTTGCCGCTCGATGCCGGCTGCCCGTCATACGGCGGCTTGACGTAGAAATCGGCTGGCTGGGGCCACTGGTCGCTCGTGCTGGGGATCGAGTAGCTCAATCCTTCAGGCGAGATCTCCAAATTGTAGCCGAGGCTCGGCAGGAATGCAGAGTAGAACCTTTCGGCAAGCGGGATGTCGTCGGCACCGACTGTGACATAGCCAATCATTGGACCTCTCCGACTACCTAGCTAGCCGATGCCGGCTCTCTCTTTCAGCGCTCGGCGAGCGTCGGCAGGCCCTTGCGTTCGCCGACCATGTTCATGAAGCGGCGGAACAGGTAGTGGCTGTCCTGCGGGCCGGGGGAGGCTTCCGGGTGATGCTGAACCGAAAACACCGGCTTGCCTGTCAGCCGCAATCCGCAATTGGAGCCGTCAAACAGCGAAACATGGGTTTCCTCGACGCCTTCGGGCAGGCTTTTGCCGTCCACCGCAAAACCGTGGTTCATCGAGACGATTTCGACCTTGCCGGTGGTGTAGTCCTTGACCGGGTGATTGGCGCCGTGATGGCCCTGATGCATCTTCACGGTCTTGCCGCCCAGCGCCAGCGCCAGGATCTGGTGACCGAGGCAAATGCCGAACACCGGGGTTTCGCTGTCGATCAGCTTGTTGATCACCGGTACGGCATATTTGCCGGTTTCGGCCGGATCGCCAGGACCGTTGGACAGGAACACCCCGTCGGGCGCCATCGCCAGAATGTCTTCGGCGCTGGCTGTCGCCGGAACCACCGTAACCTTGCAGCCAAGACCGGTGAACAGCCGCAGGATGTTGCGCTTGACGCCATAATCCACGGCGACGATATGCGCCACGGGTTCGCCGGTCTGTGGAAATCCTTCGTTCCAGACCCATGGGCCCTGGGTCCAGCTCGATGACTGGCCCGATGTGGCGTCCTTGGCCAGATCAAGGCCTTCGAGCCCGCTCCACTGCTTGGCAAGTGCTGTCAGCGCCTCGATATCGAAATTGCCGCTGGGGTCATGGGAAATGACCGCGTTGGGCGTGCCGTTTTCGCGGATCCAGGCGGTCAGTGCCCGTGTGTCGACGCCGGACAGGCCGATTATGCCGCGGGTCTTGAGCCATGTGTCGAAATGCCCGGCGGAGCGGTAGCTCGACGGCTCGGTGATGTCGGCCTTGAAGATCGCGCCAACCGCGCCGATGCGGGCCGCCGGGGTCAGATCCTCGATGTCCTCGTCATTGGCGCCGATATTGCCGATATGCGGGAATGTGAAGGTGACGATCTGTCCCAGATAGGAGGGGTCGGTGAGGATCTCCTGATAACCGGTCAGCGCCGTGTTGAAGCAGACCTCGGCCTGCGCCGTGCCGGTGGCGCCAACGCCATGGCCCTTGATGACGGTGCCGTCGGCGAAAACCAGAACAGCGGTGGGCTTTGTCTCGGTCCATGGTTTTGTAGTCTGGGCGCTTGTGGTCATGTCCACTCCGTTGACGGCTGCAGTGCCGCTTCATCGCTGGCAAGTGGCCCCTTGACGTCAAGCCGGGGCATCGCCATTTAAGTCACCGGAAGCCACACGCGGAAAAGCAGTTGCCGCGTTGGATGATTTCGATCCGGTCATGCATCAGCCTTCAGATAGAGAAGCCGCTCGTCCGGGTCAATCAGCACTGTGGCGTGGACCCCTCAATAATTTGCTTGAACAGGATGCTATCCAAGGGTTAATCCTGTCCATTCGCAATTGCGGGCTCTCGGGTCTTGCTAATGGGGCTTGCCACCAGGCCTTTACTGAACTGCCGGAGAAAGTTTGATGATGCGGGAACGGTTTACCGAAACGCTGAAGGACGCCATTCGCGCCAAGGACACGCGTCGCATGTCGACATTGCGGCTGATCCAGGCTGCGATCAAGGATCGTGACATCGCCAATCGCGGCGCTGGCAAGGATCCCGTCAGCGATGACGACATTCTTCAGATTCTGACAAAGATGATCAAGCAGCGCGAAGAATCAGCGACCATCTATGAAGACAATGCCCGGCTGGAGCTTGCCCAGCAGGAGCGCGATGAAATCGCTATCATCCGCCAGTTTCTGCCCAAGCAGCTGCCGGAAGAGGAAGTGCGTGAGCTCTGCGCCTCGGTCATCAACGAGACCGGCGCTGCGGGCTTGCGTGACATGGGCAAATGCATGAACGTGCTCAAGGAACGCTATCCCGGCCAGATGGATTTTTCCAAGGCCTGCGGCATGGTCAAGGGCCTGTTGCAGTAGGCGGCATTGCTGTCTGGACTGCATCAGCAGCAAGGATTGGTCCCGGTTTGCGCCGGGATCAGGGCTTTTGCCCGCGCGGTTTGGCGGGTGATGCAGCGGTGCTCCGGTTCAAGATCAAGGCCCGTGTGAATAGCGGGGAGTGACGCATCAAGGGCTTTGCCTCTGCGGCGCGCAGCTTCTATATAGAATGACCAATACATAGTACGACCTGTCACCCAACCTCGTCCAAGCGCCGGAGGCGCGCCAGATTTTGCGGTTTTCCCCGTCCTTTCTTGACGACATTCGCGACCGCGTTCCGATCTCGGACGTGATTGGCCGTCATGTGACCTGGGATCGCAAGAAAACCAACACCTCGCGCGGCGACTGGTGGGCCTGCTGCCCGTTTCATGGCGAAAAATCCCCGAGCTTTCACTGCGAGGACAAGAAGGGCCGCTACCATTGCTTTGGCTGCGGCGTGTCGGGCGACCATTTCAAGTTTCTGACCGAGCTTGAAAGCCTGAATTTTCCCGAAGCGGTCGAGCGTGTCGCCGACATGGCCGGCATTTCCCTGCCCGCACCCGATCCGCAAGCTGCCCAGCGCGAGCGCCAGCGCGCCACGCTGGAAGATGTCATGGAAATGGCGGCGGCCTATTTCGAAGGCGAACTGCAGGGCCCGCAAGGCGCCAAGGCGCGGGCCTATCTGCGTGACCGTGGCCTGTCAGGCCGCACCATCGCCGCCTTTCGTCTGGGCTACAGCAATGACAACCGCAGCGCGCTGAAGGAACATCTGGCTTCGCGCGGCGTCGACCGCGAGCAGATCGAGGCCTGCGGGCTGGTGGTGCACGGGCCGGAAATCTCGGTGTCCTATGACCGGTTCCGCGACCGCATCATGTTCCCGATCCTGTCGTCGCGCGAGCGGGTGATAGCCTTTGGCGGCCGGGCGCTGTCGCCGGGCGCGCCGGCCAAATACCTCAATTCCAACGAGACCGAGCTCTTCCACAAGGGCAATGTGCTCTACAATTTCGCCCGTGCCCGGCGCGCCTGCGGCCAGGACGGCACGCTGATCGTGGTCGAAGGCTATATGGACGTGATCGCGTTGGCGCAGGCAGGCATCGACAATGTGGTAGCACCTCTGGGCACTGCACTGGGTGAGAACCAGCTCAAGCTGATCTGGCGGATCACGCCGCAGCCGGTTTTGTGCTTTGACGGCGACGAGGCCGGTCAGCGCGCAGCCAACCGGACGGTGGATCTGGCCTTGCCGTTGATCGGGCCGGGACGCTCCCTGCGCATTGCGGTGTTGCCGGCGGGCAAGGACCCTGATGATCTGGTGCGTCAGGACGGCCGCGATCCGTTTGACCAGGTGATCAACTCGGCCCGGCCGCTGGCCGATGTGGTGTGGTCGCGCGAGGCCGGCGCCGGGGTGTTCGAAACGCCTGAAAGCCGCGCCGAACTCGAGGCCAAGCTGAAGCAGACCACCGGGCTGATTGCCGATGAAAGCCTGCGCCGGCATTACCAGCAAGACATGCGCGACCGCATGCAGGCGTTCTTCGGCTACCGCAACCGTGAGCAGGGCAAGTCCGGCCGCGGCAATTATGGCCGTGAGGGCGGTGGCCGTGGCAGCTTCGAGCGCGGCAATGGCAATGGCGGCGGACGCCCGGGCCCGCAATCGGCGCGCGGCATGGTGGCGGTATCGGAGCGGTTGAGCCGTTCCGGCATGGTCCGCGGCCACGCCGAAATGCCGTCGCTGCGCGAAACCGTTCTGGTCATGACCGTCGCCAACCATCCGCAGATGCTGCATGACGAATTCGACGAGCTGGCGGCCTTGGAATTTGAGGACAAGGGCCTGATGCGGGTCTGGCAGGTGATGCTCAATGCCGCGTCGGCCGGCGGGCGCTTCGACCGCGAGCGCCTGTTCGCAGCGCTTGAGGCCGACGGGCAGGGCGCCTTCATCGCCCGGCTCGAGAGCCAGATCCGCAACGCAAGGATCTGGACCGCGACGGTGGAGGCGGCGTCGGAGGATGCCCGCGAGGGATACATACAGGCGCTCGGCCTGCACAAGCGAACCCGCGAACTGAAATGGCAAAAATCCGAGCTGGAGCGCGATATCGTCGAATGCGAGGATGCCGAGCAGAGCTACGCCATCATGGCAACCCTGGAGCAGGTGCAGCTCGAGATCGCCCGGCTGGAAAACCAGGAAGCCATCATTGATGGTTTCGGCGTGCTGTCGGGCCGGGTCAAGGGTGGACGCGGCAGCAACGGTTGAGCCGGTTTGAGCCCGGATTATGCCTGTCGGGACACATCGGATCCTTTGAATCTGAGTCGGGCACTTGCGAACTCGAATGTGGCCACTACATAAGATGTCCAGCGATGAAACCGAAATATCGGGCGATTTCACGCAAATTGCCGCAACTGCAGGCTTTTTCTCCATTAAGCCTTGACGGATGGGTTTTTTGTGGGAATCACCTGTTTGATACAATAGAAGCGGGATCACGGGCCGGAGGGCGTCCGACGATCACGCAGTTTTCCGCGATCCTTTGGCCACGAGGCTCTAAGATCTGCATGGTTAACAGGGAATTAAGTATCCATACGCCACAACAATCCGGATGATTCGCAAAAGCAGCCTGCCACACTGGTAGGTCCGATGCGCCGACAGGCTGGCGCGGAGCTGGCATCAACCGAACGAAATCCGGGGAAAGTGACTGCCCATGGCAACCAAGGTTAAAGAAGCAGCAGCAGACGAGACGGAAACCGAACGCGATGCCAGTGCCCCAGACGGGCCATTGCTGGATCTGTCGGATGACGCCGTCAAGAAAATGATCAAGACCTCGAAAAAACGAGGGTACGTGACCATGGACGAGCTCAATGCCGTGCTGCCGTCGGAAGAGGTGACCTCCGAGCAGATCGAGGACATCCTGTCGATGCTGTCGGATATGGGCATCAATGTCGTCGAGGAAGACGAAGCCAGCGACGACAAGGAAACCGAAGAAGAGACCGAAACGGAAGAGCCAAGCGAAGGCGGCGAAGTCGCCACCGCGTCGGGCACCGCCGTTGCCGCCACCAAGAAAAAAGAACCGACCGACCGCACCGATGATCCGGTGCGCATGTACTTGCGCGAAATGGGCTCGGTGGAGCTTTTGTCCCGCGAAGGCGAAATCGCCATCGCCAAGCGCATCGAGGCCGGCCGCGAAACCATGATCGCAGGGCTTTGCGAAAGCCCGCTGACCTTCCAGGCCATCATCATCTGGCGCGAGGAGCTCAACGAGGGCGCCACGCTTCTGCGTGAGATCATTGATCTCGAGACCACCTATTCGGGTCCCGAAGCCAAGGCTGCGCCGCAGTTCCAGAGCCCGGAAAAGATCGAGGCTGACCGCAAGGTCGCCGAGGAAAAGGAAAAGGTCCGGGCTGAAAAGGCCAAGTCGGACGACGTTACCAATGTCGGCGGCGAAAGCCAGTATGAAGAGGACGAAGAGGACGACGACGAGAACAATCTCTCGCTCGCCGCCATGGAAGCCGAACTGCGCCCGCAGGTGATGGACACGCTCGACATCATCGCCGAGACCTACAAGAAACTGCGGAAGCTTCAGGACCAGCAGGTCGAAGCCCGCCTGACCGCCAGCGGCACGCTGTCGCCGGCTCAGGAGCGCCGCTACAAGGAACTCAAGGACGCGCTGATCACCTCGGTCAAGTCGCTGTCGCTGAACCAGAACCGCATCGACAGCCTTGTCGAGCAGCTTTACGACATCAACAAGCGTCTGGTTGCCAATGAAGGCAAGCTCTTGCGTCTGGCCGAGAGCTATGGCGTCAAGCGCGACGACTTTCTGGTGCAGTATTCCGGTGCCGAGCTTGATCCCAACTGGATGAAGTCAATCGCCAATCTGTCGGCCAAGGGCTGGAAGGAATTCGCCAAGTCCGAATCCAACGGCATCCGCGACATCCGCGCCGAGATCCAGTTTCTGGCAACCGAAACCGGCATTTCGATCTCGGAATTCCGCCGCATCGTGCAGATGGTCCAGAAGGGCGAACGCGAAGCCCGCATCGCCAAGAAGGAAATGGTCGAGGCCAACCTGCGTCTCGTTATTTCCATCGCCAAGAAATATACCAACCGTGGCCTGCAGTTCCTCGATCTGATTCAGGAAGGCAATATCGGCCTGATGAAGGCGGTGGACAAGTTCGAGTACCGCCGCGGTTACAAGTTCTCGACCTACGCCACCTGGTGGATCCGGCAGGCAATCACCCGCTCGATCGCCGACCAGGCCCGCACCATCCGTATTCCTGTGCACATGATCGAGACGATCAACAAGATCGTCCGCACGAGCCGCCAGATGCTGCACGAGATCGGCCGCGAGCCGACGCCGGAAGAGCTGGCCGAAAAGCTCGCCATGCCGCTCGAAAAGGTGCGCAAGGTGCTGAAAATCGCCAAGGAGCCGATCTCGCTCGAAACGCCGGTCGGCGACGAGGAAGATTCGCACCTGGGTGATTTCATCGAGGACAAGAATGCGATCCTGCCGATCGATGCGGCCATTCAGGCGAACCTGCGCGAAACCACCACCCGCGTGCTGGCCTCGCTCACCCCGCGTGAAGAACGCGTGCTGCGCATGCGCTTCGGCATCGGCATGAACACCGACCACACGCTCGAGGAAGTCGGCCAGCAGTTCTCGGTCACCCGCGAACGCATCCGCCAGATCGAAGCCAAGGCGCTGCGCAAGCTCAAGCACCCGAGCCGGAGCCGCAAACTGCGAAGCTTTCTGGATAGCTGATCGGCGATGCGTATCGTTCAACCAACTGGTACGCGTGGAAGTCTGAAATGGATACAACGGGCGGTCAATGACCGCCCGTTTGTGCTTGCCCACCCTGGTTTGCAGCCAGTCGAGTGGCTGTCGCCTTTGGCTACTGACGGTTTTGCGGAGTATCGCGATGGCGCATTCCTGGATCGCCTCGGCCTTTCCCGGCTGTCACCCGCCCTTGATGCCTTCTGGCCGAAACGAGGCCCGCAATGGGATGCGTTGGGTATTGCTGGGAATTCTGTGGTGCTTGTTGAAGCCAAGGCGCATCTCGATGAACTGTTTTCGTCCTGCAAGGCAGGCGACGCATCCCGTCGCCGAATTGAGGCCACTCTCAACGCTGTCCGGACAGTGCTGAAGGCAGGAGACGGTGCGGACTGGACGCAGCGCTTTTATCAGTATGCCAACCGACTGGCACACCTCTGGCAGCTGAGGAGCAACGGCGTCGATGCCCGTCTTTTGCTTGTCGGGTTTCTCAACGATAGTGACGTCAAAGGTCCAGTGTGCGCCGAGGAGTGGAAAGCAGCATACAGGATGATGGACTATGCAATGGGCTTGCCTAGGCGCCATGTCCTTTCGGCCCATATCTTGCACGTCTTTCCGGATACCCGTGAATTGTGATGTCGCTGGTGTGCGGCGAGTGAGGAGCCCATATTAATGACCATGCAAATCCTCCGCCCCTTCGACGACATTTTGGCCTTCTACGACGGCCGCACCGGTGAACCAGCCGCCGACACATGGGTCGATGACGGTGCGCTGTCGCTCGGCATTGCCAGCTACGCGATTGTCAGCGGCAGCGCGGCGCTGGTCTATGACACCCATGTCTCGCTCGATCATGCGCGGTTGATCCGCAATTATCTCGAAAACCTCGGCGTCACCGAGATCACCGTGCTTCTGAGCCACCATCACCTCGATCACGTCGCTGGCACCGAAATCTTTGCCGATTGTCCGGTCTGGTCGACGGCCAAGACCTTGGCTCATCTCGAGCGGCTGAAATCGAAGATCGAGAGCGGAACCCATCACGGCCCGCCGGCGATCAATCCGCTGATCCTGCCCGACAACACATTCGAAGGCTCGATGCAGTTGCAGATCGGCGCGCTGACGCTCGACATTCTGGAGTTCGACATCCACAGCGATGACGAGGCGCTGATCTGGATCGTTGACCGCAAGATCCTGCTGGCGGGCGACGCGCTGGAAGACATGATCACCTATGTCGCGGAACCGCAGAATCTCTCGGTGCATTACCGCGAGATCGACCGGCTCAAGGCTCTCGCGCCGCGCCATATCCTGCCCAATCACGGCGATCCGTCGCGCATTGCCAGCGGCGGTTATGGGCCCGGGCTGTGCGACGCCACCCAGTCCTACATCAACGACCTTCTCGATATCGCTGCGGGCACCACGCCGCAAGACACACCACTTGCGGAGCTGGTAAGCGGTTGGCTGCAATCTGGCGAGCTGATCTGGTTTGACGCCTATGAACGGGTACACCGGCAAAATGTCGCCAAGCTGCTTGCGGCACGGCGCAGCCTGGGCTGAGCGGTCACCTCCCGCGACATATTCGCTCAATTGAATGTTTGGGTCTGGAACTCGCCCACCATCCGCATGATATGCGCATTATCGCCGCCGCACCCTGCGGCTGGTCGCATCATGCCGGAGCCGCACCCTGATGGAACAGCTGACCCAAATCCTCGACCAATTCTCCTGGCCCATTGTCATCATCGCCTGCCTGACCCTGGGACTGGCGCCGTTCGTGCCGGAGCCGCATATCTGGGAGAAGCTGAAGATGCTGGTGGCCGGCACATTGATCAAGCCGATCGACATTTTCGACCTGCTGATGCATGCAGCGCCGTTTCTGCTTGCAGCGCTGAAACTGGCGCTAACGGTTTTGCGGGCGGAATAGAGGCTTCACTGCCTGTCGCGTTCAAATGGATGAATTTGGACAATCATATACATGCACCCTTTCATCCCGGCGACATCTCACGGTTCGAGCCCTATGAGCGGGTCACCGGCACCATGCTCAGCCAAGCACGTTGGCTATGATTTTGGAAATGTCGTCGAGACAGGTGATCGGGTAGATTTTTGGCGTCGGCTGGCGCAAATCGGGCCAATAGGTGCCCTTGGGGATCTCGACCGCACCGGCTGCCGTGCCAAGCTGGACGATGCCTTCAAGCACGTTCTTCTGGATGTCGCCCCAATTGGGCTGGCTGCTGCCGATGCCGGTGCCGAGCGAGAGCTTGAAGCCTGGACCGATCTGGTGATCAACGAAAATCGGGATGACGACGTTTTTGCCGTCGGCGATCAAGGCCGCCAGTTCAGCATAGACCGGCGTATTGAGCGGCATATCGGCGTCATCCATGGTGATGATGCCGATATAATGCGGGTGCATCCGGCCAATGGTCGGGCCATGCGCTGCGCCAGCCATGCCGCCGCCGCCGATGACGCTGCCGATCGGGCGTTGCTGGTAATTGCCGGCATTGGCGCCCCAAGTGTAATAGGTCGAGCGCTCCCACACCGTCCAGACCACATCGGGGTCGGTTTTCGGGGTGCCGTCCCACCAGTCGTCGGGAAGCCGGGCAATTTCCGCGAATTTCAAGGAACCTGGGGTCGGGTGAGGGTCTGCCATGGGTGCCTCCGGTCGTGTCCATCTCCATAATGGCCCAAATTGACGTAGCGTCAACCGGAGTTTGCTGCGGTTTCAGGCGGCGTCAGGCCACCGGGCCGGAACCCGGTGGCACCAGTCAGTTGCCGCAGAAGTATTTTCCGGCGATCGTCTGCACTTCGGCGGGCACCGAGCCCACGGTCGACCACTCGCTGAGATCGGACCAGGTCATGGTCTGTGACGCGCATTGAATGGTCAGCGTGCCGTCGAACACCGTCTTTTCGTCGGTATGGATCAGCACCTGCGGCTTGCGGGTGTTGTTGCCGACCTGCTTGCCCCACCAGGTGGTGAAATAGGGCGCCTCCATGATTTCCTCATAGAGGAAGCGATAGCCGTTCTCGCCGTGAGCGCCGATATCGGTGGCGCGGGCGTCGGTGCTGCCAAGTGCTGCGAGCATCGCGGCGCCGATCAAAATACGCGTTGTGAGCATTGTCTGTTTCCTTTGGTGAGTGGCGTGCCCCTGTGCATCCGGGTGGAGGCACCAGCGCTATTGGAGTGCAGAAGCGGAAAAAGCCGCTTGCGGCGCGCGTCGTCGGCAGTGCCTTGCGCCTATTTGCCGAACCCGTGATGGCGCCAGGCGTCGCTGACGGCGGGGTTTTCCAGCACATGGCGCACCAGGGCTGCGATCTCCGGCGTTTGCCGTGCCGGTTCGTACCAATCAGCCAGCATTGCCGCATAGACATCGGCAATGGTCATGGTCTGGCCAAGCAGGAACGGTCCTTCAATCTCGGCGGCCAGTTGGGCGAAATCGAGGTCCATGTCGAGCGCTGCCTGCTGCCTGATCGCCTCGGCAGCTTCTGGGCTTGTGTCCACCGTGTGGAGCGCCGGATAATAATAGCGCCGCGCTGCGGGATAGATGTTTGTGGCCATGAACACCAGCCATTGCACCGCAGTGGTGTGCGCGGGTGTGCCGTGTGGTGGCAGCAGCCGGGTCTCGGGAAACAGATCATCCAGCGCCATCAGGATCGCCGCGCTCTCGGCGATTACCGGACCGCTGGCACAGACCAGCACCGGCACCTTGGCCGCAGGGTTGAGCGCCAGGAATTCAGGCCTGGCGGTATCGTCGACCTGCACCTTGTCAAATGCCACGCCGATCAGCCGCAACGCCGCCTCGACCACCATCGAGCCTGTTCCCGGTTTCCAGTATAATGTGTAGCCAGCCATGTGGTCCCCGCGCGCGTGTTTGCGCTGAAGTCATGCCAGCATCGGGGCAAGTGGGCAAGCAGAACCGCTACGGACCAAGCGCGCCGGCTTGCGCCAGGAAACTGTTCCCGCCATTCCAGTCCCGCGGTCAGAACTTCTTGCGCAGGCCGATGGATGCGATGACGCGGGTGGCCGAATCTGACGAGAAACCGGCGGTGGCCTGTTCGCTCGGGTTTTGCGGTGCGTGGAAGCTGGTGACTTGCGGCAGGTATGAAAACTCCAATTTGCTACCCAATCGCCATCCCGGAGCAATTTCATAGGATGTTCCCACGGAAACCCCGGCCCCGACGGCAAATTCGTTATTGGAGTAATTCTGCGACTGGTTAACCTGTATTCCTCCGCCAACGCCGGTTTGCTGCGCGTATTGGCCTTCGCCGCGATGATAGCCGAGATAGAGATCCGCGCCGAAGCTGGTTTTCAACTTTCCATCCAGGCATGGCGGCAGCCCGATATGGGCTCCCAAACGCACACCGAAATAGTCGTCTTCGGCGTTGAGATTGTAATTTTGGTAGTAGCCGTTGAAAGGCGCGCCGTTGAAGGTCAGATCGGCTCTTCCGCTCGCCTTGGTATTCAAGGTTTCATAGAACAGGCCAAGGCGGCCGCGGACTCGAAGTCCGTCGCCCCCGTTCGTGCCGGAGCTTTCGTCAAAGCCGGGGACGGCAATCTTTATCCCCAAATTGGCTCGGTGCCAGTTGTTGTCCAGTTCGCCGCTGCTTTCGAGACCGAAGCCGTTGGCGCCGGCGACCACACCCGTGCCGTAGTTGGCGTTGGGCTCAAGAAAGGTGAAGCCCGATCGGGTGACGTTGTCGACCCCGATAACCGAGCTCGCCTGATAGCCTTCATCGCCCCATGCGCCTGCGTAATCGACATAGGCGCCGACCAAAGGAATTGTTCCGATTTTCGCATCGCCGTAATCGCCGGATATGCGAAGTCCGGCACTCACACCGTCGCGCTTGATCCAGCTGCCGAAGGTTCCTGCGAACCTTTCATTTGCCGGACCGCCGCCACCATAGACAGTTGTGCCTCCGCCTAGACTGTGGGTGTTTTCCAGCCACGATGATTCGTAGTACACACGACCAGTGAAATTCAGGCAGGTCTCGGTTCCCGTGGTTTTAGATAGGTCAAGGCCTATGGGACTACAAACCGCTTCGTAGTTATCAGGCTCCGCCACGGCGTGGCCTGGAACAGCAAAGAGAAGCGCTTGTATTGAAACAATCGCTGCCAGATTGGTTTTGTTCATGATCAGCCCCATTGCTCCACGTTGCCCGCGTCCCGCACTAGGCGGATTTGGAGGCCGCGTGATTTATGCAGGCCAACTATACGTATAAACATCAAGTATTGCAAAATTTCGCTACGCCGTTGCGTGAGCAACAAAGCAGATTGAGTTGTCAGTTTCCGTTCTATTAAGCTAAATTATTGATATCAATGCGTAAGTCATGAACTGTATTACTTGTGATTCGGTCGTGTATACTCGTAAGAGTCGTGGTCCTGTCTGACCTTGCTGACTGTCGTATTGTCGCGCGGATGCGCGGCAATAGCCGAATCATTGGCTGATCCACTGCCTGGACCTAGACGTGCTCAGACACCGTGCCGCAACGACGGACATCCTTGCATGAGGATGGTTTGATGGAAGCCGGGCACGCGAAGCTTTGCGTCAATCCGCCGGCATTAGAAACACTTCGCGCACGGCGTTGCGTGGTTTGGCTTCAAGCGCAAACACTACTGCGTCGGCCACGTCTTCCGGCTGCAGCTTGTCGGGCTTGGCCTCGTCAAAAAAGGCAGTGTTGACCATGCCGGGTGCAATCACCGTGCAGCGGCCGCCCCAATCCTTCATCTCCTCGGCCAGATTGCCGGCATAGCCGTGGACGAACCATTTCGAGGCGCCATAGACCGAACCGGACATATGCACCCGGCCGGCTGCCGAACCGGTCATCAGCATGTGGCCCTTGCGCAGGCGCAGATGCGGCATCGCCGCCTTGGCGGTGTAGAGCAGGCCCATGATGTTGACATGGATCAGCTTGTGCCATTCTTCCGGGTCGCCCTGTTCGGTGCCTGCGGCTTTGACGCCCATGCCGGCATTGGCAAAGGCGGCATCGACATTGCCGTAGGTGTGCTTGAGCTTGGCCAGCGCCTGGTTCTGGTCATCCAGGCTGGTGGCGTCGCCGGGCAGCGCCAGTGCGCGGTCGCCCAGTTCCTCGACCAGCGCATTGAGCTTGTCTTCGGAGCGGGCAAACAACCCGACATTCCAGCCAGCGAGGCGTGCGGCGCGGGCGGTGGCTGCGCCGATGCCGCTCGAGGCGCCGGTGATGAAGAGGGTCTTTGCGGTCATGGGTATGCTCCTTGGGAAATGATCTCGCTTGCCAACGCATCAGCCTCCAAGCCGTTCCACCGGCATTTTTGCTGGCTGATGCAGGCCGCCGCGACAGTGTCGCAGGCATTGCTGCAAGGATCTCGGATCCGGCCCTTGTTCCGCCTGATTTTCTGCTATGGATCGCCGCATGAAGCGATTGCGGGACATGGTGTCGAACGGGTTGAGCGGAGCGCTGGTGCTGTCGCTGCTTGTGCACGGGCTGATTGCCGCCGCATTGCTGATCACTTTGCCGCTGCCCGAGGCCGAGCCGGAGCCGGAAGAACAGGTGATCGAGGTGACGCTGGTGGAGCCGCAGGACGTTCCTGAAGTCGAGATCGAAGAACCGGATGTGCCCGAACCCGAATTGACAGAACCGGAGCAGCCGGCTGAGGAGGCGCCAGCCCCCGAGCCGCCTGAACCCGAGGCGGCTGCGCCTGAAATGCCTGAACCCGAGGCGTCCGCCGAGGAGCCCGCGCCCGAACCCGAACAAGCTGCGGCTGCGGACGAGCAGACAGTTCCTCCACCAGGTGTCGCAGGCGAGGGGCAGGCTGTGCCGATCCCGGTGCTCAGGCCGGTGTTTCAATTTGGCGAGCGCGATGCCGGACCGCGCGAGGCGCTCGATGGCGCCAGCGCCGAAGAGCCCGAGCAAGCGGAGCCGACTGAAACCGAAGCCGCCACTCCACCGATGCAGCAAACCGCAGAGCCTGAGCCGGAGCAAAGCGAACCCGCCGAGGCGGCCGCTGGAGAGCCCGACCCGGCAACCGCCATTCTGGATGCAGTTGAAGCCGAGTCGCAAGAACCGGAAATCGCCGGGTTGTCGCTGCCGGAGATCACGCTGCCCGGTTCCGGCTTGCCGCAAGGCGGGTTGCCCGAACCGGACCCGGACGCCCAGCCATCAACCACGGGGCTGCTTCCCGAGCCGAGGCTCGGCGAACCGACGGCCAGCCAGCCGCCCGCCGATACCGGTGCCATTGACGAGGCGACAGTCCCTGACGTGCTGAATGAGGCGCGGCAATTGTTTTCCACCAGCATCAGCGACAATCCGGCGGCGATGGTGGCGATGGGCAACCTGCCGCGCGGTTTGAGAGCCAGTCAGCTCTGCACCACCGAGCTGCGCGAGCAATTGCGCAGCGGGCCCGAACCCTACGGGCTGGAACTGCTGCCGTCCTATCGCCTCGACACCGGCAACGTCCTGACAGAGACCAACGCCGCCTTCCGCGCCGACGGCGCCTGGTACTCCTTGAGCTTCCGATGCACGGTTGATGACGATGCGCTCAAGGTCACCGGCTTCGCGCACAGCGTCGGCGCCGCCATCCCGCGCGCCGACTGGAAAGCCCGCGGCTTTCCGGATTTTTGATCGCGTTGCCGGGCAGGCGGGGTGCGCAGGTGCGGTCGACCGTCCCGGACCGCTTGCTCCATCCTGCCGCCTTGCGGGGTGAACTTTGGCGCGCGCCGTTCGGGCTACGGTCCGGGGAACGGCGCCAGGTAGTCGTTGCCGCTGTAATCTTTGGTAATTACCCACCCCTGAATTCGTGATTTCCGGTTCTTCTACCGGCCTATGCCAGGACGGATGCGATGACCTGGAAGGGGTTTGCGCCTTTGAGGCGTGCGGTATCGACTGTCGTGCGTATGTTCGCTTCGGCTTGGGCGGCCCACATGGCGCGATATCCGTTTGTCACCTTTCGCTGAATGACCCATGGACGGAGCTTTCGCTCAGATGTGTTGTTGGTGACATCGACTTCTCCGGGATAGTCGCAAAACGTCAGCAGCTGATCGCGGGCCCGCCCGATCTTGGCCTGGAGCTTTTGGGCCAGGTCGCATGAAGTCGGGGCGCATAGAAGCCCGGCAAGCTGTTTATCGAATTTGCGCTTCTTGCTTGCGACGGTAGACGCAGCGAATGTGCTTATGGCTCTGGCGAAATCAAACACACGGCCAAACCAAAGCTGGAAGCGAAGAGGGAGATCATCCTCGCCATGTTCCAGCGCAAAGGCTGTATCACGCGCCAAATGTGCAAGGCAGGTTTGATGTCGATGGCCGTGAGATTGCTGGGCTGAATACCGATCAGATATCCATACCTCGGGGACATGGCCGCCCATGGTCTCGTGAACGACCCGTGCTGCACGGGAGTAATCGGGCTGGTGGACAACGGCATCCTTGCAATGAAAAACCCAGTGTTGGGCATTTGTGCCCTCAATACGCACACCGGTTTCGTCGCTGGCGACAACGCGGGCGGCTCGAAGGCTGGCCTTGGCGGCCTGTGCTGTGGCCTGGAAGCTCGGACGGGAGCGGGCAAACATGTTCATGATCGCGCCCTCGCTCGCATGGAGGCCGAAAATATCCATGAACACACCGCTCAGGCGTTCGTAAGACAATGCATGGAAACTCTTGAGGTAGATCGCCAGCGCGTGAATGCCTGGCCCGAACGGCGTTGCGGTTGCCACGGCAGGTGCGGTGGCTTTTGTCGTCGTGCCGCATTGCGGGCAATGACAGGAAAAACGCCGATGCCGGGTGACATGAGGACGGATCGCAGGAATATCGATCTCGTCATAGGCCCCGGCCAGCACCATCGTATCATCACCGGAAAACGCATGGCCGCATCTCTTGCAGGCGGTCGGTTCATGATCGCGAAACATGTCGGCAAAATCCGCCAGCACCCTATTGTGGGGTTCATGCCCGGGCTTGGCTCCACCCGGTCGTGAGTTGACGCGTTTCTCTTTCTTGTCCGTAGAGGGCGGCTTGGAAGACGTCCGAGAATCCTTGGCAGGCCGTTGGAGCCGAAGCACCATCTCGATCAATTCGTCCTTGCTCAGCTGCTGCAAATCAGTCCGATCCATATCATCATGGATTCAGACATTGTGGTGCATGGCAAGGGGGTGGGTAATTACAATCTTTGGTTAGGGATGAAGTCATCAATACGTTTATCCAGCTTGTAACGGTTTCAGGGCCGTGTGTCTGATGCTACAATACGCATGATTTTGGCGGTTTTCAGAGTAATTCATCATTTTTTCTGGTCGCCTTTGTTTTTTATTTGATCATAACTTTTGGAGGGCCTCGACCATGACCTCACCTGCCACGCTCATTCTGGCTGTTGCCTGCCTTGTTGCGCCCACGCTGCCTGCCTTCGCCCAGGATGCGGATTCAAAATGCGCCAGTGAAGGCTGGCCGACCAAGCCGGATGCGGAGTTTGCCGCCGACTGCGTCGACACCGCTTTCAACGGCAGCCTCGAGGAGCGCGAAAGGCTGGCCTGGATGTTCTTCACCCGGGTCAATCAGCTGATCGCCGACCCGGCAAAAGGCGGCATGTCGGGCAAGGACAGGGTGCCGGTGTGGATGGCCTGGCCCACCGACCCCGACACGTTCGGCTCGACCCGGCCGTTTTTCGAAAACTATTCGGGCAATGCGCCGGTACCGCGGACAGTGATGAAGCCGAGCACCGAAAAGAAGGACCTGCAATCAGGCAGCGTGGCCACCGCCGATCCCGATGGCGCCAACGAGGAGGTCACCCGCAACCGGATCAGCTACGACTACCTGACCCGGAGCGGGCTGACGACCAAGCTCGACGTCGCCGCCTTTTTCGCCGACAATGATTATGTCGACATGCCTGTCGGCTCGGTCGAGCTGAAGGCCTCTTGGCTGCAGGTGACCGAGGGCAGCCCGGCGCCCGATGGCGCGCTGACATTCAAGTTCGACAGCGGCGAGTACTGGTGGCGCGGGCTGCACATCATGGTCAAGATGCAGTCGCTCGAAAACCCCGGCGACGTGTTCTATTCCGAGGAACCGAGCTGGTTCTGGACCACCTTCGAGTTCAACGACAACCCCGGTGTGGCCCATGTGCGCGACAAGCTGATCACCCAGCGGGCGCCTTTGCCTGCCGCCGAGATCGCCGCCGTGCTGGCTGCTGGTGGTCTGGAAAATTTCGGGTTTGAAAACTATGCTCCCAACGGCACCCAGATCCGCTTCACGGTGGATGGCAGCGGCGATACGCCGGTGATCCTGGGCCATACCGACATGGAGGATTTTGCCGGCAGTCCCAACACCGCGCAGCCGCAATACTGGAACCGTTTCGAGGCCAGCTGTCACAGCTGCCATGCCACCGCCGCCTACAATCCGGAGACGAAAGCCTTCTTCCCGTTTTCGGTGCCCACCGGCGCCCTGCATCCCGGCTACAACAAGTCCGACAAGGCAGGCACGGTGCAATATCTGGGGCAGGGCTACAAATCGCTCGACTTCATGTGGCCGATCGCCTTCCAGTCTCACTGACCCGCAAGGCGGCGGCCCCCGAACCCGTAGGCCCGATCTCCGCCGCAAGGAGGGAGGTCGGGCCTCGTCGCGCGTCCCCTGTTTACTCCATCATCCAGTGAAATCAACCCTGCGTCCGGGTCCTCCAGGACAGTCAGAAATTCTTCATCATGATTTGGAGAATATTTTGTCCAATGCAACCGGTGCGGTATTTCTTTAAGGCTCCGTTCACGATGCGCGCCTAATCGTGATTTTTATGGTGGCTTCGTTTCGAAATGTCACTTCCTGCTTTTGGAGCGATCGCATGTGTAAGTCTCATGTGGGGGCCAGACAATTCTGGCAATGCAAGCGTGGCAATTTCGGCATCCTTGCAGCACTCCTGTTACCCCTGCTGCTGACCGCGGCGGGCCTGGCTGTTGATTACACCAACATGTCCCGCGCCAAGGTCGAATTGCAGAACATGGTCGATACCGCTGTTCTGGCAGCGTCCAAGAAAGCCACCGAGGTGGGCGACCGCGAGGTGCTTTACCGGCAAATGCTGCAGGCCCAGGTGACTGCCAACTCCGACATGACGCTCGTTGACGAGAGCATCGATCTGACAATCGGTCTGAACTACATCCGCTCCGATGCCTATGCGAGTGTGAGCATTCCGCTGAGCTTCATTGGCAAATTCATGCCGAACACGGTTTCGGTCGTGGCCTCGACCTATTTCTCGACCCGCGCCATCGAAATTGCCATCGCGCTGGACAACACCGGATCGATGGGAACCGGCGGTATCTCGGCGTTGAAGGACGCCTCTCATGCCCTGCTTGATGCGCTCAGTGATATCGACACCACCCGGCAGAGCCTGAAGGTCGGCCTCATTCCCTTCGTCACCTCGGTCAATGTCAACGGCGAAGGCTTCAACAGCGCCTGGATGGATACCGCCGGAAACTCGATTTACAACGGCTGGACCTTCCTGACCGACGCCCAGCGCGCCACCCGCAAATCCTCAGGCAGCAACAAGGCTGATTTCACTGCCGCAACCTACCCGCACCATACCAGTTTGTTTGCCTGGTCCGGCACAAGCTGGAAGGGCTGTGTCGAGGCGCGTCCCGTCCCCTACAACACGAACCTGACCCCGCCCGACGCCACCAAACCCGACACGCTGTTCGTGCCCTATTTCGCGCCCGATGAGCCGGGGAACCGCATCTCCACCGGTGGCAACAACTCCTCGAGTTTCAACAATTCCTGGCTCAATGATGGTCTTTCCGGTGATGATGCCACGGTTCAGCGCTCGATTGCCAAATACAAGACCCAGACCGCCGTCACCAAGGATTTCAAGGATGCGACCGGACCGCTGACCATGGGTCCGAACCGCGCCTGTCCGACGCCGATCGTGCCGCTGACGGCAACGCTGTCAAAGGTGCGAACCGGCATCGACGCCATGCAATACTGGAATGGTTCGGGCACCAACATTGCCGAGGGCCTGGCCTGGGGCTGGCGTTTGTTGTCGCCCGACGAGCCCTACACCCAGGCTCTCCCCTTTGGCACCGAAACCGCGTCGAAAATCCTGGTCATCATGACCGACGGCGCCAATGTCTCCTTTGGCGCCAGCAACACCATCAACAAGTCAGACTATGGCTCCTATGGCTTTCTGGCCGACAAGCGCATCAATTCGACAACCACCCAGTCAGCTGCCGAAACCTACCTCAACACATCGACAGCCAGCATGTGCGTGGAGATCAAGAAGCTTGGCATCGAGGTCTACACAGTGCTCTACAAAACCTCCACGTCCTCGGTGGTGAACCTGTTTTCCAATTGCGCCACCCGCAAGGAAAACTTCTTCATGGCCAGCGATGTCGTCTCGCTGAAAAAGGCCTTCTCGGCCATCGGCCAATCCGTCTCCGGCGTGCGATTGGTGAATTGAGGTGGGGTATCGATGGGACAATCTTGTAGCTTGCTCATCTTGGGACCCGGCTAATCCGTCATCCCGGCCTTGAGCCGGGATCCAGCCACCGCGCGTCGGCGCGGTGGGAGATTTTTTTGCCCACCCCACCTGTATAAGCCGCAAACCGGTCTCCCGGACGCTCGCCTGCTGGATACCGGATCAGGGTCCGGCATGACGGAGATTGCGATCTTGCGATCAGGTCCGGCACATATGCGGGGCTAAGGGCGGAAATGGCCTTTGATCTCCCCCGCAAGGGGGGAGATCGGGCTCCGCGGACTCTTCTGCAGTCATCCCAAAACTTCCGCAATTCGTCATCCTAGGCTCGGGGCCCGAGGATGACGAAATGGGAGCGCGCAATGTTTCCCCCTCTACCCTTGAGGGAGAGGAAGAAAAATCATGGTCTTGGTGCGCAGCGCCAAGTCATAGATTTTTCAGGTGAGGGGGTATTTCTGCCCTCGAGACACACCCCCTCTCTTGGAATTTCTAGCACTTAGCTGGCGCTAAGATGCTGAAATTCGCATTCTCCCCCACCGAGGGGGAGAGGGTGCGCGCAGCACCATTCATCCAATTTCCCCCCAATCTTTTCCCCACCTTCCGCCCCCATGTCATGATCCGCGTGCTTCCGCTGCCGGATGGATCGCGAACGTGTTGGACCAGGCGGGAGGAAGGCCTTTCGAACCTTGCTGTAACGTGTGGTGAGGACCGGGAGGAGGCGGAGGCCATCGGGGTTCCGCTGGCGGGCGGTCGCAGTGACCGTGCAAAGCCAGCCACCGTACCGGGTTCGTTGTGCGCCAGCCGAAAGGCGGGATGCGTGGCGGAAAGAGCGGTCCGGGCCTGTGGCGGACATGATGGCCGGATGGCCTTCAGGGTCCGTGCCGGAACCTTGTCAGAACCACTCCCGCGGTCGGTCCAGACTGCGGCAGGAGCAATCCGGGCGGGGATAAACTCCCGTGGAGTGTGAGGTGCTGCCTGTCGGATGCGGACATCATCCGGCGATAGTCGGGCCGTGCGCGCGCTGCGCCACCCAACACACCCTAATTTCCGTAAGGCAAAGCCCGCGTGCGGCCCTCCGGACCCGAAATTTTGATCAGCCCGCCGGCGCATTTGCCGGCGGGGGTTTGGCCATGCCGCAACAAGGGAACCGAAGCAGCCGTTGCTGCGTTGTGGTCGGGAACAGACCAAGCTGGCCAACACAACCCTTGCCTCGCAGGCGGGCCCTGTGGCACCTGTGGTCACACCCATTCTCACACCCATTCTCACCCCCGGAGTTCCCATGAGCCGAGATGACACCATCGCCCTGATCCGCCGCTATCTTGACGCCTTCAACGCCAAGGATTTCGATGCCATGCTGGCCTGCCTGTCCGACGATGTGATCCACGACATCAACCAGGGCGGCCGCGAGATCGGCAAGGAAAAATTCCGCTGGTTCAATGCCAAGATGACCCGGCATTATGACGAGGAACTCGGCGATATCGCCATCATGGTCGATGAAACCGGGATGCACGGCGCTGCGGAATTTACCGTGCGCGGCAGCTATCTCGCCACCGACGAGGGGCTGCCCGAAGCCAACGGCCAGCGCTATTCGCTGCCCGCAGGGATCTTCTTCGAGGTTGAGGACGGCGACGGCGGCAGCGAAATCACACGCGTCTCCACCAGCTACAATCTCACCGACTGGGTGGCCCAGGTCAAAGCCGGCTGAGGCGACAGCCTATGACGCGCAAGCACGCCGGGCTCAGCTTCGCGGTGCTGTCGGCAGACGAGATCCCTGCGGCGCTAACCGATCTGGCGCGGCTCAGGATCACGGTGTTTGCCGCCTGGCCCTATCTCTATGACGGCGATGCAGCTTACGAAGCGGGCTATCTGGCCCGCTTCGCCGCCTCGCCGGGTGCTGTGGTCATCGCCGCCCATGACCCTGACGGCCGCATGGTCGGGGCGGCGACGGCGGCGCCGCTCATCGATCACGCGGACGAGTTCGCGGCCCCCTTCGCCGATGCCGGGCTTGATCCGGCAGACTATTTCTATCTCGCCGAATCGGTGCTGCTGCCGGAGTTTCGCGGGCAGGGCGCGGGGCGACATTTCTTCGAGATGCGCGAGGCCGCCGGACGGGCGCAGGGATTTTCGCGCGCCGTGTTCGCCTCGGTGCAGCGGCCCGCCGCTCATCCGGCCCGGCCCGAAGATTACTTGCCACTCGATGCGTTCTGGCGGCGGCTTGGGTATCAGCTGCTTGCAGGATTGCAGGCAGAATTCTCCTGGCGCGACATCGGCGACAGCGCCGAAAGCCTCAAGACACTGCAGGTCTGGGGCCGGGATCTGTAAGGCTGCGGGCCGGTGATATTTCGATGAATGCAGGATGAACGGGCAGTTGCAATTCAGTTCAGGTAGGCGGGGCTAGTGTGGGGTCAATCGAACGGAACAACCGCTCGAGACACAGGAACACCCCCAAGCGCAACAGTCGCAAATCTGGAGAACAGTCATGAACAGCTTCATCCGCAATACACTTGCCGCCCTTGTTGTCGCCTCCGCTGGCGTCGCCGCATCCGCCCCTGCAGCCAATGCCGGTGGCATCGGTTTCGAATTTTCGTTCGGCGGTCACAATAACGGCGTCGTCGTTCGTGACCATCGCCGCAACGGTGGCTGGAACCGGTTTGAAGAGCGTCGTGGCGGCTGGAAGCGTGATGTCTGCAAACCACATCGCGCCGTCAAGAAAGCCCGTCGCATGGGCCTGCGCCGCGCCGAAGTCGTCCGCACCAATCACAAGCGCGTCGTCGTCGCCGGTATGCGCCATCACCGTCCGGTCCGCGTCGTCTTTGCCAATGATCGCAATTGCCCGGTAATCAACGTGCGCCGCTAGTCCGGCCAGCCAGTTATCAGCGGTCACATCGAAACCCCGGAAGCGCCAGCCTTCCGGGGTTTCTGACTGTCTGGGGACCGGTCGATCCCGCCGGATTGGCGACGGACCGGTATTGATGAATGCCGCATGAACGGACGGTTCCGGTTCGGTTCAGGTGGGCGGGACCAGTGTGGGAGCAATCGGACGGGACAGCCGCTCGAGACACAGATTATCCCTCAAGCGCCAGAGCGCCACCACACCAGGAGACCAGCCATGAACAGCTTCATTCGCACCACACTCGCAGCCCTCGTTGTCGCCACTGCCGGCGTCGCTGCCTCCGCCCCAGCCCAAGCCGGCGGCATCGGCTTCGAATTCTCGATCGGCGGTCCCGCCAGCGGTCGTCTCGTCCGCGATCATGGCCGCAGCGGCGGTTGGGATCGTTTCGAAGAACATCGCGGCGGCAGGGATCGCGATGCCTGCAAGGCCGGCAAGGCACTCAGGAAGGCCGGCGACATGGGCCTGCGCCGCGCCGAAATCGTTCGCTCCGGTCACAACCGGGTTGTCGTCGAGGGTTTCCGCCATCGCCGCCCGGTGCGTGTCGCCTTCGCCAATGAACGCAATTGCCCGGTGATCGGCTGGGACCGGTAATCCGGCCCGCCCTTCACTTCAAGCCCAAAAATAGACCCCGGGAAGCTTCTGCCTCCCGGGGTCTTGTATTGTCTGAAAAATGCCGTGTCGCCTTGCGCGCTACTGGATGATTTCCCAGGTGATGCTGACGCTGACGCGGTATTCATTCTCGCCCGAAGCCACCGGCACCGAACTGTCTGACTTGGCAGACATCATCGCCATTTCGGCGCGCGCCATCGGCATCGGTGGCGTGGCATAGGAATTTTCCGAAATCTGGCTGATCCGGCCCAGCCCGACGCCGAGCGCTTCGGTCATAGCGGTGGCCTTGGCCTTGGCCTTGGCAATGGCATCGAGGCGGGCAGCATCGCGAACCGTGTCCTGATCATCATTGGTGAAGGCGACATCGCCGCCCTGGTTGACGCCGAGCGTCACCGAGGTGTCGAGAATGGCGCCGAGCCGGCTGAGATCGCGAATGCGCAGGGTCAGTGTGTTGTTGACGGTGTAGCCGGTGATCCGCGGTTCCTCGGCCTGGCCGTCATTGCGGTTGGGCGGATAGAACCAGCGTGGCTGGATCGAAAAAGCGCCGGTCTGCAAATCGCGCTCGGCGATGCCTTCCTCTTTCATCGCGGTTAGCACCTGGGCCATTGCCTCGTTGTTGGCGTCGAGCGCCTGGCGTGCGGTCTCGGCCTCGCGCAGCACGGTGAGCGAGACCACCGCCATATCCGGCGCAATCGAAGCGGAGCCTTCGCCGACCACGGAAATCACACCCGGTTGTGGCGGTCTGGTCTCGTCGGCAAGCGCCGGGACGGTGAGCATAGTCGCAGCGAGTGCAGCGGCGAAGATCATCCTGCGGCGGATATTGATAGCGGGGGTCATGAAAAGTCTCCAAATTGATCCGGATTGTCCCAACCCGCATTGTCTGGCGGGCGATTGTGGGCGCATTGGGGCAGCGGACAAGTGTCAACCTACAGCCGGTTGGGCGACATGCCAATGTATCGTTGCAGGCTGGTGTTCTGCCATCCGAAAATCACCGTGGTAGCGAGGGCGGGTAGCCTGTGTCCCGGGGCGGATGGGTGTTTGTTTTGGCAATGCCGTAACGGCTTGTGATGGCTTTCGTTTTGGTCTAAACCGCAAACGTCCGGGCCTGGTGTCCGGCCGGGGACCTTGCCCGCAACCTTCGGGGTGCGGCTGTCACACGACGTCTGACGCGTTGTGGTGAACCTCCGGGCCTGTAGCTCAACTGGTTAGAGCCGTCCGCTCATAACGGATTGGTTGGGGGTTCGAGTCCCTCCGGGCCTACCACTCATTTGAAGGATATCGGGTGTGGCGGCGCTATGAACCAAGTAGTCGCGGAAAAATCGCATCATCGTTTTGATATTGATGGCCTCCGCGCCATTGCCGTCATCTCCATCCTGCTGTTCCATATCAACGAAAACTGGCTTCCCGGCGGCTTTGTCGGCGTTGATGTTTTCTTTGTCATTTCAGGCTTCGTGATCACGGCAAACCTGGCTCGTGATTTGCGGCGCGGAACGTTCAGTGTCTGACGTCAGCGCCCGTGGGACAGATTTGAGGATTTGAACAACGGAGGATTTCTGGTTCATCTTACCGATTGGGAGATCGAGATGAGACAGAAGCCTGAAACATCGAAGAACGCAGCTGACAAGCTGGTCAAGAACATCCGCCGCAAGACCCGCCAGACCTATTCAGCGGAGGAAAAAATCCGTATCGTTTTGGCGGGTTTGCGTGGAGAGGAAAGCATCTCGGTGCTGTGCCGCCGCGAAGGTATCGCCGAAAGCCTGTATTACAGCTGGTCGAAGGAGTTCCTGGAAGCAGGCAAGCGCCGGCTCTCGGGTGACACAGCACGGCAAGCGACGTCGCCGGAAGTAAAGGACCTTCGCTCTGAAGCCTTGGCGTTGAAGGAATGCGTCGCCGATCTGACCCTGGAGAACCGCCTGCTCAAAAAAAGCATGACAGGTGCTGGGGAGGACGAGGCATGAGATACCCTGCGACCGAGAAGCTTGAGATCATTCGCACGGTCGAAGGATCGCACCTGCCAACCAAGCAGACCCTCGATATGCTGGGCATACCGCGCACCACTTTTTACAGATGGTATGATCTTTACCTCGACGGTGGGGTTGTTGCCTTGGATGATCGGTCTCCACGGCCGAAGTCGGTCTGGAACCGTATCCCCCAAGACCGGCGTGATGACCTGATTGAGTTCGCGCTGGAACACGAGGCGCTGACGACCCGGGAGCTGGCAGTCAAATACACTGATGAGAAGCGGTATTTTGTCTCTGAATCATCGGCTTATCGTATCCTGAAGGAAGCCGATTTAATCACCGCACCGGCCTATGTGGTGATCAAGGCAGCCAATGAGTTCAAAGACAAAACTATCGCCATCAATGAGATGTGGCAGACCGACTTCACCTACTTCAAGATCATCGGGTGGGGCTGGTATTACCTCAGCACGATCCTGGACGATTACAGCCGCTACATCATCGCCTGGAAGCTTTGCACAAACATGCGGGCCGAGGACGTGACAGACACCATTGAACTGGCGCTTCAGGCATCGGGCTGCGACCAGGCCGTCGTGCGCCACAAACCGCGCCTGCTCAGCGATAACGGGTCATGTTACATCTCTGGCGATTTGGCTGAATGGCTGGAGGACAAGAAGATGGATCACGTTCGTGGAGCCCCGTTCCACCCGCAAACCCAGGGAAAGATCGAGCGATGGCATCAGACGATGAAGAACCGGGTCCTGCTGGAAAATTACTATCTGCCAGGCGATCTTGAACGCCAGATCGAGGCCTTCGTCGACTACTATAACAACAGGCGCTACCACGAGAGCTTGAAGAACGTCACACCCGCCGACGTCTACTTTGGGCGCGACAAAGCCATCTTGAGAGAAAGGAAAGAGATCAAGAAGCTGACAATCCGCCAACGTCGCTTGCACCATCAAAAACAAGCGGCATAATCAGTCACACAAACGAACCAGAGCCTCCAATACTCAAGCCGCTCTGATGTCCCATTTTATCTGACGACGGACACCCGCGGCATGGGCCCGTGGATATGGACGAATTACCCGCAACAACTGGCTCCTGTAGGGCAAGGTAAAGCCGCGAGTGCTTCGCCTGCTGTTTGCCAGAGGCCGCAGCTGGAGCAAGAAACGCTCATTGACGAAAACTGCGTCCTGGGGTCCGGCGAGCCAACCGCCCTGCTTTATGGGGACTCCAACGCCACTCATTACATCGGCTTTGCCAGCGCGCTCGCGGAGACTGCGGGGCTGACGATGCGCAATTTCGAGCATTCCGCCTGTCCGCCAATCCTCACCGATCCAGAACCCTATGTTCAGAAACGCTTTCTCGAGAGCTGTAGATACTCACTGGAGAAGGTGCGGCCGCTGCTCGCAGCCTACGAAGTCGTATTCCTCGGCGCATCATGGCCATTTTATGAAAGATACGGAAAACGTGCCGGTGCCTCTTTCGAGCGTGACGTCAGAGATTTCATCAAATTCCTTACTGATGAGGGCGTGCGAGTCGTAGTGCTCGCGAAAGTGCCCATCCAGAAGAATGTCGACAACAAATGCGCGATGAAGGCCGTGAAAGCTCCATGGATTATCTGCAATCTGCCCGAAGGTTCGCCGAGACGGGATATCCAGTTCAATCAGGTTCTGGCCGATATTGCCGACCAGAACGATCTGGTTCGGGTGATCGACCCCACGGATATGCTTTGCGACACCAAAACTTGCCACGCATTCGAAGAAGGCATGCCTTTGTATTTCGACTCCGGCCATCTCAACTTCAAAGGCAGCTGGATTTTGGGTAGGCGGTTTGCCAAATCGGCGGAAGGCGCAGAGATTATTTCGTTCATCAGACCCACCGAGTAAGCTGGCCCGCGATCCTGCTGAGCGTATTGGCAGGCTGCCCGGACCAGATTGCCACGGTCACTGACGGTTGCAAATTTGCAGTGACTGCCCGGCGAATCCGCTCTGACTGGTGAGGAGCGTCAATTGTTCAACCTGCGATGCGACCCGGTATCAGCAAAACTGCGGATCATGAATGAGCTCGGCTATGGCCCGCTAGATTCAGCAGCAACCGAACATTTGTTGAGACATTCTCGCAACGCTATGAACAAGGCTCAACCATTGGGAACTCCAAACCTGCCGCTTGAGGGCGGGACTTCAATTCTGGGTTGAGAACCATTATCGAGGGGGCGCTGCCGGACAGGTTGCCCCACCATGCCGGCATGCGGACCATGAAGGGCGACGTCTGTCGCCCGAAATAATCCGCCGCCGGCCGACGCGATCACCCCATGTTTGCTATGTCATTGACAATAGTATCTGTGATGTTGTGTTGTAGAAGCGCAACAGGGCTATTTTAGGTTGCTTCATGATTGATGATTGACAATCGTGTGACTCGCATAGGTGGTACGTTCCGTGTACAGAGCAGGTCTGTACGTGTATTTATTGGGGGCGAGATGTTTAAATCGTTTTTGTGTTCTTGCTGTTTTGCGATCGGGTTTAGCTCTCTCGCCACGTAATTACCCACCCCTGAATTCGTGATTTCCGGTTCTTCTACCGGCCTATGCCAGGACGGATGCGATGACCTGGAAGGGGTTTGCGCCTTTGAGGCGTGCGGTATCGACTGTCGTGCGTATGTTCGCTTCGGCTTGGGCGGCCCACATGGCGCGATATCCGTTTGTCACCTTTCGCTGAATGACCCATGGACGGAGCTTTCGCTCAGATGTGTTGTTGGTGACATCGACTTCTCCGGGATAGTCGCAAAACGTCAGCAGCTGATCGCGGGCCCGCCCGATCTTGGCCTGGAGCTTTTGGGCCAGGTCGCATGAAGTCGGGGCGCATAGAAGCCCGGCAAGCTGTTTATCGAATTTGCGCTTCTTGCTTGCGACGGTAGACGCAGCGAATGTGCTTATGGCTCTGGCGAAATCAAACACACGGCCAAACCAAAGCTGGAAGCGAAGAGGGAGATCATCCTCGCCATGTTCCAGCGCAAAGGCTGTATCACGCGCCAAATGTGCAAGGCAGGTTTGATGTCGATGGCCGTGAGATTGCTGGGCTGAATACCGATCAGATATCCATACCTCGGGGACATGGCCGCCCATGGTCTCGTGAACGACCCGTGCTGCACGGGAGTAATCGGGCTGGTGGACAACGGCATCCTTGCAATGAAAAACCCAGTGTTGGGCATTTGTGCCCTCAATACGCACACCGGTTTCGTCGCTGGCGACAACGCGGGCGGCTCGAAGGCTGGCCTTGGCGGCCTGTGCTGTGGCCTGGAAGCTCGGACGGGAGCGGGCAAACATGTTCATGATCGCGCCCTCGCTCGCATGGAGGCCGAAAATATCCATGAACACACCGCTCAGGCGTTCGTAAGACAATGCATGGAAACTCTTGAGGTAGATCGCCAGCGCGTGAATGCCTGGCCCGAACGGCGTTGCGGTTGCCACGGCAGGTGCGGTGGCTTTTGTCGTCGTGCCGCATTGCGGGCAATGACAGGAAAAACGCCGATGCCGGGTGACATGAGGACGGATCGCAGGAATATCGATCTCGTCATAGGCCCCGGCCAGCACCATCGTATCATCACCGGAAAACGCATGGCCGCATCTCTTGCAGGCGGTCGGTTCATGATCGCGAAACATGTCGGCAAAATCCGCCAGCACCCTATTGTGGGGTTCATGCCCGGGCTTGGCTCCACCCGGTCGTGAGTTGACGCGTTTCTCTTTCTTGTCCGTAGAGGGCGGCTTGGAAGACGTCCGAGAATCCTTGGCAGGCCGTTGGAGCCGAAGCACCATCTCGATCAATTCGTCCTTGCTCAGCTGCTGCAAATCAGTCCGATCCATATCATCATGGATTCAGACATTGTGGTGCATGGCAAGGGGGTGGGTAATTACCTCGCCACAGTGCCGGCGAGTGCTCTTACCTTGGAAGAGGCAGTGGACGAGGCGCTGAGGTCAAATCCCGAAATCCTTTCGTCTGCGGAAAATCGTGAGGCGGTGGAATTCGAACTTCGCCAGGCTCGCGGTCTTTACCTGCCGACGCTGGATCTTGAAGCATCGGCCGGTGGCCGCAAGCTGGACAGTCCAGGCAGGCGCCGGCTCGGTACCGATGATGATTCGCTGAACCCGTCCGATGTCGGTCTGACCTTTACGCAGACGCTGTTTGACGGCGGCGCGCGCCGGGCCGAAGTCGAGCGTCAAGCTGCTCGTGTAGACGGCGCTTCGTTCCGCGTCGCTGAACGGTCCGAAGCGATCGCATTGGCAGTCTCCCAGGAATATTTCGAAATTCTGCTGCAGGCCGAGATCGTGGCCATCGCGCGCAAGAATGCTAACGTCCTGTCGGGGATTGTGTCGGATATCTCGTCGGGGGTTTCCGGCGGCGCCTTGACATCTGCCGACCGCACGCAGGGCCGGGAACGCCTTCTTTCCGCAAAGGCGCGTCTGAAGGAAGCTGAAGAGGATCTCGCACAGGCACAGATCCGTTTCCTTCGCCTCGTCGGCATCAAGCTCGGATCGATGAAGTTTCCTCCCTCGGTGGCCAAGTCCTTGCCCCGCAGCGTGACAGAGGCTGTTGATATTGCACGACGCCAAAGCCCGCGCATTGCGGCTGTCGACAACGCGGTCTTCTCCGGCAACGCGACGACAGATTCGGGCGGTTCGGGCGAAGGTGCGATTTCGTTCTACCTCTACAATGGCGATGTCACCCTGACCGGTGTCACTGTCCAGACACCGGGTGCTGCTGCCGAGAACGGCATCCAGTTCCGCGGCGTCGATGCTCCGTTCCAGCCGATGGGCAATGTGACGCTTGATGGCGTGAGCGTGGCCGGCACCTATTCCAAGGTCGGTGTGGCGATCTACAACTTCGCCAACGCCAATGGTCTCGACATCACCGGCCTTGGCCTAACGGTGAATGTCTCTGCCAAATGGCACGGGTTTAACATCGACGGGATCGACGGCAATCTTGATCTTTCCGGCGTTCCGCTGAGTGTTACCAACAGCTTCGGCACCGGCTCCGACGACATCGCCATCCAGGGTCTGGGCGGCAACAACACCTTCATCGGCGACGACAGCAATGATCTTCTGATCGGTGGCGCCGGGATCGATATCCTGCGCGGCGGCGACGGCGACGACTACATGATCGATGGTGGCAAGACCACGTTCGATGGCGGCGCCGGCGTTGATACGGTCGATTTTTCGGCTGTCGTCGGCAAGGTAACGGTCGATCTCAATGATGGCGGCAATGGCGGCGGCTATGCGGTCGATGACGCCACCTTCATCGGTGTCGAGAACCTGATCCTCAATGCGGCTGACACCAGCGCGGGCGCTGCCAGCCAGGTGATCGGCAACAGCTCCGACAATGTGATCGTCGGCTCGGGCCGGGATGACATCATCCTGGGACGTGAAGGCAACGACACGATCTATGGCAATGACGGCGACGACATCATCGACGGCGGCGCCGGGATCGATATCCTGCATGGCGGCGACGGCAACGACACGCTGAGGCTGTCGGTCGGTGGCGCATCCACGCTGATCCACACCGTCGACCTGCGCACCAACACGGTGTCGGGCGGCGAACTGGCGGGCGACACGATCTCGGGCTTCGAGAACGTGACGGCTGCGCACAACTCCACTGCCAACTTCATCGGCGACGACAATGCCAACATCCTCACCGGCAGCAACAATGGTGACGTGCTGCGCGGCATGGGCGATGATGACACGCTGATCGGCGACAAGGGCTACAATGGCGGCACCGGTGACATTCTGGTCGGCGGTGAAGGCAATGACACGCTCAAGGGCGGCGGCGGCAGCGACAAGCTGTACGGCAATGAAGACACCAACATCGCGACTGACGCTGTCAATCGTCTGGCCCAGGCCGGCGAGAGCGACACGGCGGTCTTTGACGGTGTTGCGGCAGACTACAATGTCAGCCGCGAGGCCGATGGCAGCTGGCGGGTGGAAGACATCGCCGCGGGCAAGACCGATGAACTCTACGGCATCGAAGGCATCGACTTTGGTGGTGATGGCGTCGATCTCGACCTGCTGGGCAACGTCTTCGTGTTCGACGCTTCGGGCAACCTGGTCGGCACGTTTGAGAAGATCCAGGACGGTATCGACGTGGCCGGCACCGGCTACACCGTTGAAGTGCATGCAGGTGTCTATACGGAACAGGTCCAGATTTCGACCGACAACCTGACACTTGTCGGCATTGGCAACGTGGTGATCGAAGCGCCGTCCGCAGGACTGGTCCAGACCTCGACCGATCCGCAGAGCGGCAAAGCGCTTTACAGCGTGTTGACCGTGGAAGGTGCTGAAAATGTCAGCATCGAGTTGATCAGCATCGATGGAAACTGGCAGGCCGGTCAGATCGCCGGCGGCGCCGATTTCAACGGCATTGTCTTCGCCGATGCATCCGGCTCTATCGACAATGTCCAGGTTCTCGAAATCGGCGACACGCCGATCAATGAGGCGACCGGTCAGGTGTCGGGCAACCAGCGCGGCAACGCGATCCTGGTCACCAACGGCGCCGGTCTGCCAAATGCGATCAGTGTCACCAACACGACGGTTACTGAGTTCCAGAAAACCGGCATGATATTCCGCAACGCCGATGTGACCACCAATGGCAATACGATCACGACTGTCAGCCAGGCTGTCATGGCCCAGAACGGCATCCAGATGTCTTCGGGCTCCACCGGCACGCTCTCGGGCAACACCATCAGCGGCCTCGGTTATACCGGAGCCGGCGCCTGGTCGGTTGTCGCGATCCTGGTCTTCGACGCCAGCGGTCTGATCATCAACGGCAACAGCTATACAGGCACCAGCGACAATGATGTCGGTGTCTATCTGATCAACAGCAGCGGCGGCACAGTCTCGGCCAATGCGTTCACGGATGCCGATTACGGCGTGATCGACTACGGCACGATCCCGGTTGTCAACGATGTTGTAAACACCGGTGCGACAGCCAATACCTATACCGGCATCGAATTGGTCAATCACTATCTCGGCCTCGATCCTGCTTCGCAGACAACCGTTCTGAACCCTGTCGGCTCGGAAGGCGTCGATGCCTATTATGGCGGCGCAGGCGCCGACACGCTTGACGGACGCGGCGGCAACGATGAGCTGGATGGCGGCGCAGGCGCTGATATCCTGATCGGTGGCGGTGGCGACGACAACCTCGAGGGTGGTGACGGCGCTGACACGGCCCAGTACACAACGGTCCTGACGGCAACGGACATTACCACCAACGTCTCTGGCGGCTGGACAGTTACGACCGGCGGTCTCGAAGGAACGGACACGCTCAGCGGCATCGAGGTTGTCGATGGTCTTGAAGCCGGAGGCTTCCTGCTGGTCGGCAATGGCGGCTATGCCACCATTCAGGCGGCGGTTAATGCAGCCAATGCCGGCGACACCATCCTGATCGCCGAGGGAACCTGGTCTGGCGCGGGCAATGTCGGCGTGATCATTGACAAGCCCTTGTCGGTCCTCGGCTTTGGCAATGGCTCGACGGTCGCGGACACGATCATCAATGGCGGCGGGTTCATCGTTGACATGGCTGCGGACTACGCAGGCGGCACGGTGTTGATCCAGAATCTGGCAATCACCAATGCGGTCGGCTCCGGTATCTCGTCGCAGGACGCCGAGATACTCGGCACGCTCGCCATCGACAATGTGCGCGTCGAGGGCGGTACCGGTCACGGCGTTTACGCTACCGGACGCCAGGCAAGCACGGCCTACGATAAGGCCGGCGTGCAGAACGTCTCGATCACCAACTCGTCCTTTGTCGATAACGCGCAGTCGAGCTCGAACTCCGCCAACATCATGTTGTTCGAGTTTGACGGCAATGCGACAATCACCAATGTCTTGGCCAGCAACAGTGTCACTGGCGGATCAAGCGCGGCCTACGGCGTGCAGATCAACGGCGTCGATGGCCCGTTCTACAACCAGCTGACACCGGTTCCGGGATCCACGATCGGCTCCTACGACGTCTTGACAGCTATGGGCACGGTCACCATCGACGGGCTTGATGTCGAAGGTGCTACCCGCAAGGCCAGCTTCTACATCCAGGGCTACACCGACATGACCGGGCTTACGGTCACCAATTCGACCGTCGATACGGTTTCGGGCTGGGGCAAGCCGGTCATTATCGATCCGATGGCCGATCAGTTGCCATCGGGCACACCAAACGATAGCGGCAATGCCGGCTCGTTCTTCGACGACAGCGCAGCCAACGGCTCCTATGAACTAAGCGGCCTGATCGTGGTGCAGAAAGCTGGCCAGTTCAGCGAACTTGATGGCACCACCAAGGCAGACACGATCACGGGAACCGGCGCCAACGATCAGATCACCGGCTTTGCCGGCACCGACACCATCAATGCCGGCGCAGGCGATGACGCCATCATCTGGAGCGTTGGCGATGGCAATGATGCCATCGACGGTGGCACCGAGGGGGTTCTCCCGGACAGCGCCGACACCCTGATCATCAACAATGTGGGTGGGGCTGAGACCGAGTTCACCGTATCTGTCGCTGGCACGGATATCATAGCACCGCCGACGGATGACATTCTGGTTTTCGATGGTTCGGACACGGTGCGGATCGACGAGATCGAGGATATTGTCTTCAATCTCGGATCAAACGACGACAGCGTTACCGTCGCCGGCAATTTCGACGCCACGGCGCTTCATCCCAACACCATCACCGTGAACGGCGGGTCCGGCAACAATGAGGTCGACGCATCGGGCATCAGCAGCGGCCACCGCGTTGTCTTCAACGGCAATGGCGGCAATGACACCTTCACCTCCGGGGCCGGCAATGACAGCTTTGATGGCGGTGCGGACAACGACACATTTGTCTACGGCGGCAACTTCGCCGATGTGACAGTTTCCGGCAGCGGCGCTTCGCTGACTGTCAGCGGTGCGCATGGCGTCGACACAGTGACGGGCGTCGAGCAGCTTCAGTTTGACGACACCACCGTCTTGTTCGTTGACAGTGCGGCGACCTATGACGGCGCCTACGGTTCGATCGGTGCGGCATTGACGGCTGCGGCCGCTATTGTCGGCCACGTGACCATTCAGATTGCGGCGGGGACCTATGATGAAAACCTGTTCATCGACCGGGCGGATCTGACCCTGAAGGGCGCGGGTGACGCAACCGTCATCCACGGTACCTTCAAATTCGACAACGGCATCGCTGAAAGTGGCTCCGTCGGAACCTTCCTGGAAACAACGGGATCCTATCAGACTATGTCCGGCAGCGGCATCAAGGTGTCCGCAGACAATGTCACCATCGAGGATCTGAAGATCGACAGTTTCCACTACGGGATCAAGTTTGAAGATCTCGCGAGCGGCGTCAACCATACAACTCTTAACAACGTGACCATTGAAGATACGGTCGAGGGCATCCACAAGGGCACGTCTGCAGATATCAGCTACCTGACCATCAATGACGGATCGATTACTGACGGCTATGTCGGCATCAACTTCGCCAAGACTACAGGCAGCATCAGCGATGGCCTGGCCGAACATGTGACCATTGACGGCACGGACTTCAGCAACCTTACCCGAAAGGGCATCTACGCCGAGACGCTGAGCCATGCGCTGATCGACCATGTCACGATGAACGATGTGGGCCAGTTCGGCTCCTCGTCGGCTGGCACGGGCGGCAACGGCATCAACATCAACCTGAAGGCAGGCGTCTACACCGACATCACGATCAGCAATTTCCACCTGACCAATGTCGGCGCGTCCGACCAGAATGGCGGAGTTGCGGTCGGTGACAAGAACGGCGGCGCTATCGTGATCGAGGCGCGCGATGATGGCAGCTACACCGGTAGTAAGGCGGCAACATTGACCGATGTCCTGATTATAGATGGCATCATCGATGGTCGTACTTCGACCGGTATCCAGGTTGGCGAGCCGGACAGGACCAATGCCGGGCCTGCGGTGACGGTGACCAATGTCGCCATCTCCGGCACTGACACCGCCAGCGGCGAGCACGGCGACATCACCAACGAGACGCTATCGACCGTCACGGTGAACATGACCGAAGGAGCCGAAAACCTGCTTATCAGCCCGGACTCCACCGGCAACTTCATCATCAACGGCATGGGCGGCGCCGACACCATCACCGGCGGCGGCGGCGATGACGTCATTGATGCGGGCGCGGGCGATGATGTCATCCATTGGAACGTTGGCGGCGGCCACGACCTTGTCGATGGCGGCGTGGTGACAGATACCGACACATTCGAGGTGTTTGGCGACGGTGCCCTTGGCGAAGAGTTCCTGATCGAGACTGTGTTGGCTTACAACACCCGTACTTCGCCGATCGGCACGTTTGATGACGGTACCGAGATTGTCGTTTCGCGAGCTACCGACGCCAGCAGCGGAGCCTTCACGATTGTTGCGCAACTGCAAAACATCGACGACATCGTCATCAACGGGACAGCGGCGACACCGACGTCTTCGGGAACCAATGTCACGGTCTCCGGCAACTTCTCGGGCACAGATCTCGACACCTCCACAATCACGATCAACGGATCGCAGGGCGATGACACGATTGATGTCTCGCAGTTTGCGGCAAGCGGCCACAAAGTGGTCTTCGTCACCAACGGCGGCCATGACACTGTGACCGGTGCACGCGCGGCAGATCAGATTGATGTTCAAAGCCGCACACCACAGACATTGGAAGATCTCGGCGGGTCCACGGGTTACAAACTGACCTTCACTGACGGTTCCTCCGTCAACTTCACGGGCGACCCGGTCTTCGTGACCGGTTCGGGTTCAGCCACACCGACTGTGATCAACCTGCCGCCGGTCGCCAACGATGACGCGATCTCAGGCAACGAAGATCAGGCCGGCGGGATTTCCGGCAATGTGCTTGATGACAATGGCAATGGCGCAGACGTCGATCTGGATGGCGGCACGCCGGCGGTTGTTGCAAATGCGGCAATCACAACGGCGCAGGGCGGAACGGTCAATCTGTCGGGCAACGGCGATTTCACCTACACACCGCTTGCCGACTTCAACGGCACGGACACGTTTGACTACACACTTGTTGACGGCCAGGGCGGATCGAGCGCGGGGACGGTGACCCTCACGGTCGCACCGGTCAACGATGCGCCTGTGGCGGTCGATGATACTTTCGCGCCTTGGACAGAAACCCTGATCACCTTTGACCCGGGTTCATCGCAAAGAATTCCCGATGGGTATGGCGGCTTGAACTGGAGTTCGGATACGTCGCCAAACGGCTCTACCCCCGACTTTTATTTTGGGCAGTCTGGCGGGAGAACCATTGGATATAGTGGCAATGCCGGTGCAAACTCGACGTTTGAAAGCCCCGACGGCAGCGAATTTGATCTCAACAGCCTGAATTTGCGCAAATTTGGTCTCGAGCAGAGCCTCCAGTATCAAACGAATTATGCGGCTACGGAGGTTGAAGTTTCCGGATACCGGGATGGGTTTGAGGTCTATTCCAGCGTGGCTGTCAGCCTGAATTTTGCCGGAACCGACGTTGCTCTCAATTTCGAGAACATCGACGCCTTCAAGATTTCCGTTACCGGCTTTGGCGCGATATCGGGATGGGGATTTTTCGAGCTGGACGACATCTCATACTCACGTGGCCTCTCCATCTCGGAAGACACCGCACACACGTTTGCAGCGGCTGACCTTGTTGGCAACGACACCGATGTTGACGACGATGCATTGTCGATCTCGGCGGTCTCGGCCACCAGCGCAAAGGGCGCGGAGATCACGCTGAATACCGATGGCACGATCAGTTATGATCCCACGGCGGCTGCAACGCTGCAGGCGCTGGATGATGGCGAGACGCTTGAGGACAGCTTCACCTACACAGTGTCCGACGGCCAAGGCGGCGAAGACACCGCGACAGTTACGTTGACGGTGAACGGTGTAGATGAAGCTGCTATCGTGGGCGAGCCCCTCTTCCCGCTCGAGTTCGACGGCGAAGAAGCCATCGGGACCAACCGGAACGCCCTGTCTTCGGCGGAACTGGCGCCGATCATTGCCGCCGCGCTGCTGCGCTGGGAAGCTGCAGGGCTGAGCGACGATCAGCTTGTGCTGCTCTCGCAAACCAATGTCAGCATTGACGATCTGGGCGGCACCATGCTTGGCCAGACCGCGAATGACGGCATTGTCATTGATATCAATGCTGCGGGGCAGGGCTGGTACATCGACCAGACACCGGAGGACGATGTCGAGTTCGAGGCCGGGGTTGCACCGGACGGGGTCGATCTTCTGACCGTCGTCATGCACGAGTTCGGACATGTTCTCGATCTCGGCCACAGCGATGGTGAGGCAGATGGGCTTATGGCCAGCGCGCTGGCGGCTGGTGAACGCCGTCTGCCGGACATGAGTGATTTGTCCGGTCATGCTGCGGCCCAGGTGATCACCGGCGATGCCGGCGACAATCTGCTTATCGGCGGTGACGGTGATGACTTCCTGTTCGGTCTTGACGGCGACGACATCCTCAACGGTGGCTTCGGCAGCGATACGCTGACCGGCGGTGCCGGGGCTGATACCTTCGTCTTCGATGCGGCTGCTCTGGCAGATGCCATGGGCGGCGGCATTCAGGATCTGATCGCCGACTACAACTTCGTCGACGGCGATGTTGTCGATCTCTCGGAGCTTCTCGGCTCCGAGCCGGTCGATGCCGGAAATGCAGGCGATTATGTCCGGGTCAACGGAACCTTCCTCGAAGTCGATGTTGATGGTACAGGCAGCGGTGCCGGCTTTGTGCAGGTCGCCGAATTCTCGGTCGCTCCGGGTACGGACGCGCTGCGGATCCTGGTCGATGATGACTCAACCCCGGCTGTGATCATCTGATCACATGCGCATGGTGTGGTTTGTTCGGGGTGTGGCAGTGGTCGACGATATGAGTGACGTAACGGCGACGGCCGGACGGATTTCCTTCAAGGGAGCCGTCCGCTCGCTTCTGCTGGCTGCCAGCCTTGGCCTTGCCGGATGCCAGGCATCAAGCCTGGGGGACGGTGTGGGCGGAGCCACAAACTCCGGCATAGCGGCTGTGAGCGATTCAACCTATGGCAACGGGCCTGTTGCCATAGCCATGCTGCTGCCCTCCGACAGCTCCATGCGGGCTCAGGCCGCCGATATCGCCGATGGCGCCCGGCTGGCGCTGGATGACCTCGGCGCCGGTCAGCTGAGGATTGATTTCCATGCCTTCAGTTCCCGCTCAGGGGAGGCCGTCAGCAAGGTTCAGGCCGCAACGGCCGCAGGAACAAAGCTGATCATCGGCCCGGCGACGAACACGGAAGTGTCGAAGATCATTTCCGCAACAAGCCTGCCTCGCCCGCCGATCCTGGCGCTGGTGGCCAACAACTCCGCCGGCGGCACTCATATCTGGCCGCTCTATGGTGATGCGATCGACAGCGCGCTCGAGGGCGTCGGCGTCGCAGTCGCGGCCAAGCAGAAGAACATCGTCGTCGTGCATGAAGCGGGATTTCCCGCAGAAAACCTTCTGCGCTTGCGCGAAGGGATCAGGCTCAAGGGCGGCAACACCGTCGGGTTCGTGCCCTATCCGGCAAGCGGCAAGAATTTGCGCGCGGCTTTCGCAAATGGCGCGGCTGTCTTTGGCAAGGCCAATACGATCGTGTTGCTTGGTGGCGGCAAAGCCATCGGCCAAGTGATCGACATCCTGGCGGCCGGCGAATTCGGAAAATCCATCGCCACGGCGATCGCCACCTCGCTTATCCCCGAAGTGATCTACAAGTCGCCATCGGCGCAAGGCCTGATGGTGGCGATCCCGTCAACCGAAAGCGTCCACGTGATTGCCGACCGCTTCAAGGCCAGGTTCGGCCGAAGCCCGAGCTATGATGCGGCGATTGGCTATGATTCCGTGGCTATCGCGGCGGGTCTTGTGCGCTCGGGCGGGGCTGACGCCATTACGGTCGCGAACCTGACCTCGAGCCAGGGTTTCCGCGCCGCGACCGGGCTGTTCCGGTTCCGCCCGGATGGCCGGATCGAGCGGCGCATGGTGGTGCATCGCATCGAGAACGGCAGCCTGAAGGTCATTCAGGAAGAGGGCGAGGGGTTCTGATGCATGTCGCGGTCAAATGGTTTCATTTGACGGGAGGTCCAATTTTTCTGCCCCTCAAATCGATCCATTGCTAAAGGTTTTCCTTCAGGAGGATCTCGATGCGGATTTTTTCTTGTGAGGCTACGGGTTCTCGCTGGTCGTTTCGAGCTTTGAGAATACGGATTGCACTTCTGACCAAGTGACCGGGATTTTGCGCAATCACCGCATCTATTTTCCCACTCTGCAACGCGGCTTCCGTGAAGGGGGTGCGCTCATGAACGATTTTCACCAGAGGTCTGGTGGTGATTGTTGATATTTCCTCGATCGGAATACGAGCCTCTGCACTCATGACGTACAAGCCCAGGATGTCTGGATAATTTGCAACAATATTCTTGAAGATTTTCCGTGTTCTTTCGAGATCCCCGTGCGTTTCAATGGAGGGCAGGGTCTGGAGTTGCGGATATTCGCGGTTGATGACCTCATCGAAACCCAGCCTTCGGTCAATACTGTCCCGCGATTGCATGGTCTCGGAAGTGACGATGATTTTTCCCTTTTTCCCGCCCAGGAATCGGCCCATCAACTGCGCAGCAGTGGCGCCGGCTGCGTGATTGTTGATGCCGACGAAGTCGTTGCTGGCTGCTTTTGGCTGGCCGGCCAGAAACTGGACGACTTCGATTCCGCGTTCCAGCAGGCGGTTGATCGCATCGCGAACCTGCGGAGATTCCGGCGTCATGATTGCGATGCCATGCACCAGTTTGGCATCCAGTTGACCCAGATAGCTTGCCAACCGATAGGGGTCTTCAGCCGGAAGGCGAACCGTTGTGGCGTCTATCATCTCTGCGGCAAAAGCCTTCCTGGCTTCTTCAATGTGTTTTGCCAGAACGTCCAGAAACTGATCGCCGTGTTCGGGCAGCAGGAACCGAAACTGGTAATTTTTCTTCCGGGCAAGGTTGACCGCGGACAGATTGGGGACAAAGCCAATTCGGGCAATCGCCTCGTTGACCTTGGCCACCGTTCGAGCCTTCACACCCGGGCGGCCGTTCAGGACACGGTCTATGGTTGCGAGGCTTACGCCTGCTTCTGCCGCTAAGTCTTTTGCTGTTGGTCGCATCTGCCTGAAGTGTTCCGCGTCAATCGGGGTTTCTCATATCTCTCGCCAGTCAATTTGTTCAATAAAATTCGCAGGAATGCAACTTTTGAGGTGCGCACCTCAAGATTCGCTTGCAATGAGGTGCGCACCTCATTATGGATAAGGGTAGGAGGCCCTGCCATGCTGGCGGGATTGTTAAACGGGAGGAATGTCTACTATGAAATTCAATCTGATGAATTCCGCAGCAGCGATCGGTCTGATGGTCGGGGCGACGGCAGGTGCCGGTTCTGCTCAGGCCGCTGATCTGACCCTTTGCTGGGCTGCCTGGGATCCGGCCAATGCGCTGGTCGAGATGAGCAAGGATTTCGAAGCCGAATCCGGACACAAGATGAGCTTCGAATTCGTGCCGTGGCCAAACTTCGCTGACCGCATGCTCAACGAGCTCAATTCCGGCGGCAAGCTGTGCGATCTGTTGATCGGCGACAGCCAGTGGATCGGTGGTGCTGCCGAGAACGGCCAGTATGTGAAACTCAATGACTTCTTCGATGCCGAAGGCATCAAGATGGATGATTTCCTGCCTGCGACCGTCACCGGTTATGCCGAATGGCCGAAAAACACGCCGAACTATTATGCGTTGCCAGCCTATGCCGACGTTGTCGGCTGGACCTACCGCAAGGACTGGTTTTCGCGACCTGAAATCCAGGCTGAATTCAAGGAAAAATACGGCCGCGATCTGGATGCGCCGAAGACCCTTGAAGAGCTCAAGCAGATTGGTGAATTCTTCCAGGGTCGTGATATCGACGGCAAGAAAGTCTATGGCGCGGCGATCTATACCGAACGCGGTTCCGAAGGCATCACCATGGGCGTCACCAACGTCCTGTATAACTACGGTTTCCAGTACGAAAATCCGGACAAGCCCTACGATCTCGAAGGCTTCGTCAATTCCGACGGCGCGATTGAAGGCCTCGAATTCTACAAGGCGCTGTATGATTGCTGCACCCCTCCGGGTGCGTCTGATGCCTACATGTCGCAGAATATCGATGCCTATAAGTCTGGTCAGGTTGCCATGCAGATGAACTTCGCGTTCATCTGGCCGGGCGTTGAAGTTGATCCGAATGTGGGTGGCGGCAAGTCAGGCTATTTTGCCAACCCGGCGGGTCCTGCCGGTCAGTTCGCCCAGCTTGGCGGCCAAGGTATTTCGGTTGTTGCAAACACTGAAAACATGGATGCAGCGCTCGAATACATCAAATGGTTCGCTCAAAAGGATGTTCAGCAGAAATGGTGGGACGTCGGCGGTGCATCCGCAATGCGTGCCGTCGTGGAAGCGCCGGGCTTTGCTGAAAGTCAGCCATTTGCGCAGACCTTCCTCGACTCCATGGCCATCGTGAAGGATTTCTGGGCGGAACCTTCCTATGCATCCCTGCTGCTGCCGATGCAGAAGCGTGTGCACAACTACGTGGTTGCCGGCAACGGTACCGCCAAGGAAACCATGGATGGTTTGGTCAAGGACTGGGATGAAGTCTTTGAAGACGAAGGCAAGAAGTAAGCCTTAACCCCTCTTGCTCCTCCCAATGAGCTGTGAGGCCGGAAGATCGTATTCCGGCCTCACCAATGGGAATCAGGTGAATCTGCTATGTCAAACTCAGTGATAGACCGCGCTGCTCGGGCGACCCCGACTGTCGTCGTGCAAAAGGTAAAAGGGCTTTCAGACCGAGCCATTGCCTGGATCTTTGTCGCACCAACAATCTTCATCCTGTTGGCGATCAATATTTTCCCGCTCATCTGGACGATTTATCTCAGCTTCACCAATTTCCGGGTGAACCGCCCCAACAATGCCGTCGAATGGGTGGGGTTGCGCAATTACGAGCGGGTCCTGGGTGATCCCGACATCTGGATGACGATGCAGGCAACCGCGCATTTCCTGATCTGGACAATCGTCTGTCAGGTTCTGATCGGCTTTACGCTGGCCTATCTCATCAACAAGAAATTCAAGGGCAATGATCTCTGGACCACGATCATCGTGTTTCCGATGATGCTGTCGCCCGCGGTGGTCGGCAATTTCTGGACCTTCCTCTATGAGCCGCAGATCGGCCTGTTCAACTATGTCGTCGGCTTTGTCACCGGCGCCGATCCGTCAAGCTTTTCGATGATCGGCGAAGTCTCGCTCGCACCCTGGTCGATCGTGATTGTCGACACCTGGATGTGGACGCCTTTCGTGATGCTGATCTGCCTTGCAGGGCTGAGGTCGATTCCCGACAGCATCTATGAAGCGGCGGAATGCGACCGGGCCAGCAAATGGCGCCAGTTCTGGACCATCACCATCCCGATGATCCTGCCCTTCCTGATGCTGGCAGTGTTGTTCCGCGGCATCGAAAACTTCAAGATGTTCGACTTGGTGGTGCAACTGACCGGTGGCGGTCCGGGAAATACCACGACGCTGACGTCCATCGATCTCAAGCGCGAAGCCTTTGAGAAATGGCGCACCGGGTTTTCGTCCGCCTATGCGGTGATCCTGTTTGTCACGGTGTTTGGACTGGCATCCATCTACGTGAAGGCGCTCAACAAGGTGAAACAACGATGAGCTACTCTGTTACGCAGCCGTCAGCCAGGCAGAAATGGATCGCCGGCATTCTGGTGATCGGCTATGCACTGATCACCATGTTGCCGCTTTTGTGGATCGTCGCGACCGGTTTCAAATCATCGGTCGATTCCATCGCCTATCCGCCGAAGATCCTGTTTCAGCCGACGGTCGAAGGCTATGTCAATGTCTTCACCACCCAGACACGTTTGAGCCCGGAGCTTGCTGAACAGCCGCGTGAAGACTTGCCTTGGTATGAGCAGCTGGTGCGCAACAAGGGCAACACGATTGTCGGGACCTCGCGCTATTCCGAGCGGTTTTTCAACTCCGTCATCATCGGCTTCGGCTCGACATTCTTCGCCATCTTTCTGGGAACCGCTGCCGCCTATGCGTTTTCGAGATTCAAGGTTCCTCTCAAGGATGACCTGCTGTTTTTCATTCTGTCGACGCGGATGATGCCGCCGATCGCGGTCGCCATTCCGATCTTCCTGATGTTCAGGAACCTGGGTCTGAATGACACCCATGCCGGCATGATCCTGCTCTATACCGCGATCAACCTGTCGCTCGCGGTCTGGCTGATCAACGGGTTCATCGATGAAATCCCGATTGAGTATGAAGAAGCCGCATTGATCGACGGTTACACACGGTTTCAGGCTTTTTACAAGGTCGTGCTGCCGCAGGCCGCAACCGGTATCGCCTCGACCGCCATCTTCTGCCTGATCTTCTCGTGGAATGAATATGCGCTTGCCGTGCTGTTGACTTCTGGCACCGCGCAAACAGCGCCTCCCTTCATTCCGACGATCATCGGTGTGGGCGGACAGGACTGGCCGGCGGTTGCTGCCGGTGCGACGATCTTCCTGGTTCCCGTGATGGTTTTCACCATTCTCCTGCGCAAGCACCTGCTTCGCGGCATCACCTTCGGAGCGGTTCGCAAATGACAAACTTCTTCAACGGCTTGGTGCGTGGCAGGCGCGGTTCCTGGGAAATGCTGGCATCGATCTTGATCGCGCTGGGCGTGGTCATGCTGATGCAGCCTTTCGCACTGTGGCTGTACACCTATTCCTTCATCGTAACCTTGGTTGGCACCGTGATGTTCATCATCGTCAGCCATTTCCCGGAGTAACCCATGGCACAGATCATGATCAAGAATCTGCGCAAGGATTTTGGGACATTCAATGCGGTCAAATCCTCCACCTTCACGGTTGAGGATGGTGAATTCTTCATGCTGCTCGGTCCCTCCGGTTGCGGCAAGACGACAACCTTGCGAATGATGGCCGGACTTGAGCTGCCGACAAGCGGCGAAATCTACATCGATGGTGAAGAAGTGGGCATGAAGCCTGCCAGCCAGCGTGACATCGCCTTCGTCTTCCAGATGTTCGCGCTCTATCCGCACATGAATGTCGGCAAGAACATTTCCTACCCGCTGATCAGCCAGGGCATGCCCCGGGCCCAGGTGAAAAAGAAGGTTGCCGAGGTGGCCGAAATCCTCGGGATTACCGACATTCTCAATCGCCCGGTGGGCGGCCTGTCCGGCGGCGACCGTCAGCGTGTGGCGCTGGGACGTGCCATCGTCCGCGATCCGAAAGCCTTCCTGATGGACGAACCGCTGGGCGCGCTCGACGCCGAGTTCCGCGAGCGCATGTCGGAAGAGTTGCGCGCGCTTCATGACCGGATGGGGGCAACGACGGTCTATGTGACCCATGATCAGTTGGAGGCCATGCAGATGGGCGACAAGATCGTGGTGATGAACCATGGCGTGGTCGAACAGTTCGGCCGTCCGCAGCAAATCTATGATTGGCCCTCGACGATGTTCGTCGCCAGTTTTCTCGGTTCCCCATCGATGAATTTTCTGAATTTTGACGGAATCCTGGGAAACAACCAGAGCAGTGTTGAGCTGAACGGTGTCGATTTCACCATACCGGCTTCGCTCGAAGGGGCAGGGGGAAAGCTGGCATTTGGCGTCCGGCCCGAGCATGTGCACTTTGCCGATTCCAGTGCGTATAAGGGTGAAGTGCTGGCTACCGAGTATCTTGGCACGACCCAGATCGTCACCGTCGCCACGCCGAACGGGAATTTGAAGGCGCGGACCAGCGCTTCTCATGCCATCAGGGTTGGCGAGAAGGTGGGGTTGGAATTTGATGAGCGCACCATAACCATCTTCAATACCGAGACGGGCAAGGCGCTGCTGTCGCAAGCCAATCAGGAGGTCTTGAGACATGGCTGAAGTTGTTCTGAAGAATGTGACCAAGACATTCGGCTCCGAGATCGCGCTTGATAATGTCAGCATGACAATCCCGGACGGATCCTTCGTGGTTCTGCTCGGGCCCACGGGCGCTGGAAAAACCACCACACTGCGCATGGTCTCGGGTCTTGATACTCCTGATTCTGGCGAGATTTCCATCGGTGGCCAATCGATGACCGGGCTGACGCCGGCTCAGAGAAACGTCGCCATGGTGTTCCAGCAATACTCGCTCTATCCGCATCTCACTGTACGCGAGAACCTGGCGTTTCCGTTGAAGTCGCCATTGCTCAATACGCCTGCCGATGAGATCGCCCGCAAGATCAAGGAAGTTGCCGAGGTCCTGCAGATCTCCCACAAGCTCGACAACAAGGCGACAGCCCTGTCGGGCGGTGAAATGCAGCGTGTTTCCATCGGCCGCGCCCTGGTCAGAAACCCCGCCATCTACCTGATGGATGAGCCGCTGAGTTCGCTGGATGCCAAGCTTCGCGCTGATCTGAGGATTGAATTGAAGCGCATTCAATCGATGTCCGGCGCAACCCTGCTTTATGTGACCCACGACCAGATCGAAGCCATGACCATGGCGACCCATGTCGGCGTTCTGGATAAGGGCAAGCTGGTTCAATTCGGCAGCCCGCGGGAAATCTACGAAAACCCGGTGAGCATTTATGCCGCAAGTCGTCTTGGCCAGCCTCGGATCAATATTCTGCCCGCTGACCTTTTCACTGGCGCACCCAAGAATGCAGTCAACATTGGCCTCCGGCCTGAGCAAATTGCCCAGGGATCCGGCGAAGACAGCCTCGTTAAACGCGTCGAACATCTGGGAGACCAGACCCGGTTGCATCTGTCTTTCAAGAACCATGATCTGATCTCTGTCACGGATGCGCACACACCATTGACCGAGGGGGACATCGTCAAGATCAGGCCGGAAAAACCGTTCTATTTCGATATTGATGGCGCACGAATTGCCGAGGAGAACGTCCTATGACCCAGTTTATGAACAACAAGGAAGATATTGTCACCGATGCGGTCGACGGTGTCATTGCGGTGTCCGGCGGCAAGCTCGCGCGGCTGGATGGCTACCCGCATATCCGGGTAGTGGTCCGCAATGACTGGGACAAGTCGAAAGTGGCGCTGGTATCTGGCGGTGGATCCGGCCACGAACCTGCACACGCCGGATTTGTCGGCGAAGGCATGCTGACTGCGGCCGTTTGTGGCGATGTGTTTGCCTCGCCTTCTGTCGATGCTGTACTGGCTGGAATTTTGGCCGTGACCGGTCCTGCCGGCTGTCTGCTGATCGTCAAGAACTACACCGGCGACCGGTTGAATTTCGGATTGGCGGCCGAGCGTGCAAAGGCTTTCGGCCTCGATGTCAGCATGGTTGTTGTCGATGATGATGTGGCCTTGCCTGACTTGCCGCAGGCGCGTGGTGTCGCCGGTACCCTGTTCGTGCACAAGATCGCCGGGGCTCTGGCTGCGCGTGGGGTCAAACTGGGTGAAATCACCAGACGGGTCGAAAAAGTCATTGCCGGCACCAAGACCATCGGCATGTCTCTTGATACCTGTACCGTTCCGGGCTCGCCAAAAGAGTCCCGCATTCCAAAGGGCATGGCCGAGCTAGGTCTGGGCATCCACGGCGAAGCCGGTGTCGAGCAGATTCAGTATTCCGATGCAAGGCAGGCGATGGATGCGGTCGTCGCAAAGCTCGGCAAGCACATGGGCGACGGCCATCATGTCGCGCTTCTGAACAATCTGGGCGGAGCCTCTGTTCTCGAAATGGCTGTTCTGGCCAATGAAATGGTCAATTCCAGTATTGCCGGCAAACTGAAATGGATCGTCGGGCCAGCCGCAATGGTCACATCTCTGGATATGCGCGGCTTCTCGGTGTCAGTCTATCCAGTGGACGCTGAAGACCTTGATGCGCTTTCACAATCAACGCCGCTTTCTGCCTGGCCGGGCATTTCCGAAATCACGCCGGTGACCGTCCTCAACCTTCCGGATGGTCTGGCACCGATCAAGCCGCTGCCATCCGAGCACGCCGAAACCCGCGCCTTCCTGACCAAGTGCTGCGAGATCCTGATCAAGTCCGAAGCGGACCTGAATGCGCTGGACGCCAAATCCGGAGATGGCGACACAGGATCGACGCTGGCCGGGGCCGCGCGCGCGCTGATTGCCACGATGGACACGCTTCCCCTGGCTGATCACACCCAGCTCTACCGCGCCATTGGCCAGGAACTCAGCCAGACGATGGGCGGCTCCTCCGGCGTGTTGCTGGCGATCTTCTTTGCCGCGGCAGGCGATGCTGCTTCAAGCGGCCTCTCGATGACCGGCTCGCTGAAGGCCGGACTGGCAAGAATGCAGGAAATTGGCGGCGCCAAGCTGGGCGACAGAACCATGGTGGATGCGCTTCATCCGGCACTCGACGCATTGGAAGACAATCTGCAACTGGCTGCCAAGGCAGCGCGTGCAGGTGCAGATCATACTGCAACATTGACCAAGGCGAATGCAGGCCGGGCAACCTATATCAATGCCCAGCAGCTTGAAGGCCATACCGATCCCGGTGCTGAAGCAGTGGCACGTCTGTTCGAGCATTTGCAGGGTTAAGTCGCCAATTTTCAGAGTCTGCTGGACAGCCGGGCTGCAGAGCTGCGCTCAACAGGACAAACGAACCTTATCGCGAGCCTTTCCGCGGATGAGGCCTGCCGCCGGCAACGGATTGGCTGGAGGAGCGGTTTTAGAGCCCAAAGACATGCAGAAGGCCCGCGCCAAAAGTGTTCCGGCGCGGGCCTGATTGTCTTGTCAGTCCGGATCAGGGACGAATCAGGATCTTTCCTGACTTGCCCGGTGTCAGCGATGCCTTGACTGCGTCGACCACGTTGTCGAGGCTGAATTCACCGCCCGAGGGCAGCTTCAGCTTGCCGTGGGCGGCGAGCGTGACCAGTTCGGTTATCAGGCGGACCTTTTCGTCAGCGGCCATTTCGGAGCTGATGCGCGAGCCCCAGAAGCCCTTGACAGTGAGGTGGTTGGTGATCATCGAGCCGGCGCGCAGTTCGAGCGGCACACCTGTGGCCGTGCCGAATACCACCAGCAAGCCGTTGAGGCCGAGCAGGTCGGCAATATCGGCGACGATCGGGCCGCCGACGGAATCGATCGCGGCTTGCGCGCCGTCCTTGCCGACGATGTCGCGGGCGCGCTTCTGCCATCCATCCTGGTCGGTCGACAGCACGTTTTCCATGCCCAGCGCTTCAAGTTCGGCAACGGCCTCGGTGCGGCGCACCAGATTGACGGTCTTGATGCCGCGGGCGAGGGCGAGATCGGCGAAGATCTTGCCGACAGCGCCATTGGCGGCGGTCTGGATGACGGTGTCGCCTTCCTTGACGTGCAAGAATTCGAGAAGCGATATGGCGCTGAACGGCATTGCGACCAATTGCGCGCCGGCTTCGTCGGAAATCGCGTCAGGCAGTGGCAAAATGCCAGCTGCAGGGGCGGTGAAATATTCGGCCCAGGTGCCGATCTTGCCGGCATTGACGACGCGCTTGCCGATCAGTGTGACATCGACGGCGTCGCCGACCGCTTCAACTGTGCCGACGGCTTCGCTGCCGCCAAGCGCCGGCAGTTCTGGCTTGTAGCCATAGGTGCCGCGAATGGTCCACAGATCGTGGTTGTGGATCGGCGAGAGGATGGTGCGGATGAGGACTTCACCGGCTTTCGGTTCAGGCCGGGCGACGTCCTTGACGACGAGAACGTCGGCCGGTTCGCCAAATTTTGTGTAAGTTGCAGCTTTCATAATAGTATCCTTTGGTGTGCCTGCAATGCGCAGGATTTCGAGAGGGGAGGTAGGTGTGGTGTCAGGTGAAGAACCGGCGCCGCGTATCGGCAAGCGCCTGTTCGAGGGGGTGCGGGCGCCTTGACAATTTGGCGATGATCGCCGCTCCGAGCCATTGGCTGTAGAGCAGGGTGGCGGCGCAGGCGGGATCGACTTGCAAAATGATGGAGCCGTCTTCGGCGCCTTCGCGCAGCATTTGGGCGAGGCGGTCACACACAGCAGTGACGCCGTCATCGAGGATCTGCCGCATGTCTTCGGACAGGTCGGTGATTTCGGCAGCGAGTTTGACCACCAGGCAGCGATCGGCCATTGATCCGGCATCACCGCCAAGGGCTGAGCTGAAGAAGCTGTCCATGCGTTCGGCGGCTGGTTGAGGCTGGGCAATGATGGCGTCGAGGGCCGCCAGGTAATCAGTGACATAGGCGTTGAGCATCTCGCAGCCGAAGGCTTCCTTGGAGGGGAAGTAGTAATAGAACGAACCTTTCGGTACGCCCGAAACAGTCAGCAGTTCGGTGAGTCCGAGGCCGCCAAAGCCTTGGGCAAGCACAAGCGCCCGGCCTTCGGCAAGGATGCGGGAACGGGTCTGTTCGGATTTCTTCGGTGCGGTCATGACGGTGATATGGAGGTAAATAGACCGGTCGTCTAGTCACAAGGCCGTGAGGCATGGGCTTAAGCGATCCACCACCGGATATGATGGGGCTGCCTGTTGGATTATTCTGATTTGCGCATGCCGCATAAACCTGCTTCAAAAACTCATGTTATTGCCGCGAACCAGTTGACAGGAACTCAGATGATTTATAATCATGAGTGATATAGTCTAGTTTACGTACACCAGACCCTTTCGGGTTCTCATGGAGTTTTCAATGGCCATCTCTACACCGCGCGTGCTCGCACTTCTCGCCTCCGTTGCCGTCTTCGCCACCATCGCCGTGCCGGCCTATGCCGATGGCGAGGTCAATATCTATTCGTCGCGCCATTACGACACCGACGAACGTCTCTACAGCGATTTCACCGCAGCTACCGGCATCGAGATCAACCTGATCGAGGGCAAGGAAGACGAGTTGATCGAGCGGATGAAGGCGGAAGGCGCCAACAGTCCGGCAGACGTGTTCATCACCGCCGATGCCGGCCGTTTGTGGCGTGCGGAACAGGCCGGTCTGCTTTCGGCTGTTGACTCGGATGTTCTCAATGCCCGCGTTCCCGAAAGTCTGCGCCACCCTGAGGGGCATTGGTTCGGCATTTCCAAGCGCGCCCGGGTGATCTTCTATGACAAGGACAGAGTAAGCGAGCCGCCGCAGACCTATGCGGCGCTGGCCGATCCGAAGTACAAGGGCCTGCTGTGTGCCCGGTCGAGTTCCAACATCTACATGCTGTCGCTGCTCGGCGCCTATATAGCGCACAATGGCGATGAGGCCGCCAAGGACTGGGCGCAGGGCCTGAAGGACAATCTGGCGCGTGATCCGCAGGGCGGCGACACCGACCAGCTCAAGGGTCTGGTCTCGGGCGAGTGCGGCATTGCCATTGCCAACACCTATTACTTCGCCCGCGGTCTCGCCGGTCAGGTCGACGGCCTGACTGAAGGCATCGACAAGATCGGCGTCGTCTTCCCGGATCAAGACGGCAATGGCACACACGTCAACATCTCCGGCGCCGGTGTGACAACCCATGCGCCGCACCGCGACAATGCGATCAAGCTGCTGGAGTATTTCACGTCGGATCAGGCGCAGGCCTATTTTGCCAACGGCAACAATGAGTATCCGGTGGTTGAAGGCATTTCAGCCTCCTCGGTGGTCGAGGGTTTGGGCAGCTTCACCGCCGACACGCTCAACCTCAACAAGCTCGGCGAAAACCAGGCCCGCGCCCAGGAAATCTACAACGAGGTCGGCTACAAGTAAGCCGTACTCCACCCATAACTACCGCCGGGGGAATGACCGTTGCCCCGGCCAGAGAAAAGGTCCGGACATTTGGCGTCCGGGCCTTTTTTCATGTGCATGAAAGCTGTTTCTGGCCAAAACTGTTGTGCAACCAGTATCCGAATTGGGAGAGTTTCCGTTAGCTGCGCCTTCAAGATTTAAAATGCAGAATTTCGAAAGCTGACTGTGGCAAAAGCTCCAGCGCGGCACGCACTTACCGTCTTCGGTTCGGGCGTCTGCGTTTATGACAACTGGTCGTTCGCGGTTATTCGTTGTAGGACAATGATTGTCATATTCCGGTACGGGACAAAATTTTGCAGAACGAACCATTCTTCGGATTGAACTCCTATCACGTCGCACTGGCTGTTATCGGCGTGATCGTGATCGTTGCGCGGTGGCTGCCACGGCTGATTTCCAAACGCGAACCGGCATCAGCGCCGCTGATGATCCTGTTCGGCGCCGGGGCCGCATTGCTGATGCCGGGATTGCCGACGCTGCCGGACCCACGTCAGGTGCCGCTGCCCTGGGAACTGGTGAGCGAACTGACCGTCATTGTGGCTCTTTTCGGTGCCGGCATGCGCATTGACAGTCTGCGTCCCTGGAAACGCTGGACACCGACCACGCGCATGCTCGGCATCGCGATGCCACTGACCATTCTGGCCGTCGCCTTGCTGGGGGTTGGTCTTGCGGGGCTGACGGTGGCCGGTGCCATACTGCTTGGCGCGGTGCTGGCGCCGACGGATCCGGTGCTGGCAGCCGATGTTCAGGTCGGACCGCCGCATGAAGGCGCTGAACACCCGGTTCGCTTCACCTTGACCACAGAGGCGGGTCTGAACGACGGGCTGGCATTTCCCTTCGTCTATCTCGGGCTGATCGTCGCTGCCGAAGGCCTCAACCCCGGAATATGGGCTGTCGACTGGTTCCTGCGCGACATTGTCTACCGGATCGCTCTGGGGGTCGGCATGGGCTGGGCCGGCGGCAGGCTGTTGGGGTTCATTCTTTTCAAGGTGCCAAAAGGAGCGGTTCTGGCTGAAACCGGGTCCGGGGTCATCGCGCTGGCGGGCGTGCTATTGTGTTATGGCTCGACCGAGCTGATCGAAGGCTATGGTTTCATCGCCGTTGCGGTTCTGGGGCTGACCCTGCGGCGGATCAAGGCAGAGCATCACTTCCATCGGCAGCTGCACGATTTTTCGGAATCCATCGAACATGCGCTGACCGCGCTGCTGCTTATTGCGCTCGGCAGCGTTCTGCCGGTCCTGTTTGCCGATTTGACGTGGACACATTTTGTCGTGGCCATCTTGCTGATACTGGTGATCCGCCCTCTATCGGGATGGATCGCTTTGTCGAAAACGGACCTCGACAACCGCAGCAGAGCGGTGGTTTCAGTCTATGGGGTTCGCGGCATCGGCTCGATCTACTACCTGTGCTATGCGGGGAGCCATATCGAGTTCACCAACGAGGCCCAGCTCTGGTCTCTTATCGCTCTTGTCATCTTGATGTCGACTATCCTGCACGGCTTCACCGTCGGCTGGGCGATGGACCGGTTGAAAGAGGATTGAAGTCGGGTAGCGCTGAAATTGCTTTGCCGGCGCGTGTCTCAGACTGCGGGCAGCAGCGCTTCGGCCTGGGGGCGGATCACCCGGTTTTGTGGGCGCCCTGACCGGCCAATCGTGTGGCACAGCAGAATGACTGGCAGCAGGCCAAAGCCGACAATCATCAGCGAGGGCAGGGCCGCCTGGTTGAGGCGTTCGTCTGAGGCGAGCCGGTAGGCCTGCACAGCCAGCGTGTCGAAATTGAATGGCCGCATGATCAGCGTCGCCGGCAGCTCCTTCATCACATCGACAAAGACAATCAGCAATGCGGTCAGCAGGCTGGGGCGGAGCAAAGGCAGATGAACTTCGATGAGCATGCGGCCCGAGGTGCGACCAAGCGTGCGGGCGGCGGCGTCGATGTTTGGCTTGATCGCCGAGATGCCGGTGTCGAAGGCGCCCAGCGCCGAAGCGATGAAGCGCACCATATAGGCCACCACCAATAACCCGACGGAGCCGGTGAAGAACAGGCCGGTGGAGACGTCGAAATTGGTCCGCGCCCAGGCGTCGACCATGTTGTCGAGTGCGGCAAAGGGCACCAGCAGTCCCACCGCGATTACTCCACCAGGCACGGCATAGCCAATGCCTGCCGCAGTTGCGGAAAAGCGCGACGCCAGGCTCGGCGCGATGCGGGCACAAAAACCGATGATGACGGCGCATACGACAGTCACAGCCGCGGTGATTGATGCCAGCGTCAGCGAGTTTTGCACATAACCGAGATAGCGTGGTGAAAACGGTGATTTACCGGCGCCAATCGCCATGTCTGCCAGAACCACCAGCGGAATGGCAAAGCCGATGGCGACAGGCAGAACGCAGGCTGTAAAAGCCGCAGCGGCGCGCCAGCCGCCCAGGTTATGCCGCTCCATGGTTTCAACGCGCGAGCCTGCGGGAAAGCGTTTTGCGGCGCCGCGCTCGGCGCGTTCGAGCAGTGCGAATGCCAGCGCCACAACGAGCAGGCACATGGCAAGTTGCGAGGCCGCCATGCGGTCGCCCATGGAAAACCAGGCGCTGTAGATTCCTGTGGCGAAGGTCTGCACGCCGAAATGCGCCACAGTGCCGAAATCGGCGATGGTTTCCATCAGTGCCAACAGCACGCCGCCGGCAATGGCCGGGCGCGCCATCGGCAGGCTTACCCGCCAGAAGGCGGACCACGGTGTGTGCCCCAAGGTACGGGCAGCGAAATAGGCCGTTGGCGACTGCTTGAGGAAGGCGGCGCGGGCCAGCAGATAGACATAGGGGTAGAGTACGAAAATCAACATCGCTGCGGCTCCGCCGAGCGAACGGACTTCCGGGAACCAGTAATCCTGCGGTCCCCAGCCAGTGATTTCCCTGAGCGCTGTTTGCACCGCGCCGGGATGATCGAGCAGGTCTGTATAGGCATAGGCCAACACATAGGCAGGGAAGGCGAGCGGCAGCGCCAGAACGATCTCGAACGTGCGGCGGAATGGGAAGCTGCAGGTTGTCACCAACCAGGCGGTAGAGGTGCCGACAACGGCCGTGCCGACGCCGACGATGGCAACCAGTTGCACCGTGGTCAGCGCATAGCGCGGCAGCACCGTCGCCATCAGGCTGTTCCAGGTGTCAAATGTGCCCGACGCCGCCGCGAAAGCCACCGCGACAATTGGCGCGAGGCAAAGCAGGGAGACAATCCAGGCTGCTGTCTTGAGTGCGCGTTCGCCCACTGGCCGGCTTATCCTTTACGTCTGGCTTGATCCCGGGTTAGACAAGCCTTGCCACGGTCGGGGTGTTTCGCATGCCCCGACCTCAGGGAATTGACAGCGGAACTTGCCTCGACCAATGATTGTTGAGTAATTCATACAGGTTTTAGCGTCAACCGGCGGCGCACATCATCCACGCAGGCGTCCAGGACCACGCATGATTGTTTGCCAGTGCAACATACTGTTTCGACACGAGATCGAAAAGGCCGTGGAACAGCTCCTTGCGGACGATTCCTGGCGGCTGATCGTGCCTTCCACCGTCTATCACGCGATGCGGATGCGCGGCCGCTGCTGCGGCTGTTTTCCCGATGTTGTCGAGATCATAGCCGAGGTGCCCGCGCGGGTGCGACCTGAAGACGCGCCGAGCGAATCTGCCGAAGCGATCGTTCGTCCGGATTGACGGCATCGCAGCCAATGCTTAAGTCAGGGACGCATCCCGGATACTGGCGCGCCCGAGGCTTGCGCGCCTCACTTCAAAGGCAGACCGTTTCATGGACCTTCGCCCCGTTACCCCCACCTATTCCGTTGCCGGCCAGATTTCCGTAGAGGACCTTGCCGCCATCAAGGCAGCCGGATTCAAATCGATCGTGTGCCACCGTCCCGATGGCGAGGCTGCCGATCAGCCGAGTTTTGCCAGCATCAAGCAGGCAGCCGAAGCGCTTGGTCTCGAAATCCGCCATATCCCGGTGGGCCCTACCGGCGTGACCGCCGAAGCGGTGCGCGAAATGCTCGATGCTGTCGAGGAATTGCCCACTCCGATGCTCGGCTATTGCCGCTCCGGCGCTCGCTCGACCGCGATCTACCAGCATACGGAACACATGCGCGGCTGAGCGCTGGCCGGACCGCTGGCGCCATTTGTGGACAAGCGCCGGGGCATGGCGCATGAATTGCGATGAGGATCTCCAAACCCGCAAGGATGGTTCAGCCGTGCCAACCAGACGAAGCAGAACCCGACATTCCCGGCGGATGTTCGCTGCCATCGCCGCGCTGGCGTTGATCTACACGGTGCTGGCCTACGTTCTCGTTCCACTGGGCTGGGATTATCTGTCCGAACCACTCTTCCAGCCTTCCGACGGTGTGCCGCGTTTGACCGAGACCCGGGATCACCATGCCGGTGACCCGATCAATGTGGCGCTGGTCGGCGACGAAGCGGCGATAAAATCCGCTATGGCAGCGGCCGGCTGGTTTGCTCCTGATCCGCTCGGATTTAAAAGCGATTTGGACATTGCCGCCGATATCATTCTCGACCGCGCCTATGTCACCGCGCCCGTCAGCCGGCTGTTTCTGTTCGGGCGAAGCGAGGATCTGGCATTTGAAAAACCGGCCGGGCCTGATCCGGACACGCGGCACCATGTGCGGCTGTGGTTGCTTGCTGAGGATGAAGGGACACAGAAGCCTGGTGTCTATGTCGGCGCGGCATCGTTTGACCGGGGCATCGGCATCTCCCACGAAACCGGGCAACTGACGCATCATATTGCACCCGATGTCGACCATGAACGCGACCGGCTGAAAACCGATTTGATGCAGACCGGCCAGTTGTCGGACCATGAAATGGTGGCCGGTTTTCATGAGCTGCGCACCGGTTTTAATGGCGGTGGCGATCCATGGACCACCGACGGTGATCTCTGGGCCGGGGTGTTGCGCGCGCAAAAGTGAGCTGATCAACCGCGAGCGGACAGGTTCTGCAGCCGGTTCAAATAAGGCCGATTTGATTGTTGCGCCGGGCGCGGTGCCGCCGTTGCCATTTGAGAAATCCGCGATAGAAAAGTTCGGCCAGTTGCCGGATGCCGGGGGTACGGAACAGCAAGGCAAGGCGTCTGAGAACCGGGATTTGCTCCCAGATCGCCGCAAAGGCATCGACGCCTATGTGCCAGGGGCCATTGGCCTCCCGCGCATGAAACCTGCCGAGCAGATCGGCGCGGCTCTTGTCCGAAGGCAGCTCGCTGTCGGTAAGGGCAACGATGTCTATCCAGGCGATCCGCTGCTGCCGGTCGATATGGTGATAAAGCGCCACTTCCTGTCGGCAGACCGGGCAGTCGCCATCATACCAGACGCAGAGTTGGGTGGTTGGCTGTGAGGTCATCATAGCCAACCATCTGGCGTTGTCGGACGCCGCGACAAGGCAACGGGGGCGCCAGCGGCTATTTTTTCACACCGGTGCCTGCGATCTGCGACATTGTCCGCGTCGGGGTGATGGCCTCGGGATCGAGCTTGACCTCGATGATCGCAGGCAGGCCGGAGGCGCGGGCGCGCTCGAAGGCCGGTGCGAAATCCGCTGTTGTCTCCACGGTTTCGCCATGGCCGCCGAAGGCACGGGCATAGGCAGCGAAATCCGGATTGGTCAGTGTCGTGGCGCTGATACGGCCGGGATAGTCACGCTCCTGATGCATGCGGATGGTGCCGTAGATGCCATTGTTGACCACCACGGTGATGATCGGCAACTGGTGGCGTACCATGGTGGCGAATTCCTGGCCGTGCATCAGGAAGCAGCCGTCGCCGGCAAAACAGACCACCAGCCGGTCCGGAAACGCCTGTTGGGCACCAACTGCGCCGGGGACGCCATAGCCCATGGTGCCGGATGTGGGGGCCGCCTGGGTGGCGAAGCCGCGGAAGCGATGGAAGCGGTGGACCCAGGTGGCGTAATTGCCGGCGCCATTGGTCATGATCGCGTCTTCGGGCAGGTTTTCCTCCAGCCAGTTGACGATCGGTCCCATCTGTACCGGGCCGGGACCGGTTTCGGGCGGCGTTGACCAGGCGAGGTAGGAATCGTGCATGGCCTTGACGCGCGCGGCGCGGCTCGCAGGCACCGCGTTGCCGATGGTCAGCAGGCTGGCGGCAAAAGAGGCCGGGTCGGCATTGATGGCGACTGTCGGCTTGTAGACACGGCCGAGTTCGGAGGAATCGGCGTGGACATGGACCAGCGGTTGCTTGGGGTAGGGGGTGTCCATCAGCGTGTAGCCCGATGAAGGCATTTCCGAGAACCGGCCACCGAGGAGGATCACCAGGTCGGAATTCTTGATCTCGTCAGCCAGCGCGGGGTTGATGCCGATGCCGACATCGCCGGCATAGGCCGGGTGAAGATGATCAAACAGCATCTGGCGGCGGAGCGAGACGCCGACCGGAACGCTGGCGCGGCTGGCGAATTCCTGGACTTCGTGGACCGCTTTTTCGGTCCAGCCGGAACCGCCCAGGATCATCACCGGACGCTCGGCGCTTGCCAACCGGTCTTCCAGTTCGCCCAGTTCAACGGCGCCGGGGCGGGTGGCCACCTTGGTGTATCGTTGCGGCACGACGGGATTTTCGACCATCTGGCGCAGCATGTCCTCGGGCAGCGACAGCACCACCGGGCCGGGACGACCGGAGGTGGCGATGGCAAAGGCGCGGGTGATGAATTCCGGGATCCGCGCCGGATCATCGATCTCGCCGACCCATTTGGCAAATTCGGTAAATGCCCGGCGGTATTCGACTTCCTGGAAGGCTTCGCGTTCGCGGGCGTCGCGCTGCACCTGGCCGATGAACAGGATCATCGGGGTGGAATCCTGCCGCGCCACATGCAGGCCGGCAGATGCATTGGTGGCGCCGGGGGCGCGGGTGACGAAGCAGATGCCGGGTTCGCCGGTAAGCTTGCCCCAGGCATCGGCCATCATTGCGGCGCCGCCTTCCTGGCGGCAAACGGTGACGCCGATGTCGGAATCGATCAGCGCGTCGAGCACGGCAAGGTAGCTCTCGCCAGGCACGCAATAGAGTTGGCGAACGCCATTGGCTTTCAGCGAGTCGACAATGAGTTGGCCACCGGTCTTCATGGGCGTGGTCCTTTGGATTTGATGGATTCAAGTTCGGCCAGCACCTCATCGGTGTGTTCGCCCAGACGAGGGCTTGGCCGGTCATAGTGAAGCGGTGAGGCCGGAAGAATGATCGGCGCGCGCACCGAAGGAATCTCGGTTCCGGCCTGATCGGTCAGATCCATCCGCAGCCCGCGCGCGATGGCCTGCGGGTCGTCGAACATCTCGGCGATATTGTTGATTGGCCCGGCTGGCACGGCATTGGCCTCGCAGGCTTTTAGCATATCGACCTTGGTCCATGTGCTCATCTGGGCAATGATCTCGGTACGCAGCCGCACGCGGTGGGCAACGCGGGACGGGTTGGTCTGGAACTCCGGATCGGCGCCGAGTTTGGTGGCGCCCAACAGCTTGCAGAAACGCTGGAACTGTCCGTCATTGCCGACGGCGATGATGATGTGGCCGTCAGCGACCGGGAACACCTCGTAAGGGGCGATGTTCATGTGGGCGTTGCCCATCTGGACCGGAGCGACACCCGAGACCAGATAGTTGAGGTTCTGATTGCCGAGGACTCCGGCCTGGGTGTCAAACAGCGCCATATCGATCATCTGGCCTTCGCCGGTCTTCTCGGCGTGGCGCAGCGCCGCCTGAATGGCGATCACCGAATAGAGCCCGGTGAAAATATCGGAAATGGCGACGCCGGCCTTTTGCGGCTCGCGGCCGGGTTCACCGGTGATCGACATCATGCCGGCCATGGCCTGGATGATGAAATCATAGCCGGCGCGCGGCGCATAGGGTCCGGTCTGGCCGAAGCCGGTAATTGACAAATAGACGAGTTTCGGATTGGCAGCTTTCAGGCTGTCATAATCGAGACCGTATTTCTTCAACCCGCCGACCTTGAAGTTTTCGAGCACCACATCGGCAGTGGCGATCAGGTCGCGGGCGGTCTGAGCTCCCTCGGAGCTGGCGATGTCGAGTGTGATCGAGCGCTTGCCGCGGTTGGCGGAGTGGTAATAGGCGGCGGACAGGTTCTCGCCATCTGCACCGGTGACAAAGGGAGGGCCCCAGCGACGGGTGTCGTCACCGCCTTCGGGGTGTTCGATCTTGATCACGTCGGCGCCGAGATCGGCGAGCAGCTGTCCGGCCCAGGGACCGGCCAGAATGCGTGCCAGTTCAATGACGCGGACGCCGGCAAGCGGCGCGGGCGCTGCGTCTGAAGGGGCTGCGGTCTTGGAATCAGACATCGGATGCGCTCGCCGCTGCCCGTGAGGTCAGCTTCAAGAATGTGCCGAGGTTATCGCACGTGAAAAGATCGAAAATAGGACCAGCCCTCCGGTTAGTGACTGTTTGTTAGCAGGTTTCTGTGGAGCCTGTCACGCGCGCAACTGAGACGTTTTAGCGCGGCAATGCGGGCCGGTTCACGGGGCTCTGGGTGGTCCTGGTTCGACTGTGTTCAGACCGGGCCGGGCAGGGCATTGTCAAGCCAGGTGGCGAAATCGGCCATCGACTGGTCGCGGTTGATTTCGTTTAGTGTTTCGTGCCGGGTCTTGGGCAGGATTTGCAGTGTGACGTTGGTAAGTCCGACCTTGCGCATCTGGCCGGCAAGCCATGTGATCGCCGCGCCCTTGTCTGTCGCCGGGTCCTCCGCGCCGCCGGTCAGATGGACCGGCAAGTCCTTGGGCAATTGCACCAGCCTTGCTTCGGAGCCGCCTGTGTAGATCAGGTCAAACACGTCCCGCCACATGCTGACAGTGGCGTCCCAACCGCAGAGCGGATCGGCGACATAGAGATCGACTTCCGCCGCATCATGGCTGAGCCAGTCGAAATCGGTACGCCGGTCCGGCATGGCATTGGCCCAGGCCTGAAAGGTGAGTTTGGGCAAAATCGCGCTTGGGGTGTCGGAGCCCTTGAAGAATGCTTCGATGGCCAGGAAGCCCTGGCCGGCGCGTCCGGCGAGCCCGGCGTTGAAATTGGAATTCCATACTGCAAGCGCGGCGCTGGCATCGGGGTGCCGTTCGGCGAAATTCAACGCCACCAGACCGCCCATTGAATGGCCGAAGGTGACGACCGGCAAGCCGGGATGGCGTTTTCCAATCAGCGCGTGAATGGCGGCGACATCGGCAATCGCCTTCTCAGCCCCATCCTTGGCTGCAAAGGCGCCGGGGATGGCATCGGGCGCACGGGTGGCGCCATGGCCGCGGTGGTCATGGACATAGACATGAAAACCGCGCTCAGCCAGGAACTTGGCAAAGCGCTGGTAGCGCGCCGCGTGTTCGGCCAGGCCGTGGTTGATCTGCACCACGCCACGGGGCTGACCCTCGGCTGGCATGTGCCTTACAGCAAGCTCCGCGCCGGTCGGGCTCGAAACGGTAAAGGGTGAGAAATTGCTCATGCAGCATTGGCCATGGCCGGGGCATGGAAATCAAGAGGGGGTGAGGAGCGATCACCAGATGAAGCCATCAGCAACGGGGAGTGCCGGCAAGTTTCGAGCCTATTTTGGCGAAATCACCGGATGATAACGTGCTTTCGGAGTGTCGCTTCATCGGCTGCCCTAAAATCGGCGGGTTGCCCTTGCTGGAAAAATCGCTAGTTGAGGGGCAACAAGCCATGGAGTGCACAGCGTGAGCGATCTGACCCTGACCCAAGCCATCGACAATATCTACACGTCGATCAAGAACGACAATGAAGAGCTTGACATCCATATTGCCGCGCTCAAGGCCACCATGGCGCGCGAAGGCGTCAAGGAAGCCGAGTTCGAACCCGGCAAGCTGGCGCAGTCCAACCGTCAGGGCCGCAAGATCATGCAGTCCTATTTCCGCAAGAAGGGCGTGGCCGTCACTTTCTCGGCCTGAGCCGGATTTGGCTGCGACTGAGCCTTGTCCTTGACGCTGACGCGGAGGGGCCTTTCGGAGCTCTCTTCGTCTTTTGCTGACAGATGACCCGCGAACGGCAACATCGGCGGCCAGGCATCTGAAGGGTTTCCTTTTGTCCCGTAACGACTAATGTTTCCGCCTGAGCAGGGTGTGACGGTGGATCTGCCGTCCGGACATTTTGGGACAACCCGATTGGAAACCGAAGATCCGATTGACGGCGGGGAACAGGGCGCAGCGTCTGGCGATGACCGGAGACGGTCAACGGCGATGACCGGCGGGGCCTCGCAGGGACGCCGCTTTCATGGCGGATCGGCGATGATCGTGTTTGTACTTGGTGTTGCCTGCGGCATTCCAGCGGCGATTTTCATGCCGGGCTTTCTCTCCGAACACGGCTCGGTTGTCCTCGGGATCGTGCTCGGGGCGCTCTTGTTTGTCACCGTCGTGTTGTCTTTGGTGTTTGTGTTCCGCCAGCCGCTGTGGCGCTGTTTGTTCCAAAGGACCGAGATCGAAGTCACAAGATTTGCCGGGCCGCTGGCCGATGTGGCGCGCTTTGCGGCCGGTCAGAAGGTCGAGGAAGCCACAAATGCTGCGCGGGATTTTGCCGAGATCGTGCTGGCACGTTACGCCTGGGTTTCGACCCGGCGCTGGCTGATCGCCTCGATCACCGGCCTGATTGCAGCAATGGCGGCGCTGGCGGGTTCTGCGCTGCTGTTCGAGCAGAACAAGTTGTTAAGGGCGCAATCGGGTCTGCTGACGGAGCAGAACCAGCGTATTGATATTCAGAATGCGTTGATCGACACCCAGATCCAGTTGGCGGAAGCTGAACGCAGCGCCCAGATCGGACCGGAAGTGGTGGAAATCGGTGCGTTGATCGGAGCCGAACGGCAGACATTTCTCGATGGTGGCGGCAATATCGAGAACTTTGGTCTCTTCAATCTCAGCAGTTCCACGCGCGGGCGCATCATCGCGGCAAGCCTGGTGGCGCGGCCCTATCGTTACCTGGCGCCATCCAATGCAAACCCACGCGACGCTGAAGGCCTGATCGTCACTGCGCTTGCCCAGCGGCGCGACGCGTTGGCCGATCCATCGGAGTTCGACAGTCAACAACAGGTGCGCACCGACACCAAGCGGCTGGTCGACCGGCCGGTCAGCCCGGAGCGCGGCGATCTTCTGACGATGATGTCAGCCAACTCCATTCTCGATACCGAGGCGCTGACATTTTTGGGCGCGGATTTTTCCTTCGCCGAATTCCGCCGCGAGCTGGCCGGCGGGCTCTCAATGCGGCATGCACGGCTGGCATATGCTGATTTTTCCTGGACCCGGATGGTCGGGAGCCAGTTCGGCGCGGCGCAGCTTGACCTGGCGCGAATTGAAAACGCAGTTGTGCGCGGCACGAATTTCTCGTCACTTCCGGCGGATGAGGTGGCCGAGCCTTTCAGCGCGGACGGTTTCGACTATCTTCCGACCCGTATGACCGGGGTGAGTTTTAGAAACAGCATCATTTACAACACTGCTTTCGCTCGCATCCAAGCGATTGCGCCGTTGTTTGATGGCGCAGTGGTTGCAATGGCCGACTTCACCGGTGCGTCGATTGCCGCGTCGAGTTTTCGCAACGCCATAATCATTGAAAGCAATTTCGAGGGCGCCAGCCTTTTGTCGATGGAGTTGGAAGGCGCGATCGTGTTTGACCAGACTTTTCTTGAAAAGCTCAAGCAAGCCGCCGCGCCAGGAACCTTCGTGGCCGAACGCTGGCAGCTGACGCCCATCTCGGCAGGAGAGGTCGCCGACCACCCGCTTCATAACGAAATGACCGTTCAAGTGCCTGAAAGTGCCTATGTCGGAATTCAGGCCTGGCGCATCAGCCGGGTTGAGCAAACGTCCGACTGATCATTTTGGCAGGTTTGGCGCGCCATCATTGCCCTCGCGCTCCAATTCGCATAGACAGCGGACAACAATCCAAATCATGTCTGGAGCGCATCGTGGCACGGCAGTTCATCTATCACATGGCGGGGCTCAACAAGTCCTTTGGCACCAAGAAGGTCCTCGAAAACGTCCATCTGTCATTCTACCCGGATGCCAAGATCGGTATTCTTGGTCCCAACGGCGCCGGTAAATCGACGGTTCTCAAGGTCATGGCCGGGCTCGACAGCGAGTTCACCGGTGAGGCTTGGCTGGCCGAGGGCGCGACACTCGGTTACCTGCCGCAGGAACCGAAGCTCGATCCGTCCAAGACGGTGCTTGAAAACGTCATGGAAGGCGTGGCCGAGAAGCAGGCGATCCTTGATCGCTACAACGAGTTGATGATGAACTATTCCGACGAGACCGCCGATGAAGGCGCGCAGCTCCAGGATGTCATCGACGCGCAGAACCTGTGGGATCTCGACAGCCAGGTGGAAATGGCGATGGAAGCGTTGCGCTGCCCACCGCCTGAAGCCAGCGTGGAAAGCCTGTCGGGTGGTGAAATGCGCCGCGTTGCGCTGTGCGCGTTGCTTCTGCGCCAGCCTGATCTGCTGCTGCTCGACGAGCCGACCAACCATCTCGACGCCGAAAGCATCGCCTGGCTCGAGAAGCATTTGCGGGAATATCCCGGCGCCGTGATCATGATTACCCATGACCGCTACTTCCTTGACAATGTGACCGGCTGGATTCTGGAACTCGACCGCGGCAAGGGCATCCCCTACGAGGGCAACTACACCGCTTATCTGGAAGCCAAGCGCAAGCGCATGAAACAGGAAGGCCGCGAGGACGCCGCCCGGCAGAAGGCGCTCAGCAGCGAGCAGGACTGGATTGCTTCGTCGCCGAAAGCCCGGCAGGCCAAATCCAAGGCGCGTATCCGCGCCTATGATGAACTGGTCAAGGCCGCCAATGACCGCAGTCCCAGCAACGCCCAGATCATCATTCCGACCGGTGAGCGGCTCGGCCACCAGGTGATCGACGCGGAAGGCATTTCCAAGGCCTATGGCGACCGGCTGCTGATTGACGATCTGACCTTCAAGCTGCCGCCCGGCGGCATTGTCGGTGTCATCGGCCCCAACGGCGCCGGCAAGACCACACTGTTTAGGATGATCACCGGCCAGGAAGAGCCTGATTCCGGCACCATCACGATCGGCGAAACGGTTCAGCTCTCCTATGTCGACCAGAGCCGCGATTCACTGGATGGCAACAAGAGCGTCTGGGAAGAGATTTCCGACGGCAACGACATCATCAAGCTCGGCCGGCACGAGATGAACTCCCGCGCCTATTGCTCGACCTTCAACTTCAAGGGCGGCGATCAGCAGCAGAAGGTCGGCACGCTGTCCGGCGGTCAGCGCAACCGGGTGCATCTGGCCAAGTTGCTGAAATCCGGCGGCAACGTGCTGCTGCTCGATGAGCCGACCAACGATCTCGACACCGAAACGCTCGGTGCGCTTGAAGATGCGCTGGAAAACTTCGCCGGTTGCGCCGTCATCATCTCGCATGACCGCATGTTCCTCGACCGGTTGGCCACCCACATTCTCGCCTTTGAAGGCGACAGCCATGTCGAATGGTTCGAAGGCAACTTCGAGGATTACGAGCAGGACAAGATCCGCCGCCTCGGTGCGGACTCGGTCAATCCGAAGCGGGTGACCTACAAGCCGCTGAAGCGGTAGAAGCCTGCCGGTTTCTGATGCGCCAATGATCAACCAGGCCTTGACTGGCCTGGTTTTGGCGGAGTTGAATTGCATTGCCGTGCGCAGTACAATTGGCGTAAAGGAATGCTGCGATGATCACCCTCGACCTGCCGAAAGACCTCGAACAACTGCTTGACCGCTTTGCCAAAGACCTTGGCATAAGCAAGGAAGATCTGGCTTTGCGCGCGATCAAGGATCGGGTCGAGGATCTCGAAGACCTGGCAATCGGCGAGGCAGCGATCGCCAATGATGATGGCGGACGTATCCCTCTGGCCGACATTGTTGCGGAATTCAGTGACGGCTCGGACGAGAACGGAAATCCGCTGCACGCAGCCGAATGACCTGGGCGGTCTCGTTTACCAAATCAGCGCGGAAGCAACTCTCAAAACTCAGTCCGGCGGATCGCAACCGGGTTTTGAAGTTTCTCAATGAGCGGGTTGTGGGCCATCCCGATCCTCGCGAACTTGCCAACCGATTGCAGGGAAAGAGTGTGGAGCTTTGGCGGTTCCGCGTCGGAGACCTGCGGCTTATCGTGCAGATATCAGGGGGGCTGATGACCGTTGTGGTCATCGAGATAGGCCACCGCAGGGAGATTTATCGTTGACCACAACCCTCATCACCGGAACCAATCGCGGCATCGGGCTTGAACTCGCCAATCAGGCGTTGGCCAAGGGCTGGACGGTCTATGGCTCGGCGCGGACTGTCGTCGCCGATCCCGACGCGCACATCTGCGAGCATCCAAAATTTCATGATCTCAAGTTTGATGTCACCGACCACGCGGCGGTGCGGGCGGCTGCGGCCAGTGTCTCGGAACCCATCGATATCCTGATCAACAATGCCGGCAGCATCGGGCCCGCGCGGCAATCGACGCTGGATATGGATTTTGACGGCTTTGCCATGACGCTTGCGGTCAACACGCTGGCGCCGCTGGCGGTGAGCCAGGCCTTTCTGCCGCATCTCAAGCGCAGTGCCAATCCGCGTATTCTCACCGTCTCGTCGGTGATGGGCAGCCTGTCGCATGCCAAGTCTGACCGGATCGCCTACCGGGCCTCGAAGGCGGCAGTCAACAAGGTGATGCAGGGGCTGGCAACCGATCTCGAACCGATGGGCATTGCGGTGGCGATGCTGCACCCTGGCTGGGTGCGGACCGACATGGGCGGGCAGGCGGCTGACATAGATGTGGTCACCAGTGCCGCGGGGATTCTCAAAATCGCTGAGGGCCTGACGCTTGAGGGCACGGGGCAATTCTACAACTGGGACGGCTCCTCGCTCGATTGGTGAGGCGCCACCTGACCGGGGAAGCTGCTTCTCTTTGGTTCCGTTCAGGACGCTTTTCAATCGCTGCATGGGCCGTTTTGTGGCATCCTTCCGGTGACGGCCGCCACACGGTGCGGTGGCCGCAATCCGAGGAGGGAAGTCATGAGACAACTTTTTGTAGCGATGGGTCTTTCGCTGGTTCTGGCGGCGGGATCGGCTGGAGCTGGTGAAACCCCTTCGGCGCCGGGCGCCAAAGTGTTCTTTGACGGTCTCGCTGATGGCGACATTGTCAAAAGCCCGCTCATGGTCAAGTTTGGCATCGAGGGCATGGAAGTCGCTCCAGCCGGAACCGAGATGGACAACACCGGACATCACCATCTCTTCGTCGACCGCCCGCTGCTGGGTGAAGGCCCGGATGGTGCAGACGAGCTTGATGCCAATATCCCTGCCGATGAGAACCACATCCATTTTGGCAAGGGGCAGACCGAAACGACACTTGAGCTCGCGCCCGGCAGCCATACGCTGCAGATGGTCCTCGCAGACAAGGATCACATTCCGCACAATCCGCCTGTCGTCTCAGATCAGATCACCATCACTGTCGAGTAGATGGATCAGGTCGCCCGGCTTGTGCCGGGTCCACACTCTGTCAGCCCAAAGCTTTGGGCTGGCTTGAAAAGGCGCAGAAAAGCGCAGTGCCGGATCATCTCATCCGGCAGCAGAATGGAAAGAACGGCCCGGGCAGGCCGGGTGCCCCGGTGGGCGTGAAGGTGAAATCGCGCACCGCGTCGCTCTCGTCGGTGCAGCCGCCCGGCGTGTAGGCGATGCTGCCGGTGACCGGATGACTGGTCTCGAGCTGCCAGGGGTTTTCGGTCGCGAAAGTGATGCTTCCCGGCGTGGTCTGGATGTCGTCACCGGAAAAGGCGTCAATGAAATTGGAACTCATGCCGCCATCACAGATCAGCTCCAGCGCCCAGTTGGGCTCGAAGCCGGAGCAGATCATGGTCTGCCCGGTTTCGAGCAGGCCGTTGCAGGACAGGTCGGCGGCAAACGTTGCTGCCGGATGGCTCATGGTGAGGGCGAGGGCCAGGCAAAATGGCTTAACGGGTCTGTGGATAAACATCATCGATGATCTCCCTGATCGTGGCTTCAGCTCCCCGAACTTCAATTCTAGCATATTCTTGCGGCAAGGTGAATTGCGACCGCCGGTCAGGGTGCCCGGGACAGGTGGTCTGACCCAGCAGTCCCCGCGCTCTCTGGTCTTGCCTGTTCACGCATTTTGATTGGCCCATCAGCGGCATGTCCGGTATGTGTTGGTCGTGTTTAGTCATTTCTGGAGCGACTGATGACCTTGCCGATGTTTCCCGCCGAAGGCCCCGTTTTGCCCGAGATATTTCCGGCGCGCCGGATCAAGGGGCAGGTGTCGGCGGTGCTGGCAGCTCTCGGCGGTGATTTCCTTACCGAGGATGTGGCCGCACTCGAGATGGGATATGACGGGATCAACGGCGATTTTCATGCCGGCCTGACGCGCAAATCCGGCAGCCGCGAGCCCTGGTACCCGCGTGGCACGGAGATGCGCAATGAGCGGCAATTGTCGATCGTGGCGGCGGATGAGCTTGCAATTGCCGCTGCGCGGATGGGCATCGACCGGATCGAAGCGGGCTGGATCGGCGCCAATCTGGTGATCGCAGGCATACCGATGCTGTCGATGCTGCCGCCGCGCACGCAATTGTTTTTCGAGGGCGGCGTGACGCTGCGAATCGACGGAGACAACGGGCCCTGCCGTTACGCCGGTGCTGCGATTGCGAAGAATTTTCCCGATATGGACGAGACGTCAGTGGCGCTTTCCTTCGTCAAGGCAGCCAAGCGCCGCCGCGGCGTCGTCGCCTGGGTGGAAAAGCCCGGCGTGATCGGCAAGGGCGAAACCGTGACCGCCCATGTCTGGGAACAGTGGATTTATCCCGCGGGCTGACTGGTTCCAACGATCCTTCGAGGCGATGTAATGCGACAATAAGTTGGACGGCAGCGACATTGTTGCTTGCCTTGCGCCCAGGAATGACATAAACATATCTTTATATCATTTTTGAGGTTGTGAATGCTGTCCTTGTCCCCCCTTACACTCGACGAATGCGTCGAAGTGCTCAAAGCCGCTGGCGAGCCGACGCGGTTGCGGCTGATCGCGCTGTTGAGCCATGGCGACCTGACCGTCAGTGAAATGACCGAGGTGCTGGGCCAGTCGCAGCCGCGGATCTCGCGTCATCTCAAGCTGTTGGGCGAGGCCGGGCTGGTCGAGCGCTACCAGGAGGGCGCCTGGGCCTATTTCCGGCTGACGCGCGACGGCGTGCGGGCCAAGCTGATGCAGCACGCACTTGCCGCCACCTCGTCTTCAGACGCGCATCTGGCGCGGGACGCCGAACGTCTCGCAACGGTCAAGCAATCGCGCGCCAGTCGGGCGGAAGCCTATTTCGCCGCCAACGCCGAGAGCTGGAACGACCTGCGAAGCATGCATGCCGCCGACGAGACCGTGGAAGCAGAGGTGCTCAGGCTAATTGGCCGGACACCGTTTGACGGGTTGCTCGATCTTGGTACTGGAACCGGCCGCATGCTCGAGCTTCTGGCCGATCGCTATCGTCGCGCCATTGGAATTGATTCGAGCCGCAGCATGCTGTCGATTGCCCGCGCCCAGCTTGATGATGCCGGCATTACCCATGCCTCCGTGCGTCAGGGCGACATTTCCAATCTGCCGCTTGAGCGCGAGAGCTTTGACGTGGTGACCATTCACCAGGTCCTGCATTTTCTGCATGATCCTTTGCCGGCGCTTACGGAAGCGGCCCGCATGCTCCGGCCCGGTGGCCGGTTGGTGGTGGTGGATTTCGCGCCGCATGACCACGAGGACCTTCGGCTTGAACATGCCCATGCACGGCTTGGCTTCAGTCAGGAGCAGGTGGCGGACTGGCTCAGGCAATCGGGATTGACTGTCGAGAAAATAGTTGATCTGCCGCCGGAGTCCGGCAATGCCCGGACCCTGACAGTCACCATCTGGCTGGCGCGCGATCCGCGTCTTCTCATTGCCTCAGACGTGACCTCTCCAAGTTTAGGAACAGCCTGATATGTCCATCTCCCCCCGCGCCAGCGCACAAGATGCCTCCGACCGGATCAAGGTGTCGTTCGAGTTCTTCCCGCCCAAGAATGGTGACATGGAGAGCCAACTCTGGGACAGCATCACCAAACTGGCTACGTTTCAACCGGATTTCGTCTCGGTGACCTATGGTGCAGGCGGCTCGACCAAGCAGCCGACGATGAACACGATCACCCGGATGTGCCAGGAAACCGCGCTTGCACCGGCGGCGCATCTGACCTGCGTCGGCTCCGACAAGGCCTCGGTTGATGCCGTGGCGCGCGAGTTCCAGGCCGTTGGCGTCAATCACTTCGTGGCGCTGAGGGGCGATCCGCCTGAAGGCGTCGGTGCTGCCTATCAGCCGCATCCGCAAGGCTACGCCAATGGCGCGGAACTTGTGGCGGGCCTGCGCGGCATTGCCGATTTCGAGGTTTCTGTCTCTGCCTATCCCGAGAGGCATCCGGAAAGCCCGGACTTTGCCACCGATATCGACATGCTCAAGCGCAAGGTCGATGCTGGCGCCACGCGGGCGATCACCCAGTTCTTTTTCGACAATGACACCTATGAGCGTTACGTCGAGCGGGTGCGCCGTGCCGGGATCTATATTCCGATCGTGCCCGGTATCCTGCCAATCCACAATTTCGGACAGGTGGCGCGGTTCTCGAAACTCTGCGGTGCGTCGATACCCGATTGGCTGGCGCGGCGGTTTGACGGGCTCGAAAAAGATCCCGAGACCCGGTCGCTGGTGGCTGCGGCGATGGCTGCCGAACAGGTTAACGATCTGGTTGAGCGCGGTATTGATGATTTCCATTTCTACACGATGAACCGCGCCCAGCTGGTTTATGCGATCTGCCATATGTTGGGATTGCGCGGCGCTGAAGCCGTGGGTGCAGCAGCGTAGAAAACCGCCGATTTCCGGCTATTTCGAGAAACACTGGCTGACAAACGAAACGGGAGCGCCGAAACGCTCCCGTCTTTAAACTTTGGCTCTTGTTGATGCCCTCATGACTAAATGAAAAGCATTGCACCCACAAATATGAACGCTGCACAGATCACAAGGGCATTGAGCGATTGCGTAAATCCCATGGTGGTCCTCCATCGCGTTAGCAGTCAAATGATAGTCATGGCTTTGGCCCGGTGGAAAGCAAAATCGTTGTTGCAGTGCAACCCAAAAGCAGACTTTTCGCCTAATATGACCATTTAACATATTGAAAATACGTGATTATTCGCCTGTTCATTTTCTGTTAAGAAACACTCAAATACCGCTGCGCAATCAGGATGCCGCCTTTGTTCCCCGGGTGCCCGTCGCCGCATTTTGGCCTTGGTCTGAATTGCAGATCGAGGTTGGCAAGGTGGAAATGGTGCTCACGGAAAGATATCGCTTTCAGAAGACAGCAAAATGCTGGAATGGCCGATGAACGAAGGAAGATTCGGCCAAATGGCGGGAATCATTGCAGCAATTGTGGCGCTCAAATCGTCGCAGACGTTACAACGCTACGCATCCACGTGGATGGGCAAAGAACGCTGTATCTTTTTGAACTGATGCATGTGCGTTATCGTTCAAATATATCCTTTGAACGCGAGATGCATTTGAGTTCAGCTCTTGAACACCTGCTCGAGCATTGTTGCGACGGCCAGAAGCATTTTGTCCTGGCCAAAACGGGCAACCGCCTGGATGCCGAGCGGCATGCCGTTTTCATCCTTGAAGCCGGGTATGTTGACGGTCGGCGTCCCCATCAAAGTCCAGAGTTTGTTGAAGCGTGGATCGCCCGTCGTTTCCAGGCCCAGAGGCGCAGCACCCGGCGCGGAGGGTGTGAGCAGGATGTCGACTTGCCCAAACAGGGCTGTTGTCGTTGTGCGGCCGCGTTTGGAAAGCTTGCGCGCCGCGTCATAGGCTTGTGGTGTAATCGCCTGACCTTCAGTGAGGGTGTGGAGCAGGCGCGGGCTCAACATGTCGGCAAAACGGGCTAGATCCGGCCCGCAAGCAAGGCCGGCCTCATAGCCCTGAATGGTGGTGTGGGCGTTGCGGGCCTGAGCCAGGGCTTCGGGTTCGCCGATATCGCCGACATCAAAGCCGGCATTGGCCGCCATGTCAGCCGCCTTGGTCAATGCCGCGCGCATCGCCGGGTCGGCGCCCTCGATCAGCGCGCATTGATAGAGCCCGACACGGATTTTGGCCGGATCGATCAGCGGCTCATCGGCGCGGTGTGCGAGATCGCGGCCGGTCAGCAGGGCCGCCAGCAGCGCCACATCCTCGACGCCGGCTGCAAATAGCCCCACGGTATCAAGCGAGGGGGCAAAGTGCTTCATGCCGGTGGTTGGCAGCAAGCGGAAGCTCGGCTTGTAGCCGGCGATGCCGCAAAAGGCTGCCGGTCGCACCACTGAACCGCCGGTCTGGGTGCCGATTGCTGCGGGAATCATGCCGGCGGCGACGGCGGCTGCGGATCCGGAGGACGAGCCGCCGGGTGTGTGTGCCGGATTGTGCGGATTGACCGTCACCGTGGGCTGGAGGAAAGCAAATTCGGTGGTCGCAGTCTTGCCGATGATTGTGGCGCCGCGCCTGCGGGCGAGATCGACAATCGCCGCATCAACGCGGGGGCGGTGCCCCTCATAGGCGGGAGAGCCATAGGATGTTGGCTGATCAAACGTGTCGAAAATATCCTTGATGCCGATGGCGATGCCGGCCAACGGACCATCCTTCTCGATGGCCGAGGCCGCGGCGACATGGGCGAATGCCTTGATGTCAGGGTCCTTGCGGGCAATGGCGTCACGGCTGAGCGCCACCATCAGGTCCGGGTTGGCCTTGCCTTCGTTGCGCGCCCTGATCAACGCCGTAAGGCTAATCATGCGAGTTTCGCTCATGGCTGCGTCTCCCCCTCAAATGGCCTGTCGCGGCAAAGCCTATCGTGAACGCTTTATGGCCAGCCGATTGTCCAGTGACAATAGCCCCAGTGCAATCAGGCCGAGACCAAGCGCTTCGGTGAGCGACAGGGTTTCGCCAAGAAACAGGATGCCGAGCAGGATAGCAGCCGGCGGAACCAGAAGCGTCACCAGCGAGGCGGAGGTGGCGCCGGCGACACTTAAAATCCGGAAGAAGACGATATAGGCGAAGGCGGTGGAGACCAGGGCTAGCGCCAGGATGGCGGCCATCACGTTGATAGGCGGCACCGGCAGGGTCCAGGGCTGATCAACGACAAGCGCCAAGGGCAGCATGATCAGGCTCGAAGCGGTCAATTGCCCTGTGGCGGTGATCCGCGGTGAGACGCCCTTGAAGCGCTTGCCGAAGGTGGCGGCAAAGCCATAGGAGACGGCAGCTCCGACCACGGCGAGCATGGCCCATAGCGGACTGTCGGTAAGCCCCAGCGCCGAGGGGCCGATGAGCAGAACCATGCCGGCAAGCCCAAGGCCGCAGCCGATCAGCTTGGCGGGAGTGATTTTTTCGTCCGTTGTCAGGACCTGCGCCACCAGGACCGCCCAAACCGGCGTTGTGGCATTGAGAATCGACGCCAGGCCCGAGCCGATCTCGGTCTGGCCGAGGAAGATCAGGGTAAAGGGAATGGCGTTGTTGATCAGGCCCATGATCAGCAATTCGCGCCAGCGGTTGGACAATGTCTGATAGAAGCCAGGCACGCGGCCAAAAGCCAGATGCAGTGCAATTGCTGCGAGACCGACCCGAAACAGCACCAGCGTCATCGGCGGCACATGCTGTACGGCGATGCGGCCAAAGAAGAACGACCCGCCCCAGATGAAGCCAAGCAGGACGAGCAGGCCCCATGTGGCGAGATCCATGGAACGATTGGCTGTGTGGGGCATTGGAACTTCCTTGCAGCAGGTGGCGCTGCATGCCACAGGCACAAAGCTGGTACCACCCGAAATCAGCCCGGCTTTAAAAACAGTGTCATTTGCCGGGAGTCCGGCCTGTTGATAGTGTCGCGAACCAATCTGGAGACACATATGCAACGATTCGCCACCGGTACCGACGCCGCACTCGAGCTCAGGCCGGACCATCCGCTTTACTGTTTCCGTCCCGAGGTTCTCAAGCAGGACGCACGCCAGTTCATGGCGCTGTTTCCGGGCGACACGGCCTATGCGGTGAAGACCAATGGCGAGCCGATGGTTCTCAAGACGCTTGTGGAAGCCGGCGTCAAGATCTTCGATGTGGCGTCACCGGGCGAGTTCAAGGCGGTGCGCGCCGCGTCGAAGACCGCCGAGATGCTTTACATGCACCCGGTCAAGGCGCAGTCGGATATCCGCCTGGCGCTGGAAAAATACGGCATCAGGGTGATGTCGCTCGACCATGAGGACGAAATCGCCAAGGTGCTCAGGATCGTCCGGGCGCTCGATCTCGATCCGGGCTCGATCAGCATTTTCGTGCGGCTGCAGACCAAGGGCCACGCGATGTATGAGCTGTCGAAGAAATTCGGCGCAGCACCCGGCCATGCGGTGGAACTGGTGCAGCGGCTCCACAAGATAGGCTTCAAGGTAGGGCTGTGCTTCCACGTCGGCAGCCAGGTGGAGGAGGCCGAATCCTACGAACTGGCGCTCAAGTCAGCCGACTGGGTGCGCAACCGCGCGGGTGTGCCGCTGGTCGGGCTCGATGTTGGCGGCGGCTTTCCTGCTGTCTATGGCCACAATCCCAACCGCAAGGTCAAGCCGATGCCGCCGCTTGAGGAGCTGATGGGCGAGCTTCGCTCCAACATCACCGAATGGGCGTTCGACGACATGCCGCTGGTGGCCGAGCCAGGCCGTGTGGTGGTGGCGCGTGCATTCTCGCTGATCGTGCGGGTGCTGCTGCGCAAGGGAAAGCGCCTCTACATCAATGACGGCATCTGGGCCTCGCTGTCGGACAGCTGGACCGGCAAGATCACCCTTCCGGCGCGGTTCATCCCCGATCCGGCACGGCGCATCCGCAAGGGCAAACCCGAAAACGTTGTGCCGTTCAAGGTTTGCGGCGCGACATGTGATTCCGTCGACATCCTGTCGCGGCCGTTCTGGCTGCCTGAAACTGTCGACACCGGAGACTGGATCGAAATCGGCCATATCGGTGCCTATTCGCTGTCGCTCAGAACCCGCTTCAACGGATTTTATCCCGATGATTTCGTCGAGGTGACGACACCGTTTGGCGGCGAAGGCGCACCCGATGGTTTTGCCAGCCTGGAGACGATGGCGGATTGAGGGGACTGGCGGGCGCGGCAATAGGAGCCACCGGACTTCTCGGTTCCTGCTGCCGTGTCAGGCGGCGGACAGGTGCGAGGGAACCAATGCGGTGGGTCAGGGGTTGACCGGTGCCGGCATGGGTGGATCGGGGCAGGGTTCCCGGTCATCGTGATGACGGCTTTGCAGAGCTAAAATTGATCTGGAAGGCAATTATGGAAAATCCGATATTTTTTGACGACTGGGCCGGTATTGGCCGGATTCTGATCACCGGGGTTCTGGCCTATGCGGCGCTTATCGTGATGCTGCGGACCTCCGGCAAGCGGACATTGAGCAAATTCAATGCCTTTGATTTCATTGTCACCATCTGCCTGGGGTCGATGCTGTCCTCGATCATCATCACCAAATCGGTGCCGCTGGCTGAAGGCATTGTCGGGCTGGCACTGCTGATTGTGCTGCAGTTCGGCATCACCTGGCTGTCGGTGCGCTCGCGGACATTCGAGACGCTGATCAAGAGCAATCCGACGCTGCTGGTGCATCGCGGCGCCTATCAGGACAAGGCGCTGCGCGCCGAGCGGGTGTCGAAAGAAGAGATTCTTGCAGCGTTGCACGCCAATGGCCTGGCAGAGATGTCGGATCTGCATTCGGTGGTGCTGGAGACCGATGGCTCGCTGAACGTCTTCAAAGCCGTCTGACACGGGGCTCGTTCCCACATATAGCACCGCGCGCATCTGTCACGCGGCTCGTTTGTCTGTTTCGCGCTATTGTCGCTGCTCAAGTCCAGTCTCCAGGCTGGCCAGGAGATCATGACATGCCGAAACTGATCCGCTTCGTACTTCTGAACACCGCTCTTGGTGTGCTGATCGGCTGGCTGGTGGCTGCCGGGGTGGTCTATTTTAACATCAACGGCTTTGGCGATCTGATCTGGGGCTCTTCAAGCCGGGTTGCGGCCGTGTTCATCCTGATGGTGTCGTTCGGCATCACCTTCGGTTTTGCGGTGATGGCCACCGCGGTGATGCTGATGCCCACCGACAAGGACGATTTCGACAAGCTGTGAGTGACTTGCCGGAGCCTGTCCCGGCTCGGTCGAGGCTCAGCGATAGATCAGTGTCGGCAGCCACATGGTGAAGATCGGAAAGAATGTCACCAGCATCAGTACCGCAAAAAGCGGAATCAGGAATGGGGCGGTGGCGGTAACGCAGCGTTCGAATGGTACTTTCGAGACCCGCGAGAGCACATAGAGCACCATGCCGACTGGTGGGGTAAGCAGGCCGATCATCAGGTTGAGCACGAGAATGACACCGAAATGAACCGGGTCGATACCGATATGCACGGCAATTGGCAGCAATACCGGCACCAGAATGGTGATGGCGGCAACGGTTTCCATGAAACAGCCGACAATGAGCAGGATGATGTTGATCAGCAGCAAGATGATGATCGGATTTTCCGACACCCCGAGGATCAGCGCGGCGAAATGCTCCGGCACCCGGTTTGAGGTCAGGATCCAAGCAAAGATAGATGCGGCGGCGACGATGAACAGCACCACGGAGGTGGTCTCGATGGTGTCCATCGAGACCTTCAGGAAGCGCCTGATGGTCAGCGTGCGGTAGACGAACAATCCGAGGATCAGCGCCCAGGCGCAGGCGGCAATGGCAGCTTCCGTCGGGGTGAAGGCGCCCGAGAGGATGCCGCCGACAATGATCACCGGCGTAAGCAGTGACAGGAATGCGCGGATGAAGGCATGACCCAGGACTGAAAAGCGGAACGCCTGATCGCGAGGGTACTTGTAGCGGCGGGCGTAGAAGGCGACCATGATCATCAGCGCGACGGCCATCAGCATGCCAGGAATGAAGCCTGCGGCAAACAGCTGACCGATGGAAGCGCCAGCAACGACACCATAGATCACCATTGGCAGCGATGGCGGGATGATCGGACCGATGGTGGAGGACGCAGCGGTGATGCCGACAGCAAAGCCCGGATCGTAATTGGCGTCACGCATGGCCTTGATTTCGATGGCGCCGAGCCCGCCTGCGTCAGCGACGGCGGCCCCCGACATGCCGGCAAAGATAACCGAGGCGCCGATATTGACGTGGCCGAGTCCGCCCGGCAGCCAGCCGATCATCGCCTTGGCGAAATCGAAAATGCGCTCGGTGATGCCGGCGGTGTTCATCAGGTTGCCGGCGAGGATGAAGAACGGCACGGCCAACAGCGGAAAGGAATCGACGCCATTGATCATGCGGTGCGCCACGACAAGGCCGGGTACGTGGCCGTCAAGCAGGATGAACACGGCCGAGGAGCCGGCCAGCGCGATGGCGACCGGGACACCGAGCATGATCAGCGCGAAAACCATGACGAAAAGCAGGGTCAGAAGCATGGTGTGCCTTTGCTCGAAGCGGAGGGGGCGATGGCAGGACGGGTCAAAGCGTCGGGCCGGTTGCCTTGGCGGTTTCGGGGTCGATCAATCGGCTGCTGCCCGAGCGCCAGTGGCGCCAGAAAACAATCAGCGCGTAGATGGTCATGGCCAGAAAGCAGGCTGAAATGAACCAGTAGATCGACGATTTCGGAAAGTTGAGCGAGACCATCTTCTGCTGGGTCCTGCCGGCCACCTGGGTGCACAAAAAGCCCATGAAGCCGTAAAAGACGATTGAGACGACATCGATGAAATATTGCAGTGCCTTGCGCACCGGCCGCGACAGCCAGCGGAACGCCAGTTCGACGGCGATGTGGCTTTCGCGGCGGACCGCCATGACGGCGCCGAGAAAGGTCACCGCGATCAACAGGAAGCGGGCGATCTCTTCGGTCCAGCCGAGCGAATTGTTGAGCACATAGCGGGTGAAGAACTGCAGAAAGACGACGAAGGCCAATGCCCAGAACACGGTCAACACCAGACCGTCGTCAACCTGGAAACCGGACAGGTCCTCGTCCTCCTCATGGATCAGTTTGGCGATCGAGGATTCAGTTGTGGATTTGTCTTTTGTTGACATCAGGCAACCTCCGAAGGGACTGAGACGCGGCGGCCCAAGGCCGCCGCGCAACGCGCAAATGTCCGGATTCGGTTACTTGATGGCCTGCAGCTTGTCGTAGGTGGCCTGGTCCCAGGTGGCGTCAGGGCCATTGTGCAGCTTCATCGTGGCTTCACGGAACGGCGTGCGGTCAACCTCGTTGACGGTGACGCCGTTGTCCTTGAACCATTGCACCAGATCCTTTTCCTTCTGGATGATCTGGTCGCTGGCACAAACCGCTGTCTCATCAAGCACGGTGTCAAGTGCTGCCTGATCCTCGGCGCTCATGCTGCCCCAGGTCGGGCCGCCGACGATGGTCATCAGCGCATCGCTGATATGGCCGGTCAGCGTGATGAATTTTTGCACCTCGTAGAATTTCTTGGCCTGGATGGTGGGCAGCGGGTTTTCCTGGGCGTCGACGGTGCCTTGCTGCAGAGCCAGATAGACCTCTGCAAAGGCGATCGGCGTCGGGTTGGCGCCGACAGCCAGCGGGAACATCATGTAGAGAGGCGCGTTGGGGACGCGGATCTTCAGGCCTTCCATGTCCGCAGGTGCCTTGATCTCGACATTGGAGGTGACGTGGCGCTGACCGTAATAGGTCATCGAGGTGATGTGGTTGCCCGAAGCATCTTCATAGCCCTTCGACATTTCGCCGAAGAGCTCGGAATTGCGGTACTTGTCCCAGTGATCGAAGTCGCGGAACATGAATGGCGCGCCGCCGATGGCGATCGGCCCATAGGAGCGGCCGGCAAACAGCTGGCCGGTGTAGATGATGTCTACGGTGCCGAGCCCGAGGCCTTCATTGATGTCGACTTCCTTACCCAGCGACGAGGCCGGAAACACCTCGATGTTGTAGCGGTCTTCGGTTGCCTTCGACAGCATATCGGACGCCGCTACGGCGCAGGTGTGATATGGCTCGCTGGATTCATAGACATGCGCCCATTTCAGCGTGGTTGGCGCGGCAAATGCGGGGACGGACGTCGCCGTCAGCATTGTCGAGGCCAGTGCGGCAAGTGCGATATCTTTCGTTTTCATGGATAGTTCCTCCCAAAACTACACTGACTCTAATGCAGGCCAGTTGCAAATCATCCTCTACATCACACGCAAATTTTGCCACATGATGCGGAATATATACTAGTATGCCAGCTTGTTGGCAAGGCGATTTTATCGCAAGTCCTGGAATGATTTTCGACGATTGGACCCTGATCTTCGAGGTCAGGGCAAACCTGATTCTGCCGTTGCGGAACCAGATGGATCGGGCCGAACTCCTGTCCAAAGTTTTCCACATCCGTTTTGCAATTGCGGTAAAGCACACTACGCTGGCCGCACAAGGAGACGTGGATGGAAGAACAAATTGTGGGTGCTGTCGAAACGGTGGGTGGTGTTGTCGATCAAGCCGTTCATCATGGTGATCATATGGTCTCGATCGCCATCGCGGTTGCCATCGCAGCGCTGCTCGGGCTTGGATTCATGCGTCTCAGGCAACCGCCGCTGGTCGGCTTTATCCTGGCCGGCCTGGCGCTTGGCCCGACTGGCCTGGGGGTGATTTCGACTTCTGAAAACGTCTCGCTGCTGGCTGAAATGGGCGTGGTTGTGCTGCTGTTCTTCATCGGCATGGAATTGTCGATCAAGGCCTTTGTGCTTGGTCTCAAACAGGCTGTGCTGGTGGCCGGCGGGCAATTGATCGCGTCAATGGCGCTGGCGGGGGTGCTGGCCTATGTGCTGGACGCCAGTCTGTCCGAAACCATTATTCTGGGCTTCATTATCGCGCTGTCGAGCACCGTTGTGGCGATGAAGATGCTCGACGAGATGGGCGAATTGCGCGGCGCGCCCGGGCGTGTCGCTGTGGGCGTGCTGATCGCACAGGATCTCGCGGTGGTGCCGATGTTGATTCTGGTGTCGAGTCTCGGCGGCGACGGATTCGATCTGGGTGATGTGGCCTTCAAGATGGTGGTTGCGGTGGCGCTGCTGGCCGGGCTGTTGTGGTGGTTCGGCCGCCACCCTAAACTCAAGCTGCCTTTTGCCGAAGCGATCGAGGACAATGTCGACCTTCTGACCATTGGCTCACTGGCATTGTGCTTTTCGGCCGCGGCGCTGTCCGGTCTGGCCGGGCTGTCGCCGGTCTATGGCGCGTTTCTGGCCGGTATCGTCATCGGCAACTCCACGCTTCGAAGCCGGATCATTCCGGTGATTGAACCGATCCAGAGCATTCTTCTGGTGGTGTTCTTCCTGTCGATCGGCTTGCTGATCGATCTCGATTACATTCTGGCAAATATCTGGCTTGTTGTGGCGACCGCATTCCTGGTGGTGGGATTGAAAACCGCGCTCAACATCTTTCTGCTGCGCCTTACCGGCGCGGATCCGAAGACGGCACTGTTGGCCGGCTTGTCGATGGCGCAGGTCGGCGAATTCTCTTTTGTGCTCGCGGCAGCAGGGTTTGCCTCGGGGGCTTTTGGCGCCGATCTCTACCGTCTGGCGATTGCGGTCACAGCGATCTCGCTTCTTGTCTCGCCGGTCTGGTTCAATCTGATGGAACGCGTAGAAGACCTCGCCAACGAAGGTCTGGGCTCCTACAAGCAAGCGCTGGCGCAGGCCTATGAGGATGAACTTGATGGAGTTGAGAACGTCGTCTGGGCGGCGAGGGCGCGATACCGCGCGCTTCGCTTTGCGCTCTATCAGCGTCGGGCGCGCCGCGCCACATCTGCCAAACCGGGTGAACACGTCACGGCAGTGCCTGAAGCGGCGGAAGCGGTCACTGACAAACCGATAATGACGGCCAGTGGTTCCGACAGCGCCGAGGCGCCATCACAGCCGCCATCAATCAACCGGGCGGCCACAGGGCCACTCGACGAGACCGGTCAATCGGCGATCACACACCCGAAGGCAGCTTCGCCCAAACGGCGGAAAGCCTCAAAGCCGGCCGAGTAGCGTCTGGTCCGGCCAGCCATCGGCAGGAAGGCCGAGGCGAAGCTGTTCGGCACGCACCGCAGCGCGGGTGCCGCCGCCCAGAATGCCGTCGATCTTGCCGACATCATGGCCCAGGGCAGCAAGCTTTTGCTGCAATTGCTTCATCGCTATATCCCCAAGCCCGTCGCCGGGGTTGCCTGCATCATAGGGCTTCGCGCCGGCAAGCCGGGTGGCAAAATAGGCGGCCGATGTGGTGTAGATGAAGCTCTGGTTCCATTCGAGATAGATCGAGAAATTCGGAAACACCAGGAACGCCGGGCCATTGCGGCCCTGCGGCAGCACCAGATCTGCCGCCAGGTTTTGCGAGGTCGGCGCGCCGTTGCGGAAGCCGACGCCCAGACTTGTCCAGTCGCTGAGCTTCATGCCTTGTCCAAGCCCGGATTTCTCAAAGGGGAAGGCATCCTTGGGCAGTGAGACTTCTGCCAGCCATGGCTCGCCGGCACGCCAGCCGAGCGCCTGGATAAACCTGGCGGCGGTCATGATGGCGTCTTCCGACGACTTCTTGAGATTGACATGTCCGTCGCCATCGCCATCGATGCCATAGGCAAGGATGTCCTTGGGCAGCATCTGCACCTGGCCTATTTCGCCGGCCCAGGCGCCGGTGGTGCCTGTTGGATCAAGGTCGCCATGGCCAACCATTTCGACGGCAGCGAGAAGTTGCGGCCGGAACAGTTCAGGCCGGCGGCAGTCATGCGCCAGCGTCGCCAGCGCATTCAATGTGTTGAAATCGCCCTGCACCGCGCCAAAATCTGTTTCCAGTCCCCAGAAAGCTGTGATCACCGCGGCAGGCACGCCATATTCGGCTTCGGCACGCGCAAAGGTGCTGGCGTATTGTTTCATTTTCTTGGCGCCGACCTGCATGCGGTTGGAGCTGACGGAGCGCTGGGAAAACTCGAGAAATGTCTGCCGGAACACACCCTGTGCCCGGTCGCGCGACAACACCTTGTTGTCGACAGTCGCCCGACGCAAAGCCTTGGTGGCAACCTCGTCGCTGATGCCACGGCCCACCGCTTCGGCTCTTACGCCCTCAAGGAATTGCGCGAAATTGCCGCCGCAGGCGGGCGCTTGCGCCAGCGCCGGCGTCGCCAGAATGCTTGAGAGAAGAAGGGCGAGGGTGATTTTTGATGTCATGATGGCGTCAACTCCTGATGGAATGGCGAACCCACCCCAAATTTGTGGCAATGATGAGGTGATTCCCGGGATGCTCCAAGTATCGTGTCGGCAGAACGTAATGGTTCAGGCTTCGGCAGAGGCGAGCTGGATGCGCACAAGGCCGGTCGCTGCCTTTCATGGCCTCCATAGGGCCGGTTGCAGCCATGGCTCCGGGAGCATGAGTGTTCCATGATCCGGCGCTGAAGTGGAGTCGAGGTTAAGCGACTGCCAAGCTTCGCGCCATTGTGCTGGCAAGGGATAGGGTGGTGCAACCCCGGTTTCCGGTTTGAAGCCGCTGCGGCCGTAATAGGCGGGATCGCCCAGCACATAGACTTGAGCGATACCGGTGGGCTTGAGTTGTTCCAGTCCCTCGCGGATCAGCGCTGTGCCAACGCCCTGCCGCTGCCATTTCGGCGCGACGGCGAGCGGTGCGAGCAGGGCGGCTTTGATGTCGCTGGCCGTTATCCCACAGGTTGTGAACAGGATATGCCCCACCACTGTGACACCTGCTTGTGCAACGAGCGAGAGAATGCCGGGCTCTTCCGTCAATAGCTGCCTGACCAGCGGCAACAGATCCTCATCCGGGAAGGCATCGGGATAAAGCCGTTCGATCGATAACATATCATCCGCTTGGCTGCTGCGGATCTTGATGGTTTGCATGATGCCCTCGATTGAGAACGTGTTGCCGATATTGCGCTACTTCAAGGCAAGCGCAGGGTTAGCGGGCGTATTTCCTCAGCCATTCGCGCCACTGGGTCTTGGTTCCGGCAAAGGCGTTGATGTCGGTGTTGCCCTTGATGCCGGGCATGATGCCGGTGCCGGTGTACTGCCACAGGGTCCAGGGGTGGTCGGGATAGATGTCCTGCGGGTGGGCGGCGACCGAACGCAGCCAGAACTGATAGCCCTTGAAATGGCCGTCAAGATTCTCGCGGTGAAAATCGACCGGGGTGTAGATGATCGGCCGCTTGCCGTAATGGGCGCCGACGATGTCCATCCAGATTTTCATTTCGGTGCGCACGGTTTCCGGATCAGGGCGGCTTGTGCAGTTCTTTGAGGCGTGATTCCACTCGACATCGAGCACCGGCGGCATCTGCACCGATTCCCGCGACACATTGGCGATGAACCAGGCGGCCTGTTCGCGCGCCGGGCGGCAGAAGTAATAGAAATGATAGGGCGCATGGGCGATCCCGGCGGCGCGGGCGCCGCGCCAATAGCTCTCGTAGCGGCTGTCGGTATGATCGCCGCCCTCGGTCGCCTTCATGAAGGCGAATGCTACTCCGGCCTTGCGAACCTGGTTCCAGTCAATCTCGCCCTGCCATTTGGAAATGTCGATGCCGTGGACCGGGTAGCGGTCCGGGTGGCGTTTGCCGAATTCCACCGGGTCGCTGTCGCCATAGCGGCCCTTTCCGGGCGCTTCCAACTTGACGACGTTACGGGCCGGTCCGGACGCGGTCTGCTTTGACTTGCCGATCGGCTTAAGACTGTCTTCAAGACTTGTGGAACTGCAGCCTGACAAGCCGACGGTTCCAGCGGCAAGCAGCACCATCAGGGTCAGTTTCAGGCCGGGTTTGGTTATCCACAGGGATTTAATGCGGCGCGCCAAGGCCGGCATCGCAGGAATGAAATCGGGGTTCTGGCGGGACATGGACCTGCCTTTTGGGGAATCATTGTGTGTCATCAAGGCGCTACACAGTCCGGAATTGGTGGTGACTCCCGTTTGACGGTCTCGCCAAGAGGAGATTTTCCTCTGGTTTAACGACAAAAGCTTAAATTTTGAAAAACACGATAAATCATGTGTTTACCACAAAAGTTACCGGTTACTTTTTGTTAAAGCCTCAACGGCTATGGTGCGTCGGGGAACAGGAGTATTTAGCATGATGCTGAATTCTTATCTGCCAAACAAGAGCAAGCGATATGCAATCGTTGGTTTGGCAATCGCATCAATTACACCTCTGGCGGCACTCGCTGGAGAGATGCTCGTTGGTGTCGGGGGTACGCATACAGGATTTGAAACGACTTTCAGTGCGCTGGGCATAGCCGCAGTTGCCGCGCCGATTGCCGTTACTGGACTTATTGCCGGACTTGGCCGCCGCCATGACCGTCTGGCACAACAAATCGGCAGTGAGCGGGCTGCCGCTGAACGATTCCGGAAAGCCGCTTATCACGACAGCCTGACAGGATTGCGCAACCGTCACGCGTTGACCGAAGACTTTGATCAGATAGCTGCCCGCATGCCGGGGCAGTCTGCAGCCATGACGCTGATGCTGTTTGATCTCGACCGGTTCAAATTCATAAACGACACGATGGGTCATGCCGCCGGCGATGCGGTTCTCAAGGCATTGGCGGAGCGGCTGCAGGCATATTGCGGCGACAGCCGCCGGGTCTACCGGCTTGGCGGCGACGAATTCGTGATCCTTTGGGAAGGCACCCACAGCACGGACGAAATCACCCGGTTTTGCGCGGAATTTTCGGCGTCGGTATTCCGTCCGGTGGTCTATGGCGATGGCGCCATCGATACTTTCTGCAGCGTCGGGATCGCGATGACGGACGGACCGGCGGCAACCTTGTCCGACCTTCTGAAACGCGCGGATCTGGCGCTCTATCGCGCCAAATCGAAGCCAGGCTCCAATCACTGTTTCTACAGCGTGGACATGGACAACGATTACCAGAATCGACGCGGGCTGGAGGCAGCCATGCGCGCGGCCGTGGCCACAAGCGCATTCGAACTTGAATATCTGCCGGTGATCAAGACCGCGACACTGTCACCGTCGGGCTTCAGGGCCAGCCTGCGCTGGAACCACCCCGATCTTGGCAATATCGAGCAAGCGGCATTCATGCCTCTGGCAGAGCAAAGCGGATTGATCGTGCTGATCGGCAAATGGATGTTGCGCCAGGCACTCGGCGATGTCGGTAAAATCACAGGCCAGGCTGAAATCACCCTGCCGGTTTCACCTCTTCAACTTCAGGATCAGGGGTTTGCGCCGCTGGTTGCAATGGAACTGAAGCATGCCGGTGTCGCGCCCGAACGGCTTGTCATAGACGTTACGTCCAATGCTGCCATGGGAAAATGCCCTGTCGCCCTGACCAATCTCGAGCTGTTGCGCAGTGCTGGAGTGCGCATTGCGGTCAGCGAATTCGCCGCCAGCGTTGCGGGATTGTCGATGGGCCGGCCCTATCCGGTCGATCGCGTCCGCCTCAACCTTGCCGGCATCAAGGCGATCGCCGGCGAGAAGCAGATGCCGCAGATGCTGAACCTGTTCCTGCAACTGGCAGCCACCGTCGGAACGCTTGTGACCTTGACTGGCGTCGACTCTGTGGCAGACCTTCAGTGTGCCCTCAAGGCGGGGGCCGAAGAAGTCGAGGGCAGTTTTGCCGGACCGGCTCTGAGCGCAGAACGGGCCCGGCAGTTTTTCACATCGCTGGCCGGCCTGGCTCCTGCCCAGCCAGATAGCAGTGATCTTCGCAAAGCAGGCTGAGCAGGAGCGGCCGGCACCGATCGATGGGGCGTTATCAGGCCTTTCCGGCGCCGCCGGCAGTCGGGGTGGTCAGGATTACGGCATCACCTGCTTCCAGCACGGTCTGGTCGCAGGCTTTCAGCGTTTCGATGCTGCCATCACGCCTGCGCACCTCCGTCTTGCCGACCTGACCTTCGCCGCCGCCGTCAATGCCCAGCGGTGGACGGTTGCGATGCGAGGACAGGATTGCCAGATCCATGCGCTCAAGAAAGCGGATGGTGCGCTTGGTGCCATTTCCGGCGCTGAATTTGCCGGTGCCGCCAGAGCCATCGCGGATATGGAAATCCTCGAGCTGAACCGGGAAGCGCATCTCCAGGATTTCCGGATCGGTGAGGCGTGAGTTGGTCATGTGGGTGTGGACGCCCGAGGTGCCGTTGAAGCCGCGGCCGGAATTCTCATAGCCTGCCGGTGAGCCCGAACAGATGGTCTCGTAGTACTGGTGCGTGTCATTGCCGAAGGTCAGGTTGTTCATCGTACCCTGGCTGTTGGCCAGTGCGCCGAGCGCACCGAAGATGGCGTTGGTGACGTGCTGCGAGGTTTCGACATTGCCGGCCACGACAGCGCGCGGATAGGCCGGTTTGAGCATCGAACCTTCCGGGATGATGATGCGGATCGGCCTGAGGCAGCCTGCATTCATCGGGATCGGTTTTTCGACCATCACCCGGAAGCAGTAGAGCACGGCGGCGCGGGCCACCGGCTCGGGTGCGTTGAAGTTGTTTTCCATCGCATCCGAGGTGCCGGTGAAATCGACTGTCGCTTCACGCTTTTCGCGATCGACCGAGATCTTCACCTTGATCACCTGACCGGTGTCGGTCGGGTATTCATATTCGCAATCGGACAGGGTGGAGATAACCCGGGCAACGCTTTCGGCTGCATTGTCCTGGACGTGGCCCATATAGGCCTCGACCACATCAAGGCCGAAGTCGGTGACCATCTTTCTGAGGTCGGCGACGCCCTTCTCGTTGGCGGCAATCTGGGCCTTCAGGTCGGCGACGTTCTGGGTGACGTTGCGGACCGGGAAGGGGTGATCGGTGAGGATTTCGATCAGCTCTTTTTCCCGGAACCGGCCGCGCTCGACGATGCGGAAATTGTCGATCAGCACGCCTTCCTCGTCGACCGTGGTAGCAAGCGGTGTCATCGAGCCGGGCGCGGTGCCGCCGACATCTGCATGGTGCCCACGCGAGGCTGACCAGAACAGGATTTCCGTTCCGTCGTCTGAGAACACCGGAGTGACGACGGTGATATCGGGCAGATGGGTGCCGCCATTGTAGGGCGCGTTCAAGGCGAAGACGTCGCCGGGATGGATGTCGCCTTCGTTGAGACGGATGATGGTTTCCACCGAGCGGTCCATCGAGCCCAGATGCACCGGCATATGCGGTGCATTGGCGACCAGCGCACCGGTTCGGTCGAAGACGGCGCAGGAGAAGTCCAGTCTTTCCTTGATGTTGACCGAATAGGCGGTGTTCTGCAGCGTCACACCCATCTGCTCGGCGATCGACATGAACAGGTTGTTGAAGACTTCGAGCATGATCGGATCGGCCTGATCGGCGCCGATGGCCAGTGCGCGGTCTAGCTTCTCATAGCGGGTCAGCACGACGTGATCGAGGATATTGATGCGGGCTTCCCAGCCGGGCTCGATGACAATGGTCTGGTTGGGCTCAATGATCAAAGCAGGACCTGCGATCCTGTGGCCGGGGCGCAGGCGGTCGCGGCGGATCACCAGTGCGTCGCGCCACTCACCGTTCGAATAGATCTGGCGGGTCTCGCCGCCATCGGCTTCCACAGTGGTCATCAGGTGTTCAGGCTCGACGCGGCCGTCCTTGCGGTCGTCGAGGCCTTCCACTGAAATTGCCTCGATGATGACGGTCTTGTTCTCATAGACAAATCCGAACTGGGCCTTGTGAGCTTTTTCAAATTCAGCGAGGGCGGCGTCGAAATCAAAGTCGGAGAAAGCAACCGGTATGGTGGTGTCGGTGCCGTCATAGCGCAGCTGCAGAAGCGGCCGCCAGCTGATCGCGTCATCGGGGACGCCCTGGCTTGCCAGTTCCTCGAACACGCCCTTGCACAGGGTGTCGATCAGCAGTTTGACGTCGAGGCGGCTTTCCTCCGCGAGCGGCTTGATGATCGCCTGCTGGCGGCTGGCGAAGACGCTGGCCAAACCGATGCCGTAGGCTGACAGCAGTCCGGAGAAGGGGTGGATCAGGATCGATTCCATGCCCAGCGCGTCGGCCACCAGACAGGCGTGCTGACCACCGGCGCCGCCGAAGCAGTTGAGCAGGTAGCGGGTGACGTCATAGCCGCGCTGCACCGAGATCTTCTTGATGGCGTTGGCCATGTTCTCGACCGCGATGGTGACGAAGCCTTCGGCGATTTCCTCGGCCGACTTGCCGGGCTGGTCGCTGGCGAGAGCGTCAAACGCGGCGCGTACGGCGTCGGAATCAAGCGGTTGGTCCTGCGCCGGACCGAAGATGGCGGGGAAGAAGTCGGGCTGCAGCTTGCCGAGCATGACATTGGCGTCGGTGACGGTGAGCGGGCCGCCGCGGCGGTAGCAGGCGGGGCCGGGATTGGCGCCTGCGGAATCGGGACCGGCGCGGAAGCGGCCTTCACCCGAATGCAGGATCGAGCCGCCGCCGGCGGCGACAGTGTGAATGCGCATCATTGGTGCGCGGATGCGCACGCCGGCCACTTCGGTGTCGAAAGCGCGCTCATAGTCACCGTCATAATGGGCAACGTCGGTGGAGGTGCCTCCCATGTCAAAGCCAATGACCTTGTCGAAACCTGCCAGGGCGGCAGTCTCGACCATGCCGACAACACCGCCTGCGGGGCCTGAGAGGATGGCATCCTTGCCGCGAAACATGTCAGCCGCGGTCAGGCCGCCAGAGGACATCATGAACTGCAGCGTCGGGCCCGGTTCACCAGAGGGGGTGGCGCCGAGTTCGCCTGCGACCCGGTCGACATAGCGTCTCAGGATCGGCGAGAGATAGGCGTCGACAACCGTTGTGTCGCCACGGCCGACCAGCTTGGCCAGCGGCGAGACCTGGCTGCTGACCGAGATCTGGGCAAAGCCAGCGTGCTGGCAGGCGCCCTCGACGATGATTTCGTGGATCGGGTTTTGCCATGAATGCATCAGCACGATGGCAACGGAATCGATGCCGTCGGCGTGGGCTTTGGCAAGTTCCGGCTCCAGCGCTTCGAGGTCCACACCGCGCACCGCCTTGCCGTCGGCCATGGTCCGCTCATCGACCTCGATGACACGCTCATAAAGCTGTTCGGGCAGGATGATTTCCTTGGCGAAGATGTCAGGCCGGGCCTGGTAGGCAATGCGCAGCGCGTCGCGGAAACCCTTGGTGATGACTAGCAATGTGCGGTCACCCTTGCGCTCGAGCAGCGCATTGGTGGCAACCGTGGTGCCCATCTTGACGTGGCCGACGCGGGATGGCGGAACCGGCGTGTCTTGATCGACGCCAAGCAGATCGCGGATGCCCTGGATGGCGGCGTCGGGATAGGCCTCGGGATTTTCAGACAGCAATTTGTGCTGATGCAGCGTGCCATCGGGTGCACGACCGACCACATCGGTAAAGGTGCCACCACGATCAATCCAGAAATCCCAAACGCCGCTCATATCAATCGCTCCAGTGATTGCGCGCCCGGCTGATGCCATGGACACGGATAATGGTCTGCGTATAATGCTTATTGTCGGCATAACGTCAACATTTTGTAGATAAAATGTGAGTGTAATTATAATGGCTCAACAGAAATCATCCGCTGCGACAGGCGTTGGCCCTATTGTTTCGGCCTCGCATCTGGCCGATGGCAGTATGCCGGCGTTGTCGGAACTGGAATTCGGACTGGTGATCCTGAGCAATGCCTTCCAGCGCTGGACCACCCGCTGCACGGCGGCGGCGGGCGGTGAGGGGCTGTCGGCGATTGAGGTGCAGATCCTGCATGCGATCAATCACCGCGAGCGCGACAAGAGCCAGTCGGAACTGTGCATGATGTTCAACATCGAGGACACCCATGTTGTGGCCTATGCGCTGAAGAAACTTGCGGCGCTGGCGCTGGTGGAGCCGGGCCGTCGCGGCAAGGAAAAGACCGCGCGGATCACCAAGGCCGGGGCGGATCTGTGCCTGCGTTACCGGGACTTGCGGGAAAAGCTGCTGATTGAGTCGGTCAAGTCACTGGGTCTGGATGAGGCCCGGCTCAGCGAGATCGCGGCGCTGATGCGGGTGATGTCGGGTCAATACGACCAGGCCTCGCGCGCCGCCGCCAGCTATTGACCGTTCGGTTGCTGACTGCCTATCGTCATGCCACGTTGCAGCAAAGACCACGGGAGCAGGTGCATGGATTATGTCCGGTTGGGAAAAACAGGTCTGAAGGTGTCGCGGCTGTGCCTTGGCTGCATGAGCTTCGGCACGCCGGGCGGGCCGACGCATCCCTGGGTCATTGATGAAGAGGCTGCGCAGCCATTCTTCCGCAAGGCGGTGGAAAGCGGCATCAACTTCTTCGACACGGCAAATCACTACAATTACGGCGATTCCGAGAAGATCACCGGCAAGGCGTTGAAGGCCTATGCGCGGCGCGACGAGATCGTTGTGGCCACAAAGGTGGGGCTCAGGATGAGCGATGGCCGGCCCAACGACCGCGGCTTGTCGCGCAAGCATATCTTCGATCAGATTGACCAGTCGCTCACGCGGCTCGGCATGGATTATGTCGATATTCTCTATATCCACCGGCTTGATCCTGACACGCAATTCGAAGAAACGCTGGATGCGCTTGAAGCGGTGGTTCAGTCCGGCAAGGTGCGCTATGTCGGCGGGTCTTCAATGTGGGCCTGGCAGTTTGCCAAGCTGCGCGAGATGCAAAAGGCGCGGGGTTACCAGCAGTTCGCCGCCATGCAGAATTTCTACAATCTGGCCTATCGCGAGGAAGAGCGCGAAATGATGGCCTACTGCCAGAGCGAGGGCGTTGGCGTGGTGCCATGGTCGCCGATCGCGCGCGGGTTTCTGGCCGGCAACCGGCCCAAGGACGGGCAGGCGACCAACCGTGCGACAACCGACAAGATGGCGCTCGGATATTTTGGCTCGGCGCAGGATTATGCCATCCTTTCACGCGTCGAGAAGGTCGCCGCCAAACTCGGCGTCAAGCCGGCGCAGGTGGCCTACGCCTGGGTGATGTCGAAAGACTTCGTAACCGCGCCGATCGTCGGCGTCACCAAGATTGCCCAGCTCGAAGAAGCGATTGGCGCGCTTGATGTGAAGCTTGATGCAGCTTCCATTCGCCTGTTGGAAGCGGCCTACAAGCCGCGCGAGGTGGCGGGGCACAGCTGACGGTCCTCACCCCACCTTGGCCTTGCGTCCGCACCAGACCACGAAGCCCACGGCGATCGCGAAGCCGAGCGTCACAGGGGTGATGGTTTCGCCCAGAAGCAGGGCGGAGAGGCCCAGCGTGACAAAGCTTTGCAACAGTTGCACCTGGCCGACACGGGCAATGCCGCCAATGGCCATGCCCCAGTTCCAGAAGATGAAACCGGCAAACATTGATCCGAGCGCCAGGTAGCCGAGTGCGATCAGGGCGTTGGTGTCCGGCTGGTTGACGCCGGCGTCCCAGGTGAAAAGGGTTCCCGCCAGCGACAGAGGTGCGGTGATAACCAGCGCCCAACTGATGACTTCCCAGCCGGGCCTTGTGCGGGCAAGCTTGCCCGAAATGACATAGCCGCAGGCTGCGGACAGGGCGGCGCAACCAAGCCAGAGATCACCAATGCCGGGTTCGATGTCGGCACCCGACAGCGAAAAAATCATCACCAGAGCGGCGCCGGCGATGCTCCAGGCCCAGAAGGCCAGGCCGGGGCGTTCACCGCCGAACAGGGCTGCAAATGTGGCAGTCATCAACGGCAGCACGCCGAGCACGACGCCACCATGCGACGCCGGCACGGTTTGCATGGCGACACTGGAGAAGCCGGGAAACCCATAGACCAGCAAAACTCCGGCGATAAGCAGTGAGAGGGCATGCTTGCGCGGGAACGGCTTTCTCAGAATGAGCAGCGTGGCGCCGGCGACGCTCGCCGCAATCAGCGCCCGCGCGAAGGTGATGAAGGCGGGCGAAAAACCTTCGAGCGCAATGCGGGTTGCGGGCAGGGTCGCGCCAAAAATGACCACGCCGATGAAGCCGAGCGCCAGTCCGGCCAGCGGGTGACCGGAGGATGCCGGGGCGGGCGTTGCTGCGAGGGGGGAGGAGAGGGCATCGGGTGTATTTGGCATGGATCAAGCCTTACCGGCGCAGACCGGTGATGGTCCAGCGAATTTCGGCGATGGATCAGATCGACAGCAGTGATGGGTCGATCTCGAATTGTGCACTGCAAACACTCGATCTTTTCTTTCAAATCGCTTAAGAACAAATCATGTCTATGTTCTCCCGCCTGTTCGACGCGATTGGTGAAACAGCGTCCACTGCCTTTTCTGGTGTTGTCGAAGCCGTACGAACGGTCTTCGCCGGCGATCCGGAAACACGGCGCAAGGTTGCGTTTTCCGTGGCGGTGATTGCGCTGTCGGCCAAAATGGCCAAGGCGGACGGCGTTGTTGCGCCTGAAGAAGTCCGGGCATTCCAGGAGATTTTCGCCATACCGCAGGCCGAGGCAGGCAATGTGGCTCGGCTTTACAATCTGGCCAAGCAGGATGTGGCTGGCTATGAAGCCTATGCCCAGCGAGTGGCGGGGATGTGTGGTTCGGGCCAGAGCAATTGCGCGATGCTTGAGGACGTTTTGGACGGTTTGTTCCATATCGCCAAGGCCGACGGGTTGATCCACGAAAAGGAACTCGAGTTCATCGCCAATGTAGCCGATATCTTCCACGTCGATGAAATCCATTTTGACCGGATCCTGGCGCGCCACGTTCATCCCGACGGGATCGATCCCTATGCGGTGCTTGGTCTGCCGGACTCGACTCCATTTGATGAAGTCAAGAAACGTTACCGCGCGTTGGCCGCCGACAGCCATCCCGACAGCATGCGCGCCCGCGGCGTGCCGGAATCGTTTTTGTCGATCGCCAATGACCGGATGGCGGCGCTTAACGACGCCTATGCGGTGATCGAGAAAGCCCGAACAGCGGCATGAATGAGTTTCAGCCGGATTTTGCCGCAGCCCGAATTCGCCCCTCGCCGAATTGTGGCGAGCGCAGGAACGGCCGGGTGCCTGACATGATGATCCTGCATTATACTGGCATGCCGACTGCCCAGGCCGCGCTTGACTGGCTGTGCACCGAAGAAAGCCAGGTGTCTTCGCATTATTTTGTTGATGAGGCGGGGCTGGTTACCCAGCTCGTGCCTGAAAGCGGCCGCGCCTGGCATGCAGGCCAAAGCCACTGGAAAGGCGAGACTGACCTCAATTCAGCCTCGATCGGCATTGAAATCGCCAATCCCGGTCATGCAGGGGGGTCGCCACCTTTTCATGAGGCCCAGATCGACGCGGTGATTGCGCTGTGCCGTGACATCATAGATCGCCACAATCTGCCTGCCGAGCGGGTGCTGGCACATTCAGACATCGCGCCGCTGCGCAAGCAGGATCCGGGTGAATGCTTTCCCTGGGAGCGGCTGCATAAGGCAGGTATCGGCCATTGGGTCGAGCCGATGCCGGTTGGCGGCGGCCGGTTTTTCCAGGAGGGCGACACGGGCCAGCCGGTGGAGGCGCTGCAGACCATGCTGTCGCTTTATGGCTACAATGTCCGCGTAGACGGCGCCTTCGATGCCGAGACCACCGCAGCGATCTGCGCCTTCCAGCGCCATTTCCGGCCTGAGCGGGTTGATGGCATCGCCGATGCGTCAACCATCGGTACTTTGCACAAACTGCTGACCGCTCTACCGGGCGGTGTGTGAGCAGAATGCCCGCCCTTTAACGGCGAAGTGTTACAGGCTGATATTTTTGTTTATTGCAATGCAGCATTTTTTGGTTGCCTGACCTTAATTCCGCCTGCCTGTGGCCCGATTGAGTTGGCTTCAACGTTCGGACCGGCGACGGCATGAGGCCTCTACCGGTTACGGACCGACAAGAAACGCGCCAGGGGCATGCCCCATCCTCGTCAATCAACGGGTTGGCAAGGCGCTATCGGAGTAAATCAAAACATGCGTCGAATTTTCTCGGCTGCTGCGGCGGCCCTGCTTAGTGTTGTGCTTTCAGGTTGCGAAACCACTGCAATATCGGGCGAAACCACAGGATCCATCTCCAAGAGCGCGATCAAGGGATCTGAGCTGAGCTTCGGCTATTCCGCCCGTCCTTATGGGAAATTGATCTCAAAATATGCCAAAACCCACGGCGTTCCTGAATCTCTTGCCCATGCGGTGATTTCCGTTGAGAGCAACTACCGCGCCAATGCCCGCGGTTCAGCCGGCGAAGTCGGTCTTATGCAGATCAAACCGGCAACGGCTCGGATGATGGGATATCGCGGCTCGACCAAGGCGCTTTACAATCCCGAGACCAATATCAAGTTCGGCATGCTTTATCTTGCCAAAGCGCATCAACTCGGCGGCGGCACCACCTGTGGCACCATTCTCAAATACAATGCCGGGCATGCAGCCAAACGCATGAACCCGGTGTCCAAGCGCTATTGCGGCAAGGTTACCCGCCTTATGAAATAGGCGGATTTTCTCCGTGTTCCGGGTTGATAACTCGGATCGCGGGAAAAGGTTCCGGAAAAAAGCAGAATAAAAATCACGGCCGCCGATCAGGCGGCCGTATTTCATGATGAACGGCTCTAGCGGACCAGCCTTGCGACGCCTTCACTCGAGCCGCGGGCAGCGCCAGGTCCTTCATAGGGCGACAGTTTCCAGTTGGCCGAGTTGATGATGATCGAATTGACAACCAGCGATATCTGGCTGGATTGGGTGGTTGTTGAATTGTAGGTCACGTCGCGGTTGGGCAGGTGAATTATGCCTGTCAGGTCCTCGCCAAGAGATCCGTTGAAGACATATTGCTGCTTGTGGGCATTGTTTGCGGCATCCGATGTTTTTTCAAACATCAGAACACCGGCATAGTCGCCGCTGGTCGGGGCCGAGGCGGTGAGTTTCAGCGCGCCATTGGCCCGGATCTCGCTGGTGACGTCGGGGTAGTAGAAGGTCACCCCTTTGGCGACTACGGTTGATCCGGCATTGAGGATCATTCGGCCCTTGATGATGTGCAGCCCCGGTTTGAATGTCACGGTGGGGCTGCCGTTGAATGTCGTGTTGCAGTGAACACCCGGGTTGAGCGAAAATGTGTTGCCGCTCAAGGTGCCCTGGGTGGCGCAGATCGACGGGACGTTCGGCTCGGCGATCAGATCGACATAGGGGTCGTCCGCGACAGCGCACTCCATCTCGAGATTGGTCAGGGTGCCGCCATTCTTGAGGAAGGTCTTGCCTTTGACGCAGAATTTCACGGTCTCGATCGTCGAGTCGCTGTTCATGATGAAGGCCGGGGATTGGGTCGAGTGAACGTGGACTTCGCACTGCTTGGCATCAAGTTTTGCGCCGGAGTTGATCAGCACGGCCTGGTCCTTGTTTCCAAGCGCGTAGATGCAACCGGCGGCGTCAGCAGGCGCTGCCTCCGACAAGATTGCCGTCGATGTGACGCTGATGGGGATGTTCATCAGGTGGACGATCTTGAGAAACGCAGTGGGATGCGGCATTTGCAGGTTCGCGGTCAGGCTCCCGTCACTGTTTGCCACCAGTGCAAGGGACATGCCGGCCTCCAGCAGGTCCTGCTCGGACATGGTGGAATCGGCCATGTCGCGAATGTGGGATCGTGCTTTTTCAGCTTGCTCGCCTGCTTCGGTCTCATGCACGGCCGCCAGAACGGCGGCATCGAGCTCGTCCTGATACATGGTTTTCTGGCCCATGGCATGGACGATATCGACCACGCCTCCGACCACCAGGATCAAAAGTGGAATAAGAAGCGCTATGACGATGCCCAGATTGCCGCCGCCATCAGCGTGCAAGCGAGTGATGCGTCGCGAAGTTCCTGATTTGAGCTTGTCAGTAAACACCAGGCGTGGAGCTCCAAAATCCGTCGTTGCCAGACCATACCCAAAATAACCGAATAATCCGTGAACAGACGCGGATTGCTTATGGATCTGCAGCGATTGACGCCAATTCGCCCCCTTTGGCCCGGCGTGGACACGCGGCTTGACGGCAGCGCCCGGTTGGTGGAGCGCTGCCGATTGATCAGACTATGTATCAGACCCTTGTTTCAAGCAGTCCCCAGCGGTTGCCGCCAGACCCCTTGCGGTGGATGAGCAAGGCCACTGTCAGCGCCAGCACCAGCAGTTCGGCAACGATGCCGGCGTACCAGATTCCCGGCTCGCCGAACCAGAACGGGAGCAAGGCCGTCAAAGGCAGTGCAAACAGATAGGTTCTCGACAAACCAAGGAGCGCTGCCCGGGGCGCGTCGCCAATTGCCTGAAAATAGGCGCCGATCATCATCAGCGGCCCGAAAACAAACATGGTCATCACCACATAGGGGATGATCCGGGCAATCTCGGCGGCTATGCCGATGTCATTGATGAAGATGAAGCCGATCTTTGTTCGGGTCAGAAGGAATGCAAGCTCCACGGCAAGGCAGTAAAAAAAGGCCATCACCACCGCCAGAACGATGCTCCTGTCTGTCCGTGCCCACAATCTCGCGCCAAAATTGTTGCCGGCTATTGTCTGGAACGCCATGCTCAGCCCCAGCAAGGGCAGGAACGAGAAGGTCATCAGCCGGGTGATGATGCCGAAAGCGCCGGCAGTGGCCGCATAATGGTTCGTGGCCCAAAGCTGCAGACAGTAGAGCGTCAGCCCAGCCGAGAGTGACAGCCCGATATAGCCCAGGCTTGATGGTGCGCCCAGAGCCAGTAGTTCGCCCCAATGCCCCCACCCGGACCATAGCGGTGTCTGCCGCGTTGACGTCTTCGGGGTGACGGTTTTGCGGTAGAGGATCACCGCGGTCATCGAGCATAGCTGGGCCAGCACGGTTCCGTAAGCTGAACCGGCGACGCCCGCGCCAAGCTCGACGATAAAGAGATAGTCGAACCCGATGTTGAGCAGGGCCGACATCAGCGTGATTGCCGCCATCGCCGTCAGCAAGCCTTCGCTGCGCAGGGCGGCGATGTTGATCGAGAGCACGAACACCAGCGGCGAAAACAGGATCAGGATGGAGATATAGGTGTAGCCCATCCCGGCCAACGCCGCATCGCCATTTGCGGCCATCAGGCTCAAGGCCGCTCCGGAGGCCCAGAACAGCACGATCAAAACAGCGCAAACAACCAGCGCCAACTGGACCGCCTGAGAGAACACAGTGCGTGCCATGTAGCGCTGGTCGCCGCCAAGCAGCCGCGCAAAGACGCTGGCGAAGCCGTTCGACACCAGCGTCGAAAGCGCCACCAGCAGCATGTAGAGCGGGAACATCAGAGTGACCGCGGTGAGCGCATCGGCCCCGACATAGGCGCCGAGGAAATAGGCATCGACCACGGTGAACAGGCCATTGACGCCCATCACAACGATGATTGGCGTGGCGGTTCTGGCAAACAGACCAGCGATGGAGCCGGTCAGATAGATATTTGATTCTGGTGTCGACAATCCTGTCATCACAAACCTCATTCAGTGTCTGGATGCGGAAAACATGAGGGGCGCTCGCATTGCCATCAGACCGCATTCAACTGAAATCGGTGGATGAGAGTGTCGCGAAGGACTTCACCGTGGACTAGCCAGTGAGCGGCAGGGGCCTTCACCCTGAACGCTCGATAATGCGGCGTGCAGAGGATGTCAATTGGAGCTTGTGTCGACGGACCGGCATTTGTCTGGTCATCGCCGTCTTCATGGTCTAAGGAGAGCGCGCCAGTCGGCCGGGCAGCCGCGCTTTGCAACGTCGAAAGACAGCAGGGCGAGGAAAGTCCGGGCTCCACGGATAAACGGTGCCGGATAACGTCCGGCGGGGGCGACCCTAGGGAAAGTGCCACAGAAAGTAAACCGCCCCGCCTTCTGATTGCCGGTGCCTGATTTAAGGTTTGGCCGGCGATGAGATGGCGGGGTAAGGGTGAAAGGGTGGGGTAAGAGCCCACCGCGCGACCGGCAACGGAAGCGGCACGGTAAACCCCACCGGGAGCAAGACCGAATAGGGATGACGCAGGTCGCAAGTCCGGCCCTTTTTCCGGGGTTGATCATCCGGGTAGGTTGCTTGAGGTGCGCAGTAATGCGTAACCCAGAGGAATGGCTGCCACGTCTTCGTCTTTGGGCGGAGGCCTTACAGAACCCGGCTTACAGGCCGACTGGCACTTTCATCTTTTGACTCGATCCGGCGCACAAACACGCCGCGGCGCCCGCGGCGTCGTTGACAGCGTTGCCGCGTTATCGGTCCGGAACCAATCATCATCTGCGCCGTTAAGCGCCAGACGGGACAGAAAAGCTCTGGTTCCCGCCAGGATCAGGTCAATCTCGACCCCTGTAACCATGACTCGAAGCCGAACCAATATCATTGTTTTGAAAGGAAATGTGCCATGAAGACCCTGTCCGACGCCTTTGAACACACTCTGCAAGACATCTATTACGCCGAGAATGCACTGGTCAAAGCGCTTCCGAAAGTCCAGGCGGCTGCCAGCGGCAAGAAGCTGAAGGATGCAATTGCTGAACATCTCGAAGAGACCAAAGGCCAGGTCAAAACTCTTGAAAAGGTGTTTAAATCCATCGGCAAGAAGGCGTCCGGCGAGAAATGCGACGCCATCGAAGGCCTGATCAAGGAAACTGACGGCATCATCGAAGAAGCGACCGGCGTGGCCAAGAACGCCGCCCTGATCGCCGCTGCCCAAGCCGTCGAGCACTACGAGATCGCCCGCTATGGCACGTTGCGTGAATGGGCCAAGGTGCTCGGTCACACCGAAGCTCACGACCTGCTGTCTGGTATCCTCGACCAGGAAAAAGCTGCCAACAGCAAGCTGACCAATCTCGCGGTTTCGTCGGTCAACGCAGAGTAGGGTGCAACCCGGACGTCGTTCCAAACAGAACCATCCGGCGGGTGAGCCATGGTTGCCGGCTCACCCGTTTCCCATCGTGGCTGCTGCCTCGAGATCAATCGCCTTCGGTGATCTTGACCTTGTCAGGCCAGAACGCAAAATGCCCGTCGAGTTGCTTTGAAACGTCAAATGGCCGGTCGTAGGTCCATGCAATTTCATTGCCATTGAGGGCCAAGTAACTGGCATCGCCCTTCAACGGGCAGTGAGTGGATTTCTCGACCGGATCGAGTGTCGGGATGATGTCGGCTGCAGGAATGTAAATTGCCGGATCATACAGGGATTTTCCCATCTCCATGACGCGGAGTGCATTTTGTGTTTCTGCAATCAGGCTACCGTCAACATAGACGCGAACCGTTCGTTTGATCGGCCTTATGACCATAAGATGGTTCGGGTTCGCGGGGTTTCGAATGGCACCTTCCAGTGATGGGAAGTTGCTGCCAGCTGAACCTGAAGTCTGCATTGTGTCACCCTTTTTCGCGCTTTGTGCCGCATGTTGGCGTTGGTATGATTTAGCACCAGATCGTTTGATTTGATATGGCTATGGGCACCGCCGCGTGAGGACTGCGAGGATCTCCGGCTGCGCCTGCCGGTGAGACGGAGAATGACGCAATCAGGCAAGCGAAACTGTCCGTCCTGGGTGTTAAATCCGAACCATGACCCATGATGATGAAGACGAACAGCCGGGATCGGAGGCTTGTTTCGCTCATTTGCTGGTCGACGGTCACGTCGTCGATCCGCAGACCTGGAAAGATGTCTCCACCTTCCGGAAATCCGAACGCCAACGGCTTTATGCCGCGCGACAGGCTGTGTCGCTTGATGATCGCAAGGCGATGTCCGCACGCATTTCGGCGCGGTTGACGGATATGCTGGCTGATGTTTCGGACCGGACTATCGCGGTGTACTGGCCGATCCGAGGCGAACTCAATCTGCACCCATGGATGGTCGAGGCCAGCGAGCGTGGGGCGCAGATCTGTCTGCCTGTGGTGGTGGAGAAAAACCAGCCGGTGGAGTTTCACCGTTGGACACCGAACTGTGCGATGGCAAAAGGCATCTGGAACATTCCGGTGCCGGCTGTCCCCGAGCCGGTCGTCCCGGATGTGGTGATCGTGCCGCTTCTCGGCGTGGATGAGCAAGGTTTTCGCCTTGGCAATGGCGGTGGGTATTATGACCGGACCCTGACGCGTCTCGCTGGCGATCTCCTCATCATCGGTGTCGGGCAACCCTTTGCCCGCATGAAGACGATTTTCCCGATGCCATGGGATATTCCGATGAAAACGATTGTGCTGGGTGACGGCACCAGCTTCGAGGCCAAGCCGGGGAAAGCCAGCTAGCCAACTTCGCGAGCGATGTGGATCAGGAAATGTTCAATCGGCCAATGCCAGACCGGCGCCATTTATCTCGCGCAACAGCTTGCGCTTCATGGCGGTCTCGTAGTCGTCAAAACCGGAGGCGACCATGACAAAGGCCCCTGGTCCATGGATCACTTCGGCCCGGTAATAGGCAACCGGATCGGGGTCGGCGCCCCGGATGACGAGGCCGTTGACGGTGACGTTGGAGAAATCAAAGTTCCGATAGGCAAGCAGCGGCTCGAAGCCTTCGTTGTTGACGCCATCGCCGGAGACGTCGATGACCGCGCGGGCGCAGTTCAATGGGGCCTTGCGCAGTCGGGTGGCGGCATGGCCCAGGGCATAGCCCAGAGCGGTGGGGAATTCTGTATGGACGCGTTGATGGGTCTCTATACGGTCGGCGAACTTGGAAATGTCGGCGTCGCCCGCAAGTAGCGACCAAGGGGCAATGTCCACCTGCTGGTCGCGGCCACTCCATTCCAGCGCCATCGCCTGAATGCCACCGGCGGCAATGATCGAGCGGCGCACCGCGGGATCACGCAGGGCGCGCGCCAGACCACCGGTCTGCAGGGTGAATTCGGCGGGATTGACACTGGACGACACATCCAGCGCCAGCACCAGTGACAGACCGCAAGGGGATTGCGCCGAGGCGGGCGCGGGCACAAGTCCGGCGAAGACCGATACTATGCCTGTGAAAATGGCGGATATGCCTGCAATCCGGATGGTGTGCCCTCATCGTTGCCGTGGTGCATCCGTCGCCGGACGCGCTTGCCACATCATTGCCCAATCCAGCCGGAAAGCCAAACGTCACGGAAATCGATGCAGTGAGGCCGGGCAGATCGGCCGACACAGGCGGTGGTTCTTGGTTCAGGCCCGGCATTTTTCCGACGCGAAAGATCTGTTGATCGAAATCAATGCAGCGTTTTGCCAAGCTGCGCAGTTTGTCGCTGAATTATCTGACACCTCTGTGCAAGGAACAAAATCATGATTTTGTCGACCAAATCCGTTTTGCTCATCCTGTCGGTGATCGGGGTCGCCAGTGCCGGGAGTGGGCCGGCATTGGCAGGCGATTGCACCGGTCATGTCGTCGGGGTCAAGCCGATCAGTCAGTACAATCACGCAAAAGGCACTGGTTTTCTGGCCGTCCGCACCGGGCCGGGGTCGAGTTACCAGCAGACTGGCGAGGTCTATCGCGGCGACGAGGTCTCGGTCTATGACCGGCGCGGCAACTGGTATGCGATCACCTGCATGTCGGGTCAATGCATGCGGCCGTTGTGGGGACAACCCACCCCCTCGGGTTGGGTGTCACGCACATATATTGATGCTGCGGGTGTCTGCCCCTGAGCGCTTGGCCGGGTTCTCCCGGGTTGAAAGGCTCAGAACCAGCGTTGCAAATCGTTGCCAATTGCAAATTGCGATCCGGCAAATTTCATGCGAAGACCGCGCTTGAGGATCAAAATATGGTCTCAAACGCTGTAGGGAGAAAGCATTTGCAGAATAAAACGGTATTTCTGGCAATTGGCCTGTGCGCCAGTCTGTTTGCCTCGAGCGCGCTTGCAGAAACGCGCATCACCTATAAATCCGCCAAAACCGGTTCGTCATACTACCAAATGGGAGTGCAACTCGCCGAAGCGATGAAAGCCGGTACCAATGGCGATATCATTGTCACTGTTGAAGAGAGCCAGGGCTCGGTCCAGAACGTGATGGAAACCAAGGCGCGCGGTGGCGATTACGTGTTCACAACGCCGCCGGTGCTGGTCAAGCTGGCGCAGGGCGGAAAAGCCATGTTCGAGGGCAAGGGCGACCCGAAGTTTGACGAGATCCGGGCGCTGTTTCCGATCCCGTCGCTGACCATGCATTTCGTCATGTCAGCCGACAGCGGCGTCACCGATTTCGCCGGCATGGAAGGCAAGACCATTCTTCTGGGCAAGGGCTCGTTCGGAGCCACCGAAGGTGAAAAATATCTCGCGCTGTTCGGTCTGGAAGGCAAGGTCACCCTGGCCGAAGTCGAACTGTCCAATGCGGTTCCGGCGCTCAAGAACGGCCAGATCGACGGTTTTGTCACCGCCGGATCATGGCCTGCGCCGAACGTCATTGAAGCCGCAGCCTCGACTGACGTTGTGGTGCTGTCGCTCAGCGACGAGCAGATCGCGGAGTCGAAGCGGTCGAAGCTGGTCATTCCCGCCGGCACCTATAGCGGCCAGACCGCCGACATCACCACCACCTCGCTGCCGGTCGCAGCCTTTACCACCACCGCAATGAGCGATGATGCTGCCTATCAGCTGACCAAGACTTTTTGGGAAAGCAAGGCGGCCATGAGCGAAGGCGCACCCTGGTGGAAAGGCGTCGACACCGAGTTGATGGCCAACATCACCAGCAAGCTGCATCCCGGCGCCATCCGCTATTACACCGAAGCCGGTGTCGAGCTGACAGCCGACCAGCAGTAAGCCCTGCACTGTGCTCCCCGGCTTCAAACCGGGGAGCACAGCCTGCGACTTTCAAGAACATCTCAAAAAACACCGGGAGCCTGTCGGATGCGAATGGCCATGATTGCCAGCGCCGCCTGTCTGGTGGCATTTCATCTGGGCCTGATCTTTTGGGGACTGGTTCCAAACCTGGTCAGTCGCCCGCTGCATCTGGCGCTCGCCTTGCCGTGGATCTTCCTGTTTGCCGAAGGTGGCAAAGCCAGCCGCTGGTCCGGCATGGTACTGTGCGCTCTCGGCATCGCCGCAAGCATCTGGGTCGCCTGGCAGCATTCGGCGCTGGGCGATCAATACGGTTTTCTCGAAGGCAATTTCCAGACCGGTATAGCTGTCATTCTGCTCGTGGTGGTGCTTGAAGCGGCGCGCCGGGCGATCAGCTGGCCGCTGCCGCTGGTGGCGTTGCTGGCGCTGCTTTACGGTCTGTTCGGCCAGCATATTCCGGGTGAATTTGGCCATTCCGGCACGCCGCTTGCCAGTTTTCTCGGCACGCTGACCATCGCCGAAGGCGGCATCTGGGGCAGCCTGGCCGGTGTCTCGGTCAGCGTCGTGGCGATTTTCGTCATTTTCGGTGCCGTGCTGAACGCTGGTGAAGCCGGGCAGGGCTTCATGAATATTGCGTCTGCTGCCGCCGGCCGGCTCAAGGGCGGAGCCGCCAAGGTGTCGGTGATCTCCTCGGCGCTGTTTGGTTCGATCTCCGGTTCGGCTTCGGCCAATGTCGCCTCAACCGGCGCGATCACGCTGCCGGCGATGACCAAGCTCGGCTATCCAAAACGGCTGGCAGCAGCCGTGGAGGCGGTGGCGTCTTCGGGCGGGCAGATCATGCCACCGCTGATGGGCGCGGGTGCCTTCGTCATGGTTGAACTCACCGGGGTTTCCTACACAGCCATCATGGCAGCCGCGGTGCTGCCGGCGCTGTTGTATTTCTTCGCCGTCTGGGTCGGCATCAATGCCTATGCCGGTCGCTATGATCTGGCCGGCCTTGCCGAAGAAGACCGTCCTTCGCTGCGCGCCGTCATCATCACCTCGGCGTTCTTTGCCGTTCCCTTTGCGGTGCTGATGTGGGGCATGTTCGTCACCGGCATGACGCCGCAATATGCCGCCAGCATGGCGATCCTCGTCGGCTTCGTGATGCTGTTCTTTCATGCCGACGGGACATTCAGTCTGGGACGCAGCCTCGACAGGCTGGAGAATGCGCTGATCAACGCCTCGCGTCAGGTGTCGATGATCGCCGCCATCATCCTGTGCGCCTCGATCATCATCGGGGTGCTGTCGATCACCGGGCTGGGGGTCAAGATCACCTCGCTGATCCTGTCGGCCTCGGGCGGGTTGTTGTGGCCGTCCCTGCTGCTGACAGCACTTGCCTGTCTGGTGCTTGGCATGGAAGTGCCGACCACGGCGGCCTATGTGATCTGCGTCTCGGTCGCGGGGCCGGCCTTGTCGAAGCTCGGTCTGGAGCCGCTGCAGGCGCATCTGTTCGTGTTCTGGTTTGCTCTGTTGTCGACGATCACGCCACCGGTCTGCGGCGCGGTGTTCATCGCCGCCGGCATGGTCGGCGAAAACTGGTTGAAAGTCGCCATGACCGCCATGAGCCTCGGCGTCGGGCTTTATATCATTCCGCTGACAATGATTGCCAACCCATCAATCATCGCGATTGCAACAGAGCCGTTTGCTGCCATCCTGGCACTCGTCCAGATCGGGCTGGGCCTGGCGCTGATTTCCTATGCGCTGATCGGGGTGTTCAAGCCCTTGCCCCGCGTCGGCCTTGGAGTGGCGGGGTTTCTGGTGCTGTTCGGACCGGTGATGCTGGCGGGTTGAGAGGTGACTGACAGCGGGGTTTCCCGGTAGTGGGCTTCCGGTGATACACTGATCCGTGTTGCCAGACCGGATCGTTCGTCGCGACGAGACATGTTGCCGTCACTGAAAGCCAGCCAGGAGGATTTGATGATTTCAAAACGCAAGACCGGCATGCTTGAGGTGCTGTTGGCGCTGGTGCTGACAACAGGCCCATCCATGGCGGCCGAGGATTCAAGAGAGCTGGTCGAGATGCCTGCCATGATGCAGGAGCACATGCTCGCCAACATGCGGGATCATTTGAAAGCGCTGGACGAGATACTCGGCGCTCTCGCTCAAGGCAATGTTGATGACGCAGGCAGGATTGCCGAAAACAGGCTCGGCATGTCATCGCTTGATCTGCATGGCGCCGCCCATATCGCAAAATTCATGCCGGAAGCGATGGCGGACGCGGGGACGGAGATGCACCGGGCGGCCAGCCGGTTTGTGATCGTGGCGCAAGACGCGGAATTGGCGCCTGGCAAGGAAGCCCAGCGCCTGGTCTATGGCGCACTCCAGGAGGTGACCTCTGCCTGCAATGCCTGCCATCAGGCTTACAGGGTCAGATAAGGATCAGGAGTGCAACGAGGCAGCTTTGGCGCAGTGTTGTAGATAGATGGCGATACCGACCCAGACTGCCGAGCGCAAAATCATTGCGCCCACAGTGCGCATCTCATAGGCGCCGCCTGCAAAGATATGCCAGCCGAACAGTGCAAAGACCGCGACAATGGCAACCGCCAAACCGGCAGAAAGCCTGCGGGCCCAGTCCTTGTGCCGCGCGATCCCGAGTGCGGCCCCGACATAGGCAAACCCGGACAGGAAATTGAACCACAGGACGAAGGGCACGACCTTGCCGGCGGCGGCTTGCGCCTCGGGGCCGCCGAAAAGCACCCGTCCACCCGACACGATGGTCAGAACTCCGAATATCAGAGCAAAGCCGGCCACAAGACGAGGCCTCGTCGCACCCTGCTTTTCATCTGCCATATCCGGTCTCCTTCGGTCCAACCCGGCTACCTTGCGATGAACGGTATTCGAATCCCAGCGAGGAAACGTTCATGCACTGCCTGCCGCGTTAGCGGCAGCATGCCATGTATGCGCGCGCGTTGCGATTGATTGGGTTGTGGCGGGAACGGGGCAAATCGCCTCACCAGAGCCCGGTTCAGGCATCTTCATGCCTAACACTTCGTTAATCTTGACAGGATATTAATGGGGCAAAGTCGTGGTTGAGATGGGAGTGGTTCCCATTGACGCCCATGGTGGCCCATGTTATCCCAAACGCCAAAGATCAGCAGGCGGGTATCCGCCGTTTCCTCCCTCATCGGACTGTGGTTCCAGCCAGGAACCGCGCAGGTGGTTTTCGCCGCCAAGAGTCCTGCCTGTGCGGAAGAGCGGTGGCAAAGCGGGGGATCAATGACGTGGGGCCAGAAGGCGGAAGCGGCGGTACAGAGTCATGAACCGGTTCCTGTCGAACGCGACAAACAGGATCGACGCGAAGGGACGGGTTTCCGTGCCCTCGATGTTTCGTGCCGTGCTGGCGCGGGCGGCGGTCGAAGAGCTTTACGCCTGGCAGGATTTCGTGTTTCCGGCGGTCTCGATGGCCGGACCGGAGGTGCTGGATCGCTTCGAGCGGATGATGGGATCGCAGGATCCGTTTTCGGCCGAGGCCAACGAGATGTCGCTGCTTATTCATGGCGGTGGCGTGTTCATGAAGCTCGACGGCGAGGGTCGGCTTTTGGTGACGGATTTCATCCGCGATTTCACGGGCATCACCGACAGGGTGACGTTCGCGGGGCGGGGGGACCATTTTCAACTCTGGGAGCCGGCTGCATTCGAGGACATGCAGTCTCGCGCCCGGAAAGAACGAACGGCCAGGACCTGACCGTTCACAACGGATGGAGACGCGGAATGACGGTGGACAAGGGCGACGGTGACACTGACGCCCATGGCGGACCAGCCCGCCATATTCCGGTTCTTCTTCCTGAGGTGCTGGCAGCTCTTGCGCCCGCACCCGGCGAGACCATTGTCGATGGCACCTTCGGGGCAGGCGGTTACACGGCAGCCATTCTCGAGACCGGCGCGGACGTCATCGCCTTCGATCGCGATCCCGACGCGATTGCTGCCGGTGCGGCGATGGTCGAGGCATCAGGCGGCAGGCTCAAACTCATTCATGACCGGTTTTCCGAGCTGCTCGAGCATGTCGAGGAGGCCAGCCTTGATGGCGTGGTACTCGATATTGGCGTGTCCTCGATGCAGATCGACGAAGCCGAACGTGGTTTTTCGTTCATGCGCGACGGACCGCTCGACATGCGCATGGGACAATCCGGCGTCAGCGCCGCCGATGTGGTCAACCGCGCCAAGGCGACGGACATGACCCGGATTTTCGGAATCCTCGGCGAAGAGCGCCATGCCGGACGCATTGCCCGCGCCATTGAAACCGAACGGCAGAAAGCCCGGTTCGAAACCACGCGGCAACTGGCGGGACTGATCGAGAAAGTTTCGCCGCGGCGGCCGCAGGACAAGATCCATCCCGCGACCCGGGTGTTCCAGGCACTGCGCACCTATGTCAATGACGAGCTTGGGGAACTGGCGCGCACCCTGTTTGCCGCCGAGCGAGCGCTCAAGCCCGGTGGCCGGCTGGTGGTGGTGTCTTTTCATTCGCTGGAAGACCGCATCGTCAAACGCTTTTTCCAGGACCGCGCCGGCAAGGCTTCGGGCTCGCGGCATCTGCCGATGGTGGCCGAAAAGGTCTCCACCTTCACGCTGATCGGCAAGCAGCCGGTGAAAGCCACCGACGCCGAGTGCGAGATCAATCCGCGTTCCCGGTCCGGCAAGCTGCGGGCAGGCCTGCGTACGGCTGCTCCGGCGGAAAAAACCAGCACCGACATCCTTCCCGTTCCCAACCTTGCCGCGCTCGCGGCACATGGAGGCTGAGCCATGTTGCGAACTCTCGACCTGGTGTTGGTTGGTGCGATGATAGCCGCCGCGACGGTCACCTATCAGATCAAGCACGCAGCCGAAGAGAAGCTGTCTGTCGTGCGCGAACTTCAGGCTGAAATCAGGCTGCAGGAAGAAACCCTCGACCTTCTGGAGGCTGACTGGAGTCTGCTCAACCAGCCCTCCCGGCTGCAGCGGCTCTCGACAGCATTTGAAGCGGATCTCGGTTTGAAGCCAATTGAACCAACGCAAATGGCTCAGCCGGAAGAATTGGCGGCCAAGGCCAGCGACTTCGAGCCGGTAGTGGCTGAAGGCGAGACCGACGCGGCTCTGACAACGGGATCGGTAAAACCATGAGAACCCTGGGACACTTCATTTCCGGCGGCGGGACAAGCCACAATCCGACCGAGGGCAGCAACCGGTCACAGCTTGAGTTTGAAGGCGTGCGCAAGGCGCAGGGCGCTCAGGCCAGAAACCGCATCATCATCGCCATTGCCTGTTTCGGTTTGATTTATTCCATCATCGGCGGCCGGCTGGTGCAATACGGGTTGCGTTCGCCGGAAACCGTGTCGTCGATCCGGCGCGCCGACCAGTTGCTGATCTCGCGCCCGGACCTTGTCGATCGCAATGGCGAGGTGCTGGCCACCGACATTCGCACCGTGTCGCTGTTTGCCGAACCCAACAAGATCGTCGATGCCGATGAAGCCGTCGAGTTGCTGGCTACCGTTTTGCCCGATCTCGACATGCCCGGCATACATCGCAAGCTGTCGTCAAACTCCAGGTTCCAATGGCTGCGTCGGCAACTCACGCCCAAGCAGCAAAGCCAGATCCTGTCGCTGGGTATTCCCGGCATTGGCTTCAGGCCCGAAACCAGGCGGTTTTATCCGGGCGGTCCGACCGCCTCGCATATTGTCGGTCACGTCAATATCGACAATCGCGGCATCGCCGGCATGGAGAAATATGTCGATGGGCAGGGGCTCGGCGATCTCGCCGCCGCCGGCATGACGGTCAATGAAGATATGAAGCCGGTCAAGCTGTCGCTCGATCTCCGTGTCCAGCATGTGCTGCGCGACGAGCTTGCCGCTGCGATGGATCGCTACAAGGCGATTGCCGCGGCCGGTGTCGTGCTCAATGTCCACACCGGTGAAGTGGTCGGCATGTCGTCGCTGCCTGATTACGATCCCAACAATCCTGTCGAAGCGCTGCAAAAGGACCGGCTCAACCGGATGTCGGCGGGAACCTATGAAATGGGCTCCACTTTCAAGGCTTTCACCACGGCAATGGCGCTTGATTCGGGCAAGGTGAAAATCACTGATTCATTTGACGCGCGCGGATCGATCCGCATCGGCGGCTTTACCATCAGGGACTTCCACGGCAAGAACCGGGTGCTCACCGTGCCGGAGATCTTTATCTATTCTTCCAATATCGGCACCGCCCGCATGGCCGACCTCGTCGGCATCGATGGACATCAGGAGTTCTTGACCCGTATGGGGCTGTTGACGCGGATGCAGACCGAGCTGCCGGAAGTGGCAACGCCGCACCAGCCCGATGTCTGGAAAAAGATCAATTCGATCACCATTTCCTTTGGCCATGGCGTATCGACAACGCCGTTGCAGACTGCAGTTGCCGCAGCGGCGCTGATGAATGGCGGCAAGCTGATCGAACCAACCTTTCTGCCGCGAACTGTTGCGGAAGCCGACAAAGTTGCTGTCAATGTGATCGCGCCATCGACCAGTGAGAGCATGCGCTACCTGATGGAGCTCAATGTCGCCAAGGGCTCCGGACGACGCGCAGAGGTTGACGGTTTTCATGTCGGCGGCAAGACCGGCACAGCGGAAAAAGTGGTCAATGGCCGCTATTCCTCAGCCGTGCGTTTCAATGCCTTCCTCTCGGCATTCCCGATCGACGACCCTCAATATGTGGTGCTGGTGGTGGTTGATGAACCCAAACCCGAGGAAGGCCAACATTACGCAACTGCTGGCATGAATGCGGCGCCCATGGTGAGCGCCATCATTCGGCGCTCTGCAGGCTTCCTCGGCGTCAAGCCGCAATTCGGAAACGGTACGCAGGAACTGTCTTTGTCATACTGAAAACACATGTGGCGGCCAGGGCATCGTCAGCTACAATCGAAACGCAACCCGCCGCGCCAACGAAAGACCAGTGCATTCCATGAAACTGTCCGCCTTGATTTCCGCCCTGCCGCCAGAAACCTTTACCACCGGGCAGGCGGCCGTGCCTGATCTGTCCGTGACCGGGCTGACAGCCGACAGCCGGGCGGTTGAACCGGGAAATGTGTTTTTTGCCCTGGCGGGTGTGAAGACCGATGGCGCAAAATATGCCCTGCAGGCCATCACCAGTGGCGCCGTGGCAATTGTTGCAGCACCTGATGCCGAGCTTTCAGACATAGCTATTCCTGTGCTGCGGGCGACAGATCCGCGGCTGGCGCTGGCGCGGATGGCGGCGGCGTTGTTCGGACCGCAGCCGCGCGTGATTGCGGCAGTTACTGGTACGGCTGGCAAAACCTCGGTCGCCTCCTTCCTACGCCAGATATGGGCCCATGCAGGTGAACAGGCGGCCATGATCGGAACCACCGGAGTTGTAGCGCCCGGGCGGATTGATTATGCCACCCTGACCACGCCCGATCCTGTGGCACTGCACCGGCTTCTCGCCGACCTCGCCAGCGAAGGCGTCACCCATGCGGCGATGGAAGCATCGAGCCATGGTCTCGACCAGCGCCGGCTTGATGGTGTGGCGCTCGGCGTTGCGGGATTTACCAATCTGGGTCGCGATCATCTCGACTATCATCCGAGCATGGACGACTATTTTGCCGCCAAGATGCGGCTGTTCGATACGCTTCTGCCCAAGGGCGCGCCGGCGGTGATCTTTGCCGATGATGCCTGGTCGGAACGCGCCGTCGAAGCCGCCGAACGCGCAGGCTCCAGGGTGCTCACCGTTGGCCGCAAGGGCGGTTTTTTGAGCCTCAAGCGGGTCGAGCATCTGCGCCACAAGCAAATTGCCGAAGTTCACTATGACGGCCGCATCTTCGAGGTGCATCTGCCGCTGGCCGGTGATTTCCAGATCTCCAACGCGTTGGTCGCCGCCGGCATGGCAATCGCCACCGGTACATCCGCCGATCAGGTGATGGCGGCACTCGAACATCTGACCGGTGCGTCCGGACGGCTCGAGTTGATCGGTTCGACGGCTGAAGGTGCGCCTGCCTATGTGGATTATGCCCACAAGCCTGAAGCGCTCGAAAATGTGCTTGAAGCGGTACGCCCTTTTACGACCGGCAAGATTATCGTGGTGTTTGGCTGCGGTGGTGACCGGGATCGCGGCAAGCGTCCGATCATGGGTGAAATAGCCAATCGTCTGGCTGATGTGGCGATCGTCACCGATGACAATCCGCGTTCCGAGAACCCGGCGGCCATCCGCGCCGAGATCATGCAGGCCGCCACTGGGGCGACAGAAATCGGTGACCGGGCAGAGGCAATCAGGCAGGCGGTCGTCCAACTGAAGGCCGGCGATACGCTGATTGTTGCAGGCAAGGGACATGAGCAAGGACAGACCGTGGGCGACAAGGTCCTGCCGTTTTCCGATCACGCCGAAATTCGCAAGGCGCTGGAGGGTCTCAAGGCATGAGCCAATTGTGGACCACACAAGACATGGTCGATGCCATGACCGGACGCCCGGTCGGGGCGCTTCCCGAAGGCGTTGACGGCATCTCGATTGACAGCCGTACGGCAGGGGCCGGCGATGCGTTCTTCGCCATCAAGGGCGACCGGTTTGACGGTCATGATTTTGCCAGCGTGGCGGTGGCCAATGGCGCAAGTCTGCTGGTGGTGTCTGAATCAAAATTGCCGGCACTTGGCCGGGTGACTGCGCCAATGATCGTCGTCAACGATGTTCTGGCCGCCCTTGAGGATCTGGGTCGGGCGTCGCGGGCGCGGTCAGAGGCCAAGATCATCGCCATCACCGGCTCGGTCGGCAAGACCTCGAGCAAGGAAATGCTGCGCCATGCGCTGGAACCGAGCGGTGAGGTCCATGCTTCCGCCGCGTCGTTCAACAATCACTGGGGCGTTCCGCTGACGCTGGCCCGAATGCCCATGACTGCCAAGTTCGGCGTGTTCGAGATCGGCATGAACCATCCGGGAGAGATCCGTCCGCTGGCGGACATGGTACGGCCGCAGGTTGCCATCATCACCACAATTGCTGCGGCCCATATGGGCAATTTCAAGAACCTGACCGAGATTGCAGCGGCGAAGGCAGAGATCATGGAAGGGCTGGGCAAGCAGGGGCACTTGCTTCTCAACCGTGACAACGAGAAATATGGTTGGCTCAGAAAACGTGCCGGTGAATACGGCGTTGGCCATGTCCATTCCTTCGGCGAAAACCCGAAGGCCGACTATCGCTTGCTCAATTGCAAGCTGCTGGCAGATTGTTCGACCATTACGGCCCGCATCGGTAGTGAAGATGTTGTCGTCAAGATCGGCGCGCCGGGCCGTCACCTGGTTCAGAACGCGCTCGCGGTTCTGGGCGCGGCGCAGCTTGTTGGCGCGGATCTGGCGAAAGCTATTCATGCACTGGCGGCGATATCGGCTGAAAAGGGCCGCGGCGCCCGCCACACGCTCAAAATTGATGGCGGCAGCTTCGTGCTGATCGACGAAAGTTACAATGCCAACCCGGCTTCGATGCGCGCCGCACTGGAATTGCTGCGCGACACGCCGGTACGGCTACGAGGGCGGCGCATTGCAGTGCTGGGCGACATGCTGGAAATGGGACGTTTCGGCGAACGAGTCCACCGTGATCTGGCGGCGCCACTGCGCAGCGCCAATGTCGATATGGTGTGCCTTGCGGGGACGGAAATGCCGGCGCTGCGCGACGAACTCGGAACAGATGTCGAGACGATCTACCGCGAAGATGCGAGCGGGCTGACAGAGCATCTCAAGTCCGTGCTTCGTGACGGCGATGTGGTGATGGTCAAGTCTTCGCTCGGTCTCGGCTTCGGACGCATCGTCAAGGCGTTGCTTGACAAGTATACGGCGCTGTCTGACAGCAGCACACAAGATTAAGCGGCGCGGGGGCCGAAGCACATGCTTATTTGGTTGGTGGATCTGGCGGACGAGGTCCAGTTTTTCAATCTTTTCAGATACATCACCTTCAGAACCGGGGCTTCGATGTTTACCGCGGCGCTGATCGTGTTTCTGTTTGGACCTCGAATCATTGCCTCATTGAAGGTGCGGCAAGGCCGCGGACAGCCAATCCGGGCCGATGGGCCACAAACCCATTTTCTCAAGGCCGGCACACCGACCATGGGCGGATTGATGATCCTGGCCGGCATTGTCGGCTCCTCGCTTTTGTGGGCCGATCTGTCGAGTGTCTATGTGGTGACCACCCTGCTGGTCACACTGGGCTTTGGCGCCATCGGGTTTTACGACGACTATCTCAAGGTTACAAAGCAGAGCGACAAGGGATTTTCCGGCAAGGCGCGGTTGGGGCTAGAATTTATCATCGCCGGTCTGGCGGTGTTTTTCATCATGCGGGCATCGATGGCCGCGTCCACCGTTAATGGAACCGCTTTCGGCACATCGATTGCGTTTCCGTTTTTCAAGGATTTTCTGCTTGATCTGGGTTGGTTCTTTGTAGCCTTCGGGGCGTTCGTCATCGTCTCTGCCGGTAATGCCGTCAATCTCACCGACGGGCTCGATGGCCTGGCTATCGTGCCGGTGATGATTGCGGCCGCTTCGTTCGGCGCGATCGCCTATCTTGCGGGTAACGCGGTGTTTGCCAATTATTTGCAGATCCATTTTGTGCCCGGCACCGGCGAATTGGCGGTGATCCTCGGTGCGGTGATCGGCGCTGGTTTGGGCTTTCTCTGGTTCAATGCACCGCCAGCTGCGATTTTCATGGGCGACACCGGATCGCTGGCGCTGGGTGGTCTGATCGGCACTGTTGCGGTCGCTACAAAGCACGAAGTCGTCATGGCGATCATCGGCGGTCTGTTCGTCATTGAAGCATTGTCGGTGATCATTCAGGTCGGCTGGTTCAAGCTGACCGGCAAGCGGGTGTTCCTGATGGCCCCGATTCATCACCATTTCGAAAAACTGGGCTGGACTGAAAGCCAGATCGTGGTCCGGTTCTGGATCATCTCGGTCGGACTAGCGATGATCGGGCTTGCGACGCTGAAATTGAGGTGATTGATGATTGCGGCATCAACATTCAGCAATCGGCGCGTGGCGCTCTTCGGGCTCGGAGGCTCGGGGCTTGCGACTGCGAAATCGTTGGCCGCCGGCGGTGCCAGCGTCGTGGCTTGGGATGACAATCCTGCTCAGGTCGAGGCTGCGCGTTTGGCAGGTATTCCGGTGGCTGATCTTCATGGCGTCGACTGGGCGTCACTGAACACACTTGTTCTGGCCCCTGGGGTGCCGCTGACCGACCCGAAACCGCACTGGACGGCGGAACTGGCCAACCGCCATGGTGTCGAGATTATCGGTGATGTCGAGATTTTTGCACGTGAACGCCGGGCGCATGCGCCGGGCAGCCCTTTTATCGCGATTACCGGCACCAACGGCAAATCCACCACCACGGCGCTGATTGCCCATCTGATCGCCCACAGCGGCCGTGACGCGCAACTGGGCGGCAATATCGGCACGGCAGTTCTGACGCTGGCATCGCCTGCGGCCGGCCGGGTGCATGTCGTCGAGTGTTCGTCCTACCAGATCGATCTGGCGCCTTCACTCGATCCGAGCGCCGGCCTTCTGCTCAACCTTACCCCGGATCATCTCGACCGGCACGGCTCGATGCAGCATTATGCCGAGGTCAAGACGCGGCTTGTGGCGCAAAGTGATCTGGCCATCATTGGAGTCGATGACGACTGGTGCCGCGGCATCGCCGAACAACTGGAAAGCCAGGGACGCACTGTCGAGCGGATTTCCAAGGACCATCCGCTGGCAAATGGTCTGTTTGCGGAGGGATCGATGATCCGTCAGGCCATCGACGGTCGCACCAGGGATCTGGCTGACCTTGATGGCATCACCACGTTACGTGGCGCGCACAATGCGCAGAACGCTGCCGCTGCAATCGCCGCCTGCCGCAGCGTCGGACTGAGCGATGACGAAATCCGCGCAGGTCTGGCGGCATTTCCCGGCCTCAAGCACCGGATGCAGCCGGTGGCGCGACGCGGTGCGGTGGTGTTCGTCAATGATTCCAAGGCCACCAATGCCGAAGCTGCAGCCCCGGCCTTGCAGAGTTTCGACCGGATCTACTGGATTGCCGGCGGTCTGCCGAAAGACGGCGGGATTGCCGCTCTGGAGCCCTATTTTCCGCGCATTGCCAAGGCCTACCTGATCGGCGAGGCGGCAGCGGGTTTTGCCGCAACCATCGGCGCGCATGCAGCCTTTGAAATTTCCGACACGCTCGACAAGGCGGTCGCGGCCGCTGCGTCGGATGCGGCAGCAGATCCTGCCGGCATGCCGGTTGTGCTGCTGTCACCGGCTTGCGCCAGTTTTGACCAGTACCGCAATTTTGAGGTCCGTGGCGATGCCTTCGTAAGCCTGGTGTCGGCTCTGGGTGATACCAAGATGCTGATTGATGTCGAAAGCAATGGAGAAAACCATGGTTAGTCGAGTCGAACGCGGACTGGTCGCCGACTGGTTCTGGACCATTGACCGCCTTTTCCTGGCGGTCTTCATCGCGCTGATGGGCATCGGGCTGATGCTGTCCTTTGCCGCCAGCCCAGCCGTGGCCGAGCGGCTGGGGCTTGACAGTTTTCACTTTGTCACGCGCCACGGCGTGTTTCTGGTCCCGGCGCTGCTGGTGATGATCGGGGTGTCGTTCCTGAGCCCGCGCCAGGTGCGCCGCGCTGCATTGGCGCTGCTGATCGGATCCATCGCCATGATGGTTCTGGCGTTGTTTTTCGGTATTGAAATCAAGGGCTCACGTCGTTGGGTTTCGGTTCTGGGTGTTTCGATCCAGCCATCCGAATTCATGAAGCCAGCCTTCGTCATCATGTGCGCCTGGTTGTTTTCTGAACGCTCGCGGCATCCCGAAATTCCCGGCAATCTGTTCGCCATCATCCTTTTCGGCATTGTTGCGGCATTGCTGGTGGCTCAACCCGATCTCGGGCAGACAATGCTCACCGCCGCCGTCTGGGGCGGCATGTTCTTCATGGCCGGCATGTCATGGTTCTGGATCATGCTGCTGGCCGGATTGGCTATGGGTGGTTTCGTCTCTGCCTATTTCATGTTTCCGCATGTCGCTGAACGCATCAACGGTTTCCTGTTTGGCGAGGGCGACAGTTTTCAGGTCGATACGGCGCGCGAGGCGATCATCCGCGGCGACTGGCTGGGTCAGGGACCGGGCGAGGGCACGATCAAGCGCATCCTGCCCGACAGTCATACGGACTTTGTGTTTTCCGTAGCGGCAGAAGAATTCGGTATCATCTTCTGCATGATCCTGGTGGCGTTGTTCGGCTTCGTTGTCATTCGCGGGCTGATGCGCGCCGGTCGCGAGCAGGATGATTTCACCCGTCTGGCAGTCGCCGGCCTGTCGCTGCTGATCGGTTTCCAGTCGTTCATCAATATCGGCGTCAATCTCGAATTGCTGCCGGCCAAGGGCATGACCCTGCCGCTGATTTCCTACGGCGGATCGTCGATGATTGCCGTCTCGATCACCGCTGGTTTCATGTTGGCGCTGACCCGGCGCAGGCCGGAAAGCCGGGCGCAACCGCGCACGATCTACCGGCCGGCTGCAGCTGTGGCGGCGGAATAGACTGATGGGTGAGAGCAAATTGTTCCTGCTTTCGGCGGGCGGCACCGGTGGACATCTGTTCCCGGCCGAGGCGCTGGCGCATGAACTCATCGCCCGTGGCCACCGCGTGCATCTGGTCACCGATAGCCGTGCCGAGCGTTTCGCCGGCACATTTCCGGCGTCTGAAATCCATGTGGTGCGGTCAGCCACGATCGGCTCGAAAAACCCGATCAAGGTGGTCAGGTCACTGTGGACCCTGTTTCAGGGCGTGCGCGAAGCCGGCAGGCTGTTGCGCAAGATCCGTCCCGACGCGGTGATCGGCTTTGGCGGCTATCCGACCATTCCACCGTTGTTGGCGGCGTCGAATGCGGGCTTGCCGTCGATGGTGCACGAGCAGAACGCGGTGATGGGCCGTGCCAACAAGGCGCTGGCCTCGCGGGTTATGGCGATCGCTGGCGGGTTTCTGCCCGAGGGCAAGGGCGCGCATGCAAACAAGATCATTATTACCGGCAATCCGGTGCGCCCTGAGGTGATCGCGGCGGCAGAAATTCCTTACGTCCCGTCTGAAGAGGGCGAGACGTTCCGGCTGGTGGTGTTTGGCGGCAGCCAGGGCGCGCAGTTCTTCTCCGAAGCCATCCCCTCGGCCATCGGCTTTTTGCCGCAAGAGCTGCGGGCGCGGCTGGATCTGGTCCAGCAGGCACGCCCCGAGGATGAAGCTCATCTCAAGGCCTGGCTCGAAGAGCTTGGCGTCAAGGCTGAAGTCTCGCCGTTCTTTAACGACATGGCAGCGCGGATCGCGGCAGCACATCTGGTGATTTCACGCTCCGGTGCATCGACGGTGTCGGAAATCGCGGTGATTGGCCGCTCGGCGATCCTGGTGCCCTATCCGTTTGCGCTCGACCATGACCAGGCAGCCAATGCGGCCGCACTGATGGCCATGGGCGGCGCCAGTGTCATCAAACAATCTGAGCTGACGCCGCAGGTCCTGTCCGGCATGATCGCCGACCGGATGAACGATCCCACCGGCCTTGCCGCCACCGCAGCCGCCGCCAAGGCGACAGGGAAACCTGATGCGGCGCGCTTGCTTGCCGATCTGGCAGAAGCTATTGCGGGGGGTATCACCCCCGATCAATTCAGGAGCACGCACGCATGAAAATGCCGCAAACCATAGGTCTTGTTCATTTTGTCGGCATTGGCGGCATTGGCATGAGCGGCATTGCCGAAGTGCTGAACAATCTCGGCTACAAGGTGCAGGGCTCGGACCAGTCGGAAAGCGCCAATGTGCAGCGGTTGCGCGACAAGGGCATCGAGGTCCATATCGGCCATGCGGCGGACAATCTCGGTGAGGCCGAAGTCGTGGTGGTTTCGACCGCGATCAAGAAGAACAATCCCGAACTGGTGGCAGCGCGCGAGCGGCTGATCCCGGTGGTGCGCCGCGCCGAGATGCTGGCCGAGCTGATGCGCTTTCGCAACGCCATCGCCATTGGCGGCACCCATGGCAAGACCACCACCACCTCGATGGTGGCAACGCTGCTGGAAGCCGGCGGGCTAGATCCGACTGTGATCAATGGCGGCATCATCAATGCCTATGGCACCAATGCGCGCATGGGTGAGGGCGAGTGGATGGTGGTCGAGGCCGACGAGAGCGACGGCACTTTCCTCAAGCTTCCGGCAGATATCGCCGTCATCACCAATATCGATCCCGAGCACCTTGATCACTACGGCACCTTTGATGCCGTGCGGGCAGCGTTCCGGTCTTTTGTCGAAAATGTGCCGTTTTACGGATTTGGCGTGATGTGTCTTGACCATCCGGAAGTGCAGGCGCTGGTCAGCCGAATCGAGGACCGGCGGGTCATCACCTATGGTGAAAACCCGCAATCGGATGTGCGCTTCTCCAACCACCGCATGGACGGGCCGGTGTCGGTGTTTGACGTGGTGATCCACAGCCGCAAGACCGGCGAGAGCGTCGAACTCAAGGATCTGCGGCTGCCGATGCCGGGCAAGCACAATGTTTCCAATGCCGTGGCCGCAATTGCGGTTGCCTATGAGCTGGGCCTGACGCCCGAGCAGATCGCCACGGGTCTGGGTCAATTCGGCGGGGTCAAGCGCCGCTTCACCAACACCGGATCGTGGAACGGCGTCGAGATATTCGACGATTATGGCCACCACCCGGTCGAGATCAAGGCAGTGCTGTCGGCGGCCCGCGACGCCTGCCAGGCGCGCGTCATCGCCGTGGCCCAGCCACACCGGTACTCGCGGCTCGAAAGCCTGTTTGACGATTTCGCCGCCTGTTTCAATGATGCCGACACGGTGATCATGGCGCCGGTCTATGCAGCTGGCGAAGACCCAATCGAGGGATTTGATTCCGCCTCCCTGGTCTCGAGCATGAAGGCCGGCGGCCATCGTGACGCGCGGCTGATCGACGGACCTGCGGCGCTGGCGCCACTGATCGCCGAGATTGCCCAGCCGGGCGATTATGTCGTCTGCCTTGGTGCAGGCACCATCACCCAATGGGCCAATCAATTGCCAGATGAACTTGCCGCGCTGAAGCCCGTAGCCGATGGCGGGGGTGGTGCATGAAGACGCTGCAGGTCGATGGCGAAAAACTTCTGACGTCTCTGGGAGACAAGCTGGGCGGTGTTCGCGGACGGCTGACACCGGATGCCGACATGTCGAAGATCACCTGGTTCCGCACCGGTGGTCCTGCAGAAGTGCTGTTCCAGCCTGTTGACGAAGACGATCTGGCAACCTTCCTCGCCGCCCTGCCGGAAGACATTCCGGTGCTGCCGGTCGGCATCGGCTCAAACCTGCTGGTGCGCGATGGTGGCATTCCCGGCGTCGTCATTCGGCTGTCGGTCAAGGGCTTTGGCCGGGCCGAGAAGGTTTCTGATACGCGGCTTGCGGCAGGCGCTGTCTGCCCGGACAAGCATCTCGCCGCCCTGGCGCTGGAAGCCGGGCTGTCAGGCTTTCATTTCTATCATGGCATTCCCGGTGCCATCGGCGGGGCGCTCAGGATGAACGCCGGCGCCAACGGCACGGAAACCCGCGAGCGGGTTGTCGAGGTTCACGCCATCGACCGCAAGGGTGAACGGCATGTGCTGTCCAATGCCGAGATGGGCTACGCCTACCGGCATTCCTCGGCGCCGAAAGACCTGATCTTCACCCGCGCGATTTTTGAGGGCATTCCAGCCGGCAAGAACGAGATCCGCGCCGCGATGGATGAAGTTCAGCATCATCGCGAGACTGTGCAGCCGATCCGCGAGAAGACCGGCGGCTCGACCTTCAAGAATCCCGAAGGCCATTCAGCCTGGAAGGTGATCGACGAGGCCGGTTGCCGCGGCCTGACGGTGGGCGGCGCGCAGATGTCGCCGATGCACTGCAATTTCATGATCAACACCGGCCAGGCTTCGGGCTACGAGCTCGAACATCTCGGCGAAACCGTTCGCGCCCGTGTTCTGGAGACATCGGGCATAAGGCTCGAATGGGAAATCAAGCGGCTGGGCCTGTTTGAACCCGACCAGATGGTGCAGGAATTTCTGGGGCAGATGGTTTAAAGCGTGTTCCGAAAGTGGGAACCGGTTTTCGGAAAAAACACGCGCCAAAACAAAAACCTAAAGCACATTGCATGAATACGATTGAATGCAACGTGCTTTAGGTCGCAGCCTGAACGACAAAGGGTGCCGAAACGGGTCAGGAGCGTCTTGATCTGATGCTTTGGCGGCATTCATTCATTGCATGCTGGAAGCATAATTTTAACTGGTGAAACCTAAGGTGCGCCCATTAACCGGGAGTGCATTTATGGTCCGCCTGACCCGCGATTGGGTGATCAGACAGCTTTTGTTTGCGGAATTCGACTCCTACCGGGATGTCGTACGCAAAGCTGTCTGGGTCGGGTTCAAGGTGTCCGTTCTTGCCTATGCTCTCAATCTCGGCGCGCATTTGCTGCTCTACTGGTTCGGCCTGCTGCCCTATGCGTTGTCCTCGGCGCTGATCATAGCAACGGTTTTGACGCCACCGATTACCTTTATTTTGTCGACGGTCGCCTATGTGGCAGTGGGACTGGCGATTCACGACCTGGGGGTGTCGCGGGCCGAGCTTGAACATCTCAGCCGGACCGACATGTTGTCGGGCCTGTTGAACCGCAGGGCACTTCTTGAGGCCTTCGATCAATGTAACCAGGAAAAATCGTTGCTGGTTCTTGATATTGACCACTTCAAACTGGTCAACGACACCCATGGCCATCTGGTTGGCGATCAGGTCATTGCCAAGGTCGCGGCGATGATCAGAACCGCGCTCGGTGAACGATGTATCTGCGCGCGGATCGGCGGTGAGGAGTTCGCCGTCTTCAGTAGCGATATGAATTTTGCCGAATTCGCGGTGCTTGGCGAGCTTACCCGCAGAAGGATCTCCACGACACGGATCCGTGTCGGAAACAAAGTACTCTCCGTTACCGTATCAGGCGGGGTCGCCAGAGCGCTGCCTGAGCAGAAGTTCGGTGAAGCGTTTTCCCGTGCCGACAGGGCGCTTTATGCAGCCAAAACCCGAGGCCGCGACCGGCTTGCGCTGTGTTACGATACTGGAAAACCGGATCTGTTCAGTCTGAAATCAAACGCCGTCTGATTGACAGGCGGCACCGGCCAGTCCCTTGCTGAGTCTATTCCAGTATGGCTAATCATCGCAATCTAACTATCCGGAAAGCATTATTTTAAGGCCGCATGATTATAACGCGCTCGCAGAAAGAGGTGCGTTCATGGTGGTTGTGGTCAAGAACTGGATTGTCAGGCAATTTACTCTGGATGAATTTGAGTCGCCTCGCCATGTCTGGCGCCATGCGATTTCAATGGGGCTGAAGATCACGGTTTGCGTCTACAGTTTCAATGTTGCGGTGCATTTCCTGTTCAATTGGTTCGGCCTGTTGCCTTACACCCTGAGTGCCGGGTTGATTGCAGCCTCCGTGCTGACCCCACTGCTGACTTTTCCCGTCAGTACCGTCGGCTATGCGGTGCTGGGGTTTGCGTTCTATGATCTCGGCAAATCTCGAGCCGAACTGAAACATCTCAGCCGCACCGACCCGCTAACCGGCCTGATGAACCGCCGGGCGATTCTGGATTCTTTTGACCAGTGCGACCGGGAAAAAGCGATGCTGGTTCTCGATATCGACCACTTCAAATCAGTGAACGACACCTATGGTCATCTTGTGGGTGATGAAGTTATCAGCGAAGTGGCGGCGTTGCTTCGCGCTGTCTTCGATGACCGGTGCATATGTGCACGCATCGGCGGAGAGGAATTTGCAGTCACCAGCTGTGCCATACCCTTTGCCGAGTTCGCAGCGCTTGGTGAAGCAGCCCGCACCAGGATCGCCTTAATGCGAACTGAAGCCGAGGGCGGCGCGTTTTCCATCACAGTCTCCGGCGGAATTGCCCGGGCATTGCCGGATCAGAAGTTCGGCGAAACCTTCTCCCGCGCGGACAAGGCTCTTTATGCAGCCAAATCCGGCGGACGCGACCGGATCGTGCTTTCCTACGAGGCTGGTCAAGAGGATCAGCATCGCCAGAACGCAAACGCTGCCTGACACATCAGACCTTCTCCGTGTTGCTCAATCGCCCAGTCCAAATGCCGTTTTTACCGCAGCATGCGGCAGTGCCGGTACCAGATTGCCGTCGCGCCCAATCATCGTCTCGTTGGCGATCATCGCATTGAGGATCGACTCCTCGGTTGCCTGGACCACGGCCTCGAAAAATGGATCGATGTCCTCATCCGGCACAAACCGCGCAGTGCGGACAGCGCCGGGGCTGAAATCCCTGTTGGCCGTCGAAAACGCCAGAAACAGATCGCCTGAGCCGTGCGTGGCCATGCCGCCTGTCTTGCCGATGCCGAAGGTGGCGCGCCGCGCCAGCCGCTTGAGTTGATGCGGCAGCAACGGTGCGTCGGTGGCGATGATGGCGATGATCGAACTCAGTTCGGTGTCACGGGTGGCTTCGTGCATCTGCGGCAGGTCCGGATCGGCGCCGATATTTTTGCCCAACACCGTCAAATGACGGCGGGTGCCGAAATTGGCCTGCACAAAGACGCCGACGGTGAAGGTTTCGCCTGCATAATTGACCATCCGCGAGGCAGTGCCGGAGCCGGCCTTGAAGCCGAAACATTTCATTCCGGTGCCGCCGCCGACGCTGCCTTCCTCGATAGCGCCACCGTGGGCCGCGTCGATCGCCGCGATGACATGATCGGCGGTGACGTGGAAGCCGTTGATGTCGTTTAGAAACCCGTCATAGGTCTCGGCCGCCACCGGCAGTGCGAAATCATCATGGTAGCGCTCGGCCAGATATTCGACCGCCCAGCGGATCGTCGCGTCACGGGCAATGCCGCAGGAATGGGTGTTGGTGATGGTGATTGGCAGCGCGAATTTGCCGGTCTCCTCGATGTAATGCGTGCCGCTCAGTTCGCCATTGCCATTGAGACTGAAGAAGCCGGCAAACAGCGGCTTGTCGATCTGATCGCGCGGTCGCGGCAAGATCGCCGTCACCCCGGTGCGCACGGGGCCATGGCTCTGCTTGAGCGGTCCGTCGCCTGAAATGAGTGTCAAATAACCGACGCTGACGCCGGCCACATCGGTGATGGCGTTGAATGGCCCGCTGATGCCTTCAAACGGCAGACCCAGAGCTTTGCCGCGCAGTTTGCCCGACGGGGTGGTTTTCCATTCTGGGGTCATCGAATTGGTCTCACAGCCGGTTGTTCATCAAGGCGAGACACACAAGGATTACACGAGAAGCGGTCCCGGTCGCGCGTGGAGCGGGAACTGGGGCAATGCAATTGGCAGATCCGCGCTGTCTGAATTCATCTCACAAGAGCGCGCATTGTCAAAGCTTTGAAAACATGCGGCCCGACAGGCGTGTTCTCGCAGCTGGCAGATAGTTACGCAGACAAGGCGTTTCTGGCTTCGGTGGAGGTTTGATCCTGTTCCATGATCCTTTGCATCACGGCGTCCGCTGGCATCGGCTTGCCGTACAGGTACCCCTGAATCAGGTCGGGCCGAAGTTCGGTCAGAAAGTCCATTTCGACCTGGGTTTCGACACCTTCGAGAACGCAGCGCAGGTCCAGCTTGCGGCACAATCCTATCACAGCGGCAACGATCTCCCGTGATGTGGTGCTGTGGGCAACCTTGCGGATGAAACTCCTGTCGATCTTGACCTTGTCGAGGGGCAGCTGATCGAGATACTCGAAGCTTGAGTAACCGGACCCGAAATCGTCAAGGGCGATTTTGCAGCCACTGGCCCGAAGCTTCTCCAGCAAAGATCTCGACGCCGCAAGATCGGTCATCACCGCGGTTTCCGTGATTTCAAACTCGATCCGGCTGGGGGAGATGCCGGACTTCATGATTTTTCCGAGAAGCTTCAGAATGAAGCTGTGGTCGGAAATGTCATGGGCGGACAGATTGAACGACAGGCTGATGTCATCGGGCCAGTCCGCCAGGATCCGAAGTGCCTTTTCGAACAGGATAGCCGTCACTTTGCGGATATGGCCCGAGCGTTCCGCTGCACGGATGAACTGGTCGGGCGCAACAAGGCCAAGTGTCGGATTTTTCCAGCGCGCCAGCGCTTCAAAGCCAACTATCCGTTGTTCGCAGGGCGAGTACTGCGGCTGAAACAGAAGATACAGCTCGCTCTCGAGATCGGCTTCGCGCAACTGGCGCTCAATGGCTATTGTCGCCTGCATTTCCTCGTCTTCGGCTGTGTCAAACAGTACGCACTGGCCGCGGCGGGTGGCTTTTGCTTTATACAGTGCAAAATCGCCTTGCTCGTACAACTGGGCGCCGGATGTCGCCATGCTCGGATAATGAGTAAAGCCGGCTGAAACGCCAATTGTGAGTTCCATTGGGCCGACAGGGTAGGGACGGCTTACGGCTTCAATGACCTTGGCGCCGAATTGCTTGATACCTTGTGCGGTATGCGACCCTGAGATGATGCAGATGAATTCATCGCCGCCGATGCGTCCAAACGTGACGCCGGGAAGGTTCAGATTGGCGGACCGTTCGACTACTCCGCACAACAAATCGTCCCCGATCACGTGGCCGTAGACGTCATTGATCGCCTTGAAGCCATCCAGGTCGAAAATACCGATCCAGAACGGCCTCTTCTGAGAAATCAAGTAGTCGATCTTCTCAAAAACGGCACGCCGGTTCGGCACTCCGGTGAGCATGTCGGTGTCAGCCAGACGTTGCGCCTTGGCGGCCAGACCATCGGCAAGCAGCCGGGCATCGATCTGCCTGCGGATGGCTTTGCGCAGCAGTGCCGCCATTCCGAGGGAGGCGAAAGTTGTGGCGATGCCGATCGAGACGTACTGGGTCAGGATTTCATGGGGCAGCCTGGATGCGAAGAAGTAGAGCGTCACCAGCGCCAGGCCAACGCTGAGCAGGGTTCCCCGGAAGGTGATGCCGGTCGTGGAGAAGACCACGGCCATCAGAGCAAAATAGATCAGTTTGTTCTGCTCAAAATGAATCGTCAGATAGCATACGACATTGAGGTAGATCAGCAGGTTGGCGGCCAGGCCGATCAGTTCGAGCCGTTGCAACGACAGCTTGTCGCTGGCAAGCACATGCTGCCTCATCACATAGTAGCTGACAACCGTCGTGAAACAGATAGAGGCGAGTATGGCCAGTTCCAGCCCGGTCTCGTCTCTGAAGTGGGTCAGGGTGATGTATGAATAATAGATCATGCCTGGAAGCAGGAAACCGCGCACGATTGGACAATAGGCAGTCGCCAGGGCTTGCTGCCGAACCGGGTCAACCCGTGACTTGTAAAACGCGAATTGGCTAGGCATTTTTATGAGAATGCGACTTTCGGATCAACATTTCTGAATTGCGTGCGCAGGGCATGCGGTTTTATTAGGCATGGATGCAGAAGGTCAGAATTAAAAGGACAATGCTTCAATTTTGTATCTCTGTTTCTGAAATGAAAAAAGCAATTCCGACGATACATTGGTTGTAATTCTATAGGGATAACCGTTAACGCAACATTTTTGGGGGTGGTTGTTTGCGCTACTAGATTTGACCATTCATAAATTAGGTGGATTGTGTAATTACCCACCCCTGAATTTATGATTTCGGGCCTTGATGTCGGCCTACGCCAAGACGGATGCGATAACCTGGAAGGGATTTGCGCCTTTAAGGCGGGCGGTATCGACGGTTGTGCGTACATCCGCCTCGGCTTGGGCGGCCCACATGGCGCGATATCCGTTTGTCACCTTTCTCTGAATGACCCATGGACGGAGCTTTCGCTCAGATGTGTTGTTGGTGACATCGACTTCTCCGGGATAGTCGCAAAACGTCAGCAGCTGATCGCGGGCCCGCCCGATCTTGGCCTGGAGCTTTTGGGCCAGGTCGCATGAAGTCGGGGCGCATAGAAGCCCGGCAAGCTGTTTATCGAATTTGCGCTTCTTGCTTGCGACGGTAGACGCAGCGAATGTGCTTATGGCTCTGGCGAAATCAAACACACGGCCAAACCAAAGCTGGAAGCGAAGAGGGAGATCATCCTCGCCATGTTCCAGCGCAAAGGCTGTATCACGCGCCAAATGTGCAAGGCAGGTTTGATGTCGATGGCCGTGAGATTGCTGGGCTGAATACCGATCAGATATCCATACCTCGGGGACATGGCCGCCCATGGTCTCGTGAACGACCCGTGCTGCACGGGAGTAATCGGGCTGGTGGACAACGGCATCCTTGCAATGAAAAACCCAGTGTTGGGCATTTGTGCCCTCAATACGCACACCGGTTTCGTCGCTGGCGACAACGCGGGCGGCTCGAAGGCTGGCCTTGGCGGCCTGTGCTGTGGCCTGGAAGCTCGGACGGGAGCGGGCAAACATGTTCATGATCGCGCCCTCGCTCGCATGGAGGCCGAAGATATCCATGAACACACCGCTCAGGCGTTCGTAAGACAATGCATGGAAACTCTTGAGGTAGATCGCCAGCGCGTGAATGCCTGGCCCGAACGGCGTTGCGGTTGCCACGGCAGGTGCGGTGGCTTTTGTCGTCGTGCCGCATTGCGGGCAATGACAGGAAAAACGCCGATGCCGGGTGACATGAGGACGGATCGCAGGAATATCGATCTCGTCATAGGCCCCGGCCAGCACCATCGTATCATCACCGGAAAACGCATGGCCGCATCTCTTGCAGGCGGTCGGTTCATGATCGCGAAACATGTCGGCAAAATCCGCCAGCACCCTATTGTGGGGTTCATGCCCGGGCTTGGCTCCACCCGGTCGTGAGTTGACGCGTTTCTCTTTCTTGTCCGTAGAGGGCGGCTTGGAAGACGTCCGAGAATCCTTGGCAGGCCGTTGGAGCCGAAGCACCATCTCGATCAATTCGTCCTTGCTCAGCTGCTGCAAATCAGTCCGATCCATATCATCATGGATTCAGACATTGTGGTGCATGGCAAGGGGGTGGGTAATTACTGGATTGTTGGTCTCTTTGTAATTGGGGAAGCTTTTTCAAACGGCTTGCACTGCAAATTCATTCATCGCGCCGCTGCGTCATGGCATTGATAGTGCCTCTATGATCCCTGCTGGGGTGGCGAAAATTTCGGGCTCGCTGCTGTGGCGCGGCGTGTGATTTTCCCTCAGGCCTTTCGCGTTCAAATGGATCACATGAACGATAATTTACATGCATCAATTTACAGAAATACAGCGCCGCGCATCCCATTTGTTGCGCGGCGCTGTAATGACCTTCCGGCCCCACGGGCGTCGCGTTACTGCGGCACTGGCGGACTTGCGCCAAGCTGGACGGTTTGGCGCAATGTTCGCCTTTTATATTGTCGGTCAGTGCGCCTGTTCTGTTCGTCTGAACCGGGTCTGACAAAACTGTGACGACGTCTGCAGCCCCTGGCGTGAGGGCTGCGGCACGGCAAGACGAGGGAAACTGATGCCAGAAGTGACCAAATCCAAACACGTGGCCGTGCTGATGGGCGGATTTTCCTCCGAGCGGCCGGTCAGCCTGTCGTCGGGCAACGCATGCGCCGATGCGCTGGAGCGGGCCGGGTACCGGGTTACCCGTGTCGATGTCGCGCCGGATGTCGCCACGGTGCTTTCCGAACTCAGGCCCGATGTCTGCTTCAACGCGCTGCACGGACCCTACGGCGAGGATGGCAGCATTCAGGGTGTGCTGGAATATCTTTCCATTCCCTATACTCATTCGGGCGTCACGGCTTCCGCGCTGGCCATGGACAAGCGGCTGTCGAAGATCGTCGCCAAGGCTGTGGGCATTCCGGTGGCGGAATCGAAGGTGATGAACCGGCACGACTTTACTTCGGCGCACCCGATGGCCCCGCCCTATGTGGTCAAGCCGGTGACCGAAGGGTCGAGCTTCGGAGTCGTCATTGTCAGCGAGGGACAGTCGCATCCGCCGCAGGTGATCACCTCGAAAGAGTGGAAGTACGGCGATGAGGTGATGGTCGAGCGTTACATCGCGGGTCGGGAGCTGACCTGCACGATCATGGGCGATGTGGCGCTGGCGGTCACCGAAATCGTGCCGCAAGGACACAGCTTCTATGATTATGACTCTAAATATGTTGCCGGGGGCTCGAAACACGTTTGTCCGGCAGAAATTTCACCCTTTGTTTACCAAAAAATTCGTAAGTTGAGTTTGAAGGCGCATCAAGCGATCGGCTGCCGTGGTGTGAGCAGGTCGGATTTCCGTTTTGACGACCGTTTCTCCGAAAATGGAGAGGTCATCTGGCTCGAAGTCAACACCCAGCCCGGCATGACGCCGACATCGCTGGCGCCGGAAATGGCCCTGCAGGCAGGGCATTCGTTCGAAGAATTTGTAAGTTGGATAGTGGAGGACGCATCGTGTCGTCGATAACAGGAAACAAAGGCAGGGCCGTCAAAACGGCCGCAACGTCGGGACGCACAGCGTTCTCCGGCGCTGTTGTGCTGCCGCGTTTCCTGCGCCGTCCGGCTCGCTACGTCACCGCGCTGGCCACCGGCCGTGTGGACATTCGTCCGCATGCCGGCTCGGTTGCAGCCCTGGCCTTTCTCGCCGCCACCGGCTTTTACGGCATGACGCTTGGCGGCCACACACAGGCCGTCACCCAAGCCGTGACCACAAGCGCCGGGTTTGCGCTTGAAGACGTGCATGTCAGCGGCAATGCCGAAACCTCCGACATTGATATCCTGCAGCAGCTTGGGCTCGACGGCACAACCTCTGTTGTGGCGATTGATGCCCATGCTGCGCGCGCCAAGCTGATGGAACTGCCCTGGGTCACGGATGCGCAGGTACAGAAAATCTACCCGCGCGGCCTGTCGGTCCGGCTGGTCGAGCGCACACCTGTCGGCATCTGGCAGCATGGTGACAGGTTGATGCTGATCGATGCGCGCGGCGATGTCATTGCGCCGCTGACCGGTGCCCGTCATGCCGAGCTGCCGCTGTATGTCGGCCTTGGCGCAGATATTCATGCCGATGAGCTCGAAGCCCGGCTGCTGTTTCATCCCGAACTGCGGTCACGGGTCAAGGCTGCGGTTCGCATCGCTGACCGGCGCTGGGACCTCCGGCTCGACAATGGCGTGACGCTGAGCCTGCCGGAGAACGATGTCGGCGCGGCGCTGAAGCGTTTTGCCGAATTCGACGCGGGTCGCGATGTGCTGTCGCGCGATATCGCCGCCGTCGATCTCAGACTTGAGGACCGCGTGACGCTCCGTCTCACGGAGGGTTCCTTCGAACGCCGCAAGAAGGCGCTCGAAACGCGGGCCAAACTCATCAAGGCGGGGAAAAAGTCGTGAGCATGTTCCGCCCCTCTTCAATGCTGCCCCGGCTCAAGCCGCTGTCATCAAAGCGCGTCAGCATTGTCACCGTGCTCGACATCGGCTCGTCCAAGGTGGTCTGCATGATTGGCCGCCTGACCCCGGTTGAAGGCGCCGAAGTGTTGTCGGGCCGCAGCCACAGTGTCGAAATTCTCGGAATCGGTCATCAGAAATCCCGCGGCCTCAAATCCGGCGTGATCTCCGACATGGATGCGGTGGAAAGTTCGGTGCGGCTCGCCGTTGACGCTGCCGAGCGCATGGCAGGTGTCACGGTCGAAAGCCTGATCGTCAATGTCACCGCCGGGCGGTTGAATAGCGAAACCCATTCATCCTCGGTCAATCTTGGCGGTCATGAGATCGCTTCAGGCGATCTGGCCAAGGTGGTCAACGCGGCGACGCGGCAAAGCCAGCTCAATGAGCGCGCCATCCTGCATTCGCTGCCGTCGAGCTACACGCTGGATGGCGAGCGCGGCATTCGCGATCCGGCCGGCATGTATGGCGATGTGCTTGGCGTCGACATGCATGTGCTGACGGCTGACCGGGCGCCGCTGAGAAATCTCGAACTGTCTATCAATCGCGCTCACCTCACTGTCGAGGCCATGGTGGCGACACCTTATGCCTCCGGACTGGCAGCACTTGTTTCCGATGAAGCCGAAATGGGCTGCGCCTGCATCGATATGGGCGGCGGCACGACGACGATCTCGGTTTTTTGCGATGGCAAGCTGGTGCATGCCGACGCGATTGCGCTTGGTGGCCAGCACGTGACCATGGATCTGGCACGCGGGCTGTCAACCAGAGTTGACGATGCCGAGCGCATCAAGGTCGTGCACGGCTCGGCCCTGCCGCAGGCCGGCGAAGACCGCGACGTTATTTCGATTCCGCCGATCGGCGAGGACGAGCATGATCAGCCGACCCATGTGCCACGCGGGCTGGTTTCGCGCATCGTGCGGGCACGGGTTGAGGAAACCCTGGAAATGCTGCGCGACCGGATCCAGCAGTCGGGCTATTCGACACTTGTCGGCAAGCGGATTGTCCTCACCGGTGGCGCAAGCCAGATGACCGGCCTGTCCGAATCCGCCCGGCGCATCCTGGCGCGCAATGTGCGTATCGGCCGGCCGCTCGGTGTTTCCGGTCTGCCGGCAGCGGCCAAGGGGCCGACATTTTCAACAGCTGTGGGCCTGATGATTTATCCTCAGGTGGCACATCTTGAATCCCACGGTACGGGCGAGGGCGGCTTTGCCGTCATGGCCGGTGCCGGAGGTCGTCTGTCCCGAGTGGGGCAGTGGCTTAAAGAGAGTTTTTGATTTTACAGAATTGGCCCCCGCGGCGGTGCGGCCATGCGACAAGGAAGGAACGGGTGCCATGACCATCAATTTGCAGAAGCCGGACATCACCGAGCTGAAGCCCCGCATCACGGTTTTCGGGGTTGGCGGCGGCGGTGGAAACGCTGTCAACAACATGATCAATGCAGGACTCCAGGGTGTCGATTTCGTCGTCGCCAACACGGATGCCCAGGCGCTGACCATGTCCAAGGCTGAACGGATCATCCAGCTAGGCGCTGCCGTGACCGAAGGCCTTGGCGCCGGTTCGCAGCCCGAAGTTGGCCGCGCGGCGGCCGAGGAATGCATCGACGAAATCCTCGATCACCTCAACGGCACCCACATGTGCTTCGTCACCGCAGGCATGGGCGGCGGCACCGGCACCGGCGCTGCACCCGTTGTTGCCCAGGCAGCCCGCAACAAGGGCATCCTGACCGTCGGCGTGGTCACCAAACCGTTCCATTTCGAAGGCGCGCGCCGGATGCGTCTGGCTGAATCAGGCATCGAAGAACTGCAGAAATGCGTTGATACGCTGATCGTCATTCCGAACCAGAATCTGTTCCGCATCGCCAATGACAAGACCACCTTCGCCGACGCATTTGCGATGGCCGACCAGGTGCTTTATTCAGGCGTTGCCTGCATTACCGACCTGATGGTCAAGGAAGGCCTGATCAACCTCGACTTCGCCGACGTCCGTTCGGTGATGCGCGAAATGGGTCGCGCCATGATGGGCACCGGCGAGGCTTCCGGCGAAGGCCGCGCGATGGCCGCAGCCGAAGCTGCGATTGCTAATCCGCTGCTCGATGAAACCACGATGAAGGGCGCGCAAGGCCTGCTGATCTCGATCACCGGCGGCCGCGACATGACGCTGTTTGAAGTTGACGAGGCAGCGACCCGCATCCGCGAGGAAGTGGACGCTGACGCCAACATCATCCTGGGTGCAACCTTCGACGAAGCGCTTGAAGGCCTGATCCGCGTCTCGGTTGTCGCCACCGGCATCGACCGGGTGGAAGGCGCCGCTGAAATGCAACGTCCACTGGTCACCGCGTCACGTCCGGCTGCACGACCTGCCGCCAGCGCACCGCAGCCGGCCGCACGTCCGTCTGCACCAGAACCGGCGACTGCAAAGGATCCGCTGGCTGAAACCATCTTGTCGGCAGAAGCCGAGCTGGAGCGCGAACTCGACATCGCAACCCAGAACGAACTGGCTGCAAAGCCACAGACCGCTGCTGCGCAACCCGGTTTTCAGCCTCAGAGCCGAATCTTTGCCAATTCAGGCGAAGCACCGGCACCGGTGGCTGCACCGCAGCCTGCAATGACCGCGCCACGTCCGGCAGCACCTGCTCCGCAGCCAGCGCAAGCAGCGCCGACTTTGCGCACGGAAGCCGCCCCGTCCCGCATGCCGCGGGTCGAAGACTTCCCGCCAGTAGTACAGGCCGAGATCGAACATCGTGCTGCGCCGCAGGGCCACGCCGATGAACGCGGCCCGATGGGATTGCTCAAGCGGATCTCGAGCTCGCTCGGCCGCCGCGAAGAGGAAGAGACATCCAAGGCGACACAACCCGGCCAGGCACCGCAGGTGCGCCGGCCACTGTCGGCAGAGGCAAGTGTCTATGCCCCACGTCGTGGTCAACTTGACGATCAGGGCCGGGTAACGCCGCAGACTCGCGCGAGTATCGAGGACGAACAACTCGAGATTCCTGCCTTTCTGCGCCGCCAGGCAAAGTGAGTCGTCTGTAACATACTGAAACATACGCGGCATGGCAGTCAGTCGGTTGCCATGCCAAATTGCTAAGATTATGAAAATTCAGAGGTTTTTGAGGGTACGGTTTGTTGCACTAACGTAACAGAACGAAAAAAAGCGTGATTTGGAAACTCAGGGTCGCCGCCGTATCTTGCAGACAACAAAAAGGGTTGGGGCAGTCCACCGCGCTGGGGAGGCGTGGAATTGCTCTTGGTGATCGGGGATAGAATGGCCTAATGCGGCCATGACAAATTTTGCGGGAAACGGCGGACCATATGAGTATCGATGTAGTAGGCCTACAGACCACGATTTCGAGGTCAATCTCCCTCTCTGGCATTGCCGTGCATTCCGGCGAAAATGTTTCGATATCCTTTCATCCTGCTGACCCGGATACCGGCATCGTTTTCAACCGCCTTCTTCCCTCCGGCGACACCATCAGCGTGCGCGCCGTGTCTTCGCAGGTGGGTTCCACCGATCTCTGCACACTTCTGGGCAAGGCTCCTGATCGCTCCGTTGCGACAGTCGAGCATCTGATGGCTGCGCTCTATGCGCTGGGCGTCGACAATATCAGCATTGATCTTGATGGCAGCGAAGTTCCGATCATGGACGGCAGCGCCGCCGTGTTCATCGAGGCGCTCGACAATGCCGGACTTACCAATCACGCAGTCAAGCGCCGCTACATTCGCGTCACCAAGCCGGTGCGTATCGAAATGGGCGGTTCGTGGGCAGAATTCAGCCAGCACAACGGCACCCGCTTCGAGATCGATATTGATTTCGATACACCGCTGATCGGACGCCAGTCGTGGAAGGGCGAAGTCACAGCCGACACGTTCCGCCGCGAGTTGGCCCGCGCCCGTACTTTCGGGTTCATGCGCGATGTCGAGCGGCTCTGGGCTTCGGGGCATGCGCTGGGATCGTCGCTTGAAAATTCCGTGGTGATCGGTGACGACGGCAAGGTCATCAATGTCGAGGGACTTCGTTTCGGCGACGAGTTCGCACGGCACAAGGCGCTTGATGCTGTGGGCGATCTGGCTCTGGCCGGCGCGCAGTTCATCGGTTGCTACCGCAGCTACCGCGGCGGTCACAAGCTCAATGCGCTGGCGCTGCGGGCATTGCTGGCAGATCAGTCGGCCTATGACGTCGTTGAGGCACCGGCTCGCCGGAACACGGTTCGCCATGGTGAACTGGTCGCTGTCAACGCAGCTGCCTTTGCTCCCTGGGCGCTCTGATCTCCAAACAGATGTCTTTTATTTGTATGACGCTCTGACTGCGGCTCACATTGTGGCTTGCAGATCCAGAGAATCGTACGATAAATATGTCGTATTCTGCCGTAATGATTTTATGGGCTGAGCAGAGTTTTTGGCGAAGGACATACCTTCACAGGGAGGTTCGAGACGAAAATCCTGCTCAGGACTTGAAAGCGTGCGGCTCTCCGGGTTGGCTGATACCTGCTATCCACTGCATCGAACGGCTTGAGAGATGAAAGCGCATCGCTCTCGCCATCCTTCTTGTGGAGCAGCAGGTTTGAGCCGACAGAATGCGTCATATTTGTCGTCCGATGCTCTAATCTCGTGCTTTTGATGAAAGCCTTTGCCACAAAAATGCGGCAAAGCGTCTTCATGACGTTGCGAAGTTCGGTCATTTCCGGATAGAAACGCGGGTCTGGTTCCGCGGGCAATTGCACCCGCGGCTGTTGAGAGGTTTTGCAGAATGGATACTTCGGTCAAGGGTGGGCGCGGGCGCGCGAGTAGAGTTGCGCTCATAGTCGCCGGATTGGCTGGCGTTTCGTTGGTCGTCAGCGGTTGTCAATCCGATCCCGACATCGACATTACCGCCTACGCGCAATCTATTGAACCTGCCGATGTGATGTACAATCAGGGGCTAGCCAATTTGCAGTCGGGTGAATTGACCGAGGCCGGACGCAAATTCGCGGCGATTGACAAGCAGCACCCCTATTCGGAATTCGCCCGCAAGGCGATGGTGATGGGGGCGTTCACCGATTATCGCCAGGGCAATTACTCCGAAGCCATCAACAGGGCTTCGCGGTTTCTCAGCCTCTATCCCAACGATGACGATGCAGCCTACGCACAATATATCGTCGGGCTCGCCTACTACCGGCAAATTCCTGAGGTAACGCGCGACCAGCGCACCTCGGCAAAGGCAATCGCCGCTTTCACCGAAGTGATTGAGCGCTACCCTGATTCTGAATATGTCGAGGATAGCCAGGCCAAGTTGCGCTATGCGCGTGACCAGTTGGCGGGCAAGGAGATGCAGGTCGGGCGCTATTATCTTGAGCGCAAGGAATATCTGGCGGCGGCCAACCGGTTCCGTCTGGTGGTGGAGCAATATCCCAACACCCGCCAGATCGAAGAGGCGCTGGCCCGCTTGGTCGAAACCTATTACGCGATGGGCCTTGAAAGCGAAGCGCAGACGGCAGCCGCCGTACTGGGGCACAATTTTCCTGACAGCCAGTGGTATGCAGACTCCTACAAGCTCTTGAAGACCCGTGGCCTCGAGCCGCGTGAGAACAAGGGCTCCTGGATTTCGCGCGCCGGGGCCGTCCTCGTCGGCACCTGAAGCGGGCGGCGATGCTTGTCCAGCTGTCGATCCGCGATATCGTCCTGATCGAGAAGCTTGATCTCGAGTTTGACGCTGGTCTGTCGGTCCTCACCGGCGAGACCGGCGCCGGCAAATCCATACTCCTTGATTCCCTTTCACTGGCGCTTGGCGGCCGTGGCGATGGCAGCCTCGTGCGTCATGGCGCGGGCAAGGGCCAGGTTACCGCGGTGTTTGACGTCGGCGCTGAACATCCGGCGCGGCTGTTGCTGCGCGCCAATGACATCAATGACGAAGGTGATCTGGTGTTCCGACGGGTGCAGTCGGGCGATGGCCGGACGCGTGTGTTCATCAATGACCAGCCGGCGAGCGTGGCGCTGATGCGTGAGGCTGGTCTGCTGCTGGTCGAGATCCACGGCCAGCACGATGACCGGGCGCTGATCGACACCGACGCGCATCGGGCGTTGCTCGACGCTTTTGGCGGCTTGACCGAGCGCACAGCCGATGTCGGGCGGCTGCATGAAAGCTGGCGCGAGGCCGAACGGGCGCTGAAGGCGCACCGTGCGCGCGTCGAAGAAGCAAGGCGCGAGGCCGACTGGCTGCGCTCCTCGGTCGACGAGCTTGAAAAACTCCACCCCATCGAGGGTGAGGACGAACAGCTGGCCGAGAGCCGCTCGATGATGATGAAGGCTGAAAAAATGGCCAGCGACATCAACGAGGCCGATGAGGTGCTTAACGGTCAGGGCTCGCCGATGCCGGTGATCAGCGGGCTGATGCGGCGGCTGGAGCGCAAGGCGCTGGAAGCGCCGGAACTGCTCAATGACACGGTGGCAGCCCTTGATGCCGCGCTCAATGCGCTGGCCGACGCGCAGACCGCCGTCGAGGCAGCACTGAGGGCCGCCGATTTTAATCCGCGCGAACTGGAAGAAACCGAGGAGCGGCTGTTTGCGCTTCGGGCGGCGGCGCGCAAATACAATGTCACCGTCGATGCCTTGCCGGAACTCGCGGCGCAGATGATCGCCGATCTGTCAGATCTGGACGCCGGCGAAGAGCGGCTGGCCAGCATGGAAGCCCGGGTCGGCGAGACCCGCGCGGCGTTTCTGCATGCGGCCGGGCAATTGTCCGAGCGGCGGCACTCCACTGCTGCGGCACTCACCAGTGCGGTGATGGCCGAACTGCCGGCACTGAAGCTGGAGCGGGCCGAATTCATTGTCGAAATTGCGAGCGATGCCGCCCATGCCGGTCCGAGCGGCATTGACGCCATCGCCTTCCACGTCCGCACCAATCCGGGCTCACGGGCAGGGCCAATCATGAAGGTCGCCTCGGGTGGCGAGCTGTCGCGGTTTCTGCTGGCGCTCAAGGTGGCACTGGCCGAGCGCGGCTCGGCGCCGACGTTGGTGTTTGACGAGATCGACACCGGTGTGGGCGGAGCCGTCGCCGATGCCATCGGCAAACGGCTCAAGCGGCTGGCTGGAGGCGTTCAGGTGCTTTCGGTCACCCACGCACCGCAGGTCGCTGCACGGGCGGCCACGCATCTGCTGATCGCCAAGGGACCATCCGAGGCAGGCTCGGTGACGGTGTCGACACGCGTCTCGACCATGGGTGCGGATGCACGACGTGAGGAAATTGCCCGGATGCTGGCCGGCGAACACGTCACCGACGAAGCCCGCGCAGCTGCAGCGCGGCTGCTGGATGTGGCCGACTGAAAAGATCCAGCCTACCAGTAGACCTTGTTGAAAGCCGAAGGCCCTTCGAGACGGGCCATGATGTCGCTAACGCGGGCGGTCGAGTCTCGCGCGCTGTCGGCGCTCCATCGCACGCTGGCGCTGTCCTTTGAATCGTCCGCCATCAGCTCGACAACGCTTCTGAGCTGATAGGCGGTGTTCATGAAGCTGGCTGCCGTTTCTGCATCTTCAGCACTCATACTGGCGATGAAGGGGGCGTCATCGGCGAGGACGTCATAATAGGCTTTTGGCACGGATGTTTCCGCAGCCTGGCCGGGATTGGCGGGCTGTTCCAGCCCGGCGAGGGTCTTGAACGAGGCGGTGAAATCATTAGCGGCTGATTCCAGCTCCTTGGCCATCCGGGCGGTGTGGCCAACCAGGAACCCCGGTGCGAGATTGAACAGCGACAGCGTGTTCATCTGTTCCTTGAGATGAGCGAGCCGGTCCTCGGCAAATGCTTTGCGGCTGAGTGCCGCCGATTCGACGAAATTGTCGAGCCTTGCCAGCGCGTCGGATGCCTGGTCCTGTGCCGGCACGTCCGCAGGCGCGCGGACCGGGGCAGGCCGCTCGACACTTGTCCGCTGTAGGGTAACGCTGTTGGCGCCGACGATCATCTGGCTGAAAACCTTCCTTGCAGCTGAAGACAGCTGCTTGCTGTCAGTCTACGCCTCAAAGCCTAACCATTGATTGATTGCTCTGTTTGGCGCGGCATTGGCCTTTTCATTTGTCCGAATCTCTCTAAAACAAGTTACGAATGCTGAAGTTTGTGGTGATCCATGACCACCGCTGATCGTCAGCACGGAGAACCGAAATTCGGTCTAGAATGGCTCGAAGCCTGCATTGCTCAGATGTTAACAGACAGATACGGCATGAAAGCGGTCCGAGTGTTTGGCACAGCTGAGCCACTGAACATGGCAGAATAGGTATGCTGATGGACGAGTTGAATGATGGTCTTTTTGGGCAATATGAAAAGCATCCAGATGCATTGGCTTTCTATACACGCGATGGTGGATATCGGAAAAGCAGTATTGACCAGGCCGCGCGCAAGCTGACTGTTGATATTAATGCGCTCGTTATATCGCTTGGTCCAAGTATAAATGATGTTGAGAGTGCCATATGTAAATTTCCAGACAATATAATTGCAGATTTATATATGACAATGCATATGCCCTATGCGAATTACTCACGTGAAAATGAAAAAATATATGATTTCTTTAAAAGGAATTCAGAGTATTCAAAAAATTTCAAAACGCTGCACCGAAAAATATTGGATTACATTGGTGTAGTGAGTATTGCTTATGAGGAGGGTGCTCCGGTAATGACAGACATTGAGTTTGACGTCGTCAAAGAGTTAGCTTTCAAGATTGAAGGTCTCGCTTCAGAGGACCTAACCAAATTTTATGAAGCTGTTGGATCAAGGCTTTCAGAAAAATTTGAGAAGATCACCCACAAGGTGCCGATGCTGTCGCTCGACAACGCGTTTTCCGACGAGGACGTGCGCGACTTCGTCCATTCGGTCTACCGTTTCCTCGGGCAGTTGCCGGACCAGTCGATTGCGCTGACCGCCGAACCGAAAATTGACGGGCTGTCGATGTCGATCCGCTATGAGGACGGCAAGCTGGTGTCGGCTGCGACCCGTGGCGACGGCACCACCGGCGAAAACGTCACCGCCAACATCAAGACCATCTCCGAAATCCCCAAACAGTTGCCCAAGGGCGCGCCCTCCGTCGTCGAGGTGCGTGGCGAAGTCTACATGGCCAAGGACGACTTTCTGGCGCTGAACGCGCGCATGGAGGCCGAGGGCAAGCAGACCTATGTCAATCCGCGCAACACCGCCGCCGGATCGTTGCGCCAGCTCGATGCCAAAATCACTGCCAGCCGTAAGCTTCGCTTCTTTGCCTATGCCTGGGGCGACATGTCGGAGATGCCGGCCGACACCCAGCACGGCATGATCGAGGTGTTTTCTGCCTGGGGTTTTCCGGTCAATCCGTTGACCAAACGGCTTCACAGTGTCGAGGAGCTGATTGCCCACTACAACACCATCGGGCTGGAACGCGCCGGGTTGCCCTATGATATCGACGGCGTTGTCTACAAGGTCGACCGGCTCGACCTGCAGGCCCGCCTTGGCTTCCGCTCGCGCAGCCCGCGCTGGGCCATCGCCCACAAGTTCCCAGCTGAAAAGGCCGTCACCAAGCTCACCGCCATCGACATCCAGGTCGGCCGCACAGGCGCGCTGACCCCGGTGGCACGGTTGACGCCGGTCACCGTCGGCGGCGTTGTCGTCACCAACGCAACGCTGCACAATGCCGAGGAAATCGCCCGGCTTGGCGTGAAGATCAACGATCTGGTCGAAATTCAGCGTGCCGGCGATGTGATTCCGCAGATCCTCAAGGTGGTCGAGTCGCCTGACGACGCGGTCGAATTCGAGTTTCCCAAAACCTGCCCCTGCGAGCTGAAGACCGAGGTCATCCGTGAGGAGACCGCGGGCGGTGTCGAAGGCGTCATCCGCCGCTGTTCGGGCGAATTTGCCTGTCCGTTCCAGCGCAAGGAACATCTCAAGCATTTCGTCTCGCGCAAGGCTTTCGACATTGACGGGCTGGGCGAAAAGCAGATCGAGTTCTTCTATGATGACACCACGCTGCCGATCAGGCAGCCTGCCGACATCTTCACGCTGAAGGCGCGCGACGAAGCCAACGGCTTGCAGCGGCTGAAAAACCGCGACGGCTATGGCGACACCTCGGCGCAGAAGCTGTTTGACGCCATTGATGACCGGCGCACGATTGCGCTCGACCGGCTGATCTTCGGCCTCGGCATTCGTCATGTCGGCGAGCAGACCGCCAAGACGCTTGCCCGCGCCTATGGCGACTGGGCCTCGGTGCATCAGGCGGCGATTGCGATTGCGGCTGGCGACAAGGCCGCTATCGAGGAGATGGACGCGCTCGACGATATCGGTCCGGCGGTGGTCGAATCCATCGGCCGTTTCTTCGGCGAGCCGCACAATATCGAGATGGTGGAAAAGCTGGTCGATGAACTCACCATCCTGGAAGCCGAAAAACCGGCGCAGCATTCCCCCGTCGCCGGTCTCACCGTGGTGTTTACCGGCAGTCTCGAAAAGATGACCCGGGATGAAGCCAAGGCGATGGCCGAGCGACTGGGCGCCAAGGTTGCCGGCTCGGTGTCGAAGAAGACCGACATCCTGGTTGCCGGGCCGGGTGCAGGCTCCAAACTCACCAAGGCGCAAGGCTTGGGCGTGCGCACCATGACCGAGGACGAATGGTTCGAGCTGGTGGGCTGACACACGTCGCTTCAAGCTGGATCCAGGTGACGGGCATTAGCCTGTTTTTTCGAGTGTCAGTATTGCAAAACCGTTGCACACATTTGCGCGATATGCCTTAGGCAACATCGCGTGCCGTTGGCCCGTGAATCTGACCGGAGGGCGTGTCGATGCCTTGTGGTGGCGGAGCGACCATCGTTTGGTTCTTGCCGCTGCGCTTGGCATCATACATCGCCTCGTCGGCGCGCTTGATCAGCATTTCCGGGGTTTCGTCACCTTCCCACAGGGCCAAACCGATGCTGATGGTTACCTGACTTGCCGGGGTGTCTCCCGAGGTGTTCAACCGGAACGATTCAACGGATTTGCGAATCCGCTCGGCCACGGCGGAAGCTTCGCTTGCGGTGGTGCCGGTCAGCACCACGAGGAATTCCTCGCCACCGTAGCGTGAGACGATGTCGCCGTCGCGCAGGGCGAGGCTGATCTTGTTGGCCACCCCCTTTATGCACTCATCACCGGCGGCGTGGCCGAGGGTATCATTGAGCTGTTTGAAATTATCGATGTCGAGCATCAGGAAGGCTATAGCCCGCCTGGCGTAAGTGGTGTCGCTCCAGATTCGATCGACATCTTCCTGGGTTGAACGCCGGTTCTGAATTCCGGTCAGCGGGTCGAGATTGGCAATCACCTGCAATTCGGCATTGAGGCTCGCCAGTGCCTCCTGGTCGCGAAGTTCGCGGATTTTCGATTTGAAGCTTTTCCACTGGCTTCTCAGAGTCGCCTTTCGCGTCGAGGCAAAAGCAACGATCGCGCCGCTGTAAAAAAGGCTGGTGCTGAGCGCCAGCCAAGGATCGGGGACCGGACCGATGATGACCATGCCGGCATGGAGAATGATTGCTGCGATAACCCCGGCGACCGTCCAGCGAAACCCGATGGGAAAGAACAGGATTGCGGTGGCCACCGTGAACAACGCTCCGGTGAGATAACGTTCAAACAGCGAGACCCCGCCCAGTGCCCCCAGTGCACCAGACCCGATCATGATGGTCGCCGAGACCATAACCAATGTCGCGCCTTGGACCCAACTTGCCCGCTGCCGTCCCCAGAGCAGGTAGAGGCCAAGCAGAATGGATGAGACAACAAGGCCGCGGATGATCAACGTCGGAATCAACAGTGAGGGGCTGACAAGGTAATCGAAAGACATCAGGAGAAAGTTGAAGACGAAAGCTGCCTGCAGCCAGGCGCGTGCCTTGAGCGAATGCGCCGCCCAGGAATAGCTGTCGTAGAGCGCACTGAGCGCAGGCGACGCATCGGGGGTACAGCTATCCTGCGTCAGCACCCGGTCAGGAAGCATCACGCGATCAGTCATCGCTGTTTTAAGCGCATCATTATAGACGCGCTGGCTGTGTGCCCGGTGATTGTCTTTCACGGTGTTCCTCATTGCGGCCGGAGCGTAGCAGCGGTTTGTTAAGAAGGGCTTTCCGGTTGGTTACACTTTGTGGCATCAAACAGCGGTGTCGCGGCGGGCGGAACAATGCGCATCAGGGCGATGATCGTCAGACAAGACGGGTGCCGCACCCGCTTGCGCAGATCAGTGCGAACCTGTCGGGCAACGTCTCGTTGCACCGAGCCGGGCCAGATCAAGGATCCGGGCCACATATCACCCGTTCGGGTGATTGATTGCGACAGGTTCAGCCTGCTTACTCCCATTAACCGCACATAAAACAGGAGACGCCGTTCAGGGGTGGCGTGGCATTTTTCGTTCGGGCGACATCGGGTAGAGCCATGCATTTTCCTGGACGTCAAAAGGCAATGGGGAACGTACATGAAACTGAAAACGACTGGCATTGTTAGTCTTGCAATCCTGCTTTCAGCCTGCCAGACGCCTTCCTCCTCATCCAGGTCGGAGGCAGCCGGCACTGAAACAGCCGCGTCCGAAATCTTCGATACCGCCGCTGCGGCTTCGACTGCCACTGCTTTTGCCGCGACGCAGGCTGCTCCGGCGGTGTGTTCAATCGCGCTTCGAGGCGGGCCGCCGCCAATACCGGCAAAAGGCGCTGATTTTGCGAAGAATGCGGTTGGCAAAAACCTGGCACGCAACGTCGGGCGCAATGTGCTCGGCAACATGATCGGCGGCGGCGTCATCGGTGCGACCGTGGCAAGCCAGGTGGTGCGCACGGAGCAGGATCTTGGCGGCAAGTGGATGGTGACCGACGGACATTCCAACTGTGGTTGCGAGGTTCAGATCAGAACCGGTGCTGGCGTCATCGCGCAAGGGTTCGGGAGCCGCAGCGGCTACAAGCTGAAAGATGCAAAGGGTGGAAACATGAAAAACCTGTCCTGCTCCAATCCACACCTCGCCAAGGTCGGCAGATTTGCGCTTGGATACAGTTTCACCGGCTACGATGCCACTCTGGCGATCGAAAGCAGTAACGGCCAGCCGGTGGCCGAGATGAAGCGCGATGGCATCAACTATTTCTCCGGCAGTCTGGCTGACGGAACCGCGGTTACCATGTGGCGGCGCGGCGGTTAGCGCCTCGTTTACACCAGCGCGAAGCGCATGATGACGAACAGCACGCCTGCCAGCACGGCTGCTGCGGGGACGGTGATCACCCAGGCGGCGATGATCTGCAGGAAATGCGAGCGTCGCACCAGCTTGCGGCGGCGCTGTTCGGCCAGTTGGCCTTTGGCAGGTTCGGTTTCCGGGGTGTTGATCTGGTGGCGTGCGACATAGTCGGCCCGCCGGGTGGATCGTTCCGTGTACCATTCGCGGAAGAAGCCGACACCGAAGACTGCACCGACGGCGATATGGGTGGAGCTGACCGGTAATCCCAGCCCGGAGGCGATGATCACCGTGATCGCGGCTGACAGCGCCACGCAATAGGCCCGCATCGGGTTGAGTTTTGTGATCTGGTTGCCGACCATGCGGATCAGTTTCGGTCCGAACAGCAACAGCCCGAGCGAAATGCCGGCTGCGCCGACCGCCATGACCCAGAGCGGGATCACCACCTTGGCGGCAACGTCGCCATATTCGGCGGTATGGACGATCGCCGCCAGCGGACCGACCGCATTGGCCACGTCATTGGCGCCATGGGCGAAGGACAAGAGTGCAGCTGAAAAGATCAGCGGCAGGCCGAACAGTTTGCGCAGCGACTGATTGCGGTTTTCAAGCCCGCGCGACTGCCGGGCGATCAGCGGCCGGGCTGCCAGCCAGCTCAGCACCGCGACACCAAGGCCGATCAGCATTGCCATGCCGAAGGAGATCTGGATCAGCGCCTTGACGCCCTTGAGCGACAGATAGGCAGCAAATGCGCCCGACATGATGGCGATCAGCACCGGAACCCAGCGCCGGGCGGCGGCGATCTTGTCTTCCTGGTAGATGATGAAGGTCTTGATGAAGGCCAGGAACGCGGCTGCGATCAGACCACCGAGAAACGGCGAGATCACCCAGCTTGCGGCAATGCCGCCCATGGTCGGCCAGTTGACTGCGTCAACGCCGGCTGCGGCAATGCCCGCGCCCATGACGCCACCGACAATCGAATGGGTGGTCGACACCGGCGCGCCAAACCAGGTGGCGAGGTGGATCCACATCGCAGCCGACACAAGCGCTGCCATCATCACCGAGATGAAGACCGCCGGATCGGAGACCGCGACCGGATCGATGATGCCCTTGGAAATCGTCGAGACCACGTCGCCGCCGGCAATCAGCGCGCCGGCACTTTCGAAGATTGCCGCAATCGCCAGCGCCACGCCGAGCGTCATCGCCTGCGAGCCGACCGCCGGACCGACATTGTTGGCGACATCATTGGCGCCGATATTGAGCGCCATATAGGCGCCGATGGTGGCGGCGGCGATGATCGTCACCGAGCCCGGCTGGCCGGTGACGAAGACGGCGGCAATGACGGCGCAGAGGAAGATGAACACCAGCGCCAGACCGGGCGTGACAAAGCCGCGATTGATCAGGCCGGTGGCCTCTTCCATGGTCGCGAACTTGTCGAGATCCTTGTCGAGTGTGGGTTTGCGGTAAGTCTCGGTCATTGGGCGCACTGTCTCCCCGGTGGACGGCATGACGCGACGAAGGCCGGCGTTCTGACGGATGCCTGATGTGGATGAACGTCTGCCGCAGGTCCGTCAAGCCGGGCCCGCCTGTATCAACGGGTTTTATGTGCAATCGACCAATATGGACGCTCTACCCCCAAGATTTCAGCGTTTTCGGGCAATTTTATGGTTGTGTCGGCAGTTGTCAGGCGCGTCCAAAACACCGATAAGGCAGCAGCACGCCGCCGCAATTGCCGCAGCGCAGGGCCATCCGGCCTGTCTTGGAGGCCCAATGAGCAGATTGTTCGAAGAACTCGATTACCGCCCGACGCCGATTGGCGCACTTGTGCTCCGGCGGCGGCGCGAAGCCCGGCTCGGGATCGACATTCTCGAGATCAAGCTCGGCGAAGAGCACCTGATGTCGGACCTGTTCACGGCCTCGGAAATCGCCCTGGCAGATCTCGGTCTCAAAGCGTGCGCAGGCGAGGGGCTGGATGTGGTGGTCGGCGGGTTGGGGCTTGGCTTTACCGCCAAGGCGGTGCTTGATGCGTCGCGCACCGGCTCGTTGATCGTCGTCGAGTATCTCGAAGCGGTGATCGACTGGCACCGCACCGGCCTGTTGCCGCTCGGCCCGGAGCTGACGGGTGACCCGCGCTGCCGCTTGGTGGAGGGCGATTTCTTTGCCATGGCCAAGGGCGACGGATTTGATCCGGACGCGCCGGGCCGCCAGTTCGACGCCATCCTGCTCGACATCGACCATTCCCCCGACGCGCTGCTCGATGCCCGCAGCGAGAGTTTTTATCAGCCCGAGGGGCTCGAAAAACTCGCCGCCCACCTCAAGCCCGGCGGCATCTTTGGCCTCTGGTCCGACGCGCTCACTGACGACAGTTTTACCGAGCGGCTGGCAAGTGTGTTTTCAGAGGCCTGGGCCGAACCGGTGACATTCCACAATCCGCTGCAGGACAAGCCGTTCACCCAGACGGTGTATCTGGCCCGGAAGGGTTAGGGGCGGGGAAACTGGACGATGGTGCTGCGTGTTCTTTGCCCTTCTCAGAGGTGCGGGTGGTGATCTGAATGGTGCGAGCCGGTCAGTTCCTTCACCATCAACATGGGCTTTCGGGATATTTGGAACCCGGGATTCAGTTGGAATCTGATCCGGTTTTCAATCCGGTTTGGTAAAATTGGTCTTCTTCATTGTTGAGAATGGACCTTTGAACCAGACCAATACAATCTTTTGCTGCAACCTGCGGAACCAAGAGCTCGGTGGTCTCGCGTGACTGCGACCCGACGCTTCGGCCTCGAGATCGTCGCCATTGGTATCAAAAGAACTCGGGCATTTGCCAATTGAGGATAACAATATGAAATTTCTGGGAAGCAAATTGCTGGCCACGGCAGCGGTAATCCTTACCGTTTCGACGGGGGTTTCGAATGCTGAAACCTTGCGGCTTCTGACTTGGGGAAGCTATGCGCCGGATGAAGTGATCAAGTTGTTCGAAGCCGAATACCCGGACATCACAGTCGAACCGACATTCTCGAACAATGAAGAAATGATCGCCAAGCTGCGCGCCACGGGCGGCTCCGGTTTTGATCTGGCACAGCCCGGCTTCAACCGTGTCACTGCCGCCCAAGAGGAATTCGACATCTACAAGCCGATTGACCTTTCCAGGATCAATGTCGACGCGCTGCGCCCTGACTTCCTCGAGAAGGTGAAGCAAGTCGCGTCGGTGGATGGGGTGGTCTACTCGGTCCCGCACATGTGGGGCACGTCCGGTCTCGTCGTCGACAAGTCGCAAGCGCCTGAGATCAATGATTGGCTGGATATTTGCGATGCGAAATACGAGGGCAAGACCTCCATGCGCCTGAAGCGGTCGATCCTCGTCGGCTCCGCCTTCGCCATGGGCTACAACCCCTATGAGGCCTACGCCGACCTTGACGAGTACAAGAAGATTCTTGACGAGGTGGGCGAAAAGCTGATCGCCTGCAAGTCCGTTATCAAGACCTACTGGACCGGTGGTGACGATCTCTCCAACCTCATGCTGTCCGGCGAAGTCATAGCCTCCGACACCTGGGATTCGACGGCTTTCAAGCTTCACCGCGAGAACGCCAATCTTGTCTATGTGCCACCGAAATCCGGTACACTCGGCTGGATTGATACCTTCACATTGCCAAAGAAGGGGGAGGCGGACGACGCAGCCTACAAGTGGATCAATTTTCTGCTGCGTCCGGACATCATTCCCTTGATCTCCGCCAGCACCGGTTCGGTTGTCGCGACCAAGAACGGCATCGATCTGCTGCCCGGCGACATGAAGACCATTGTGGCCGAAGCATTCACCGAGGAAGATCTGGCCAATATCAAGTTCGCCGCTCAGATTCTGCCCGGCGTCGAGGATATCGAAGGCCAGGTGCTCGAGCGAATCAAGGCCGCTTCCAACTAGCACTGCTGCTGTTTGCCGGGAGAGCCTCTCCCGGCAAACGACTGGCAATTGCCGGAATTTTATCGTCTGTTCGGCTTGTTTGACTGCTTGTGCGGGCCCCGATTGGGATGACGCATCGATTGGAACCCCGGTCCGTCACTGCGCGCAACCAGATCCGCCAACCCCATCGTCACGCTTCATCTTACCATCAATCCTATTCAATTGACTGGTCAGCAATGCTGACCTATCCCTCCGGGCACAGGAGAGCTTTTCCATGTCCCCAAGCCGGTCCGACTTCTTTCAGGGCGTTCGCGACAGCCTGCCGATCGTTGCCTCTGCCGGGCCGTTCGGGCTGCTGTTCGGCGCGCTGGCTGTCGACAACGGCATGACGGTCGGCGAGGCGGTGCTGATGAGCGCCTCGGTCTATGCCGGCGCCAGCCAGATGGTCGGGCTGGAACTGTTCGGCGCCCGGGTGGCGCCGTGGCTGATCATTTTGTCGGTGTTCGCGGTCAATTTCCGCCATGTGCTCTATTCGGCGGCGCTGGGGCGGAAAATGGGGCTCATCCCGGGCTGGCGCAAGGCATTCGCGCTCTTCTTTCTCACCGATCCGCATTATGCCGCCGCCGAAGCGCGGTCTGAAAAGCGGCAGCCGGTGAACATGGGCTGGTATATGGGCATGGCGCTGCCGGTCTATATCATGTGGGTGATCGAGGCCTGGATCGGGGCGCTGTTCGGCCGCTTGATCCCGCACCCGGAAGCTTTCGGCATAGATTTCCTGCTGCCGATCTATTTTCTCGGCCTGGTGCTTGGGTTCCGCAAACGGCCCAACTGGCTGCCGGTGGTGATCGCCTCCGGGCTTGCCTCGGTGCTGGCGTTCCATCTGGTCGGTTCGCCCTGGCACGTCAGCCTCGGCGCACTGGCGGGCGTCGCCGTTGCGGTGCTGTTGCCGCTGCCGCTGCCGCCGCTGGGTGACCCGGCTGGCGAGACGGAGCACCTGTTGTGAGCGGTGACTATCTCGGCATGTCCTTGAATTTCTGGATCATCATTGGTGCGGCGCTGGTCACCTATGCGACGCGGGTTGGCGGCTATCTGGTGCTGTCGCGGTTCAAGCGGGTTCCGCGGCGCGTCGATGCGGCGCTCAATGCGGTGCCCGCCGCGGTGCTGACCACGCTGGTGGTGCCGGCGGCAGTGTTTCAGGGCACGGCCGAGACCCTGACCCTGCTGGTCTGTCTGGTGATCGGGCTGAGGCTGCCGATGATGGGCATGTTCTTCATCGGCTGGGCGGTGATTGTGGCGCTGAGGACTGTCGGGCTGTAGGGCCGGACAGCTCCCGCCACTCGACCGGGTTTCGTGCTACATTCGCCCGGTCATTTGCGATCAAGGAGGCTGTCATGACACATGCCGAGGGTGGATGCCTGTGTGGCCGGGTACGTTACGCCGTCAATGCGCAACCGTCACGATTGACGATCTGCCATTGCAAATTCTGTCAGCGGGCAACCGGCAGCGCCTATCTTGTCGAACCCGTCTTCGAAGACGCGAATTTCTCCGTCACTAAAGGCGAGGTGAAAATCTACGATCATCGCTCGGAAGGCAGCGGCAAACTGGTTCACGTCCATTTTTGCGAAAACTGCGGCACCAAATTGTATTTGAGGTTTGAGCGGTTTGCCGGGGCCGTCGGCATTTACGGCGGAACATTCGACGATCCCAACTGGTTTGATCGCCCGGCGGACACCTCGAAACAGATTTTCCTGAGCGTGGCGCAAACCGGAACCGTCATTCCCGCAGGCGTCAACTGCTTTCAGGAGCACGCAACCACCGCCGACGGGATTGCCATCGAGCCGACCGTTTTCGCCGAACCACATGTGATAAAAGCCCGGTGATGTAGAAGCAATTTGCCTCTTTGCAGCCCGGATCCAAACTGGAGGCAACCATGAATTTACCCGACATAATGAGCGGCGTCGTGCTCACAGGCCATGGCGGGCCCGAGATGCTCGAATGGCGCGATGATCTGCCGGTTCCGGTTGCGAGCAAGGGTGATGTGATCATCCGGGTGGGTGCCGCCGGCGTCAACAACACCGATATCAACACGCGTACGGCGTGGTATTCGAAGGCTGGCGCCAAGGCAGACGATGCCTCCTGGTCCGGCACGCCGCTGACGTTCCCGCGGGTTCAGGGCGCCGATGTCTGTGGCCGGATTGTCGCCGTTGGCGAGGGCGTTGATGCAGCTCGCATCGGTGAGCGGGTGCTGATCGAGCCCTGCTTACGCGAAGCCGACGGCCAGAGATTGCAGACACCTTGGTATTTCGGATCGGAATGCGACGGCGGTTTTGCCCAGTACACACGGGTTGCTTCGCGCCATGCTCACGCCATCGACAGTGATCTCAGCGATGTCGAACTGGCCTCGTTTCCCTGCTCCTATTCCACGGCCGAAAATATGCTGACCCGCGCCGGCGTGCGCGAGGGTGACACGGTTTTGGTGACAGGCGCATCAGGCGGCGTCGGTTCGGCGACCATACAACTGGCCCGTGCCCGCGGTGCCGAGGTGATTGCAGTCACAAGTGCCGCCAAGGCCCAGGAACTGGTGCAGCTTGGCGCCACCAGGACACTCGACCGCAATGATGATTTCGTTGCCGAGATTGGCGCAAGCAGCGTCGATGTCGTGGCTGATCTGGTCGCAGGTCCGAAATTTCCCGCCTTGCTCGATCTGCTGTGCCCCGGCGGGCGTTATGCGGTTGCCGGCGCCATCGGCGGCGCAATCGTCGAACTCGACGTGCGCACCCTGTATCTCAAGGTTCTCAGTTTCTTTGGCTGCACGGTGCTCGAGGCGCAAGTGTTCGGCAATCTGGTCGGCCGCATCGAGCGCAAGCAGATCGCGCCACTGGTGGCCGAAACCTACCCGCTGCGCGACATCGGAGCCGCCCAGCAGGCATTTGGCGAGAAGGGCTATATCGGCAAGATCGTGCTGCAGGTGGACTAACTCGTCCGCCTCACAGCGCCCCGGTCGCAGCCTCCAGCCAGGCAAGCGCCGGGTCGCCGGCCAGCAGCGGCGCGAGTTCACCGCGCACCCGCGCATGATAGGCGTTGAGCCATTCGATCTCGGCGGTGTCGAGCAGATCGGTCAGGATCAGCCGTTTGTCGATCGGGCACAGCGTCAGCGTCTCGAAGCCGAGCATCGGCTTGTCGCCGCCGTCGATGTCGCGCGGTTCGTGTACGGTGACCAGGTTTTCGATGCGGATGCCGAAAGCCCCGTCACGGTAGTAGCCGGGCTCATTCGACAGGATCATGCCGGGCAGCAGTTGTTGCATGCCGCGACGCGAGATCGTTTGCGGGCCTTCATGCACCGAAAGGTAGCTGCCGACACCATGGCCGGTGCCATGGGCGAAATCGACGCCGGCTTTCCACAGCGAGATGCGGGCGAAAGCGTCGATATCGAGGCCGCGCGTGGCTTCAGGGAAGCGCAAGCAGCTGATCGAGATCATGCCTTTGAGAACCAGTGTGAAGAACCGCTTTTGCTCCTGCGGCACGTCACCTACGGCAATGGTGCGGGTGATGTCGGTGGTGCCGGCGACATATTGGCCGCCGGAATCGACCAGCAGCATTTCTCCGGCGTTTACGCGCCGGTTGGTCTTTGTATTGACGCGGTAATGCATGATCGCCGCATTGGGGCCGGCGCCCGAGATGGTGTCAAACGACAGCGCCTTGAGCGGCATCTGCATGGCTTGCCCGGTGGTACGACGGAACTCCTCGAGCCGGCTGGCAGCAGCAATTTCATCAACTGAGCCGGGCTGCTGGTCGTCAAGCCAGGCGAGGAACCGCACCATCGCAGCGCCATCCTGGCGGTGCACGCTGGCGCTGCCTGCAATCTCGGCGCTGTTCTTGACCGCCCGCGGGATCCGCGCCGGATCGGCAGCGCTGAGCACCGTCCCGCCAGATTGTCCGATCAGCATGGAGACCGCATGCGGGGCCACCGATGGATCGACCAGAACAGTGCCACCGTTCCGGCCAAGTTCCTTGAGTGCGTCATCGAAGTCTGATGGCGGTTCGAGATCGGCCAGTTGCGTGAGATAGGCCTCGGCCTCAATGCCGGTCTTGCGCTTGTCGATGAACAGCAGCGGCCTGCCGGTCGCGGGTATGATGGCACGCGACAGCGGATGCGGCGTCGAGGGCAGGTCCTGGCCACGGATGTTGAAGCTCCATGCGACCGAAGAGGGATCGGCCAGAATCACGGCATCGGCGCCGGCGTCGCGGGCGTTGTCGGCAATCATCGCCAGTTTTTCGCGCGCAAGTTTACCTGCATACTCGATCGGCTGCAGCGTCACCGTGCCGAGCGGCGGTTGCGGCCGGTCCTCCCAGATTTCGTCGACCGGATTGTGGTCGAGAAACACCAGACTGCCGCCGAGTACTTTGAGCGCGGCTTCCAGGCGTGTCACTTCGCTCGACGGCCATGTCCATGGATCAATTCCGAGCTTCAGCCCGCTGTGGTCCGAAGCCTCGATAAATGCCGCCAACGGTGTGGCGATCAGATCTTCGTATGTGAAGACCTGACCATCGGTCTGCGCCCGGACTTGCGCCGCATAGCGTCCGTCAACAAACAGATGGGCCTGGTCAGCGAGCACCAGCACCAGTCCGGCCGAGCCGGTGAAGCCGGTCAGCCATGTCAGTCGCTCGGCGCAGTCAGGCACATATTCTCCCAGATACTCGTCCGAACGCGGAACCGCGACGGCGTCGACGCCGGATGCGGCAAAACGCTCGCGAAGCCGGGTCAGCCTGCCGGCCGCCTGGTCAGGGGACGAAAGCACTTCGAAGTTCTGAAACATCATGGGATCCTGAATAAGCCTAACTCTGCCGACCTTATAGCAAATCGATGCCGGATTGGCAGCCGTTGTCGGCGGTTTTGAATTTTGTTTGAAGTTCGGGCTTTGCCCATTAATTGACACATTTCATGCAAATCGGTGGTCTGCCTAAAAAGTTAACAAGTTGCATTGCTCGTAGGCTTTGCATGCGCTGTATGCATAGCTGCACTGCAGCATTAATGCTGGCATCAAGGCGATAAACACCTATCTTATGGCTACAGGAGGAGTGAACGATCACTCAACCAAAGGGAAATATCAAATGTCCGGCAATTTTTTCAAAACCGCTCTCGACCGCATCGTAACTGCCCGCGAACGCCAGGTTCGCCGCTATGTGAATGGCGCGCTTCTGGGCATGGACGACAGCCAGCTCAAGGCTCTTGGCCGCACCCGCGAAGAAATCCAGCGCGAAGGCGCGCAGTCCTACCTCTACTAGGATTGCACGGTACGCGGATCGGATCTGCGATCCTCATCAGTTTTAAACGGCTCCTTCGGGGGCCGTTTTTTGTTGCGCTGCTGTTTGCGATTTTACTGCATTCACTTCAGATGAATCGTCACCCAGCCATTGCGCCACAGGGTTTCGACGTGGCGCATGCCCTGGGTGTTGAACGCGGCCAGAACCTGCCAGCGCTGGCTGGCCAGAATGCCTGACAGGATCACCGAGCCGCCCGGGGCGAGGTTGCGCTTGATATCCGGCGCCATGCGCATCAGCGGCCGGGCCAGAATGTTGGCGATGATCAGCCCGAATGGGCCGGAGCGCGAAAACGCGGTGGAATGAAACCCGGTCGCGGTGACGCAATTGATCTGGCTTGTGCAGTGGTTGTGCCTGACATTGGCGGCGGCCACGCGGGTGGCGATCGGATCAATGTCGGTAGCCAGGCACCAGATCGGTCCGAGCTTGGCCGCGGCGATGGCCAGCACACCGGAGCCGGTGCCCAGATCGAGAACCGGATCCACGCCGCGTGGTCCGCGCGGGTGGGCGCGCATCACCTTTTCGATCATTTCCAGGCAGCCGGCGGTGGTTCCGTGATGACCGGTGCCGAACGCCTGTCCGGCTTCCAGTTCGATCGCCAGATCATGCGGCCGTACCGCAGCGCGGTCATGGGCGCCGTGGACCAGAAACCGTCCGGCGCGCACCGGCTTGAGGCCTTCGAGTGACTTGGCGATCCAGTCGGTATCGTCGCCAAAGACTTCGGTTTCGATCATGGCATCTGGAAACGGGCCAGCCAGGATGGCGGCGATGCGGTCCTTCAGCTCTGCCTCGGGCTCGCCATTGGCGTAAATTGACGCCTCCCACAGCCCTTTGGCCTCGTCGACCTCCATCGTGGCGATGGGCAGACCCTCGTCTTCGAAAAAGTCGTTGAGCAGATCAAGTGCCCGGTTGGCACCGGCTTCGTCGGTGACGATGTAGTATCGGTGTTCGCTCACGATGCCTTGCTTCCTTCGTCGTTTGTCGCCTGACTGGCGGATATTTCTTCCGCCTTGCGGGCAGTCTTGCTGGCGGCTTCGGCGCGCGCATCGTCCTTGGGCAAGCCAAAGCTCAGGATCCGGTCGTTCTGTCCGGGCGTGTTGGATGAGGTCGCGGCAAACACGATCGTCCCCGACGGCTTGATCCATAACAGGATCAGTGCGCCCTCGGGGCGCGACGCCTCATAGGCATCCCAGCCGAATTCATCGGTCAGGCGGGTGAGCTGGAAGGTCCAGCCGTTGAGCAGCTTTTCCCGCAGATCCAGAAAGCTGACGGATTCCTTGGTCAGCGACCGTCCGCCGAGCGTGAAGTTCAACGCCTTGCGGGCCTTCTCGTCGATACGGCCGATCTGGAAGACATGGCTGCGGCCCAGTTCCGGTCCGAAATCGGTGCACACCAACGCATTATAGGCGTCGTTGTCGCCGGTCGCGATCAGGTTCGAAAAGCTCTTCGGATCAATGCTGTGGTGGGCTGATTCCGACAGCACCTCGCCGAAATAGACCGGAATGCTGGCGAGCCGCGCCTCGGCCAGATGGTTCCAGTTCTGGTCGGCCAGCATCACCGGTATCTCAGCTTCCTTGAGCTTGAGGGCGAGTGCCGTTGACCAGCGCGATCCACCAACAATGAGTATGCCGGGCTTGGATGCCTTCTTGAGCTTCAGGAAGCTCGCCAGCGGCGCCAGGGTGAAGCCGTGCAGCACGATGGTGGTGACGACGACAGCGAAGGTGAAGGCCACCATGCGGCCGGCATCCTCGACGCCAACATCAGCCAGCAGCGTTCCGAACAGGCCGGAGACGGCGACGGCGACAACGCCGCGGGGTGCGATCCAGGCGCTCAGCAGGCGCTCCTGCATGGTTGCGCCCGAGCGGATGGTGGCGAGCATGATGGCGACGGGGCGGATGACCAGCAGCAGTGAGGCAACAAACAGTGCTGCGCGCCAGTCGAGCGAACGGATATCATCGATGCTCAGCGACGCCGTGAGAATGATGAAGACGCCCGAGACCAGAAGCGTGGTGATGGTTTCCTTGAAGCGGCGCATGTCGGTGAGCGAGGCAATTCGGCTGTTGGCAAGCACCATCCCCATCACCGTGACAGTGAGCAGGCCGGATTCCTCAAGCAGCGTGTTGGTCGCGGCATAGACCGCCACCACCGAGGCAAGAAGCACCGGGGCCTTGAGGTATTCGGGCACATGGCCACGTACGAACGACCAGACAATCAGTTTTGCGGCTAGCCAGCCGCCAACAATAGCCACGGCGAAACCGGCCAGCAGCAGCACGATCAGGTTGTCGGCTTCATGTATGCCGATATAGACGAGGATGACCTCGAAGGCGACAACGGCGAAGAGCGCGCCGATCGGGTCGTTGACAATGGCTTCCCAGCGCAGCAGCGAGGCGGGGCGGGCATCGAGCTGGGCCTGGCGCAACAAGGGCATGATCACCGTCGGTCCGGTGACCACCAGGATGGCGCCCAGCACAATCGCCGTCGGCCAGCTCAACCCGCCGATGTGATGGGCGGCGAAGGCCGCCATGACCCAGGTCAGCGGGCCGGCATACATGATGATGCGGCGAACCGCAGTCGAGGTCTCGCGGATTTCCTTGAAATTGAGCGTCAGCCCGCCTTCAAACAGGATGATCGCCACGGCGATCGATACCATCGGCCTGTAGATCGCGCCAAAGTCAGCCGCCGGATTGAGGAACCCGGTTGCCGGTCCGGCGATGAAGCCAGCGGCGAGCAGCAGCACGATGGCCGGCAATTGCAGCCGCCAGGCAAACCATTGCGCGGCAATGCCCGCGGCGCCGATGACGGCCAGTTTGAGAACGATGTCATCCATGTCAGTCCCCCGTCGCGCGCCCCGAATGCGTTCCGGGACAAGTGCGTGACGTTCTATTGAACGTCCGCGAAACGCTGTAAAGCGCTGAAATGGTGCGCGGGGCTAAAAGTTCCACCCAAATAATGGCAGCGTGACCGGTTTCAGAGCAGGTTTTCAAGCTTGGCTACAGCCGTTTCCGGGTTTTCGCCCCAGGCAATGGTGCTCTTGAAGCGGCCTTGCGCGTCGAGCAGGAACACCGAAGCGGTGTGGTCCATGGTGTAGTCGCCTTCGGGGTCCTTGACGTCAACCGGCACCTTCTTGGCGTAGATATTGAAGCCCCGGACAACCTCGTCGATCTTCTCGGGCGATCCGGAGATGCCGATCACCCGGTCAGTGACACCCGACACATAATTGCCGAGCAGTTCCGGCGTATCGCGCTCGGGGTCCACGGTGACAAAATAGGCGCCGATCTTGTCGCCATCGGGATCGACCTGCTTGAGCCAGCCATCAAGCTCGTAAAGTGTGGTCGGGCAAACTTCCGGGCAATGGGTGAAGCCGAAAAACAGCGCTGTCGGCCGGCCGCGAAAGGCAGCCTCGGTGATCGGCGCGCCGGACTGGTCGACAAGCTCGAACGGTACGCCATAGGGTTTAGCGGCGATCTCGTTCTCGGTCACCTGCCATTCATAGGTAAACCAGCCCAGAACCACGGCAAACACGGCGATCAGCGCCCAAAGGGCAATGCGAAGGGCTTTCATCGAAGTCTCCAGCTTGGCCCTCAGCCGCAGCCATCCAGGGCTGCACAGGCAGGGCCGGTATATTCAGGTCAATTCACAGGCACCAGGCAAGCCCGTTGGCCGCAAGCACGTTCAACAGCGCCGGTCCGTTCGTCTGCCAGGCCGCAAACACCAGTGCGGTCGCAACCGCTGCAGCGATGAGGCCCAGGGCACGGGGAAGCATTCCCCTCCATGGACTTGATTGCGGTGGATTGGCGGGCGCGGCGGTCATGCGCCCTATCTAGCGCGCCGCAGAGGCGATGCCAAGCGGCCCCGGCCTCTCCGGCAGTTGACGCGCGCTTGTGCCGCAGGATTTTTTGCCGCCCGCGCCGTATCTTTTATTTGTCGCCTGCAAGGTCCATATGCGTTTGATCCGATTCATCGGTGGCGCAGCGGGAACCGATCAGGCCCTGCGGCGTTGCCGGCACAAGGAGATTTTCATGATCATTGCCACATCCATCCGCTCGGCGCTTTCCGCCGGTCTTGTTGCCGCAACTCTGGCAAGCCCATTGATTGCCACGTCAGCCAATGCCGAACAGGTCGGCGAGGTCGGCGTCGACTGGCTCGGCAACGATATCCTGATCGATGCGGTCACCGACCCGGAAGTTGACGGCGTCACCTGCCATGTGGCCTATTTCGACCGTGGCGTCATTGACCGGCTGCAGAAGGGTAACTGGTTCGAGGATCCTTCCAACGCCTCCATCGCCTGCCGCCAGACCGGCCCTATCACCATCAAGGACATCGATCTCGATGAAGATGGCGACGTGGTGTTCAAGGAATCGCGCTCGCTGATCTGGAAATCGCTGGTGGTGCGCCGGATCTACGACAAGGCCAACGATACGTTGATCTATCTGGTCAACTCGCAGCAGGTGCAGGACGGCTCCGCCAAGATGAACATCTCTACCGTACCGCTCTACGGCCAGGAGGTGACCTGGGAAAACGGCAAGCCGTAAACCCGCCGCTGTCTGATTGGCTGAAGTTTGATTTTTGTCATGCTGCTTTGACGGCTTTTATGGTTGTGTCTGCCATTGGAATTTCGTTCGGCGTTCGGCGCGAACCAAATCGGTTGCAAAGGCAGGCGTTCCCGTGAAACCAGACAGGCTTGAAAACGCTCATGCGCACAAGGTGCAGGACGTTGCCATCGGGCTCGATACCGACCCGGCGACAGGCCTCGAACCGGCACAGGTCCATCAAAGGCTGAAGCGCTACGGCCCCAATCAGCTGCGCCGCCAGAAAACCAGGAACGTGCTGGCAATCCTGGCGCACCAGTTCAACAGCATCATTGTCTGGTTGCTGGCGGGGGCGGCCCTGCTGTCGTTTGCGTTTGATGATATTGCCGAGGGCGTGGCGATTGTCGTCGTGCTGCTGCTCAATGGCGGCATCGGCTTCGTCACCGAGCTCCGGGCGGCGCGGTCTATGGAAGCCCTGATGCGCATCGCCGAGGTGAAGACGCGGGTGCGCCGCGACGGGCATCAGCGCATCGTCAATGCGCACGAGCTTGTGCCAGGCGACGTGGTGATCCTCGAGGCGGGCGATGTGGTGACGGCCGATTTGCGGATCAGCCAGGCCTCGAACCTGCAGGCTGATGAATCCGTTCTGACCGGTGAATCGGTGCCGGTCGTCAAATCCACCAAACCCGTCAGCCTGGACGCAACGCTTGGTGACAGAACCTGCATGGCGTTCAAGGGAACGGCGATCACCCAAGGGACGGGCGAGGGGCTGGTCGTGGCCACCGGCATGAAAACCGAAATCGGGCATATCAGCGATCTGGTCCAGAGCGCCGAAAGCGAAGCCGCACCACTGGAAAAACGCCTCGACAGCCTGGGCCACCGGCTGGTGTGGCTGACCTTCGCGCTTGCAATACTGACCATCGGAGCCGGCATCCTGCGCGGGCATGAGGTGGTTGCCATGATTCAGACCGGCGTGGTGCTGGCAGTGGCGGCCGTGCCCGAAGGACTTCCGGTGGTGGCGACGCTGAGCCTGGCGCGCGGCATGTGGCGGATGAGCCAGCGCAACGCAGTGATCACCCGGTTGTCCTCGGTCGAGACGCTGGGCGCCACCACCGTGATCCTCACCGACAAGACCGGCACGCTGACCGAAAACCGGATGACGGCGGTGCGTTACCTGCTTGACGGTGGCGATGTCGAGCTTGAAGCGCATGAGAGCGACGGCCGCAATCCGGCATCTGATGATCCCTTCAACTGGGCGATCAGGATCGGGGCGCTGTGCAACAATGCCGAACTGGGCGACGGCAAGGCAGACGGCCGGGCTGGTGATCCGATGGAGCTGGCGTTGCTGGCGGTGGCCAAAACATCAGGTGTCAGCCATGCTGGCCTTTTGAAAGAGTTTCCGGAAATCCGTGAGCACGCCTTTGATCCCGATGCCAAGATGATGGCGACGGTGCATGCTGACGATGGGAGATGTCTTGTTGCGGTCAAGGGGGCGCAGGAAGCGGTGATCGACAGCGCTGATGCGGTGCTGACTGCGGAGGGTCCGCGCCCTCTTGACGAGACGGCGCGCCAGCAATGGAAAAGCCGAAGCTCGAAAGCGGCCTGCGAAGGCCTCAGGCTGCTCGGTCTGGCGATGAAACGCAGCGAGCAGGAGGGTCCCGATCCCTATGTCGGCCTGACGCTGGTGGGGCTGGTCTGCCTGCTTGATCCGGTCCGCGAGGACGTGCCGCCGGCGATCAAGGCGTGCCGGGAAGCCGGTGTCCGGGTCATCATGATGACGGGCGATCATGCCGACACGGCGGCAACCATCGCCCGGCAGGCAGGGCTTGGCGACGGCGATCTGACGGTGATCGAGGGCAGCGAGATTGCCGGGCTTGATCCTGGCGCGGTGAGCGAAGATGTGCGTAAACGGGTTTTGTCGGCGGACGTGTTTGCCCGTGTGGCGCCGGAAACCAAGCTGACGCTGGTGTCGATCTATCAAAAAGCCGGCCATGTCGTGGCGATGACCGGCGATGGCGTCAATGATGCGCCTGCGCTGAAGAAGGCCGATATTGGCATCGCCATGGGAAAGCGCGGCACCCAGGTGGCTCAGCAGGCAGCGCACATGGTGCTGCTCGACGATCAGTTCGCCACCATCATCATGGCCATGCGGCAGGGGCGCGTGATCTTCGACAATATCCGCAAATTCGTGGTCTATCTGATGTCGTGCAATGTCAGCGAGGTCCTGGTCGTTGGCCTTGCCGTCGGTATCGGCCTGCCAATGCCGCTACTGCCGTTGCAGATCTTGTTTCTCAATCTGGTCACCGACGTCTTTCCGGCCTTCGCGTTGGGGCTGGGCAAGGGCGATAAAAACGTCATGCACAAACCGCCCCGCGATCCGGACGAGCCGATCATGGACCGCGCACGCTGGACGCTCATCGGCGTGCTCGGCGCGGCCATCACGGTGTCCACGCTTGGCGCCTTCCATCTGGCGCTCGACTGGCTGAGGCTGGAGGCCGATGCCGCCGTCACCGTGGCGTTCCTGACGCTGGCGCTGGCGCAATTGTGGAACGTGTTCAACATGCGCGATCCGGATGCCGGGCTGTTCAGCAATGACGTCACCCGCAACCCTTACGTCTGGGGCGCGCTGGCCCTGTGTCTCGGGCTGATCGGTCTTGCGCACTGGCTGCCATGGCTGGCGGACCTTCTCGGCCTGCCAAACCCGGGCCCGCAGGGGCTGGCGCTCTCCGCCGCCGCCAGCCTGGCGCCGCTGGTTCTGGGACAGGTGTGGTTGACGTTGGCGCGATTTGGGAAGGGGTGAGGGCGGATATGTCGGGGGTAGCTTGTTTTTGGGACGTTAGGGGTCAAACGGTTTGCCGACCGGCAAAGTATATTGTTCAATTCAAAGATGGTTCTCAAAGTGCATAAATTCAGCATAGCCGGACAATGCGAATTTTCTCGATTCATTGGGACTGTACTCACCGCAGTGGTTGTCTGCGGAAGCCTATTGCTAGCCGGTTGTTCGGATGAGCGCTCACCTCGGGCGCTAAGCAAAAGCGAGATCGAGCAGTGCAAGCGAATAACAAAACCGGAAATCATCGATGTGGCCATAAGGGATGTCGCTGAAGACATTCCTAATCTATTTCGTGAACTGAATAGCCTTCAATCGGGCGGGGTCGTTTCGGAGGAGGCCATTCCATCAGCTTCGGAAGCATTCCAAAGCCTCAAAAATTCGAATTGTTGCAAGATCCGGGACAAAATACCTGGAGATTATGACAGAGATACGCAGAAGCTTGGTGTCATGAAGGATGGATTTATCCGAATTTACGCAGTTGAAGCAAATTATGAGATAGATCCCTCTTTCAAACACAACAAGCGCAGGACAATTGTCCTGGTCAACTGCACCGGAAAAACGGTCGGAGGTCCCTCTTTCTCTATAAGATGACGACCACCGTACTCCTCAATACCCCACTGTCGCCGATCCGGTCCGGCGCGTATCCGAGGCGCCGAGCAGCAGGCTCTTGTCGGCGTCGACATGGATCGACTGGGTCGAGCCCATCACGCTTTTGACCGCGATCTTGTGGCCCTTGGCCTCCAGCGCTGCGACTGTGTCTCGCGACAAGCCGCCTTGTTCGACGCGGATTTCGTCGGGCAGCCATTGGTGGTGGATGCGCGCGGCGTTGGTGGCTTCGGCGACATTCATTCCGTGATCGATCATGTTGGAGATCACCTGCAGCGTGGTGGTGATGATGCGCGAGCCGCCGGGGCTGCCGGTGACCAGGAATGGCTTGCCGTCTTTCAGCACAATGGTCGGGCTCATCGAGGACAGCGGCCGCTTGCCGGGTTCGACTGCATTGGCGTCGCCGCCGATCAGGCCATAGGCGTTGGGCACGCCGGGCTTGGCGGAAAAATCATCCATCTCGTTGTTGAGCAGCACCCCGGTGCCTGCCGCCGTCATGCCCGAGCCATAGGAGAAATTCAGCGTGTAGGTGTTGGACACCGCGTTGCCATCCTTGTCGACAATGGAGAAATGCGTGGTCTGGTCGCTCTCATAGGGCGCCAGCTTGCCGGGCTTGATCGTGTCCGACGGCGTGGCGCGGTTGAGGCTGATGCCGTCGCGGATTTTTGCCGCATAGTCCTTCGAGGTCAGGGCCTTGACCGGGACATCGGCGAAATCCGGGTCGCCCAGATATTCCGAGCGGTCGGCATAGGCGCGCTTCATGGCTTCCGCCATCAGGTGGATTGTCTCGGAGGAGTTGTGGCCGAGATAGGAGACCGGATAGCCTTCCATCACATTGAGGATCTGGATGATGTGGGTACCGCCCGAGCTTGGCGGCGGCATCGAAACGATCTCGTGGCCGCGGTAGCTGCCGCTGACCGGCTCGCGGATGACGGCCTTGTAATTTGCCAGATCCTCGACGGTCATCGAGCCGCCTGCTTCCTGCACTGACGCTGCGATTTTTTGCGCCACTTCACCTTTGTAGAACCCGTCCGGGCCTTCCGCCGCGATTGTCTTCAGCGTTGCGGCGAGATCGGGCTGTTTGATGACGTCGCCGGGTTCGTAAAAGCTGCCATCTGCTTTGTAAAAGATCGCGGCTGAGGCCGGCCAGGTCTTCAGCCGCTTCTCCAGTCCCTTGAGACTGTCGGCCAGATCGGCGGTGACGGTGATGCCGTCTTCGGCGAGTCTGATCGCAGGTGCTGCGGCCTCGGCCAGCGTCATGGAGCCATAGGTTTCGAGCGCCAACTGCATGCCGGCGACCGTGCCGGGCACGCCGACGGCGAGACCATGAAAGCGCGACAGCTTGCTGTCGGCATTACCCTCGGCGTCGAGATACATGTCGCGGGTCGCACTTGCGGGCGCCATCTCGCGGTAGTCGATGGCCTTGGTCTCGCCGCTCTCCGCGTCATGCACCATCATGAAGCCGCCGCCGCCGAGATTTCCGGCGCGGGGCAGGGTGACCGCCAGCGCCAGCGCCACGGCGACACCTGCGTCGACCGCATTGCCGCCGTCTTTCAGCACCTGCAACCCGACTTCGGCCGCGACCGCCTCCTGCACTGAAACCATGGCGGATTTCGCCCAGACCGGATGCACTGCATCCATGCTGGAAAAGATCGCGGCTTCCTGCGCGGTGGCGGCAACGGGGGCGAGGACGAACAAAGCGGCGGAGGCGAGGGCGGTGAGCGGGCGGATCATCGGGCGGTCCTTTCAAGATTGTCAGACTGTCAGCGCCATGAACGGATCGACATGGCGCTTTGCCAAGATACTGGTTCATCGAAAGCCACATAGCCGTCTTCGTCAACCCGGTTTTGCCAGAACACCAGGCGATGAAGGATGTCTGTATGGACACTGCCGCTGCGGCAACCTGCGCCTCACGCCCTTTATCAGGCGGGGGTCGCACCCTATGTAGGGCTTATGACCGAACCCAATCTTGACAGAAACTGACCATGGCGATCCTCGGCATCATTGGCGTGCTTGCGGTTCTTGCCGCTATCTATGGCCCGCAATACTGGGTCGGCCACACCATGCGTCGCCACAGCGCCAACCGGCCGGATTTTCCCGGCACTGGCGGTGAGATGGCGCAGCATCTGGTCGAGCGGCTCGCGCTCAAGGATGTGCGTGTCGAGGCGACCGATGCCGGTGACCACTACGACCCGGAAGCCCGCACGGTGCGCCTGTCGCAGGCCAATTACAACGGCGCCAGCCTGACCGCTGTTGCGGTCGCTGCGCATGAGGTCGGCCACGCGCTTCAGCACCATCGCGGTGAACGCGGGCTGGCGCTGCGCCAGTCTTTGGTCAGGTTCGCGATGGTCACCGACCGGATCGCCTTGATCTTCTTCATTGCAGCACTCGTGCTGGCGATCCTGCTGCGCGCGCCGGTGGCGATGCTGGGCATGGCGGTGATCGGCATCGGCCTGCTGGCGATCCGGATTGTCGTGCATCTCGTCACCCTGCCGGTCGAATATGATGCCAGCTTCAACAAGGCACTGCCGATCCTGCGCGAGGGCGGTTATCTCGGCGATCAGGACCTTGCTGGCGCACGTAGCGTGCTGAAGGCCGCAGCCCTGACTTACGTCGCCAGCGCGCTGATGAGCCTGCTCAATCTCGCGCGCTGGGTCCGGACTTTGCGGTAACGTCGTCTTGAATTTCCAGAACCGTGATGCAACTAGTAGGGTCTCGACAAGTCCGGACAACGAGACACCACGAAATCAAAGGAGATTGCCATGACGACCAGACGCAACTTTATCATTGGCGGGGCCGCTACTGTCGGAGCCGTAACGCTTCTGCCATCGCTCGGCTTCGCCGCCGCGCATGCAGCCAGCTTCAATCTCATGGACGGCAAGATCGTGATCCATCCGGTCGAGCATGCTTCCATCGTCATGGAGACCCCGGGAGGAACCCTCTATATCGACCCGGTTGGTGACGCGGCGCTGTATGAAGGCTTGCCCAAACCGGACCTTATCCTGGTCACCCACCGGCACGGCGATCACTACAATGCCGATCTGCTGGCCGCACTTGCCCCGGCGCCGATCCTGACCAACGCCGATGTCAAAGGCATGATGCCGGAGGATCTGCAGGCTCGCACGGACGTCATCGCTCCGGGTGAATCTACGGAAAAGACCGGCATCGCCATTGAGGCCATCGCGGCCTACAATACCTCTGCCGACAGGCAGGATTTCCACCCAAAGGCGAGAGGCGACCTGGGGTTGGTGCTGACCATCGACGGGACTCGTGTCTATATCTCCGGTGACACCGAGGGAACGCCGGAAATGCAGGCGCTCGAGAATATCGACCTGGCCTTTGTCTGCATGAACCTGCCGTTCACAATGGACGCCGAACAGGCAGCGGAAGCCGTGGCGGCCTTCGCGCCGGGCATGGCTATTCCTTACCACTACCGCGGTAAAGACGACGGAACCCAGGACCCGCAGGTGTTTGCGAAACTGCTGAGCGAGGCCGGCAGTACGACCGAAGTCAAGCTGCACGACTGGTACAACGGTTCACTGGGCTGACGCTTCAGCCGCTCTCCGGACCCGGTTCGACCTTCCGCCGATTAGGTGGAAGGTCGAACCTTGAAACAGCGCAATGAAGCCTCTGGGTTAGGCGAGATGCTTTTTGAAATGCGCAAGTGTCCGCTCCCAGGAGAGATTTGCCATTTCCTCGTCATAACGCGGGGTGCTGTCGTTGTGGAAACCATGGTTGGCGTTCTTGTATATGTAGGCCTCATACACCTTTTCATTCGCCTTCAACGCAGCTTCATAGTCAGGCCAGCCGGCGTTGACGCGTTCATCCAACTCACCGTAATGCAGCAACAATGGTGCCTGGATCTTGGGCACATCTGCTGCGCTTGCCTGACGCCCGTAATACGGCACCGCGGCTTTAAGTTCCGGAAATGCGACCGCCGCCGCATTTGCGACACCGCCTCCATAACAAAAGCCGGTGATCCCGACATTGCCTGTAGAGCCTTCGTGAGCCATCAGAAACTCGACCGCAGCAAAGAAGTCATTCATCAGTTTTTCTGGATCCACGGTGCTCTGCAGATCGCGACCTTCGGCATCATTTCCTGGATACCCTCCAACGGAGCTCAGCCCATCCGGTGCAAGGGCCATAAAGCCGGCTTTTGCAAGGCGGCGAGCAACATCTTCAATATAGGGATTGAGGCCCCGGTTCTCGTGGACAACAACCACCGCTGGCAATTTGCCCTCAACTGCTGCGGGCCGCACCAGATAGCCTCTGACCTCACCGTGCCCATTCGGCGACGGGTAGGTAATGTATTCGGGTGTGATATCCGGGTCATTGAACGAAACCTGTTCGGCCAGGGCGTAGTCGGGTGACATCAAGCCCAAAACCGTCGTGGCAGTCATGCCCGCGACAGTGTATTTCGTGGCGCGTTCCAAAAACTCCCGCCTTGAAATCATACCGTGGGCGTAAAAATCGTACAGCTGCAGCAGTTTGGGGTCGAAGTCTTTCGCTGTTAATCTGGCCATAATTCTTCTTTCCTTTTGCAAAAACCAATGCGTCATTGCGGTCAGTTTGGAGATATGAAGCGATTGTCCGCAATTTCAATACTGATATCTATGCTCTCTCATCCACCCATGAGGATTTGGAAAATTCAGTGTTGCTGGATTTTGCGCAGATGTATGCATTAATGCAAGCTACAGAAATGGCACGTTGGGTTTTGAGTGATGGATCTGAGGCCTCAAAAAATTCCAGCTTGCGTTTATACTCGTCAACCGCGACGCCAGTTCCGGGCAATGCGTCGAGATCGTAAGCCTCAAACAGAAGCACCGATCACCCGTGATGTCCGGGATATCCGGTTTTACCATAATGGTGATTTGCTTCTATGGGACAGGAAGGTAGAAGGAGCCTCGCTGTGACAGCGTTTGCCCGCAATCCAGTCTTGACTCCGAAGGAACCCCAGTGACCACTCCCGATCACCTCGAAGAGCTGTTGAACGCCACCAGCTCCGCATTCAAGAGCGGGGCGCTGGTGCGGCTGCGGCTGGTTGGCTATCACGGCTCAGAGCCGGATCTGAAGTCTGTCGAAATCAAGAAGATCACGGTCAAGGCCGGTGACAAATACTCCTTCACCTACCGCTACAAGACCCGCGATACCATCAAAAACTTCTTCGAAACCGAGGCGCTGGATCTGCTGCGTCATGCCTTGAAGACCGAGTTCGGCAGCGCCCAGCTGGCGACAACCGACTTCGACATGGCGTTTGAACGCAAAGGCGACAGGACGCAGCTCAAGCGCACCGAGGTGGAAGGCCGCGAGCCGCCCTCGACCGATCACAACCGGGTCAAGAACCGGCCGCTGACCGATACCGGCAAGCTCTGGCTCAAGGCTTTGGCGATTACCGGCAAGGACGGAGCCGTGCGTCACAATGCGCAGGACAAGTTCCGTCAAATCAACAAGATGGTGGAAATCTTTGCGCCTTTGATTCAGGCGCTTAAAGTGGAGAATCCGCTGATCGTCGACATGGGCGCGGGCAAGGGCTATCTCGATTTCGCGCTCTATGATTATCTCGCCACGGTGGTGGCGCACCCGGTTCGCATTGTCGGCGTCGAAATGCGCGAGCAACTGGTAAATGACGGCAATGCGACGGCACGGAAATCAGGCTTTGACGGACTGAGTTTCAAGACCGGCACCATCATGGATTACGACGCCAGCGGCGCTGATGCGGTGATTGCGCTGCATGCTTGCGACACCGCCACCGACGACGCCATCTTCAAGGGCGTCAGCGCTGACGCGGCGCTGATCGCGGTGGCGCCCTGCTGCCACAAGCAGATCCGCCGGCAGATGGCCGACGGCCATCCCGACCAGCGGCTCAACCCGCTGTTGCGTCATGGCATCTTCGTCGAGCGGCAGGCCGAGATGCTCACCGACACGCTGCGCGCTCTTCTGCTGGAGCTTCACGGCTACCGCACCAAGGTGTTCGAATTCGTCTCCGACGCGCACACGCCAAAGAACAACCTGATTGTCGCGGAGAAGGATTTGCGGTCTGCCCGTGACCCCGATGCGGTGCGCAAGCAGATCACCGAGATCAAGGCGATGTTCGGCATCAGGCAGCATTATCTCGAGGGCCTGTTCGAGGCGTGATAACGTTGCAGTCTGTTTTGCTATCTGAATAACTGCAGGATCATGTTGGGTTGGGAATTGGCGATGGACAGGGCCTGGATCGCCAGCTGTTGTTGCACCTGCAGGGCTTTGAGCCGTGTTGACTCCTCTGCCATGTCCGCATCCACCAGGCGACCGAGTGCCTTCTTGGACACTTCGATCAGCTTCTTGGTAAAAGCTTCCTGCCTTTCGATGCCTTTAGCCTTGATCCCCAGCATGGCATTGGCATCGATCAGATCCTTTTCCATGTCGTCCATGGCCTGAACCATGCCGCTCAACTCATCGGCGGTGGTGTTGGCGTCGAGCGTGATCTGTTTTGCGGTTCCCGACGTTCCCGAGCCGAGCAGATAAAAGGTTTCGGCCGAACCACCCGCCGTGGTGACATCCCTGTCTTCAGTCAGGATGCCGTTGCTGTTGTCGGCGGGATCGATCAGCGTCGTCTCACTCTTGTCCACCTCGATGTAACCGACACTGACAAAGCCGCCGTAGTCCCTGGTCGAGGCCGGCATCGAGACGATCCCGGGCGAGCCATAAAGCCAGTTCTGGCCATTGAAGGACGAGCTTTGCGCAACATTGAGCAGTTGTGCCTTGAGCTCATCGAGCTCCTTGTTGATCTTTGTCTTGTCGACGCCGGGTTCGCTTGCAAGGACCAGCTTGGCTTTGATTTCGCCGACGATGTCGACCGCCTGGCTCATTCCGGCCGAGGCAACATCCGTCATGGCGCGCGACAGGCCCAGCGCGTCGACAACGGCGCTCTTGGCCTTCATGTCGGACCGCAAGGTGGTTGCTATCGACCAGTAGGCAGCATTGTCCGACGCATCATTGACCCGCAATCCGGTCGAGATGCGCTGCATCGTGGTTTCCATCTGCGCATTGATCTGCCGCAGCGTGGCAAGCGCAGACATGGCTGAATGGTTTGTGTGTATGCTGGACATCGGACGCGGGTTTCAAATTGAAATTCTGCATTCAAATTTCTACCGTGAAGTGTATTTCGCCAACTCTTAAGTATTTCTGAATTCCTGGTGCAGAGATACCTATTTAAAACTGCAAGTTGATTTTCCGGGGAAGGATTTGCCGCGGAGATTACGAGGTTCCGGCAGGATCGTCATGGTGGCCAAATATGACCGATTGTTAATTCCACTTTTGCGACCCCGGGCGCTAGAACTGACAGCAATGCTGGTGATTTGATCGAGACTGAAGCGAAGGATACCCCATGACACCGACGATATCGAAGTTCGCCAACGCGTTGAGCAGCAGTGCGAAGCCGACTGGGCTTGGGCTTGTCTGCACCGCCTTCTTGACCTTTTCCGCCACAGCGCATGAGGCCACAAGTGTCGACATCACCGGCGCGATCTTTGCCAGCACCCGGGCCGATTGCGCCAGCTATGAAAACCTCTATTCCTCGGATGTCACCGATACCCAGCAATATCGGCAGCTCAAGGGCTCGGTGCATGTCACGGCCTACGACGATCATTGCGTGGTCGAGTCCAACTCGATCCCCAATCACGACACCGGCGAGGGCAGCGGCCGCAATTTCGTCGCGCCGGTGACGGAAATCTCCGGCAGCTTCACCATTCCGCGCAGTCCGAAACAGCAGGCATCCGTGACGGCGCTTGAACAGCGCAGCTATGATGCGATCCTGCTCAATGGTGTGGTTGTGGATATCCTTTCGGCCGGCTGCTACCGGCCGGGTGGCAACCGCGTCGATGCCAACGGCAATGTGGCGATCGGCTGCCGCGCAACTGACAAATGGCTGCTTGATCCGCTGGGACCGGACGCTGGCTTCGGGGCTGATATTCATCACGCCCACACCCAGCCCAATGGCCAGTATCACTATCACGGCAACCCGATGGCGATGTTCGATGATCAGCCTGGCGATGACGGGTCGCCGGTGATCGGCTTTGCGGCCGACGGCTTCCCGATTTACGGCAGCTATTTCAAGGACGCCGCCGGTGCCGTGCGCAAGGCGAAATCCGGCTACAGCCTGAAACCCGGCACCCGCCCGTCGTCGGCCAGTGATCCCGGCGGCACTTACGATGGCATGTATGTCGATGATTTCGAATTCACCGATGCCGGCGATCTCGACGCCTGCAACGGCATGGTGGTGAATGGCCAATATGCCTACTACGTCACTGATGCCTATCCCTGGGTGATCAAGTGCTTTTCCGGTACGCCGGATTCGTCCTTTGCCAAGCCACGCCCCTGAACCCGGACCTTTGACGTTTGTCGCCGGCATGCGCGCCGCGGCGAGCGGCAATCATGACCGGCAAACACGGCTTTTGCACCGGTGTTGGCGCGGCGATCACGCCGCGCAGCTTCGTCATGCCAGCGTCAGAAATTCCACTTTCCCCGTTGCAATGTCATAGACTGCAGCGGCGGACTTGATCTTTCCCGACGCGTGAAATTCGGAGAGGATCGGACCGGCGGCTGCTGCTTTTTCCGCGTTGAGCTTGGCGTTCTGTGCGGTTGCTGCTGCGAGCAGGTCACTCGGATTGCCGGGCATGACATCATAGACGGCAGGCCGAATTGCATCGACCAGGCTCGGCAGGTGTCCGGGCGGGAGGATATTGTCCTGAATCGACGTGATCGTGGCGCCAACCGCGCCGCAGGATGTATGCCCGAGAACGACAATCGTCTTGATGCCGAGAATCGCAGCGCTGTATTCGAGGCTGGCCAGCCCGTCCTTATTGATGAAGTTGCCGGCAACGCGGACAACAAAAAGGTCGCCCGGCCCCTGGTCGAAAATCAACTCCGGCACGACGCGGGAGTCGGAACAGGCGACGACGGCGGCAAAGGGCTGCTGCCCGAGCGAGCGGGCCGACCGGCTGGCGGAATGATCCGTGTTGATTGCGGTATTTGACACGTAGCGTGCATTGCCCTCGATGAGGCGCTGAAGTGCTAGATCGGGTGTGGCTGGTGGCGTTTCGTCGGTTTGAGCAAAAGCCCGGGAACCGGACGCCGTTGCTGCCAGGGCGACGGCCAGACCGCCTCCGAAAAGCCCCCGGCGGCTGATGGTCGCTTTCGCGTTTTGCTCACACATAAATTTCTTCCTTCAATGTCTTCACTAAAAATCGCCGGACCATCCGAAGATTGGCCCGGCGATGTGTGCCCGGAAACTGTTATCCCGCCGCCTTTGATGGCGGTGGGAAATATCCGTCAGATCAGTTCGACTTCTGCAGCAGATTGCCGATGGCGTTGACTGCGTTGCCGACGTCGTCGATGGTTTTCTGCATCTTCTCGGCCTTCAGTTCTTCCTCGGTCCTGGGCCGGGCGGCTTCTTCGGCCGCGGCCTTGTCCGCTGCTGCCTTTTCTGCTGCCAGCGCCGCCTCATAGTCAGCCGCCCGGGCAGCCGCTGCTTCAGCGGCGGTCTTTTCGGCGGCCATGTCGGCGCGAACCTTTTCTTCGGCTTCGAGCTTGATGCGGGCCTCGCGTTCGGCCTGTACCCTCAGTGCTTCTTCAGCTTGCAGCTTCTCGAAATTGTCGTTCTCCAGCTTGGCCTTGGCTTCGGCGGCGGCTTTTGCGGCTGCAGCCTTGTCTGCCTTGGCCTGCCGGGCGGCACGGTCATTGGCTTCCTGGGCAGCGGCTGCCTCAGCTGCCTTTTTTTCGGCAGCCATCTCGGCGCGGACCTTGTCCTCGGCTTCAAGTTTGATGCGGGCTTCGCGTTCGGCCTTTGCCTTCAATTCCGCATCAGCCTTGGCTTCGGCTTCGAGCTTGGCTTTCGCAGCGGCTTCGGCGGCCTGTTGCGTTTCGGCTTCCGACACCACCGGTGCCTGCTCGACCTCGGTCTTGGCGTCCTTGTTCTCGTCGCTGCAGGCGGCGAGAGCCAGGGTGAGTGATGCCACGGTCAGAATTTTGCGGATCATGTAAAGTCCCTCAGGCTGTTTGGTCACGCCAGTGGAGATCACTGGCTTTTCAGGTCATGCCCCTGTCGAGCACACCAACCCTGAATGTTTGGTTAACGAGCCGTTAATACTGGGTTCAGTTTGGGCTGCACAGCATTGCGCAGCTTGCTGATCCCGTCGTGGCGGCCACTGACTGGCCGGGTGCGCCGGGCAGGGCGCTCAGCGGACCTGCTTCAGTGCAGTCTTCAGCGAATTGTCGGAATAGGGCTTCATCAGCAGCACCGCATCTTCGTCGGCGCCGGCTGGCACCTCGCTTTCGCCGGTGGCGAAGATGATGCCGACATTCGGCTTCAGCCGCCGTATTTCCTTGGCCAGTTCTCCGCCCTTCATGTCCGGCAAACCGACGTCGGTGACCAGAATGTCGAAATCCTGCGCTTCGGCGGCCTTCAGTGCCTGAGCAGCATTGCCCGCCTCGATGACGGTATGGCCCATGTCCTCAAGCATGTCCGCAGTGTTGATGCGGATCAGTGCTTCGTCTTCGACCAGCATGATGGTTAGCTTGTCGGCTTTCGGCGCGGCAGGTCCCGACTGGCCATGCGTGGCCGCAGCACCGGTTTTTGCGGCGGGCATGGTGCGCTGCTTCTGGTTGGCCAGAAGGTGACGGATGCGGCCGTCAAGAGATTCACGGGTATAGGGTTTGGAGAGCAGTTCGACGCCGGGGTCGAGCTTGCCGCCATGGACGATGGAGTTCTCGGTGTAACCGGAGGTGAACAGCACCACCAGGTCAGGCCGCTGGGCAATGGCCATCTTGGCCATCTCCGGGCTTTTCAATGTTCCCGGCATCACCACATCGGTGAACATCACATCAACCGGGATGCCGCTTTCGATGACGGAAAGACCGGCTTGCGCGTCGCGCGCGGTCAGCACATTATAGCCAAGATCGCGCAGCGTCGCCACCACGGTGGCGCGGACTTCATCATCGTCTTCCACCACCAGAATGGTTTCGGAGCCGCCGACAGCCGGGCCGGAAACGATCTGTTCTTCAAGGTGCTCCTCGTCGACGGAGCGCGGCAGATAGAGCTTGACCGTCGTGCCGTGGCCGGGCTCGCTGTAGATCTTGATATGGCCGCCGGATTGCTTGACGAAGCCATAGACCATCGACAGGCCCAGCCCGGTGCCCTTGCCTTCGGGCTTGGTCGAGAAGAATGGCTCGAACACCTGTTCCAGCGTTTCCTCGTCCATGCCGCTGCCGGTGTCGGAGACCGCAATCAGCACATAGTCGCCGCTGCTGACGTCCTCGTGGCCGGTTGTGTAGCTGTCATCAAGACGGGCATTGCCGGCCTCGATCGTCATCTTGCCGGCGCCGTCCATGGCGTCACGGGCATTGATGGCCAGATTCAGAATGGCGTTTTCCACCTGGGTCGGGTCGGCGGATGTGTTCCACAATCCTTCGGAGATGATGACTTCGCAATCCACGGTCTCGCCGATCGAGCGGCGCAGCAGATCTTCCATGCCGTTCACAAACCTGCCGACATTGATCACCTTCGGCTCCAGCGGCTGACGGCGGCCGAATGACAATAGCTGGCTTGCCAGCTTGGCGCCGCGGTTGACCCCGGCAAGCGCGTTTGTGACCCGGGTTTCGGCGCGCTCATTGCCAGCCACATCCTTGGCCAGCAATTGCAGGTTTCCGGCCACGACCTGAAGCAGGTTGTTGAAATCATGGGCGATGCCGCCGGTGAGTTTGCCGATGGTTTCCATCTTCTGCGATTGCTGCAACGCCTTTTCCGATTGCAGCAATTGTTCGGTGCGCTCGGCGATCCGCTCTTCGAGTGTGGCGTTGAGCTCGGCAAGGGCTGCTTCATTGAGCTTGGCATGTTCGATATCGGTGTTGGTGCCGACCCAGCGGCGGATATCGCCCTGCTCGGTCTTGACCGGAGTGGCCCGGACCACGTGCCAGCGGTAGACGCCATCATGACGGCGGACGCGGAATTCGGCCTGGTAGATCTCGCCGGCCTCGATGGCGGCGGTCCAGGCAGCCGCAGCGGCCGGAAAATCCTCGGGGTGGACGATCGATCCCCAGGCGTCGCCGGCGAGTTTTCCCTGAGCCACACCGCTGAAGGCCACAACCCGGTCATTGAGCCAGTCGATCTTGCCGTCAGGCGTCGCTGTCCAGACGTGGTTGAGCATCGACTGCGACAGCGTACGGAATTCTTCCTCGCTGGCCTTGAGCGACAATTCAGCGTTCTTGCTGGCTGTAGTATCCCTAAACAGCACGGCGACATTGTCGGAACCTGCGCCGTCAATGGCGAACGCCTGCACCTGGAACCAGCGATCATCGAGCTCGCTGGCCGGACTTTCGCTGCTGGCAGCCTCGCCGGTGCGCGCTACCTTGCCGTAGAAATCGAACCAAAATTGTTCATGGCCGGGGGCAATGTCGCGGCGTATCCATTTGCCGACCGCGTCCTTGATGCCGGTCTGGCGGGCGAAGGCCTTGTTGATTTCCAGGAATTCGTAATCGACCGGATTGCCGTCGTCATCCCAGATCATGCGGATGACGCAGAATCCGGATTCAAGGTTTTCAAACAGATTGCGGTAGCGTTCGCGCTGGGCGTGAGCTTCCATCTCCGCCTTGCGGCGGGCGGTGACGTCAAACAGCACACCGGGAAACCGGTCCGGCTTGCCGTCCTTGCCTTTGACCAGTTTGCCCTGCGCCAGCACGTGGGACACCGATCCATCGGGCCGCATCACCCGGTACTCGGTGCTGTAGGCGCCACCGGATTCGATAGTGCGGACGATTTCGTCGGCGACACGTGGCCGGTCTTCCTCATGGATCCTGTTGACAAACTCCTCCAGCGGCAGGCCCTTCTTGGCCTGTTTGCTCGAAAGCCCGAAAGTATCGGCAAAGCGGCCATCGGTGACGATCAGATCGCCCGACACATCCCAGTTCCAGGACCCGATCACATCGGCATTGGTCATGGTCAGGTCGAGCCGTTCCAGCAAATGCTTGGTCTGCGAACTGCGCAGTGCCACGACGTGCCCCTTGTCCGGGGTGGGAACCGAGACCGAATCCAGATCGACCGGCCCGTCGGAGCCGATGAAAAAGCCCCGGTCATCATAGATACCGGAATAGGGCTGGCCGACGATGTCACCGGTTTTCCAGCCCAGCAACCGCTCGGCGCCCTCGCTCCAGCCGGTGATCACGCCTTCCGGGTCAAGAAAGATAAGAGGTGCAGTCAGCGTCGTGTCCATGCGATCTTTCCATCGTGTCAACGCGACATGCCTGGAAACCGCTGGGCTCCCGACTGCCGCTCAAGTTGCAGCCGTATGTATCATATCCGGCAAGGATGCCTAGATGCAGAATTGTGGCAGTGCGACAGGGTACCAAGTGGCGCGCCCTGCTGACACCTGCTGTCAGCATCGGCCGGTTTGTTCCCCATATGCCCCGGCCACCCCTTTCTTTCGCCATCGACTCTGCCCATATTGCCGCTATGGCAAAATCTCCTGCAAAATCATCCCGCCCGGACGGTTCCGAATTTGACGGCTTCGAGGAAGCGCCGCAGGCGCCGCTCAGCGGCGATCCGATCGCCAGTTCCGGCTCGATTGCCGACTGGGCCGCTGATCTGGCGAAAGAAGCCGAGCTCGACGCGGTGAAGGCGCGGCGCAAGGCGGAAAACCGCGAAATTCGCTCGCAGGCCGGCAAGCACCGGATGAAGGCGGGCAAGCTCAGCGTCGATGAGGCTGCGGCGCTGCCGCCGAAGGGCAAGGCCAAGAAGACCTCTGCCAAATCCACCAAGGAGAGCAACGCCAAATCGGCGCGCGGCACCTCGATGGGTGCGAGCACAGATCCACGGGCACGGTCTGCCGCCGGTCTCAACGCCGTGGCTGGCCTCGACATGTCGATGGAGGAGGCGGAAGCTTCCGGCGCCACCAGCGCCAACACCGCCACCGTGCAAGCATTGTCGGATCTGATCGAAAGCGGCAACCCGCTGTTCAAGAACGGCAAGACCTGGACGCCGCACCGTCCGGCACGGCCGGAGAAATCCGAGGGCGGCCACACCATCCGCATGGTCACCGAATATGAGCCGGCCGGCGACCAGCCGACGGCGATTGCCGATCTGGTGGCCGGTGCCAACGAGAACGAGCGCAACCAGGTGCTTTTGGGCGTCACCGGCTCGGGCAAGACCTTTACCATGGCCAAGGTGATCGCCGAGACCCAGCGCCCGGCCTTGATCCTGGCGCCGAACAAGACACTTGCCGCGCAGCTCTATTCCGAGTTCAAGAACTTCTTCCCCGACAATGCGGTCGAGTATTTCGTCTCCTATTACGATTACTACCAGCCGGAAGCCTATGTGCCGCGCACCGACACCTTCATCGAGAAGGAATCGACCATCAACGAGCAGATCGACCGGATGCGCCACTCGGCCACCCGTTCGCTGATGGAGCGCGACGACGTCATCATCGTCGCTTCGGTCTCCTGCATCTACGGTATCGGCTCGGTGGAAACCTACACCGCCATGACCTTCCAGATGGCGGTCGGCGACCGCATCGACCAGCGCCAGTTGCTGGCCGACCTGGTGGCGCAGCAATACAAGCGCCGCGACATGGATTTCCAGCGCGGCTCGTTCCGGGTTCGCGGCGACACCATCGAACTGTTTCCGGCCCACCTTGAAGACGCGGCTTGGCGGATCTCGATGTTCGGCGACGAGATCGAGACCATTGTCGAGTTCGATCCGCTCACCGGCCACAAGACCGGCGATCTGCAATCGGTCAAGATCTACGCCAACTCGCACTATGTCACCCCACGGCCAACGCTGAACCAGGCGACAAAGCAGATCCGCGAGGAACTCAAGCATCGCCTCGTCGAACTCGAGGCCTCGGGCCGGCTGATCGAGGCGCAGCGGCTGGAGCAGCGCACCCGCTTCGATCTGGAAATGCTCGAGGCCACCGGCGTCTGCCAGGGCATCGAGAACTATTCGCGCTATCTCACCGGTCGCGCGCCGGGTGAACCTCCGCCGACGCTGTTTGAATATATCCCCGACAACGCGCTGCTGTTCATCGACGAGAGCCATGTCTCGATCCCGCAGATCGGCGGCATGTACCGCGGCGACTTTCGCCGCAAGGCGACGCTGGCCGAATACGGCTTCCGGCTGCCCTCCTGTCTCGATAACCGACCGCTCAGGTTTGAGGAATGGGACGCGATGCGTCCCTCCACCGTTGCCGTTTCCGCCACCCCGGGCAGTTGGGAGATGGAACAGGCCGGCGGTGTCTTCGCCGAACAGGTGATCCGTCCCACCGGGCTGATCGACCCGCCGGTGGAAGTGCGTCCGGCCCGGGCCCAGGTCGACGATGTGCTGGGCGAAATCCGCGCCACGGCGCAGGCTGGCTACCGCACCTTGTGCACGGTGCTGACCAAGCGCATGGCCGAGGACCTGACCGAATATCTGCACGAGCAGGGGGTTCGCGTCCGCTACATGCACTCCGACATCGACACACTGGAGCGGATCGAGATCATCCGCGATCTGCGCCTCGGCGCCTTCGACGTGCTGGTCGGCATCAACCTGTTGCGCGAGGGGCTCGACATCCCCGAATGCGCGCTGGTGGCGATTCTTGACGCCGACAAGGAAGGTTTCCTGCGCTCCGAGACCTCGCTGGTGCAGACCATCGGCCGCGCCGCGCGTAATGTCGACGGCAAGGTCATTCTCTATGCCGACAAGATCACCGGCTCGATGGAGCGGGCGATGGAGGAGACCTCGCGGCGCCGCGCCAAGCAGGAAGAATACAACACCGCCCACGGCATCACGCCGGAATCGGTCAAGGCGCATATCTCCGACATTCTCGAATCGGTCTACGAACGCGACCATGTCCGCGCCTCGATTTCCGCACCCGGCGGCAAGGGCCAGGCCGGCAATGAGGGCGTCATGGTCGGCGCCAATCTCAAGGCGCATCTGGAAGCGCTGGAAAAGCAGATGCGCGATTCCGCCGCCGATCTCGATTTCGAAACAGCCGCCCGTCTGCGCGACGAGGTCAAGCGGCTGAAGGCGGTCGAGCTCGAAATGATGGACGACCCGCTGGCGCGCAATGCCGGCATCGAAAACACCAAGGCCAGCCGCAAGGCCACCGCCACCGGCAAGCCGCAACGCGGTCCCTCCAAACCGGCCAATCCCGATATCCTGCGCAATCCGGAATCGAATTATTTCAAGAAGCCCTCGCTCGACAATATGGGCCCGGGCACCGACATGGTGAAACCGCTTGCGGGCTCCGCGGCACCGGACAAGGCCTCCTATTTCCGCAAGAACGATCTCGACGAAATGACCGTCGGCCGCACCGAAAAGCCGGTGCCGGGCGCCGCACCGAAAAAACCCGATGATCCGATCCTCAAGCGCGGCAAGGTCGGGGCAGGGTCCTACGAGGACCCGGCGGAAGCCGCCCGCAACAAGCGCCGCCCCGGCAAGACCGGCCGTCCGGGCAAATAGCGGCGTCCGACGCCGCCTCGTACCCGCAAAACCATGTTGCCGGGTTCACCCTCGGCCGCATCCCCGGCATTTGATTCAAATCCCGCTGCCCGGTTTAACCTCCGCCTAAACCGGGCAGCGCTAGGTTTTGCGCGACCCCGACACCGGCACCCGTTTGCCGTCAGCATAGGAGCGCCAGCCAGATGCCAGACTTCTTTCCCGTCACATTGTCCGGCTCAGGTGCCGTGTCCGGTGCCGCAGTCGTTGATCTCACCGCCTTGCCGGCGCTGCCGCTCCGGTCCGCTGGCGGCAAATCTTTCACGCGGATCGCACCTGCGGTCTGGCCGTCGCCCGGCGCGGTCGACCTGGTGAGCCAGTTGCTCGATCTCAGCGGCACCGCCATCACCCATACCGCCACCAATTCGATGCCCGAATCCGATTCCGATTTCTGGGGCATGCTGGCCGCAGCACTGCCGAAGGACGTGCAGGACTGAACTGGCCGTCCGGCTCGATTGCACCGCCGCCTTTCATGCTGACCATCAGCCCCTGCGCACACGCTTTGTTAACTGTTCTTGCTAACCTGGCCCTAATCTCCTGACGTTATGTTTGCGCGCACAAGGAGCAGCGCGTCATGATTTCGAGCGTCATCACCACGGCATTTTCCGGCATGGCCGCGCAGCAGCAGCGGCTCGATTCGATTGCCAGCAACATCGCCAATGCCGACACGCCCGATTATGCCCGCAAGCGCACCGACATGGTCACCGTGCCGGGCGGCGGGGTGAAGGCGGTAACGCGCGAGGCGCAGACCGGTGGTGTCGATCTCGCCACCGAACTGGTCGACCTGATCGGCACCAAAATCGCCTATGAGGCCAATGTCGTGGTCATGGAAACCGGCATGGACATGTGGGACACGCTGATGAGCGCGCTGGCCCCCGAGGACCGCGACGAGCGCTGGCGCTGATCGCGACCCGTTTGCCGCCTCGCTGAATTCGCTTCCCATCGGCCAAAACCGTGCTAGATGGCAGGTTCAGCGCACACCCGCGTCAGCTTTCAGGATCATCGCCATGTCCCGCCAGACCCTCACCATCGTCATCGCCATCATCGCCGTCGGCGCCGCCATCCTCGGCTACATGTATTACCAGGACCAGCAGACCTCCGGCGTCGAAATCAAGATCGGCGAAGGCGGCATTTCCATCGAAGAGAAGTAGGGCAGGGCAGGACTCGCGGCTTGTTCCCTCTCCCCCCTTGGTGGGGGAGCCTCCAACCCCACGCCGTCACCCCGGACTTGATCCAGAGAAGCGAAGCGACGTCGTAGCCTCCGGGGTCCAGCAGCGTCTGCGTCGGCAGGCGCGGGATACTCGGTACTAATCTGCGACCTGCAAAAGGTCTCTCGGCTCGCGGACGCTCGCCCACTGGATGCCGGATCGACTGTTTCTTCGCTACATTGAATCAACTTTATCAATTATTTCGTAAATAAGCGGAAAATTTATCCCCTTGTTCTCCGCAATTTTAAACAAACTGGAAATAACGTTTGGAGATTTTGCAATTTCATTTTTATTTAATCCCCAAATCTCTGCAACCTCTAAATAAATTTCTTCTTTTAGTTCACCTAAGCAGTTGTCAATGTAGTCGTTCATATTTCCTTTTACAGAGCAAAATAGCTCATGGCTTCCATCGGGGTAGTCTACTGGATTTGGGTGACCGCATATTTTTTGCAATAATTTGTTTATTACAGCGTTGTTTTTTGTATCCTTTTTGTCAGAATCAAAAAGTACATAAACGGGAATTCCAAATTTCTTGAATATCACTGCTGGCTTATCTAATTTCGTCTTTCCATCGGTTCGAATAATTGCGATTCCATCGTCATCTGCACTTCTTCCTAGAGAGAGGTATGCCGCAGACAAGATTGCCTTATCCGATACTCCTTCTACGAGAATTATCCGATCAGCAAAAAAACCCTCAGATATCTCGTCGGTGAATATGTGCAGGGCAGCTAGAAAACGTTCATCAGAAAAGGGTTTGGCTGGTGGGTCTAAAAGGTTTGCCAACTCCTCACTAATTTCATTGATCTCACAGGTGGAGCAAATAGTCCTATATTCTTCGCCATCAGTGATTTTTCTGATAACTCTTAGTGCGTTGAAATCACTTAGTGCGATCATTTTTTCAGAGTGGGTTGTGTAAATCACCTGGATTCGAATGCCAGTAAGTTTGTCAGTAATTACCCACCCCCTTGCCATGCACCACAATGTCTGAATCCATGATGATATGGATCGGACTGATTTGCAGCAGCTGAGCAAGGACGAATTGATCGAGATGGTGCTTCGGCTCCAACGGCCTGCCAAGGATTCTCGGACGTCTTCCAAGCCGCCCTCTACGGACAAGAAAGAGAAACGCGTCAACTCACGACCGGGTGGAGCCAAGCCCGGGCATGAACCCCACAATAGGGTGCTGGCGGATTTTGCCGACATGTTTCGCGATCATGAACCGACCGCCTGCAAGAGATGCGGCCATGCGTTTTCCGGTGATGATACGATGGTGCTGGCCGGGGCCTATGACGAGATCGATATTCCTGCGATCCGTCCTCATGTCACCCGGCATCGGCGTTTTTCCTGTCATTGCCCGCAATGCGGCACGACGACAAAAGCCACCGCACCTGCCGTGGCAACCGCAACGCCGTTCGGGCCAGGCATTCACGCGCTGGCGATCTACCTCAAGAGTTTCCATGCATTGTCTTACGAACGCCTGAGCGGTGTGTTCATGGATATCTTCGGCCTCCATGCGAGCGAGGGCGCGATCATGAACATGTTTGCCCGCTCCCGTCCGAGCTTCCAGGCCACAGCACAGGCCGCCAAGGCCAGCCTTCGAGCCGCCCGCGTTGTCGCCAGCGACGAAACCGGTGTGCGTATTGAGGGCACAAATGCCCAACACTGGGTTTTTCATTGCAAGGATGCCGTTGTCCACCAGCCCGATTACTCCCGTGCAGCACGGGTCGTTCACGAGACCATGGGCGGCCATGTCCCCGAGGTATGGATATCTGATCGGTATTCAGCCCAGCAATCTCACGGCCATCGACATCAAACCTGCCTTGCACATTTGGCGCGTGATACAGCCTTTGCGCTGGAACATGGCGAGGATGATCTCCCTCTTCGCTTCCAGCTTTGGTTTGGCCGTGTGTTTGATTTCGCCAGAGCCATAAGCACATTCGCTGCGTCTACCGTCGCAAGCAAGAAGCGCAAATTCGATAAACAGCTTGCCGGGCTTCTATGCGCCCCGACTTCATGCGACCTGGCCCAAAAGCTCCAGGCCAAGATCGGGCGGGCCCGCGATCAGCTGCTGACGTTTTGCGACTATCCCGGAGAAGTCGATGTCACCAACAACACATCTGAGCGAAAGCTCCGTCCATGGGTCATTCAGCGAAAGGTGACAAACGGATATCGCGCCATGTGGGCCGCCCAAGCCGAAGCGAACATACGCACGACAGTCGATACCGCACGCCTCAAAGGCGCAAACCCCTTCCAGGTCATCGCATCCGTCCTGGCATAGGCCGGTAGAAGAACCGGAAATCACGAATTCAGGGGTGGGTAATTACGCTGAGTTTCATATTCGACTAAATTTTCTTCACAAGCTTCTGCGTTTGGCGCAGGAGTTATTGTCAAATCTGGTGTTTGAGGCTTGTCGGTCATGCGGCGATCTGGTGGGGGTTTGTAGCTTCAATTCCGTCTTTGAACGTGACGCCTGTGATGACTTTGGCCAGGTAATCAAAGCCGCGTAGTTTTCGCCAGTTTTGCTCGGCGCATTGCCCCAGCTTGAACATCATGTGCAGCATGCCTTCGCGGGTCAGGCAGCCCTTTGAACGCTTGGTGCGATGCCGGATCGTGGCAAACGCAGATTCAATTGGGTTGCTGGTGCGGATGCTCTGCCAATGCTGGGCGGGGAAGTCGAAGAATGCCATGAGCTCTTCGCGATCTTTTTGCAGGCACAGCGCTGCCTTGGGATACTTTGGCTCATAGGTTTTGATGAACAAATCGAATGCCTTGTTCGCATCGTCTTTGGTCTCAGCCTGCCAGATATCGTGGATCGCGGCCTTGGCCTTTGGCTGAGACAGCTTGGGCAGGCAGTTGAGCACGTTCATCGTTTTGTGCTGCCAACATCGCTGCTGGCGGGTCTCGGGGTATACTTCCTCCAGCGCCGCCCAGAACCCCATGGCTCCGTCTCCAATCGCCAGCTTGGGGGCATTCATTCCTCGGCTGTTCAGGCTCAACAGAACCTCGCGCCAACTCTGCGTGGACTCGCGCACCCCGTCCTCAATGGCCAGGAACCGCTTTTTGCCACGGGCCGTAACGCCAACAATCACAAGGGCGCACAGCTTGTCGTTCTCGCCCCGAAGCCCGCTATGGACGCCGTCAGCCCAGATATAGACGATTGGCTCGTCATCGAACGCAGCGTCTCTCCAACCGTCGTACTCCTTTGCCCAATCACGCTTGAGCCGCGACACAGTATTCGCCGATAAGCCAGCGGCATCAGGGCCCAGAAGAACCTTGAGGGCAGCGCCCATTTCGCCGCTGGAAACACCTTTGAGATAAAGCCATGGCAAGGCCGCTTCCAACGTTCTGGTTCTGCGCACATAGGGTGGCACCAGGGCAGATCGAAATGTCACCGGTGTGCCGTCCTTGGATCGAACCTTTGGAATGCGCACGTTCACGGGGCCAATGCCGGTCTGTACTGGCCGAGCCGGATGATGCCCATTACGAACAACAGCTGCGTGACCTGCCTCAGTGCGCAAGTCGGCAAATTGCGCCAGATAACTGACAAGCTCTGCCTCGACTGCTGTCGCGATCAATTGCTGGGCTCCCGTTCTCAACAAATCCGTCAGCGTGTCCGTCATCCCGTCTCGACGCGCAAAATCAACAATGTTAGTCGTCTCCATGGTGGCGTATCTCCTTTGGTTGGGCTGCTGTCTCGCAACAACAAATCAACCAGATACGCCGCCAACCTTCAAACCGCCCAAACACCAGATTCAGTCATAGCTCTTGGCGCAGCTGCAAGATCTGAAAATTGTTTCCGTATTTCTGTGTATATTTTGCGTTTTTCTGTTTTGCTGGATTCATTGTAGAAATCTTGGAAATTTGGATGAGATTTTCTATATATGGCGTACCCACCACTGCGATCACTAGACGAAACCTCTCTGGTTATTGTGAGGGTTTGATCTACTATTGAATTTGAAAATTCTTTCATTTCAGAAGGGGTTAATTTTGAGAAGGTTATGGTTATAAGTATTGGCTTGGACGTGTCTCGCCCAAAATGATCGTGACCCGATATTTTGGGGGCAGCTTCAAAAAAGATCTCAATCGCTCGAAGGATGGTGGACTTTCCAGCATTATTAGATCCGAGTATTGATGTGAATTTGTCAAAATCCATTTTGAGAGAATCTATAGATTTGAAGCCGATTATCTCAATTGAGCTTATAAGCATTATGATTTCTTTGAGTATTTGTATTTTTTGGTAATAGTCTTTGCAACATATCTGCCCACTGAATCGGCAGACAATATTTCTTGGAACACTGAAGCTGGCACATTATAATAGTAATTACCCACCCCTGAATTTATGATTTCGGGCCTTGATGTCGGCCTACGCCAAGACGGATGCGATAACCTGGAAGGGATTTGCGCCTTTAAGGCGGGCGGTATCGACGGTTGTGCGTACATCCGCCTCGGCTTGGGCGGCCCACATGGCGCGATATCCGTTTGTCACCTTTCTCTGAATGACCCATGGACGGAGCTTTCGCTCAGATGTGTTGTTGGTGACATCGACTTCTCCGGGATAGTCGCAAAACGTCAGCAGCTGATCGCGGGCCCGCCCGATCTTGGCCTGGAGCTTTTGGGCCAGGTCGCATGAAGTCGGGGCGCATAGAAGCCCCGCAAGCTGTTTATCGAATTTGCGCTTCTTGCTTGCGACGGTAGACGCAGCGAATGTGCTTATGGCTCTGGCGAAATCAAACACACGGCCAAACCAAAGCTGGAAGCGAAGAGGGAGATCATCCTCGCCATGTTCCAGCGCAAAGGCTGTATCACGCGCCAAATGTGCAAGGCAGGTTTGATGTCGGTGGCCGTGAGATTGCTGGGCTGAATACCGATCAGATATCCATACCTCGGGGACATGGCCGCCCATGGTCTCGTGAACGACCCGTGCTGCACGGGAGTAATCGGGCTGGTGGACAACGGCATCCTTGCAATGAAAAACCCAGTGCTGAGCATTCGTGCCCTCGATGCGCACACCGGTTTCGTCGCTGGCGACAACGCGGGCGGCTCGAAGGCTGGCCTCGGCGGCCTGTGCTGTGGCCTGGAAGCTCGGACGGGAGCGGGCAAACATGTTCAGTAATTACCCACCCCTGAATTCGTGATTTCCGGTTCTTCTACCGGCCTATGCCAGGACGGATGCGATGACCTGGAAGGGGTTTGCGCCTTTGAGGCGTGCGGTATCGACTGTCGTGCGTATGTTCGCTTCGGCTTGGGCGGCCCACATGGCGCGATATCCGTTTGTCACCTTTCGCTGAATGACCCATGGACGGAGCTTTCGCTCAGATGTGTTGTTGGTGACATCGACTTCTCCGGGATAGTCGCAAAACGTCAGCAGCTGATCGCGGGCCCGCCCGATCTTGGCCTGGAGCTTTTGGGCCAGGTCGCATGAAGTCGGGGCGCATAGAAGCCCGGCAAGCTGTTTATCGAATTTGCGCTTCTTGCTTGCGACGGTAGACGCAGCGAATGTGCTTATGGCTCTGGCGAAATCAAACACACGGCCAAACCAAAGCTGGAAGCGAAGAGGGAGATCATCCTCGCCATGTTCCAGCGCAAAGGCTGTATCACGCGCCAAATGTGCAAGGCAGGTTTGATGTCGATGGCCGTGAGATTGCTGGGCTGAATACCGATCAGATATCCATACCTCGGGGACATGGCCGCCCATGGTCTCGTGAACGACCCGTGCTGCACGGGAGTAATCGGGCTGGTGGACAACGGCATCCTTGCAATGAAAAACCCAGTGTTGGGCATTTGTGCCCTCAATACGCACACCGGTTTCGTCGCTGGCGACAACGCGGGCGGCTCGAAGGCTGGCCTTGGCGGCCTGTGCTGTGGCCTGGAAGCTCGGACGGGAGCGGGCAAACATGTTCATGATCGCGCCCTCGCTCGCATGGAGGCCGAAGATATCCATGAACACACCGCTCAGGCGTTCGTAAGACAATGCATGGAAACTCTTGAGGTAGATCGCCAGCGCGTGAATGCCTGGCCCGAACGGCGTTGCGGTTGCCACGGCAGGTGCGGTGGCTTTTGTCGTCGTGCCGCATTGCGGGCAATGACAGGAAAAACGCCGATGCCGGGTGACATGAGGACGGATCGCAGGAATATCGATCTCGTCATAGGCCCCGGCCAGCACCATCGTATCATCACCGGAAAACGCATGGCCGCATCTCTTGCAGGCGGTCGGTTCATGATCGCGAAACATGTCGGCAAAATCCGCCAGCACCCTATTGTGGGGTTCATGCCCGGGCTTGGCTCCACCCGGTCGTGAGTTGACGCGTTTCTCTTTCTTATCCGTAGAGGGCGGCTTGGAAGACGTCCGAGAATCCTTGGCAGGCCGTTGGAGCCGAAGCACCATCTCGATCAATTCGTCCTTGCTCAGCTGCTGCAAATCAGTCCGATCCATATCATCATGGATTCAGACATTGTGGTGCATGGCAAGGGGGTGGGTAATTACTTATAATATACGTACGTGTGCTTATCCCTAAAGCTGACCTCGAGCTCCGATTTGTCTTCGTCAAAGCAAACTTGGCGCACACTGGTAGAATCCGGAAACTCTTGGCAAATTGACATAAGACTCACCTATTGGGCTCGGGAAATGATTGTAACCATCAGGTGAATTGGATTTCAATGCAATGCGCTAAGTTGTACTAGGGAAAATTTTGCTTTGTTGCTCACCCCCCCACATTCTTTTCCCCACCCTCCACCCCCATGCCATACTCGTCTCACTCCCGCTGCCGGATGGGTCGCGAACGTTTCGATGCAGGCGGGAGGGAATGCCCCTGATCGGGTGCGCTGACGTAGCGCCTCGGGTGAGGGGAGGCGGAGGCCATTGCGGTTCCGCTGGCGGGCGGTGTTCTTGCGAGCGCCGTGCAAAGCCAGCCACCGGGCCGGGTTCAGCCCCACGCCAGCCGCAAGGCGGGTGAGGGGGGGTGGCACCGGACCGGGCCTGTGGCGGACATGATGTGACTGGATGCAGCCCGCGCCCGAAATATTTTGGGCGCACACCGGGAAGCATCGCTACAGCGCATCAGGGTCCGTGCCGGAACGCGGCAAAAGCCTCTCTCACGGTCTGTCCGGATCGTGGCCGGAGTAATCCGGGCGGGGACCTGGTGGATAAGCCACCCCCGCGTGAGGCGAGGCACCGTCTGTCGGATGCGGACAGCGTCCGGCGGGTTCCGGGCCGCGCGCGTGTTGCGCCACCCATTCATACCCCCAGAGAGGCACAGCCCGCGCGCGGCCCTCCGGACTATCCGCCTGTCGCGCGAAAGGGCTTGCCCTTGAGCGATAACGTACAGGCGTAGCAAAGGATTTTCCCACACCCCGGCGGCCTTGTCGCGCGGCGGCGTTTGCGGCTGCGCACAGGCCGCCGCGAAGCGGCCTAGTTGTTGACCTTGCAACCGCGACGGCGTTCCTCGGCCTTGATCTCGGCGACGCGGCGGGTTTCCCACTGGCTCAGATTGGGGTTCTTGGTCCAGCAATCGGAATTGTCAAAGGTGCGCTTGCCGAGATTGGTGGAAAAGCAGTAGCCGTTGTTGTCGTAGATGGCGTTGCGTTCGTACCAGAGGTCGAAGCAACTGGCAGCCGTTGCCGCCGGTACCAGAGCGGTCATTCCGGACACCAGTCCGGCGGCGAGCACAATCATCATGCGTGTCATGGCAAACTCCCGTTTTGCTGACGCGGCAAGGCGCCGCCTGATCCCCTATCGATAGCCGCGCCGGTCGCTGCCGCATTGATGCACATCAATGAATATGCCTGTCGCGACCCGCCGCCATAATCTTGCCGGTTTCGGGCTGGCCTTTGCCGTCAGCCCGGTTTATCCCGGAATCTGCAAGTGAGGCTACATGAAAATCATTCGACCCATTGTCCTGACCGCCACGCTGCTCGCCACTGTGACCGGCGCGACGCAACCGGCCCTGGCCTGGGAAGCCGTCGAGCAGACAAAAACCTATCCGGTCAGCGGCCAGTCAGGGGCGGCGCTCTACGAGGCGATCGGCACTAACGGTCCGGTGATCGGCGACGGGCGGCGGACCATCGCCCACACCACCTTCAAGCTGACCTGGCGGCGCGATTACCAGCAGCGCGGCGCCGATTGCGTGCTGGCCTCGGCCAAGCCGAAACTGATCATCACCTACACGCTGCCCAAGCCGCGCGGTTCCATGCCGTCATCGGTGGCGTCGAGCTGGAAGCGCTTTGCCGACGGGCTGGCAAAACACGAGCGGGTGCACGGCCAGTATATCATCGACATGGTGCACGCCATCGAGACGGTCAGCACCGGCATCAGCGCCAAGGACGATCCCGGTTGCAACAAGGTGCGGGCCGAGCTTCAGACCCACCTCAAGCGCCTGTCGGATCAGCAGCGCGCCCGCGGCCGCGAATTCGACCTGCTGGAAATGGGCACCGGCGGCACCGTGCAGCAGCTGGTGCTGGGGCTGATCGAGGAACGTTGAGCTTTGCGCAAGTCTTGACGCACAAAAGTGGTTCGGCGGGATTGGCCTTGCCCCGCAGCAGATGCCTGCTAGGGTCCGCGAAGCCCGAAGAACAGCAGGAAACACACCCCGCATGAGTGTCCGAATCGCCAGCTTCAATGCCGAAAACCTGCTCAGCCGGTTCGATTTTACCGGCTTCCGCAACGAACTCAGGCAGGACCGGGTGGCGCAGCTTTACGAGTTCAGCTCCGAGGCGCAGTACCGCAATGCCGAGATCGCCCGTGTCATGTCGCTGACCGATGACACGCGGCAACTGACCGCGCTGGCGATCGCCGAGGCCGACGCCGACATCATCTGCCTGCAGGAGGTGGAAAATCTCGATACGTTGCACCGCTTCGAATATGGCTATCTGTTCAAGATGATCGGCGACGGCTACCGCCACAAGGTGCTGATCGACGGCAATGACAGCCGCGGCATCAATCTGGCGCTGATGGCGCGCGAAGAGACGCTCGACGGCGCCAGGATCGAGATCGAGACGGTGACCAGCCACGCGCACCAGACCTACAAGTCGCTGGGGCTTTACACCGCCGATCTCGAAGGTCTCGCCCATCCCAATGACAAGGTCTTCAAGCGCGACCTGCTCGAGGTCGATGTCAAGATCGGCTCCAAGCGGCTGACCATCTATGTGGTGCATTTCAAATCGATGGGTGGCCCGCGTGATGGTATTGACGGCCGCACCCTGACCATGCCGGTGCGGGTGGCCGAGGCGCGGGCAGTCCGGCAGATCATCGCCAAGCGGTTCGGGCCTGATGGCGGCGGCAAGCGCTATGTCATTGCCGGTGATTTCAATGATTATGCGGAAAAACTGGTGATCACCGGCGACCGCCGCAGCGGCTACACTTTCACCCCGGAAGCGGCGGATGACGGCGCGGTCACCGTGCTGACCGCTGGCGGCTTTGCCGAGAACGTGGTGGCGCGGCGGCCGGAGATGGATCGCTGGACGCTGTACCACACCCGTGGCCCGCAGGAACGGCACCTGTGCCAGCTCGACTACCTGCTTGGCTCGCCGGCCATGGTCCGCACCAGCCGCGACCGGTTGCCCGACATCATCCGCTCCGGCCAGCCCTGGCGGACACTGTTTCCCGAAGGCCAGGAAGTCGACCGCTACCCGCGTACCGGCTGGGACCGGCCCAAGGCGTCGGATCATTGCCCGGTGGCCATGACCTTCGATCTGGTCTGAGTCATGACGGTCTCGAACATCCCGGAAAATCAGGTGTTCCATCTCGATGCGATCCGGCTGTCGGTCGATGACGCGGTGCATCCCTGGCATGAGGCTGAGCGCGCTGCCATCGAGGCGCACTGGGCCCGTGAACAGGTGGAACGGCCATGGCTGTTTAACGGCACGGTGATGCTGCACCGCGGCTTGCTGCTCGAGGACGGGGTGATTTCAGGGATCAGCCACCGGGTGCCCTATGCGGGGCTGCTGCACTGGCTCAAACGCCAACCGCAGCCCGATGCCTGGCATCTGTTCGGCTCGGCGGTGATCCTGTCATCCGACGATGCCATGCTGCTGATCCGGATGGCGGCGCTGACTGCCAATCCCGGCAAGGTCTGTGCGCCGGCGGGATCGCTCGACGAATCCGATATCACCGGCAGCGCCGTGGATGTCGATGGCAGCATCCTGCGCGAGGCGCGGGAGGAGACCGGGCTCGACTTGTCCAGCGCTGCGGCTGAGGACCGGCTGCTGTGCTGGCGGCGTGGCGGCCTGGTTGCCGTATTCCGCCGGTTCCGCATGGCCGAGCCGGCGGCGGTACTGGTCGAACGCATGCGCGAGCACATCAGAACCGAGCCCGAGCAGGAGATCGAGGATGTGGTGGTGGTGCGCGCACCATCAGGTGCCGGGCCGACCGTGACGCCCTATATGCAGGCGCTGATCGATTTTCATTTTGCAGCGCCCGATTTTGTTACCGGTTGTCAGGCCGGTGGAATGCGCTAGGCTGGCCAAACCAACGGCAGGGAGCCCGCCGATCATGACGGACTATGCAATTTATGACGTCTTCACCGACGAGGCGTTGACTGGCAATCCCCTGGCGGTGGTGTTTGACGCTGATGCCATCGACGATGCGCGGATGCAGGCGATTGCCGGTGAATTCAATCTGTCCGAGACGGTGTTCGTGCTCACACCGGAAAATCCGGCGCACACGGCGGGCGTGCGGATTTTCACGCCGGGACGCGAGCTGCCATTTGCTGGCCACCCGACGGTCGGTGTCGCCATTGCGCTGGCCCACCGCCGTCTCGGCGGCGACCTGCCGGCCGCTGGCGTCGACATGGTGACGATGCTCGAGGAGCAGATCGGGCCGGTGCGTTGCGCCGTCCGCATCAGCCCGAATGCGCCGGGCTTTGCCGAATTCGACCTGCCGAAACTGTCGCGCCGGCTGGATGTGGAAATCGAACCGGCTGACATCGGTGCGGCGCTCGGCCTCGACCCGCAGGACATCGGCTTTGAAAACCACCATGTGTCGCTGTGGAGCGCCGGAGTGCCGTTCGTGATGGTTCCGGTGCATGATATGGCGGCGGCTGCCAAGGCCGCCTGCCTGGCTGCGGAATGGGACCGTGTGGCGCCGATGGGCGACGGCATGCTGGCCGATGCCTATGTCTATTGCCGTGGCGGGGTAAACCACACCGCGTCCTTCCATACCCGCATGTTCGCGCCGGGTATGGGCATTGGCGAGGACCCGGCCACCGGCTCGGCGGCGGCAGCCTTGTCTGGTGCCATTCACCATTATGACGGCATGCTCGATGGCAACCACGCGCTGGTGATCGAGCAGGGCGTTGAAATGGGCCGGCCATCGCTGATTCACATGCATCTCGATTGCGCCGAAGGCTGTGTGCGTCATGTCCGGATCGGTGGCCAGGCCGTTAAAATCGCTGAGGGGCGATTGCTGGTTTGAAGCATATCAGGGCAGATGCAGAGCGACTTGCCGGATCTTGTGAAAAACGGTGTGGACAAGGCCATCCATCCGGTCTATACGCCCCTTCGTCCCGGTAGCGGGACAGGTGGGGCGCGTAGCTCAGTTGGTAGAGCAGCTGACTCTTAATCAGCGGGTCCACGGTTCGAGCCCGTGCGCGCCCACCATCTTTTCTCTAAATTACCCAATGAAATCAAGGGTGGTTTGGATTCTCTGGTTTTGAAGCTGAATGTGACCCTCCAAAAAGGGTCACATTAGGGTCACAACCCCTAAAAGGTGTTGTGACTGAATCAGTCCTCACGCTGCCTATAATACAAACCTTCACTCCACAATTCACGCTGCAGCACAAACCATGCCGCCAGCCCGATTGAATAAACTGGCGGTGAAGGAGAACCGTTCATGTGCAATTTGTACAACATCACCATAGGGCCGAGGGCAATTCGTGAGTTCACGAAAGCAGTGATCGACGAAGTCGAAAACCTTGAACCTGGCAAAATCTATCCCGACTATGGGGCCCAATCGTGCGGAGTGGCGGAGACGGAAAGCGTGAGTTGGTCAAAGCGCGTTGGGGAATGCCCACCCCATCTAAATTCTCGGAAGGCAAAAAATCCGACAGCGGCGTGACCAACATACGAAATGTTTCATCGCCGCACTGGCGTAGATGACTCGGTGTCGAAAACTGTTGTGTCGTGCCAGGGACAGAGTTTCGGAGTATGGCAGTGTCCGCGCCCCCGCGACAAAGCGTTTGCCATTGCATTGGTTGGCCATGAACGAGGAGAGGCCGTTGTTCGTTTTCGCGGAAATTTGGACGACATGGACGAGCGTCGGCAAGGTCAAGGAAGGCGAAATCACAGCAGACTTGTTCGGTTTCCTCACAACTGAACCTAACGCTGTGGTGAAACCGATCCACCCGAAGGCGATGCCAGTAATTCTGACCACGCCCGACGAAATAGAGACCTGGCTGACAGCGCCATGGGATGAAGCGAAGGCCCTCCAGACTTCCCGTTAACAACGCCATGTAATCATCGGCGGATGTTGCCGCGACATGGGCTTTGGGTAAATAGGGATAGACCGTCATATCAAGGCGTGGCGGACGCCGTTCTATCCGGCACAGCACCAAATGCTTGACCGCATCAAAGCCGATGGTGCCCCGCTCCAGGGCATCGAACACGACAAATGCATATTGCGACGGATCCGCCAGCCCAGCAGGTACCGCATAAACAACTGTCGTGATTGCGATCAGCCGAGACACTGCGCTCCAAAACAGAACGGGCGCGCGGGCGGTCAGGTCGCGGGTTGCCCAAATCAAGAGCGAGGCCGCCATTAGGAAGAAACCCGCGATTGCGAACGAAAGTACAAAGTTCGCAGGAATCTGTAGTTTTAATGGCGCGGCCGCAAGCGTATCTGTCATAGCCGCCCTCGCAGTGATCGATACAAGCGCCGATGGTTATTTACCAACTTTGTAAAAGTGGCGTTAAATAAAACGACATGGGGTATGCCAGTTCGCCGGGAGGCAGCCGTTGGTTGGTTCCGCAGAGGTGGCGGTTCGCGCTACTCGTTAAAGGTGAAGCGTCATGACAAGATTTGCCGCTATCATCAATTACCGGATTTCTGCTGGATTTTCGAATAGAGGCCACGCCACTATTAAAAGAAAGAGGGCGGGGCTTGAATTTGGACGACTAGGCATACAATATCCATATAATATTCAATTCAAGGCGCCGCAATGAAGCGTGATGAACAAAAGCTGCTCTGGATTCCTGCGATTCGCAAGGCTGACGGGCCGGTCTATCTCGCTATTGCCGATGCCCTGTCTGCCGATATTCGCTCCGGAAAGCTCGCTGCCGGTGCTCGCCTTCCTCCGCAACGCGCATTGGCCGACGCCCTCAAGATCGACTTCACGACCGTCAGTCGTGCCTATGCCGAAGCGAGCAAGCGTGGTCTTGTTGAGGGCAAGGTCGGTCAGGGCACTTACGTCCGGACCAGCCGTCCCAGTTTGATCCGGCCTGTCCCAAGTGGGCTCGTCGACATGAGCATGAACCTGCCGCCGCGGTTTGACGAACCCGGTCTTATGGCGCGTATGTGGGGCGGAATAAGCGGGTTGCAGTCGACCGGCGGTTTCGATTTGCTGATGCGTTATCAGGAAGCCGGTGGCGCAAGGAGGGATCGCGAAGCCGGCGCGCTGTGGCTCTCGTCCCGGCTAGAGGGCCTGCGCCCAGAGCGCATTCTCGTTTGTCCAGGTGCGCAAGGGGCGCTGGTCGCCGTTGTTGGCGTCCTTGCCGCTCCGGGCGATACAATCTGCGTAGAGTCCCTGACCTATCCGGGGGTTCGCTCGGTTGCTTCCCATCTCCGGGTTAAGCTTGCCACCGTGTCGATTGACGATGACGGGATCATTCCGGAATCCTTCGAGAAGGTTTGCGTGGATTCGAAACCGAAGGCTCTCTATTGCAATCCGACAATCCACAATCCGACGACAGCGACTTTGTCGCTCGCCCGGCGTCACGCGCTTGTGGAAATCGCACGGCGACACCAGGTTCCGATTATCGAGGACGACGCCTATGGCGCGTTGCCGCTTGATCCGTTGCCGCCACTGGCAGCCATTGCGCCTGAGCTGGTTTATCATATTGCCGGCCTCGCGAAATGTATCGCCCCGGCGCTGCGCATAGCCTATCTGGTCGTTCCCGATGGTCACGCAACTGCAAGGTTGAGTGGCGCAATCCGCGCAACAGCATCCATGGCCTCGCCCTTGACCGCTGCGATAGCCTCGCGATGGATTGAGGACGGCACCGCAGAGGCAGTTGTTGCGGCAATCCGACAGGAAACTGCCGCACGCCAGATCATTGCGGCAGGGATTTTGCCGTCTGAGGCTATCAGCGCTGACCCGGAGGGGTTCCATATCTGGTTGCGCATTGCGTCGCCGTGGACCCGGGGGGAGTTTTCATCGCGTCTCCAGTTGCACGGCATAAGCGTGGTTGCCAGCGATGCCTTCGCGCTTTCTTCGCCGCCCGAGGCAGTGCGGCTGGGTCTCGGTGCGCCAGAGACCCGGGACCAGCTTGCTCAGAGCCTGCGGGTCGTTGCCGATCTTCTCGATCAGTCCCCTTCAGCCTCCACAATGGTAGTCTGACGCGAGAGAAGGTGTCACCCTTCATGCATACAATATCTTGACATTCAATCCATATAATATACATGCAATTATATATTGATGGTGCTCAACTGTGCGCAATCAAAACGCAATGCCCCTCCAGGCGCTCAAGGCTGACATCAACTTGCATTGAGTGCCCTTCGTGAAAGGACGCACCATGTCTGCACAACAAGAATGGCCACCACTCCAGCCAATCCACACCGGGCTGCGGGGGCACTGCCCGCGCTGTGGGCAGGGACACTTATTTCAAGGATTTCTTGCGATGCGCAAGGAATGCGAAGTCTGTGGCCTCGACTATTCCTTTGCTGATCCGGCGGACGGGCCGGCATTCTTCGTCATGATGTTCGCCTGCATTCCGAGCACAATTTTCGCTCTTTGGCTGCAGATCACTTACGAACCGTCGTGGTGGGTGCACTTGATCACGACGGGCCCGCTTATGTTGGCAACTTGTCTTCCCCCGTTGCGGCTGGTCAAAGGCTGGCTGATCGCGAGCCAGTATTTTCACAAGGCGCAAGAAGGTTCGATCGATTGGGACTGGGTAGAGAAGTGACCGTCCAATTATCCCGCTCAGGTGAGAGAAGGGGCGGCAGTCGTGGTCGGTGATCGGTATAACGTCAATTGCTACCGAGAATAGGCGTGTCACCCGTGAGGTGTTTGAAACCAGGCAGCCGCGTTGACCAATGCTCTACAACGGACCAACTGCTTGTAGGTCGGGGCTGATAGTTTTCGTTCCGGATCAAAGCGTCGGGTCACGCGCCGAAAGGCCGCTCTGGGCCGTTTTACGCCAACAGCGTTGCGTCTTGGGAGCAGTGAAAAAATATCTCACTGAACGGACATCGGGCGCAGCATGTCGTCGGTGTCAAGTTTGATCGCGCTGCGCCAGAGCGGGGTCTTGAACACATGACATACATGCTTGCCGCCGTCGTCTTTGCGAGTCTCCATCAGCAATCCAGCCCAATCGAGCGGCCGAAGCACGCAAGCTGAGAACGCGGCCATCTCTCGCCACCCCGCGGTGTGCCAGTCTTGCGTCTCACCGTAAAAGGTTTCGAACAAGGCAGCCTCGGTCGTGCCATGATCGGCTTCGACGTTAATCACGTTCATCCAGACGTCCCACTTTCCGAAGGGGCGGTTGTCGAAGCGCGCATAAGAAGTGTGATCGAGCTGGAGCACAAAGTATGGGATTAACTCGGCAAACAGGTGGCCAGGGGCTTGCGCCAGCTTTGTGCCACGCTTGGTCAAGCGAAACTCACCCTTGATGTGACGTCCCAGGCGCAGGGAAATCAGCAGGAAATGAAGAACCTCGACCGGCGGAAACTCATATTCATTGATTACCTTGTTGTAGCGGAACATCTCTTCTGCGCTTTTCCCTGGCCAGTCGAAATGATCGACGGCCCAGTGGACGAAGACGCGCTTGAAAGCCTTGGTTTTGGTCAAACCGATCGATCCGTGCATCTGCGCATATTGCAGGGTCAGGAGAGCGGCTCGAAGCAGCGGAGAATTCGCGAGCTCGGGATGGTCATCGGCGAGAGTGCGGAATTCGATCATGTCAAGATGTTGCCACAGACCGCGCTGCAGTTCTATGCTGTCCGCACATTATGACACCAGTACCCCTGAGATTTTGCACCAGTAACGAATGGCCGAATCGAAGGGGCGTGCCGCAGCAGTCGGAATATGGCTGACAGCCTCCTAATGGTCGATATTACCAAGGAAGATTTGGCAGTTACGGGCGGATAGCAGGCATTAGCTGCATGCGCAGCATCCTCCTTCAAATCGGCGAAAGCGGTCGTTTAGGGTCGGTTGACGTTGTTGAGGATACTGAGTCTCGGCCAAGGTCAAATCCGCGCTGTAAGCGTGTAAACCTTTTCGGCCCTACGCAACGCGCCACAGCAGGAAATCCAGAACCGACCGGCCTGTGAGGCGGATCGTGCCAAAGATATAAACGACCGCTACAAAGCCGTCGAACACAACAAACGCGTATTGCGAGGGGCCAGCCAATCCGTTTGGGACCGCATAGAGCACTGACACGATTGCAACTAAACGCGATATAGCGCTCCAGAACACGACCGGGGCCCGTGCAGCCAAATCGCGGGCTGCCCAAACCAAAAGCGACGTGGCCATCATGAAGAATCCAGCGAGCGTGAACGAAAACACGAAGCTTGCGGGATCATGGGCTTGGACCGCCTGCGCGATGATCATCGGCGCAAAGAGGAAATTAAATAGCGCGGTTCCGATGATGAATTTTTTGAACATGTTTTTTGTCTCTATATTTGCTTCAGTTCCGGGTGAATTTCGCGCATCTGATTTGGCAAATCAGCCGCTATGGCGATGGCTCCGTGACAGGGTAACAACATGTCGGGAGGGTCAGACGAAATGAGCGCCTTTAGATTGGCGATATATCTCGCGCGATCTTTGATCCCGAAGCTCGGAAAGACCTTGTTGGCGCGGATCTCGTTTCCAACGTTGCCCTCAGCGTTCTTTTGCGCCCCAAAGGCGTCAACCACATGCCAAAGGCACCGCCCGTTGACATGCGCAATCAACCAGGTCTCGCCATTTTTCAGCCCTGCCGGAGATTCCAAACGCATCCCCTCAGGCAATTCATCGCGCAGCGCTTCCAGCCCCTCAAATGTCAGTCCCGTGCGGCCCTGAAGCCGCTCATGCATGACAGGTGACGCGACTATTGCGGCATCTGGATAGGCCGCTGCGTATTCAACCAAGCCGCCGTTGTGATAGCCGTTCGGCGCAAAAAGGAAGGCAACGTTGCCGATATCGGCAAGGCTGGCGTTGGCGGCATCGCTCAGCCCCGATACGGGGCTGAACAGGCACAGTTTTCCCGAACGCAGTTCAATCGCCGTGCAACGCAGGTTGTTCTTTGTAGCGGTGAACATGCTCGGCATGCCCGTCACCGGCTCAAATGCAGATAGCTGCGCCGCCATGATCAACGCGCCATTTCACGTTGCAAAATCATGCGCGTGATCTGACAGGCAACGACCAATTCGACCCATGCCCACGGCACGGCAATCAGTGCCACGGCTACAGTGCCAGTGCCCATGTTCACATTGGCGATCCAGAACAGCAGTAGCGAAAACGCCGTGGCGAAACTGCCCGCGACAATCACGCTGCGGGTTGTATGACCACTGACACGGGCGTGCAGCCAATAGGAATAGGCGGTCAGCCAGATCAGCAGCATCATCCAAACTGTCCACGAGATGAAGATCGGCACATTCATCGGTGCGATACCTGCAAAGTCAGGAAAGGCCGCCTTTGTCATCGGCAGAACGATCAAGAAGGCGCGAATACATTCGAGAACCATGATCCATAGGCCAGAGGCGATCAGCGCCTTGGTGAATCCGGCGGGGAGGCTATGTGACTGTGTCATTTTATGCTCCTTATAGTGTCGCATGCCAGTCGCGGACCGCAGCGCCGATCTGGTCGGGGGAATCCTCTTGGATGAAATGCAGCCCTGGCACCGTGACCTCGGTCAGGTTGGGCCAACTGCGGACGTAGTCGCGCACCGGGCCGGCGATCAACACACCGGGGTTGGCATTGACGAACAGCTTGGGGATGGGCGTCTGCGTCAGCCATTCCGAATAGGCCCCGACGATTTTGACCACATCCGCGGGGTCCCCGCCAATCGGGATCTGGCGTGGCCATGTCAGGGTCGGACGACGATCCTCACCGGCATTGGCGAAGGGGCGGCGGTATTCGTTCATCTCTTCTTCGCTCAGATCACGCTGGATCGAAGCTGGCAGGATGTTTTCCACAAACATGTTCTTCTGCAGAACCATCTCGTCCCCCGCAGGTGACCGCAGCCCCTCAAATACCGCGCGGCTTTTTTCGGGAAAGCTGTCCATGCTGGGAACGGGGGCGACAATGGCCTCCATGAACGCAATCCCTTTGACTGCGTCGGCGTGCGTATGCGCCCAGTGAAAGCCAAGGCCAGAACCCCAGTCGTGGATGACCAACGTCACGTTATCGGTGACACCCAATTGCTCCAGCAGCGAGAACAAGTATTTACGCTGTTCCACATAGGTATAGCTGTTGGGGCCAGAATTATCGAGTTTGTCGCTATCGCCCATGCCGATCAGGTCGGGCGCGATCAGCCGCCCTTTGCCCGCCAGGTGCGGCATTATATTGCGCCATAGATAGGACGATGTCGGGTTTCCGTGCAGGAACACAATCGGGTCGCCGGTGCCTTCCTCGATATAGGCCATCTGCTTGCCATGGACGGTGGCAAATTTCTTTTTGTCGCGGAAAGACGTAGTCATGTTGGGAACCTCGGACTTGTGTTTGAGTCGAGTTAGACTTAGAAGAATGATCATTCTTAAACAAGGCCAAAAATGCCCAGAGCGAAATCCCATTCCCGCGAAAACCTGCTGGACGCTGCCCTGAATACCTTTTGGAAGACTGGTTATCATGTTGTTTCCATGGGCGATCTGGTGCGGGAAACTGGCGTCAGCCGTGCAGGTATCTATAGTGATTTTAACGGCAAAGAGGATCTCTTTCATGCCTGTCTCGATAGGTATCAAGACATCGTCGTGAGTCCTGCCTTTGCCCCAGTCGAGGCCGAGGCTGCGGGAATCGAAGGCATTGAGGGCTACCTGAACAGTCTATTGACGCGCTTCGAATATATGGGTGGCTTGGGACGGGGATGCCTTGTGGGAAACACGCTGACCCAGATCCCCGAAGATGCGCTGGAGACCAGACAAAAGCTGCGCGCCCATTGCGACCGTCTGACTGCTGGCTTTCATAAGGTGCTGACCCATGAAAACGGTGGACATAGCCTGCTCACCCAAGACGAAATTGGCGACCTTGCACGCTACACCATGATCTCGGTGCAGGGCATCTGGTCCTATTCACGACTGACCGAGGACGCTGCGGAGTTGCGCGCGGCGTCTGATATGCTCATCGCGGTTTTGAAAGTCCGATTGCGCGGGTCGCCGCAGTGACGTCGCCCCTGCCAGATGGGGAATTCCAGTTCATCGCGCTGGATGTCGAAACCGCATGTGGTGACAGCGCAAGCATCTGCCAGATCGGGATTGCCTGTGTCGGGTATGATGAGAGCATTCGCACATGGTCTACATATGTTGACCCGCAAATGCCCTTTGCGCCGTTTAACATCGATCTGCACGGAATCGGTCCTAATACCGTGCGAAACGCGGGAAACTTTGCGCAGGTCTGGCCCGATATGCTGCCGTTGCTTTCTCGTCACCCGATGGTGCAGCACAGCAGGTTTGATGAACACGCAATCAATGCCGCATGCAAAGCGCACGGCCTGCTGCGCCCATGCCTGACGTGGCTCGACAGCGTGACTATCGCGCGGGCGGCATGGCCCGAGCTAAAAGGCAACGGCGGCCACGGTCTGGCCAACCTGAAACAGGTGCTGAAACTCGACTTCCACCATCACGACGCAGGCGAAGACGCCCGCGCAGCAGCGATGGTCGTGCTGCATGCGCAGGCCGCGTCGCCTGAATTGGCGGCGAAGCATGCGCTGCGGTTTAAACCCGTGCAATTGTCGCTTCCCTTTTAGGTTCTTGGTCTTGGTCTGCGATCCGCGACTTATGAGTCCGGTATAGGTTGGGGGCAGTCGTTGTTTGCGGAGGGAGGAATGACGGCTTTGTCCGCCGAAATCGCCAACGAGGATTTGGCAAGTTCGGGCGGGGAGCGGACTTTCGCCGGGGCGGGAACGACTGGCCGGAATGGGGCCGCTTTCCGACCGTCCGGTTTTGGGCGCCCAATATGAAATAGCCGCCAAAGAGCGCGGGGGGCTAACCTCAATGGCCGCTTCCGACCACATTCTCGGCATTTGTCGCAGAAGGCGATGATCCCAAAGGCGGGCATGCCTATATCGGTGCAGTACATGCCCTTCCGGCCGGAAGGTTTGTATGGATCAGCCTGATTCTTCTTGCGCCACCTCTCCGGCAACCGCCGTGGAAATCTCGGTGCCCTGCAAAGGTACAGGGACATAGGGGGACTGGTCCGCCATCGGAATTCTCTCGCGCCGGGACATGCGCCAGATTGCAAAGACGGCGAGCGCCGCGTGGCTCAGAGCAAGCCATACGAAGAAACCGCGTGGACCGAACGAACCAATCGCTAGGCCGACCATGATAGGTCCGCAGACTGATCCGGCACCAAGTACGAGAACGAGCCCACTGCTCGCGCCAACCATCTCGTCGACGTTGAGATAATCGTTGGTGTAGGCCAGCGACAGCGAGTGGATGGAGAGTGACAGTCCCCCGGTCAGAGCGATTAGGGCAGCTGTGGTAATTGAGTCGATGGCAGTGACCTCGGCGGCGAACAGGCACGCGCCAGCAGCAGCAGCGGTGACGCCGGTGATAACCTTGCGCCGGTCTATCACGTCAGAGAGTTTTCCGATTGGCCATTGCACGATCGCCGCACCGAGGATGAGCAGCGCCATGAAGAGCGAGGTGTCGGCGACCGTGAACCCGACGCTACGTGCATAAACTGCCCCCATGCCGAAGATCGTGCCGTTCGCGATGCCCGCCACAAACACCCCGAAGACGCCCAGCGGCGACGCCGCTGCAAGGCGCTTCAGGGTGACACGTCGCCCAGCCTCAGAAGTGGGCAACGGCGTCGCGCGCAGAAGAAGTGGAACGACAGACAACGAAATCAGAACCGAGACGAGCATGAACAGTTCGGCCGCACTGTCGCTCGCCAGGTTGAGCAAAAACTGTCCGCTTCCCATACCGGCGAAGGTCACGGCGAGGTAGAGGGCAAGGACCTGCCCGCGGGTTTCTTGAGGCGCGCGGTCGTTCAACCAGCTTTCAGCGACAACAAAGATGCCAGCATAGCAGAATCCGGTGATGAACCGAATAAACCACCATGCGACTTCGTTCACGAGGAGAGCGTGCAGGAGGATCGCTACCGAGGCTACGGCGGACATCGCTGCAAAGACCCGGATATGCCCGACGATCCGCACCGCTTGTGGCGTCCAAAGGGACCCCGCGAGAAGCCCCGCGAAGAAGCCCGCCATGATAATCCCGATCACAGAGGCATCGAAGGCCTCGGTTTCTGCACGGACCCCGAGAAGGCTGCCTTGCAGTCCGTTGGCCATCATCAGAAGACCGATGCCCAACAGCAGTGTCCAGACCGACCTTAGGGTCGCCAGCAAGGTAGGGCGAGGCCCAAGGGAAGCAGGATCGTAAGGCATGCGAACCCCATAGCAGACTCATGCCAGCGCGTCAGCTGCCTTTGACGCCCGCCGATCTGGGCATGCCTGTTGATTGCTATTGAGAGTTGATCTGTGAACCGGCGGGATTTGAAAACCGATCAGCACGATAAGCCTTTGAAAACACCGCTGCCTGTGGGCTCCAATGACGGCACCGAAATACACTTTTCGCATTTCCGCCCTCAAAGTAGCCAGTCCGCAATCCACCCCAAGTTCGACATGCAGCCTGATACTGCGAACGACAGCTTTCAGGAAATTTTACAGGCTGCTAAACGGCTGAGATGAGGGCGCGAAGCAGTCAATGAGTGGATGCCTCGTCAGGGTCAACAATGGGACGAAAGCACCAAAGAGCAATTGGCAACCTCGGGTGGAAAGCGGAAGTTTTGGGGGTAGTCCTGATCTAGGAGTGACAGAAGCTACCATTGTCGCCTTTGCTGACCCCTTGGATCAGGTCATCGACGGAATGGGCGGTCAGCAGGCGTTTGCCGTGACGCAGAGGATGCCTACAAGAATCGGTCCTATTCAATCATCATTTTTTGGAAACAAACTGCCAACTGGCCAACCTCTGGCGAGAGGTCATCGCGCCACCTCGGCGCAAACCAATTCCGGATCAACAACACATCTGGCAGAGGATCGATTCTATTTCATCGATTTCGTCTTGGATGTAACGTCGCTCCTTATCGCTCTCATACCGAAGCCGAGAACGCAGTTCCTTGGATTCGGCTTCTAGGCGGTCGGCCAAGCGTATGTCATCAAACCTGAAGTTCTCAATCAATCTTGCCATAGATATATCCCAATCGAATTCATGCATTTCATGCTGATGGATGTTTGTAGTGGCGGCAAGGGCTGAAAGCCCCACCGAAGACGACCATGGGCTCAGCCACTGAGGCCATGGTCCTGATATGGCCCGGCTAATCCTAGACTACATGTTCGCCTGAGGCAGGGCGACCCGTCTCACAGTATGCAGGTTTCGAGGATTGCGCTGGATATCCCGGCGCCGTGCCTCATGCATAGGAGACGGGCCATAGCATATCATCTACATTGGTTTGGACGTTCACAAAGAGACGATTTCTGTCGCTTTGGTTGACGGGAGCAAACGTGGAGAAGTTCGCGAACACGGACAGATCCAGAATACGCCTGCGGCTTTGAAGCGTCTTTGGAGCAAACTCTCCCGGCCGGGAACGACGCTGCGGTTCTGTTATGAGGCCGGTCCATGTGGCTATGTCATTCAGCGGCAACTGGCCGCTGCGGGGCACGACTGCGTGGTGGTCGCTCCGTCGCTGATCCCCCGCAAACCCGGGGATCGGATCAAGACCGACCGCCGGGATGCCATCAATCTGGCGAAGTTGCATCGGGCTGGCGAGCTGACACCGGTATGGATTCCCGACCTTTCCCATGAGGCGATGCGGGATCTCAGTCGCGCACGTCTGGCCGCGGTTCGTAGCTTGCGGCAGGCCCGCCAGCAGCTCTCCGGATTTCTGCTGCGCCACGGCTTCCACTATAACCGCACCGCCTGGACGCAGATGCATCGTCGGTGGCTGGCTGGGCTGCGGTTCGAGCAGCCCGCGCACCACATCGTCCTGGAAGACTGTATGGCAACGATCGAAGCTGCAACGGCCCGTCGTGATCGGTTGACGGCGCAGATCGAGACCATGCTCGCGGACTGGGCTCTGACGCCAGTGGTCCACGCCCTCCAAGCGCTTCGCGGGATGGCCCTGGTCACGGCCGCAACCGTGATCGCAGAACTCGGCGACATCACGCGCTTTGAGAACCCCCGGCAGCTCATGGCCTATCTCGGCTTGGTCCCCTCGGAACATTCCAGCGGCGGAACCAGACGTCAGCAGGCGTTTGCCGTGACGCAAAGGATACCTACGAGACTCGTTCCTGTCCAATCATCAATCTTTGGAAACCAATCTACCAACTGGCCAACATCTTGCGCGAGGTCATTCCGCCACCTCGGAGCAAACCCATTCCGGATCAACAACACATCTGGCAAAGGATCGATTCTATCTCATCGATTTCATCTTGGATGTAACGTCTCTCCTTATCGCTCTCATACCGAAGCCGAGAACGCAGTTCCTTGGATTCGGCTTCTAGGCGGTCGGCCAAGCGTATGTCATCAAACCTGAAGTTCTCAATTAATCTTGACATAGATATATCCCAATCGAATTCATGCATTCCATGCTGATGGATGTTTTAAGTGGCGGCAAGGGCTGAACGCCGTTCCGAAGATGATCGCGCGCTCAGCCACCGACTTGATACGGCGTCATTTTCTTATCTTACCAAGGTGTGGAACGGCCCATGCAAGATATTCCATGGTGCAGGATTGAAAGGACTCGCGGTTCACTAAACCTGATTGTCTCCATCAAAATCTTCTCGATCAATAAGTCAGCGCAGACTCGATTTTAGAAACGCATCAAATTGAGGGGCTAACGAACCAAAAGTGATTGCATTGTGTGAACGCAATATGCCGCGCCTTGCTGCGGCTTATGGAATTGATATCGGCAAGAACATTTTTCAGGTCGTCGGTTTTGGAAGCGACGGTGTACCGAAACCACCTGCAGCTTACAGGCGTTGGCTCGAGTAACGTTCACGTTGTGGATGTTGAACCGCCTCGGTGAGGTTTGCTGGTTGCAGGACGATCATGCTACCACAATTTCAGATAGCAATTGCGGAGTAATTCGTGTTTTGGTGTCGGGTGGGTAGTCGACGAAGCCGCCCAGCGAATGGGTTGCGGGAAAGCTCGAGATTAGAGTGCTACCTATTGACGTGACATCCTTCCGCGCGCTTTGATCCCAAGGGCACTTTAGAAACTGAGTCCTAAGGCTGGGCGTAATGAGAGTGGCTGCCAAAGGCACTCAGGGTAGGGCTTATGTCGATATTGTTGCGGACTATTTCAGCATTTCCATCGGGCCGCACCACCAGTGAACTCTTTGCCTTATTGGATGTAGATTTCGACCCTCGCAAGCGATCCGAGCTTTACGCTGAGTTAAGCGTCCTGGCTGACGCTGGGAAAATCACTAAGGCCCGGGATGGAAAATGGCGACATTTATCGCGATATCCAGCCCCACAAACAGACCTATCCTTGGCAACGGGTCCAAAGCTTGTCGGAGAGAGCAAAGTCCTCAGGGCCGCGACCGCTTCATTTCGACTTAGTGCCCAGAAGGAGACCTCGCTCAATGAAGAAACAGGCGCTGCCAAACTCGATCCTAGCGCGCTTCTCCGGTATTATCGTTCCACGCTTCGAGCAGACGCTCGTGGGGCGATTTCTCAAGTTGATGATCGGCATGGCGTACAGTGGCATCTCGTTACCGGGCTGGGGCCACTGACGCCAGAAAAGGGGAATAGTCTCTGTATCGCAATCGCGCTTAACGACCTCGCTGATGAATTCCGTAAGGCGTTGGTTAAGCGTGAGGCGAACGAACAGACTCTAGCTGTCGGATGGCCGATAGCGGTCGGTCGGAAGCAGGGCGCTCCCGTTGTTTGGCCCATTGGCTTGATTAGCGCAGAATGGACTCGGAGCGAAACGCATCTGGAGATCACCATCGATGCCGATGATGTCCTCGTCAATCCTGACTGGCTCAAAGGGGCCGCGCGCGGGGCTGGATGGACCGAGGCCTCGCTGCGGGACGTCTTCAATCAGACTGAAGGGCTCGGACTTGAACGCGCTGACTTCCTCGTTAGGCTCAAGGAAGCCGTGGCGGGTACATTTCGCGGTAAAGTTTCCGGAACCGCAATGGTTTCAGAGGTTGATCCAGAAACGCCGGGAATCTATGACTTGGCGGCACTCTTTCTTCCAACAGATAGCACGTTTACTGCCGGAGCAGTGCGTGACCTCGACCAGATCGGCGCGTGGGCAAGTGAGAAACTTGCCCGGACTGCGCTCGCGTCAATTCTAGGGCTCGATCCACAAGCCCAGGCAGAAACACCTCCCGCGATAAATGTTGGCAGCGTCAACAAAGAGCAGATCACTGCGGTCCGTGCGGGAATGACCGCGCCCCTGACAGTCATAACCGGTCCGCCAGGCACAGGCAAAAGCCAAACGATCGTTTCGATGGTCGCATCAGTTCTTGCTGATGGTGGGTCTGTTCTGGTGGCGTCTAAAAATCACCAGGCGCTGGACTCAGTTGAAGACCGCCTCGCAAAAATAGCTCCGGATACGAATTTCTTGGTCAGGACCCTGGATCCGAAGCGGGAGATCGACCAATCCTTCACCGACGTTTTAACGTCGCTCATAAGAGAACCTTCAAGAGCTGCAAATGAGCCCGATCGGGTCGCGCGCTCCCGCTTGGCGACGTTGGCACAGCAGCGCGTCCGGGTGCTTGACCAAATCGACGAAGAGGAGCGCCTGAACACGCAGATCGCCGATTTTCTGGAAAGGATCGAAGCTCGGACGCTTCATGGAGACAACCTGAATGCAAGTCTATCGGCTCCAGCGGTTCTTGGGCTTTGGGCTCGCATTCTCGAAGCGCTCCGGCGCTTGTTCTCGAGAAAGCCAAATCCTGCGTCCGCACCTGACGCACGGGCAGAGGGGGCAAACCTCGCTACCCTTCAAGCGGAACTGAAACGGCTTCGCGCGGAATTGGATGCCCTCGATACGACCGGCGACCCGATTGCGCTCACCACTGAAATCACCGCGACGGTGAGGCAGTTTTTGCCACGGGTGCTCGCCTCACGAGTTGCCCTGTCGGAGGGTGATCGGTTACGCCTTGGTGAGGAGCATGCCAACCTTGAATTGGTTCAGACCCGCGGGCCGCTGCCAATCGCGCTTGCCACCGAAGTCGTGGCGCATCGTCCTCTCTGGTTGGCATCGGTGCTAGGGGCTCCACGTCGCGTGCCGCTTGGCGAGGGTCTTTTCGACCTTGTGATCTTCGACGAGGCCAGCCAGTGCGATATCGCCTCGGCACTCCCGCTATTCGCGCGGGCTAAACGCGCCGTGGTCGTCGGTGATGATCGCCAACTCTCTTTCATCAGCCAGCTGGGGGTGGCCCATGATCGCAACCTGATGCAGGCTCAGGGTCTGCCTGTGGGGTCGATGGGACGGCTGGCGCAAAGCCGCAGGTCGCTTTTTGACCTGGCAAATCTTACGCCACATGCGGTGAAGATCACGTTGCGCGACCAATATCGATCTGCCACCGATATTGTTGGGTATATCAACGATCAGTTTTATGGGGGGCGTTTGCGTGTAGCCGCTGACCAGTATCGGTTGAAAGTGCCAAGCGGGACAAAGCCGGGAATCGCGTGGACAGATGTCCCCGCACCGAGCTTACCTATGCAGGCCAATATCAACGCCGCCGAGGTATCGGCTATTTTGGCGCAACTGCGTCTTCTTCTGGAGGTCCAGCAGTATGAAGGCAGCGTCGGCGTCATCGCACCATTCCGGCCCCAGGTTCAGGCACTCAACGATGCGATCAAGGGGGCACTGCCCGCCGATCTGCTAGAGCGAGCGGACTTCCGGGCAGGAACAGTGGATAGCTTTCAGGGGCAAGAAAGGGACCTTATCCTTTTTTCGCCGTGCCTGGGTCGGTCCAGCGCCACTAGCGCTGTCACCTTTATCCAGAAGGACTGGCGCAGGTTGAACGTCGCAATTAGTCGAGCCCGCGCCGTCGCACACGTCTTTGGCGATCTGAGCTACGCGCGCACCGGTAAGGTAACAAGCCTTCAGAAGCTAGCTTCAATTGCTACCGAGCCGCGTGCGCGCGTGGCGGAAGGAACGTTCGATAGTGAGTGGGAGCGGCGTGTTTATTTCGAGCTGAAAGATCGGGGGTTCAATCCGATTGCACAGTACGAAGTCGCCGGGCGGCGTCTTGATTTCGCGCTCTTCGGGTCTGGGGATATCAAACTCGATCTTGAGATCGATGGTCGCCACTGGCACTCGGACATCGACGGAATGCGTAAGCTATCCGACCTTTGGCGGGACCATCAATTAAAGGGCCTTGGCTGGCGGGTACGTCGGTTCTGGGTCGACGAACTATCAAGAGATATGGAGGGATGCATTGAGATCATCCGAAAAGACCTTTCCTAAATCAAAGCGTTACGCCTACCTTGCTGGAGCCTTGGGCTTCGTGTCCTTCGTCGCACTGTGTCCGTCGTCAGATAAAATGGGACATCAGAGCGGCTTGAGTATTGGAGGCTCTGGTTCGTTTGTGTGACTGATTATGCCGCTTGTTTTTGATGGTGCAAGCGACGTTGGCGGATTGTCAGCTTCTTGATCTCTTTCCTTTCTCTCAAGATGGCTTTGTCGCGCCCAAAGTAGACGTCGGCGGGTGTGACGTTCTTCAAGCTCTCGTGGTAGCGCCTGTTGTTATAGTAGTCGACGAAGGCCTCGATCTGGCGTTCAAGATCGCCTGGCAGATAGTAATTTTCCAGCAGGACCCGGTTCTTCATCGTCTGATGCCATCGCTCGATCTTTCCCTGGGTTTGCGGGTGGAACGGGGCTCCACGAACGTGATCCATCTTCTTGTCCTCCAGCCATTCAGCCAAATCGCCAGAGATGTAACATGACCCGTTATCGCTGAGCAGGCGCGGTTTGTGGCGCACGACGGCCTGGTCGCAGCCCGATGCCTGAAGCGCCAGTTCAATGGTGTCTGTCACGTCCTCGGCCCGCATGTTTGTGCAAAGCTTCCAGGCGATGATGTAGCGGCTGTAATCGTCCAGGATCGTGCTGAGGTAATACCAGCCCCACCCGATGATCTTGAAGTAGGTGAAGTCGGTCTGCCACATCTCATTGATGGCGATAGTTTTGTCTTTGAACTCATTGGCTGCCTTGATCACCACATAGGCCGGTGCGGTGATTAAATCGGCTTCCTTCAGGATACGATAAGCCGATGATTCAGAGACAAAATACCGCTTCTCATCAGTGTATTTGACTGCCAGCTCCCGGGTCGTCAGCGCCTCGTGTTCCAGCGCGAACTCAATCAGGTCATCACGCCGGTCTTGGGGGATACGGTTCCAGACCGACTTCGGCCGTGGAGACCGATCATCCAAGGCAACAACCCCACCGTCGAGGTAAAGATCATACCATCTGTAAAAAGTGGTGCGCGGTATGCCCAGCATATCGAGGGTCTGCTTGGTTGGCAGGTGCGATCCTTCGACCGTGCGAATGATCTCAAGCTTCTCGGTCGCAGGGTATCTCATGCCTCGTCCTCCCCAGCACCTGTCATGCTTTTTTTGAGCAGGCGGTTCTCCAGGGTCAGATCGGCGACGCATTCCTTCAACGCCAAGGCTTCAGAGCGAAGGTCCTTTACTTCCGGCGACGTCGCTTGCCGTGCTGTGTCACCCGAGAGCCGGCGCTTGCCTGCTTCCAGGAACTCCTTCGACCAGCTGTAATACAGGCTTTCGGCGATACCTTCGCGGCGGCACAGCACCGAGATGCTTTCCTCTCCACGCAAACCCGCCAAAACGATACGGATTTTTTCCTCCGCTGAATAGGTCTGGCGGGTCTTGCGGCGGATGTTCTTGACCAGCTTGTCAGCTGCGTTCTTCGATGTTTCAGGCTTCTGTCTCATCTCGATCTCCCAATCGGTAAGATGAACCAGAAATCCTCCGTTGTTCAAATCCTCAAATCTGTCCCACGGGCGCTGACGTCAGACACTGTTTGGACTGAAGAAGAGGACGCTACTGTGTTTTCGCTTTGGGAAACCGATATTTCTATTCAGAATATTGGTATTGCCACCGGTCGCTCTTAGTCAGCCGTGCAGACTCAGGTGTCAAAACTCGGGTATTCAAAAAGTGGGCAGGGCGGTGACAAAGTCTACCAGAGAACGCCGGCATTTTGCCTGGCGGGGCAGAGTAAAATCCAGCCAATGGTAGATTGCTTTCTTTTTGAGAGGGCGGCCGGGGATGTTTGTCGTGGAGAGTTATGCCGCCGTTCGCCGGTTTGTTTTTGTTGAAGGCCACAGCCGTCGGGAGGCCTCTCGGGTCTTCGGTTTAAGCCGTGAGACGGTTTCGAAGATGTGCCGCTTCTCTCTTCCACCGGGCTACACGTGCACGAAGCCTGTGGGCAAGCCGAAGCTTGGAGCCTTGCTGCCTGTCATCGATGAGATCCTGGCGTCGGACCAGTCCGGTCCGGTGAAGCAGCGACATACGGCCAAGCGGATCTTCGAACGGTTGCGTGCCGAACACGGTTTTGACGGCGGCTACACGGTTGTGAAGGACTACGTGCGTATCTGCCGGTCCAAGGGTCGAGAGACCTTCGTGCCACTGTCGCATCCGCCAGGACATGCGCAGGTCGATTTTGGTGAGGCGATCGCCATCATCGGCGGCGTGCGCCAAAAGGTCCATTTCTTCTGCATGGATATACCGCAGTCGGACGCCTGTTTCGTGAAGGCCTATCCGCGTGAGACCACGGAGGCATTCCTGGATGGACATGTTTCTGCCTTTGCTTTCTTCGGCGGCGTGCCGCTATCGATCCTCTACGACAACCTCAAAATCGCCGTGGCCAAGATCTGCGGCGACGGCAAACGCGAGCGAACCCGTGCGTTCACCGAGCTCGTCAGCCATTATCTGTTCCGTGATCGCTTTGGTCGACCGGCCAAAGGGAACGACAAGGGCAAGGTCGAGGGGCTGGTGAAGTTCTCCCGTGCCAACTTCATGGTGCCAATTCCGCAGATGGCGAGCTTCGAGGCGTTGAACATGATGCTCGAAGACCGTTGCCGTGGCCGCCAGGGCGAGTGCGCCGGTCGACACACCGAGACCATAGGTGAGCGCCTGGTGACCGACACCGTGGCCCTTCGTCCTCTCCCTGCAGTGCCGCTGGAGCCCTGCGAGAAGCGTGCCGGCCGCGTCTCTTCAATGGCGCTGGTACGCTATCGCACCAACGACTACTCAGTGCCGACGGCCTACGGCTTCCAGGATGTCGTGGTGAAGGGCTTTGTCGAGGAAGTCGTCATCCTGTGCGCGGGCCAGGAGATCGCTCGACACCCTCGCTCGTATGGCGAAGGCGTGTTCGTTTCCAATCCGCTGCATTATCTGGCGCTGATTGAGATGAAGCCCAATGCGCTCGACCAGGCAGCCGCCCTGCAAGGCTGGGACTTGCCGGAGGTGTTCCAGCATCTACGCCATCTGCTGGAGGCACGGATGGGCAATCGAGGAAAGCGTGAGTTCATCCAGGTCCTGCGGCTTCTGGAGGCAATGCCGAAGGACGTTGTCACCTTTGCGGTGACCGAGGCAATCCATCTGGGCGCTCCTGGCTTCGACGCGGTCAAGCTGATTGCACTGGCCCGTATTGAGCGTCGCCCAGCCCGACTTGACCTTGCTCCCTACCCGCATCTGCCGAAGATGGATGTGAAGATAACTTCGGCAGCAGACTATTCGGTGCTGGCAGCATGACCCGCACAGTCAGCGATGCGATGCCGTCCGGCACAACAGGCGGAACCCCGCAGATCCTTCTGGCCCATCACCTCAAGCAACTGAAGCTGCCTACCGTGCTGCGAGAGTATGAGAAGGTGGCTCGGGAATGCGCCGAAAGCGGCGTCGATCACCCCCGCTATCTGTTGCGCCTGATCGAACTCGAACTCATCGACCGGGAGCGACGCACGGTCGAACGACGCATCCGCGCTGCCCGCTTCCCGGCGGTCAAAAGCTTCGATACCTTCGACTTCAAGGCCATACCCGGCCTGAACAAGATGCTCGTCCTGGAGCTTGCTCGGTGCGAATACATCCTGCGGCACGATAACATTATCGCTCTTGGCAATAGTGGCACCGGCAAGACCCATGTCGCTCTGGCGCTGGGCCTGGCTGCCTGCCAGAAGGGCTTCACCGTGATGTTCACCACTGCAGCCGCATTGGTCAGCCAGCTTCTGGAGGCTCGTGACGAGCGACGCCTGCTCAAGCTGCAGCGCGACCTGGCATCGGCAAAACTATTGATCATAGATGAGCTCGGCTACGTCCCCCTATCATCGACAGGGGCCGAACTTTTGTTCGAGACCTTCTCGCAGCGCTATGAGCGAGGCTCGACCATCGTGACGTCCAATCTGCCATTTGAGGACTGGACGTCGATGCTGGGATCCGAACGCTTGACCGGGGCGCTACTTGACCGCCTGACCCACCATGTTAGTGCACTGACTCATACAGACGGTACAGGTATTTCGTCGAGCTTTGCGAAAATATCTTTGGCGGATTTTGTCCACACGAAGGGCTTTGGATCCGCATTCTGGCGCTTGATATAGTCTCGGATTGTTTTCTGCAGATCCGGCACGGATTTGAAGACACCCCTTCGGAGTGCTCTTCGGGTGAGGGCTGAAAAGAAGTTCTCGACCGCATTGAGCCAGGACGCGGAAGTCGGGGTAAAATGAAATGTCCATCGGGGATGACCGGCCAGCCATTCAAGCACTTTGGGATGCTTGTGTGTGGCGTAATTGTCGAGAATGGCGTGAACGACTTTGCCTGCGGGCGCGGCTTTTTCCACGGCATTTAGAAAGCGGATGAATTCCTGATGGCGATGACGTGACATGCATCGCCCCAAGACGGTTCCATCCAGGATATTGAGGGCTGCGAACAGAGTTGTTGTTCCGTTGCGTTTGTAATCATGGGTCATGGTGGCGCATTTTCCGGGTTTGAGCGGCAGTCCGGGCTGAGTTCGGTCATACGCCTGGATCTGGCTCTTCTCATCGATGGAGACGACAATCGCATGAGCCGGTGGGCTCATATAAAGGCCGACGATATCCTCCACCTTCTGGGCGAAGGCGGGATCGTTGGATGTCTTGAACGTATGCAGGCGATGGGGCTGGAGACGATGAGCCTCCCATATGCGCTGGACAGACCGCAGAGAGATACCGATGATGCCGGCGACAGCGCGCCCGGTCCAATGCGTGATTGAACCGGGTGGCTCCGTGCATGTCAGCGCCAGAACGCGGGCCGTCACGGAGGTGCCAAGTGGAGCCCTGCCAGGTGGTCGTGTCTTGTCGCGGACAAGGCCATCAGGCCCTTCCTCGCCAAAGCGCAACTGCCAGCGCCAGACGCAGGGACGACTGACCCCGACGCGCCGAGCAATATCCTGCACCGTCAGGCGCTCCGCCGAAAACAGAATGATTTTGGCCCGCTGCACATGTTTGAGCGGGCGATTGCGATCCGACACGATCGCTTCAAGATAACAGCGATCGGCAGGGTTCAAAAGAATGCATACGGTCTGGGACATAATCCCAGACTCGCACATTTGAAACCCATTGTGAATCTTCTGTGTGCGTCAATGCATTAGCATCCTCACCATGACCGGCGACAGCTATCGGCTGAAACAGTCCGCCGGTCGCCGCCGCGGAGAAGCTTGAGAACCCTTTCAATGCGATACGGGTTCAATCAGAAGACACCATTGCTGCTCTCGTAACCCAAGCGCCCAGGTTTTTATCCAGCGGTGAGCTTCCTACGCAGCGCTGTGGCAGCCCGGTTCGGGGGTGGCGAGCGTCTTGTAGGTGAGCACGAATTCGGTATGGCCGAGCAGTTCTGATTGTGTCCGCGCGCCTTGCCCAAGCGTCACCAGTTGGTCGAAAATCTCCCGGCCTACATCAGCAAGCCGGGCCTCGCCCTTCAGAATGCGCCCGGCGTTGACGTCCATGTCGCCTGACATCCGGGCGTAGGTTTCGGGATTGGCGCAAACTTTCAGCACCGGCGAAATCGCCGACCCGACCACGGAGCCGCGTCCGGTGACGAAAATTATCGCATGCGCGCCGCAGGAGATCATCTCGATGATCTCGGCGGTGTCGTTGATGTTGGGGAATCCGAATTTGGGCACCCCATCGGGAACCACGTCAAGGAGGTAGAGGCCACCGCCGGGCGCCCGTTGCGCGGGTTTGAGAATGCCGCTGATCGGGCTTGCGCCAGATTTGGCGTAGGCGCCCAGCGATTTTTCTTCGATGCTGGACAGGCCACCCTCGGCATTGCCGTTGGAAAAGGAACCGTAGCCCATTGCCGCATAGTAGCGAGCGGCCTTTTCTACCGTGGCAATGATTGCAGGCTTGAGCGCTGAGTCAGCAACCCGGTCGGCCATGATGTGCTCGCAGCCGATCAGTTCGCCGGTTTCCTCGAAGATGCAGGTCGCACCCTGGTCTACAAGCTGGTCGAAGGCCAGCCCTGCCGCCGGGTTGCCGGTGATCCCCGAGGTGGCGTCGGAGCCGCCGCAGATGGTGCCGATCACCAGTTCGGAAATCTCCATCGGCACTGTGGGTTGTACTGCCAGCGCCTCTGCCGCATCCTTCACCCAGGCTCGGCCGGTCTCAATCGCTGCGGCGGTTCCGCCGCCGGCCTGGATCGTGATCAGGTTGACGGGCCGACCTGATGCCTTGATCACCCCGGCCAGCCGCTGCTTTTTGAAGTTCTCGCACCCCAGCGACACCAGTTGTACCGCCCCGACATTGGGGTGAGTGCAAAGCGCCTCCATCATCTCCTGGCCGTAGTCGGAGGGAAAGCAGCCGGAGAAGCCGATGACCTGCACATCAGCCTCGGCAAACGGCCTGGCGATCTTGCTACAGACATGGTGGGCGCATTCGACCAAATAGGCAACGAGGACGACGTTGCGGATGCCCTTGCGGCCGTCGGCGCGGGGCCAGCCCTGCATCATGGGAGAGGTTTTCATAGTTACTCCATCACTTCGATCGCCGTGTACCGGCTGGTCAGGTTGTGAACATGCACATGGGCGCCCAGCGGGATGTCGGTGGTCGCAAAACCGATTGGCATGCCGTATTTGAGAATGTCGGCACCGGCCGGGATCGGCTGGCAGGCGAGCTTGTGGCCCATGCCCAGTCTTTGCAGCACTTCGATCGGGCAACCGGCCAAAACAATGGTCTCGCCCTTTTCGAGCGTTGCGGCCAGCACCGCGACATTGTCTTGCGGCGCGAGGATGATTAGGCGCGGATCGGTGTCGGTCATGGAATGTCCGTTATTTTGTGTCGGTGGGATTGGCGAATGCGTTGGCGAGCGCGTCGGGGTTATCTCTGACCCATCTGATGACCTGGTTCACATGTGTCCACATGGCGTGACGCGCCTCGTCAACGCGTTGATGTTCGATGGCGTCGACAATCATGCCGTGCTCGCTGCGGATGCTCTGAAAATCAAAATCGGCCAACCGCTGGCGCCAGATCCGGGCCCGAACGGTGGGTGCCGAGACGATACGCAGCAGGGCGGCCTGGATCGGGTTGCTGCCGATTTCGGCGATCAGGTTGTGGAAGGCGCCGTCAAGCGCCATCAACCGCGCCGAGTCGTTTTCGTCCAGCACTTCCCTGTGCAGTTTTTTCAGCGCCGCCAACTGCGCTGGGCTGCGGCGTACCGCAGCTTCCTGCACGGTGGCGACCTCAAGCAGCTGGCGCAGCTCAAGATACCACACCACCGAACGGGCGTCAGAGACGTCAACGGCGAACCGCAACACATCCATCATCCCGGCCGGATCTAGATCGGAGACATAGGTGCCGTCACCTTGCCTTGCTTCCAGTATCCGCATGGTCTGCATGGCGCGCACCGCTTCGCGCAACGAATTCCGCGACACGCCGAGTTGCGCGGCGAGATCGGCCTCGTTGGGAAGCCGGTCGCCGGGACGCAGTTGTCCGGACTGGATCAACTCCTTCACCAGATTGATGGCCTGATCGACCTTTGGGCTGCTCAAGCTCGCATACTCCTCGCTGAATTCGTCCCATGTTTATCGCAGAGTAACCGCGAACTGCAGCAAAATTCAAGTTAATAATTGACAGTCATAGGATGTATGCGTATCAAACATGCGAGGATAGCGCTATAAGTGCAGGATTGAGGGTATTAGTAGCAAAGCTACGCGAATACATGGGAGGACTTGCCTTGGTATTCAAATTTCTTGTCGGTGGGATTTTGCCGGCAGCCGGTCTGTCGGATGCCAGATCAAGCGCCTGTTTGCTCGTGCCGACGAATCTGAGTTCAAAGGAGCCGAGGTTATTGGGGTCATTTTCCGGAGCGGTAAACGTCGCTGATGGCCGGGGCATGTCGGCGTACTGCCGCTCCGGATCCTGGCAATCCGCGGTCCGATCATCCCCGGCGTGTTGATGATCGTCGACCGCACAAATTCACATTGACAGGACCAAATGATGAAAGCAGTTAGCATCGAGGCGATCGGCAAGGTCGCACTAACAGATGTCGCAGCGCAAGAGATGGGCCCCGATGATGTCCGCATCAAGGTGCGTTATGTCGGCCTCTGCGGCAGCGACTTGAACACGTTTCGCGGCCGCAATCCGCTGGTCTCGTTTCCCCGGATACCCGGACATGAAGTGGCAGGGACGGTGCTGGAAACCGGCGTCGGTGTCGGCACGGAGATCAAGCCGGGCATCAGCGTAATCCTCTGGCCGTATTCGGCCTGCGGCACTTGCAAATCCTGCCAAGCGGGCAGGGCCTATGCCTGCCGGTATAACCAGACCCTTGGCGTTCAGCGTGATGGTGCCCTGCGCGAGGAAATCGTCGTGCCGGCCAGCGCCGTCATTACCAACGATACACTGTTACCGCGCCGTATGGCTCTGGTTGAGCCGCTTTCGGTCGGCTTTCACGCCGCGCGCCGCGGGTCCGTCAGCAAGAATGACACCGTGCTGGTGTTCGGCTGCGGCATGATCGGCCTCGGCGCCGTGTTCGCCGCAGCCCGGGCTGGTGCACGTGTCATCGCTGTCGACCCGATAGCCGCCAAGGAAGCTGTCGCCCGGACCTGTGGGGCGGGCGAATTCTTGTCGTTGACCGGCGAAAACCTGGCGCGCGAAATCGAAAGTCTTACGGATGGGCATGGCGTCGATTTAGTCATCGAGGCGGTCGGTATTCCCGAGACATTCGTGGCCGCTATCGATCTCGTCGGCTTCTGCGGGCGCGTGGTCTATGTGGGCTATTCAAAGGCTCCGGTTACTTACGAAACCAAGCTGTTCAACCTCAAGGAGCTGGACATCTTCGGATCGCGCAACGCCAGCCGGCAAGATTTTCACGATGTAATCGCCGCTCTGGAAGAATTCGGTGACAAGGCGGATGCGCTCATTACACGAGAAATTCCGCTGCAGGAAGCTGCCGGAGCGCTGCCTTACTGGGACCAGAACCCGCAGGACGTACTCAAGCTCGTGGTGGCGCTATGACGATGATGGATATGCAAGCGGCCTACAGCCTTGCAGGAAAGACGGCGCTGGTCACCGGCGGAGGCAGCGGCCTGGGGCTGGCGATCGTCCGCTGTCTAGCCATAGCCGGCGCACGAGTGATCATCGCCGGCCGACGCGCAGAAGTGCTGCAGGCAGCCTGCCAGGAGATTGGCGGGGAATGTGCCTTCCAGGTGATGGATCTCGCCGACGTCAAGGGCATGGCGGTGCAGGCTGACGCGCTGGTGTCGGCCCATGGCCCGATCGATATTCTCGTCAACAATGCCGGCAACACGCTCAAGAAGCCCTTCACCGACAGTACCATCGAGGATTTTGATTCGGTCTTTGACGTTCATGTGCGTGGTGCGCTGGAACTGACCCGTCGTCTGGTCCGCGATCAGTTGGAGAAGAAGGCTGGATCGGTGATCTTCACCTCGTCAATGACGGCCTATATCGGTCAGCCAAACGTGCTTGGCTACACCGTTGCCAAGACCGCGCTTTCTGGTGTGATCCGCGGCTTGGCGGCGGAACTTTCGGCGGATGGTGTGCGCGTCAACGGCGTTGCCCCCGGCTGGATCGACACAGATTTGTACCGCAAGGCGACGGCAGGTGATCTACCGCGCCAGCAAAAGATCCTGTCGCGCATTCCCATGAATGCATTGGGTCAGCCCGAAGACATCGGCTGGGCCTGTGCGTTCCTTGCATCGCAAGCCGCCAGATATGTCACCGGTCAGGTTCTGCTTGTCGATGGCGGCGCGGCCACCGGCTTCTGAGCCGAATTTAGAAAGGAACACCACATGGACGATAAATCACTTTTCGCCCGCATGAAACAGGACCTGTTCACCGCAGTCGTCGGCGACGTGCTGGATCAGATGGGTCACCGCAACCAGTTTCTGCCGCAGGCAATCAAGCCGCTGGTTCCGGGTACGGCCGTCATCGGGCGCGCTATGCCGGTACTCGAGGCAGATTATCCTGACGGGCACGGCAACGGCATGGGGCCGATGGCCGACAAGCCCTTCGGCGTCATGTTCGAGGCGCTGGACAGCCTGATCGAGGGCGAAATCTACATTGCGAGCGGTGCTTCGCTGAACTACGCCCTGTGGGGCGGCTTGATGTCCACCCGGGCGCTGCATCTCAACGCTGCCGGTGCCATCCTAAATGGTTACGTTCGCGATACCACCGAAATCCGCAATCTCGGTTTTCCGGTGTTTTCCCAAGGCAGCTTTGCCCAGGACCAGGGCGTCCGCGGCAAGGTGCTCGACTATCGCGTTCCGCTTACCATCGGTGCTGCCAGGGTCACGCCGGGAGATCTGATCTTTGCCGACGACGAGGGCGTGCTGGTGATCCCGCGCGCGGTCGAGGCCGAGGCGGTGGAACGGGCCTTTGAAAAGGTTGCCACCGAAAACGAAGTCGCCAAGGCGATCAAGGCTGGTATGAGCACGCAAGAGGCCTTTGCCACTTTCGGCGTCATGTGAGGCGCCGAATTACACGACACCTACTATCAAATCATGGACTAATGAGGAGTATTGAACATGAGAAACCTTATCAAATCTGCCGTCGGCGGACTTCTGCTGGCAACAGCAATGGCCAGCGCCGCTATCGCGGGAACCACCATCAAGGTGGCCTATGAGAACAATCCCGGTGAGCCTGTCGATCTGGTTGTGCATCGCTGGGCCGAGATGCTGACTGATCGCAGCGGTGGCGAGATCACACTCGAACTGTATCCGAGCTCGCAGCTGGGCTCCAAGCAGGACGTGACCGAGCAGGCGATGCTCGGCTCCAACGTCGTGACCATCACCGATGTCGGCTTCCTCGCTGATTTCGTGCCTGACCTCGGCATTCTGTTCGGGCCGTATCTCAGCGACAGTCCCGAAGCCCTGTTCTCTATCTACGAGAGCGACTGGTTCAAGGAGAAGGAAAAGGAACTGGCCGAGAAGGGCGTGCATATTGTCATGTCCAACTACCTCTACGGCACCCGTCATCTGATTTCGACCAAACCGGTGCGCACCCCGGCCGACATGCAGGGCATGAAGATCCGTACGCCCAACAACATCATGCAGATCAAGGCTATTGAGGCGATGGGAGGTACAGCCACCCCGATGCCGCTTGGCGAAGCCTATACAGCCCTGTCGCAGGGCATCATCGATGGGGTTGAAAATCCCCTGGCGGTGATTTACGGCGGTCGCTTCCACGAAGAGGCCAAGTATCTCAACATGATCGGCTATCTCCTGAACACCTCGGTGTTTGTTGGTGGTGAAGCGTTCTTTTCGACGCTGAGCAAAGAAGATCTGGCGATGATCCATGAAACCGCACACGAGGCCGGGCTTTACAGCCAGGAACTGGCTGCGGCCAATGACGAGGAAGTCATCAACAAGATGAAAGAGGCCGGCGTGGAGGTGATCTATCCCGACACTGCGCCGTTCCGCGAAGCCGCCATGGCTGTCTATACCCAGTTCCCCGAGTGGAGCGATGGCCTTTACGAACAGATCCAGGGACAGCTCTCCAAGTAGGGGCGTCTGATAGATCAATGATCCTACCGGGGACGCGAGCCATCGTGTCCCCGGCTTTCCAACTTGGGAGCGCCCACAGCATGTCGATCATAACCCGCGTCCTGAAGACGCTCCTGTTCGTGCCGATCAGCTTTCTGGTCCTTGCAACTGCCTATTCCGTGTTTCAGCGCTATTGGGCCGAAACCCCGGTGCACTGGATGGAAGAGGCTTCGGGCATTGCCTTGGTCTGGATCGTGATGATCGGGGCCATCGCTGCCGAAAAGGATGGCGATCAGCTTTCCATTCCGTTGATGGTGGACATGATGTCAGACCGCTGGCGCCGCTTGGTCGAGATTTTCATAGGTACGCTCTCCGTCGGCCTGTTGTTGACGCTTGGCTATTTCGGCTGGACCCTCGCCAACAAGGTCGCATTCAAACTCACCGGGGTGCTCAAGATCTCCTGGTTCTGGATCGACATCGCACTGCCTGTCGGTTTTGCCGGCATGATCCTCTGCTATTTGTGGCGCGGCCGCAAATCGCTGCGTGCACGTGAAGGGGCAAGCCAATGAGCTGGGCTGTCATCCTTTTGATCATGCTGGCACTGTTTGCGCTCAACATGCGACTCTATCTCGGCATACTTGCCGCAGTGCTGATCTATTTCGTGTTCTTCAATTCCATGCCGATGGAAATCGCGGTGCAGCGCTTCATCGCGCCGTCGCAGAACACATCACTGCTGGCGATTCCGTTTTTCGTGCTGCTCGGCACGTTGTTGTCCTATTCCGGTGTGGCCGAACGCATCGTCGATGTCGCCATGTTGCTGGTGGGGCGCATTCGTGGCGGTCTCGCGCTTGCCAATATTCTGGTTAGCATGCTGCTTGGCGGGGTTAGCGCCTCCAACCTTGCCGACAGTGCCATGTTGACGCGCATGATGGTACCGGAAATGGAAAAGCGCGGTTACGGCCGCGCCTTTTCCGCAGCCGTGACCGCCGCCGGTTCGCTGGTCACGCCGATCATCCCACCGGGCATCGCGCTCATTATCTACGCATTGATTGCCGACGTATCGGTGTCGAAAATGTTCATGGCCGGGATCATCCCGGGCTTGCTCGCCGCCGCCTCGCTGATGGTGGCGGCCTATCTGGTCTCGCGCAAACGCGGCTATATGCCCGCCGCCACAAAGCGCCCGAGCCTGCGTGAAGCCGCAGGCACAATCCTGCGCGCCTGGCCCGCCGTGTTTCTGGTCATGGTCATCATCGGCGGTATCCGCTTCGGTATTTTCACTCCGACCGAGGCCGGCGCCGTTGCCGTTCTTCTGGTGTTGATCACGGGCATGCTGGTCTACAGGACCATGCGGCTCACCGATGTCTTCACATCGGTTTACGAGGCTTCCAAATCCACCGCCTCGGTGCTGCTGATCATCATGGCGAGTGGCGCGCTCGGCTGGATTTTTTCGGTAGAAAAGGCTGGTGTTGCCTTTGCCGATCTAGCGACTGGAATGACCGATAGCCCAATCCTGTTTCTGCTGCTGGTCAACGTCGCACTCCTGCTGCTGGGCATGCTGATCGAGGGAACGGCTTTGCTCATCATCCTCGTACCGCTGCTCAAGCCGACTTTGATGGCGATGGGCATCGACCCGATTCATTTTGGCATCATCATGATCTTCAACCTGTCGATTGGTACGCTGACACCGCCTGTCGGAACGGTGATGTTGCTGGTCGCCAATCTGGCCAGGGTTGACATAGCTTCCTTCACCCGCGAATCTCTGCCGTTTTTCGCGGCCCTGCTCTTCGTGCTTGGCTTGATCGTCTTCATTCCGGGTCTGTCGCTTTTCCTGGCGGGATGACGAAGCATCTTGTTCTGCTGTTCGAGATGGCGGGAGTTGAGAGAATGCTATGTTCACAACGGCTGCGGGGTCTATGACTCGGCCGCGTGGCAAGACTTGTCCGCTCTCGATCCGGCCGATCGGCTGCCCGACTCAATTTTCATGCAGGGTTTCGCGAACCAGCACCGTTATCGATCTCTCGATGCGTCATCGCTGTTTGCGCGCCTCGCGAACGTTGGATGGGGTCGAACGAAAAAAATCTAACGCAAGGACTCGTCCGGCCGACAGAGGTTCGGGCGTCGCACTGCGGCCAATCCGTGTCATGTAGCCCGCAATAAATTGACGCGTTTCTTCGATGCCACCGCAGACACCACACTTTCAAGCATCTCACGCGGTTTATCGAGGGTTCCCAAAACCATGGGTGTCAGCATGACCTAAGATCAGGGAAGGCTGTCATCTCCCGCATATCGTCTTCATGCTGGAGCAGATTTGCGAGACCAATGGCATGTCGTTTGGATCGGCGGAGGCAAGCTTAACATGGCCGTGAGAGCGCGGCTTCACCACAACGGTCGTCACCGTCATGCCATAGCCGTCCTTCACCAGATCGCGGCGATCCCGGTCCACATAGCGTGGGATAATCCTGCTGCGTTTGCGGCTCCAGGCCGCGCATCAGCATATCATGCTGGATACGCTGGCGAAGCAGTGTGATCGGAGCATCGGCCGACAAGTTAGTGGAAAGTTCCTTTTGTTGAAGGGATATCAACTGGGGAGCAAAAGTAGGTCAGCGCCGCCGATCATGTGGCGCGCTTTGTCGGTGAGGCAGCGAAAATCAAGGTCATGGCTTTTGTTGCGACGAAGGTGAAGCTGGGTCTGGGAGCCAAGGACGAAGCGAAACTGGCCGCTGCCGTCCGCAGGGGCGTGGGCGATGACTCCCACTTCATAGCGGCCGCCAATCATTGCTACACCACGGCAGATGCCTATTACGTCGGGCGTGCGTTGGAAGAACTTGATGCATTCTGGTTCGAGGAGCCGATCGCCCCTAACGCGATGTCAGGCCCGTGTTTCAAACCCGGTTCGAGAGGTGGAAGTGGTTTATTGTTTACGCTTTTCCGTTGTCGTTCTGACGGGATACACGGGAAAGAGACGCTCTATCAGTTGGCTGCATTCGAATGTATGGACGGTGCTGCGTCCATTGATGCTCTTGCTACCTTCGAACTTAATCGTAATTTTGCGATTGCTGTTCGGCAATGGTCCAAATGACGGCCTGAAATTCATTGTGTCTGTCAGTGGCAAAATATCCTGGCAGCCAACTCGATAATTCGTGGAAAAGGATATGCGATGAGCCATGAACTGGAGCCGATTGAGATTCGTGGGCATGGGCTGCTGGCGCGAGTCATCCCCAATGGGGCGTCGCTGATTGATCTGCGTCTGGAGGGTGTCACAACACCACTTATTCTCGGAATGGCGCCTGAGTGTTATGTCAGTCATTCGCATCTCTATTTCGGCGCGGTCGTTGGGCGGCACGCAAATCGGATCGCCCATGGCAGGGCCACGCTGAACGACAAGCCGCTGTCCTTCGACATCAATGTTCCTCCGCACCATTCGCATGGCGGGCAGGAGGGGTTTTCCCGACAAGTCTGGTCAATCTCCGACCGCAGCGAGAGCCATGTGTGCTTTAGCCTTCGGAGCCCTGACGGGCATGAGGGATATCCCGGTGATCTGGTGGTGACGGCCTGCTACAGGCTGTTGCCCGACGCGGGTCTGAGATTGACTTACGAGGCAACCAGCACGGCCGATACGATACTCAACATGTGCCACCACGCCTATTTCAATCTCGATGGGCGCGATACCGTCGACGATCACGTGCTGCAGATTGCCGCTGACACCTATTTGCCGTGCGATGAAACCGTTTTGCCGAGCGGCGGTCCGGTACCGGTTGCGGGCACGGCGTTCGATTTCACGGCACCACGAAGCCTGGGCGTGTTGGCTGACGAAGGGATGCAGCCCTACAACAACACCTACTGCCTGTCGGATGCACCGGTAAATCCGCTGGGCTTTGCTGCGCGGCTGACCGGTTCGACAGGTGTATCAATGGAAGTGTGGACCACACAACCCGGTCTGCATCTCTACAATGGCTACCGCATTGCTGATTGTCCGCCGGGTATCGAGGGGCGTCACTACGGGGCGCGTGCGGGAGTATGTCTGGAGACGCAAAACTGGCCCGACAGTCCGAACCGGCCCGAATTTCCAACATCAATCCTGCGTTCGGGCGATCACTACGGACACATGACCGAGTTTAGATTTGCGGCGCCCTGAGGCGTCAAAACAAGCTTGCAATAAATCATAATATATTGATTTTTAAAGCGAATTATGGGCTTCGCAGAAATTCACTTGTGATACTTTACATGATATATCAGTTCGTATATCGTTTGGAATATGAACATTACGACACTCAATCCACAGTCTCTCGCCGACAGGTCCTATGGCACTGTCCGTCAGGCAATTCTCACCGGGAGACTTGCGCCGGACTCGACATGGTCGGACCGGGAACTGTGCGAGATGTTCGATCTGAGCCGGACGCCGGTGCGCGAGGCATTGCTGCGGCTGCAGACCGAACAACTGGTCCAGATTGTGCCGCGCAAGGGAACCCGCATACTGCCGCTGCGGCTTGAGGATGTTCGCGACATTCATCAGTTGACCAAGGCTCTCGAACTCGAAGCGGCGCTTCTGGTGGCGCGGAACTACAAAACGCTGGATGACCTGTCTCCGATCCGCATCTGCGTCGAAGCGATGGAGACGGCTCTTGACGCCGAAGACCGTGACGCATGGGCGCAAGCCGATACCGCCTGCCACTTCGCGGTGGTCGATTCCTGCGGCAACAAGCGGCTTGCAAGCATCTATCACGCCCAGCGCGGCCTCACCGATCGTGCCCGCTATTTCGTGCTGCATCTGCGTGAGATGCCAGTCCAGTCAACCATAGAACACCGCCAGATGTACGAGGCTCTTGTAGCCCGGGATCTGCGCAAGCTCGAGGTGGCTTATCGCCATCATTGGGAACGAACCACCGAAGAAATGTTGACCCTGATTGCACGGGTATCTCCGCGCAATTCGGGATCTGCTGTAAACCACCAAACCTGAAGAAATATCCTGGGAGGATACTATGAAGAAGAACGCTATTCTGGCGGCCCTGCTGGCTGCCTCCGCACTGGCTACGCCAGCCCTAGCCGCCGACCTGGTTATCAAGATTGGTACTGTTGTATCGGGTGATCACCCCGAAAACGTGGGTGCGCGTGAAATCGAACGCCTGATCGAAGAGCGTTCGAACGGTTCCATCGACGTCCGCATCTTCACCGACAGCCAGCTCGGAAATCAGCGCGAAATGGTCGAGCAGCTTCGTTCGGGCACGTTGGAGATGACCTGGGTGACGACCGGATTCTTTGGTTCGTGGGTGCCTGAAATGGGCGCACTCGAAATCGGCTATCTTTTCAAGGACCGCGAGCATGCATTCCGGGCATTTGCTGGCCCGCTGGGTGACGAGATCGCCGAGCGCGTCGAGCAGCACGGCGTTGAATTGCTGGGCTTTTTTGAAGCTGGAATGCGTCACCTGACCAATTCTAAGCGCGCAATCAATGGTCCTGACGATCTCAAAGGCCTGAAAATCCGCACCCCAAAATCGACCTACCATCTGCGCACACTGGAGATGATGGGCGCCAATGCCACGCCGATGGCCTTCAACGAACTTTACACCGCAATGGAGCAGGGCGTCGTCGACGGTCAGGAAAATCCGCTTTCCAATATCTACAACGCCAAGTTCTCCGAAGTGAACAAGTACCTGGCGCTGACCGGCCATCTGCACCTCACCCATATGGTGCTTTATTCAGAGGAACTCTGGAAGGGACTGACGACGGAACAGCAGGAAATCATCCGCAGCTCGGTCATCGACGCACAGCAGGTCCAGCGTGACAAGGTGGCCTCGGATGATGCAAGCCTTCTGGGTGAACTGAAGAAGCAGGGCATGGAAGTGTCGGAGCCGGACCGCGAGGCATTCGCTGCCAAGGTTGCACCGCTGCGCGACGACGCGATTGCCGAATTCGGTGATACCGCGACGGAATGGTTTGCCATGATCGACGCAGTTCGCGACCAGGACTGATCCCATGCACCCCGACCTTGCAACCGGGACCCTCGGCGCGCTGGCGCGCGCCGAGGCAGCCATCCTGGGTCTCATGAAATGGATGATCATCCTCGGCATGTCGGGAATGGTTTTCGTCGTCTTCCTCCAGATAGTCTCACGCTATGTCTTTTCGCTGTCGCTTGGCTGGTCGGAGGAGGTGGCGCGGTTGCTCTTCATCAGCATCGTGTTTCTCGGAGCGGCCGTTTTGGCCAGGCAAGGTCAGCACCTGACTGTCACCGTGGTTGTGGATCTGTTCGGTCCGCGTGTCCGCCACCTTCTGTTCGCGATTGCCTCGGGCGTCGGTTTGGTCTGCAGCTGGTATCTAGTGCAGGGCGGATGGGCCACCATGCTGCGTGAATGGGACCAGCGCACGCCTGCTCTGCAACTGCCCATGGGCATTATCTTTGCCATCATTTTTGCTTCAGTCAGCCTCATGGCAATCTGGATGCTGGTGGTCATGCTGATGCACGCGCGCGCCGCTCTTACAGGTGACAAGCCATGAGTACACTGGGTCTGCTTTTCGCGGTTTTCTTCGTATTGCTGCTGCTGGGGACGCCGATCCTGTTCAGTCTGGCTGCTGCGTCGATGGTTGTGCTGGCGTCGATCGATCTCCTATCGCCACAGCTGGTCATGCAACGTGTCTATGCAGGCCTCGACAGTTTTCCGATGTTGGCAATTCCCTTTTTCATGGCTGCCGGGGCGCTGATGGAACAGGGAGGCATCTCCCGCAGGCTGGTGAACTTTTCATCCTACCTCGTCGGCTGGATATCCGGTGGACTGGGCCATGTCGCCGTGATTGCCTCGACCATCTTTGCCGGCATCTCGGGCTCGGCAGTGGCGGACACCACCGCAATAGGATCGACCATGATCCCGATGATGAAAAGGCGCGGCTACGACCCGGCTTTTTCTGCTGCTGTTGTCGCGGCGTCCGGCGTGATCGGGCCGATCATCCCTCCGTCAATTCCCTTGGTGCTCTATGGTGTGATTTCGGGCGTTTCCATCGGCGCACTATTCATGGGCGGGATAGTCCCCGGCCTGATGATGACCGTCGCGCTGATGACGCTGATCTATTTCAAGGCCAAGCGCAGCAAATGGGATATCGAGGTTGAACCGTTCTCCTATGCCGGGCTGTTCCAATCCTTCAAGCAGGCTGTTGCCGCGTTGGTGATGCCGCTGATCATTGTTGGTGGAATCCTCGGTGGTGTGTTCACGGCAACCGAAGCTGCGGTGGTTGCGACTGTCTACGCCCTGGTGGTCGGGTTGTTCTGGTACCGGGAACTGACGTTCACGCAACTGCCGGATCTTTTCTATCACGCCGGTCTGAACACCGCTGTGGTGATGGTGATCGTGGGTGTCGCCAATCTCGTTGGCTATGTTCTGACCATTGAACAACTGCCGTTGTTGCTGTCGAACTGGATGACAGCCCATATTGCCAGTGCGCTGATCCTGCTTCTGGTGATCAACCTGCTGCTGCTTGTGGCAGGGTGCTTTCTCGATGGCGGTTCGGCGATCATCGTCTTCACGCCAGTGCTGTTGCCGGTGACCCAAGCTTTCGGCATCGACCCTGTCTTCTTTGGTGTGATGATGACCGTCAATCTGATGATCGGCACCATCACGCCACCGGTCGGCCTCTCACTCTATATCGCCAGTGGCATTGCGGATATCTCAATCCCGCAAATTTGCCGCGCGATCATGCCCTTTTTGCTGGTGCAACTCGTCGTGTTGCTGCTGATCACGGTCTTTCCCGACCTCGTTCTGTTCATTCCCAGCCGAATTTACGATCTCTAAAATCAAGGAACGTTCATGTCTTATAAGAATTCCATCCTGCTCGGCACCATCGGTGGTTACCGGGACCGTTTTCACCAGTTTCAGCCTGACCGTACGTTTGAAGAACGGCTTGAGATCGCAAAGAAGATCCCGCGTACCCATGGGGTGGAGCCGGTCTATCCGCAGGACCTCGGGGCAGATGGAGCCGGCGCCAAGACAATTCAGAAGAGTGGACTGGCAGTGTCTGCCGTCAACGTCAATGTCAAGACCGAGGACAAGTTCAGGGACGGCTCCTTTACCAATCCTGACGCCGGAATTCGCAAGGAAGCTGTGCAGTACCTGAAGACCTCGATGGACCTCGCCGCCGAGTTGAAAGCCGAGATGATAACTGTCTGTCCGCTGATCGACGGCTGGGATTATGCGTTTCAGGCCGACCATATTCAGCAATGGCGCTGGATGATCGAAGCTTTTGCTGAGGCTGCAGCGCACCGCGACGACGTCAAGGTCAGCATCGAATACAAGGCCTATGAATCGAAGAACCACATCATCCTTCCATCCATGGGCCGCACCTTGCATTTCTGTGACCGGGTCGGTGCCAAGAATCTCGGCGTGACGATGGATGTTGGCCATGCCCTGATCGCAGGTGAAAGCCCCGGATCGGAGATCGCGGTTGCCTCGGAAGCGGGGCGGTTGTTCTACATCCACTTCAACGACAATGACCGTGGCGCCGATTGGGACATGTTGCCGGCTTCCGTCCACCTGTGGGAGACGCTGGAAACGCTGCATTACATGCGCCGTATCGGTTATGACGGCTGGGTGGCTTATGACGTCTTCACACGCTCCGGCGACAATGCCGAAGCCATCGCGGCAACGTTCGAGATCATGGAAAATCTCGATGCCCTGCTCGACAAGATCGGTGACCAGAAGGCCAAGGATCTTATCACGGGCGGCCATCCACAGCGGACCTACAACGACCTGATCAAGGCACTGCTGTGAAACTCGGGCTGGGGACATACTGTTTTCGCTGGTCTATCGGGCACAAGGATCGTGTGCCCGATAACCCTATGACTGCAATGCAGGTACTGGAATTTGCCATCGCTGAAGGCTGCGAGGTTGTCCAGTATGCGGACAATCTGCCGCTGGACCGGCTGGACAATTCCGAACTTGAGGCTCTGGCGACCCATGCCAGAGCCAATGGCGTCGCACTCGAGCTGGGCACGCAATCCTTTGATGCCGCACAGGTCAAAGCCTATCTCGACATCGCCGAGACCATCGATGCGCGCATCCTGCGCATAGCGCTCGATGCGGCCGACGCCGTTCGCCCGGTGGCCGATCTTGCCAGCGAGTTCGCACCATTGCTGGAGCGGGCAAGGCAGATCAACTGCCGCATCGCCATTGAGAACCATTTCAACTTTCCATCGCAACGGATGGTCGAGTTGCTGTTGCTCGTCGAAAATCCGGTGCTGGGTGTGTGTCTCGACGTTGCAAATTCGATTTGCGCCGGCGAATGGCCGATGGTGACGGTGGGCATCTTGTCACCATATGCCATCAACCTGCACCTGAAGGATTATCAGATTGTTCCTGACGCTTATGGTGTCGGCTTCACCATCACCGGCCGACCTATGGGAGAGGGTCGCATTGATGCCGACGCGGTGCTCGCTGCACTGCCGATCCGGGACGACAGCATGAGCGTGATTGTGGAGCACTGGCTGCCCTATCAGGACGACATCGCTGCTTGCCGCGCCATGGAGCGTGACTGGACCCGAAAGAACCTGGCTGCAGCGCGGCGCCATATGGGCTGAAACCAGACCCAGATGGTTGTCGCGGTCATCGGCACGGGGCCTGCTCAGAGGCTCCCCGCCGAAGAATGCATAGGCATGTCCATACAGCAAGGCTTCTGTGACCCGGACAGTCCTTGAGGAAACAGGCATTCTTTACCTGCATGGTGTCAGTGAAAACGCCCAGAATTCATCGTCAGCGAATTGAGAGAATGGATTGCGTTGGTCGCAGCCAAAACGGCCTACCTCATGCCGAGGAGCCGTTGGGAGAGGGGTTATTGCGAAAGCTTGAGTTGTCGGAGACGTCAGTGCCGATGAGAGCGTCGCGGCGTGGGTTTGGCAAACGCTCGATGGGTGATGTACTCAAAGTGTCGGCGAATGGACAGAAATATTGGTCTGAAACCGAGTTCTGAGCTTGACGCAATGGGCATAAATGGCGTCAGTTAGCTAAACATCTCGGTAGATCGATTGAATCTATAAAGACATAATTGGCGCCGATTAATCGGAAATCGACGCGGCCAGTCATGGTAATAAAAATGCTGCGATGTTTGAGGTGTGGCATTTTGTTCGGCTCGCAAGGACCGGGCAATCGTCATTGTGACCCACGTCGTGAATATATGACGTCGCGGGATTAATGACATCCATTAATATTATTCTTCCAGAGACCAATATCGGTCGTGATATTCGTCCTGAATTCCACCTGTCGTAGCATACAATACCTTGGTTTCATAAGTCTGCAAGACCTTATGTTTTTCCTTGAGCTTATCGTCGTAGTTATAGATGCTCTGGGAGACGCTTTCTCTTCCTTCGTTTTTGTGGGTTACCGTCTCAACGGACTTTCCGTCGACGAAGCCCAAGCTCGTCCAGTCATCGAGATGCGTCGTGAATGCTCTTCGATGATCATGCGTTCCTTTGAATGTCGTCGGCAGCGGGCCGTCTTCAGTTCGAGCTGCCACGATGGCATTCTTGATAGCCGAGTAGCTGAGATGTCCCTTAGATCGATCAGTTGATTTTCCCTTCTCTGGACGCAACGGCGGGAACAAGTGGACGTTCTCTTCGACGACAAGCTCATCACTGGTGAGCATGTCGTGAACCAAAGAACTGCACACATCTGGCAGTGGCAGCAGACGATAGGCTCCCATCTTGTCTGGTCCCAGCGCCCATACATATTTCCAGGGTCGCCCCTTCGTTCTCACAAACTCGGATTTGTGTGCTGACAGTACTGTCTCGATCCGCTGTCCTGTCAGCATCTGTAGGCGTATCGCATTAATGATACTGACATCACATTCGTAATTGGCACCAAGCCATTTGAAAGCAAAATTGTGGAGCTGAAGCGGGCTTGCGAGAATAGCCGTGAAGGTGGCTTTGTTTCGGATATCGGTAGCATCTTTTTTTGGGCGTGTGGGTACTGACACCATGAGCGAAACGTTCATTTCAAGCTTTGAATCTTTGTAGACTTCGGGACTTGTCGCCCATTTGAAACACCCGCGGATGGCGGAGTGTGTCAACCGCATTTGATTCCAGTTTGCGCCCTTGCCTTTGGCTTTCCCTCTCTCCTGGATAGACAACAGCACGCCGCTGATGTCGCTCGGGGTGATGGACTTGATCGGCATTCCGCACAGGCCTTTGAAGTCTCCAGCAATGACGCCTTCTTGGTAAGCGCCAATTGCTTTTCGATGTCCAGCATATGTAGCTGCACTCAAATTATCTTTGACGTAGTCGAGATACCGATCTCGCATCGTCTCCCAAATCCATTCACCAGCCGCGACACCAGCCACCTCGACGGATTTCTGGATATCTACGCCGCCTGATTTAACGAATGCCTCAATGAGGATTTTGGGATCGCGATCCTCTTTGACCTCTAATTTGAGACGCTTTACCAAGGAGCGGAGCTTTCCCAGTTCGTCATCCTGGAAGGTGTCCAGACGACAAAGGCTTGTCTTTCCATCTCTTGTCGCCCAGAACCAGAGGCATTGACCGTTGCGCACACGGAGCATCAGACCGTGTGTATCCTGATCGCGGTATTCCAGTATTTCACGCTTCTTTGCGGCCGATCTGGCTGCCGTCAATGTGTTGCCGTTGATGTGAACTTTAACCATGCGCTGATACCCAGATTGATGTTAGGGTCACATTAGGGTCACATGCCAAAAAAGCAATCAGAGACATCGGTAATCCCAAAATGAGCCACATTAACACGTACAATTCCAGTAACTTCAGCATTTTCAATATGTTGACAATGCTGTTGCGCATGAAAATTAGACTGCTGTTAACTGACATCGTCCCCGAAATTGTCATAACCGCTGACTCTTAATCAGCGGGTCCACGGTTCGAGCCCGTGCGCGCCCACCATCTTTTCAAATGCTTATGTTGCTGATGGCTCTTTTGCTTTTCCGCTAGTAAGCGCATAGTAAGCAATCCAACGACGTTTCGATCTGACAAATCGAACGGGCTTTACGCGCCAGTCGGCCCAATAATTGCGTAAATTGCGCCGCAACTTCGTTTTTGTGCGTTTTGGGTTGCCGCTCCATCTTCTGTTGCCGGAACACCGCACAATATCAGCGTCCGGGGTTGAGGGGGCAGTTCATCCGATTAGATCAGGGGCCTTACGGAAGAGAATCTGCTGAGTAGGAGAGGGCGTCGGCGTCAGCAAACAGCGTCACATCCCCATGGAAGCGTAGGAAGGATGCTGGATTATTCACGCTTATAGGCCCGTGAAGCGCGCTATACACTGCCGCAGCCTTCGCTTGCCCTGTTGCCAATAGGATTATGCGGCGTGCACTCAATATGGTGTCGATTCCCATGGTAATGGCTTGGGTCGGAGGTAGATGTCCGTGTGGAAAATCTGATGTGTTTGACGCCAGTGTGGACGCCGTCAGGTCCACCACCCGAGTACAAGATTCTCGAGTGGAGCCGGGCTCGTTAAATCCGATATGCCCGTTTCGTCCAATTCCCAACAATTGCATATCAATCCCTCCCTGGGCTTCAATCAGGGCCTCGTAAGCTTCTGCAGCCTTTATGGCGTCATCCGCAGTGCCGCTTGGTATATGGACATTGTTGCGGTGGATATCGACATGATCGAAAAAATGGATCTTCATGTAGTGGGCGAATGAACCATAATCCTCAGGCGAAAGACCGAGGTATTCGTCCAGGTTGAAGCTACGTATCGATTTGAATGAAAGCTCCTTCCTTCGGTAAGATGCCACCATCGCGCGGTATACTGCGATGAACGTCTTACCGGTAGGCAGTCCGAGTATCAGTTCCGGTTTTGCCGCGATCGCGGCCGTCACGTCGTCGGCTAGCGCGCGCGATGCGGCGTCGGCAGAGGCGAATTGCCTGACGGTAACAGCGGTTGAAGATGGGAGATCAGTGTGCATGGCGATTGACTGTGAGGGTGTCCCGTTTGGCGGCGGCATCGGACAACTACTGATCGAATAGGGTTTCGTGGACCCGGTCGATAGCCATTCCGATCGCGCCAACCAAGGCGGCACGTGGGCCAAGCGGACTTATCTCGATAGCAACTGGGTTCGGCATGCAAAGAGGAAGCAGGTCGCGTATTCGCTGAATCAGCTCGGGTCGCGAACCCACGCTGCCACCAGTGATGATGATTTCCGGATCTAACACCGCGCAAATCGCCAGAATCGCCTCAGCGAAGATGCGCGCGGCTTCGTCGATTACCTTGACAGCCGCGTCTTCCTCCTTATTCAGCTGCAAAAATATTTCGGCAACCGTCTCGGCACATGTTCCTCCGAGCGCCAAATAGCGCTGCACCAAAATGGCGCTGCCGACAGAGCTTTCCAATGTCCCAGAGCGAAAATTGCGGCTGTCAAATGCGTTGCCGCCAAACGGCAGCCAGGCAATCTCGCCAGCACCGCCGCCGGCGCCGCGCACCAATCGCTTTTCAGATACGATTCCTAGTCCGGTTCCTGTCCCTATGGCCAGAAATGCGAAACTGTCGAATTGCTGGCCTTTGCCGCGGCAGAGCTCACCCTTGGCGGCCATCGTGACGTCGTTTTCTACGAAGAACGGTATTGCAGCGCGTTGCTGCAGTGCCTGGGCGAAGCCGGGGCCATCAAGCCCCTCAATATTCGAGGTCAACCGTAGCTTGTCTGTCTTCGGATCGTAGGCGCCCGGCACCCCGATTGCCGCACACAGGATAGAGGATGTCGAGATGCCCGCCTTTCTGGCAAGAGTATTGATCTGGCTTGCGATTTGATCCAGCACGTGTTCGCCACCGCGCGGATCGGTCTCGGTCGTTGTCTCGGCCAGCACCTCTCCTGAAAGATCGGACAATGCAGTCCACAACTTCGTGCCGCCGAGGTCAGCGCCAATCACAAAGCCTCTCCGGCTGTTTAGTTCATACTTGGTCGCGCTGCGCCCAATTGTGCCCTTGGTTTTTCCTGCTTCCCGAAGCCATCCGTCAAGTGTCAGATAGTTCACGATTTCGGACGTCGTTTGCTTGGAAAGGCCCGTTTGGCGTGACAGTTCTGCGCGAGAGATCGCTTTGTGCTCGATCACCGCGCGCAGAACTGTGCGCAGTGATGTTCGGCGCGCCCGCGATTGTCCGGAGAACGAAACCCTGCTCTTGTCGAGAGCTTGCTGCGGTCCGTCAGTTGCTGTTGGCGTGGTCATGGCTTTCCTTGGTGTTCTGCTTGATGAAGCTCGGCAAACGCTGTCCGGAGCTTTTCGTCGGCTTCCGTTTTTCGGTTTTGCGCGGCATTCAAATGCTGCGTGAACCCATCAATCGTCTCTCGATATACTGCTGATGACGCCTGCATCGCCATCGGCCCCGGCCCACCGGGGCGCTCGCGCACGGCAACAAAGTGTTCCGGCGATACCACCTGCGCATAGGCCTGCGCAGTCATGTTCACGGGCCGACTCATCCTTGCCGAGAAGGCTTTGGCCAGAAAGGTATGACCGTTGCCCTGCAGCGTTCCGCCGGAGGCCAAGACCTGACGGGCGACATCGCCGCAGATTTCATGCGCCTCGCGAAACGAGAGGCCTTCGTCACGCACGAGCGTGTCGGCCAATTCGGTTATGGTAATGCACGAGCGGTCGATATTTTGCGCCACCATGTCTGTCTTGATGCTGCACTTTTCCACAAACGTCGACAGCAACGCCATCACCCGTTCAGCGGTTTCAAAGGCGCGATAGCCAGTCACCTGCATCGTGCCCTCGCTGTCATTCATGTCGGTGAACGGTGTGTTGTGCATCGTCGAAATGATAGTTTCGGCTTCGCCCATTCCCCTGGAGGCGAGCAATCTCATGTGCTCGATGGGTACCGGATTGCGCTTCTGCGGCATGATCGAGCTGATCTGGACCAGATCGTCGGGAACATGAAGCTGAGCCACTTCGAGGCTGGTCCAGAATTGCATGTCCTGAACGGTTCGTCCCAGATGAAGCAAAAGCAGTTTGAGCGACGAATAAGTCGCAGTCAGATAATCTACGCCAGCAATCGAAACGTAGGAGTTTTCTGTCGGAGCGGCAAAACCTAGCAGATCGGAGACTTTCTGACGGTCGATCTCAAAGCCTGTGGTGGTGATTGCGGCTGCGCCCATTGGTGAGCGGTCGACGTCTTGTCGGGCTGCCAGAAGCCGGGTGATATCGCGCAGCAATACCTCCAGCGCACCGGCGATATAGTGACCGAAAGTTGTCGGTTGCGCTGGCTGGCCATGCGTATAGGCGACCACAATCGTGCGCGCCTCGCGAACCGATTTGAGGTAAAGGGTTTCGGCCAACCGAATAGCCGAAGCTGCGAGATGGTCGATATGATTGAGCAATTCCAACCTGAATATGGTGTGGTCCATGTCGTTGCGACTGCGCCCTGTATGAAGGCGCCCCGCCAGGTCTGGTCCGATCGCCTCGCTCAATCTAGTTTCGATCACGAAGAATAAGTCTTCCTGCTTCGGATCGTAGGCGACGGTTTTTTCCTTGAGATCTTGCTCGACCCTAATCAAGCCGGATGCAACTTTGCTGGCCTGATCCGCGCTCAAGAGGTTGCAATTGGCCAGCATAACGCAATGCGCTCGATTTACCCGACACAGCGCAGGCAGAAAATTGTTCCGGGTATCCTCGAATAACGGCTTCAAAACGGTTTGTGCATAAACCCGATTTGGAAATTCTACCTGATCGTCGCTGTCAGTCATCAGCCATCCAATTGCGCAAAATGTTCATTCTTCCGTATGTCCCGCTGTTCGATCCAATTTGCCAAGCCAATTTTTCCCACTTGAGGCTTCAGGCCTGATCGACTTTCGTACCGGACGCTTGGCGCCACAAATTGCTTCCACATAGAGGCGTACATTTCCTCCCCTTGTTACTCAAAGGGGGGAGATGGACGGGCGACACGCCGATAACCGATACGGCTAAAAACAGACTAAGTGAGCCTTAGTCGTTGCGCAAGATTTATTTTTTGCTTGCATAATCCATGATTAGTAGCTTTATTTGTCTGAATAAAGTTCTAAATAATGGTCGGGATCGCTCTGGCGTCACCGGACTGCTCGCAAAAATGAAACCACACTGGAGGTAATCATGAAGAGATTGATATTGGCTGTCACACTCGCGCTGGCCACGTTGACGACGGCAGTCGCACAGGAAAAGACTGTCACGATTTACGGATGGTCCGGCGACTGGGACCTATGGTTCTCCGAGTGGGGTGACAAGTTCACGGACGAGACCGGGATCAAGGTTCAGTACGTGTCGGGCGGTGGCCTAGAGATGTATTCGCGCGTTCTGGCCGAAAAAGACGCGCCCAAGGCCGATTTGTTGCTGAGCAGCGCCAGCTACTTGTTTCAGGCCAATAATCTGGGTGTGTTGGGCAATATTGCCTGGGACGGTATGGCGAACGCCAAGGATGTAGATGCACGCTTCAAATTCGATAGTGTTGGCGTGTTCGGCTACGACATTTACCACATAGCCTACAACACCTCCGTAGTTGACGTCGCTGATGCACCCAAATCCTGGGCCGATTTAGCTGATCCGAAATGGAAGGATCGGGTTATTCAACGTACACCTGCCTCCGACTTGTCTGCCTGGATCTGGATGGCTATCGCGGCAAACGAAGGTGAAGACAAGGCTTGGGAAACCGTGCTCGCAATGTACGAGAACTCCTCGACATGGGTGAGCTCGTCGGGCGAAATGGTCCAATCCCTTGCTCTGGGTGAAGGTGATCTTGGTCCTGCGTCTATCGGACATATCATGCTTGCCGCCAATCAGGCGGGTGCTCCAATTGCCTCGGCGATGCCTGAATCTCCGGTCCTGATGCTCAATGGCCTGGGTATGATCAAGGACGGCCCGAATGCCGAGGGTGCGGCGAAGTTCCTTGACTTTTTCTTGGGAACCTATGTTCAGGATTTTATTATGAACAAGGCGGGCACATCTATTGCTGTCAACAACGCTGTTGAGTTGACCAACAATGATCTGGTTGAGATCGGGCTCGGCGGCATGACGGTTAGCGAAGTGCTCGAGATCTCATACCTGCCTGATTGGAGCCATTGGACCGAATCCGTAGGTGAGGACAAGACCCGCCTCGGTGAGCTTTCCAACGAGATCGACAAACGGGTCAAGGGCATCAAGCAGTAGGCAACCTTGTCTATAACCAACCGGGCATTGGTGTAACCTTTGCCCGGTTTCACGAAGGCGGATTTGATGAAAAACCTGCGGATAATTCTTCTACTGCTCCCAGTTATAGTGCTCTATGCCTTGCTTGCAGGACTTCCCGTTATCGCCATCTTTGTGAAAAGCTTCACAACCAATCACAATCTTGATCTTGAGATATTCGATCTCGAAAAGTTGCGCCAGACCAGTTGGACACTGCGTAACTACGGTCTTCTTTTTACGGAGCCCTACTATCTCGTAGCAACCTGGAACACGTTTGTGATCGCCGTTGTTTCTGTTGCCATCTCTGCTTTGCTAGGTGTTCCTATCGCGTTTCAGCTGACCCGCGAAGATACGCCCGGCCGCCGGATCCTCGAATGGATAACTTCATTGCCGATCTATCTCTCTGGTGTTCTTGCCAGCTACGCATTGTTGCTGTTTTTCAGCCAGCGCGGGGCACTGAGCGTCGTGAGTGAGGCGTTGTTTGGCGGCGCGGTGCGGCTGCCGGGAACAATTGCCGGTGTCATCGCAGGGACGGTGTACCTCATTCTCCCCATGTTCGTGCGTATCTCGAAGGCGGGTTTCATGGCTATACATGTTGAGACTTTCGAAGCGTCGTTGACGCTTGGCGCAAACGAGTTCGCTTCATTCCGAAAGGTCATGCTGCCACAGGCGCTGCCGGCCATCGGTGCGGCTATGGCCATCACCTTCACCTATGCCATGAGCCTGGTCATCGTCATCCTCGTGCTCGGCAGCGGCGGCGCCAAGTTTACCATTTTGCCACTCGAAATCCTGGCGCAGACACGCAGCACCAGCCTCAATATTCCGCTTGCTGCCGCGATGGCTGTGGTTCTTCTTCTAATCGCGGCCGCCGGCCAGTATGCGGCGGAACGTTTCCTGCAGGCACAGCGGTCGGCACAACCCCAGATGAGGGGCATTTGAATGGCTGGAAAATACTCACCTTTCCGGATCCTGATGTGGGCGATCATGCTGATCTTCGCGCTTTATGTGGTCCTGCCGCTAGTCATTGTCGTGTTGCAGAGTTTCAATCCACGCATCACATTGATACCCCAAGAGTTCACCTTGCGTTGGTATCAGATGCGAACCGGCGGTTTGTTGCCGGCGCTCGGTGCGAGCCTGATGATTTCGGTGCCCGCTGTCATCACAGGGATTCTTGTCAGCCTGCCTCTCGCCTATGCAACCACCCATTACGAGTTCCGCGGCAAGGCTTTCATTCGCCAGATGCTGGTCCTGCCTATCATCATCCCTGGCGTGGTTCTCGGCCTAGCCTATCTCCAATTGCTAAATTCCACACCGTTGCGCGATATGCATCCTGCCTTCGTGCTGATCCTCGTTCACACCATTATCGTGATCCCTTATGCGGCAAGGCCAATTATTGCTGGTTTCGAGACAATCGATCCGGCCATCGAAGAGGCCTCAGCGACTTTGGGTGCCCGGCCTTTCTCCACGTTCTTGAAAATCATTCTGCCTCTTCTTGTGCCTGCGATCCTGTCGGGCGGAATTCTTGGTTTTGCTCGTTCGATCAATGACTTCATTATCACCTTGTTTCTCATTCAACCGGGTTTCGTACCCTTGTCAGTGCAAGTGTTCCAGACGACCCAGTTCGGACTGCCGCAGGTAACTGCGGCGCTCGGATCGATCTTGCTTCTGTTCTCGCTCATTTTTGTTACTGCCGCCGAGGCAATCTTGCGTTTGGAGACCCGCCGATGACAATCGCATCAAAGCAGAATCCAAAAAATCTTGCAGTCACAGGCCTGCGAAAGACCTACGGCGATGTAGTCGCCGTCGATGACGTGTCCTTCGATGTCGCGGCAGGCAAGTTGACGACCCTGCTCGGACCCAGCGGCTGCGGCAAAACAACGACACTGCGAATGATAGGCGGTCTTATCGCCCCGACTGCCGGCAGCATGGCGATTGCCGGAAAGGATATTACAAACCTGGCGCCATGGCATCGCAACTGCGGCTTTGTCTTCCAATCCTACGCATTATTTCCGCATATGAGTATTGGTGCCAATATTGGCTATGGCTTGAATGTTCGGGGTTGGACGGCGGAGAGAATTCGTCGAAAAGTCGGCGAAGTCGCCGATTTCATGGATATCGCACCGCTTCTCGACCGCGTACCGCGTGAACTGTCTGGCGGACAACAGCAACGCAGCGCGGTTGCTCGCGCCCTGGCGATAGAGCCCGACATTCTGTTGATGGATGAACCCCTCGCCAATCTCGATGCCCAGTTGCGTGAACGTATTCGATTTGAAATCCGGCGTCTGCAAAGCGAACTCGGCATCACCATTGTCTATGTCACGCACGATCAGGCCGAGGCATTTGCAATCAGCAATGAGATCTTGGTGATGAAATCAGGAAGGGTGGTTCAGCGCGGCACCCCCAAGGAGATTTTCTTGCGTCCTGCATCCGGTTTCGTCGCCTCTTTCGTCGGTATGAACAATCTGTTGAAGGGACAGGTTGTCGGGGTCGAGCAGGACGCGATCACTGTGCAGTGGGGCATTTTCACACTGCGCGGGACGGCGTCCACAGTCTTCCAACCTGATGATCGGGTTGTTGCAGTTGTCGGGGCCCAAAATTTTCGCCTGGCCAGCAAAAAGTCGACAGAGACCAGCCAGATTAACCGCGCTTCCGGCCAGATAGCTGATGTCTCTTTTATGGGCACTCACTACCGGATCATTCTGCATACTGACTCGGGTGATTTGACAATGGATCTGTCGCAGGAGCAGGGCGAGATAGCGGATATTGAAGTTGGCTCGACGCTCGATATCGACATCAGCAATGTATTTCTAATTCCTGACCATGAATAATATCAATGGGATGGTCACTCCAACACAAACAATAGCAAGCCGAATTGAGGTATCTAGATGATCGTCGACGCACACGTGAATGTAGGCATTAGAGAACAAATCTGGGGGTTGAAGAAACACACCCCTGAAGACCAGATCGAATTGATGGAACGGTGTGGCATCGATTATGCCTGCATTTTTTCACCTGCCCCCGGGCTTGTACGTCCAGAACATTTCATCGAGGGCAACGACTATGTCGCCGCTGCCACGGCGCAGTATCCTGATCGTTTCATACCGTTCGCGATTCTGAATCCATGGTATCGCGGCGAGGCCATTGATGAGTTGAATCGCAACCTCGACCGTGGCTTCGGCGGGATCAAACTTTATCCGCCCGGTCATGGCTTCTATCCGATTGATAGCCCGCTCGTCGATCCAATCTGCGAAGCGGCGATCGCGAACGATATTCCAATTCTGATCCACACCGACTTCAACACGAAGATTTGCTCGCCTTATCATTTTGCCGCGCTGGCCAGGCGATATCCCGAGGCTAAGCTGATCATGGCGCATCTGGGCATGGACCCGGACGTGATCCATTTCATTCCCGACATTATTGAGGACCTGCCCAACGCCTATGTCGAAATATCGTGCACGCCCGATATTCCCGAGGCGGCTGTCAGCCGCCCGGTTGCGAGAATGGGCAGCAAACGAGTGCTGTTTGCCTCTGATGCGCCGGGCCTTGCACCCGAACTGGCGATACTGAAAGTGGAACTCGCAAAATTGTCCGCCGAAGATCATGCCGAGGTCATGGGAAGGGCTTTCATGCGCTTGATTCCTGAAGATCGCAGACCGAAGGGCTATGCTGAATAGCATGCTCTCAGGGTGTCTGGCATTAGTTCACAAATCTGCGTATGGACCGATGGCTGCTGGTTTGGTGTGCTTAGGCGGTGATATGGATGCTTGGTGTAGAGCCGTGTCGGTTTCCTAGGTACAGCCATGGCCTGTAATGTGGTTGTGGCTGAGGGATTGCAGCTATTGCGCGCCTTGCCTTGGATAGCCGGGAGAGTGAGTAACTCCGGCGCTTGCTTTGGGATGTTGCCCCATCGGGTCACGCAGGCGAGGGGCTGTTGCTTTCGCCTGCGTCGCAAGTTGACATCTTGAACCGGGGGACTGCGACCCCGGATGCCGGCACTGGAAAAGTCACTATCCCACCGTCCATGTCGGTGGGATTTTGAATCCGGCGATGTGACGTGACATACATCGTTTCACTCTCAGGCGGTCCGAAAGCGGGCATTGTCGGGGCCTGAACCGGGAGCCGGATTTTAGACTTCAGCGTTCCATCGGGGGCGAATCTGTTGAGGCAACCGGCGGAGACGCCCGCAGACCAATAGCATCCTTCTTGGTCCATGGCAGCGCCATCGGGGGCGCCGTCCTGCTTTGCGATTTCAGCAAATATCCGAACCGACGATATTTTTCCGATGTCGGCATTCCAGTCACACTGCCATATTGTCGATGCCCAGCTGTCCGAATAATACAGTGTTGATCCATCAACGCTCCATGCCAGGCCGTTGGCGACGACGAGGCCTTCGACGAGTTTGTGGAGTTCACCTGTCATGGACATTGCATAGATCGAACCTGTGGGCTTGTTGGTGCCGGATTCGTCCATGGATCCAAACAGAAACCACTTTCCGCAGGGACTGACCTTTCCCTCGTTGAGGCGATTGATTGGAAGGTCTGGTTCGGGGTCGAGCAACCGCTCAAGGACGCCACTTTCAAGATCAAGCCTGGCAAGGCCTGATTTAAGACCAACAATGGCCTGGGCACCGGATTCAAGCAGCGTGAAAGCGCCTACAGGTTCCGGGAGTGGCCAGGACCGCATCGCTGCGCCTTCAGCCGAATACTGGTGCAGCGCCGGCTTTCGGATATCAACGAAAAACAAGCTTCCCGTTTGATGATCCCAATAGGGGCATTCGGTCACTTCCGCCCCGGTTTTCCAGACTGAAATATCTTCCGGAGTGGAACCGTGTGGTTCTGAAATGTCTCCCATCGCTACATCCCGCCGAGAAGCACTGGCAGAAACAGGCTGATCATGGGAAAGGCGCAAATCACGATCAGGAGCGCGACAATGGGAAAATAGAACGGCAATACCGCTCGGCTGAGCTTGCCTATGCTGATTTGCGCCACGTCCATCATGACGAACAGGATGATCCCGAACGGCGGGGTGATTGCACCGACAAGGCAGCAAAGGATCAATACGATGCCGAAGTGAATAGGATCGATGCCTGCAGCGAGGATGGTTGGCAGAAATATAGGGATGGCAATCAGCATCAGCGCGCCGGTCTCTATGACCGAGCCGGCGATCAAGAGCAGGACACTGATGACCAGCAGAATTTGGAGGGGGGAACTGGCAAAGGATGTGACAAAGCCGGAGAAGGAATTTGAGAGCCCTGAAACCGCAATGATCCAACCAAAGGGAACCGATGCCGCCACGATGAAGATGAGAACGCCGCAGGTTCGAACGGTGGAAAAGAATGCCTCAAGTGCGTGGCGCACGGTCATGTTGCCCTGGGTGAAGCCCAGGATTAGTGCGTAGGCAGCAATCATGGCGCCGAGTTCGGTCGGCGTGGCTATCCCGAGAAACAGCCCCGCAAGCAGAAATACCGGCGCGAGGATAGCCGGCAACGCCCGAAGACCGGCACGGCCGACTTCTCGGAATGTGGCTCTTTTTTCGGGTTCAACATTTATGCGCCCGGTATGGGCCATGATGAAGACCGTGCCCATCAGAAAGGTACAAAACATGAGGCCCGGGATGACGCCGGCCAGAAACAGGTCGGTGAGCGAAACGCTGGCCTGGACCGAATAAATCACCATGATCACGCTTGGCGGGATGATCGGTCCGACGACGGATGAGACGGCGGTCAGCGCAGCGGCAAACGCTGGCTCGTATCCCGCGCGCTTCATTTGTGTCATTTCGATCTGCCCAAGCCCTGCGGCGTCCGCTGAGGCGACACCTGACATCCCCGCAAAGATCAGACTGGCAAGAATATTGACATGGGCCAGCCCCCCCTTGATGTGGCCTACCAGCGTGGCGGCAAAGTCGAATATCCTGTGTGCAATGCCTGAGCTGTTGAGAAAGTTTCCGGCAAGTACGAACAACGGGATGGCCAGAAGCGGGAAGCTGTCCAATCCAGGCGCTATCCGCTGGACAATAATCATTGACGGGAAAGTGCCCCCCACGAGAAGCGCCGCGATGCTGCTGATGAGCATGGAAAAGGCGACGGGCATGCCCACCGCGAGGGTGAGTGCAAAGACAAGCAGAAGCGTGAGCAGCATTAGAGTGCCTCCTCGGTAGAAGGCTGAAGCGGCGGAATCGGAGACAGGTCTGGCAAGGTCACCGGCTTCTGCATGAAACCAAACAGCCCCTTCAGCGTGAAATAAACCGCTGTCAGGGAGATCGACGAGAATCCAATAATAACAGGAACGGAAAAGACCCAGCCCTTGGGTAGGTCAATCGGGAGGGACGTGGTGACGGACTTGTTTTCGATGCTGACAATCGGCAGGGCGATCCAGACAACATAAACCGACGTGGCGAGGATCAGGAGATTGGTAACAATACCGATCAAGTGGCTCAGCCGTCCGGAGGTGTGATCTTCCGGGCTCCACAGGCGCATTTGACGGCCTTCTTTGTAGATCAGGCTGGCGGCGAGAAACGTAAGCCAGATCATCGATGCGGTGGATATCTCCTCGACCCATTGTATTGGCGAGTTCCAGCCATAGCGCAAAACCACCTGACTTAGGATGACGACGACAATCAGCGCCAGCAGCAGTGTTGCGGCGATAAGCTCAATTCGGCTTACCACTCGGAGCGTTCGTGCGAAATTCAACATTTTTCCCTCTCCGGCGCCATTTAGGCTTTCACTCTTTATGATCATATAACAGCAAAAATCAACCAATTGCCGCTCGAAAATTGTATTTTCTTATCAATCAGTCTATGAAAATTCAAACTATTGGTTGACATATGATCATATAATGCCGGAAAAGACGTCATTCGAAACACGGAGGAGAGATATGAAACATTTCGGGATACTGGCGGTCGCCGCCACACTTTCATTTGCCGCAAGCCTTGCGCAACCATCTGTCGCACGCGCTGACACCACGCTTACAACATCGACGGTCAACGCCGTCGGGTCGCTTGGAAATCGGGTGGGGAACAAGTTTCGGGATCTCGTTGCAGAAGCGGACTCGACGCTCGCCATCAACCACGTTGAGGGGACCGTTCTCGGCAACGCGGCCCAGGTGATGGACCAGACAATCTCGGGTGCCGTGGATATCATGGGAACGGACATGGCTTGGGTGTCGAGCTTTCATCCCGACCTCGCGGTCTTGAACTGGAGCTTTGCTTTCAACAGCACAGATCACCTCAACGCATTCTTCAAGAGCGAGCAATTTGGCAAGATCGTTGAGGAAATCGCTGCAGAAACAGGGATCCGTGTCCTGGCCGCGACCTCGACGCAGCCACGTTACTTCCACTCCCGCGTTCCGATCAAGTCAGCTGACGACATCAAGGGGTTGAAGGTTCGGGTGCCGCAGATCAGGGTGTTCATTGACAGTTGGGATGCCATGGGCGCAGTGCCGACCCCGCTGAACTTCTCCGAGGTATTCCTGGCCATGAAAACCGGTGTTATCGACGGGGCATTTGGCAATCCATCGGACACGTTCCCGAACAACTTCCATTTGTCGGGTCCGAATATTGTCACCACGGGCGACACGATCAGCAGCACAGCGCTCATCATCAATGAGGCACGTTACCAGTCGCTTACCGATGAAGAGCGCACGGTTCTGGGCGAAGCTGCACAGGGTGCCATTGATTGGGCGTACAAAGAGGCTCAGGCAGAAATGCAGGGCGTTCTCGACCAGATGACGGCGACCGGCGCTACCCTTACCGATATTGATACGGCCCCATTGCAGGCTGCGACGCTTGCAAAGGGACGCATGCTTGAAGACGAGGGTCTTTGGTCCAAGGGGTTGCTCGACAGTATTCAGAGCTTGGACGCCAAGTAACCCGATCGACGCAAAATTGGAATTCGGATTATCGCAAGCGCCTCAGGCGGGGCGCTTGCCGCACAAATAAAGGAACCGACGGTGAGTGTAGAGATCAGTCTTGATGGAAAATGCGCCGTCATAACGGGCGGCGGTGGCGGCATCGGTGCGGCAATTGCCGAGGAATTCGCCAGGGCTGGCGCGCGTGTTGTCGTTGCCGACATCGACGCCGATGCTGCAGTAAGAGTTGCTGAGCGGATTGCAATTGCACGTGGAGCCGCCGAAGGCCGGCAAGTCGATGTGACAGATCCGGAATCCGTTGACAGGCTGTTTGACCATTGCATCGAACAGTATGGCGGCGTGGATATTTTTGTGGCCTCCGCGGGCCTATCGGACAAGGGCGACATCTTCGAGCTTGAGTTGGACGAGTGGCGAACCATCATGGACGTCAATCTCACGGGTTCGTTTCTGTGTGCCAAGCGGGCGACGAAATCCATGCGTGACAATGGCAGAGGTGGACGCATCCTTCTGATCGGCTCTCCCACCGGGTTTCGTGGCGCATTGCGTGGCCATGTCGCCTATGCGGCCAGCAAGGGTGGACTTTTCGCGTTCGCGAAATCCCTGGCAAGGACTGTCGCGGTCGACAAGATCACGGTCAACGTCATCACGCCCGGACAGACAGATACCGAACTGCTTTGGAAGACCAATCCACGAGAGGCAATTGAGAAGATCATGGAGACCGTTCCCTTGGGGCTTGCCAAACCATCGGACGTGGCTGCAGGCGCGCTCTACCTTGCTTCGGACGGCGCCAAACATGTGACTGGCATATCGCTAGATATTGATGGTGGCGGCGTCATGCGGTGATACTGGGCCGATGCGATCTGACTTGAAGGATTGGAGCGCTTGGCCGCCGGCCTTACATAAAAAGGGGTTTTCCTATGCCTGATACAGACAATATTGCACATACCGGGTACTCGGTGACCCGCATCGCGGATCTTCTCAGGTCGGAGATTATCCTCGGAAAATACGCCATGGGCGAGCGGATCAAGATCTCTGATATCGCCGCGCGCTACCAATCCAGCACCATGCCGGTGCGAGAGGCACTCCGCACATTGCATTGCGAGCGGCTGGTTCAGATCATCCCCAACAAGGGCGCGGAAGTCTGCCATGTGGACCACGACTATGTTCGCGACATCTACGATGTTCGCGGTGTGCTCGAAGCGCACCTGACAGAGACTGCTTGTATGAAAATGAGCTTCTCGGCCTTTGCGGAAATCGAGAAGGCGCAGGAACTGGTTGTCGAAGCCGTCCGCAACGACGACCACCAGGCGCTCTTGCTCCACAACGAAAAGCTTCATGTCATCATCGCCGATCTGGGCGGAAATGCTGACGCCAAGCGGATCATCAAACAGAACCAGAACACGATCGTCATGCTGCGCAACCATGTCGGATTTCAACCTGGCCGTTTTGCAGAGATCGTCGAAGAGCACCGCAGGCTTATTGAAGCACTGTTCAGGCGGGACGTCAGCACGGCAGGCGCAGTGGCGCGCCATCATGCGGCGAGCGCGCGTGATGACATGCTCAAATGTATGAGGGAGTTTGAAAAGTGAAAATCGCGTCTGTTAAAACATATATCGTTGACTTCTTCCGTGCCAATCTGGTGTTGGTGAAAATCGAGACCGATGAAGGCCTGTATGGCTGGGGAGAGGCGACCGTCGAGTTCAATGACGAAGCCGTGGCAGCAGCCATCCATACCGCCACGCCATTTCTCGTCGGAAAGGATCCGTTCGAAATCAATCGGCTGGTCGGGCAGATTCATCGGCAAAGCTACTTCCGTACCGGTGTGATTCTGCGCAGTGCCCTGAGCGGCATCGAAGCCGCGTTGTTTGACATCAAGGGCAAGGCGCTTGGTGTCCCGGTTTACGACCTGCTTGGCGGCAAGGTGCGTGATGAAATTCGCTGCTATGCCAATGCCTGGTTCACCGGAGCAAAGACAGCGGATGAATTCGTCGAGAAAGCCAAAGCTGTCGTTGAGCTCGGATATACGGCCCTGAAATGGGATCCATTTGGCTCTGCCTATATGGATTTGACCCCCACTGAACTATTGACTGCAATGGGGATCGTGGAAGCGGTGAAGGCGTCCGTTCCAAAGCATGTCGATATTATCATCGAAGGCCACGGCAGGTTTAACCAGGCCACGGCGCTGCGGATTGCGCGCTCGCTGAAGGAATTCGAGCCGCTTTGGTTCGAGGAACCACTGCCTCCGGAAAATATCGGTGCCCTCGGTGATCTTAGAGCCTTGAGCCCGGTCCCGATTGCCACGGGAGAACGATATTATGACCCTGCATCGTTCCAGGCGCTGATCGCGGCAAAAGCCGCGGACTATTTGCAACCGGACGTCTGCCACGTGGGTGGTCTGGAGGCTCTGAAAGCAATTTCCTCACTGGCCGAAAGCAGCTTCATCCCGGTCGCGCCCCATAACCCCATGGGGCCGGTTGCTAACGCCATGAATATCCATTTGGCGGGAGCTTTGCCCGCAGTTTCGATCCTTGAAACGATGATGAGTGATGTTCCGTGGCGAAAGGATGTTTGCAGAGAGAATGTGGTTTTTTCCAACGGATACATTACCATCAACGACATGCCGGGCCTGGGGATTGAAGTGAACGAAGCCGCTTGTCTCGATCACCCTAGAAAAGATCATTATTTGCGCCACTTCGATGGCCGGCTGACAGATATTCGCCCAGAGAATGAGACCATATCGGTGTAAGGTAGCACTCTTGGTTCATAAGTTTTGTGCGACGAATTTGGTCTAGGTCTGATTTGGAGATTATCAGAATGTAATTTTTGAGCGGGTCAGGGCGGTCGCATAGCGTCGCGAAATGTATAGGATATGCTGCACGAACACGGTATTGAGGTTAGCCACGAGACCATACCGTTCTGGTGGAACATGGTCGGTCCGGTTTTCGCCGCAGAAATAAGGAAACGGCGGGTTTAGGGAACACGGCCGAGCCGCAAACGGTGGCATCTGGAGGCCATCTAAGAGAATGCGGTTCGATACCCGTGAAGGCTCGGAATGCCAAGCTTTGTCGAGCGTCTATTTTACTGTCAGGCGTGACTGCTCAACAACCCGGACGATCTGCGAGTTTCTCGGAGGCGGGATATCACATTCCTCTTCGCCTTGATGCCTGATCATGCTTTTGCGCAGTAGCATTTCGAGTGCCTGTTTGGCGACAAACTCCTTTAAATAGCGGGATCATGCGGCGCAGAATCTTCACCTCGTCCGACATGGCGGAGCGAGCGGCGTTCCTAGCCAACCGCTTCTTGCCAGTTTCCAGGGTTTTCTTTGACCAACCCTAAAAGAGGCTTTCGGCAATGCTTAGCGACCGCACCGATGGTCTTTGACGGAGCGATGAATGGGGTAGCGTTTCGAACCTATATCGAGCAGCTTCTTGTTCCCGCCCTCATCCCCGGCGACTATATCGTCATGGATAATCTGCCGGCCCACAAGGCGGATGGCATTCGAGGGGCCATAGAGGCCGCAGGCTGCGCGCTGCTCTATCTGCCGCCTTGCAGCCTCGACGTTAACCCGATCGAGAACGCCTTCTCCAACCTCAAGGCGCTATTGCGTGCAAAGACCGAACGTTCTGTCGACGGGCTGTGGAACACCGTCGGCGATCTCATTAAACTCTTCTAACCCCAGGAGTGCGCCAACTACTTCAAAGCATCAGGATATGACCCGGATTGAAGTGGACGCGTTCAAGCTTTTGAGTCAGCGGTCTATTTTTCAGATGGAATGTCGGCATTCGCTGCCTGCTCGGCAGGCTTTTCGACATTTGAGGAATTCGGTCTCATTTTCATTCCTTCGAGAGTACGACGAAAACAAGCCCCTCCCTAAATCACAACCTCAATTCTGCGCCATAGGTGCTGACGGGGAACAAGTCCACAAGTAACCGCACCTTATAACTTCTCTCGTGGAGTGGCACGTCGTATGCACTAGCAAACAGATTGCCATTCCCGCAATGCGGAGCCGAATTCGCATCAGTCTGACAGTGCCCTTGTCAGGCTCAGCGTCCGGTCGCACCTGCATTGATTTCAAATATGCAGCGAATGTCCCAGCGCCTTGAGGCAGGCTTCGTGCAGCGCTTCGCCGAGCGTCGGGTGGGCGTGGATGATTGCGGTGATGTCTTCAAGCCGGGCGCTCATCTCTATGGCGATGGCGAAGGCTGCGGCAAGTTCCGAGATTCCCTCGCCAACACCCTGCAGACCCAGAATCAGGCCGTTGTCCTTGCGGGCGACAACGCGAACAAAGCCGTTCTCGGCCTCCATGCTCATGGCGCGGCCATTGGCGGTAAAGGGGAACTGGCCGGTCGTGGTCTCGATGCCGGCGCTTTTCGCCTCGTCGGGCGACAGGCCGCAGGTGACGATTTCCGGATCGGTGAAGCAGACGGCGGGAATGCAGATCTTGTCCCAGACGCGCTTCTTGCCAGAGAGGAATTCGGCGACCAATTCGCCCTGGGCCATGGCGCGGTGGGCCAGCATCGGCTCGCCGGTGACGTCGCCGATGGCGAAGACGCCACGCATCGATGTGCGGCAGTTCTCGTCTATGCGGATGAAGTGTCCGTCCATGTCGAGGCTGAGGCCGGGAATGCCGGCGCCTTGCGAGCGCGGGCGGCGGCCAACGGTGACGAGGATCCGCTCGGCCGGCAGGTCAATGATCTCGCCGTCGGCGGTCTCAACCATCAGGCCGGTGTCGGACGCGGCCTTGGCCTTGGTGTCGAGCATCAGCTTGATGCCCAGCGCTTCGAGAGAGGCCATCACCGGTCTTGTCAGGGCTGAATCATATTGCGGCAGGATCTTCGACGTGGCTTCGACAATGGTGACGGCGGCGCCGAGCTTGGCGAAGGCGGTGCCGATTTCCAGCCCGATATAGCCACCACCAACGACCACCAGCCGTTCCGGCACCGCGTCAAGCGCCAGCGCTTCTGTGGAGCTGATCACCTTGCCGCCGAAGGGCAGGAACGGCAGTTCCACCGGTTCCGAGCCGGTGGCGATGATCACATTTTCCGCCACGATGCGCAGCACCGCCGCGTCGGTGGTCACCTGAACGGTCTTGCCGTCGAGGAATTCAGCCTGGCCGGTGATCAACCGCGCGCCGGCCTTTTTCAGCAGACCCTGGACGCCGCCGGTGAGCCGGGCGACGATGCCGTCCTTCCAGGCGATGGTGCGGCTGAGATCAATGGAAGGGCTGGCGGCGGTAATACCAAGCGCCGAGCGGCCGTCATAGCCGCTGAGCTTGTGGAACTCGTCGGCGGCATGGATCAGCGCCTTCGAAGGAATGCAGCCGACATTCAGGCAGGTGCCGCCGGCCTTGGCCTGCTCGACGACAACGGTGTCGATGCCGAGCTGGCCGGCGCGGATGCCGCAGACATAGCCGCCGGGACCACCGCCGATGATCAGCAGTCTCAAGCGGCGTGGTTTCCATTTGAATTCGCTGAGTGCTGCTCTGTAAACTGCAATTTTCCTGGGGCGCCCTGTCCTTTGCCGGTCGCTGACTTAAATGCGCTGTCGTGCTTCGCGTTTTATCGCGGATATGCCAATATTACCTAAAGCGGGAAACTCTCTTGAAGGAGACAGCGACAATGCGTTTTCAACCCAACATAATCGCAACCACACTCGCACTCCTTGTCACGGCGGCCTCCGCGTCGGCGCAGGTGGTTGTGTCGTCCAAGATCGATACCGAAGGCGGCGTGCTTGGCAACATCATCCTCTCGGTGCTCAATGCCAACAACATCGAGACCACGGATCGCCTGCAACTGGGCGCGACGCCGATCATGCGACAGGCGATCACTGCCGGCGAGATCGACATCTATCCCGAATATACCGGCAATGCGGCGTTCTTCTTCCAGAAGGCCGAAGATCCTCTCTGGAGAGATGCCGCAAAGGCCTATTCGGAGGCCAAGTCGCTTGACTATGACGCCAACAAGATCGTCTGGCTGACGCCGTCGCCGGCCAACAACACCTGGGCGGTCGCGGTTCGCAAGGATGTTGCCGAGGCCAACCAGATCAAGACCTTCAGCGATTTCGGCGCCTTCGTCGCAGGCGGCGGCAATGTCGTTCTGGCGGCCTCTTCCGAATTTGTGAATTCGCCAGCCGCTCTGCCGGCCTTTCAGACCGCCTATGGCTTCACGCTGAAGCCGGATCAGCTGATCACGCTTTCGGGCGGCGACACCGCCGCAACGATCGGAGCTGCGGCCAATCAGACCAGCGGCGTCAATGCGGCCATGGTTTACGGCACTGATGGCGGCATCGCCCCGTCCGGTCTGGTCGTGCTCGAGGACGACAAATCGGTGCAGCCGGTCTACCAGCCGGCGCCGATCATTCGCGAAGCGGTTCTCAAACAGCACCCGGAGATCGAGACGCTGCTGAAGCCGGTGTTTGAAAAGCTCGACCTGGTGACACTTCAGGAACTCAACGGTCGCGTCCAGGTCGGCGGCGAGCCAGCCAAGGCGGTCGCTGATGACTTCCTGAAAGCAAACGGCTTTCTGAAATAGGATGGCGCGGTCTGCCTCTGATCCTTGGAAGCAGGCCGCGTCCGGTTCTGACGGGGATCGCGGCTTGGGCCTTCGCTTTGACAAGCTTGGTGTGGTCCTCGCTCTCATGGTCGCCTATGGCGCCTATGCCGCCCCGTTCGTGACTTTCCGGGCCAATCGCATCGTGCCCGGCGAAGGCCGCTTTCTGCTGGAGGCGCTGCCGTCGGGACTTGGCATGGTGCTGGCCCTTGCCTTGCTCGGCGCTGGTCTGGTCGCGCTTTTTCGCGCACCGATCCTGCTGCGGCTATCGGTGGCGGCGATAATGCTTGCGGGCCTTGCCGTCACCATTGGCATTGCCGCCAGCCATCTGACTCCTGAGGGTGACAGTTACGCGCGCACAGCGCCGGCGTCCGGCTTCTGGGTGCTGGTGTTTGCCTTCGCCCTGATGGCGGCCGATGCTATCGCACGCCTCAATCCGAAACCGCTTATGCGCGTCGCCCTGCTTGCGGTGGCCTTGGCAGCTGTCGGCATCTGCCTGACGTCGGGGCTGTGGGCCAGTCTTTCGATCCTCAAGGAATATGCCAGCCGCGCCGATGCCTTCTGGGCCGAGGCAGTCCGGCATGTTCTGCTCGCCGTGGGATCGCTTGTGGTTGCCGCTGCCGTCGGCGTCCCGTTGGGTATTCTCTGCCACCGGGTAGAGCGGTTGCGGGCCGGTGTGCTGAATGTGCTCAATCTGATCCAGACCATTCCTTCGATCGCGCTGTTTGGAATCCTGATCGCTCCGCTGAGCTGGGTGGCGATCAATGTACCGGGCGCCAGCGCGCTCGGCATTCGCGGCATCGGTGCAGCACCCGCCTTTGTCGCCCTGTTTCTCTATTCGCTGCTGCCGGTGGTGGCCAACACGGTGGTGGGGCTGGCTGGCGTGCCGCGTGAAGCCAACGAGGCGGCGCGCGGCGTCGGCATGACCGTCGCCCAGCGGCTGATGCGGATCGAATTGCCGCTTGCCCTTCCGGTTATCCTGACCGGCATCCGGATCGTGCTGGTGCAGAATATCGGCCTTGCGACCATCGCCGCGCTGATTGGCGGCGGCGGCTTCGGCGTGTTCGTGTTCCAGGGCATGGGGCAGACGGCTATGGATCTGGTGCTTCTCGGAGCGGTGCCGACAGTGGGTCTGGCTTTCGCATCGGCCATCGTCCTGGATGCGCTTGTCGACATCTACGCCCCCGCGGGCACAGCTGGAACAGTCAGATGATTGAAATCGAGGGTCTCAGCAAGCGCTATGATCAGACGACCGTCGTCGCAGATGTCTCGATGGTGGTGGAGCCGCGTAGCGTCACGGTGGTGGTCGGCACCTCGGGGTCGGGCAAGACAACGCTGCTGCGGATGATCAACCGGCTGGTCGAGCCGACCTCCGGCACGATCCGGATCGATGGCGAAGACATCAGCACGCTGCCGGGGTTCGAGCTCAGGCGTCGCATCGGCTATGCGATCCAGGGGCACGGGCTGTTTCCCCATCGCACGGTTGCGCAGAACATTGCCACCGTCCCTGACCTGCTTGGCTGGGACAAGGCCCGGATCAAGGCGAGGGTCACACAACTGCTTGAGCTGTTCCAGCTTGACCCCGCGACCTTTTCCGACCGTTTTCCGCATGAGCTCTCCGGCGGTCAGAAGCAGCGCGTGGGTGTTGCGCGGGCACTAGCGGCCGAGCCGAATGTGCTTTTGATGGACGAGCCTTTCGGGGCGCTTGATCCGATCATCCGCACCAAGGCGCAGATTGATTTGCTGGAGATCCAGAAGCTGTTCGGAACAACGATCATCCTGGTCACGCATGACATGGATGAAGCCTTTCACCTGGCCGATCGCATCGCCGTGATGGATGCAGGCGCACTGGTGCAATACGCCGCGCCCTCGGAACTTGTGCGGCAGCCGGCCACGGATTTTGTCCAGAGCCTGATCGGGGAGAATGAACGCGCCTTCCGGCTGTTGTCGATCGACACGGTGGGCCATGCGGTCGAGCCGGGCACGGCGCAAGGCGCGGCGCTTGTCGAAACCACCAGCCAACGGGACGCTTTGTCCGAGCTGTTGTGGAGCGGCCGTCAGGCAGCACCGGTTGTCGGTGCCGATGGTTCGCCCCTCGGCAAGGTGACGCTCGAAGCCCTGTCGCGCAGGGCTGCCGGGCCATGACGGGAACATGGTTTCCATGGTTTGCGCGTGCCTGCCTGTTGTCGCTGCTGGTGGGCTTTCTGCTCTCACCCGACTGGTTCGAGCCGCTGCTGAGGCCTCTGGCCCAGGAAAATGCGCCGGCGATCTACAATCAGGGCAGCCTGCTGACGCTGACGCTGCTCCACTTGCGCACAGTGGCGATTGCGACAGCGGCGGCGACTGTGGTGGCCGTCTTGCTTGCCATTCTGGTCACCCGCCCGTTCGGCGCGGAATTTCTGCCGCTGTCGCGCAGCCTGGTCAATGTCGGCCAGACCTTTCCGCCGGTTGCGGTTCTGGCGCTCGCCGTACCCGTGCTCGGCTTCGGTGAGAAACCGACGCTGGTCGCCCTGTTTCTGTACGGGCTGCTGCCGATTTTTGAGAACACACTGACCGGATTTGCGACCTTGCCGGGTCCGGTCCTGGAAGCTGCACGCGGTGCTGGCATGACAGACCGGCAGCGGCTTTGGCGGGTCGAACTGCCACTGGCCATGCCGATCATTCTGGCCGGAATCCGTTTGTCGGTGGTCGTCAGTCTGGCAACCGCAACGATAGGCTCCACGGTCGCGGCGAAAACCCTGGGAGAGGTCATCATCGCCGGCTTGCAGACCAACAACACAGCCTTCGTGCTGCAGGGTGGCCTGATCGTTGGAGCGGTCGCAGTTTTGCTCTATGATGGACTGTCCGCCATCGAGCGCGGTCTCGCCCGCCGAACCGGCTTGTCACAGGCATGACGGGCAAAACATTCCAGCTTTGGCGCGCCTCGATTTATTTGAGGGCCAGAAAATCCTGACCCGCCGGTTGATCTATTTCCTGGTCGATAACAAAGTGGCGGTCTGGAATGAACATACGCCGCAGGTCTCGTGATTGACCCGTGGGTCGGAAATCGAACACACTCCCAAACAGGGAATCACCTTCGGGGGCTGTATGAGCATGGTTGACACAGGGTTTGGCGATGCGCCGGGACGGCGCGCGCTGTTTTGGCTCTATCCGGCGCTCATTGGCTTTGTTGTGGTTTTACTGGTGCTGCAAACGTTGCCGTTGGTTCTGCCCATCGGACCGATGTACTGGGATGTGCTGGTCTATTACGATGCGATCGGCCGTATCGCGCAGGGCCAATGGCCGGCGATTGATTTTTTCGCACCTGTCGGGCCGCTTGAGTATTTTCTCGCGGCGTTTTCTGCGCGGGTGTTTCCCGATGCGCAACCGGTGCTTCTGACACAATGGATCTGGCTGCCGGTTACCGCTCCTGTGATGGCGCTGATCCTTTGGGACACGGCGAAGCGTAGTGGCACGGTGGCGCTTTGGCTGTTTGTGCCATGGATGATCTTCACAGCGCTGCCGTTCAACGTCATCGATTTCTACCCTTATCCGGGAACCGACGCCTTTGGCATTTACAACCGTCACGGTGCACATCTGATCTATCTGGTGGCGGCAACGGTTCTATTTGTGCGCAGCCAAGTCATTCAAGCCATCGTGCTCAGTGTGCTGGTGCTGTCGATGGCATTCTGCAAGATCACGGCCCTGCTTGCTGCAGGCCCGATCCTGCTGTTTGGACTGGTACTTGGCCGGATATCGGTCAAAACAGCCATCGCGACTGCGCTTGTCTGCATCGGCGCGACCGGGATTGCCGAATTGTCGACGGGGATGGTTGTCCCGTATGTGCAGGACATCATCCTGCTCGCCTCGCAAAACAGCGACGCCTTGCTGCCGCGGTTTCTGACTGCGATTTCCCAGCATTTCAATGTTTTTGGTGCAGGCGGACTGCTCGTTGTTGCGCTGTTGGCGGCATCATGGTCGGGGCTCGACGCTGCGGGCGGCCGGGCTTCCGGCAACAAGCTGAGCCGGATCTTCGATGCTCACTGGTTCTGGGTTGGTCTGCTGCTGTTTTGCAGTCTGTTTTACGAAACCCAGAATACCGGCGGCCAGGCTGGCCTGATCATCTGGCCAGCGCTCCTGGCAGTGCTGGTGCTGCCGATGGCAACTTACGGCCGTTACAGTGTGATTGTCCTGGTGTTGATCGCATTTTCGGCGGTGCCCAACATCAGCAATGTGCTGCACAAGGCAGCCCGGACGTTGGCGGTGGCCCCGGGTTATGTCGTTCTGGATGCCCCGGATATGGGTCCGATCGGCAGGGTTTCGGCCAAGGACGTGTTCGTTGAACAGGCCGAACGGATGCGCGGGATCTATATCGCCCACCGGGATACCTATGAGGCGATTGCCGAGACCGGGGCATTGCCATCCTTCATCATGTTTTCGGATCCGGATTACCAATACCTCTTACTGCAGGAAATGCAGGCGGCCACGGTGGCAATCAAGGCGATGGAAGCCAAGACAGGTCACCGGTTCGAGCGGGTGTTGAATCTCGATTTCGCCAATCCGTTTCCCTATCTGCTGAACAAGAAGGGCACCGAGTATGTTGCCATCGGCGCCGATCCGAACCGGGCGCTGCCGGAGCTCGACGCCCGAACGCGCGCCGCAGTGTCGCAGACGGATCTGATCCTCGTGCCGACCTGTCCGGTGCATCACGCGCGAAAGCAGCTTCTAGAGCATTACGCTTCAGCGCTGACTGCCCATAACCGCATTACACTGACGCCCTGTTTTGACGCTTTCGTGCTGTCGTCTTCTCCGTAAACGGACGCGGTTTTGGCATCTGCCGGGACAATCAGGTGGAGAGGGCAATTGCCGTCTTGACGGTTACACCCGGGCGCATGACAGTGGTGGTCTGAAACCAATCTCAAAGTCTGGAGTATGTGATGGTCATCGATCCGCCCTATCTGATTTTTCTCGGTGATGTGCCCGACGCTCTGGCGGCTAAAACCGGAGTGGGGATCGTTGACTGGCGGCCGGAGTGGTGCATCGGCCAGTTGCGGCTTGAGGGCTGCCAGGCTGATGCAAATATACCTGATCTCTCGATCGAGGAGGCGGTCGCGCAAGGCGTCAAGACCATGGTGGTCGGCTCAGTGAACGCCGGCGGCGTTCTGCCTCCGCACTGGATTGCGTCCATCGTTGCAGCGCTTGATGCGGGTCTCAACGTGGCGACCGGATTGCACACACGGCTTGCATCGATTCCGGAAATCCGTGCAGCTGCGGAGCGCGGCGGCGCCAAGCTGCATGACGTTCGCTTTTCCGATCAGCGCTTTGATACAGGCAAGGGGACAAAGCGCCCGGGTCTGCGCTGTCTGACAGTGGGAACCGACTGTTCCGTGGGCAAGAAATACACCGCGCTGGCGCTTGAACGCGAGATGCGGGCGCGGGGAATGGACGCGGATTTCCGTGCCACCGGGCAGACCGGCGTGTTCATTTCAGGCCGTGGGGCCGCGATCGACGCGGTGGCAGCGGATTTCATTTCGGGGGCTGTAGAGTGGATCGCACCGGCGGATGATCCTGGCCATTGGGATCTGGTCGAGGGGCAGGGGTCGCTGTTCCATCCAAGCTTTGCCGGTGTGTCGCTGGGGCTGCTGCACGGCGCGCAGGCCGACGCGTTCGTGGTCTGCCATGAGCCGACACGGACAACGATGCGCGGGGTCAAGCATGGCTTGCCGAGCATTCAGGAAGTTATCGACATGACCATCGCCTGCGGGAAATTGACCAATCCGGCCATCACCTGCACGGGGATCGCCGTCAACACCCAGAAGCTTGGCGAGGCCGAGGCGAAGGCGCTGCTGGAAGGGCTTGCAAGCGAGTATGGCGTGCCGGCCACGGATCCGATCCGCTTTGGCGTCACGGCTCTGGTCGACCGGTTGGAAACGATCAATGGAAAAGTGTGAAGACCCACGAAAGTAGCACTTGCAACGGAGGTCAGGACGACTAAGGTAAACGAGCGTTCATTTAATTCGTGACCGCACCCGGAAACCGGCGGCTGAGAGGACAGCGGCTGGTAACCGGCAACCAAAGCTACCGGCTTGACCGGTGCGAAGAATGGCCAGGGGAACGGCCTATGGCGTGGATGGGGATCCACGCGCCCGGAAATGGCATCAAGCCATCCGGACAGGAGGAGAAGTGAGGAGATGGAAGCCACAGGCGTGACCGCCGGCGGCAAGCCGGTTACGTTTCCGCAGTATCTGTTGCTCAACGCAAAGCGTTTTGCAGCGCGGCCTGCGATGCGCATCAAGGACTACGGTATCTGGCAGACCTGGACCTGGTCGGAGCAACTCGACGAGATTCGCGATTTTGCGCTTGGTCTGAAGGCCATGGGTCTGGGTGAGGGTGACCGCATCGCCATTGTCGGCTCCAATCGGCCGCGGCTCTACTGGGCTTTCTGCGCCGCTCAATCGCTCAAGGCGATCCCTGTTCCGGTCTATGCGGACTCTGTTGCTGAAGAAATGGCCTATGTGCTGCACCATGCGGGTGTGCGTTTTGCCATTGTTCAGGACCAGGAGCAGGTCGACAAGATTCAATCCGTTGCTACTGATGTTCCCGGCCTCACCAACATCATTTTCGACGAGCCGCGCGGTCTGCGCGATTATGATCGCGGTCTTCTGCATGATTTTGGCGACGTGCAGGACAAGGGTCGTGAAATCGCGCTGGCGAACACATCCGCAGTGGCTGACTGGGAAGCCGGAATTCGCGCCTCCGATGGCAGCGAAATTTCGGCGATCTTGTACACCTCCGGCACGACCGGCCGCTCGAAGGGCGTGATGCTGACGGCGTCGGCCTCGGTGAAGGCGGCGGAAGACACAGCCGCATTTGATAATCTGACCGAGCACGATGAAGTGCTGGCCTATCTGCCGCTGGCCTGGGTTGGCGATCATTACCTCAATTATGCGCAGGGCTATGTGGCCGGGCTGTGCATGAGTTGCCCCGAAAGCCCCGACACCGTGGCGCAGAACCTGCGCGAGATCGGGCCGAGCTTCTATTTCGCGCCACCGCGGGTGTTTGAAGGCCTGCTGACCAGCGTGATGATCCGGATGGAAGACGCGAGCGGGCCGAAGAAATGGCTGTTCCACCATTTTCTCGGCGTCGCCAAGGCCTATGGCGAAAAGATCCTCGAGGGCCGACCTGTGCCGTTGTCGGGACGGATTTCCTACTGGATCGGCGACAAGCTGATCTATGGTCCGCTCAGGAATGTGCTCGGCTTCACCCGCATCCGGACGGCTTACACGGCCGGCGAAGCGATCGGGCCGGACCTGTTTTCGTTCTTCCGCTCGCTGGGCATCAATCTCAAGCAGCTTTACGGCCAGACCGAAGCCTTCCTCTATGTCACCTGCCAGAAGGATGGCGACGTGCGCCCCGACACGGTGGGGCCGGCCGCACCGGATGTGGAAATCCGCATCACCGAAAGCGGCGAAGTGCAGTTCCGCTCGCCTGGCATGTTCACCGGCTATTACGGCGACGAGGACAAGACCAAGGAAACCATGACGCCCGACGGCTGGGTGATGACAGGAGATGCAGGTATTTTCGATGCACGCGGCCATCTCAAGATCATCGACCGGGCCAAGGACGTCGGCAAGCTGACTACCGGGGCGCTGTACGCGCCGAAATACATCGAGAACAAGCTCAAGTTTTTCCCCAATATCAAGGAAGTGGTCGCCTTTGGCGACGGGCGGGATTTTGTTTCGGTGTTCCTCAACATTGATCTGACGGCGGTGGGTAACTGGGCCGAGCGCAACAACATTTCCTATGGCTCCTATCAGGAACTGGCAGGCCTGCCGCAGGTTTATGAAATGATGACCGGTCACATCAACCAGGTTAACCGCGATCTGGCGGCCGAACCGATGATGTCCGGTGCGCAGATCAAGCGCTTTCTGGTGCTGCACAAGGAACTGGACGCCGATGACGGTGAGCTGACCCGGACCCAGAAAGTGCGCCGCAGCTTCATCGCCGAACGCTACGGTCCGCTGATCGAGGCGCTGTATAACGGGGCGGCCGAGCAATTCATCGAGACGGAAATGACGTTTGAGGATGGTCGCAAGGGCGCTATTCGCGCCACTGTGAAAGTTGCGGATGCCACGGTTCACCCCAGTGTGGAAACGATGCCGGAGGCAGCCGAATGAATGCGCGTGTCAAACATGTCGAGCTGCATGCTGCGGATGACGGGCTCAACCCCGGCGACGTGATGCTGAAAGTTGACAATGTGTCGCTGTCGTTTGGTGGCGTCAAAGCGATTTCGGACATTTCGTTCGATATCCGCAAGGGCGAGATTCGGGCCATCATCGGACCGAACGGCGCCGGCAAGACTTCGATGCTGAATGTGATCAACGGGTTTTATCATCCGCAGGAAGGTGTGATCACGTTTCGCGGTCAGGCGCGCTCGCGGATGCAGCCTTATGAGGCCGCGGCTTCAGGCATTGCGCGTACGTTCCAGAATGTCGCGCTGTTCAAGGGCATGTCGACGCTTGACAACATCATGTCGGGCCGGACGCTGAAGATGCACAAGAATTTCTTCTGGCAGGTGCTCAATGTCGGGCCGGCGCGCAACGAGGAAATCGAACACCGGCTCAAGGTCGAGGAGATCATCGATTTTCTCGAGATCCAGGCGATCCGCAAGACGCCGGTGGGTAAATTGCCCTACGGCCTGCAGAAGCGGGTCGAGCTGGGCCGGGCGCTGGCGATGGAACCGGATCTGCTGCTGCTCGACGAACCTATGGCCGGCATGAATCTCGAGGAAAAAGAGGACATGAGCCGCTTTATCCTCGATGTGAACAGCCAGATGGGTACGACCATTGCTCTGATCGAGCATGACATGGGTGTGGTGATGGATATTTCCGACCGCGTGGTGGTGCTCGACTACGGCCGCAAAATCGGTGATGGGCCACCTGAAGAGGTGAAGAACAACCAGGACGTCATCGACGCCTATCTGGGAGTGTCACACTGATGGACTTTCTCTATACAGTTCTCGTCGATCCGTTCGCCCAGATGGTGGATATGCCCGACTTCTTCCTGCAGGTGTTGTGGGAAGGGTTTGTCGCAGGCGTTCTCTATGCGCTGATCGCGCTTGGTTTCGTGCTGATCTTCAAGGCCTCGGGCGTGTTCAATTTTGCCCAAGGCATCATGGTGGTGTTTGCCGGACTGACGCTGGTCGGCCTGCATGAAAAAGGCGTTCCGGCCTATCTGGCGCTAATCCTGACCATCGGTGTGATGGGTGTGCTGGCGCTGGCGGTCGAACGCTTCGTGATGCGGCCGCTGGTCAACCAGCCCGACATCATCCTGCTGATGTCGACCATCGGGCTGACCTATTTTCTGGTCGGGTTTGGCGAGTTCGTCTTTGGTGGCGAACCCAAGCAGATGATCACTGAAGAACTGGGACTGCCGACGGGGTCGACGGCGTTCGAGATCGGCGATGGCGGACTTCTGATCCTGCAGCATATCGACATTGCCGCGGCGGTAATCGCGTTGATCATGGTGGGTGCGCTGGCAGTGTTCTTCAACAAGACGAGGATCGGCCGGGCGTTGCGTGCTGTCGCCGACGACCATCAGGCAGCACTTTCGGTCGGGATTTCGCTCAATCAGATCTGGGCCATCGTCTGGTTTGCCGCCGGTATCGTGGCGCTGACCACGGGGATCATGTGGGGCGCGCGCTCTGATGTGTCCTTCGCGCTCGAAATCATCGCGTTCAAGGCCTTGCCGGTGCTGATCCTTGGCGGCTTTACCTCGATCCCGGGCGCCATCGTTGGCGGGTTGATCATCGGCATCGGCGAAAAGGTAGGAGAGATTTACTGGGGCCCGTTGGTGGGCGGTGGCATCGAAAGCTGGCTTGCCTACATGATTGCGCTTATCTTCTTGCTGTTCAGGCCACAAGGTCTGTTTGGTGAACGCATTATCGAGAGGGTATAAGCGATGCATAAGAGCCGACTTTCCTCAATCGTGATTGACTGTCACACAGACCATATCGAGCAGGCCGCGGGCTTCTGGTCGCAATTGCTGGGTCAACCCGCGCATACGGATGATGACGGGCATCGCGCCACCATTCTGGCCGGAGACAAAAGTGTTGCTCTGGTCATCGAGGCGGTTCGCGACGAAGCGCGGATCCATTTCGACATTGAAACCAACAACCTCGCCGCTGAGATCCATCGCATTGAAAACTTCGGTGGCCGAAAGGTCAGCGTGGTTGATCACACAGTGGTCATGGAGGCGCCGACCGGGCACCGGTTCCGGCTCACCGGTCCAAGTTCACATGTGCTGCCATCGGGCGGGAATGTCTGGGGAGACGAGTAATGCTGTACCGCGAATCCGGCCAGTACAAGACCACCTATATCGCGGATCAGGCGATCTTCCCGATCCGTGAGGACCGGATTGGCATGGCGATTATCGGACTGATCGCGCTGGCGATCCCGTTCGTGGCGTCAGACTTCTTTCTCAACGCAATCATGACACCGTTCCTGATCCTGTCACTGGCTGCAATCGGTCTGAATATTCTGACCGGTTATGCGGGGCAATTGTCGCTTGGAACCGGGGCTTTCATGGGAGTGGGTGCCTATAGCTGTTACAAGCTGACATCTATCTTTCCGGAAACAAATATCATCATTCTTGTGCTGCTTTCGGGGCTTTTTTCAGCCGGAATAGGCGTGATCTTCGGCCTGCCATCGCTCAGGATCAAGGGGCTGTATCTGGCGGTCACCACACTAGCGGCGCAGTTTTTCCTTGAGTGGTGCTTCATCCGCATTCCGTGGCTCTACAACTACAATGCATCGGGCGCGATTGAGGTGCCGGAACGGCGCGGCTTTGGAGACATTATCTTGACCGGTCCGTCGGCAGCACCCATGACCCAGTATTTTATTGTTCTGGGGATTGTGGTCGTGGTGACGCTTGCCGTCAAAAACATCGTGCGCGGTCGGATTGGCCGGCAATGGATGATGATCCGCGACATGGACATTGCCGCAGAATTGATGGGCGTGCGGCCTCTGACGGCAAAGCTCTCGGCCTTTGCCGTGTCGTCTTATCTGTGCGGCGTTGCCGGCGCGATGTTCATCTTTTTCTATCTCGGTGCGGCCGAACCTTCGGCTTTTTCCATCACCTTGTCATTCCAGATCCTGTTCATGGTTATTCTGGGCGGGCTGGGCAGTCTTGTCGGCTCGTTCTTTGGAGCAGCATTCATCTGGGGCTTGCCGATTGTGCTGCGCTCCGGTCTGCCGGCGCTCGGGATCGGCGTCGGGGCTGAGACTGTCTTTCACATTGCGACCATGGTTGTGGGCGCATTGATCATCTTCTTTCTCATTGTCGAACCGCACGGGCTCGCAAGGCTCTGGTCGCTTGGCAAGGAGAAAATGCGCGTCTGGCCGTTTCCATACGCCTGACCAACTGGTGTTTTCCGGGACGTCTGAGGAGACGAGCCGGGAAGCTTCCACAAGCGACATTGTCCGGGCATGGGGCCCGTCCGGATCAGACATGTCGGGAGGAATAGGGTCCCCGGACTGGTGCGGAAACCGCGCCTAATGGGAGGAATACAATGCGACTGAAATGTCTGATTGCCGGAACCGTCATGGCCGGCACCCTGGCGGGCGCAGCTCTGCCGGCCTTCGCCGCCGATGATCTGTTTGTACCGCTGTTCAGTTACCGGACGGGCCCATATGCCGGCTCGGGCATCCCGATTGCCAACGGCATGCACGACTACCTCACCATGCTCAACGAGCGAGATGGCGGCATCAACGGTGTCAAGATCCGCATTTCCGAGTGTGAAACCGGTTACGACACCCAGAAGGGTGTGGAGTGCTATGAGCAGGTCAAGGGCGATGGAGCGCTTGTCATCAGCCCTTACTCAACCGGTATCACGCTTCAGGTGATCCCGAAGGCATCCGTTGACAAGATCCCTGTGTTGTCTATGGCCTATGGGCTTTCGGCTGCGGCAGAAGGCAACACGTTCCCGTGGGTGTTCAATCCGCCGGACACATACTGGGACGGCGCATCTGCGATCGTCACCGACATCGCCCGCCGTGAAGGTGGCAAAGAAGCACTCAAGGGCAAGAAGATCGGTTACATCTTCCTTGACGCCGGCTATGGCCGTGAGGCGATTCCGCTGCTTGAACAGATGTCCAGCGACATGGGCTTCGAGCTGATGCAATACCCGGTTGCCGGCAAGGAAATGCAGAACCAGTCGTCGCAGTGGCTCAACATCCGCCGCGACAAGCCCGACTACATGATCATGTGGGGCTGGGGTGCAATGAGCCCGACAGCGGTGAAGGAAGCCACCAAGATCCGCTATCCGATGGAAAACTTCTACGGTGTCTGGTGGTCTGGCGGCAATGACGATGCGGCAGCTGGTGGCGAAGCCGCCAAGGGATATCGCACGCTCAACTTCCATGGTGTTGGCGCCGATTATCCGTTTATCGCGGACATTCAGAAATACGTTGTCGATGCAGGCAAGAGCGAGGTTGATCCGGCGAAATTTGCCGACAACCTCTACAACCGCGGCGTCTACAACTCGATGCTGATCGCTGAAGGCATCCGCAAGGCGCAGGAGCTTTCCGGCAAGACTGTGATCGACGCGACAGACATGCGCAATGGTCTTGAGAACCTCGACATCACCGAGGCACGGCTCAAGGAAATGGGCATGGAGGGCTTCGCACTGCCGATGAAACTTTCCTGCGACGACCATTCGGGGCACCACAAGGTCTATGTGGTTGAATGGGACGGCAAGGATTGGCAGAAATCCGGCGACTGGTTCTCGCCGGACGTCGAGATGGTTCAGCCGTTGCTTGAAAAGGCCGCTGCAGACTATGCCGAGAGCAATGCTCCCTGGCCTGAGCGGACTGAACCCTGCGCTCAGTGATGACCTGACAAACAACCACCGCGCGGGACTCAAATGTTTCGCGCGGCGGTCCACTGCTCCCCAGCTTTGTTCAGACCGGAGAGGGTCCATGACCATGTCCACTTCCGTATCAACCGATGCGTCGACACAGCCGAATATCCTGACTGTCAACAATATCGAAGTGATCTATGATCACGTCATCCTGGTGCTCAAGGGTGTGTCGCTGGTGGTGCCGGAAGGTGGAATTGTGGCTTTGCTTGGGGCCAATGGTGCGGGCAAATCGACGACGCTCAAAGCGATTTCCAACCTGCTGCGCTCGGAGCGCGGCGAGGTGACCAAGGGATCGATCGAATTCGAAGGCAAGCGGATCGAAGCGCAGACGGCCAATGAGCTGGTGCGGCGCGGCTGTATCCAGGTGATGGAAGGCCGGCATTGCTTCGGGCATCTGACGATTGAAGAAAACCTGCTTACCGGCGCCTTCACCCGGAAGGACGGCAATGCGGCGATCAAGCGCGACATCGAAATGGTCTATAACTATTTTCCGCGACTGAGAGAACGCCGGACCAGCCTGGCCGGTTACACATCCGGCGGTGAGCAACAGATGACCGCGATCGGGCGGGCGCTGATGAGCCGGCCGAAAATGATCCTGCTGGACGAGCCGTCGATGGGACTGGCGCCGCAGTTGCAGGAAGAAATCTTCGAAATCATCAAGAAACTGAACGTGCAGGAAGGCGTGTCGTTTCTGCTGGCCGAGCAGAACACCAATATTGCGCTCCGCTACGCCACCTATGGCTACATCATGGAATCCGGCCGCATCGTCATGGATGGCGTGGCCAACGATCTTCGCGAGAACGAGGACGTCAAGGAGTTCTATCTTGGCGTTGGTGGCGAGGGCCGGCGCTCGTTCAAAAACGTCAAGCACTACAAGCGCCGCAAGCGCTGGCTGGCCTGATTGGTTTCGAGCATCCCGGCTTTAGGCAAAAACGCAGACTTTGCCCCTGTTATGACATCGTCGGGCTTGCAGATTGATGTGGAAGCCGATAAAATAAACAAACGTTCATTTAATTGTGTGAGTCATGGCGCGACGGGTGGGATCAAACGGAGCTGAAACAGCGGAGAAGCTGCGCAACGCAGCGCTCGAACTGTTTGCGCGCTCGGGTTATGCTGCGGTGTCGATGCGGGCGATCGCGGCGGAAACCGGGGTTCAGGCCGGTGCAATCTACAATCATTTTCCGACCAAGCAAGACCTGTTGAACGAACTTCTGCGGGTTCACATGGAAACGCTGCTGACTTCCTGGGAGGAGGTGAGCGAGCCGGGGCTGGCGCCGCCACAAGCGCTTGAGCAGTTCGTCCGGTTTCACATTCGCTATCACCTTGACCGATCGCGGGAGGTGTTCATCTCCTATATGGAACTGCGAAGCCTCGAGGATGAGAATTTCAGCGCCATCGAGCGTTTGCGCCGCGACTATGAAAAGGTGCCGCGTGCTATTCTCGAGCGCGGCGCTGCCGACGGTTCTTTTGACATTATCGATCCACAGCTCACCACCATGGCGATGATCGCCATGCTCACCGGCATGACCACCTGGTACCGGGAAAACGGACGCCTGTCGCTCGACGAGATCGAGGCGGTCTATGTCCGCCTGGTGGCGCGGCTGGTGGGGCAAAAAGGAAAATTGAAATGTTCACGACGAGCATGAATTTTGGCCATGGCGACGAGATTGACGCGCTGCGTGACTCGGTGTCCCGCTTTGCCAATGACCGTATCGCACCGGTGGCGGAAGCAACCGATCGCGAGAATGCGTTTCCCAACCATCTGTGGCAGGAGATGGGTGCGCTCGGCCTGCTCGGCATGACCGCTGATCCTGAATTCGGCGGCACCGGCATGTCCTATCTGGCGCATGTTGTGGCGATGGAAGAGATCAGCCGCGCCTCGGCCTCGATCGGCCTGTCCTACGGCGCCCATTCCAATCTCTGCGTCAACCAGATCAACCGCTGGGGCACGACGGCGCAGAAGCAAAAATATCTGCCGAAACTCTGCTCTGGCGAGAATGTCGGTGCGCTGGCGATGAGCGAGCCGGGCTCGGGTTCGGATGTGGTGTCGATGAAGCTGCGGGCTGAGAAGCGCAATGACCGCTATGTGCTCACCGGCAACAAGATGTGGATCACCAATGGTCCGGATGCCAACACGCTGGTGGTGTATGCCAAGTCCGATCCGGAGGCGAAATCGCGCGGCATCACTGCGTTCCTGATCGAAAAGGGCATGGCCGGATTTTCGACCGCCCAGAAACTCGACAAGCTGGGGATGCGTGGCTCCAACACCTGCGAACTGGTGTTCGAGTACTGCGAAGTGCCATTCGGCAACGTGCTCGGTCAGGAGGGCGAGGGCGTCAAGATTTTGATGTCGGGACTGGATTACGAGCGCGTGGTGCTGTCGGGCGGACCTCTCGGCATCATGGCGGCGGCGATGGATGTGGTGGTGCCCTATTGCCACGAGCGCAAGCAGTTTGGCGAGCCAATCGGCAATTTCCAGCTGATGCAGGGCAAGCTGGCCGACATGTACACGACGATGAACGCCTGCCGGGCCTACGTCTATGCCGTGGCTCAGGGCTGCGACCGGGGCGAAACCAGCCGCAAGGACGCCGCCGGCTGCATTCTCTATGCGGCGGAAAAGGCCACGCAAGTGGCGCTGGAGGCGATCCAGGCGCTGGGCGGCAATGGCTATATCAATGACTACCCGACCGGCCGGTTGCTGCGCGACGCCAAGCTCTACGAGATCGGCGCAGGCACCTCCGAAGTCCGCCGCATGCTGATCGGGCGCGAGATGATGGCGGAGACGGCGTGAGTATCATTCAATCCAAGATATCCACTGGCTCGCAGGCGTTCAAGGATAACGCCGCGAAGATGCAGACACAGATCACTGAAGCCGCAGAAGCTGCCGCCTTGCACGGGCAGGGCGGGCCGGAGGCCTCGCGCGAACGCCATGTAGGACGCGGCAAGCTGCTGCCGCGCGAGCGGGTGGCGACGTTGCTTGATGCGGATTCGCCGTTTCTGGAGGTCGGGCGGTTCGCTGCCCACGGGCTTTATGGCGGCGATATCGCCAGCGCCGGCGTGATCACCGGTGTTGGCCGGGTCAATGGCCGCGATGTGATGGTGGTGTGCAACGACGCCACGGTGAAGGGCGGCACCTATTATCCGCTGACGGTGAAGAAGCATCTGCGCGCCCAGGAAATTGCGCTCGAGAACAATCTGCCGTGTGTGTATTTGGTGGATTCGGGCGGCGCTAATCTGCCCAACCAGGATGAAGTGTTCCCCGACCGGGATCACTTTGGCCGGATCTTCTTCAACCAGGCAAACATGAGCGCCAAGGGGATTTCGCAGATTGCCGTGGTGATGGGGTCCTGCACCGCGGGCGGAGCCTATGTGCCGGCGATGAGCGACGAGACCATCATCGTGCGCGATCAGGGTACGATCTTTCTGGCTGGTCCACCGCTGGTCAAGGCCGCCACTGGCGAAATAGTCAGCGCGGAGGATCTTGGTGGTGGTGATGTGCACACGCGGCTGTCGGGCGTGGCTGATCATCTCGCCGACAACGATGCGCATGCGCTGGAATTGGCACGGCAGGCGGTGGCCAATCTCAACAATCGCGGCGGGGCGGGGCTTGCCGAAATGGATATCCGGACGGCGGAAGAACCGCTTTACGATCCGGCTGAAATCGCCGGGATCATTCCTGCCGATACGCGCCAGCCCTATGACATCCGCGAGGTGATCGCCCGCGTCGTCGACGGCTCACGGTTTGACGAGTTCAAGGCGCGCTACGGCACAACAATCGTCTGCGGCTTCGCCCATGTGATGGGTATGCCGGTGGGGATTGTCGCCAACAATGGCGTGCTGTTTTCCGAAAGTGCGGTGAAGGCGGCGCATTTCATCGAGCTGTGCTCGCAGCGCAAGATTCCGCTGGTGTTTTTGCAGAACATCACCGGCTTTATGGTCGGGCAGAAATACGAGGCCGGCGGCATTGCCAAGGATGGCGCCAAGATGGTGACGGCCGTGGCGACGACGCAGGTGCCGAAGATCACCATGATCATCGGTGGCTCCTTCGGCGCGGGTAATTACGGCATGTGCGGGCGGGCCTATAGCCCACGGTTCATGTGGACCTGGCCCAACAGCCGGATCTCAGTGATGGGCGGCGAACAGGCGGCGGGCGTCCTGGCGACCGTCAAGCGTGACGCCATCGAGCGCAAAGGCGGGGCGTGGTCGGTAGAAGAAGAGGCCGAGTTCAAGCGGCCGACCATCGAGATGTTCGAAACACAAAGCCACCCGCTATACGCCTCGGCGCGGTTGTGGGACGACGGCATCATCAATCCGCTCAAATCACGCGAAATACTGGCTCTCAGCCTGTCGACGGCGTTGAATGCTCCGGTGGAAGATACGAAGTTTGGTGTGTTCAGGATGTGATGGAAAATCAGATCAAAAAATGATATCATTGTGATATCAATAGGAGTGACTGAGATGGCCCAGATCGTGGTCAGGCAATTGGAAGATGCAGTGCTTGAAGCAGTGAAGACACGTGCGGTGGCAAACAAACGGTCGACCGAAGCAGAGGTGCGCGCCATATTGACCGATGCCGTTGGGCTCTCGTCGTCAACAACCGGTCCACCAGAGCCGGCCCCCAGAAGCTTTCGTGATTTTGTCGGAATAGCTGCAAACCGGCGTACTCAGGACGAAATTGACGCCTATGTGCGGGCTCTGCGCGACGAATGGGTTCGCTAGGCATGGCGAAAAACCGGCGCACCTATCTCGATACCAATGCGCTGATCAGCATTCTTGAAAAGGCGGATGAGTTGGACAGCGCGCAGGAAGAGTTGGTCAAGCAGATCAATGACGGTCAGCTTGAGGCCGTGACCAGTGAATTGACGTTGGCCGAGTGTCTTGTCAAACCGATCACAGATCGGGATGAGGCGTTGATCCGTGCTTACCTGAGCTTGTTGGCGGCCGAGAGCAAATTTCTGCGGGTAGCGGCCATTTCGAGAGACATCATCCTGGAAGCCGCGCGCGTGCGAGCCGGGACCGGGATCAAGTTGCCGGACGCTATTCATGTTGCGACCGCGAAGATCAGCCAATGTGAAGTATTCGTCAGCAACGACAGGCGTTTGGCGACCGCAACCGCAATGCCTTTCGAGCTATGGAGCGAAATGGGAAATCCATGATCACCAAAATCCTCATTGCCAATCGGGGCGAGATTGCTTGCCGGATCATCCGCACGGCGCGGAAAATGGGTATCGCCACGGTGGCGGTCTATTCCGAGGCTGACGCAAGTGCGCTGCATGTCGAGATGGCGGATGAGGCGGTGCTGATCGGGCCGGCGCCTGTGTCCGAGAGCTATCTCAAATTCGACGCCATTCTCGATGCCGCCAGGCGCACCGGTGCGGATGCGATCCATCCGGGCTACGGGTTTCTGTCGGAAAATCCGGGTTTTGTCGATCAAGTCGAGAAGGCAGGACTGATCTTCATCGGGCCATCGGCCAAGGCGATCCGTGCCATGGGGTTGAAGGATGCGGCCAAGGCGCTGATGGAAAAAGCCAATGTGCCGGTGGTGCCGGGCTATCACGGCGATGCGCAGGAACTGGTGGTGCTAGCAGGCAAGGCCAACGAGATCGGCTTTCCGGTGCTGATCAAGGCGCGTGCCGGCGGCGGCGGCAAGGGCATGCGCAAGGTAGAACATCAGGCGGATTTCCCGGCTGCGCTGTCTTCGGCGCGGCGCGAAGCCAAGGCTTCGTTCGGTGATGACCGGGTGCTGGTGGAGAAATATGTCTCCACGCCGCGGCATATCGAGATCCAGGTATTTGGCGACAAGCACGGCAACGTAGTGCATCTGTTCGAGCGCGACTGTTCGGCGCAACGGCGCCACCAGAAGGTGATCGAAGAAGCGCCTGCGCCGGATATGCCCGATGATATGCGCGAGGCGATGGGGGCTGCGGCCGTGCAGGCGGCCAAGGCAATCAACTATGCCGGCGCGGGGACAGTGGAGTTCATTGTTGACGCCAGCGAGGGGCTCAAGGCCGACAGGTTCTGGTTCATGGAAATGAACACGCGGCTGCAGGTCGAGCATCCGGTGACAGAGATGATCACCGGGCTCGATCTGGTCGAATGGCAGATCCGCGTGGCAGGCGGCGAGTCCTTGCCGCTCAGGCAGGACCAGCTTTCGATCAACGGTCATGCGGTGGAAGCGCGGATTTACGCCGAGGACGCGGAAAAGGGTTTTCTGCCTGCGGTCGGCAGGTTGGTGCATCTGCAGTTTCCTGATGGCGACATCAGGGTTGATGCCGGGGTGCGTGCGGGTGACGAGATCACGCCGTTCTATGACCCGATGATCGCCAAGGTGATTGCCCACGGCAAGAACCGGGCCGAGGCGCTGGGCAAGCTCGCCGGGGCTTTGGGCCGTACCGAGATCGCCGGGACCGTGACCAACACGGCATTTCTGGCGAAGCTTTGCCGGGATGCCGACTTTGCCGCAGGTCGGCTCGACACCGGGTTGATCGAGCGCAATATCGATAGCCTCACTGAGCGCGCGCCTGCGCCAGATGCAATCGCGGCTCTGGCGGTTTTGGCCGCTTCCGGCATGGTTCCGACCAGAACAGAGGATCCGGCCTCAGTGACGGCGATTGGCCCGTTCGAAATTTGGGGCGCTCCGAAACGCTCGGTGACGCTTGAAACCAGTGGAGCGGAAAGCCTCTTTACGGTTGAGCGGGAAGCCGCAGATATCTGGCGTATTGCGGGTGATGCGATGAAGACTGGTGCTATGCGCCTGGATGCGGTTCGCCCGAAGGGAAATGACTGGGCCTTCAGCGCCGACGGGGTGACGCAGCGCTGCCGGCTGGTCCAGAGCGGCGTGGAAGTGGCGGTTTTTCATGAGGGGCTGACGCACCGGTTCGGAAAGCAGCAACGCAAGCGCAGCGATGATCTGGCGGCGGGCGGCGATTCTGTTGTCTCGGCAATGCCGGGCATCGTCAAACAGGTGCTTGTGGTGAACGGCCAGGAGGTCAAATCCGGCGAAGCCCTGGTGATCATGGAAGCCATGAAAATGGAGATGACACTGTCGGCGCCGCGCGATGGCATGGTGGCTGAAGTGCTGGTAAGGGTTGGCGCGCAAGTGACCGACGGCGTCAGGCTTGTCCTGCTTGAAGCCGAGGTGAAAGCCGCCTGACACGCACGTGTCTGCCGCGTGAACCACGATTTACGGTAGAAATTGAGCTGTGGATGGTTAAAGTCCTGCCGGCAATCAAATCAGCTCAGAGATTGACACAAAACAGGATTTCCAATGACCGAAACACCCGACAGCGTCCTCAAATTCTGGTTTGAAGAACTCACGAGCAAGGACTGGTTCGTCAAGAGCGACGAGATCGACCGCCTTGTCACCGAGCGTTTTGCGGCGTTGCATCTGGCACAATCACGCGAAGTGACGGCCGAGTGGCGCGCGACGCCCGAGGCACGGCTGGCGCGGATCATCGTTCTCGACCAGTTTCCGCGCAACATCTATCGCGGTTCGCCACTGTCTTTTGCCACCGATCGTCTGGCCCTGAATGCCGCCAAGGCGGCCATTGCTGTGGGCGCCGATGCCGCCACACCGGAAAATCGCCGGATTTTTTTCTACATGCCATTCGAGCATGCGGAAAGTCTCGAGGAGCAGGCTCGTGCGGTGGCGCTGTGCGAAGCGCTCGGTAATGAAAATTATCTGGATTATGCGCTCAAGCATCAGGCTGTGATCAAGCGTTTTGACCGTTTCCCGCACCGCAATCCAATTCTGGGGCGAACGTCGACCCCTGAGGAAGAAGCCTATCTGGCCGAACCCGGTGCAGGATTCTAGTCTCGCCAGCATTCATTTTCATCAAAATGCCGGGCCGGGGCAGGTCGCCTTGCCTTTGCGGCATTTGAGATGTTGCGCGAGCCTGTTAAAGATACCCAGACTTCGCAACCGAATAGGATATTCATGCGCTTTGACTGGTTGAAGGCTGCTTTGCTGAGCGCTGTGGTTCTGATCGGAACCGGCGTTGCTGCCCATTCCCAATCTGCTGTCCAAACTGAACCAGCGGGTGCCGAGCCGGCGATCGCGGAGCAGGTTGCAACTGCGCCCGCCACGGCAGTGGCCTCGCCTATCGTCATTGCGGCGGAAGAAAAGCTGGCCGCTGCGGAAATGGATATCGCTCGGCTAGGCAAGCGGGTTGAGGAAAGCACCGAGAATGACACCGCCTTGGTGGACCTGAAGCTCGAAATTGAGACGCTGGCGCGCTCCATGCTCGATATTGGTGTCTCCTTGCGGCCGCGAATGACGGAAATCAAGGCCCGGCTGGAGCAGCTTGGCGCGTCTCCTGGGGAGGGTGAAGCGCCCGAACCCGACGCCATTGTCGCCGAACGTAACCGTCTCAATGAAGAACGCGCGCTGATCAACACGCTGACCGGCAGAGCCGAGGCGGTTTCGGTCAGGGCCAACGATCTTGGCAACAGGATCACCGAAGCGCGCCGGGACCTGTTTTCCAACACCCTGTTCAAGCGTACGGAAATCAGTCCCTCGATGTTGTCGGAATCGCTGGTTGCGATGGATGGGGAATGGACTGATCTGGTTCGAACCTATGGCTCCTGGGGGAGGTTCGTACTGGCGTTCAAATGGCAAGCGTTGCTGGGCTGGGCTTTTTTCTCTCTGCTTGCTGCGTTGGTGTTCGTGCCGGGTGCCTACCGACTGTTTGGCGGATTGATCGACCGTGATCCGAGCGATGAGGATCCGGCCTACACAAGCCGGCTGTCGGTTGCCTTCTGGTCGACCATAATCCCGACAATCGCCATGACCGCGCTGGCGGGCACAATCTATGGGCTGCTCCAGAGCTTTGCGATTTTGCGTGGCGATGTCGCCCCGGTGATTTCCAGCATGCTGGCGATCGTGGTGGCGATTTTCTTCGTCAGCAAACTGGCGCGCGGTATATTGGCACCGAAAATGCCTGCCTGGCGTCTGGTCAACGTTTCCAATGGCGGCGCCCGAGTTCTCTACCTTTTGGTGGTGGCGATGGTGTTCGTCAACGGGTTCGACTTTGTCGAGGATCAAATGAGTCAGTCGCTCGGATCGCCCGTGGTGCTGACTGTGTTCAAGGGCATCATCTCGGTGTTCATGATGGCGCTCATCCTGATCGCCATGGCGATGGTCAAGCCGATGGTTGCCAAATCCGGAGATCCGGCGGACCCGGGTGAACCCTGGCCGCGGGTGATTTCGGTGACGCTGCTCGTCGCCGGTTTCGGATTGATGGCGACAGCGTCTTTGGGTTATGTCGGCTTGGCACGATTTGCCGCGACCCAGATCGTGGTCACCGGTGCCATTTTGACGACCATGTATATTGGCTATCTTTCAGCCCGGGCAATCTCCGAAGAGGGTGCATTTGCCCATACCATCATCGGGCGGCGGATCGAAACCAAGTACCAGCCGGGTCATGTGGCGCTTGACCGCTCGGGGCTGGCGGCGGGTTTGCTGATCAATCTGCTTGTGCTGTTGCTTGGCGTGCCGCTGATCCTGTTGCTGTGGGGCTTTCAGGTTCAGGATATCGAACTCTGGTTCTACCGCATCCTGACCGAAATCCGCATCGGCGGCATTACCATTTCGCTGGTGGGAATCTTCTTCGGTGTTTTGCTCTTCATCGTTGGCTTGCTCGCAACCCGCTGGTTCCAGCGTTGGCTTGATGGCAGCGTTATGGCGCGCGGCAGCATGGAATCCGGCGTGCGCAACTCAATCAAGATCGGCGTTGGTTATCTCGGCGTGGCCCTGGCCGGACTGATCGGAATTTCAGCCGCAGGTATTGATCTGTCGAGCCTGGCCCTGGTGGCCGGTGCGTTGTCGCTGGGCATTGGTTTTGGCCTTCAGAATATTGTCAGCAACTTTGTCTCGGGTCTCATCCTGCTGGCCGAACGGCCGTTCAAGGTTGGCGACTGGGTGGTGACGGGATCCACCGAGGGGTTCGTCAAGAAAATCTCGGTTAGGGCCACGGAGATTGAAACATTTTCGCGTCAGTCGATCATCGTGCCCAATTCGGAGCTGATCAATGCGCCGGTCGGCAACTGGACCCATCGCAACAAGCTTGGCCGTGTCGAGGTGCCGATTGGTGTGAGCTATGATGCTGATCCCCGCCGCGTCATTGAAATTCTCGAGGAGGTCGTGCGTAGCCATGACCTGGTTCTCAACTTCCCTGCGCCGGCGGTGTTCTTCATGAATTTTGGCGATTCATCGCTCGATTTCGAGATCAAGGCGCATATCGCCGATGTGCTTAACGGGATGACCGTGCGAACCGAATTGCGATTGCGCATTTTTGAACGCTTGAAAGCCGAAGGGATTGAAATTCCGTTCCCGCAACGCGATCTGAATATCAAGCTGGGCGATCAGGACGAACCGCTCACGGTGCTGAGAGAAAAACTGATGGAACGAAAGCCGAAACTCGCCACGCCACCCGAGCCAGCTGTAACGGGTGTGACGGCAGATACGGAGACCTCGGTCAAGAAACCGGCCAAGCGCCGGAAACCGACAAAGGCCGGGCAGGACTCGATGGGAGATGGGTCAGGTCCCGAGGGAGGCGACCGGTGAACCATATTCGTTCAGACTGCATTCAGTTTCGCGATGCTAGAAGTTCATCCATACTGGGCCACCACTGGCTCGACAGTGTTTCAACAAGGAGCGGCGATCAGATCGCCGGATGCCCATGAAAACTATCATAATCGGATTTGCAGTGAGTTTGGCGATGATCGGCAGCGCGGCCGCCGCAACCGTCACCAACAAGGATGACCAATCTCAGGTGCTCATTGTCACTGACGGCGGAAACAAGATCGACCTGGTGGTCGAGGCTGGCGCCACAGTGAATTTCTGTCCCGCAGGCTGTTTCGTGACGATGCCGTCCGGTGATCGCGAAACACTCGCCGGCAGCGAGAGCATCGAAATCGTCAATGGCAGCGCGGTGATCAAGTAAAGCCGTGATGTCGTTGTCAGAGAAACCGGGGCGCGATCCGCAAGGGTCGCGCCCTTTTGTTGTGCTGGATGGGGCGCGACCTTGCAGCACCTCAACCTGCCACTGGTCGTGCAGCATGTGATTAATGTCGTAGACAGGCTCTGGTTTTGTGGAGACAGATCATAAATTCTGTTTAAAGCGCAATCAGGGTAGAGACAATGGCAGAGTTTCCGAAACAGGCAAAGGTCGTCATCATCGGCGTGGGCGGCATTGTTGGCGCCTCCATCGCGCACCATCTCATCGAGCGCGGCTGGGACGACATTGTCGGCATCGACAAGTCCGGCGTGCCCACCGATATCGGCTCGACAGCCCATGCATCGGACTTCTGCTACACGACAAGCCACGACTATCTTTCTGTCTGGACGACGCAGTACTCAATCGATTTCTTCGAGAAGATGGGCCATTACGCCCGCATCGGCGGTCTGGAAATCGTGCGCGCCGGCGACGATGCATGGATGGAAGAAATCAAGCGCAAGATTTCCTCCGGCAAGGCGTTTGGCACGCGCGCCAGTTTTATCGGTCCCGCCGAGGTGAAAACAAAATTCCCGCTGGTCGAAGAAGAGATGGTGGCCGGAGCCTTGTGGGATCCGGACGCCGGGCTTGTGATCCCGCGCTCGCAGACGGTTGCCGGCAAACTCGTCGATGCAGCCGAGAAGACCGGCAAGCTGAACGTCTTCGCCAACACGCCTGCCCAGTCGCTGATTGTCGAGGGCGGACGGATCAAGGGCGTCGTCACCCATCGCGGCACCATCATGGCCGATCATGTCATCGTCTGCGCCGGCATCTGGGGACGCCTGATCGCCGAAATGGTGGGCGAAGACCTGCCGGTCATGCCGGTCGATCATCCGCTGACATTCTTCGGACCCTACAATGAATTCGAAGGCACCGGCAAGGATATCGGCTGGCCGCTGATGCGCGACCAGGGCAATTCGGCCTATATGCGCGACACCGGCGATCCGAAGACCGCAGAGGGTGGTCAGATCGAGTGGGGTTACTACGAGACCGACAACCCGCGGCTGTGCCATCCGCGCGACATTCTGGAAAAGAACGAAGCGCGGCTGTCTCCGTCGCAGCGCGATCTCGACATGGAGCAGATCATCGAACCGCTCGAGCGGGCCATGGAGCTCACTCCGATCCTCGGCGAACTCGGCTACAACGAAGGTCATTCCTTCAACGGTCTGCTGCAGGTATCGGCCGCCGGTGGCGCCTCCTGCGGTGAAAGCCAGAAGGTGCGCGGGCTTTGGTATTGCGTCGCCATCTGGGTCAAGGACGCGCCGGGCTACGGCAAGCTGATCGCCGACTGGATGACCGATGGCCGCACCGAGATCGATCACAACTCGATCGATTACGCGCGTTTCTATCCGCATCAGATGACCGAGGAATTCATCGAGAACCGCTGCTATGAGGCGGCGCAGAAGATCTATTTCCCGGCCATCCATCCGCGCGAGCCCTATGCCAAGAGCCGCGGCGTCAAGCGTTCGCCCTTCAACGAGCGCGAAGTCGAGCTTGGCGGTCATTTCATGGAGCTTGGCGGCTGGGAACGGGCGCATGGCTACGCGTCCAACGCTCATCTGCTCGAAAAATTCGGCGACCGTGTTCCGGTCCGTGAGAACGAATGGGACAACCGCCACTTCTGGCGTGTGTCCAATGCCGAGCATCTGCAATTGACCGAAGACTGCGGCATCATCAACCTGTCGCATTTCCACATGGTCGACATCGAGGGGCCGGATCATGTTGCGCTGATGGAGTGGCTGTGCGCGGCCAAGATCGGTGGCGACACCAATATCGGCAAGGGCATCTACACCCACTTCCTCGATGACGAGGGCATGGTGCGGGCCGATTTCACGGTGATTCGCATGGCTGATCGCTGCCGATTGATCAACGGAGCAGACGCCGGCCCGCGGGATTTCCACTACATACGCCGCATGGCCGAGGACAAGGGCTTCGACGTGACCATCACCGATGTCACCGAGGCCTACACCACCATCGGCATCTGGGGCCCGGACGCCCGCGAAACACTGAAGAAAGTCGTTGCCGATCCGGCTGGTCTTGATGTCGAAAACTTCGCCTTCGCAGCCATCAAGCCGATCGAGATTGCCGGCAAGACGGTATCCGCTTTCCGGCTCTCCTATGTCGGTGAGCAGGGGTGGGAATTGCACATGAAGTTCGAGGACGGCCTGGCTGTCTGGGATGCGCTTCGGTCAACCGGTGTCACGCCGGTCGGTGTCGAGACCTACGCAAACTCCCGTCGCATGGAAAAGAGCCTGCGTCTGCAGAACGCCGATCTTCTGACCCAGTACAATCTGATCGAAGCCGACCTTGCCCGCCCGAAGGTCAAGGAAGCCGATTTCCGCGGCAAGGCCAAACACCTTGAATACAAGGCGCGCGAGCATCAACCGGCAATGCTTTGCACATTGGTGATGACCGACAATGTCGATGCAAAGGGCGTGGCCCGCTACCCGGTCGGCGCCATGCCGGTGATCGACCCGGAGACGGGCAGGACGCTGGTCGATGAATTGGGCCGCATCTCCTACACGACATCAGTCGCCTACGGTCCGACCATCGGCAAGAACATCGCGCTCGCCTATCTGCCATGGGACTACTGCCAGGTGGGGCGCAAGCTCGATGTCGAGTACTTCAGCGAGACCTATCCGGTTGAAGTGGCGGCAGTCGGCTACAAGCCGCTTTACGACCCGGAAAATCTCAAACCGCGCAGCTGATCGAGACGACGTCAACCAAGGCCGCGCCGCTCTGCCAGAGTTGCGCGGCTTTTTTGCTCGGGCGGTTTGCCCATCGGGTGGTCGGGTTGATTGGCAGCGCAGCTTCTGTCTGAGGACTAAATCCGGCGCAATTCTTCTCGACGTTCCGCACTGCCATGGTAAAATGCGCCATGACAACGTGGTCCAGGGCAGTTCTGGTGATGGCAGGCGTGTTTGTGGCATCTCCGGGTGCCGGTGCGCGTGAGCCCGTCGATGTCGCCCTGGTGCTGGCGGTGGATGTGTCGCGCTCGATGTCTCCTCGGGAACTGGAAATCCAGCGCGAAGGCTATGCTGCGGCGCTCAATCATCCTGATGTGGTTCGCGCCATCGCCCAGGGAGCTTATGGCCGCATAGCCATCACCATGTTCGAATGGGCCGGCACCACCGCGATTCGCGAGGTTTTCGACTGGACAATTGTGGAGACGGGGGCCGATGCCGACGCGTTGTCGGAGATCGTCTTGAAATCCAATCCAAGCGGACTGCGCCGCACCTCGATTTCCGGAGCGATCCTGCACGGGATCAAGCGACTGGAGGCCGCACCGTTCGAGGGGTTCCGGAAGGTCATCGATGTTTCGGGTGATGGACCGAACAATCAGGGCGACCCGGTTCTGGATGCGCGGGAGGCTGCAGTGTCGAGGCGGATTGTCATCAACGGATTGCCCTTGATGACCAGCGATGGTCCAGGCAATGGGTTCAATATTGCAGATCTCGATACCTATTATAGCGAATGTGTGATTGGCGGTCCGGGCAGCTTTCTGGTGCCGGTGAGCGGTTGGGATCAGTTTCCTGAAGCCATCCGTCGCAAGCTGGTTTTGGAAATTGGCGGCCTGCCAGCCTCTGCGGACCGGGCCATTCCGGCCCAGTTCTCTCCAAATCAACCATTGCGCGGGCTGTCTGAGCCTTATGACTGCCTGATTGGCGAAAAAATCTGGGATCAGCGGCAATGGATGTTCGACGACAGGTAGATACCCCCTCCGACAGCGGAGAATTCTGATCGGCTGATTGGTGACCGGCATTTGGCGATGTTAACGAAATCGAGAAGCATCGCGTCTAATACTTGCCTGAAGTTTACTTTTTTGCGGATATTTCGCGTGCCCTTCAGAAAACCGGAACAAATCAGAGAGGCCGACAAAGGCTTTGAAGGATCGGAAATCCTGCTGGTCGAGGATTCGCGAGCCTATACGGTCGCATTAAGGAAGCGCCTCGAAACCGACTATGGAATGAAGGTAACAAGTTGCGCCACGCTTGAATTGCTGGCCTCGGCGCTTGAGGAAAATCCGGACAGGTTCACGCTGTCACTGATTGACCTCAACCTTCCCGGAACGCCGTCAGGCGAGGCGTTGGATCTGGTGTCGGCCAAAAATGTGCCGGCCATCCTGTTCACATCGAACGCCTCGGATCTCAGGCGCAAACAGGTTTTGACCAAGCAGTTCGCCGATTATGTTCTCAAGGATGGCCAGAAGGGGATTGAACGCCTGATAGAGGCCACCGTTCGCATTCTGTCCAATCGGAGCGCTCATATTCTGATTGTTGATGATTCGGCACTCATGCGAGACATGTTGAGCGAACAATTGTTGAGCCAGCTTTACCGGGTGACCAGTGTTGCAAGCAGCAGGCAGGCGCTGGAGGTGCTGGACGAGAACACTGAGTTTGATCTCGCCCTGATCAACCATCTCATGCCGGAAATGAACGGCTTGGCGCTGGTTGAGCAAATTCGCAGCCGCACCGAACTCGACGATATGCGGATTATCGGTGTCTCCACGCTTGAAGACAAGTCCCTGGCGGCGCGGTTCCTGCGTGCCGGGGCCAATGACTTCCTGATTCAGCCGTTGGTGATTGAGGAACTGCGTGGGCGCGTGGCCCAGAATATTGAAATTTCCAGTCAAATCGGCAAGCTGCGGGAACTCGCGGCCCGAGACTATCTGACCGGAATCTATAACCGTCGTCATTTTTTTGAGAATGGCCCGCGCAGGGTTGCTCTGAGCCGTAAGCAGGGGCGGGGGCAGGCGCTTGCCATCGTCGATATCGATCATTTCAAGCTTATCAACGACACCTATGGCCACGAGGTCGGCGACGTTGTGCTCAAGGCCGTTGCCTGCCAGTTGAGAAAATATTGTGGGCATAGCCATTTGCTGTCACGCATGGGCGGCGAGGAGTTTGGCATCCTGATTTCCGATTGCAGCTTCGCCGATGCCCGCCGTTTCTGCGAGTTTGTCCGGTATGCAATTGAATTTTTGCTGATCAAGACGGATGACGGCGACGTCAAGGTCACGGTCTCCATTGGGCTTGCCGAAATTGCCGACAAGGAAAGCTTTGACAACTATCTCAATGCTGCTGACCAGTTCCTCTACATGGCAAAAAGCGCCGGCCGCAATCGCGTGTTCTCCGAAACCGACCTGGCTGTTCGCGCAGTCGCCTGACGCCAGCCGGAATGATCCTGCCTTCTGATCTTCCAAAGCTCAGGAAAAGCTCTAACTCAGGCCGCCGTGAGATATTGTTTGCGATCGGCGCGCTCTTGCTGCGGTGACCGGTTGTAGAGTTCACGATAGCATTTGGAGAAATGCGAGGCGGAAACGAAGCCGCAGGCAACCGCCACCTCGACAACAGGCATCGGTGACTGGATCAGCAGATGCCGGGCTCGATCAAGCCGGATTTCCAGATAATAGCGCGCCGGTGACCGCCCCATCTCCTGGCGAAACAGGCGCTCGATCTGGCGTCGCGACAGACCGGCGTCGTCGGCAATCTCGATGAGCGACAAGGGTTCGGACAGGTTCGCTTCCATCAATTCGATGATCGACAGCACCTTGGCGTTTTGAACTCCGAGGCGGGCGCGCAACGGCAACCGTTGGCGGTCATGGGCGTTGCGGACCCGGTCGGTTAGTGCCATTTCACAGATGCGGTTGACCAGCGTTTCGTCATGATCCTCGCCGATCAGGCTCAACATCATGTCAAGTGCTGCGGTTCCGCCGGCACAGGTGTGAATGGTCCCGTCGATTTCATAGAGATCGGCAAAGACATTTGCCTTGGGGAAGGCTTCAGCGAAGCCCGGCAGGTTCTCCCAATGGATGGCGCAGCGACGGCCCGAAAGCAGTCCGGCCATCGCCAGAATATGGGCGCCGGTGCACAAGCCGCCGACGGCAACGCCGCGATTGTGCTCTTCGCGCAGCCAGGCCAGAACCGACTTGTTGTTGAACCGTTCGACATTGGCGCCCGAACAGACGAACACCATGGACGGGCGGTTTTCGCCAGACAGGCTGCGTCGCTCATCGGCAAGCGAGGTGTTGACGGCCACCGTGACCTGATTTGAAGCGCTGACCGGTTCACCGTCATGGGAGGTCAAGCGCCATTTGTAGCAGTCATAACCCAACATCCGATTGGCCAGCCGCAATGGTTCGATTGCCATCGAAAAGGCAATCATTGAAAAATCCGGAACCATAAAGAAAACGATCGAACGTTTCTGCTTATTCTGTGAAGACATGCCCGAATCCCGTTGCGGGCTCTCCGAAAAGGCCCATGTCGCGATCAGGCCATAAATATTACGCATTGTCACTGGGATCAAAGCGAAATTTGTTGGCTTGCGACATGGGTCCTGCAGTTATCCCGGCATGGGACGGGCATGGAGATCGCTTTGCGTCCTTCCTGCGCAACCATGTTCAACCGCGGCGGGCCATCCGATGTCCTTTTGCAGTTCGACAGGAAGGCTGCCCAGCATGCACTCCATCGCCGCCCGCTTGCGGTTGGCGCGCCATTGCCGGGCATGGCGGGCGATCTGTGCGAAATCAAACATAGTCGTGTCTCCTGTTTCCGTGTTGACCAGTCAGACTGGATTGACATGAACATCGCTCCGATGCATGAATCAATCAAACGAAATGAATTGACCTCATCGATCAATGGAATTGAATGATATGAATGCTCCCCTCACTCATCCGCTGCTGATGCTGGACCCGGACGTGCTGCGCAGTTTTGTTGCTATTGCCGAAACCGGAAGCTTCACCGCCGCGGCGGCGCGGATATTCCGCACGCCATCGGCTGTGTCGATGCAGATCAAGCGGCTTGAAGAGCAACTGGGCGTGTCGGTGTTCTTGCGCGATGCGCGGAATGTATCACTGACCCATGATGGCGAAGTGCTGCTCGGATATGCACGGCGGCTGATTGCGCTCAACCGGGAGGCCATTTCGCGGTTTGTCACCTCGGATGTGACGGGAGTGGTGCGGATCGGGTCGCCGTCGGATTATGGCGAGGCGGTGCTTCCGAGCGTGCTCAAGCAGTTTGCCAAATCGCATCCGTCGGTGGTTGTCGATGTGGTGATTGACCAGTCCTCCAGCCTGCTCAAGCGCTTTGCATCTGGACACATCGACATCGTCCTCTTGAGTTGCATGGAAAGCCAGACTCCCGAACCAGGCGAAGTGGTCATGACAGATGATATTGTCTGGGCTGGCGCCAAAGGCGGGCAGGCCTATTTGATGGATCCGCTACCCTTGTCAATGTGGGACGAAGGATGTGTCTGGAGAGAAAGAGCGCTCTCATCTCTGGAGAAAGTGAAGCGGTCATACCGAGTGGCGTTCATGACGTCGCATATGGCCGGGCAGCGGGCAGCGATTTTGTCCGACCTTGCCATCGCACCACTGGGCAGGAGTTTCATCGGATCGGATATCCAGATACTTGACGAAGATTGTGGGCTCCCGGCGCCGGGACAGTATCAATTGCTGCTCAAGGTCGCTGCTGATCCTTCGGCACCGGTTTGTGCCCTCAGTGACCATTTTCGCGCCGGATTCGAACGGTTCAGGCAAACCGGCTCGTTCGATTGAAACAGGAAAACAGTTTCGAAAAATGAACGCTGTGTGAAGGCGCCGTTCAGGTGCCGCACAGGCGGACGCATGTAGGGTGCTGACATTGAAGCATTCCACACTGTGTCACCAAGGGAGAGAGAACATGAAATCATCCATCAAGGTCCTGCTGGCAGTCGCTGCGGCAGTTGTCACATCCGCCACCATTCCGGCCATGTCGTCGGCATTCACCGCCGGGACGATAACGGCGATTGCGCCCGATGACGCGCTCAACATCCGCAAATGGCCCTCGGTGAAGTCGCAGATCATTGACGCTTATCGGCTCAATGAGCCAATCAGCCTGACCGGACGCTGCAAGAACATCACCACCAATATCTCCCTCCGGATTGACGGACGGGGATCGTCGAGACGGCATTACAGGATGATGAAGGCGGCCAATGTCTGGTGCCAGGTGATGACCAATGATGCCGAAACCGGCTGGGCGCGCGGCAAGTACATCTGGCCACAATAAGGTTATCCGAGGTCTTGAGACAATGGCGGCAGAGCCAGATATCCTGAACGCAGATTACATGGCTGAATGTTCTCGGCCCTGCGTTCGGGCCCGGCTCCGCGCCATTGCCATATGCACCAGAATGGCAGCAGCATAACAGATGATCAGTAAGGCCGGGAGACCGGCAGCGGCGCCAGTCGACGTAACAGCCAGCAACGCGGGGGTGCCAAGCGCATTGCCGATATTGCCGGTCTGGGCGATGCCGCCATTGGCCAGCGCCCGGTCGGGCAGGGTTGCGTTGAGTTGCGGTACGGCCGCGAAGCTGGCGCCCTGAACCAGGCCCAGGGCCGCAAACAGTGCAATGAACAGCCAGGCGCTGGGCCCTGCCCATAAAAACACCAACACCAGCACGATGGCGGTCACAAATCCGGCGATGATAACGTTGACGGCGGACATGTGCCTGAGCAGCATGTTGCCGATGCTCATGGATGACGCGATGCTGGCTAGCGGCATGGCTGCAGCGACAAATGGACGTTGCGCCGGATCGACCATCGACGGAAGGATGGCGATCATGGAGACAAAGGTAAGTGTGTAGAACAGCCAGCCAAGCGCCGGCGCGGCGATGTAGGGCGAGGAATAGACGGCAATGTGACGGCGGGCGATATCTGCCAAGGAAGGCCAGGGCGGCGTGTCGCGCCGGTCTGGCGCCGGCAACGCGACTGCGAGAAGTACGGCGAGTGTCGCCATGTAGACTGCATGGATCGCCGGCAATCCAGCGAGACCAAAGGCTTGAAGAATGAGGGGTGCGGTGAGCGCCACGCCAGCAAAGGCGACGCTGAAATAGGATCCCCACAAGGTCAGCGCCATGGCCTGATGACGATGTGCGCTCAGTTGTGCGATCAGTGTGGGGGCGGAGACGACAATTGCCAGATGTGAGAGCCCCTCAAGCAACCGGCTCGCCAGCATCGCCTCGAACCCGGGCAGGGTTGCCTGCCAGACGGAAATCGCTGCGCCCAGAATCAGACCCGACAAGAGCAACCGGCGTATGCCGACCTGGATGCCGATAATGCCGGCAACCAGCCCCAGCAACATGCCGACAACGGAGATCAGGGATACAAGATAGCCCGAGATGGCGCCGGTTTGACCGTAAAAGGCTTGCAGCTCAGGGAAAATGATCACTATCTTGGCGAATTGCGCCGCAGCCCCAAGGCCAGCCGCCCAAAGCGCCAGCACCAGAAACAACGGTGATCGGATCACGGAGAACATGACAAACGCCGTAGACACAACTTCGATTCGGGTAAAGGCTGATCTGCCAGGATGCAGCCGTGCCGGTTGCTGCCAAACTGCAAACAGAGCACCCGGATGGTCAGGTGGCGTCAGGTGCGCAGCAGGTGTCGCCTTGCTGGATAGGTGGGCAGGCAACGGTTCCATAGGAACAGAAGACGCAGCATTCGCCGGGTTTTGGTCTCAGTAGCGCGCCACATTCCTTGCAATCATAAAACCACTGGCAAGCGTCGGTCGGCATAGTCTCCAGTTCGGCGTGACCACACAAAGGGCAGGTGATTTGCGATTGAAGTATCGTCATGCCGGCCGCCGCTTCCACAGCGCATAGGCGGTCAGCACTATGAATGCCGCCAAGGCGGGCAGCAGCACCAGATCGAGATAACCGACAGCTGCCGAGAGGCCAATCGCGCCGAGCAAGATCACCAGGATGGGGGTGAAGCAGCACAGGGCAGCTATCACTGTGCCGATTATTCCGATGCGAAGCAGGTTCTGGTTGGACATGCGATTCCTCCGAGCCGCACTGTACGGTGGCAACTGTTGGAAATCATCTCACGTCTTCGAGATCGCTTGGTACCGGGTAGCCTTTACCCTGTGTGATCAATCGCGGTTGCGGCGTCCACCACCGCGTCGGCGTCCAGCGCCGGGTTCGATGCCGGCGGCCTTGTCCGTGTCCATCGAGCGTTCGGGCAGCGTGACCACTTCGGAGAGCCTGGGGAAGGCGTCGACCTTGTTGGGGAAAGCCATGGCGTTGACGAAATGCTCCTGGAACTTGGGTTCCAGTGCGGTTTCGATTTTTTCGATCTGGGTGACGGTCAGTTCGATCTCGCGGCGGTGCGCGCGGTTGAGCAGCGCCATGCGGGCGCCGGTGCCGGCGGCGTTGCCGACAGCCTTGACCTTGTCCAGATCGCAATCGGGCACAAGTCCGAGCACGAGCGCATATTTTGGATCGATGAAGGAGCCGAAAGCGCCGGCCAGACCGATGCGGTCAACGTGGTCGATGCCCTGCTTGTCCATCAGCAATTTGACGCCGGCATAAAGTGCCGCCTTGGCCAACTGGATGGCGCGGACGTCGGTTTGCGTCACCATCAGCTTGGGTTCGGCTTCCTTCAGCAGATAGGAGAAGGTGCGACCGGTGGAGATGATGCGCGGACTTTGCGCCGCCAGTTCGCCATTGATCACGCCATCTTCGGTGATGATGCCGGCGAGGTACATTTCAGCGATGATCTCGATGATGCCGGAGCCGCAGACGCCGGTGACGCCAACCTTCTTGGCTTGCTCTTCGAAGCCGGGCTCATCGGACCAGGGTTCGATGCCGATGACCCGGTAGCGCGGTTCAAAGGTGACAGGATCGATCCGGATTCGTTCGATGGCGCCCGGTGCAGCGCGCTGGCCGCAGGAGATTTCTGCGCCTTCGAAGGCCGGGCCGGTAGGCGAGGAGGCTGCCACGGTACGTGTCGAATTGCCCAGCACGATTTCGGCATTGGTGCCGACATCGACCAGCAGCATCATCTCTTCCTGGCGGTGGGGACCTTCGGTCAGCGTTGCAGCAGCCGCATCGGCGCCAACATGGCCGGCGATGCAGGGCAGCATGTAGACGCGTGCGCCCGGATTGAGCGGAAGATCGACTTCGGAGGATTTGATGTTGACCGCGCCGGAGACGGCCAACGCAAACGGCGCGCCGCCAAGCTCGGTCGGATCAATGCCCAGGAACAGATGGTGCATGATCGGGTTGCCGACGAAGACAGCGTCGAGAATGTCGGTGCGGTCGATCTCGCCTTGTTTGCAGACATTGTCGATCAAGCCGTTCAATGCCTCGCGCACGGCATTGGTCATGCCCTCGCGGCCTTCGGGGTTCATCATCACATAGGAGACGCGACTCATCAGATCTTCGCCGAAACGGATCTGCGGGTTGGAGGTGCCTGATGATGCCAGCGTGCGGCCCGACAACAGCGACGACAGATGCATGGCGATGGTGGTCGAGCCGATGTCGCAGGCAATGCCGTAAGCCTCGTTCTTGAGGCCGGGATAGAGCGCCACCAGCGTTGCCTGTCCGCCCTCGACCGGCTCGTGGATGGCGGCGGTGACTTTCCAGTCGCCCTTGCGCAGAATCTTCTGCACTTCGCCGAGCAGATAGGTGTCGATCTGCAGTCCCTTGAAGCCCCAGTCGGCCTCGATGGCGATCAGCAGCCGGTCGAGATCGCCGAGCGGCTTGTGCATGTCGGGCTCTTCGATCTCGACATAGCACATCTGGATTGCCGGGTTGCGCTCGATGACGCGGCCGTCGGAATCCTTGCGCACCACCTGTGCATTGACCACCGCATCCTGCGGGATGTCGATGACCAGGTCGCCGAGGATTTTTGCCGAGCAGGAGAGCCGGCGTCCGGCCTTCAGATCGCGCTTTTCGGCATAGCGCACTTCATTGCCGCCAAAGGGGGTGATGTGCTCGTTGGAAGACGTAATGCCATGCTTGGCAAACACGCCTTCCTGCACGTCGACCTGGCAGCGCCCGCAGATGCCGCGACCGCCACAGACGCTTTCGACATGCACGCCCAACTGCCGCGCGGCGTCGAGCACGGGGGTGTCGGTGGGAAAGCGGCCACGCTTTCCCGAGGGCATGAACAGAACTAGGTGGTCGGTCATGGCTGGATTATGCTCCGCCGCCTGAACGGGCAGCGCGTCCGCCACGGCGGCGGCCACCGTCGGCCGCGGCGGATGATGTTTGTGCGGCAGGGGCGGAACCAGCCACATGCGGCTGGTAATCCTTGTAGGTCTTGATCCAGTTGGTGCAGTTCGGATCAGTGCCGTTGAGCACGTTGGCGGCGCGCACGGCTTCCATTTCCTGCGGACGGCAGGGGTTCATGATGGCGCTGGTCATGCCTGCGCCGATCACCATGGGGATGAAACCGGCGTTGATGCCGTGGCGATGCGGCAGGCCGAACGAGACGTTGGACAGGCCGCAGGTGGTATTGACCTTGAGCTCATGACGCAGCCGGTGCAGCAGCGCGAAAACCTGACGGCCGGCATCGCCAAGAGCGCCGATCGGCATCACCAGCGGGTCGACGACGATGTCACAGGGCTTGATGCCGAAATCCATGGCGCGTTCGACAATCTTCTTGGCCACGGCGAAGCGGACATCGGGATCCATGGAAATGCCGGTCTCGTCGTTGGAGATTGCCACCACCGGTACGTCGTATTTCTTGATCAGCGGCAGAATGGCTTCGAGCTTTTCTTCCTCGCCGGTAACCGAATTGACAAGCGGACGGCCCGTGGCAATTTTCAAGGCAGCTTCAATGGCGCCGGTTACCGAGCTGTCGATGGACAGCGGTACGTCGACCAGGCCCTGGACGATCTGCATGGTCTGCACCAGAAGGCCGGGCTCGGTTTCGTTGGGGTTGACCGAGGTGACGCCCGCATTGACGTCCAGCATGGTGGCGCCAGCTGCAACCTGTTCAAGCGCGTCTTTGATCACGGTCTCGAAATTGCCGGCCATCATCTCCGCGGCGAGTTTCTTGCGGCCGGTCGGATTGATGCGCTCGCCGATCACGCAGAAGGGCTGATCAAAGCCGATGATCACTTCTCTTGTGGCGGAGGCAACGATGGTACGGGTCATATTCGGTCCTTGCGGTGAAGACATAAAGATTTGCTTATGTCATTATGCTGTTTTCTGAGTGAAGATCAAGCCATCGCGTTCTACGCTAGTCGCCGCTGTCGGCGGCGACGCCGGCCATGACATGTGGTGTCAGGCGCGAATGATCAGGGGCTTCCTCGAGGAGACTTTCGGCACGTTCATTGGCAGGGTTGGGTTCCTTGCGCCAGGGCTTGCGCCCTTTGAGCACGCCCGAATCATGGACGATCTCGGCAACAAACTCTTCCTGCCGGTAAGCCATAACATGGATGCCGGAGACACCGTCGATTTCCTTGACCTCATTGATGATGTCGATGCAGATCTGCTTGCCCTCGGCTTTCTGGTCGGTGGCGCCTTCCAGCCGGGCAATGACGTGATCGGGGATATGAACGCCAGGCACGTTGGCGCGCATCCACTTGGCGGTGCGGGCCGACGCCAGTGGACCGACACCGCACAGAATGAAGCAGTCATCGGTCAGCCCAAGCTCGCGCACCGTCTGCATATAGGCGCGGAACATCGGCACATCGAAGCAATACTGGCTTTGGACGAATTGGGCGCCGGCGGCGATCTTCTTGGCGAGCCGATGCGGGCGGAAGTCATGCGGTGGGGCAAAAGGATTGATTGCAGCGCCGAGAAACACCTGCGGCGGCGTCGTCAGCTTGCGGCCGGACAGGAATTTGCCATTGTCGCGCATGATGCGGATGGTCTCGAGCAGCGACATGCAGTCGAGATCGAAGACCGGCTTGGCGCCGGGCTGGTCGCCGGTCTGAACGCCGTCGCCGGTCAGGCACAAAATATTGCCGACACCCATGGCCGCGCCGCCGAGCACGTCGCCCTGGATGGCGATGCGGTTGCGGTCGCGGCAGGCGATCTGCATGATCGGCGCATAGCCGATGCGGGTGAGCAGCGCGCAGATGCCGACCGAAGACATGTGGCAGTTGGCGCCGGAGGCATCGACCGCATTGATGCCGTCGACCCAGCCATCGAAAATGGCAGCGCGATTGTAAACATCTTCCGGATCGGCGCTGTCGGGCGGGTTGAGCTCGGTGGTGACCGCGAACTCGCCGCGGCGGAGCACCCGCTCCAGCCGGCCGCGGGAGGAATGCCCGGGAAGCGGATCAAGCGGCAGGTCAATGCCGGCGGGATTGACGTCGGACATGCTCATGCGGGCTCCGTGGATTTGGCAGCTTCAGCAAGGGCGGCAGTCTGGGCGGTAACCCGCAACCAGGAAGAGGTTTCGCGCAAGGATTGATCAACCGGCTTCTGCACCGTCAGAATGGCCTGGCTTTCAAGCATCTGCTGCGAGCCGTTCCAGGCCTGCACCCAGACGCAGGGCATGTCGGGTTCAACCTCGCAGTTGCCGTTGGCGCGAACGCCGCCGCAGGGACCGTTGCGCAATTGCTTGGGACAGTTCATCGGGCACGACATGCCGGTCGACGACAGCACGCACTGGCCGCACATGCGGCAGTCGAACAGGAAGCCCTTGACGTGCTTCTCGACGAATTTGACCGGCCCTTCCGCACGCTGGTAACCGACCGCCTTCCACACCGGGTGGAGCTTCAGGAAGACATGGGCGAAACGGGCGTAGAACCATTCGAGCCCGCGCGCATGGCGTACAGCCCAAAGCCGGACGGCGAATCGCCGGGCGTTGCGACCGGTGGCCGAAACGCCCGAGGGTTTGTAGGCAGTTTTGCGGACCGCCTTCTTGTTGATGCTTGCCTGGGTCTTCTGGGTCGGTTCGTCAGCCATGGCTCTCCCTGCCTCCGCCCTTGACCAGCGCCACCAGGCGTTCCTTGTCGTAGGCTGTTTCCAGTTCTGCCGCAGCCTTGTCGGCCTCGGCTTCAAGATCGTCGGAGACTTCCACCGGGTCGGCGCGCCGCCAGTCGGCGAGGTAGTCGTCGGTCTCGGCAGCACCCGTGCGCATGGCGCACATATCGATCGCTTCGGTGAATCTGAGGGTCAGCTCCCGCTTGGCGGAAGTCCGTCCCTTCTTGATGATCACCTGGGCTGGAATGTCACGCCAGTAGACGACGATGCGGTTGGCCATAGGGGTCTCCTTGAAAGTTACAATGCGCATGGGATTTTCTGGCAGCTTCGCTGACGACGACGCGCGGCGCGTCAAAAACGACCTAGATCATCGTTCGATCAACAAGACGCAATGGATCTTGTCAATCGAACGATGATCTTGCCGACACGGGAGGTATTTGGGATGGCGCGCGGGGTCAAATCCGAGCTGTTGAAAACTACCAGATGCGCTTGGCAATACCGGTCTTGAGGTAGGTCCAGATCGGCGGGTGAAACCGTTGCACCGACGGTAACTGGCTGGATTGTGGCTCAAGGGTTCCGTTCAGTGCGTCTTCAACAGCGCGCACCACGATCTCGCGCGAGCCTGCGGCCATGGCGAGCGAATCGGTGAGCAGGGTTTCACGCGGGTCAGGTGTCAGGAAGGCCTGATAGAGTGTGTCACCGGTATCAACGCCGGCATCGACCAGATGCACGGTGGTGCCGTAATTGTCATGGTCGCCGCTGGCGCGGGCCCACCAGCCGCCGGCCAGGCCGCGATATTTCGGGTTGATGCCGGAATGGTAGTTGAGCACCGGACAGGCGATCGCCGCGAGTGTCGCCTTGGACAGCATCCGGCATCCGGCAAGGAACACCACATCGGGCTTGCGGGCGGCAATGAGTTGCAGGCAGTCATCGGCATTGGCAGACGACACCGGCGTAACCGGCGCCTCGGGTGACAGCTCGGTTTGAATGCCGCTGTGGGCGATAATGGTGTTGGTTCGGGCTTGTGCAAAGCGTTTGCCAAAACGGGAAATCACCATGGTTCCAAATTGTCCGGCGGTCTGAAACCAGCCGATCTTGCGGGCCCGGCGTTTAAGGAAAACGCTTTTTGATTCAGGCTGTTCCAGCGCCACTTCGACTATGTCGAAATGCGATGCAAGGGCGTTGACGATGACCCAGGCATAGGCGCCGCCGGCGGTGATGACGAGGATTTTTCCAGCGTGGCTCATGTCTTCCCCGGAATGTCTGTACTGACCGGGAAGGTTACACGGCGGCAGTTAAAGATTTCTCAGCCTGAATGGCTGGATCAAAACAGCCGAACCAGCAAGGCGCCGGTGGCAACAACGACCAGGCCTGCCACCAGTATGGAAACGAGCCCGGTCACCACTCCCAGTGCCAGACAATTGCCATCGCGTTCCGTATGGGCGACGCCCAGGATGGCGACGGCAAGGGCCGGCAACCAATTGCCGAAGGGAATCGGCAAGACGCAAGTGACCGCCAGGATCAGCGCAAACAGGCCAAACAGACGCTCCCGAATCGGACCATCAAGCGGCCAGTTTCGTGGGCGAACCCAGGTTTCGGCGCTGCGTAGCCAGGGAGAGACCCGCGAAACCATGCGCTGGAAGGTGGAACGTTCGATCGTGTAGTTGGCAAGTGCACGGGGCAGCCATACTTTTTGCAAGCCGATGACCATCTGCCAGGCGACAAAAACCATCGGCAAACCGAGCACCATGGTTGCGCCGGGTGGAAGGGGAATCAGGTTGGGCAGGGCGAAGACCAGCATGAAGGCGCCAAATGAACGGTCGTCGAGCGCATTGGCGATTTCGCGCATGCTGACACGGTCACCGGCCTCGCGCGCCAAGCGCTCGAGCAAATCCGAGAGTTTTTCCGGATGACGATGGGTGCCTGTTGCAATGGCGGGGACTGTGGATGCGATGGACTGCGGACTCACTGCGGATACCCTGAATTGTGACTGCTTCACATCTAAGCATGGATTGCTAAAGAATTGTGGCGAAACCCAAAAATATTCCTGGGTGTGCGGGGCATGAACGCACGAGGCTCCAGTTCACAGCGGCGTCAGGGCATCCGTCAGGTCGCCGTAACCGGTCAATCGGCGTTCGTAACGCAATCCGAGGCGCTCGGCGGCGGCGCGGGCTTTGGCTTCCAGTTCCGGGTCATCGGTCTGGGCGATATAGAGCGCCCGCTCATAATGGCCGAAATAAGTGTCACGCAACTCGGGAAACCGGTCGAGTCCGAGCGGGCGTATCAGGAAGGCTTCAAAATGCCGGGCGAGAAAATCGGTGATGAAAAACGTCATCATCATGTCGTCGCCCTGGGCCTCGAATGTCTGGTTGCCCATGTAAAATGAAAAGCAGTGCGGGCCGGCGATGCGTTCGACGCCATGGGCCGCGCAAACCTTGTCGAGATCGCCGCCGGTGCCGCAATCGGCGTAGCCGATGAAAATATGTTCATAGCCTTCGTCGCGGGCTGCCCTTATTGCGCGGTCGACGGCGGGAGCGATCTTGTCGGGGTAATGATGGTAATTGGCGTCGATGCATTTGAGATCGACATGATCATGGCCGAGTTGTTCATTCACCGCCAGAATTTCGCGGGCGAGCATGCCGCAGGCGATGACCCGGACTTTTTTTGAAGAATTTTCGGTTTGGCTGGCTGGAATTGATTGCTCCGCCATCATCTTGCCTTTCGTCTGGGCCAAATTCCAGCATCAACACCTATTTCAGGATTCAGCAGAAAATGACACATTTCAAGATTGCAACCATCCTCATCGTTGCCCTGACGCTGGCGTCTTGCGCCAACACCATACGCGGCGTCGGCAAGGACGTTAAGGATTCCGCAAATGCCGTCGGTGACGCTGTCACCTACTGACAGCATCACCGACGCATGAATAAGGCTAAATGACGATCAGGCGCCAGCCAAACGGTTGTGGCGGCGCTTGATCAGATCCTTGGCGGTTTCAACGGCAACGGCTGCATCGCGGCAATAGGCATCGGCACCGACGGCCTTGCCGAATTCCTCGTTGAGCGGCGCGCCGCCGACGAGAATAATGTAATCGTCGCGGATGCCCTTTTCCTTCATTGTGTCGATAACGACCTTCATGTAGGGCATTGTGGTTGTCAGCAGCGCTGACATGCCGAGGATATCGGGTTTTTCACGCTCGATTGCCTCGAGGTATTTTTCCACAGAATTGTTGATGCCAAGATCGATGACGTCGAAACCGGCGCCTTCCATCATCATGCCGACAAGGTTCTTGCCGATGTCGTGAATGTCGCCCTTGACGGTGCCGACAACCATCTTGCCAAGCTTTGGCGCGCCGGTGGCGATCAGCAGCGGACGCAGAATGAACATGCCCGCCTTCATGGCATTGGCGCTCATCAGCACTTCTGGAACGAACAGGATTCCGTCGCGAAAATCCTCGCCAACGATCCGCATGCCCTCGACCAGCGCCTTGGTGAGCAGATCGTAGGGAGTCCAGCCGCGCTCCAGAAGGATGTTGGTGCCTTCCTCGATCTCTTCCTTGAGCCCGTCATACAGATCGTCATGCATCTGCTGGACAAGCTCATCATCAGAGAGTTCATAAAGGATGATTTCATCGTCAGACATCAGTTTCTCCCTTGAATGCACTCGTCCCACGGATCGGCATACCTGATCCATCCTGCATAGCGATATAGGCGATCGTTTGCAAAATGTTCCTTGAAAACGACGCCGTGCACCGAATATGCGACGGGCGGCGATATCCTTCGCCGGTATGATTGGAGCACACCATGCGTATTGTGTCATTACCGCTGCGGTTCACCGCCAGAAGACAGTCTCGCCATTGATCGGCAGCGCCATAAATCCCGGCCACATCTTCTGGATTGCGGCATGAAATACAGCATTCTTGCGCCGTTTGTCCAAAGGCGCGCTCAAAAATGCTTCCAGCAGCGCACGGCAGCTGAACATCACGTGGGTGTCAAAGGCGATGTCGCTTTCAAGGCACAGTTCGGACAGCCATGTTCCCATGCGGTGTTCCCAGTGAAATACATCCAGCAAATCAACCTCCGTCACGCGCCAGTATTGTGCGCGTTCCGCCCAGGCTTCAAAGGCAGCGATATCGACGTCGCGGTCCGCGAGATCACCACCCCAGGCTTTGACCAGGGGTTCGATCGATTCGGGCACAAAGCACTTGTCGGGATCGCGAAAGAAACTGCGGGCGATTTCTCCACCACTCGATCGTATGTGCAGAGCGTTCTGGGGAAAATTCAACGTGTAGGCGTAGGAGCCGCGAGGGAAGTGCGGACGCGGCGAAATTCGGCTCATCACGGATTCGAATTCTTCGCGGGATTTGGCCGGAACGCGCACATTGGTATCGAGTGCCTTGTGTTTGAGCCCGAGTTTCAGTGCCGCAGACTTGGCAAAATACATATCCACAAGGTGATGATTGCCGTTGGAATAGGTAAAGCATGTCAGCGCCTTGGCCTGTTCGCGGCTTGCTGCGAGGGTGATGCGGCTGTCGAGGCCGGCCGTCAGAGAGAACACCAGAGGGCATGGCCGATTCGCCAGGCCATTCATCGTCGTGGTCATGATGGCGGCAACCCGGCTTGCAGCCTCCTGCACTGACACCTCGCCGATCTCCTTGCGGGGCCAGAAGCGGGAGATCTTGCGTGTCGCCGTGTCAAGCGTCTGGTTGGGCGTTAGCACGTGAATGTCGCGCCAAGGGGTAAAGTCGCCCGGCAAGCCATACATGACGCGACGGCTCAAGCGTGCGGCGATCTCCGCGTTGGGGGCCGCGCCAGCAACATCAGCCACGAGTGCTGCGTGCGATCCGGCGACAAACGGCGTGCTCAATGCATAGTAGACCGGTCGTGAACCTATCGCGTCCGGAGCAATTTCTGATGACACCGTATCACCAAATATCAACACGAACCGGCCTGACCAATGGTCGGTTTCGGTCAGTAATGCAGTGCGTTCAAGGCCGGCACAGGCCGCAAGAATATCCGGCTCTTGCGCAGACGGTCGACGGACATCGACAAAATGGCCCAGAACGGCAATCCAGCGCTCGCCCGATTGGGTTGTCCACAGTGGTGTGCGTGGGTCGTGCCAAAGATGCAGTTGGCCGATTTGTGCTTCGATCCAGCCCGGGACCGGCATTTCAGCTGCGCGGTCTGTAAGCAAAAATCCGCGCGCGAAAGTCATCGCCTTAACATGGTTTGCCAACATGTTGTTTCTGCCCCCAAGTATGGGGTCTTATTGTTGCAGGTTAATTTGTGAATTTCAAACCGAGAACCAGGAAATATTCAGATCTTGTTGCAAAGGCCAAATGGTAATTACCCACCCCTGAATTTATGATTTCGGGCCTTGATGTCGGCCTACGCCAAGACGGATGCGATAACCTGGAAGGGATTTGCGCCTTTAAGGCGGGCGGTATCGACGGTTGTGCGTACATCCGCCTCGGCTTGGGCGGCCCACATGGCGCGATATCCGTTTGTCACCTTTCTCTGAATGACCCATGGACGGAGCTTTCGCTCAGATGTGTTGTTGGTGACATCGACTTCTCCGGGATAGTCGCAAAACGTCAGCAGCTGATCGCGGGCCCGCCCGATCTTGGCCTGGAGCTTTTGGGCCAGGTCGCATGAAGTCGGGGCGCATAGAAGCCCGGCAAGCTGTTTATCGAATTTGCGCTTCTTGCTTGCGACGGTAGACGCAGCGAATGTGCTTATGGCTCTGGCGAAATCAAACACACGGCCAAACCAAAGCTGGAAGCGAAGAGGGAGATCATCCTCGCCATGTTCCAGCGCAAAGGCTGTATCACGCGCCAAATGTGCAAGGCAGGTTTGATGTCGATGGCCGTGAGATTGCTGGGCTGAATACCGATCAGATATCCATACCTCGGGGACATGGCCGCCCATGGTCTCGTGAACGACCCGTGCTGCACGGGAGTAATCGGGCTGGTGGACAACGGCATCCTTGCAATGAAAAACCCAGTGTTGGGCATTTGTGCCCTCAATACGCACACCGGTTTCGTCGCTGGCGACAACGCGGGCGGCTCGAAGGCTGGCCTTGGCGGCCTGTGCTGTGGCCTGGAAGCTCGGACGGGAGCGGGCAAACATGTTCATGATCGCGCCCTCGCTCGCATGGAGGCCGAAGATATCCATGAACACACCGCTCAGGCGTTCGTAAGACAATGCATGGAAACTCTTGAGGTAGATCGCCAGCGCGTGAATGCCTGGCCCGAACGGCGTTGCGGTTGCCACGGCAGGTGCGGTGGCTTTTGTCGTCGTGCCGCATTGCGGGCAATGACAGGAAAAACGCCGATGCCGGGTGACATGAGGACGGATCGCAGGAATATCGATCTCGTCATAGGCCCCGGCCAGCACCATCGTATCATCACCGGAAAACGCATGGCCGCATCTCTTGCAGGCGGTCGGTTCATGATCGCGAAACATGTCGGCAAAATCCGCCAGCACCCTATTGTGGGGTTCATGCCCGGGCTTGGCTCCACCCGGTCGTGAGTTGACGCGTTTCTCTTTCTTGTCCGTAGAGGGCGGCTTGGAAGACGTCCGAGAATCCTTGGCAGGCCGTTGGAGCCGAAGCACCATCTCGATCAATTCGTCCTTGCTCAGCTGCTGCAAATCAGTCCGATCCATATCATCATGGATTCAGACATTGTGGTGCATGGCAAGGGGGTGGGTAATTACGGCCAAATGTAATCCATCTTTAAACCTCATCAGGCTCCGGTGGCTGTAATCTGATGGCTGTTCCTTCAGCGCCAGCGCTTGGCGCTAAAAGGAACGCGCGCCGTAACCATTTACCTAGCATGGACCCATGAGCGCGATGGTGCGCGAAACCAGAAGATGCAGGCTTTTGATGGCTCATTCAGACATACTCTCGACGACAGACTTGGCTCAGGAAGCAGCTCCGGAAGCTGCATCGGGACGGCGCGGCAAGGGCGCTGCAGGGAGGCGTGCGGCCCGGTCGGGCGGCGGCGCCGGCCAGTCCATGCCCTTCATCATGCGCAAACTCGGCACTTATGATGTGCTGGACGAGGAAGGCCTGAGCCTGATCGAAGCCAACGCCGACAAGATTCTCGAGGAAATCGGCATCGAATTTCGCGATGACGCGGAAGCCTTGGCGCTTTGGCGAGAAGCTGGTGCGGATGTGAAGGGTGAGCGGGTCCGGTTTCCCAAGGGGCTTTGCCGCGAAATCCTCAAGACTGCGCCTGAAGTGTTTACCCAGCATGCGCGCAATCCGGTCCGCTCGGTGCAGATCGGTGGCAAGGCAACCGTATTTGCGCCAGTCTATGGCCCACCCTTTGTCCGCGATCTTGATGGCGAGCGCCGCTATGCGACGATCGAGGATTTCCGCAATTTCGTGAAGCTTGCCTACATGGCGCCGTCGATCCACCATTCCGGCGGCACGGTGTGCGAGCCCGTCGATGTACCGGTCAACAAGCGCCATTTCGACATGGTCTACAGCCATATGAAATACAGCGACAAGCCGTTCATGGGCTCGGTCACGGCACCGGAACGGGCCGAAGACACCATCGAGATGTGCAAGATCCTGTTTGGCGCGGAGTTCGTCGACCAGAACTGCGTGACGCTCAATCTGATCAACGCCAACTCGCCGATGGTGTTTGATGAAACCATGCTTGGTGCGCTGAAGGTCTATGCCCGCAACAACCAGGCCTGTGTGGTCTCCCCGTTCATTCTCGCCGGCGCCATGAGCCCGGTGACAGTGACCGGCACGCTGACCCAGATTCTGGCTGAAGTGCTGGCCGGCGCCGCCTTCACCCAGTTGATCCGTCCAGGTGCTCCGGTCTTGTTCGGAACTTTTGCTGCCTCGATCTCGATGCAGTCGGGCGCGCCGACTTTCGGCACGCCGGAACCGGCGCTGGTCTCCTATGGCGCAGCCCAACTGGCGCGGCGGCTGAAAATCCCGTTCCGCACCGGCGGATCGCTTTGCGGCTCGAAAGTTCCGGATGCCCAGGCAGCCCATGAAAGCGCCTCGACGCTGAACATGACGCTGCTGGCGGGCACCAATTTCGCACTGCATTCGGCCGGATGGCTCGAAGGCGGGCTGGTCAGCTCCTATGAGAAATTCATGATCGATGTCGATCAGCTGGGCATGCAGCAGCGTTTCGCCGAGGGCATTGATCTGTCGGAAACCGGCCAGGCTCTCGATGCCATTGCCGAAGTGGGACCGGGCAATCACTATCTCGGTTGCGCCCATACCCAGGCCAATTTCCAGCAGGCGTTCTTCCGCTCGTCGCTGGCGGACAACAATTCCTATGAGCAGTGGTTGGCCGAAGGCGAAAAGCGGATAGAGGAGCGGGCGCGCGATCTATGCCGATCATGGCTTGCCGGCTATGTCGCGCCTGATCTCGATCCGGCAATTGACGAGGCGCTGCTGGCCTTTATCGCGAGCCGCAAGGAGTCGATGCCCGACGCCTTCACTTGAACACAGCCCGATAAAGCCAGGGAGACAGGCGCTCAGGAGACAGTCGCTAACCTCATACACAAAGAGGTCTGGCGATCTGCGTTCAAGGATCAGGGGACCCGTGAATGAGCCTCGTCTGATCGCGGTGGCGCTGGAGCTGAGCGGGCTTGTGCCGCGCGGTTGGCTGGCGCCGGAGCCAGAGATTGCGCCTCTGCTTGCTGATGGAAGGCCAGCGGCCGGGATCTGCCTCATTGGCCATGCCGGTGGCGGGTTCTGGCCGGTTTTCGACACTTGGTGGCAATCCCATCCGAATTCGGATGATCCGCTCGATGACTGGTCAAAACATCTGATCAATCCTGTTGCCGCGTCGCTTGGCGCGGAGGCGGTTTATCCTTCGGACAAGCCGTGGCAGCCGTTTCAACAATGGGCAATGGCCGCAGAAGGATTGCGCCCTTCACCGCTCGGACTGCTGATCCATCCCGGATTCGGTCTCTGGCATGGTTATCGCGGCGCAATCCTGTTCGGCTCTACGGATAGGGTTGAGGCAACGGAGGCCCGGAGCATCATTTTGTCCCACCCCTGCGACGCTTGCGCGGCGAAGCCCTGCCTTTCGGCCTGTCCAGTGAGTGCGTTTGGCGCAGGTGGTTTTGACGTCAACGTCTGCCGTGGACATCTGGCAACCGATGCCGGCCAGAAAGGCTGTGTTGATTCGGGATGCATGGCGCGCGACGCTTGCCCCGTCGGGCAGGACTATCGCTATCAAGCGGCGCAGGTCCGGTTTCACATGGCGGCTTTTCTTTAAAAAAATGAGCACCACCCAAGGACTGACGGAATTCTGTCGTCTAAGCTGTGATGATGGATGTGAGTGCCACTCAAGTCTCAGAGGTCCGGATGGATGAACCGGATGATCATGCGCTGGTAGCGCGTGCGTGCGAGGGTGACCGCGCTGCGTTCGCGGTTCTTGTGGCGCGTCACTATGATTTCATCCACCGTGTGGCCTGGAAATGGTGCCGCGACCCTTCGGGTGCAGAGGATATCGCCCAGAATGTCTGTCTTCGGCTCGGTGCGTCGATCCGCTCCTGGCGCAAGGAAAGCGCCTTTACCACATGGCTCTACCGGCTGATCATCAATGCGGCGCAGGATCACGCCCGGGCGTCGGCACGCGAAGTGCGCAAAACCAAAGCCTGGGCAACACATGCAATGGCGCTGGGGGAGGGGGCGGACGACACTGATGCAAGCCACACCGATGACCTTTGGACCGCAGTCCGGACCTTACCGGACAAGCAACGCTGCGCGGTGCTGCTGGTCTATGGCGAAGAGCTGAACCACGCGGCGGCAGCGGCTGTGATGGACTGTGCCGAAAGCACGGTTTCCTATCATCTGCATGCGGCGAGGAAGCGGCTGAAACGGCTTTTGCGCGAGGCTGAGGAAGAGCAATGATGGAGAATGAACTCAAGAAACTGGCCACCGGCGCGCCGCCTCCCGATGAGACTGCAAAGCGCGAAGCGCTGACTGCAGCCATGCAGGCATTTGACCAGGCAGGGCAAGAATACTCACAGGCAACCCAAGGATTTTCTGCAGCTGCACGTCTTACCCATATCGCAACCTCGATATGGAGTGGACTGATGAAAAAACCGCTGATGATAGGCTCGGCTCTTGCCACACTGATGATCCTGCCTGCAGCAGGCTACATCACCTGGCAAATTGTGCAGGACCAGCAAGGCGGACTGGCAGGCCTGCCGGCTCCGATGGAAACACGGCTGGAGACGAAAGTCGCTGAGGCGGATGACGCTGCAAAGCTGATGGAAGAGTCCGACATGGCGCTGGCCGAACCGGAGATGGCACCACCCCCGGCGGTGTCTGCGCCGCAGGTCGCAAAACGCGCGGTCAACCCTCCCGGCGATGCCGTGGGGCAAAGCCTGCAGCGCAACCAGATGTCTGCTGCTGCGCCGAAAAATTATGCCGGCAATGCCAATGAGCAACTGATGCAAGGACGAGTAAGGCCTTATCCGGAACCACAGATGGAGGCTGACCGAGACCGGGTTCAGGCATTCGATACCAACAGCGTCAAGTCTGTGACCGAAGAACCGGTGTCCACCTTTTCCGCCGATGTCGACACGTCGTCTTACGCGATGATGCGACGGGCGCTGAAGCAGGGTGCTATGCCGGACCCGAAAACCGTTCGCGTCGAGGAACTGGTCAATTACTTCCCCTATGACTATCCCGGTCCGGGTAGTGCCGAAACGCCGTTCCGGGCAACGGTGACAGTGACGCCGACACCCTGGAATGCGCACACCAAGCTGCTGCATGTCGGGGTGAAAGGCTACAATGTCGCTGCTACCGAACGGCCACGGGCCAATCTGGTGTTTCTCATCGATGTGTCCGGCTCGATGAATGACGCCGACAAACTACCGCTGCTGAAATCGGCTTTCCGGCTGCTGGTCAACAAGCTTGATCCCGAAGACACGGTGTCGATCGTCACCTATGCCGGCAATGCCGGCACCGTGCTGGAGCCAACGCCGGTTTCCGAAAAACGGAAAATTCTCGACGCGATGGAGCAATTGCGCCCCGGTGGATCGACGGCTGGTGCTGCCGGGCTCGATGAAGCCTACCGGCTGGCAGAGAAAGCTTTCGTCAAGGACGGCGTCAACCGGGTCATGCTGGCCACCGACGGCGATTTCAATGTCGGCCCCAGCGGTGACGACGCACTCAAGACCATGATTGAATCCAAGCGCGAAAGCGGCGTGTTCTTGTCGGTGTTCGGTTTCGGACAGGGCAATTACAACGACCAGCTGATGCAGACGATTGCCCAGAACGGCAATGGTGTTGCGGCCTATATCGACACCTTGTCGGAGGCTGAAAAGACCTTTGTGCAGGAAGCCTCTGCGTCGCTGTTTCCGATTGCCTCGGATGTAAAATTCCAGATCGAATTCAATCCGGCTGTGGTGGCGGAGTACCGCCAGATCGGATTTGAGACCCGGGCACTCAATCGCGAGGATTTCAACAATGACCGGGTCGACGCCGGCGAGATCGGTTCCGGCCACACGGTGACCGCGATCTATGAGATCACCCCGGTTGGAAGCCCTGCCATCTTGAACAGCGACTTGCGTTACGGCGACAAGACGCAGACTTCAGCAGAGCCGATGCACGGTGAGGAGTATGCCTTTCTCAAGATGCGGGCAAAGACACCGGGCGAGGCGCAGAGCGAGTTGACCGAAGTTCCAGTGACCAGAGAGAACGAAATCAGCGACTTTGGTGCTGCGCCGGAAGATGTCCGGTTTTCGATCGCGGTTGCTGCGTTCGGTCAGAAGCTGCGCAAGGTGGATGCGGTGTCCCCCTATGGCTACGACGCCATCGAAAAGATTGCATCCGAAGCTCGCGGTGACGATCCCTTTGGCTACCGATCGGAGTTTCTGCAACTGGTGCGGCTGGCTCAAGGACTGGCTCGCTAACGCATCCGATTCCAAGGCGAACCGATAGCGTTCCATTCCGGCCGGCGTTCAGAAAACGCCGGCCGGAGTCCATCAAACGTAATGGTTTGAACTGCTTGATGTCGTGACTTTCACAATTAAAATATAATTGAATCAAAGCGATAGGCTTGTCCACTCGATGAGTTCTTTTTTTCGTCTTGTAAAAGATATATCTTTTCATAAATAGTACTGCAGAACGTGCTATCGAATTTAAGGAAGGAATCAAACCATGTTTGGAATGCACAAACACAGATGTCACCGCGAAGATCGCAATTGTGCCGGCCCGGACGGATCGGGCGGCCGCGGAGGTGGCCGACGCGGCGGTCCATTTGGGCGCCATCGCGGCGGACCATTTGGCGGCGGCGGCAAGCGTATGTTTGACGCGGGCGCGCTGCGGCTGGTGGTTCTCGGCTTGATCGCCGAACAACCGCGCCACGGCTATGACATCATCAAGGCGCTGGAAGCCCGTTTCCAGGGAGCTTACAGCCCAAGTCCCGGGGCTATTTACCCGATGCTGCAGATGCTGGAGGAAGCCGATCTGGTGTCTTCCCAGATGCAGGGCGCCAAGAAGCTCTTTTCGATCACCGAAGAGGGTTTGGCCTACCTTAAGGACAACCGTGTCGACCTCGACCGCATCAATGCGCAGATCGATGAAGCATCGGAAGAAATCCAGGGCGTGTCACTGGGGGCGGAATTCCGTGCCTTGCGGAAAACACTGTTCCGGCAGGTGAGAAGCGGCGGGTTTTCCGCCGGGCAGGCGCAACAGGCGCTTGATATTCTCAAGCAGGCCCGCAAAGACATCGATGACCTGCAGGACGAAAAACAGCAGGACTGACAGTCTGGACACGACATTAAAAAGGCCGGTGTGTGAGCACCGGCCTTTTGCTTGTTTGAATGTCGCTGGTTCAGCTGCGGCGACGGCCGCGTTCGCGGGTTGGGGCAGCCGTGGTGGCAGCGACGGTGTTGCGCATCGGGCCAATGCGCTCGACGATGGTTTCGACCGTCGGACGCTGCGCCTTGATGTGGGTGTCGACGGCTTCGCGCATGGCGGCCAGATGATCGCAGGAGGTGCCGCAGCAACCGCCGATGATGCGGGCGCCGGCATCGATTGCCAGACGCGCATAATCAGCCATCAGCGGCGGCGTGCCGGAATAATGGATTTCGGCGCCACGGAATTCGGGGATGCCGCAATTGCCCTTGACCACAACCACCGCATCCGGATCGGCGCCGGTCATGTCGAGCAGCGACGACAGAATGTCGGAGGCACCGACGCCGCAATTGGCGCCAACGGCAAACGGGCCGTCGCCGATATCCTTGGCCAGCGAATGGATGTCGCGCGGATGCACGCCCATCATGGTCTTGCCGGCGGTGTCGAAAGAGCCGGTGTAGACGTAAGGCAGATCGTGGCGCACCGCGGCCTCGGCGGCAGCGCGGATTTCATCGACGGCCGACATGGTTTCGATCCAGACGACATCAATGCCGCCGGCCTTCAGGCCCTCGATCTGTTCGGCGAAGGACTCGACCGCAGACTCGTAGGTCATGGCGCCAAGCGGAACCAGAAGGTCGCCGGTCGGGCCGACGGAGCCGCCGACGATGACCTTGCGCGGCGCCTTGTCAGCCACAGCGCGGGCGATCTCGGCCGCCTTCTTGTTGAGCGCGTATACCCGGCCGTGGGCGTCGTGCAGCTTGAGCCGGTTGCGGGTGCCGCCGAAGCTGTTGGTCAGAATGATGTCGGATCCTGCATCGACAAAATCCTGGTGCAGCTTGGTGATTTTTTCAGGCGCTGATTCCAGCCACATTTCCGGAGCTTCGCCGGATTCCAGCCCCATGGCGAAGAGGTTGGTCCCGGTTGCGCCGTCGGCGAGCAGGACGCCTTTTTCGGCAAGCAGATCGGCAAGTGGATTGGAAACGGGCATACAATTCTCCTGATTAGCTGCGTATCGTATAAAGATGTCTTTATGTCATTGCAATAGAAGTGGCTGCTGCGCATCAAAAAACCCGCGGGCGATTGTGCCGCCCGCGGGTTCAGGAACTCTGCAATGCCGCAACAATCAGGCGGCAGCGTCTTCGTGATCAACGGGTGTCACCATGGCGGAGATCACGTCATGGATATCCAGCGCGCCTATTGGCTTGCCGGAAGCATCGGTCACGTGGGCCATTGATGTGTTCGAGTCAGTCATTTTCTTGGCGGCAACTTCAAGCACGGTCCCGGACTTCACCGGCATGCCCTGCGGCTCGCCCGATAGCGCGGACAGCACCATGTCGACCGAAATCACCCGGCCGCGATTGACCTCGCGGACAAAGCTGGAGATGTACTCATCGGCGGGATGAAGCACGATTTCCTGTTTTGTGCCCTGCTGCACGACTTCGCCGTCACGCAGAATGGCGATCCGGTCACCAAGGCGAAGCGCCTCGTCGAGGTCGTGGGTAATGAAGACGACGGTCTTGCGGATTTCCTTCTGCAAATCCAGAAGAACGCTCTGCATGTCCATGCGGATCAGCGGGTCGAGCGCGGAGAAGGCCTCATCCATCAGCAGGATTGGCGCATCATTGGTCAGCGCGCGCGCCAGTCCGACACGCTGCTGCATGCCACCGGAAAGCTGGTTGGGATAATTGTCTTCAAAACCATCCAGTCCGACACGAGTAATCCAGCGCCGCGCCTGCTTTTCTTGATCTTCACGTGGCAGGCCCTGGATTTCCAGACCGTAAACCGCATTCTCGAGCACTGTACGGTGCGGCAGAAGCGCAAATTTCTGGAACACCATGGCGGTCTTGTGACGGCGGAACTCGCGCAGTTCGTTCTCGTTCATCTTGACGACGTCATCGTCGCCGACAATCACTTCACCGGCGGTCGGATCGATCAGCCGGTTGATGTGGCGGATCAGGGTCGACTTGCCCGAACCGGACAGCCCCATGACGACCTGAATGCCGCCGCCCGGCATGTCGATGTTGATGTCCTTGAGGCCGAGCACATGGTTGTGTTTGTCATTGAGCTCGGTCTTGGTCATGCCGCCTTTGACAGCGTCGATATAGGCTTCCGGATTGGGTCCGAAGATCTTGTACAGATTGCGGACACTGATTCCGATTTCTTGGGATTGTTCAGCCATGGACCACCTCTAGATGCTTCTGCAACCGCTTGCCATAGGCCTGGCTGGTGCGGTCAAAGATGATGGCGATGCCGACAATGGCGAGGCCGTTGAAAATACCCAGCGTGAAGTACTGGTTCGAAATTGCCTTGAGCACCGGCAGACCGAGACCCTGGACGCCAATCATCGAGGCGACCACGACCATGGCAAGCGCCATCATGATGGTCTGGTTGACACCAGCCATGATGGTGGGCAGCGCCAGAGGCATCTGAACATTCTTGAGCCGTTGCCAATTGGATGATCCAAAGGCGTCAGCCGCCTCAAGCACATCCTTGTCGACCAGACGGATACCGAGGTTGGTCAGCCGGATGATCGGCGGAATGGCGTAAACCATCACCGCAATCAGGCCGGGAACGCGGCCAATGCCGAGCAGCATGACAACAGGAATCAGATAGACGAAGCTCGGCATGGTCTGCATCACGTCAAGGATCGGATTGAGCACGGCCTGGATTCGGTTGGAACGGCCCATCAGAATGCCGATCGGTATGCCGACAATGATAGCAAGGATCGTCGCCACCACGGTCATGGCGATGGTCTTCATGGTGTCTTCCCACATGTCGAAGTAACCGATCAACAGCAAGGTGATGATAACACCAACTGTGATCTTGGCACTGCGGCTTGCAAGCCAGGCGATCACTGCGAAAGCGAGAATGACGAGGGGCCATGGCGAACTGGTGAGCAGTTGCTCGACGCGATACATGAACCACTGCACCGGGTAGAGGGCCGCTTCAAACATGTCGCCGTTGGCGCGGGTAAAATTGCGAAAACCGAGATCGATCGTCTTCTTCAAGGCGGTTAGCCTGTCGGTGTCCATGGCGGGGAATTCTATGAGCCAATCCATATTCACGCTCCAAAATACGGGAAAATAGTGTGAGCTGATCATCAGGCGACCAGCATTTCATCGCTGCCATCAGCCAGACGAATGCGCTTTATGGCGCTTGCCTCTGTCCCGGCTCCAGTTCATCGCGGCTGTGATTACCCCGACCGCGCTTGCTGGATAAAAATGTGGCGGACCTGAGCCCGCCACACTTGAAGCGATGTATTACATCACTGATTTCTTGACCTTTTCAGCCGCTTCGGGCGACACCCACTTTGTCCAGATATCCTCATTTTCCTTGAGGAAGTGACGGGCGCCGGCTTCACCGGTTGCCTGGTTGTCCGCCATCCATGCGAGCAAAGTGTTCACTGTGGAGTTGGGCCAGCTGCGGCTTGCCAGGTAGTCGTAGGCAGGACCGGCACGCTTTTTGAAGTCGTCGGTGACAACCGTATAGACTTCGGACTTGGACCAGGCGTTCTTTACAGGATCCGGGCAATCGGTGATCGATGTGCAACGATCCCACTCTTCTTTGTTGTGCTCAACGCCATGGTCGAGCTTGACCATTTCGTACTTGCCAAGGATCGCTGTCGGAGCCCAGTAATAGCCCAGCCATGGCTTTTCGCTTTCGTAAGCCTTGGCGATCGAACCGTCGAGGCCGGCTGCGGAACCGGTTTCGACTGTGACCCAGCCTTTTTCTTCAGCGCCGTAAGCCTTGAACAGGTTGGTGGTGATGATGCGGCAACCCCAGCCTTCAGGGCAGTTGTAGACGCCGCCCTTGCCTTCGTTTTCCATGCCGGGGGCAGGGAACAGTTCCGGCTGTGCCAGCGCATCGTCAATGGTCTTGATCTCAGGGTGTTCATCCGCGAAATATTTCGGGATCCACCAGCCTTCGACGCCGCCATCGCTGAGCGATTCAGACGCGTAGTGCAGTTTGCCTTCGGCAACGGCTGCATCCAGCAGGGTGCGGAGCGAGTTGATCCATGCTTCAGGAGCGACATCGGGCTCCTGCTTTTCAATCATGGAAGTGAGCGTCGGCGTGGTGTCGCCGGCAACCAGTTCAGCCTGGCAGCCATAGCCTTCGGACAGGATGACCTGGTCGATGTTGGCGAGAACTTCAGCCGAAGCCCAGTTCATGTTGGCGATTGTGACGCGGCCGCATTCGCTGTGTGATGCTGCAGATGCGGCACCGGCAAAGCCCATGAGGCCAGCAGCGAGGACAGTAGAAGCGAGAAGCTTTTTCATATTAAGACCTCCCAGTCTTATTAACGCAGTGTTTGTTCCATTTTTCGGCAATCCGGTCACTGCTTCATACCGGAACCGATGGAATTGAAGGCGAGCCGCCTCTTGGTCATTGAAAACCATTTGCTACGCCGGTTACGACATATAGACGACATCAATTGGCGCAAACCCGTCTTGCGGAATTGTATTGCAAGCCGAACGCCAATTGAAATGCCATTTGCTAGGGTAAGGACTTAGCGCCAGAAATCAACAGCGGCCCGGAGAATTCCTACGCCGGCAGTATCTTGATCTTCGATGATCAATCTGAAATGCGCGTGAACCAATTAAATTGCGAGATTCATGATTGCTTAGGGTTTCACTAACTCTCCGGTAAGGATGTGCGGGTTACACCATTCCCACGGCGGGGGACAACCGCCGACCATTCCGGATCAGGTATTGCGTACCGGGATGTCGTGAGCCTCGCGTGTATTTGTGGGGACGCCAGGCGTATCATTTGGCAGGCCGTTCGAACCGCAAGGTTCGGGCGGCCTTCGCATTTGTGCAATCAGGGCATTTTTTCGCACAGTTCAGAACAAAAAAAACCGGACGCTTTGTGCGCCCGGTCTGGTCATGTCCGTATTGTTTTCGCCGGATGGCTGCTGGCAGTCTCAGCCGGCCGAAAAAGTGCGCACGAGGCTGTTGAGAATGCCGGTGCGGGGCTTCTGGTTGGCCTTCTGCACTGGAAGCACATTGTTCCACGCAATCTGAACGCTGTTGGCGGAGTTGAATACATAAAGCATGGCGATGTCCTTCCTTTTCGTGTTGATCTCGATCTGAATGGCGTTGGCCATCGGTTTGGTGATCTATGCTCATTGCGGGGGCGCAGATGCATTAATCCCGCCAAGCTGTGTCGCAATTCAGATGACGTGAAAAGAAAAATCCGCAGTTGTGAAAACAGGGTTAGCGAATGGTTAACGCGGTGGCTTGAACACCCCTTTTGATCTTCATCCGGCGATGCTATCGACTGGGTCATGACAAAGGCATTGATGTTTCAGGGAACAGGTTCGGATGTCGGCAAGACCGTGCTGGTTGCGGGTTTTTGCCGGCTGGCGGCAAACCATGGCCTAAAGGTTCGACCGTTCAAGCCGCAAAACATGTCCAACAACGCCGCGGTCGCCGATGACGGCGGCGAAATCGGCCGGGCGCAATGGCTGCAGGCGCTGGCTTGCCGGGTGCCTGCGAGCGTGCACATGAACCCGGTGCTGCTCAAACCGCAGTCGGAAACCGGATCCCAGGTGGTGGTTCAAGGGAAAGTTGTTGGCCATGCGCGTGGCCGCGACTACCAGAAACTCAAGCCTCAGCTGATGGCGGCGGTGCTGGACAGCTTTGCCCGCGTCGCAGACGGCGCCGATCTGGTGCTGGTCGAGGGCGCGGGCTCGCCAGCGGAAATCAATCTCCGGCCCGGCGACATCGCCAATATGGGCTTTGCGACAGCGGCGGGTGTGCCGGTGGTGCTGGTCGGCGACATCGACCGTGGCGGCGTTATCGCCTCGGTGGTCGGCACCCACACGATCCTGACAGACGAAGACCGGGCGATGATTGCCGGCTATCTGATCAACAAGTTCCGCGGCGATGTCAGCCTGTTTGATGACGGCATCTCGGCGATTGACCGCTTTACCGGCTGGCCCTGTCTCGGAGTGATTCCATGGCTCAAATCCGCAGCACGTCTGCCGGCGGAAGATTCCGTGGCGCTGGAACGGCTGACGCGGGGTGAGGCGCGGGCGCTGAAGATCGCGGTCCCGGTGTTGTCGCGGATCGCCAATTTTGATGATTTCGATCCGCTCAGGGCCGAGCCGGAGGTGGAACTGGTGTTCGTGCGTCCGGGAGAACAGCTTCCCGATGACGCCGGTCTGGTGATCCTGCCCGGATCGAAATCCACCATCGCCGATCTTGCCGATCTCCGTCGTCAGGGCTGGGACAAGGATCTGCAGGCGCATCACCGGCGTGGCGGGCGGATCATCGGGATATGCGGCGGTTACCAGATGCTGGGGCGCAGTGTGTGCGACCCGCAGGCGGTGGAGGGCGGCGAGACCATGGCCGAGGGTCTGGGATTTCTCGATATCGAGACCGAGATGGCACCGGAGAAAACGGTGCGCAACATTCACGCACACTCGGCGGTACACGATGTCGCCTTGTCGGGCTACGAGATCCATCTCGGTGTCAGCCAAGGACCGGACTGTGCGCGGCCGATGACCATTCTTGACGGCCGTCCCGAGGGTGCAATGTCTTTCGATGGCAAGGTGTCGGGAACCTATCTGCATGGCCTGTTCGATTCGGATGCCTATCGCGCAAAGCTGCTTGCAGAATTTGGAATCCGCGGCGGGGAGACCAATTACCGGGCTGATGTCGATGCGGCACTTGATGAAATTGCTGCTGAACTTGACCGTCTCGTCGGATTTGAGCGCATCATGAGCGCTTCCGCACTGATTGGTCGCTGATAGGGCGCGCGATGGCGCAGTCTCGATTGACAGTCAGCAGCGTCACCCCTATCAATTGAGGTTCGAATGGTTCCAGAAACCCAAGTTGGTTTTCCGGATCAAAAGGGAATGCGACGAGATGGACCCAATCAGGGCATCTTTATCGCAGCCGACCCCGCGACTGTAGAGCGGTTAGGCAAATGTCACCGGCGCCGGGAGGCCAGAGTGACGGAAATGCAATGGTGTTTTTCCGTCAACTTGAAGCTCCGGACCGGACAAGCCACTGACGTGGCGGCATGATCAATCGGCGCGGACGCCTCTTTGTCTACGAATCGTCCCGTTTTCATGACCGCCATCACCGTTGGGAAGGCCGGCATTTGCTGATGATCGACGGCAACGTCGACGCGACCCGCGAGCCAGGAGACCTGCCATTCGCACCGGTTGAGAGCCGGACCTTCGGAAGAGTTCTCTTCCGAAGTCATTCACGGAGGTTGTCATGACTGCTAAGACTCAAACGCTTTCCCTGACCGATCGTATCGGCGCACGCACTGTTGCCGGCCTGATGGCATTGGTCATAGGTTCCATTCTGGTGTTCGGCGTTGGCCTTGCCAATTCCCAGACGCTGCACGATGCAGCGCACGACACCCGGCATTCCTACGGCTTTCCCTGCCACTAAGGGATTGATGTCATGATTGTCCGATTGCTCCTGGCGGCTCTGGCTGCCGGGCTCATTGCCGGTATGGCGATGACGCCCGCCCAGTATCTCAAAACCATTCCGCTGATCATGCAGGCTGAAGCCTACGAGAATGGCGAAGTTCCCCATAGTCACGGGGAGACTGAAAATGCCGTCGCAGCGCCTGCTGCGGAGGCTTATGGCCATAGCCATGGCGCCGAATCCCACACCGACGACTCCATGCTCGGCTTCGGCCGGTTTTGGGACACGGTTCTGGCCAATCTGGTGGCCGGCGCCGGCTTTGCCCTGATGCTTGCGGCTGCGGCATTGCTCACGGGGATCGGATTCCCGGAGGGCCGCGAGGGCGTGACGCGTGGCTTGCTGCTCGGGGCTGCGGCGTGGTTCTGCGTCCAGCTTGCCCCGTCGATGAGCCTGCCACCTGCGGTTCCCGGCTTTCCCTATGCCGATCTTGGCGATCGGCAGGGCTGGTGGATGATTACTGTTGCTGCCTCCGCGGTTGGTCTGTGGTGCATCGCGATGCGGCCGGAATGGCTGGTCAAGGTTGTGGGTGTAGTCCTCATCGTTGCGCCGCATGTCTGGGGTTCACCTGTGCCGGAAGACCTTTCAAGCGAAGTGCCTGCCTATCTTGCCTCGGCCTATGCGGCGGCGTCACTGGCGACAACGCTGTTCTTCTGGCTGCTGCTTGGCGGTCTGCTGGGGTCGTTCCTGTCGCGGGTTCCAGAGGAACAAACGGCGTGAGCGATCGCCTGCCACCGGTGACACTGGTGCTGGGCGGTGCCAGATCGGGCAAATCGGCTTTCGCCGAAGGGTTGGTCGAACGCGCGTCGCCCAGCCGGCTTTATCTGGCGACGGGCCAGGCGTGGGACGACGAAATGCGCGAGCGGATTGCTTCACACCGGCACCGGCGGGGCGAGGGTTGGGAGACCATCGAAGCCCCGGTTGAGCTGGCGCAAGCCCTTGAAACCCATGCACGCACCGACCGTCCGATGCTGGTCGATTGCCTGACGCTGTGGGTGACCAATCTGATGCTGGGCGAACACGACGTCGGCACAGCCTTTGACGGGCTTGCATCAACCATTCCGGCGCTCAAGGGCCCGGTGGTCCTTGTCTCCAATGAAGTCGGCTTGGGCATTGTGCCCGACAACGCCATGGCGCGGGCATTCCGTGACCATGCCGGCCGTCTCCACCAGTTAATTGCGGGCCTGGCCGACGAAGTCCATTTCGTCGCCGCCGGCCTGCCACTCAAAATGAAGGGTTGATCCCATGGTTGCTTCCAAGATTCCTGCCACTGTCATCACCGGTTTTCTCGGTGCCGGCAAGACCACGCTGATCCGCCACATGCTGGCAAACGCCAAGGGCAAGCGCATTGCGCTGATCATCAACGAGTTCGGCGATCTCGGTGTGGATGGCGATGTGCTCAAGGGCTGCGGCGACGAGGTCTGCAGCGCCGACGACATTGTCGAGCTGACCAATGGCTGCATCTGCTGCACCGTGGCCGATGATTTCATCCCGACCATGGAAAAGCTGCTGGCGCGCAAGGATCGGCCCGATCATATCGTTATCGAGACATCCGGCCTGGCGCTGCCGCAGCCGCTGGTCGCCGCCTTCAACTGGCCCGGCATCAAGACGCAAGTTACCGTCGATGGCGTGGTCACCGTGGTCGACAGCGCCGCTGTGGCCGCCGGCCGCTTTGCCCATGATCATGACAAGCTCGACGCGCAACGTCTGGCAGACGAGGGGCTCGATCATGAAAGTCCTTTGGAGGAACTGTTCGAGGACCAGCTCACTGCTGCCGATCTGATCATCCTCAACAAGGCCGATCTGATCAGCGCCGCAGAACTCGAAGGCGTTCGCGCCGGGATCGCCGCTCATCTGACGCGCAAGCCGATCTTTGTCGAGGCGCGGCAGGGCGAAGTGGCGCCGGAAGTGCTGCTGGGTCTGGGGATCGGCACTGAAGACGACATTGCCAACCGCAAATCGCATCACGACATCCACCATGCCGATGGTCACGAGCATGACCATGATCACGACGAGTTTGAAAGCTTTGTTGTCTCGCTCGGGCCTGTCAATGATGCGGCAGCGTTTAACGAAGGTCTCAAGTCCCTGATCACCACTCACGACATTCTGCGGCTCAAGGGCTTTGCCGACATCACCGGCAAGCCGATGCGGATGGTGGTGCAGGCCGTCGGCAGCCGCATCGACACCCATTTCGACCGGCCATGGGGGGGCGGCGAAACGCGCGAAACCCGGCTGGTGGTGATCGGCCTGCACGACCTTGACGAGACAGCCATCCGCGCAGGCCTCGCCGGATTGACCGGATAATGCATCTGCTGGTCGCACAGAAGGGAAGCCTGAGCGATGGCGACGAGGCCGTCGATCTTGGACAGAGCCCGGGCGACATTCTGTTTCTGAGTGCCGCCGACACCGAACTGGCCAGCATCGCAGCGGCGCGGCAGACGACAGGCAATCTGACCTGGCGGCTGGCGAGCCTGAGCGATCTCAAGCATCCGATGTCGGTCGACACCTTTGTGGCGAAGATGGCGCCGAAGGCGAAGCTGGTGATCGTCCGCGCACTCGGTGGGGCCAGTTACTTTGCCTATGCGCTGGAAAGCCTGCACGCAGCTTCCTTCGCCAATGGCTTCAAGATCGCAGCGCTGCCCGGCGACGACCGGCCTGATCCGGGGCTGGAACCGCTGTCGACGCTGGATCCGGCGGCGCGCGACCAGCTCTGGGCCTATCTGATCGAGGGCGGGGCCGAAAATGCCCGTGGATTGATCGAGTTTGCCGAGGCGCTGCTTGAAGGTGGCGAGCAGCCCGCACCGGCAGCCCCGCTGCTCAAGGCCGGGCTGTGGCATGCAACCGTCAGCAATCCTGCACTTGCCGACCTGAGCAAGGACTGGATCCCGGGCGCGCCAGTGGCGGCGATCTGTTTTTACCGGGCGCTGGTGCAAAGCGGCCAGACTGCGCCGGTCTCAGCACTTTATGAGGGATTGAAAGCCCAGGGCGTCAACGCGCTGCCGGTGTTCGTTTCCAGTCTCAAGGACCCGGTGTCGGTCGGCACCGTGGAAGCGATTTTCGCCGATGCGCCACCCGATGTGGTGATCAACGCCACCGGCTTTGCTGTGTCGTCACCGGGCGGGCAGACCAAGGGCACGGTGCTGGAATCGACCGGCGCGCCGGTGTTGCAGGCAGTCTTCGCCGGCGGTGGCCGCGAGGCCTGGGCCGCATCGCAGCAGGGACTGACCTCACGCGACCTGGCGATGCATGTGGCGCTGCCGGAAGTTGATGGCCGGGTTTTGAGCCGCGCGGTGTCGTTCAAGTCGGCAGCGCGGTTTGACGAGATGGTTGAGGCCAATATCGTTACCCACGCGCCGGTACCGGATCGGGTGCAGTTCGTGGCTGAGCTGGTATCGCGCTGGGCGCGGCTGCGACGGACGCCGGCGCCGGAGCGCCGGGTGGCGATGGTGCTTGCCAATTATCCCAACCGGGATGGCCGCATCGCCAATGGCGTCGGGCTTGATACACCGGCAGGAACGGTCGAGGTGCTGCGCGCCATGGCCAAGGCCGGGTACCAGACCGGCGAGCTTCCGGCTGACGGCGACGCGCTGGTCACGGCGCTGAAGGCCGGGCCGACCAATGCCATTCGCGACGATCGCAGTGGCGGAGTGCAGTTGTCGCTTGATGCCTACAGGACGTTTTTCGAAGCACTCGATCCAACTATCCAAGCCGCGGTGACCGAGCGCTGGGGCGTGCCGGAAGCCGATCCGTTCTACCGCAACGGCGCATTCCATCTGGCGCTGCTGACATTTGGCAATGTCGCCGTCGGCATTCAGCCGGCGCGTGGCTACAACATCGATCCCAAGGCCAGCTATCACGCGCCGGATCTGGTTCCGCCGCATGGCTATTTCGCGTTTTATGCCTGGCTGCGTCAGCAGTTCGATGTGCATGCGGTGGTGCATATGGGCAAGCACGGCAATCTCGAGTGGCTTCCAGGCAAGGCTTTGGCCTTGTCGCGGGCCTGCTATCCCGAGGCGGTGCTCGGGGCCATGCCTCATGTCTATCCGTTCATCGTCAATGATCCGGGCGAGGGGACGCAGGCCAAGCGGCGAACCTCTGCCGTCATTATCGACCATCTGACGCCACCGCTGACCCGGGCCGAGAGCTACGGGCCGCTGAGGGATCTCGAAGCGCTGGTCGATGAATTCTATGAGGCGTCGGGTCATGATCCAAGACGGCTGAAATTGCTCAAGGCCCAGATCCTCGATCTGGTGCGCGATATAGGACTGGACGCCGATGCCGGGATTGTTGCGGGCGACGATGATGATCTGGCGCTGGAAAAGCTCGACGCCTGGCTCTGTGATCTCAAGGAAATGCAGATCCGCGACGGGCTGCACATCTTCGGGCTTTCGCCCGAGGGCGGGCTGCTGATCGATCTCACCGTGGCGCTGGCGCGGATCAAGCGCGGCGAGGCGCCCGGCGAAGACAGTCTGCAGCGGGCGATTGCGCGGGATATGGGGTTGTCGGGTTTCGACCCACTCGACTGCCCAATGGGCGAACCGTGGATCGGCCGAAAACCCGCAATCCTGCAAGCCGTCTCCGAAGATCTCTGGCGCACCAATGGCGATACTGTCGAGCGGATCGAATTGCTGGCGATCGAGCTGGTGTCGGAACGTCTGGCCTTGCCGGATGATTGGCCTGCCACCCGTGCTGTGATGGACAATATTCAAACCCTGATCAAGCCCTCGGTGGAGGCCTGCGGCGAGGCCGAGATCAACGGCTTGCTGACAGCGCTCGATGGCCGCTTCGTCACGCCGGGGCCTTCAGGTGCGCCGACACGCGGGCGGCCGGATGTGTTGCCGACGGGGCGGAATTTCTATTCGGTCGACAGCCGTGCGGTGCCAACGCCGGCGGCCTGGGAGCTGGGGCAGAAATCGGCAGAGCTGCTGGTCACCCGCCACGTGCAGGATCACGGTGAATGGCCGACCTCGATGGCGTTGACTGCCTGGGGCACGTCCAACATGCGCACCGGCGGCGATGATATCGCCCAGGCGCTGGCGCTGATCGGGGCCAAGCCGGTGTGGGATCCGGCCTCGCGGCGGGTCACCGGCTACGAAATCATTCCTCTGGCGATGATGAACCGGCCGCGGGTCGACGTGACCTTGCGGATCTCCGGCTTCTTCCGCGATGCCTTTCCCGACCAGATCGCGCTGTTTGACCGCGCTACACGCGCCGTTGCGGCATTGGACGAAGACGAAGCCGACAATCCGCTGGCATCGCGGGCGCGAAGCGAAACCGTCGGGTTGATCGCCGAAGGCGCTTCGCCCGAGGCTGCGGCACGGCAGTCCTCGTTCCGGGTGTTCGGCTCCAAGCCGGGGGCCTATGGCGCCGGGCTGCAGGCGCTGATGGATGAGGGTGGCTGGACCGATCGCGGCGAGCTGGCCGAGGCCTTTGTCGTCTGGGGCGGTTATGCCTATGGCGCAGGCGAAGAAGGTCAGGCAGCGCACGAGCTGTTCGAGCAGCGGCTGTCGACGGTCGAAGCGGTGGTGCAGAATCAGGACAATCGTGAGCATGATCTGCTGGATTCCGATGATTATTACCAGTTCGAAGGTGGCATGACGGCAGCGGTGGAAGCGGCGCGCGGAACGCGGCCGGCGATCTACCACAATGATCATTCGCGACCCGAGCGTCCGGTGATCCGCTCGCTGGAAGAAGAAATTGCCCGGGTGGTGCGTGGCCGTGCGGTCAATCCGAAATGGATCGCCGGCGTCAAGCGCCACGGCTACAAGGGCGCCTTCGAGATGGCGGCAACGGTGGATTATCTGTTTGCCTTTGCCGCGACCACGGGGGCTGTGCGCGACGCGCATTTCGACGCGGTCTACCAGGCCTATCTGATGGATGAGGACACGCTCGATTTCCTGCGCGCCAAGAACCCCGATGCACTTAGGGAAATGGCAGAAAAATTCGAGGAAGCAATTGAACGCGGGCTGTGGACGCCGAAGAGCAATTCGGCCAAGTTTGCACTCGCTGATCTTGCCCGCGGACACAAGGAATGAGCATGACTGTCGACATAAGCGTGATCCAGGACACAAGCGGTGAGTTCGCCGACACGATCGAGGCCATCATTGACGGGACGGCAGCAAAGCTGGGGCTGCCTTTTGTGCACGAACAGTTGCAGCTCAAGGCCAGTGACGCCAACGGAGAACTGGTTGGCGGCCTGACGGCGCATACGGTTCAGGGCTGGCTGTTCATCAAGTTGCTCGGCATTGCCGAGGGCCAGCGCGGCAGCGGCACCGGCCGCGCGCTGCTGGCCCGGGCGGAAGATTTTGCCCGACAAAAGGGCCTGGTCGGCGTCTATCTCGACACCTTCGAATTCCAGGCGCCGCGGTTTTACAAAAGTCTGGGCTATAGTGAATGCGGCCGCCTGCCGGCCAGCGGCGGCCATGCGCAGCGGATCTGGTTTGCCAAGACCTTTGACGCGCCACAGGATTGACGGCTCGACAGAGCCATCGACAGGGCAGGTTTTGCCGAACAGTATTGATGATGAACAGGATGGACAAGCGATGAGCGAACGTGGAAAAATCACCGACGGAATGAGCGAAGAACAGCTCAACGAGCGCCATGCCGAAAAGATGAAGAAGAAGAAGGTAGCGCGGGACAAGATCATCGCCACCAAGACCATCGAAAAGGGCCTGGTGATCATTCACACCGGCAAGGGCAAGGGCAAGTCGACGGCCGCCTTCGGCATGATTTTCCGCGCCATCGGCAACGGCATGAAGGTCGGCATCGTCCAGTTCGTCAAGGGCAAATGGTCGACCGGCGAGCGCAAGGTGCTGGAAGCCTTTCCCGACCAGGTGACCATGGCGACCATGGGCGAGGGCTTTACTTGGGAGACCCAGGACCGTGGCCGCGACATCGCCGCTGCGCGTGAAGCCTGGGACAAGGCGCGCGAGATGATCCTGGATCCCGAGATCGACATGGTGCTGTGCGACGAGCTCAACATCGTGCTGCGCTATGATTATCTCGACGTCAACGAAGTGATCGAAACGCTGAAGGCCAAGCCCGAGATGAAGCACGTCATCATCACCGGCCGCAACGCCAAGGAAGAGCTGATCGAATTTGCCGATCTGGTCACCGAGATGGAAGTGATCAAGCATCCGTTCCGCTCCGGTGTGAAGGCGCAGGTCGGCGTCGAGTTCTGACAAAGGGGGTGGCCATGAGCCTTTCGGCAAGCTGGCAATTCTGGGCGCTGATTGCGGCGGTGTTTGCGGCACTGACCGCGATCTTCGCCAAGATCGGCATCAGCGATATCGACAGCGATCTCGCCACCTTCATCCGCACCTGCGTCATCATGCTGGTGCTTGGCGCCATTCTCACGGCAATGGGCAAATGGCGCAATCCGCAAACCATCCCGCTCAGGACCTGGGTGTTTTTGGGCCTGTCAGGGCTCGCCACCGGCGCCTCGTGGCTGGCCTATTTCCGGGCGCTGAAACTGGGTGACGCGGCGCGCGTGGCGCCGCTCGACAAATTGTCGATCGTGCTGGTGGCAATCTTCGGCGTGATGTTCCTGGGCGAACATCTCTCGGCTATCAACTGGCTTGGCGTGGTGCTGATCGGCACGGGCGCGATTTTGCTGGCAGTGTTTTAGGGGTAGGGCTGGTGGGGGACGGGGGCATTTCGACGAATAGCTGAAACGGGCGGGGAGCGGACTTTCGCTGCGTTGAATATACACCGTCAATGTTTGTCGGCTCCGTTTGGGCCGAACGTAGCGAAGCAAGGGCGGTTGTTGGCTTGATCAGCGCTCAGCTCAGTTGCATAATCATTCGGACAAATCGAAACCGGGAATGGATTTTGAATCATTCTAGCATTGGGCCAAATTTGTTACGAAACCTTGTCATGACCAGATTTTGTACGCTTGCTGCAATTTTTATTGCCGCTGCGGCTATTGCCGGTTGCACCGTTTCGGATCGAATGGCGTCCGGCAGCCTGCACAACCCTCCATCACCACCGGCGCAGCAGATGAATGGAGACAATGTTGCGAAGAAGTCAGCAGCTCAGATTTTTATGTTCCGAGGCGGCTTCAACGGCATCTTCTCTACTGGTATCACTGATATGGCGGAGGAGTTGCGTCGCAGGGGCATTCCGGCGCAGGACTTGAGTTGGGCAGCCAGTAATTCCAGCCTTTCCAAGATCAAGCAAGCGTATGTGCGCAATCCAAACGCCGGACCGATCATTCTGGCCGGCCATTCGCTGGGCGCGGGGTCTGTGATCTCTATGGCATACGAATTAACACGTGCTGGCATCACCGTCGACCTGGTGATCGTGTTCGATCCGCTTGGAGCAACGAGCGTGCCGAAGGGCGTGCGCAAGCTGGTCAACTTCAAAGCATCAGGTAACAAGGTTAATCAAGGCGGTTTCCGCCCTGGCAAGGGATTTGACGGTCGCATCGTCAATGTCGACATCCGCAACCTTCCAGAGCTGAGCAAGGCCAGCCATTGGAACATAGTGAACCAACAAGCTTTGCAGGACCAAGTATTCCGCGAAATTGAAGAGACCTACTGGAATTGGGGTTCACAGGATGCACCCGGGAGGAATGCCGTTCCCCAACCGCAAAACCCGTGATCCTAGAACACGCGTGGCGTGATAACACCAAGCTTGACCATCAATGTCTGCGATAACGTGGCACTCAATTCGATAGTCGCCAAATAGTCGAGACAATTTGGCTTGAGGCTCGCCTAAAGTGAAATTATTTGCTGCAGATCGGAAACGCTGGCGATCAACTCGATGGCTTGAGCATCGGTGAGGACCGGCGTGTTTTAGTCTATCCAATTTGAGGCATCTTCCTGCCGCAACTCAATCCGACATTCCCCTTTTCTGATTGGTGGTTTCTTTTGGGTCCGGCTCTGCATTGATGTCGATTTTTCAGTCGTCAAAAGTTAATTGTGCTCCGCTGCCGACATCGATCCATCAGGATGCTGCGTGATTTACGAATGGCAACAATGCGGAAGTTGCGGTGCAGCATTTGACAAGGTGACGGAGGTCCGCAATGGGCCGGAAGCGACACTCCGCGACAAAGGCCGAAGGTCTCAAACGGCTCGACACCGTCACAGGCCCCTCCCACATCGCCGGGCTCCACCGCTGAGCCCAACCCTATTTGTCCAGCAGCAGCTTTGCCGCCAGCGCCATGCAGGTGATAACCAAGAGTGGCTTGATGATCTTGGCGCCGTTCTTCATCGCCATGCGTGATCCGACCTGCGCGCCGGCGAACTGGGCCGCACCCATCATCAAACCGATCTTCCAGGAGATGACGCCAAAAAGGGCGAAAACGCCGAAGGCGCCGAGATTGGAGGCGAAGTTGAGCAGTTTGGTGTGGGCTGTCGCCTTGAGCAGGCCGTAGCCGGCGAGTGCCACAAAGGCCAGCATGAAGAAGGATCCGGCGCCGGGGCCGAAGACGCCGTCATAAAACCCGAGCACCGGAACTATCAGCAGTCCGAACAGGAAGGGTGAAAGCCGGCGCGCACGATCGATGTCGTCCATATTCGGCTTGAACGCGAAATAGAGCGCAATGGCGACCAGCAAAAACGGCAGGAAAGCGCGGAATAATTCGCCGGGAATGACGGTGGCGAGGATCGCTCCGAAGGCCGAGCCTATTGCGGAGAGCGCTGCTGACGGCAATTGCGCCTTGAGATCGACATGGCCTTTGCGGGCATAGGCAACGGTGGCCGAACCTGATCCGAACAGGCCCTGCAGCTTGTTGGTGCCGAGTGCTTCAACCGGCGAGAAGCCTGCCAGCAACAGCACAGGAACTGTGATCAAGCCACCTCCGCCGGCAATCGAATCGACAAAGCCTGCCATGAATGCCGCCACCAGCAACAGCAGGGTGAGGGTAAGCGTCAGATCTTCCATGGGTGTATCCGTTGGGCGGGAGATGACGGGATAGGTGTGTTGCGGGAGCTATTGCATGTGCTGCTGCTCTGGACAATCGGCTCATACCCATTAGTTTTTATGGTGCGGGAATCATCTCGTCGGGAAAGGGATGTCATGCCGGGGAGCCTTTTTGCTTCGATTGCGCAGATGTTTGAGCGCAAGCCGGAATGGACAGGGGCGCTTGGTCAACTCGCCAGCAATCCGGTGGCGCTGGCCGAGGTGCTGGTGCTGTTCCGCATGGTTCTGGCCGACGGCATCGTGCAGCCGTCACAACTCACCGCCTTTGAACGAATTTGCGAGCGGCAGTTCGGCATCAGTCCACGCGATATGCCGGAACTGCATGCGCTGCTGGAATCACCGCGGGTCCGCTTGATCAGCGCAGAGACCTTCACGCTGCTCGGCCAGCTTGACACGGAGGCGCGAACTGCTCTTCTAGATCACATGATGCGGATAGCACAGGCCGATTCCAATGTCGGAGCGGGCGAGGACCGTTTGCTTCGCAGGACAGCAAGTCTTCTCGGGCTGGAGTCGGGGGCGAGACTTGGCACAGAAAAGGAATAGAGCATGAGTGATGCGGCGAATGGTGGTGGTGGTGGTGGTTTTGGCGACAGGGTTCGGGCTTTTCTCGACCAGAATTCGTCGATCAGCAAGGTGGCCAATGATCCGGTCTTGAGCGCGGAATTGTTACTGCTGGTCAGAATGTCGTTTGCCGACAAGTCAGTGGAGCCAGCCGAAGCCGACGCGTTCGCCGCGATCTGCACCCGTCTGCTCGGGCTCAATGGCGACGAGCTGACCGACATTTTGAAGTATCTGCATGATTTCGGTTATGAGACCACCGATGCTCAGGCAGCCGACATATTGGCCGGGCTTGACGAGACGCGCAAACGCGAGATCCTCGACCATCTTGCTACCATCGCCAAGGCTGATGGCGAGGTTGACGCGCGCGAGCGGCGGTTGCTCGAGGCCACAGCGCGCCGGCTGGGCTTTGCCTGAGACAAAAATCCGGGGAAACTCAGCTTCTGGCGCAGATCGGCGCTGAGTTGGCGCAATCGGTGTTTGACCTGTATTGGCCGAAAGCCTAAGACTTGCCCATGTGCGACGGCGCCTGATCACAGGCTGAGAGATATTCCGGTGCGGCCGACTTATTCCAAGGGTCAATTCCGGAGCTGTCCAGTTCGGCAAAATAAGATGCGTCCAAGCGGTCGCGTCCTGTTGTCCGGCGTATCGTGCTGAATTTGTCACGTTGACCGGAGGCCCCGATGCGCACCCTAGTTGTTTCTCTTCTCATCCCGTTTTCACTCGTGCAGAGCGCTTATGCCCATGGCGGGCATATGGGCGATCTGGCCGGACATTCGCATTGGGTCGGCTGGGCCGCAGCGGCTGCTGCAGGCGCCGTGGCTGCCTGGGCGATCAAGCGCGGCACCAAGGCCAAGGACAGCGACGAGGCGGAAGCCGATGAAACCGGCGCTGAAGACCGCCCCGAAACTGCGGAGGCCTGAGTTTTGCAAAAGACCGAGAGGCCAGAGACAATAGGCATCATGGTTTGCGGCCATGGCAGCCGCAATCAGAACGCCGCCAAGGAATTTGCCACCGTGGCTGAAGGGCTCAGAGCCCGCTATCCGGACACGCCGGTGGAATATGGCTATCTGGAATTCTGCAATCCGGTGATCTCCGAAGGGCTCGACCGGTTGCACGCCAAGGGCGTCACCCGGGTACTGGCGGTGCCGGGGATGCTGTTTGCTGCCGGCCACGCCAAGAACGACATCCCCTCGGTGCTCAACACCTATCAGGCGCAAAATCCGGGCATGGTGATCAGCTATGGCCGCGAGCTCGGCATCGATCTGAAGATGATCCGCGCCGCCGGCGAACGCATTCAGGCGGCACTCGACAGCGCCAACAAGGAGCACGGCGAGGTCGGGTTGCATGACACGCTCTTGATGGTGGTCGGTCGCGGATCGTCCGATCCCGACGCCAATTCCAATGCGTCGAAGGTGATGCGGATGCTGTGGGAAGGCTTTGGCTTCGGCTGGGCCGAGACCAGCTATTCCGGCGTCACCTTTCCGCTGGTCGGTCCGGGGCTCAGCCATGCGGCCAAGCTCGGCTACAAGCGTATCATCGTGTTTCCCTATTTCCTTTTCACCGGCGTGCTGGTCAAGCGGATCTATGCGCAGACCGACGAAGTGGCGGCCAACCATCCCGAGATCCAGTTCATCAAGGCGTCTTACCTCAGCGATCATCCGCTGGTGCTCGACACTTTTCAGGACCGGGTGCAGGAAATCGTTGACGGTCAGGCATTGATGAACTGCCAGATGTGCAAATACCGCGAACAGGTGCTGGGCTTCGAGGCCGAGGTCGGCCTGCCACAGGAAAGCCATCACCACCATGTCGAAGGCATCGGCGGCGGGCTTGAGGATTGTCCCTGCAAGGGCGATTGCGACGCGTCGTGCCGCGAGGAGGAATTCTGCAAGGAACACGGCCTTCCGTGGACGCCGGTGCACAGCCATGCCAGCCCGGCGCCGCTCGAACCCGTGGCCGATCACGGGCATGCCCACGACCATCCGCATGATCACACTCACGACCACGCGCATGACCATGGGCATTCGCACGATCACAGCCATGGCCATGATCACGCGCCGGGCCATGATCATCACCACCATCCCTATCCGCATGCCGACCATCCCCATGGTCCACGCTCGATGGACAAGAAGAAGGTCTGAGACATGACCGCCTTCACGCCCATTCTTGACCCGGCGGAAATCTACCGGCGCTCATTCGCAATCATCCAGGCGGAAGCCGATCTTGCGCGGTTTGACGCCGACACCCGCTCGATCGTGGTGCGGATGATCCATGCCTGCGGCATGGTCGATCTGGCCGATGATATTGTCGCCTCGCCGGGATTTGGCAAAACCGCACGGGCGGCGCTTCAGGCCGGTGCGCCGGTGCTGTGCGATGCCGAGATGGTGCGTCACGGGGTGATTGCGCGGCTGATGCCTGCGAACAACGAGGTGGTTTGCCTGCTCAATGACCCGCAGGTCCGCGGCATTGCAGCGCGCGATGCGACCACCCGCTCGGCGGCACAGGTCGATCTCTGGGCAGACCGAATGGGCGGCGCGGTGATTGCCATCGGCAATGCGCCGACGGCCCTGTTCCGGCTGCTGGAACTGATTGATGCCGGCGCGCCGAAACCGGCAGCCATCATCGGCGTGCCGGTGGGCTTTGTCGGCGCGGCCGAAAGCAAGGCGGCGCTTGCAGCCGATCCGCGCGGTGTCGAATTCTTGACTGTCTCCGGCCGGCGCGGTGGCAGCGCGCTTGCCAGTGCGGCGGTCAATGCGCTGGCCGGGGGGCTTGAAGGGCATGGCTGAGACACCCTGGCTGACCATTATCGGCATTGGCGACAACGGGCTCGACAGCCTGACGCCGTCGGCGCGTACCCTGTTTGACGCGGCAGAGACAATCATCGCGCCCGAGCGGGTGCTGGCGCGGATTGACTGCGGCAGCCGCGAAACAATTCCCTGGACCTTTGGCATCAAGGAGACAATCGCCCTGGTGATGGCGCGGCGCGGCACGCCGGTGACCATTCTGGCCACAGGTGACCCGATGTTTTATGGTGTTGGCGCCACGCTGATGCGTTCACTCAGCGCAGCCGAGATGCGGGTGATCCCGTCGCCGTCAGCGTTTTCCCTCGCGGCGTCGCGGCTTGGCTGGGCGTTGCAGGATGTGGCGATGATCTCGCTGCATGGCCGCTCGGTGCATGGCCTGGCCTCGCATGTGCAGCCGGGCAACCGGATCATTGCGCTGACCTCGGCCGGCCGCACGGTGATCGAGGCAGCGCAGATCCTCGGTGCCCGCGGCTATGGCCGTTCCGAGATGCATGTGCTCGAACATATCGGCGGACCCGACGAGCGGGTGCGGGTAATGCGGGCCGACCGGATAGCTGCCGACAAGCCGCATTTTGCCGATTTCAACACGCTGGCGATTGCCTGTGAAGCGCAGTCCGGAACGGCGCTGCTGCCATGCATCCCCGGGCTTGCCGATGACGCGTTCGAGCATGACGGGCAACTGACCAAGCGCGAGGTGAGGGCAGTGACCCTGTCACGCCTCGGGCCGGTGCCGGGCGGGTTGCTATGGGATGTCGGCGCCGGCTGTGGCTCGATCGGCATCGAGTGGATACGTGCGGCGCGCGGCGCAAGAGCGATTGCCATTGAATCCAGTGAAGCCCGCCGGAAGATGATCGCGCACAATGCCATCACGCTGGGTTCGCCGGGGCTGGAAATTGTTGCCGGCGCGGCACCCGATGCCCTCGCTGATCTCGAAATGCCCGACGCGGTTTTCATCGGTGGCGGCATTTCCATTGACGGCGTTTTCGAGTCGGCCTGGGACGCGCTCAAGCCGTTCGGCCGGCTGGTTGCCAATGCGGTAACCGTCGAGGGCGAGGCGCGGCTGTTCGCCCTGCAAGCCGTGCATGGCGGTGAACTGATCCGGCTGCAGGTCAACCGCGCCGAACCGGTCGGCCGCTATCTCGGCTGGAAACCGCTGATGCCGGTGACCCTTTGGTCCGTGACCAAGGAGCAGGCATGACCGGCAAATTGTACGGGCTCGGACTCGGTCCGGGTGATCCGGATCTGATTACATTGAAGGCGCACAAGATCCTGCAAAAGGTTCCGGTGATCGCCTGGCCGGCGCCAGATACGGGTCCGAGTTTTGCGCGCGCCATCGCTGCGCAGCACTTGCCCGGCGGGCAGACCGAGATCCCGATCGTGATGCCGATGCGCACCGAGCGGTTTCCGGCGCGCGAAGTTTACGACAAGGCATCGGTCGAAATCTCAGTGCATCTTGATGCTGGACGTGACGTGGCGGTGCTGTGCGAGGGTGACCCGTTTTTCTATGGCTCGTTCATGTATCTCTACGAGCGGCTGGCCTCGGATTACGACACCGAAGTGGTTCCGGGCGTGTCCTCGATGATGGCGGCGGCGAGTGCTGCGGGGCGGCCGCTGGCGGCGCGCAATGATGTGCTCACGGTCTTGCCGGGTCCACTTTGCGATGAAGAGCTCACAAATAGAATCAACGCATCAGATGCATTGGCGATCATTAAGATAGGCAGGCATTTCAAGCGCTTGCGGGCTCTGATTGCCAAATTGAATCTGCTAACTCATGCAATTTATGTGGAACGCGTGTCACTCGACGCTGAACGGCTGATGCCGCTTGCCGAGGTCCCCGAGGACACGGCTCCGTATTTTTCGATGATCCTGATTTACAAGGGCGGCGAGGACTGGATCCACGCCTTGCCCGGGAGCAAAACATGACCACATCTCCCGCCATCATCATTCTCTCCGAAGCGGCTTTGCCGATTGCCAGGCGTATTGCCAGGGCGACCGGCGGCGAGGTGCACGGACTGGCCCGACGTATCACTGAAACCGTTGATGTAACCTTTACAGATGTGGGGTCACATCTCGCCATTCAGTTTTTGGACGGCCGCCCGATGATCGCGGTTATGGCAGCCGGTGCGGTGATCCGGCTGCTGGCGCCACACCTGTCCGACAAGATGAGTGAGCCGCCGGTGATCGCCGTGGCCGAAGATGGATCAGCTGTCGTTCCGCTTCTGGGCGGCCATCACGGAGCCAATGATCTGGCGCGGGAGATCGCCGATCTGGTTGAGGGCTTCGCTGCCATCACCACAGCCGGTGATGTGAAATTTGGCATTGCGCTGGATCAGCCGCCGGAAGGCTGGGTGCTGGCCAACCCGGAAAACGCCAAGCAGGTGATGGCGGATCTGGTGGCCGGAAAATCGGCGCGACTTGAGGGCGAGGCGGGCTGGCTGGCCGGGAGCGGATTGCCGCTGTCAGCGGATGGCGAGGTTGTTCTGCTTGCCTCTGACAAGGCCGTCACGTCGCCCGTAAATGGTCTGCTGTATCATCCAAAAAACCTCGTGCTCGGCATCGGCTGTGAACGTGGTGCTGGTGGTGACGAAGCGTTGGCGCTGGCTTTGGAAAGTCTCGAGCAGACCGGTCTGTCACCCGCTTCAGTCGGGCTCGTGACATCAATTGATGTGAAGGCAGATGAGGCAGCGGTACATCATGTGGCCAGCCACTTTGGTTGCCCGGCGCGGTTCTTCGATGCCGCTACGCTGGAGGTCGAAACGCCGCGTTTGAAACATCCCTCCGATATCGTCTTTGCCGAAGTCGGATGCCATGGGGTTTCCGAGGGCGCTGCACTGGTTGCTGTTGGGCCATCGGGCGAACTGATCGCGGAGAAACGCAAGAGCCGCCGCGCCACCTGCGCCATCGGTCGTGCGCCTGAGCCTTTCACACGTGCAAATCTGCCGGGCAGGGCTCGAGGCAAGCTGATGGTGGTTGGCATCGGCCCCGGATCGGATGGCTGGCGTTCGCCGGAAGTCTCGCAGATGGTGGCGACATCGACCGATCTGGTCGGTTACTCGCTCTATCTCGATCTGCTCGGGCCACTGACCAAGGGCAAGGCGCGGCATGATTTCGATCTCGGCAAGGAAGAGGCGCGGGTTCGCCATGCGATGGAACTGGCCGGCGAAGGCAAATCGGTGGCGCTGGTCTGTTCGGGTGACGCCGGGATTTACGCGATGGCGACGCTGGTGTTTGAACTGCTCGACAAGTCGGACGGGCCGGAGGGCCTGACGGCAGAAGCCCGCCGCATCGAGATCGCTGTCTCGCCAGGCATCTCGGCGTTGCAGGCAGCCGCCGCGCGTGCTGGTGCGCCGCTAGGCCATGATTTCTGCACCATCTCGCTGTCGGATCTGCTGACGCCTTGGGACGACATCAAGCGCCGGGTGACGGCCGCGGGCGAGGGCGATTTCGTTATCGCGTTCTATAATCCGGTGTCGAAGAAGCGCCGCACTCAACTGGCCTGGGCCCGTGACAAGTTGTTGGAGCATCGCCCGGCGTCCACGCCGGTGATCCTCGCCACCAATCTGGGGCGCGAGGGAGAGCTGATCCGTATCGTGCCGCTAGGCGCGCTCAATGTCGATGATGTCGACATGCTCACCGTGGTGGTGGTCGGCTCGTCCAATTCCACGACGGTGGCCACCGGCGATGGTAAGAACTGGGTCTATACGCCGCGCGGTTACGCTCGGAAAGAAGGCACCGTGATGACCCATGTTGGGACACAGACTGTTTCAGGAGACGCGGCATGACCGTTTATTTCATCGGCGCCGGTCCCGGCGCACCCGACCTCATCACCGTGCGTGGCCTCAAGCTGATCGAACGCTGCCCGGTGTGTCTTTATGCCGGTTCGCTGGTGCCCGAAGAGATCGTCCACGCGGCGCCTGAAGATGCGCTGGTCAAGGACACCGCGCCGATGCATCTCGACGAGATCATTGCCGACATGAAGACCGCCCATGAGGCCGGACAGGACGTGGCGCGGGTACATTCGGGCGATCCGGCGATCTATGGCGCGGTGGCCGAGCAGATGCGGCGTCTGGATGCGCTGGGGATCGACTACGAAGTGGTGCCGGGCGTGCCGGCATTCGCCGGTGTGGCGGCCAAGCTTGCCACCGAGCTGACACTGCCGGAAATCGCCCAGACGGTGATCATCACCCGCACCGGCATGAAGGCGTCGTCGATGCCGGAATTCGAACAGCTGGAAATTCTTGGCCAGTCACGCGCGACGCTCGCCATCCACCTGTCGATCCGCAATCTCGATTACGTCCGCCGTTCGCTGGAGCCGTTTTACGGCGCCGATTGCCCGGTGGTGATTGCCTATCGCGCCACCTGGCCCGACGAGCTCTATATCCGCACCACCCTGGAAGGTATGAAGGAAGAGGTGCGCAAGCACAAGATCACCCGCACCGCGCTGATCATGGTCGGCAAGGTCTTCGGCGACGTCAGCTTCCGTGACAGTGATCTGTACAATTCCGAGTACTCGCACGTGCTTCGGAATGTCGGCAAAAAGAAGAAGGCGAAGGTGGCGTAGCGCTTGTCTGTCGTCGGAACCTCAACCGCGTTTCGTGCCACAAGGACAATCTTGTATTGCTGGTTCCTCAGTTGCCGCCATCCCGGCCATGAGCCGGGACCCATCGACCCGGCGCCCGCTGGGTCAAGAGTCTTTGTTCTGGTGTTGAGTTAGGATCAGCTCAGAACTGCGGTGGCTTCGATTTCGATTAGGAAATCCGGCATTGCAAGGCACTGCACGCCGATCAATGTATTGGCTGCGGGTATAACATCACCGTAAAATGCACCTATGGCAGGGCCGATGATTTCGAGCTGGTCAGGCGAATAATTGACCACATAAGTCCTGAGTCTGACAACATTGGCTGCGGACGCACCTTCCGCGGCCAGCACCTCTTTGAGATTTGCAAAGGCCTGCGCCGCTTGCGCGCCCAAGTCACCCGGGCCCACCAGATTGTTATCCTTGTCCCACGCGACTTGCCCGGCGAGATGAAGCATTCTGCGTCCTTCAGATGCAACTGCATGCGAAAACCCAAACTGCGTTGCATTGTACATTGTGGTCGGATTAACAGCTTCTCGTTTCATGTTGGGTTTCCTACTGTTTGGGAATGATACAAGGGCCAAAATGGGCACCAGATCCACGCTTATTTTTGCAGACAAGCAGACTCACTACAAGGCATCAAAATACGCGCAAAGTGCTGTAAAGGAAGTGAGATAATTCGAGCCCTCGGTGCACACTGCGCATATCGACTGCATCGGATTTGCCAACCTGATCAGTCCAAGGACCTGGGCTGGTTGGATACCGGATCGGGGTCCGGTATGACGGAAAACCAAGCGTATTTTGCCGTTCTTATCGCCCGACCATGATCACCGGCAACCCCAGCTTCCGTGCGGCTTCGATCTTGGCGTAGGCCGACTTGCCGCCGGAGTTGCGGCAGACGATGTGGGTGATGGAATGGGCGATCAGCAGCATCGCCTCGATGGCTGCCGTGTCGCCGGGGCGTCCTAGGATCAGCGCGTGATCAGGAAGCTCCAGTTTGGTCTCCGGCGGATCGATCATGCGGACGACGAAATGCGCGTCCTCGCGGTCCGCAAACACACCGATATGCTGCGAGCCCAAGGCCAGCAGCACGCGGGCGCGGGGCGGGATGGCGTCGCGGGCGGCTTGCAGCGTCTCCACCACGATCCACTCGTCGCCTTGCTGTCTTTCCCATGGCATTCGGGTTCGGATCTCGAGCGGCACGCCCGCGATCCGAGCCGCCTCAACGGCGTTGGCGCTGATCTGGCGGGCAAAGGGATGGGTGGCATCGATCAACCGCGTAACGCGGTTTTCACGCAGATAAGAGACGAGCCCATCGATGCCGCCAAAGCCGCCGCTGCGAACTTCACCGGCCAGTGGCGCGGGTTCCCTTGTTCGTCCGGCGAGCGAGGTGATAACGCGCGCAGCGGGTTGGCTTTCGACCAGTTGTTTCGCCAGTTCAGCTGCTTCGCTTGTGCCGCCGAGGATCAGGATGGTCTCTGACGGAGCCGGATTATCGGGCATGGGCGAGCAGCTTGCCGGCGCGATCCATCACCATGACGTCAACCTCGACAGGCGCGCCGCGCAAGGTTTCAAGCGCTATACTGCGCGCTGCAACCGCAATTGCCGCGGGCAGATCAACTCCCTGTTCCCGAGTCAATTCAAGCACTTCCATCGCCGTGTTGGCAGATAGAATCCGCTGCTTCAAATCCACATGAGCTCCGAGCTGCAAAGCGTGATCGGCCAGCCAGACCATGTCGACCTGGCTGCGGCCGGAATGCAGATCCAGCGCCCCCTGGCCGAGCTTGGTCAGCTTGGCAAAGCCGCCGGCAATCGTCAGGCGCGGCACCGGATGGGCGCGGAGATATTTGAGCAAGCCGCCGGCAAAGTCACCCATGTCGAGACAGGCGATATCGGGCAGCTTGTAAAAATCCTGCGCGGTTTTTTCCGATGTCGAGCCGGTGGCGCCGAGCACATGGGCATAGCCCTCGGCACGGGCGACATCGATGCCGCGGTGGATCGAATGAATCCAGGACGAACAGGAGAACGGATGCACCACGCCGGTGGTGCCGAGCACCGACAGCCCGCCGACAATGCCCAGCCGCGGGTTCCAGGTTTGCAGGGCCAGCTCGGCGCCGTTGCCGATGGCGATCTCGATTTCGACATCCGGCGAAACACCGTGCTCCGCACAAAGCGCCGTGACCACCTGGATCATCATCTGGCGCGGCACCGGATTGATTGCCGGTTCACCGACCGGTATCGGCAGGCCTGCCTTGGTCACCATGCCGACGCCGTCACCGGCCCTGAAGACGATGCCGTCACCCGTGGGCAAGCGCCGCACACTGGCAATCACCAGTGCGCCATGGGTGACGTCAGGATCGTCGCCGGCATCCTTGATGATTCCGGCCATGGCGTGATCTTCGGTGAGGATTTCGCGGGCCAGCGGAAAACACGGAGTCTCGCCCTTTGGCAGGGTGATTTCAACCGGATCGGGGAAGTCGCCGGACAGCAGTGCGGTCAGCGCCGCCTTGGTTGCAGCCGTTGCACACGCACCGGTGGTCCAGCCGCGGCGCAGTGCCGTGGACGGTTTTTCCAGCCGGATTTCGGTTTCGTCAGCGTCCATGTCGCAGTTCTCGGTCGTGTCTAGCCTGTTGCCGTTATAGAGTGAGATTGATAGGTGTGTAACCCATGCGGCCAGAGCAACTTCGCGCGCGACGGATGAACGGAAAACAATGACCAATTGGCAACAGAACCTGCCGCAGATGCAAGCAGGCGAAGTGTGGCTTGTCGGCGCCGGACCGGGCGATCCCGGGCTGTTGACGCTGCATGCCGCCAATGCGATGAGCCAGGCCGATGTGATCGTGCATGACGCGCTGGTCAATGCCGATTGTCTCAAGCTGGCGCGCACAGGCGCGGTGATCGAATATGCCGGCAAGCGGGGTGGCAAACCCTCGGCCAAGCAGCGTGATATTTCGCTGCGGCTGGTCGAACTGGCGCGGGCGGGCAACAAGGTGCTGCGGCTCAAGGGCGGCGATCCGTTTGTCTTCGGGCGCGGTGGCGAGGAAGCATTGACTCTGGTCGAAAACCACATCCCATTCCGGGTCGTGCCGGGCATTACCGCCGGCATCGGCGGACTGGCCTATGCCGGCATTCCGGTGACGCATCGCGACACCAACCACACGGTGACATTTCTAACCGGTCATGATTCTTCGGGGCTGGTCCCCGACCGGGTTGATTGGGACGGTGTGGCGCGCGGCAGCCAGGTGATCGTCATGTACATGGCGATGAAGCATATCGCGACCATCGCCGCGCGGCTGATCGATGCAGGGCGGGCTGCCGACGAGCCTGTGGCGTTTGTTACTGATGCGTCGACAGAGGCGCAGCAGGTACTCGAAACCACCCTCGGACGAGCCGCCGAGGATGTCGCTGCATCCGGGCTGAAGCCGCCGGCCATTGTTGTGGTCGGGCAGGTGGTGCGATTGCGCCCGGCGCTCGACTGGATGGGAGCGGCTGCCGGACGGGTTCTGACCGCTGATCCCCTTGGAAATCGCGCCGATGCGCAGAAAGACAGTGCATGACCGGATTGATGATTGCCGCGCCCCGGTCGGGCTCGGGCAAGACAACTGTGACCCTTGGGCTGCTGCGGGCGCTCCAACGCCGTGGAGTGGCGCTGGCGCCGGGCAAGGCTGGTCCAGACTATATTGACCCGGCGTTCCACGCAGCAGCCAGCGGCCAGGCCTGCCTCAATTATGATCCGTGGGCGATGCGCAGAGATCTGCTTCTGGCCAATGCATCGCTGCAGTCGCAAGGCGGACGGATGATGCTGATCGAGGCGATGATGGGGCTGTTCGACGGTGCAGCCGACGGCTCCGGCTCGGCGGGCGATCTGGCCGGATTGCTGGGGCTGCCGGTTGTCCTGGTGATCGATTGCACCGGCATGTCGCATTCGGTGGCAGCGCTGGCGCACGGGTTTGCCAATTTCCATCCCGATGTTCTGGTGCCGGGGGTTATTCTCAATCACGTGGCGAGTCCGCGGCATGACGGGATGCTGCGTCAGGCGCTGGAAAAGGCGCGTGTCGAAGTGCTTGGCTCGCTGCCACGTAACGAGAAGCTGGTGCTGCCGCAGCGCCATCTCGGGCTGGTGCAGGCTGGTGAAAATGAAAAGTTGGCCACGTTGATTGACGATGCTGCCGATGTGATGGAAAGCCGCATCGATATCGACCAGTTGATCAAGCTGGCGCAGCGGGCACAGGCCAAGCCGGCGCCTGCCAACATTCTCAGGCTTCCGCCGCCCGGACAGAAAATCGCCGTGGCGCGGGATGTCGCGTTCGCGTTCTTCTACGAGCACATGCTGCTTGGTTGGCGCCGGCGCGGAGCGGAGGTCTCGTTTTTCTCGCCGCTTGCCGATGAAGCTCCGGCGGATGATTGCGACGCAGTGGTGCTGCCAGGCGGGTATCCTGAATTGCATGCAGGCCGCATTGCCAGCGCCAGCGGTTTCAAGGCGGGTATGCAGGCAGCGATTGATCGCGGTATTCCGGTCTATGGCGAGTGCGGTGGCTACATGGTGCTCGGTGACGGCTTGATTGATGCCGAGGGCGTGCGTCACGAGATGCTCGGCGCCCTGCCGCTCGAGACAAGTTTTGCCAATCCCACGCGGCATCTGGGCTACCGCCGGCTTGTGCCGATGCCGGGGTTTTTCTGGAACATGGAACTCTCGGCGCATGAATTCCACTACGCCACGGTCGTCTCCGAAGGTGAAGCGGACAGGCTGTTTTCGGCCCGTGACGCACTGGGCACTGATCAAGGTGCCGCCGGTCTCAAGCGCGGCAATGTCGCAGGATCGTTCATGCATGTGATTGACAGGATAGATTAGCCAATGGCGGACCCGAACGAAGTTCCGATAGCCCATGGCGGAGCGCTGTCGGAAGCGGTTGCCCGTTATGGCGGTTCGGCTTCCGAGTGGCTTGATCTGTCGACCGGGATCAGTCCTTTCACCTTGCCGCTACCGGAAATGACGGCTGAGTGCTGGCGGCGGTTGCCGGAACCGGCCGAAGTTCGTCGGGTTTGCGAACTGGCCATGCGGCATTATGGCGGCTCGGTGATGCCGGTTGCCGTGCCGGGCACCCAGGCTGTCATCCAGTTGCTGCCCTGGCTTGCACCAAACGCCGATCTGACGGCCATCGTTTCGCCCACCTACAGCGAATATGCATTGTCCTACCGGCGGGTCGGCAAGGCGGTCGAAGAGGTCCACAGCCTGGAAGCGGCCGCCGATACACAGGCAGATGTGGCCGTGCTTGCCAATCCCAACAATCCCGATGGCCATGAGACCATGCGGGACGATATTTTCGGCTTTGCCCGTGCGCATCGCCAGCGGCTTCTGATTGTCGACGAAGCCTTTGCCGATCTGCGTCAGGACCTGTCCATGGTGGGGGCAGCAGGCATGGAGCCCAATCTTGTGGTGTTGCGGTCGTTCGGCAAGTTCTTTGGTCTTGCGGGCCTGCGGTTGGGATTTGTCTTTGCCGAGCCAAAGCTGGCCAGAATCCTGAACGAACGGCTTGGTCCGTGGGCCGTGTCCGGACCGGCGCTGGCGATTGCGGCGCATGCGTTTTCGCGCATCGACCTGATCGGTGAACTGCGCACCAGGATCGCCAAGGCCAACACCATGACCCGCTCGGCGCTGAACATGGCCGGCGTATCGATTGTCGGCGAAGCGCCGTTGTTTTTCTATTGCGAGGTGGGTGAGGGCGCAGCGGTCCGTGATGCGATGGCCGGCAGACAGGTGCTGGTGCGGGCCTTTGATCACAGTCCTTCGCGGATCAGGGTCGGATTGGTGCCGGATGAATTGTCCGCTGTCCGGCTTCGCGAAACATTGCGGCTTGCAGGTGCCCGCGTCACGTGATGGGCCATTTGCCGGTTCTCCTTGCTGCGCTGGTGCTGGATCGCGTCATTGGTGATCCTGACTGGCTGTGGCGACGGATCAGCCATCCGGTGGTGATGTTCGGCGCTGCCATTGGCTTTGCAGACCGGCGGTTCAACCATGCTTCCGATCCTGCCGATGTCCGCCGCCGCAAAGGCCGCGCCTCGATCGCGGCATTGCTGCTGCTTGCCGGTCTTGCTGGCTGGTTTCTCTCCCGGTTGTTTGCGGAGCTGGGCGTCGCAGGCCTGATTCTTGAAACGGGTGTGGTAGCGGTGTTCCTGGCCCAGAAAAGCCTCGCTGATCATGTCGGCGCGGTGGCCAGAGGACTTTTGAAGGATGGATTGCCCGGCGGCCGCAAGGCGGTGTCGATGATTGTCGGACGCGACCCTGAGGCGCTTGACGAAGCCGGGGTGTCGCGGGCGGCCATCGAGAGCCTGGCGGAGAATTTTTCCGACGGAATCGTTGCACCGGTGTTGTGGTATGCGCTGTTGGGGTTACCCGGCCTGATGGCCTACAAAATGCTCAATACCGCAGATTCCATGATCGGCCACCTGAATGACCAGTACAGGGATTTCGGACGTGCTGCGGCCAGGCTCGATGACCTTGCCAACTGGCCGGCTGCGCGATTGTCGGCGGGGTTGATTGCTGCGGGCTCCGGTCTGGTCAAAGGCAGGCCGTCGATGCATCGGGCCATGGAGACTGCGCTGGTTGATTCAGGACTGCACCGCTCGCCCAATGCCGGGTGGCCTGAGGCGGCGATGGCAGGTGGGCTGGGGCTGGCGCTCGGTGGATCGCGTCAATACGGAGGCAAGACGGTGATTGAGGCGAGCCTGAATGCGTCAGGGCACAGCAAGGCAGGTGCGCGAGACATAGTTGATGGGCTTCTGATTTTCCGGAGAGCTTGCGATTGCCTTGCGTTGCTGGTTTTCTTGGGGTTTATTGTTTCATTGTAGCTCACTAAATGCAGAAAATGGGCCGATAGATAAAATGCCATCGTGCATCTTAACTGTAAATGATGCTCATATCTGTTCAGATTGATCCGAAGCTAATATAATTTGGTTCAAGGCAACAGGGGAAACAGCAATGCGTAACATCTTCTTGGCCGGGGTCCTTGCCCTCGCTCTTATGCCATTCTCATCTGCATCAGCTTTCGCTGCAAAGGTCATCGCCAAGATCGATGTTTCTTCGCAGACGATGGTGATCAGCCAGAACGGCAAAGTGAAACACAAGTGGCGCGTGTCAACCGGCCGGTCCGGGTATTCGACACCACGGGGCACCTATTCGCCGAAATGGCTTTCACGCTATCACCGGTCACGGAAGTATAACAATGCGTGGATGCATTATGCTGTGTTCTTCCGTGGCGGCTATGCGATCCATGCCACTCGCGACACCAAGCGTCTGGGGCGCCGTGCATCGCATGGCTGTGTCCGGCTGGCGGAAAAGGATGCCGCGAAGTTCTATTCAATGGTCGAAAAAATGGGCAAGAACAACATCCGGATCGTTGTCCAGAACTGACAATTCCACGACTGAAAAAGACGGGGCAGAGGGTCTGGCGTATGCCGGATCCTCTGTTCTTTATTTCAGGGTGTGCTTGATGTTCCAGCGGTCATGGAACCACTGCCACTGGCCGGGATATTCGCGCACCCAGCTTTCCACCTTGTCGTTGAGCAGTTGCGACGTGGCGGCAATGTCGACAGCGCCATCGGGTTGCCGCGGGATTTCAATGGCAGGCTCGACCACCAGCCGGTGGCGTCCGCCGGGAAGACGGATGGCGCGGGCCGGATAGACTTCACATTCATATTGCCTGAGCAGCTTGGCGAGCAACGGATTGGTGTGGACTTCAAGCCCGAAGAACGAGGTTCTGGTGCCCTTGTGGAATTTCTGGTCGACCAGCATGCCGACGCCGCCGCCGCTTTCGAGCCGCCTTGCGAGCGTGAATGCAGCGCCAGCGCGTGACGGCACCAGGTGGCCCATCGTGGTGCGCCGGGCGGCCAGCACCTTTTTCGCGATATAGGGATTGTTCGGCGGACGGAACAACGCCATCACATCAAGGTCAAAGGCGGCAGCAGCGATTGGCAGAAGTTCGAAATTGCCGGTATGGGCGGTGAAAACAATGAATGGCTTGTTTGTGTCGCGCAGTTTCAAGAAGATGTCGGCGCCTTCAACCTCCACCCATCCCGGTTTGTCGGCGTCCGGGTCAAAGTCGAAAATCTGGTCCAGAAACACATATTCGGCAGCCAGCCTCGACATGCTGCCCCACATGTCGGTGGCGATCTGCGTGTGCTCGGCGACGGATTTTTCCGGGAAGGCTCGAGACAGATTGTACATCGCCAGCTTGTGGCGCGAAGTCAGAGGACCAATGCGCCGCGCCATGTAATCGACGAACGGGATCGCCTTATGCGCAGGCAACAGCGAGATCAGGCGTAACAGGCTGAAGATCAGTGTGGCAATCACCCAGTCCCTGACCCGTCTCAAGGCAATGACAATGCGCGTCAGCGCCATGCGGTATTTGTACGTCATCGGATGTTTCGCGGCCTCAATCCATCCGGAGGATGATCTTGCCGAAAACATCCCTCCCTTCCATGCGCGCAAGGGCTACGGAAATGTCATCGAATCCGATTTCGGTATCGATGACGGGATGTACCAGGCCCTCGGCCATCTTCTGCATGGCGTCGGCCATGTTTTCCATGCGGCAGCCAAAGGAGCCGAGCAGCTTGAGTTGCCGCTGGAACAGCATCATCAAATTCATCTGGGTGGAAACGCCGGAGGTCGAACCGCAGGTTACCAGTCGTCCGCCGCGCTTGAGCGACAGCATCGAGCCAGCCCAGGTGTCGGCGCCGACGTGCTCGAACACCACATCCACACCGCGTTTCTTGGTGAGCTTGCGCACCACACCCTCGAAGCGGTCTTCGCGGTAGTTGATGACATGGTCCGCGCCCAAGGCCTTCGCCGGCTCTATCTTGGCGTCTGAGCCAACCGTGGTGATGACGGTGCAGCCGATTTTCTTGGCGAGCTGGATCGCTGCGCTGCCGATGCCTGATCCGCCAGCGTGGATCAGAATGGTCTCGCCGGGTTCCAGCTTGGCGTTGTCAAACAGCATGTGCTCGACAGTGCCGAAAGTGACAGGGGCGACAGCCGCGCCGATTGTGGTGACGCCGGGAGGAGCCGGAACCAGCAGCCGGGCCGGCAGATTGATTTTTTCCTGTGCAAAACCGTCGAGATGAAAGCCGTGAACACCGCTGACATGTTCGCACAGATTGTCACGGCCTTCCCGGCAGGGGCGGCACAGGCCGCAGGTGCGCGCGCCGTAGATCGAAACAAGCTGGCCGGGAACAAGTCCGGAGACACCGTGTCCTATCGAATCGATCACGCCAGATGCCTCGGCGCCGATGACCAATGGCATCTTGCGCTTGGCAAACGCCATGCCGCGCCAACCCCAGACATCGATGTGGTTGAGCGCCACGGCCTTTATGGAAACAGTGACTTCGCCGATGCCGGGCGGGGGCGGGGGTGGCAGATCCACGGTTTCAAGCTTGCGGTCTTCGATCAGCTGCAATGCCCGCATGGTACTCGTCCTTCGCCGCTCGTCGGGGCCGTAGAGGCCGCCATGAATATTCAAATGTCGAGCCCGCGCACGGGCTTCCAGATGACCGCCCGGTTGACGCGTTTACGCCTTTGCAGGATCCATGATCACCTTTGCTTCGGCCGGTTTGCCGGAACGCGCCATGCCTTAAGCGGGTTCAGCCGACATGACAAGACATGCATTCTGCCCGCCAAACCCGAAAGAGTTGGAAAGGACATGCGTGATCGTCGCATCACGTTTCACATTCGGGACCACGTCGAGCGGGATCGTCGGGTCCGGATTGTCGTAATTGATGGTTGGCGGCAGCACTCCGGTGGCGATGGTCAACAGCGAGAATACGGCTTCGACTGCGCCGGCCGCCGTCAGGGTATGTCCTATCATCGATTTGTTCGATGACACCGGAACGTCTGCCATCCGGTCGCCGAACACGGTCGACAGCGACATGTATTCCATCTTGTCGTTTTCCGGCGTTGATGTGCCATGCGCATTGACGTAACCGATTTCGTCGGATGACAGGCCGGCATCATCAAGTGCCGCACGAATGGTGGCGATCGCAGGTGCACCGCCTGGCGACGAGCGGGTCCGGTGGAAATCATCGGCCTTCTCGCCGCAGCCGCTGATGATACCGAGAATTTTCGCGCCACGGGCAACCGCAGCCTCAAGTGATTCGAGCACCAGAGTGGCTGCCCCTTCGGCAATGACAAAGCCCTCGCGGTCCTTGGTAAAGGGACGTGAGGCTTTTTCGGGGACATCGTTATTGGTCGACAGTGCCGATAGCAGTGAAAAGCGGATCAGCGCTTCGGCGCTGACCGAGCCGTCGGTGGCAACGCTCAAGGCGCGGTCTGTGCGGCCCTGGCGGATCGCCTCGACGCCGAGCTGGATCGCGGTCGCTCCTGAGGCGCAGGCAGTCGACAGCGTCACCGGCAAGCCACGGGTTCCAAACTGGTCTGCCAGGCGCTCGGAAATGGAGCCGAACATGGCGGCTTCATGAAATGCCGGGTCGGCCTTTTCGCGCAACACCGCGAGAAACTGCTCATAGGCATTGCCGGTCATCTGCTCGGGCCGGACCCGGTCGCCAAGCTCGAAACGTGCACTCCATTCAGGCTCGATCGGCGGTGCTGCCAGAAACAGCGGACCGCCAAAATCGCCCGACAGGCCAGCTTGCGCGAGTGCTTCAAGAGTGGTTTCGCGGGCAAAGGCAAAGGACCGCTCGACCGCGTTGGGGGCCGGAATTTCGATGAAATCAACCGTGCCACAAATGCGGGTGGACAAGCCATCCGAGGGGAACCGGGTGATCGAGTGTATGCCGGACTTGCCAGCGGTCAGCGCCGCCCAATTGTCCTCAATGCCCTGACCCAGCGAGGAGACGACGCCCATGCCGGTGACGGCGACCAGAGGACGGCCAAGATGGTCTTTGTACGCAGCTTTGCTCATGGCTGTCTCCGTCTCATGGCATTCTCGTCAGGCGGGCGATACCTTCACCGCGAACATGGCCGACTGTTGTCACAATGGCCGAATTTGCCGCTTCCTGGGCAACGGCTTCGCCGGCTGTAAACGGGGTCACTGGTGATCCGGCGTCGAGCGCCAGGCAGGCCAACGCCATGGCGGTGGGGAACTGGGCTTCGAGCGAATGGCCGAACAGGGCGCCAATGGTGCGCAGCGGCGTCGTGGGAAACCGCGCCTCGAGAAAAGCACGTTCGCGTGCGCTGAGATCGGGAAGGCCACTTGCGCCGGAGAAGACAATGGTGTCTGCGCCGGTTGCGCTCGCGCCAGTGCCGTCGGCAAGGTTTTCGAGCCGGCGTTCCATGCCTCCGTCGGCGCGCTGGCCGCGGTCGGCCAGAACCGCGTCGAGGCGGGCATAAATATGGGCGCCGCGCGCCTGTGCGTGCTCAAGCGATTCCAGCACCAGAAATGCGCCAGAGGTTCCGAGATTCATGCCGTTGGCCTGGCCATCGCTGTTCCAGAACGGTTCACCGGGGTTTTTGCCAAGGCTTTGCAAGGCTTCCATGGCCATCAACATGTCGAAGCGCTCGGCGATGAAGGCGCCGCCGACAAGACAATGAGTCGATTGACCGGCTGCAATGCGGGCATGGGCTGTCTCGATGGCGGAAATGCCTGCGCCTTCCTCGCCCATCAAGGTGCGCGAAGATCCGGTGACCTTGTGAACAATGGAAATATTGCCGGCGAGCAGATTGGACAATTGCGCAAGGAACAGGGTCGGGCGCAATTCGGTGGTCAATTTCTCATTGAGCAATTGTTCGCGGTCGTTGCGCTTGCGGCTTTCCTCGATGATCAGCGTATCAACCGAGATATCACGCTCACCGCCGCCGGCGGCGACGATCATGTCCATGGAAGCGCAAGCCTCGAGATCATCCTTGAGCCCGGCATCATCAAGCGCCAGGCCGGCGGAATAAACACCAAGCCGCTGCCAGTTCTCCATCTGACGCTGATCACCGCGGCGCGGGATCTGCTCGGACCAGTCAATTTCGGGCAAGGGGTGAACCGTGTAAGGCGCGAACCGGTCGCTGTCGGTTCTCTTGAGCAGCGGGGAGCCACCCATAAGCTTGTCGGAATGCTCCTGACGCCCGACGCCGAGCGACGTGACCAGACCTACTCCCGTTACCACTACTGCATGGCGTGTCTCTGTCATAGCTGGTCTCCTGATGCTTTCGCCATGGCGGTCAAAAGCCCCACTTCCTCGGCCCGGGTGCGAACGATACCGGCAAGCGGAACCTGGTCAAAGGCGACGGTTCTCAGTTTGAGCTGGCAATCGGCCACTTTTTTCCCGCCACTTGATATTCTTGCCTTGGTAACAGCGAAACCGGAGCCTTCGTGCTCCAGCGTGGCGGTGATTTCCAGCAATGCGCCGGGCTTGACGAAATCACGCATTTTGGCGCCATCAACCGACATCAGGAACGGCATAGCCGCAAAATCCGTCGCGGCCAGAACCAGAAATCCGCTGGCCTGTGCCATGGTTTCAATCAGAAGCACCCCGGGAACCAGTGGCATGCCGGGGAAATGACCTTCGAACACCGGGCTGGAGCCGGGTACGGTCGAACTTGCAACCAGAGTGCCTGCATCAAGATCAAGCGCCTCAATGCGGTCGATCATCTGGAAGTATTCAAGCTGCATGAGTCAATCCTGCCGCGTCGGGCCTGCCGCGTCGGGCGTCAACCCTTTGCAGCCCTCAGCTCGTCGATCTTGGTGCACAGATTGCCAAGCACGAAATACTCCTCGGTAGAAGCTTTGCCGTCATTGACTTCCTGCGTCCATTGCTCGAGCGGAATCTTGATGCCAAATTCCTTGTCGACAGCAAATACGATGTCGAGGAAATCGAGGCTGTCGATGCCCAGATCGTCAATGGTGTGGCTTTCAGTGGTGATGGAATCGCGGTCAATCTCGCTGGTTTCAGCGATGATATCGGCGACCTTGTCAAATGTTGCGGTCACGCTTCTGTCCTCATTGGATAACTGTTTGAGCGAAGCTATAGAAAAAACCGGCGCAAAAGCCAATGGCTTGTTTGCGCGCCGTTTCACCGGCTCGTCCGCCTGGACCCATTACATAGGGACGATGGGATCACACAGCAAGCGAATGGCGCGCACTGCCGGTGCCAAAATAGCCGTCAAATGCTGATGCAATCGAGCGCACAAACGGCTTTCCCTTTGCGGTCACTTGAAAGAGACCGCCACTGAACTCGATCATACCATCGGTGTCACAGCTTGCCAGATATTCGGCTTCATCCAGTATGGCTTCGACCGCGCCGCCAAACTCATGCCGAATCGCCGCAAAGGAAAAGGCGAAATCGCACATCAGCAGTTCTATGATGCGGGCGCGTATCCGGTCTTCTGTCGCCAACTCGAAGCCACGCACGACAGGCAACTGGCCGAGACTGACCTGTCGCTGATATTCCCCGGTGGATGGCTGATTCTGGACATATCCCTGTGGCAACTGTCCGATGGAGGACGCGCCCATTCCGATCAGCGCATCGGCAGTGTCGCTGGTGTAGCCTTGGAAATTGCGCCGCATGGTTCCGGCGGCAGCGGCAGTCGCCAGAGAGTCGCCAGGCAAGGCAAAATGATCAATGCCAATCGCCGTGTATCCGGCGGAGGTCAGAGCTGAAGCAGCCCGGTTCATCTGCGCAAACCGCTCGGTGATGTCGGGCAGGGCCGACTCATCGATCATCTTCTGATTGGCTTTCATCCATGGGACATGGGCGTAGCCGAACAGAGCTATCCGGTCGGGTGCAAGCGAGAGAACCTGTTCGATGGTTTTGTCGATGGTTCGGCGGGTCTGGTGCGGCAACCCGTAAAGTACGTCGCAATTGACTGACCGGACGCCGCGGGCCCGGACCTGTTCGACAACCTCGCGGGTCTGTTCAAAGGTCTGCTCACGGTTGATTGCCTGTTGCACCTTTTCATCGAAATCCTGGACCCCGAGCGAAGCGCGGGTCATTCCGATGGCAGCAAGTGCATCATATCTGTCGGCGGTGAGGTCGTTGGGATCCATTTCGACACTGATTTCGGCATCGGCATCGAAATTGAACCGGCTGCGCAGAGCCTGATTGAGCGCCACCATGTCGTCGGGGCGCAGCATGGTTGGCGAGCCGCCGCCCAGATGCAGCGCGGTGACGCGGCATCCTGGATCAATCAGGCCGGAAATGGTCTCGATCTCGTGTTCGAGGGCCGTGAGATAGGTTTTCAGAGGATCATATTTCAGGGTCTGCTTGGTGTTGCAGCCGCAGAACCAGCAAAGCCGGTCGCACCAGGGAATGTGGATGTAGAGCGACAGCGTTTGCCCAGGCGTCAGTTTGCCCAGCCAGCGTGCGTAAACATCGCCGTCAATTCCGTCATGAAAATGCGGAGCGGTGGGATAACTGGTGTAGCGCGGCGCCGGGCCACCGTGCTTGCGAATAAACTCTTTTTGCATGGGTCCACTTCCGTATGTGAGCGTACACAATGCCTTCCAGCGCCGTTCCCGCCTTGACTTTGATCAAGCCTCGCTGCTTTTTTGTGCGCTGGCACTGATGCGTGCGAACGAGGCGCGCTTGTGGTGGCGTGTTCAGGTGGTCTTGTTGACGCAGGAATGAGGGTTTGATGGACGCGCATCGCAAAGACATCCACAACTCTGATATTCCGGTGCTGTGCAGGGCTTGCGAAGCCCGGCACAAGGGTGTGTGCGGCGCATTGTCCCCCGACCAGTTGATCAGCCTGAGCAAGCATGCAACCCGTCGGCATGTGGAGTCGGGATCCGAATTGATCGGGCAGAGCCAGGAAACCGCCAATTACGCCAACATCATTGCTGGCGTGGTGAAACTGACCAAGATGATGGCCGATGGCCGTCAACAGATTGTCGGCCTGCAGTTCGCACCCGATTTCCTCGGGCGCCCGTTTCGCGCGGCCAGCGACATCACCGCTGATGCTGCCACCGACGTCAATCTCTGCAGTTTCCCGAAAACCGTGATTGACCGGATGATCAAGGATACCCCAGAGCTCGAGCGCAAACTGCTGGAGCAGACGCTGAATGAGTTGGACGAAGCCCGCGACTGGATGTTGACCCTGGGGCGAAAGACCGCAGCCGAGAAGGTGGCGAGTTTCCTGTTGTTGATCGCAAGCAATATCGATCCTGAATCGGACGCAGATTCGGCGCGCTTCGCATTGCCGCTATCGCGGTCCGATATTGCCGATTTCCTCGGCTTGACCATTGAAACGGTGAGCAGGCAAATGACGGGCTTGCGCAAGGATGGCATTATCCTGATTGGCAGCAGCCGCCATGTCGAGGTGCCGGATCTGGCCAAACTGGCTGAACGCGCATCGCTTTGATCGAAAATCACAAAAATCGAGACAATGAGCGTTTTCGCGATTTCTTGCCGCATACACCGCATTTTTTGTGAATATCAGCTGTTGCAGACCCCAAAATTCGAATTGGTGCAGTGAAACTCAGAGTATTTGTCACGTCAGTGGTGTTCTGAACTTTTGCCTGACAGCAATTTCCAGCAGACTTTGTCGCGGATAGACACTTGCTGCGGCAACCCTGTTGAGGAACCCGGCCTTATTGCCTATTACTTGCGAATTGATTCATGTCGCGCGTCGTCAGTTTTGCTGTGAGTACGCCAGCCAGTTGCCGCGAAAGGGTTTTGAAAGCGGGCTTGCCTGTGTCGTGTGAAATCTGATGCAGGATCGCGGCTTTGGTTCGATCCTGTTGTGAAATTGAGTGCGTGACAGGAAATTTTGACCATTGCCAGAAAGCAAGTTGGGTGATTGTCGACAACGCGCGATTATCATTGTAAAAGTATTTCCAGGCAGAAATTGATAATCGGTGTCTTGATGCTCTATGAGCTAATTCAGCAGTTTGAACGCATCGCCAGCGAATTATTGCTTGCCGTGCGCCGTGAGGACGAAGATCAGGTCGACCGGCTCGATGTCCGGCTTCAACATGTGGTGCGCAGTATATTTGAGATGCAAGCGCGTAGCCGAAGCGAAATGTCAACACAGATCAATTTCTTCAATCGCCTTGCATTGAGAGACTGCGAAGATGGCAGCAGTGTCGGACGTTACACCGACATGATGTCATCGCTGTTTGATCGCTATATGGATTCAAGCATCGCTCTAAAAGCCGCCCGGTCGGAGCAGCAGATGCTGGTCGAAGGCTATGATCCGTCCTTGCACGAACTGGTTCTTGATTCGGTGCTGGAGCGCGTTGCTGTCATTGGCCTCGATTACCGCTATATCTATTGCAACAAGCGCAACGCCGATTTTCATGACAAGCGTCCGATTGATTTCATCGGCAAGCACCTTCTCGACATGATCGATATGGAGCGGTTCCAGTCCCGTGCAAAGCTGCGCCTCGATCAGTGTTTTGGCGGGGCGAGGGTGTCCTATACCTACGAAGTTTCCGACAACCGTGGTCGTATGTACGATGTTATCTGCCGGATGACGCCGTTTCTCGACAAGAGCGAAAAAGTGGCCGGGGCCGTGCTGGTGCTGCACATGCAGCCGATGTTCGCCAGCGCCGGCTGAGAATTCCTCCTTTTGATCTCGAACCACTCCGGGCTCCTCGCTGGTTTCTCGGCCGCCACACTGTCTCCACTGTTTTCAATCCGATGCTGAACACCGTTCCACCGTGCAGCCATGATGCGCATGGCAGGCGCGGCAATGCCGCGACCGGTTCTGCCGTTTCAGCCTGCGCAACGGAGGCAATGACAAATTCGGTGGTTGACGTTTACGTGCGCGTCAATAATTGTTAGGTGAGAATGCAAATCCTGTCGCATCCCGGCTCGACTTCGCGCGCGCCATTTGCCATGACAGGATGAACCGGCCGCAAGGCCGTTTGGTGTATCCGGAGTGCGGCTCAACAGGTCCGGCCTTCCGTTTAGACCAGAGCCCGATGTTGGATTGATCCGACGCGTCCGCCACAGCCTGGCGCCGCCGGATCAAAGAGGTGAGGACGTCCGATGACTGATGTGAACGAGCTTCCCGAGCGCGAGAGCATGGAATTTGATGTGGTGATCGTGGGGGCAGGGCCAGCTGGCCTCTCCGCGGCAATCCGGCTCAAACAGCGCGACCCCGAACTGACGGTGGTTGTTCTGGAAAAGGGCGGCGAAGTCGGCGCGCATATTCTTTCAGGCGCTGTCGTCGATCCGGTCGGCATCGACAAGCTCATACCCGATTGGCGCGATGACCCCGATCATCCCTTCAAGACACCGGTCAAGGCCGATCATTTTCTGGTCCTTGGACCAGCCGGGTCAATCAGGCTGCCGAATTTCCTGATGCCGCCGCTGATGAACAATCATGGCAATTTCATCGTATCGCTGTCCAACGTCACCAAATGGCTTGGCGACCGCGCCGAAGCGTTGGGCGTCGAGATCTATCCGGGCTTTGCCGCCACCGAGGTGCTGACCAATGACGCCGGTGCCGTGATCGGTGTCGCCACCGGCGACATGGGCGTCGAGCGCAATGGCGAACCCGGCCCGAACTACGCCCGCGGCATGGCTCTGCTGGGCAAATATGTGCTGATCGGCGAGGGAGTGCGCGGTTCGCTGGCCAAGCAGCTGATTTCAAAATTCAAGCTCGATGAAGGCCGCGAGCCGCAGAAATACGGCATCGGTCTGAAGGAACTCTGGCAGGTCAAGCCGGAGCATTCCAAACCGGGCCTGGTGCAGCATTCCTTCGGCTGGCCGCTCGACATGAAGACCGGCGGCGGATCGTTCCTGTATCATCTCGATGACAATCAGGTGGCGGTCGGTTTCGTTGTTCACCTCAACTACAAGAATCCGTGGCTGTCGCCCTTCGAGGAATTCCAGCGCTTCAAGACCCACGCAGCGATCGCGCCGGTGTTTGAAGGCGGCAAGCGGCTGGGCTATGGCGCCCGCGCCATTTCCGAAGGCGGCTGGCAGTCGGTGCCGAAACTTGTCTTTCCGGGCGGCGCGCTGATCGGCTGTTCGGCCGGTTTCGTCAATGTGGCCCGCATCAAGGGTTCACACAACGCCGTGCTGTCGGGCATGATGGCGGCCGACCATGCCGCCGACGCCATTGCAGCTGGCCGGGCGCAGGATACGCTGGAGGGTTATGACGCCGCCTGGCAGGCTTCTGACATCGGCAAGGACCTCAAGAAGGTCCGCAACGTCAAGCCACTGTGGTCAAAACTCGGCACCATTGGCGGCGTGGCACTCGGCGGCTTGGACATGTGGCTCAACACGCTGTTCGGCATTTCGCCGTTTGGCACCATGAGCCACGGCAAGCCCGATTACGCCATGCTCGAGCCTGCGGCCAAGCACAAGAAGATCGCTTATCCCAGGCCAGATGGCGTGCTGACCTTCGACCGGTTGTCCTCGGTGTTCTTGTCCAACACCAATCACGACGAAAACGAACCGGTGCACCTGCAGGTCAAGGACATGGCGCTGCAGAAAACCTCCGAGCATGATGTCTATGGCGGACCGTCTGAGCGCTATTGCCCGGCCGGCGTCTATGAATGGGTCGAAACCAACGGTGTGCCGACCTTCGTGATCAACGCCCAGAACTGCGTCCACTGCAAGACCTGCGACATCAAGGACCCGAACCAGAACATCAACTGGGTCCCGCCTCAGGGCGGCGAGGGGCCGGTCTATACCAATTTGTGAGGGTGGCGGGCAGGGCGGACAGATGCGCTCTGCCTGAAGCCGTAGCTTTGTGGCTCCGGCTTTGAGACACCGCAAGCCGCGTTTATCCGCCTCGGGCTTTTTAGGGATCTTCGGCCTATTTGCCCGATGGTCACTGACGACCTTTACGAACCGCCGTCACCTTCCAAAATACCGCACCTCGGCTTCCGCATTGCTGCCGTTCGTCGCCGCGCAGCATTCTTGGCAGATCAACGTCGGCACAGGCCCTGCCGACCATCATTGCCAGAGATGCGGTCCAGTCTGAAGGTCTTGCTTTTTGCGGAGAGGTCAAATCTATTCGCAGTCACTCTGGCGAGTTGTGGGAAGGCGGTTTGATGGCTGAAGTTAGCGAACGGATGCGCGATGCCTTTGAAGCCGTTGCCATCGATGATGAAGGACGCGCGTGCAGGGACATACCTGATAGCGTTTGTCACGAAGAGCCGCGAAATTTCTTTGTTCATGTCGGGTCGTTGGCGCTGACAAAATCATCCGATGGACTGATTGATCCAAAGCTTGTGCTGAGCTGGCTGCTAACGGAACTTGCTGCACCAATATTTCTTGTAGGTCTGCTCGTGCCGGTCCGTGAAGCTGGTGCCCTGTTGCCGCAAATATTCACTGCCAGCACCATCAGACGGTTCCCGGTACGCAAATGGGTCTGGGTGATGGGAAGCCTCGTACAGGGGTTGGCGGCAGCAACGATCGCTGTTTGCGCGCTGACACTGGAAGGTGCGGCCGCGGGCTGGGCCATCGTCTTGTCACTCGCGGTTCTCGCCATCGGGCGAAGTGTCTGTTCGGTTTCCTACAAGGATGTGCTGGGCAAAACCGTGTCAAAATCCACGCGCGGGACAGCAACAGGCCTGGCAGGATCTCTGGCAGCTGCGGTAACGATCATTTATGCGATCGTGCTCATATCCGGATTTGTGCCAAGAATGACACTGGTTATCGGCGGATTGTTTGTCGCAGCGGGCTGCTGGCTGATTGCCGCAATGGTTTTCTCCACTCTTTACGAAGAAGCTGGCGCAACTCAGGGCGGAAAAAATGCCTTCAAATCGGCAATTGCCGATCTGCAATACCTGGCATCCGATGCGCAGCTTCGCCGCTTCATCATGGTCAGGGGGTTTTTGACGACAACCGCTCTGGCGCCACCGTTCATGATTGCTGCAGCAAGCAAGGCCGGCGAGGGCGGCTTTGGTGGCCTGGGCTATCTTGTTCTGGCATCTGCTTTTGCGGGCCTTGTCAGCGCATATGTCTGGGGTCGGTTGGCTGATCGATCCAGCCGCAAGGTTCTTTTCATTGCATCGGCGATATCGATGGTGGTGTTGGCGCTCGCCTCCTGGTTTTCGGTCACGGGGTGGCTGACGGCGCCCATGGTCCTTCCCGTTCTGCTCTTCTGTATCATGATCGCATACCAAGGCGTCCGGCTCGGACGTTCCACCCATCTGGTGGATATGGCGACCGTCGACACAAGAGCCGCCTATACCGCCTTGTCAAACACGATCATCGGAGTCGTGCTGTTCGCAGGCGGGCTTTTCAGCATTATTGCGGAATTTTTCGGGGTTTCCGTTGTTCTGATCACAATGGCACTCATGTGTGCCGCAGCAATCCCCATGGCTCTCGGCCTGGATGAGGTTCAGGCGGAGTAGAGCATTCCGCCCTTGGTCTCTCTGTCCACACTGCAGACCCACATGATTTGCAGATATGAAAAAGGCGGGATCCTCGGACCCCGCCTTTTCTGTCTGCTATTGAAACGCCGTCTCGAAAAAGCTTCTGAGTTTGCGTGAATGCAGCCGTTCGGGCGGCATGGCGGCGAGTTTCTGCATCGCCAGCAAGCCGATCTTGAGGTGCTGGTTGACCTGCGTCTTGTAAAACGCCGAGGCCATGCCGGGCAGTTTGAGCTCGCCATGCAGTGGCTTGTCGGAAACGCAGAGCAGCGTGCCGTAAGGCACGCGGAAGCGAAATCCGTTGGCGGCGATGGTGGCCGATTCCATGTCGAGCGCGATGGCGCGCGATTGCGACAGCCGCTGCACCGGGCCGCGCTGATCGCGCAGTTCCCAGTTGCGGTTGTCGATGGTGGCGACCGTGCCGGTGCGCATGATGCGCTTGAGGTCGTAGCCATCGAGCCCGGTGACTTCCGCAACCGCTTCCTGGACTGCGACCTGCACTTCGGCCAGTGCCGGGATCGGCACCCAGGAAGGCAGATCATCGTCAAGCACATGGTCCTCGCGGACATAGGCATGGGCCAGCACATAATCGCCGAGGTTCTGGCTGTTGCGCAGGCCGGCGCAGTGGCCGAGCATCAGCCAGGCATGCGGGCGCAGCACGGCGATATGGTCGGTAATGGTCTTGGCGTTGGACGGACCGACGCCGATATTGACCATGGTGATGCCGCCATGGCCCTTGCGCTTGAGGTGATAGGCCGGCATTTGCGGCAGGCGCATCGGGGCGACGCCCTCGGTCGGGCTGCCATGGCCGGCCGGCGTGATCAGATTGCCGGGCTCGACAAAACACTCATAATCATGACCGGTCTCCTGCATCAGCGAGCGGGCGTGTTCGCAGAACTCGTCGATGTAGAACTGATAATTGGTAAACAGCACGAAATTCTGGAAATGATCCGGTGCTGTGGACGTGTAGTGCGACAGCCGCGCCAGCGAATAGTCGATGCGTTGCGCCTTGAACGGTGCGAGCGGAAGCAATTCGCCGGGGCCGGGTTCATAGAGCCCGTTGACGATCTCGTCGTCGGTGGTGGCAAGATCGGGGGTGTCGAACAGATCGCGCAGCGGCATGTCGAGTTTTTCAGCCACCGCCGCCTCGACATAGGCGCCTTCGCCAAAGGCGAAATGCAGCGGGATTGGGGTTTCCGATTCCGAAATCGTCAGTGTGCCGCCGTGATTGCGCAGCAGCAATTCGAACTGGGTGGTCAGATAGGTGCGGAACAGCGCCGGTCTTGTGATGGTGGCGGCGTAATGCCCGGGCGAGACGACATGGCCATAAGACAGTCGCGAATCGACCTTGCCGAAGGATGTCGTCTCAAGGCTGATCTGCGGGTAATAGGCGCGGTAGCGGCCCGTTGGTTTTTCCGTCGCCAGGCTCTGAAAGGCCTCGCACAAAAAGCGGGTGTTGCGTTCATAAATGGCTTCAAGTGCTGCGACCGCGCTCGCCGCATCGGAATATTCCTGCGGTTCGATCGGATCGGGTGAAGTGAAGCCGTTTGCGGTGTGGGAAGAGATTCGTTGGTTCATGCTCTGTTATATACGATAAACATTGACAAGGAAAAGACACGCAAACCGAAAGGTGTTTCTGCTGAAGCTGTGAAGACAGCCGGATATTGCTTCGGCGATCTTCAAGACAGGGTGGGTGGATCAGTAGGCGTTGCGCTGCAGGCTCATGTAAAGCACGAACCCGGCGCCCGAGAGGCCTGACTGCTTGTCACCGGACTGGGCATAGGCATAGGCGCCGACAGGGCCAACCAGAAATGCGGCCAATGCGGTGATGCGCAACAGGGTGGCGATGGTGTTCTGGATATTCATTACTCAATCCTCGTTGGCCGGTTTAGCGGGATGCCATGCAGTTCAGGCCGGGGTGAAAGACGCAGGCATCGATTGCGCCATTGCGCCATCCACTGGTTGCCCGGTCGGTGTTGGCCACCGCCGCGGCCATCAACAGCGCGAAGATCACGAAGATCAGGCTGATGATGATGAAGCGGCGTGCGAGAATGGCCATGTGTCTTTGTCCCCTTGTGTGAGGAGATATTCGCATGACACGGCTGAACCGGGCCTGAGGCCACCATTCATCTGGCGTTCAAATAGATTAACCGGAGATTTTTCATGTCCGCCACCGGGCCCAAGTGGAGCCGAACCCGGCTCGCTCGGGTGACCGAGACCGTCCGTGTTTACCACTTGCTCATTCTAACAACTGAAACACAGCCCTTAGCTGTCGATGTTATCTCAATCTAAGCCGGTACCAGCCATATTCAGCATTGCTAATGTAAAAGGCGTGCAAGATGCGAAGGCCTGCCGAAGAACCAACAAGCGGTCAAATCCGTCAGCCGACACTCGATCGGCTGCTGCGTTTTGACCGTGACACCGAGGCACGCTACGAGGCGGAGCATGGTGCAGAACGGGCCGCCCAGTTGCGCGGTGCGACCGTCTTCGGACTTTTGCTCTATTTTCTGCACGACATATCGACAATCCTGCTGTTGCCGGAGAGCTATCTGCTCATCGTTTATGTCACGCTTTTTGCAATCCTTCCGTACTCACTCCTGATGTATCATTTCGTTGGCAGAATTTCTCATGAGGCAAGAGAATTGCTGACCCTGAGTGGCCTTCTCGTTGCAACCGTTTTGCCGCTTTACATGATGTATGTGTCTGATTCCACAAATGGAATCTATATGAACCTGAACGTGGTCCTATGTATCGTCTTTGGCAATGTGCTGATCTCGTTGCGGTTCAGGCATGCGTTTGTTTTCACATCGGTGATTTTTGCCTTCGCGGTTCTGGCGATCACGATGAAGGATGGAATTGATCACAGCCTGAAAAGCGGGCTCTGTTTCCAGTTTGCGACTGTCTGCATTCTGGGGCTTTATTCAAATTACCTGTTTGAGCGGCGGCGTTGCGTGGATTACTGCGTTTCGCTGGGCGCGGTATTGCGTGCCGAGACCGCAGAAATCTCGGAAAAACAGTTCCAGGTCATGTCGAGGACGGACTCACTTACCGGTCTGCCGAACCGCAGGTTTCTGGACGAGCGGCTTGATGAATGGTTTGCTGACAGCCGGTCGGCCGTGGTGATGATGATCGACATCGATCATTTCAAGCTTTTCAACGACACGCTGGGCCATCCGGCTGGCGATGACTGCCTCAAGGAAATCGCCGAGGCATTTCGGGGGGCATTTCCCGAACCGGATTTCTTCTGCGCCTGGTTTGGCGGTGAGGAGTTCACGCTTTCGGTCAGAGGGGCCGAAGAGCCTCAGGCCCGCCGACTGGCCAACACCGTTGTCAGATCGATCGAAGCTCTCAAGATACCGCATCCCGGCCGAAGCGACGGTATCAACATCGTCACCATCAGTGTGGGCGTTGCCCTGAAACCGCAAGACGCCATGGTTTCGCGGGCAACGGTCCTGTCCCAGGCGGATGAGGCGCTCTACCGTGCCAAGCACAAGGGCCGAAACTGCTTTGTCATCAACACCAAGGCTTCCAGAACGCTGGCTGCGGTGAATTCCTGAGCCCATCTGATTAGCGCTTGAGGCGGTTGCCTGCAGCGCGGTGCAGCGGCCGGAACACGCAAATTTGAGCCCGGAACAATGCCCGCGGGGATTGTCAAATGCGTACTTCGATTCCAAACCTGCCGCATGGCAATGGAAGGAATGGCGGATGACAACCCAGACTGCAGCAATTGAGCTCTATTACTGGCCAACACCGAATGGCTGGAAGATTACCATCATGCTCGAGGAACTGGGCGTTCCCTACGAGGTGAAATATGTCAATATCGGCCGCGGCGAACAGTTCGAGCCGTCCTTCCTTGCGATTGCTCCCAACAACCGGATGCCGGCGATCATTGATCCGGAAGGTCCGGACGGAGCGCCGATCTCGGTTTTCGAGTCCGGTGCGATCCTGCAATATCTCGGCCGCAAATTCGGCAGGTTCTATCCCGACGACGAGCGCAGCCGGGTGGAGGTCGAGCAATGGCTGTTCTGGCAGATGGGCGGGCTGGGCCCGATGGCCGGTCAGGCGCATCATTTCCGGCACGCAGCACCCGAGCAGGTGCCCTATGCCATCGACCGCTACACCAATGAGGTCAATCGGCTCTATGGCGTGATGGATCGGCGGCTGGCCGACCGGGCGTTTCTCGCCGGCGACTATTCGATTGCCGACATGGCCGCGATCGGCTGGGTCAAGTCCCATGAGAAACAGGGGCAGAATCTCGAGAATTTTGCCAATCTCAAGCGCTGGTTCGAGACCATGATGGCCCGGCCGGCGGTGGCAAGGGGCTGTGAGGTCGGCATCGAATTCCGCAAAAGCGTCGCCGATGACAAGGATGCGCAAAAAGTGCTGTTTGGGCAGACTGCCCGGTAATCAGTCGGCAAATTGCCCGCAAATAAAAACACCCGCGCCGGATTGCCAGCGCGGGTGTATCTATATGTCGATCAGAGCCAAAGCCCGGATTACAGTTTGGACCAGTTTTCCGAGCGGCACAAAAAGCCCAGGACGCAGCCCTTCATTTTCATGGTTTTTCCGGAGATCGACGCTGAGCCTGAATAGGTCTTGTCTTTTTTCGGATCGGTGATCGTACCGGAATAATCGCCGTTAGCGCCCTTCATCTTGCCAATGCTCTTGCCGGAATAGTCGCCGGTTGTCAGCTTGACGCAGAATGAACCACCGCATTTGCTGATGGCTGCGGTCTCGCCGCTTTTGGTTTTCCAGTTGCCTTCAATCGGGTCGGCCAACGCCGGGGCGGTCATGGCGACGATGAGAGCGCCAGTTGCAATCAGTTTGCGAAGCATGATGTTCCTCCAACAGATACGCGCTACCTCCAGCGCATTTCTTACTTAACTTACGTCTACGTAAAGGTAAACGGGATTCTAGGGTCTTGAACCGCTTATTCGGCACGACGTGGCGCGGGCTCAGCGCCGGGTTTTTAAGCAGACCTTTCCCGCTCCGGCGGCTTTTTCAGAAAATACGATGGATCTTTGGTTAGCCGTTCGTAACTTTTTTCAGCGGCCTTGAATCGATGAAAATCGTCGCTTTGGCGGAAACGCTGGGTCTTGGATGTTTAACAAAACCGCAAATTTACCAAGCGTTTGGACTTTGTTCGTTCCCAGTTAAGCATGCAATTTAACGGGGCTTTCAGGCGAACCCGGCACACTTCAATCCAACAAGACAGCGCCGGGCCAACCCGGACAAACGACAAAAACAGATGGCTCTTGAGAGCTGACAGGGACAACGAAACACAAGATCTACAGGGACTGAGAAAATGGCACGTTATGAAATTCACGATCACGATACTGCAACCATCGGCGGCGAAGCCCGCGCAGACATTTTCTGCGAAATGGGTTTGATGTATGCCACCGGACGCGACTGCGAAATCGACTACATCGCCGCCCATAAATGGCTCAACATTGCCGCCATCAAGGGCTCGGACCGGGCAGCGACGCTGCGCTCCGAACTGGCCGAAAGCATGAGCAAGGCAGACCTTGCCAGCGCGCTGCGCGCTGCACGCGAATGGATGACCATGCATTGATCGGCTTTCGGACGCGGGCACACAGCAGTCCATCCGATGGCAGAAAGACATACCTCGAGGGGACCGAGGCGAAGCCAGAGCACGCTGCTCTGAACTCCGGGCAACACGGAGAGGCTTCACACAAAGGCCGCACTTGATCGCACCCGATCAGTTGCGGCCTTTTTGCTGCGCGAACGTCAACCGAGTTCGGCAATCACCCCAGTTCGGCAATCACCTCGTCCAGATTCTTCTCGAAAATATCAAGCTCCGCCTCCGGTCCGGTCGAGATCCGGATGCAGCGATTGAGCGGCGCCACGCCGGGCATGCGAATGAACACGCCGCGGCTGACCAGGCCATCAAGGATCGCCTTGGCGTAACCCGCATCGCGGCCGCAATCGATGGTGACGAAATTGGTGGCTGACGGGATTGGCGTAAAACCATGGCTTTGCGCAATGCGCTCAATCCGCGCCCGTGATGCGGCGACCTCGGCCAAAACATGACCCAGCCATGCCTGATCTTGAAGTGCCGCAAGGGCTGCCGCCTGACCCAGCCGGTTGACGCCAAAATGGTTGCGCACCCGGTGAAACATTGCCACCGTTTTTTCAACGCCAAAGACATAGCCGACGCGCTGGCCAGCCAGGCCATAGGCCTTGGAGAATGTCCGGAAGCGCAGCACGTTGGGCCTATCGGCCAGCTCTGCAATCGCCGGGATTGCTGACGCCGGCGCGGTTTCGCCATAGGCCTCGTCGAGCACCAGCATGGTGGTTTCGGGCAACATCTTGGCGAAGGTGACAATGGCCTCTGCCGAATGCCAGGTACCCATCGGGTTGTCGGGGTTGGAGAGATAGACCAGCGGTGCGTTTTCGCGGTGCACGGCGTCGAGCAATCCGTCGAGATCCTCGCGGTCATCGCGGTAGGGGACAGTGACCAGCCTGCCGCCAAAACCCGCGACATGGAAATTGAAGGTCGGATAGGCCCCAAGCGAGCTGACGACCGGGGTTCCCGGCTCGACGATCAGCCGGACGATCAGGCCCAGCAACCCGTCAATGCCTTCGCCAACCACCACCCGCTCCGGCGCCAGCCCCAGATGAGTGCCAAGGCCCGCGCGCAAATCATGGTTTTCCGGATCGGCATAGCGCCAGATGAGCGGCGCTTCGCGGGAAATCTCCTCGAGCACCGATGGCGCCGGCCCGAACCCGCTCTCATTGGCGCCCAGCCGGGCAATGAATGTCTCCCCGCGCGCCCGCTCCTGGGTTTCCGGTCCGACAAACGGCACGGTGGGCGGCAGGGATTCAGCAAGGGCTGTAAAACGCGAAAAAGCGGTCATGGCAGGTCCGTCCTCAACAATCGGCCCGAAATCCCTAGCGGCAACCGGGCAGGGCTTCAAGCGGGGAGGGGGGTGAGGGCACGCGGAAACGGCGGAAGGCGGGAGAATTGCCCCAATCTCCCCCCTTGCGGGGGAGATGTCACGAAATGACAGAGGGGGGTAAAGCTGCGCCAATCACCGGCCCTTCAAACCAAGCCCAACCATCCCCCCTCTGTCGGCGATGCCGACATCTCCCCCGCAAGGGGGGAGATTGGGCTCCCCACAAGACGATAATCCCGTGCACAAACCCGCACTCACACTCCAGCAATTCCAACAACTTATTCCCAAAACCCACCCCATTTCATCCCCACCTCAACGTCCCGTGCCACACTGGTCTCGCCTTTCGCCAGATCGGATGTGCCGGGTTTACGGAGCCCGGCACGGCGGCAGGTGGTGGTTTTTTGCGCTTGGCTGTTCCGTAACTTCGCGCAAAAAGGATCTGGAAAACGACATCCCGGCTGCCCCGTGCCATTGAGCGGGACAGTCGGCGCCGGACTTGAAGCGGGCCGGTATCCCGCGTCCGGCGGGCCCGTGGGCTCAAAGGGTCGGATGACCCTGACAGTCTTCGGGAAGGGCGGGTTCGGCGTCGGGCGCCGAACGATAACGACCGTCCAAAAGCGCGTGTCGCAAGCCCTGATCCTGGAGAGCCCGGCGCCCGGAAGGCGTCAGGTCCGGCTACCGGCGGGGCGCGCCCACACGCGCCAAAGCCAACACCACTTTATCCATCACGGGCCGTGTGCTCGTGCGCGCCCCGCATTCCGGCTGAGGCCGGAAGCCCTAAGTGCCCCATACCGTCGGCGAAACTTTTCGCGCGCGGAATTCTGGCGTGGCCAGAGACTTGAGCATGGCGCTTTGCGCTGCTGTCCGCACAGTCTATGAACAAGGTCGCGCGATAAAGCTTTGAGTCTCCCAGCCATGCCTCCCTTTGCCGAAACCATTCTTGTTGTTTTCACGCTGATTGCCATCGGTTATGGCTCTGCGGCTTTGCGGGTGCTCAAACCAGCGACCGGCGACGGGCTTTCGGATTTCGTCTTCACCATCGCGGTGCCGCTGCTTTTGTTTCGCATCATCGCCACGGCGAGTTTCGACCACGGAGCGCCGTGGGCCTTGTGGGCTGCCTATTTTACCTCCGTGCTGGTCACCTGGATTTTTGCGCATTTCATAATTCGTACCGGCTTTGGCCGCGATGCGCGCTCTGCCGTGGTGGCCGGGGTGACGGCGGGATTTTCCAACCTGGTGCTCTTGGGCATCCCGTTCATGACCGGCGTCTATGGCGAAGAGGGACTGGCGATCCTGTCGCAACTGGTCTCTGTTCACATGCCGGTGATGATGGGAGCGTCGGTCATTCTGTTCGAATGGGCGCTCAAGCGCGATGGCGCCAGCACCGAAACCAAATCCGTGCTCACGCTGGTGACCGGGTTTTTGCGCCAGCTTTTCTCGAATCCGCTGATCATCGGCATCGTGGGCGGTTTTCTGGTCCGGCTTTCCGGCCTCGATATTCCGGTGGTGGCTGACCGCGTGATCGCCAGTCTCGGTAGCGTTGCCGGGCCGCTGGCGTTGTTTGCAATGGGGGTTTCGCTGCAGGGCTACGGCATTCGCGGGCAGGTGCCGCAGGCGGTTTCGCTGGTTGTCTTGAAGCTGATGCTGATGCCGGCAGTGGCGCTCGGCATGGCGCTGCTGCTTGGCTTGCCCGAGCTTCAGGCCAAGGTGGTGGTGGCGGCTGCCTCGCTGCCGGCCGGGGTCAATTGCTGGCTGATCGCCAACCGTCTGGGCACCGGCCAGCGGCTGGCGTCCACCTCGATGACGCTGGGCACGGCCGCGGCGGCTGCCACCACCGGGATCTGGCTGATGATCGCTGAATTGGTGTTCTGAGCTGTTTTTCCACTGATGCGCGATGCATTGTTTTGCTTTCGTTTGTTTTCTTTTGACATTCGCTCTTGTTTCGAATTAAAAAAATGCGGCGAGTATGCGCGGAACAGGGGAACCCAATGGCGGAAGACAAGCTCTATGATGTTTTCGTCATCGGCGGCGGCATCAACGGGTGTGGCATCGCCCGTGACGCGATCGGGCGCGGCTATTCGGTGTTTCTCGCGGAGATGAACGATCTTGCCTCGGGCACATCGTCGTGGTCGTCGAAACTGATCCATGGCGGCTTCCGCTATCTCGAATATTATGAATTCAGGCTGGTGCGGGAATCGCTGAGCGAGCGCGAAGTGCTGCTGGCCAATGCGCCGCACATTATCTGGCCGATGCGTTTCGTGCTGCCGCACCACACCGACATGCGTCCGGCCTGGCTGCTGCGGCTCGGGCTGTTCCTGTATGACCATATCGGCACGCGCAAACTGCTGCCCGGCACCACGACGGTGGATCTCAAGACATCGCCGGTCGGCAAGCCGCTGAAGCCGATCTTCTCCAAAGGGTTCGAGTATTCCGATTGCTGGGTCAACGACGCCCGGCTGGTGGTGCTCAATGCCCGCGATGCGGCGGATCGGGGCGCTGTCATCCGCACCCGCACAGAGGTGGTGTCGGCAGAACGCCAGGATGGCGTCTGGGCGGTCACCCTTGCCGACCGGATGACGGGCGTCCGCCAAACCGTCAAGGCACGGCTGATCGTCAATGCCGGCGGGCCGTGGGTGGACCGGATCCTGTCCGGCGTTGTCGGGCGCAACAACGCGCACAATGTGCGTCTGGTACAAGGCAGCCACATCGTGGTGCCGAAACTGCATGACCATGACCGCGCCTATATCTTCCAGAATGGCGACGGGCGGATTATTTTCGCGATGCCTTATGAAGAGGATTTTACCCTGATCGGCACCACCGATCAGGATTACGAAGGCGATCCGAAGGATGTGGTGATCACCGATCCGGAGATCGATTATCTGTGCGCTGCGGCGAGCGAATATTTCGCCAAGCCGGTGGAGCGCCAATCGATCGTCTGGACCTATTCCGGTGTCCGTCCTCTTTATGATGACGGTGCTTCGGCGGCGCAGGAAGCCACCCGCGACTACGTTCTCAAGCCTGACCCGGCGGAAGGTGCGCCGCTGCTCAATATTTTCGGCGGCAAGATCACCACGGCCCGCAAACTGGCGGAATCGATGCTCGATCTGATCGAAGCCCGGCTTGGCAAGAAGTCCGCGCCATGGACCCACAGGGCAGCCCTTCCGGGTGGCGATTTTCCGGCGGATGGTTTTGAAGATCAGGTGACGCAGTTGTACTCCGATTACCCGTTTCTCGAGCCCAAACAGGCGCGGCGCTATGTCCGCCAATATGGCACGCGGGCGCGGGTTCTGCTCGGCGAGGCCAAGTCGGTAGCGGATCTGGGGCAGGATTTCGGCTACGGTCTTTACGGGAGAGAGGTCGACTATCTGATGGTGCAGGAATGGGCGCTGGAGGCGGCCGATGTGATCTGGCGGCGCACCAAACGCGGGCTTCGCCTGACACCTGAACAGGTGGCGGGGCTTGAGGCCTACATGGCGGCAAAAACCACGGCATAAATTGTCTGGCGGTGGCAGGCTTTGCGCGAGGCGCGAATCCGGTTCATATGGGACCGGAACGGGAGGACAGCATGAGCGGATATATTCTGGCGATCGATCAGGGCACCACATCGAGCCGCGCGATCGTTTTTGACGGCCAAATGCGCATCGTCGGTACGGGCCAGAAGGAATTCACGCAGATCTATCCGAAGTCAGGCTGGGTTGAGCACGACCCCGAGGAAATCTGGAAAACCGTGATCTTTACGGTCAAGCAGGCTTTGAAAAAGGCCGGTGTCGAAGCCTCCGACATTTCGGCCATCGGCATCACCAACCAGCGCGAGACGGTTGTGGTCTGGGAGCGCGACAGCGGCAAGCCAATCCATAACGCGATTGTCTGGCAGGACCGCCGCACTGCCTCCTATTGCGAAAAGCTCAAGCGCCAGGACCTGGAAAAGACCTTTGCACGCAAGACCGGCCTTTTGCTCGATCCCTATTTCTCCGGCACCAAGCTGTCGTGGATGCTGGCCAATGTGAAGGGTACGCGGGCAAGGGCTGCGCGCGGCGAACTCTGCTTCGGCACCATCGACACATTTCTGATCTGGCGGCTGACCGGCGGCAAGTCTTTTGTCACCGACGCCACCAATGCGTCACGCACGCTGATGTTCAACATCGAAACCCAAGACTGGGATGAGGAACTGCTGAAGATCCTGCGGATTCCGGCGGACATGCTGCCGGAAGTCAAGGATTGCGCAGCCGATTTCGGCGTCACCGAGAAATCGCTGTTTGGTGCTGAAATCCCGATCCTCGGCGTGGCCGGAGATCAGCAGGCGGCGACCATCGGCCAGGCCTGTTTCGAACCGGGCATGCTGAAATCGACCTATGGCACCGGTTGCTTCGCATTGCTCAACACAGGCGAAGACATGGTGCGGTCAAAGAACCGGCTTTTGACCACCGTCGCCTACCGGCTTGATGGCAAGGTCACCTATGCGCTGGAAGGCTCGATCTTCATCGCCGGTGCGGCGGTGCAGTGGTTGCGCGACGGTATCAAGGTCATCAAGAAGGCCGAACATAGCGGCGATCTGGCGGCGGAAGCCGATCCGACCCAGGATGTCTATCTGGTGCCGGCCTTTACCGGGCTGGGCGCACCGCACTGGGATGCCGAGGCGCGCGGCGCGATCTACGGCATGACCCGCAATACCGGGCCGGCTGAATTTGCCCGCGCGGCGCTGGAGGCGGTCTGCTACCAGACGCGTGATCTGCTCGACGCGATGCACAAGGACTGGAAGAGCGCAGACACCGACACGGTGCTGCGGGTGGATGGCGGCATGGTGGCGTCGGACTGGACCATGCAGCGGCTGGCCGACATTCTCGACGCACCGGTGGACCGGCCCACCATCCTCGAAACCACGGCGCTGGGTGCTGCCTGGCTCGCCGGGCAGCGGGCAGGTGTCTGGCCCAAGCAAAAGGCCTTCGCCAAGGCCTGGGCGCGTGACACCCAGTTCAAGCCGCAAATGGATGACAAGACCCGCAACGCCAAGCTCAAGGGCTGGCGCGACGCGGTGCGGCGGACGCTGAGCGCCAACTGAGCCACCGGGAATGAACCGGCCTCAAGCCCCATCTTGGTTTGTGGCAAAATTGCTGTAGGATTTTTCCTGTCATTGAAGCTCGTCATGTTCGATGGCGGGCGGACATGGTGTTTGAGGAGAAACCCATGCAGCTTGGTGCGTTTTCAATCAGTCTTGCAGTGAAGGATCTGGCTTTATCCAGAGCGTTCTACGAAAAGCTAGGTTTTGAAGTTACCGGCGGCGAAGCCAAGCAGAATTGGCTGATCCTGAAGAATGGCGACTGTATCATTGGACTGTTTCAGGGCATGTTCGAGAACAACATTCTGACCTTCAATCCCGGCTGGAGCACCAGCGCCCGCCCGGTTGATGACTTCACCGATGTGCGCGAACTTCAACAGCAGCTCAAGGCGAAAGACGTTGCCTTTGATGTTGAAGCGGATGAGACAACCAGTGGACCGGCCAGCTTCATCATCACGGATCCGGATGGCAATCAGATCCTCGTCGATCAGCACCGGTAACCCGACGGTTCCGGTGCTGACACAGAGTATACGGTGTCCTAGTCGATGAAGCTGACGCTGACACCCGGTGCCACCATGCCGGCCAGTTCGGCGGCATCCCAGTTGGTCAGGCGCACACAGCCATGCGATGCGGTCTTGCCGATCTTCGAGGGTTCGGGCGTGCCGTGAATGCCGTAGGTGGGCTTGGACAGCGCAATCCAGATCGTGCCGACGGGGCCGTTCGGTCCCGGCGGAACCTGCAGGATCTTGTCATTGCTGCCTTGGGTGAAATTGATTTTCGGATTGTAGGTGTAGCCCGGGTTGCGCGCCACACGTTCGACGGTGACTTCGCCCGATGGTGAGGGCGTATCGCTTGAGCCGATGGTGGCCGGATAGGCCGAAACCAGCTTGCCGGAGGCATCATAGGCACGAACCTGCTTGCGCGCCTTGTCGGCAACGATACGGGTGACAACACCGGACTTCTCCACGCCGATGCCGACCACCTTGATCTGCACGCCGGGCAGGGTGAAATCGACGCCGGGATTGAGCGCCTTGAGATAATCTTCGTCCATGTGAAAACGTTCGGCCAGCATTTCGACCGTCGAGGTAAATGAGAGCCGGTCGAGTTGTGCCTTTTCGGCATAATCGCTCGGGATAGAGGCCAGGAACGGGCCTGCGGCATCTTCTGCGGTGATGGTGTAGGTCGAGAATGCCAGGCCGCCGCTGGCTGCCAGGCGACTGACGATCAGGTCGGTGTCAGCAGGATCGATCCGCTCACCGGTTTCCTCGTACCAGGCATCAAGCGCCTTGGTGACATTGGAGCCCATGCGGCCGTCAATCACGCCGGGGGAAACGCCGTTGCGGTCGAGATAGACCTGCAGCGATGCGACCTGCGCCTTTGACAAGGCTGACGCCTTTGTCTGCTGTGCCGGCACGGATGGCGCTTTGGTGGCCGGTGCTCCGATGACTTCGGAGTCGGAAGGAACCGTACCAGTCATCGGGTTGAGATCACGGCGCTCGATGCCGGCGCCAGAAGGAGTCGAGGCGAATTCGTCGCGTTGAAATTGCTCACGCGGCGGCAACGGCCGCTCCGGGAAAACCGATGGTTCACGACGCCGGTCGAACTGGCGACTGGCGACTGGCGGTTGATCACCGCTTTGCTGCTGGTATTGCCAGGCCGGGACTTCGAAACCAATTACCTCGTTCCAGTTGTCCACCAGCAGGCGGCGGCCCTGGTTGTCGATGATGACACGCACCGATCCGGCTTCCGGGATCTGACGCATCAACCGACCATCCGTGTCGACGAGAACCATGCGTTCTCCATCAAACGGACCGGCAAAAGCCAGCGGGCTGGTGAAAACACCAACCGCCAAAAGCGCTGCGGTGAAACGAAATCGGGACGTTGTCATCATGGAATCAACCTGCGGCTCGAATAACAATGAAGTCATCATTGTCAGATTATGCTGAATACAAGCTGAACAAACTTTGAAAAATCGGCTTCAGTAAGGCAGGCCGACATAGTTTTCCGCAAGCGCGGCTTTGGCTGCGTCTGAGTCCAGCGTGTAGCCGAGTTCGGTCTCGAGAATGCGCGCTTCAAATGGCGCCTGTTCGGGAAAGCGGTGCAGCATGGTGGTCATCCACCAGGAAAACCGCACGGCGCGCCACACCCGGGTCAGCGCCCGCTGGGAATAGGCGTCAAGCAACGAGGCATCACGTTCAAGGAAATGGCCGCGCAGGCCTTCAAACAGATAATGCACGTCGGACGCCGCAAGATTGAGGCCCTTGGCGCCGGTTGGCGGCACGATGTGGGCGGCGTCACCGACCAGGAAGAGGCTGCCGAAACGCATCGGTTCGGCGACAAAGGACCTCAGTGGTGCGATGGATTTTTCAAAGGATGGCCCGGTGACCATTGTCTCTGCAATTTCCGGCGGCAATCGACGGCGCAGTTCGGTCCAGAACTGGTCGTCGGACCATGCCTCGATGCTGTCGCCCGCGTTGCACTGGATGTAATAGCGGCTGCGCGTCATCGAGCGCATCGAACACAGCGCAAAGCCGCGCGAATGGCTGGCGTAGATCAGCTCGTGGCTGACCGGTGGCACGTCGGAGAGGATGCCGAGCCAGCCGAAAGGATAGACTTTCTCAAAAGTCTGAATCGCGTCTTCGGGAACCGCGCGTCGGCTGGCCCCATGAAATCCGTCGCAGCCGGCGATGAAGCTGCAGTCGATCCGGACTTCCTCACCGTCAATGCGGCAGGTGACATGCGGGGTGGCGCTGTCAAAATCATGCAATTCAACCGTCTCGGCCTGGTAATGCGTGATGCCGCCGGTTTCGGCGCGGCGATCGACCAGGTCCCTGGTGACCTCGGTCTGGCCATAGACCATGACGTTCTTGCCGGCGGTCAGTTTGGCGAGATCAATCCGGTGGACGTCGTTTTCGCGGGTGATGGCAAAGCCGTCGTGCGGCAGGCCTTCGACCCGCATGCGTGCGCCGGCGCCGGCCTGTTCGAGCAATTTCACCGTGCCCTGTTCGAGCACTCCGGCACGGACCCGGCCCAGCACATGATCGAGACTGGAGCGTTCGAGGATGACCGTGTCGATCCCGGCATCGTTGAGCAATTGCCCCAGCAGCAGACCCGAGGGGCCAGCGCCGATGATGCAGACCTGGGTCGACAGTGTCTTCATGACGGCTCTCCAATGCGTTGGATGGATTGAAACAATTCACAGGCAGCGGTTAGGCTGGCGCCTGCGGTTTCACTCATATTTGGCAGGATCATCCATTCCAGCATCCAGGCAGCACCCGAGCGCTCCATCTCGTGGATCTGCGCGTGATGCATGCCGGAGATCAGCGTGGCGTTGTAGCGGGCCAATGTCACAAGCCGTTCGGCGGTCACCGGGTTTTGCTTGTGCGGCATGGCCGATGACGAGCCGCCACCGGACAGAGCTATATCCTGTTCGCCGCGCAGTGCCATCAGGGCCACGTCCTGACCGATCTTGCCGAGCGCGCCGCTGAGCTCCGACAACCAATTGGCATGTGCGATGATCGGTCCGCGTGCCGAATGCCAGCTGTGGCCGGGCCAGCGGAGATCAAGTTGCTGCGCCAGTGAACGGGCGACGATGGGGGCCTTTTCGCCAAGCGCCTGAAGATCACCAACGGCGCCGCCGAATTGCAGGACCCGTGTGCGTTGGTTGAGCTCCGTCAGCCGTTCGCGCAGATCTTCAAGCGGGTGTATCCAGGTCGAAAGCCGCTCGGATGCGTCAAAAGGCAGTGCCGCCTGCATACGGGTGATGGCTTGCAGCGAATTGCCGCCGTCGCGGCTGCTGCGGTCAGCGATCAGCGCCAGCAGTGCGTCGAGCCGTGCGGCGAGAATGTCACTGGTTCTTGCCAGCGCTTGAATCGTGGCGGTGTCGATCAGGTCCTGGCTGGTGGCGCCGTGATGCAGCATCGAACTGCCCGGCCCGGAGACATGAGCGCGCAGTTGCCGGACATAGTCGGGCACTGGCAAGCCGTCGCGGACAACAGCTGTGACGGTGGCTTGGTGATCGGGTTGAAATCCGGCAATCTGGCTGACCAGCCGCGCCGCGTCTTCAGCTTCGACGAGACCGGCCTCGGCAAGCGCGTTGATCAGCGCCTGTTCGAAGCGGGCGAAACCGGCGAACATGGCCGCATCCGAGAATTGCTCAGCGATCTCGCGATCCTTGAACAGTCCTGACGCCCAGCCTTGTCCGCCGGTGCTCATGTCAGACCCGTTCCAGCGCGATGGCGATGCCCTGGCCGACGCCAATGCACATGGTGGCCAGCGCCAGTTTCTCGTTGCGGATGCCGAGTTCCAGTGCGGCGGTGCCGGTGATGCGGGCGCCGGACATGCCGAGCGGATGGCCCAGCGCAATGGCGCCGCCATTGGGGTTGATGTGCTCGGCGTTCTCGTCGAGGCCAAGCTGGCGAAGCACGGCAATGCCCTGGCTGGCGAAAGCTTCGTTGAGTTCGATCACGCCAAAATCCGAAGGCCTGAGACCGAGGCGGTCGCAAAGCTTCTGGGTTGCGGGGGCAGGGCCGATGCCCATGATCCGCGGCTCGACACCTGCGGTAGCGCCGCCGAGAATGCGGGCGATCGGCGTCAGACCGTATTTCTTCGCCGCTGCTTCGCTGGCAATGATCAAGGCTGCCGCACCGTCATTGACGCCCGAGGCGTTGCCCGCCGTGACAGAGCCGCCTGCGCGGAACGGTGTGGGCAATTTGGCCAATTGTTCCGGCGTGGTTTCGGGGCGGGGATGCTCGTCGGTGTCGACGACAATCGGGTCGCCCTTGCGGCGCGGGATTGTGACGGCGACGATTTCCTTGGCGAAACGGCCCGAGGCCTGAGCCTTGCCGGCACGGGTCTGGCTGCGCAGCGCGAAGGCGTCCTGATCTTCGCGGGTGATGCCGAAATCCGCAGCGACGTTCTCACCGGTTTCGGGCATGGAGTCGATGCCGTACTGAGCTTTCATCACCGGGTTGACGAAACGCCAGCCGATGGTGGTGTCGTAGATTTCCGCCTTGCGCGAAAATGCGCTGTCGGCCTTGGGAATGACGAACGGTGCGCGCGACATGCTTTCGACACCACCGGCGATGACGAGGTCCGCTTCGTTGGAGCGGATCATCCGCGCGGCTGCCAGCACGGCGTCCATGCCCGAGCCGCAGAGCCGGTTGATGGTGGTTCCGGGAACAGTCACCGGCAGCCCGGCCAGCAAGCCCGCCATGCGGGCGACGTTGCGGTTGTCTTCGCCGGCCTGGTTGGCGCAGCCATAATAGAGCTCGTCAACGCTCTCCCAATCGACGCCGGGATTGCGCTCGGTGAGCGCCCGGATCGGGATGGCGCCCAGATCATCGGCGCGGACAGCGGAGAGGGCGCCGCCAAAACGGCCAATCGGGGTGCGGACATAATCACAAATAAAAGCGTCGGCCATCAGGCAGCTTCTCCAGTTTTTCCGCCGGAATGGGCGGCTTTTGTGCGGGTATTGAGATCGCGCAGCGTCTTCAGTTCGATCCCGGTCGGTTCGGGTGTCTCATCAAGCGCGTCGGCGAAGCGGACGGTCCAGCCGCATTCGGCCTGAACCATTTCGCGCGTCACGCCAGGATGCAACGACACCACGGTGAATTCCCGTGTTACCGGATCAGGCTTCCAGACCGCAAGGTCTGTCACCATCAGTGTCGGACCTTTGGTGGTTATTCCAAGTCGCTGACGATGATCCCCGCCTTCGCCGTGGCCGAAGCTGGTGAAGAAATCGATCTTTTCGACCATGGCGCGTTTCGACTGCTTCATGGTGATGAAGATCTCGCCGCATGAGGAGGCTATCTCGGGCGCACCGCCGCCACCGGGCAGGCGGGTCTTGGGATGGTCGTAGTCACCAATGACCGTGGTGTTGATGTTGCCGAACCGGTCGATCTGCGCGGCGCCAAGGAAACCGACGGTCACGCGTCCACCTTGCAGCCAGTAGCGAAACATTTCCGGCACCGAAACCGTTGTGACGGCGGTGTCGCAAAGTTCGCCATCGCCGATCGACAGCGGCAGCACCGTCGGCGCTGTGCCGATGGTGCCGCTTTCATAGATCAAGGTGACATCTGGCGCATGGGTGAGGCGGGCAATGTTGCAGGCAGCCGACGGCGCGCCAATGCCGACGAAGCAGACATCGGTATTCTTCAGCGCCCGCGAGGCGGCGATGGTCATCATTTCGGTGGAGGTGAAGTCTGTCCCGCTCATGACGCGCTCCTCAAATGTTTGATCCGGTCGGCAAAATCTTCCGGCGTGGCGTCAAGAACGTTGTCCTTCATCCAGGCCAGGAATGTGTCGCGATCGGCGGCGATCTTGTCCCAGGCGATGTAGCTGGCATTGTCGCGCGGGTAGTAGCCGTGTGCATAGGAAGGATGGGCGCCGCCGGGGACAACGCAGATTGCGGTGACGGCCCAGCCGGGCAGCACGCAGGCATTGGGGTGGGTCTCGAGATCATCGACGATCTCCTCGACGGTGACCACCGAGCGCTTTGCGGCCAGCACGGCCTCTTTCTGAACCCCGACAATGCCCTCGATCAACACATTGCCCTTGCGGTCGGCTTTCTGGGCGTGAATGAAGCTGACATCCGGGCGGATCGCCGGAACGGCAGCCAGTTCCTCGCCGGTGAAGGGGCAGGTGACCGATTTGATGTTCGGGTTGACCTTGGCAAGCTCGGCGCCTTTGTAGCCGCGGAAGGCAGCAAACGGCAGGCCGGCAGCACCGGCTTCATAGGCATTGGCCACGGCGGCGTGGGAGTGTTCCTCGATCTCGATCCGGTTGGGCCAGCCGTTTTCAACGGAATCGCGCAAGCGCCGGAGCAGGCCGACGCCGGGGTTGCCGGCGTAGGAGAAGATCAACTTGCGGACCGCGCCCATGCCGATGAACTGGTCATAGACGACATCGGGGGTCATGCGCACAAGGGTCAGGTCCTTGACGCCCTGACGAATGGCCTCATGCGCGCTGGCATGCGGAATGAGATGCGTGAACCCCTCGAAGGCTGCCATATCGCCAGAGTGGAGGTTTTGCGCCACCGCTTCGGGCAGCGTCATGAAGTGTGCCATGGTTTGCTTAGCTCTCAGATATCGAAAAACACGGTTTCCTGCGGTCCCTGCAGGTGGATGTCATGGCTGTAGCTGCAGCCACTGCCCTTGGCGATCAGCGATCCGGCACGCTCCTGCAGATCCATGCGCAGCAGCACAGGATCACCGGCATTGGCCTCGGCCTCGTCCTCGAAATAGATCCGGCTGTTGAGGCCCAGATTGATGCCGCGGGCGACGATCCAGATGTTGATGTGCGGCGCCTGCATCCGGCCATCGGGATAGGAAACCCGGCCGGGCTTGATGGTGTCGAAACGGAACATGCCGGTTTTTGCATCGGCAGGGGCGCGTCCCCAGCCGGAAAATCCGGGCTCGGCTCCGTCAGGATAGCGCCCATCAGCGTCGGCCTGCCAGATTTCGACAAGCGCATCGGTGAGCGGATTGCCGGCGCCGTCGATGACCCTGCCTTGCAGCGTGATCCGCTCGCCCTTGGTCTTGTCGTTGACCATGGCGGTGCCGAGATCGGCGTCATAGACACCGGAAATTCCGCAGAAATTCGGTGTCAGTCCGATATGGACATAAGGGCCGGCGGTCTGGGACGGGGATTCCTTGAAGGGATACAGCGGTATGTCGGTGGATTTTGTCATCTCAGTTGCCCTCCAGCCGGTTTTCAAACAGCGTCGAGCGGCTGCCGCGCAGGATGACGTCGAAGCGATAGGCCAGCGCATCCATCGGCGCAGAAGCGTTCATGTCGAGCCGCGCGGTCAATTGCTCGATCGCCTTGGGATCGTTGATGGTACGCACGATCGGGCAGATCGGAATCAGCGGATCGCCTTGAAAATACATCTGGGTGATCAGCCGCTGGGCAAATCCGTGGCCGAAGACCGAAAAATGGATATGCGCCGGGCGCCAGTCATTCGGGCCATTGGGCCAGGGGTAGGGGCCGGGGCGGACGGTGCGAAAGGCGTAAGCCCCATCATCACCCGAGATGGTGCGGCCGCAACCTCCGAAATTCGGATCCAGCGGCGCCAGATAGCCGTCCTTCTTGTGGCGGTAGCGCCCGCCGGCATTGGCCTGCCAGAATTCAAGCAGCACGCCCGGAACCGGCTGGCCGCGCTCATCGAGCACCCGGCCCTGGACCATGATGCGTTCGCCGATGGCGCTCTGGCCTGACTGGGCAAAATTGAGGATCATGTCATTGTCGAGCGGACCGATGATGTCATGACCAAAGGCAGGGCCCGATGTTTCGGAAAGGGTGTTGCCGAAGGCCACCAGGGCGCGGGTCGGCGAGCGCAGGACCGATGACTTGTAGCCGGGCGCATAGGCTTTCGGATGCCAGGACCGGTCCCGGGTGAAGTAATTGGCGACGGATGGCTGGCTGTTCTTCATGTGCTGGCCCCTCCCTGTTCGGCCTTCATCTCTGCGAGGGTCCGCTTGGCGACGCGAAACGCGGTATTGGCTGCGGGGACGCCTGCGTAAATCGCAACATGCATCAGTGCCTCGCAAATATCGTCTTCTGTAGCGCCGGTGTTGACTGTCGCGCGGACATGCATGGCGACTTCTTCCTCGTGTCCGAGGGCAGCAAGCAGTGCGATGGTGACAATCGAGCGGTCGCGCTTGCTCCAGTTCGGCCGTGACCACACCCCTTCCCAGGCGCTCACGGTGATCAGATCCTGAAACGGGGCGTCGAAGGGCGTCTTGGCAGCGATCGACCTGTCGACGTGGGCATTGCCCAGCACCGCGCGCCGCGTTTGCTCGCCAATGGATTTGGTATCCGGCATTCGATCCTCCCTGTCTCATTCCCTGGAAACAGTTTACATATTGAAATGGAAATGAATAATGATTTTTTGAGGCAATAATAATCCCGGAACTGGTATGGATATTTCGCGACGCATTAAAATCCGGCATCTGGAAGCCTTTGTCGAAGTGGCCCGCCAGAAGAGCGTCGGGCGGGCCGCGATTACCTTGTCGCTGACCCAGCCGGCGGTGACGCGGACCATTCGCGAACTCGAACAGATTGTCGGTGCGGCGCTGATCGAGCGTGATGGCAGGGGCATAAGACTGTCGCATCAGGGCGAAGTGTTTCTGTCGCATGCCGGGTCCGGGCTTGCGGCGGTTCGCGGCGGGATCGCGGCACTTGCCAATGTTGCCACATCCTCGGGGCCGCCGGTGCGTATCGGCGCGCTGCCGACCGTATCGGCGACCATCATGCCGGGTGCGGTGGCCGAGTTCCTCGATTCCGGTCTCAGAAGTCCACTCCGGGTGATCACTGGCGAAAACTGGGTGCTTCTGGATCAATTGCGCAGGGGAGACCTTGATCTGGTGATGGGACGGATGCCTGCGCCGGAAATGATGGCCAGTCTGCGGTTTGAACCGCTTTACCGGGATCGGGTGGTCTTTGTCGTTTCCAAAAACCATCCGCTTTCCGGCCATCGCCAGGTGGCGGCCGACATTCTGGCGCACCATCCGGTGCTGGTGCCGCCTGCAGGATCAATCATCCATCCGTTTGTCGCGCGAGTGATGCTGGAACAAGGCATGGCGCCGCCGGTGCAAGCGGTCGAGACGGTGTCCGACAGTTTTGGCCGGGCTTTTTTGCGGTCCATTGATGCGATCTGGATCATCTCGCGTGGGGTGGTGTCTGCTGAAATCGCATCGGGTGAATTCGTCGAGCTGCCGATCGACACCAGCTCGACCATGGGAGCGGTGGGATTGATCACCCGCGACATCGACCGGCAACATGATGCAGCGGTGTTTTTTGCCGATATCCTGAGGCGGCGCACGGCGCAGAATTGAGCTGGTCTGCCCTACCAAAGTTTGTGGTGTGGCCTACTGGAAGACGCGGCGGGTGCTCTCCATATGGCTCTTCAGGCGGGAATGGGCGACAGGGGGCTTTGGCGGTTCATGCAAGATATTCTGGCGCTCGCGAGTGCGAACCTGTTGTCACCGGCAGTCTTGTTTTTTGCGCTTGGCTTCTTGGGCACAATGGCGGGCTCGCATCTGACCTTGCCGGAAGCCGTGGCCAAGACCCTGTCGATCTATTTGATGCTTGCCATCGGTTTCAAGGGCGGTGTCGCGGTGGCGGTGCATGGGCTCGGGATCGATATCGTGCTTGCACTGGTTGCGGGGATGGTGCTTTCGGCGCTGATTCCGCTGGTGGCCTTTGCGCTGCTGAGCGTGATGGCGCGGCTTGACCGGGTCGACCGCGCGGCGGTTGCGGCGCATTACGGCTCGATCTCGATTGTCACCTTTGTTGCCGCCAGCGAGGCATTGCGGGTCGCAGGCCTGTCTTTCGAAGGCTATCTGGTGGCGGTTGCCGCGGTGATGGAAACACCCGCGATCCTGGTGGCGCTCTATCTGGCCCATGCCGGGAGTTCAGCGCGTGCATCGCCGGCCAAGGCCGATGGGCGCCAGGAAGGGCTGATGACCGAAGTGATGTTGAACTCCTCGGTGGTGGTGCTGATCGGTTCGTTTGTGATCGGTTTTCTGTCCGGCCCCAAGGGGCTTGCGGAAATCGGTCCATTCATCGTTGATCCGTTCAAGGGCGTTTTGTGCCTGTTCCTGCTCGACATGGGCGCTGTGGCAGGGCGCGGTATCCGTTCGGGATGGAAGCACATGAGCCCGGGGCTGGTGCTGTTCGGGCTGGTGATGCCCTATGTCGGTGCGGTGTTCGCGCTGGCTGCCGGGCTGGCCATCGGACTGTCGACGGGTGGTGTGGCGCTGTTGATGGTTCTCGGCGCCTCGGCCTCCTATATCGCCGTGCCCGCTGCCTTGCGGCTTGCGCTTCCCGAAGCCAAGCCCTCGATCTATCTTACCTTGTCGCTCGGGATTACTTTTCCAATGAATCTGACCATCGGCATCCCAGCCTACATAGCGCTGGCGCGGATGGCGGTCGGGTAACCGTGGAGATCACCATGCATACTTATGCCAAAAAGCAGATCCAGATCATTTGCGAGCGGCCCATCCTCAAGCGCGTCCAGCGCCATCTCACCCAGGCGGGCGTCAAGGGATTTACCGTGTTTCCCGCGCTATCAGGCTCAGGATCTGAGGGCGAATGGGACCGGGAAGGGATGATTGGCGATGCCGGTCAAATGGTGATGGTGCTGGTGGTGCTTGACCCTCAGGACCTTGATCGGGTTCTCGCCGACATCTTCGATGTGGTCAGCGCCCAGATGGGGGTGATCACCATTTCCGACGTCGAGGTGGTACGGCCTGAACGGTTTTGATCAGCCGGAAACGGCCAGGCGCATTGTGGTTTTCGTTTCTTTCGTTTTAAACTGGGCACGAAACCAACGAACCCTGGATGCTTTTGCCCATGTATCTCGCCCCGCGCCATTCTGAAATCATTGAACTAGCCAAGATCGAGGGAAGAGTTCTGGTTGATGATCTGGCCACCCGCTTTGATGTGACGCCGCAGACCATCCGCAAGGACCTCAATGATTTGTGCGAACGGCAGTTGCTGATGCGCATTCATGGTGGCGCGGTTATTCCGTCGAGCACGCAAAACATGGAATATGCCCAGCGCGGCAAGATAGCCGCGGAGGAAAAGCAGACCATTGGCGCCGCCGCCGCCAATCTGATTCCGGACAATGCCTCGCTGTTCATCAATATCGGAACGACGACCGAAGCGGTCAGCCAGGCCCTGCTGCGTCATGGGCGGTTGATGGTCATCACCAACAATATCAACGTTGCAAACCGCATGCGGACGCATCCGCAATTCGAAGTCGTGATCGCCGGTGGCGTGGTGCGCGCTTCAGACGGCGGCATTGTCGGCGAGGCTGCGGTGGATTTCATCCGCCAGTTCAAGGTGGATTACGCGGTGATCGGCGCTTCGGCGATTGATCACGACGGCGCATTGCTGGATTATGATTTTCGCGAGGTCAAAGTGGCCCAGGCGATCATCGCCAATGCCCGGCAAGTGATCCTGGTCGCAGATTCGACCAAGTTCGAACGCACTGCGCCGGTGCGGATAGGACATCTGGAGCAGGTCGATACTTTTGTCACGGATAGATGTCCAAACGACAAGATCAGGGGCATCTGCCGCGAATTTGATGTCGAACTGATCGAAACCCTGGCGCTCTGAAGCGTTCAGCAAGCCTGATGCGGCCGCGTGTTCAGCGGATGTTTCTTGCCTTCTTGACTGCGGCCTCAAGCCCTTCGGCAATCGCCTCCGGGATCGGCGAATTCTGCATCGAGATCAATCCTGCCGCGGTGGTGCCGGCATAATCGATCATTTCCTGCACATGCTCTGAGGGCGTGGGCTTGCCGTGCGCGAGCATGGCACCCGACGCCAGGAAGAGTTGGCGGACTGCCCGGTCGGCGATGGCAGGTGAAATTCCTGCCGTGACGGCATAGTCAACCATGCATTTGGCGTAAAATGCCACAAAACCCGGGACAGGGCCTGTCATGGCTGTGAAATGATCCAGATGGGCTTCATCATCGATTTCATCGGTGGTTCCGCAGGCCTTGAAGATCTTTGTGACCCAGGCGCGATCGGCTGCATCAACTTGTGCAGTGGCGACCCACGGACTGTAGGCCAGACCAAGGTCAGCAGCTGGACTGCTCATGGCCCGGACGATCCGATCGGAGCCGGTGAGGGCCTGGAGTTCGCTGACAGTGACCCCCGCCATGACAGAAATTACCAGACGGTCCGCGACATGAATGGAAATTTCAGATGCCAATGCGGGAGGCACCGAGAGGATGATGATCTTGCAGGCGTCGGACAATTGTTTGTTGTCGCTGGTGACATTAATGTCGGGGAAGTGCTCGAATCCTGCTGTGCTGCCACTCCGGTTGGAAACCCAGAAGTCCGATGCGGGTATGATCTTGCGATCCAGCAATGCGTGTGAAATGGCGCGCCCAAGCATGCCCGAACCACCTATGATACCTATCGAACATTCGCTGTTCGTCATCGCAAAATCCTCCGTAAAATCAATGATTCAGTTCTTCCGGGGAGAAGTCTAACCCGATTCCCCGGATCACAAACACATGCTGATGGCGGGATCGGAGGGGCGGGTTTCAGAATACCCCGGCACTCTTTGGTGATAAGCACAAAACCAGAAACAGGAAGGGTGATTGCGGATTTGTCTGTGATTGACGCTCTCGAAATGCCGGCCGTTTTTGGACACATATCGAGGATTTTATACCTGTTGCAGTGAAGTCACGGCCCGGCGCCAATAGCAGTTTGCAGAGAAATTCAACACTGTTGTCCTTTTTAGACCTTACTGGTGTCTATATATATCGCCAACGCACACGCCTGATCGCGGTTGAATGACCGTTAGTTTGCGCCCTTGCGGGCTTTGCAGCTTTATCTTGGCCTCTGGGCAGAATTATTTGAGAGCGGGTTTTATGGCTATGCCAAGGTTTCATACCGTTGCCGCATTTGTTGTGCTGGCTGTTTCGGCGGCTTGGGTGCTGACCGGGGAATTTTCGTCGATCGGCAGCGCAGCGCAGGACAGTCCGGATAAAGCGTCCGAGGCCAGCGAACCAGCTGCGGCCGAGACCCAAAAAGTCCTGCGTACAGTCGCGGTGATGGAACCGAATTTCATCCAGCATAACCGGATCATCCGGATCTCCGGGGTGACCGCGCCAGACAAGCGCACGACGCTTGCTACCCGCAGCGCAGGAATTCTCGGTGAACTCAAGGTCGAAAAGGGCGATAAGATCCGGACCGGAGATGTTGTTCTGGTGCTCGACGGTGCTGAAAAGCAGTCCGTCGTGGATACGGCCAAGGCACTTCTGGATCAGCGCCAGAAGGAAGCCGACAACATCGAGCGGCTGGTCAAGAACGGCATTTCCCCATCCACACAAAGTGACAGCGCCCGTTCGGCACTGGCGTCAGCCCGCTCGCAACTGGAAGCCGCGCAGGCCGATGTCGACCGGTTGACCGTCGTTGCGCCATTTTCTGGCGTTATCGATCAGGTTATGGTCGAGGAAGGCAGCTGGCTGCCCTCGGGCGAGGATGTTGCGGTGCTGCTGCAGCTTGATCCGGTGGTGGCGCTGGGTGAAGTCAGTGAGCGCGAAATCACCCATGTCAGCGTCGGCCGTGAAGCCGATGTCCGGTTGATCAGCGGTGAAATTGTTTCCGGATCGGTCCGGCATGTCAGCCTTGAAGCAACGGCGGGAACCCGCACGTTTCCCATCGAGGTTGCCATCACCAATCCGGACAACAAGGTTCCTGCGGGCATGACCGCCGAAATCATGATCAAATCCGAAGCAGTTACGGCCGTCAGACTGCCGCGCTCGGTGGTCACGCTCGACGCGGCCGGCAATCTGGGTTTGCGCATTCTCAAGCCCGACAACACGGTCGGTTTCGTGCCGATTGATCTGATCGACGATTCCCCCGAAGGCCTGGTGCTCAGCGGCGTTCCGCTGGACGCCAAGATCATCGTTGCCGGCCAGGATCTGGTCAGCGATGGCGAGACCGTCAATGCGGTGCCGGCAGATGCCGATCTTGTCGCTGCGGCCACCGTTAAAACGGCGGAGCCGTCACAATGAATTTTGTCGATGTCGCCATCCGCAATGCGCGGCTGACACTGGCGGTCCTGCTGTTTCTGATCATTGCGGGGTCGATGGCCTATGTCTCTATACCCAAGGAGGCCGAACCCGACATCCAGATTCCGATCATTTATGTGAGCCTGAGCTATTCCGGGATTTCGCCTGAGGATTCGGAACGGTTGCTGCTGCGGCCCATGGAAACGCGGCTCAAGAATGTCACCGGCATCAAAGAGATGCGCTCGACCGCCTATCAGGGTGGCGGCAATGTGGTTATCGAGTTCATGGCCGGCGCCGATCTTGCCAAGGCGCTGGACGACGTGCGCAACAAGGTGTCCGACGCCAAGCCGGATTTGCCGCAGGGTGCGGACGAGCCGACCGTCAACGAGGTCAATATCTCCGAATTTCCGGTGCTGGTGGTGACGCTGGCGGGGGATGTGCCCGAGCGCGCGCTGACCCGTGCTGCGCGCGAACTTCGCGATCGCATGGAAGAAGTCAACGGCGTGCTTGAAGCCTCGCTGCAGGGCGCGCGTGACGATCTGGTCGAGGTGATCATCGATCCGGTCAAGCTGTCATCCTACGGCATGCAGCTCGACCAGCTGATCGCCGGGGTCAATGCGTCCAATTCCGTGGTCGCAGCAGGTGCGCTGGAAGGCGACGAGGGTTATTACGCGGTGAAAGTGCCGCTGCTGATCGAAACTGCTGAAGACGTCGCCAACCTGCCGATCATTGCGGGCGCCAATGCGGTGGTGCGCGCTCGTGACCTTGCGACCATTCGCTCGACCTACAAGGATGCCGAGACCATAACCCGGCTGAACGGCAAGCCAGCGATTGCCATCGAGGTGTCGAAGCGAACCGGGGCGAACCTGATAGAGACCGTTGATGCGGTCAAGGTGGTGGCGAACGAGTTCAAATCACTGCTGCCGGAAGGCGCCGTCATCGGCTTCAGCCAGGACAAATCGACTTCGATCCGGCAATTGCTGGGCGACTTGCAGAACTCGGTGCTGACAGCGGTGATCCTGGTGTTCATCGTGATTCTGTACGCATTGTCCGGCCGGGCCTCGCTGCTGATCGGCTTTGCCATTCCGGCATCGTTTCTGATGGGTATCCTGGCGCTGTCGCTGGCGGGACTGACGGTCAATATCGTTGTGCTGTTCAGCCTTATTCTTGCTGTTGGCATGCTGGTCGATGACGCCATCATCGTGACTGAATTCGCCGAGCGGCGGATGAGCGAAGGCATGGACAGGAAAGAGGCGTTCTCACTGGCGGCCAAGCGCATGGCCGGACCTGTGGTTGCCGCCACCCTGACACGCGTTGCTGCGTTTTCGCCGCTGCTGTTCTGGCCGGGCATGGTTGGCGAGTTCATGAAATACATGCCGATCACGTTGATTGCGACACTCTCGGCGTCGCTGCTTTACGCATTGGTGTTCACGCCAACGCTGGGCGCGCTGTTCGCCAAGCCAACGGTGGAGGACGGCCCGAAGCGGGATGGGCTTTACATGCGCTTTGTCGCCCGCGCGGTGCGTCATCCGTTCATCGTGGTGTTTTTCACGCTTGCTGCGTTGATTATTGTTCCGGTCGCCTATGGCAAGTATGGCAAGGGCGTCGAGTTCTTCCCGAATGTCGAGCCCGACTACGGGCTCTTGTATGTGCATGCACGCGGCAACCTCTCGCTTGAGGAAAAGGATGCCGCCGTCAGAAAAGTCGAGAAACGGATTCTCGGCTGGCCCGGTTTGACCAGTGTCTACACCCGCGTCGGCAAGGTCAGCGGTGGCGGCAACGATGTCGGTGAAGATGTCGTGGGCGTGATCCAGTATGAATTTGTCGACTGGCGTGAACGCAAGGCCGCCGGTGAGATCCTGGATGATTTCCGGCGCGAGCTGACCGGATTTCCCGGTGTGGATATCGAAGTTCTGGTGCCGCAGGGTGGCCCGCCGACAGGCAAGGCGATCCAGATCCAGTTGTCGGCTGCCGATCCCGCAGGACTGGCGGATGTTGCGCGCAAGGTCGCCGCGCAACTGGCCGAGACGCCGGGTGTCATCGACATTTCCAACGGCCTGCCGCCGCCGGGCGTGGACTGGGAGATCAAGGTCGATCGCGCCGTGGCTGCGCGATATGGCATCGGTCCGGCCTCGGTCGGAACCGTGGTGCAACTGGTCACCAGTGGTCTGAAGCTCACCGATTACCGGCCTGCGGGCGCGGATGATGCGGTGGACATCAGGCTGCGGCTTCCCGAGGACCGGCGCACATTGTCGACGCTTGACGATCTCAGGATTGAGACCGCGCAGGGTTCGGTGCCGATCTCCAACTTCGTCACCCGCGAACCGGCGGCGAGCGTCGGGACGCTCAACCGTATCGACGGCGTGCGCACCATCACCATTTCGGCGGGTATCAGCGAAGGCATTCAGGCCGATCCGCTGCGTCAGGGCATCGTTGCGGAACTGGAAAAGGCCAATCTCGAAGCGATGGGGATCCGCTGGAAGCTGGCGGGTGAAGATGAAGAGCAGAAGGCTGCCGGCGAGTTCCTGTCAAAGGCCTTCGGTGCTGCGATCTTCTTGATCTTCGTGGTGCTTCTGGCCCAGTTCAACAACTTCCTGTCAGTGGCGCTGGTGCTGTCGGCGGTGGTGATGTCGACCATCGGCGTGTTCCTCGGTCTGCTGATCATGGAGCAGCCGCTCGGAATCGTCATGACCGGCATCGGCATCATTGCGCTGGCCGGGGTGGTGGTGAACAACAACATCGTGCTCATCGACACCTATGACCATTTGCGGCGCGAGGGCAGCGACAAGCTCGATGCAATCCTCGAGACCTGTCGCGAGCGTGCCCGTCCTGTGGTGCTGACCGCCGTCACCGCGATCCTCGGCGTGCTGCCGATTGCTTTCGGGTTCAACCTCGAGATCATGGCGCATGAGACCACCTATGGTGCGCCTTCGACGCAATGGTGGGTTTCGCTGTCGAGCGCCATCGTGTTCGGGCTGGCGTTCTCGACCATTCTCACGCTTGTGGTGACACCGTCACTCTTGATGATTGTGACGCGCTCGAAGGACAGCAAGATCACGGCCTGGTGGCAACGGATGAAGGCGCGTGTCGGACTTGGCAGCAAGCCAGCCCTGCCGAGCACGCGGACGGAAGCTGCAGAATAGCGGTATCCCTCGATGTTGGAACGCTTCACAGGGCGCCCGGGTTTGACCACCCGAGCGCCCTGTGTCTTTTCATGGGTTCTCTGGATTATTCCTGACGGCAGATCTGTTTGGCACGGATTTCCTGGGCCGTGCGCAGCACAAGGGTGGCGACGGCAAAGGCGAGTATGGTGGTCAGCGCAAATCCGATCACCAGGTGGAAACTTGAACCGGTTTCGTGGGCGAAGACGAATGAGGCGACCGAAAGGGCAGCCACCGGGAAGGTGAGTGCCCACCAGGACAAGGCGAACGGCAGCCGGTAAAATCGCGGCGCTTGCGTCAATACGATCAAGGCAAAGACATAGCCGATGTTGAGGAGAATACGTGCGAAAGCATCGACGTCTCCGGTCAGTCGTACCCAGGCGACGAAGGCGACTGTCGGCGGGGCGATGAGGATCACCAGGGTGGGGATCAGTCTGCCGGCCAGCGGTTCGTGAAAGATCAGTCGGTTCATCACAAGAGTCAGCAGCACAACCCAGAACAGGATTCCGGCGGAGAAGAACAGCCAGGAGAGCTCAACCGCACCGAAGCCAACGCCGGCGAGCGGCACAACCACATTTCCCACCGCAGGAATGAACCAGGCAGGCGACAGGTGGATTGGCTGGTAGAGGCGGTGGCCAATCCAGTTGGCGACCACACTGAGGGACAGAACGGCCTGGGCCGCGGCGCCGATGCTCCAGACAACATAGGCCAGATCAGGGATGCGGGGCGCCAGCGCGGTCCCGAGCAGCAATAGCGATATCGAGATTGTTGGGAAGAAGGCGATGCGAACGGGATGGTTCCATTCGGCTTTCACGGCTGTGGGATGGCGGAGAAGCTTGAGCCCGTAAAACCCAGCCAGAACAATAAAGACCGCGACGGCGGCGCCAAGGATGAATTGCGAGACGCTGCCCGATGCGCCTGCAGCCTCTTCTGCCGCAGTCATTGCCAGGCAAAGCCCCAGCAGGCCCATCATCACAGCAAAGAAGGTGACGGGGAAGTTTTCAAGCCGATCGGGCTCGCTGGCGGACATGTCGACCATCATCAATGGTTCCTCATTGGGATTTTTACGGGTGAATTGCCTTAGGCCAGTTTGTCGGTCAATGACAAGGACCAAGCCAGGTGCGGGCTTGTTGAAAATTGGTTGAAGGCGCAAGGGACAATTGAGCCCTGGGCTATAAGGGATACTGATTGCCCGTGTCCATTTTTCGGTTTCAAGTATTTGTTTGGAATGAATAAATCAGAATGGGTCTGTGCGGGCACCTTGAGTTTTCGGGTGCGTGGGTTCCGTCCATCGCCTGTTTGTCGCTTGACCGCCAAACAGGCTTCCATTGCCCGTCGCGCGTGTCGGTTTTGGGATATTTCGATGAACGTCTGCGACACAATTTGTTGGGTCGTTCAACTTGACATGGGCATCTAATTGCTGAACGATCATTCAATATTGGACGACAATTCGACCCTCGGCTGCTGACTGTTTCATTGTTTTAAGCCGATGGTGTATTGTCTGAATGTTGGTCGGTGGGAACCAGATTGTATCAAGCAGGAGTGCCTTTGAACACCTCGACTCAAAACGACGGAGAGCCTTCACCGGCATCAGACAGCTGCGCGGTATCGGTGCGCTCCCTGAGTAAAATCTTTGGTACGGGGTCCAACGCTTTCCGCGCCCTTGACGATGTGTCCGTGGACATCAGGAAGAACGAGTTCTTCACGCTGCTTGGACCTTCCGGCTGCGGGAAAACAACGCTGCTGCGGCTGATTGCAGGTTTTGAACAACCGACGTCTGGCGCGATTTTGCTCGACGGGGCCGATCTTTCGGCAAGGCCGCCCTATCAGCGTCCGGTCAATACGGTTTTCCAGAACTACGCCTTGTTTCCGCATATGACGGTTTCCGAAAACATCTCGTTCGGACTGGAGATGTTGGGACGCCCCAAAGATCAGATCAAATCTGTCACCGCAGACATGCTGCGGTTGGTGCAGCTTGAAGCCATGGCTGATCGCCGGATCACACAAATTTCGGGTGGCCAGCAACAGCGCGTGGCGCTGGCGCGGGCACTGGCGCCGCAGCCCAAGGTGCTGTTGCTGGATGAGCCTTTGTCAGCGCTTGATCTGCAACTGCGCAAGGAGATGCAACTGGAACTCAAGCGGCTGCAGACCGACACCGGAATTACCTTTGTCTTCGTCACCCACGATCAGGATGAGGCACTGACCATGTCAGACCGGATTGCGGTGATGAATGGTGGCGAAATCCTCCAGATCGGATCACCGCGCGAAATTTACGACAAGCCGCAACACCGGTTCGTTGCAGGCTTTATCGGCGAGATCAATTTGCTGCCGGCCCAAGCCATGGGCGAGGGCGAATACTCGATTGCTGGTGTCGGAATGTTGCGCTCCAGTGACGCATCCGGGTTGAGCAAGGGAGCCGCAGCCACACTGGCGGTCCGGCCTGAACGGATCACGCTGTCAAAGCCTTCGGCAGCGACCTTGCCCGGTGTCATTTCCAATGTGGTCTATCACGGCACCGACACGATCTTTCATTTCAAGCTGGCCGATGGCCTGGAGATGCGGGCGCGCTCGCAGAACAACACGGCTCAAACCCGGTCCTTCGCCAAGGGCGATGACATTGGCTGGTCCGTCGATGCGACCTCGGTTTCCGTTCTGGCCGATGATCCGTCATGACCCGGGCCGGCAAAAACACCATGTTCCGGGCTCTGTTGATCGGTCCTGCATTGCTGGCGATCACTGTCTTTATGATCGTGCCGCTGGGGTTGATGGCCTATATCTCGTTTCGGGAAAGGGACTATTCCGGCGGCGTGCTGTGGGACCAGTTCAGCGCTGAGGCCTATGTCAGGCTGTTTTTTGAGCGCGAGCTTGATGGCACTCTGGCGCTGAACTTCAATTACATGTTCATCATCCTGCGCTCGGTCTGGCTGTCGTTCCTGACCATGGTGATTTCGCTGGCCGTGGGGCTGCCGGTGGCGATGTTCATGGCGACGCGGGACCGCAAATGGAAAGCGGTTCTGGTGTTCATGGTGACGTTGCCATTCTGGACCAATCTTCTGGTGCGCAACTACGCCTGGATCCTGCTGCTGCGCGACCATGGCACGATCAATTCCACACTCATGTGGCTCGGCATCATTTCTGAGCCGTTGCCGCTTTTGCACAATGCTTTCGCGGTGGCGGTGGGTCTGACCTATTCGTTTTTGCCGTTCATGGTTCTGCCGATCTATTCGAGCCTTGAGAAAATGGATTTTCGGCTGGTCGAAGCCTCTTTCGATCTCTATGCCAACCGCTGGCAAACCATCAGGAGGGTCATTCTGCCGCTGGCCTTACCTGGAATCGTTGCCGGCTGCGTGCTGGTATTTGTTCCGGCGCTGGGCGCTTATATCACGCCGGAACTGCTCGGCGGCGGCAAGACATTGATGATCGGCAACCTGATCGGGTTCCAGTTTGGCGCTGCGCGCAACTGGCCGTTCGGTGCAGCCCTTGGCCTGTTCCTGCTGACGATGGTTCTTGTTTCCCTTGCGCTTTATGCCCGGCGCTATCGCGGTGAGCTGGAGGGATCGCAATGAGGCTCAATCCGTTCCGCAGTCGCGCCTTTCCGGGTGACGCCCGGCATTGGCCGGGACTGTTCACCGCCACGGCTGCATTCTTTGCCTATGTCTATCTGCCGATACTGATCCTGGTGGCACTGTCGTTCAACGAGAACCGGACCGTGACGGTCTGGACCGGGTTCTCGCTCGACTGGTACAAGATGGCATTCGCCAACAGAGACATTGTCAGTGCGGCGACCAATTCGCTGATCATCGCATCGATCGCCTCGGTGACTGCGACGACGCTTGCCACGCTGGCGGCGCTGCGGATGGCGAGCAATGACAGATTCCTGGGCAAGACCGGCATCAATGCGGTGTTTGCGCTGCCGATCACTGTTCCCGAAATCGTGCCGGCCGTGGCCACGCTGATGTTCTTTGCCAGCCTTGGCCTGACCTTCGGGCTCGGCACCGTGATCATCGGTCATATCGTGTTTTGCATTCCCTTTGCCTACCTGCCGATCCGGGCGCGGCTTGAAGGCATGGACCCGAAGATCGGCGAGGCAGCGGCGGATCTGTACGCCAATCCGATCCAGGCATTCTGGCGGGTGACGCTGCCGCAACTTGTTCCGGGGATACTCTCAGGTCTTGTGCTGGCCTTCATCATCTCTCTGGATGATTTCGTCACCACATTCTTTCTCGGCGGCGCGGGGTCGACCACGTTGCCCATCTACATCTTCGGTTTGGTGAGAACCGGCGTCACTCCGGAGGTCAATGCGATCTCCTCGCTGATGCTGCTCTTGTCGCTCTCTCTTGTCTCCCTGTCGCTCTTCCTGGGACGGGACCAAAATCGGAAATCAGGGCCCGATTGAGACGTAAAAGCCCACAAACAATTGGAGCAAATCATGATCAAGAACAACAGGGTAGGAAAGCATACCGCGAAATTGCTGATGGCATCGGCATTGGCACTGACCGCATTGAGCGGCAGTGCATTGGCGGCCGGCGAACTGCATCTTTACAACTGGTCGAACTATTTCGCACCGGACCTGCTCGAGCGCTACGAGAAGGAAACCGGCACCAAGGTGAGCGTAGACAATTATGCCTCCGAGGAAGATCTTCTGGCCAAATTGCAGGCAGGCGGCGGCGGTTACGACGTGATCTTTCCTGGCAGCACCACGCTCGGCGTAATGGTTGAAAAGGGCATGCTGGCGAAGATCGACGTCAGCAAGATGGAAAATTTCAAGAACCTGCTGCCGGCGTTTACCACCATGGCAGGCGATGAAAACCGCGATTATTCGGCACCGTATATGTGGGGCACGACGGGCTTTACCTACGATCCTGCAATGGTCCCCGGCGGCAAGATGGAAGAGAGCTGGAAGGCGATCTTCGAGCCGGTCGAAGAGCTGAAAGGCAAGATTGCCATGCTCAACGAAATGTCCGACGTGTGGAATGCAGCGGCTTATTACAAGGGCATCGACAAATGCACCGAGGACCCGGCAGAAGCCCAGGTGATCCTTGACGTTCTGATGGCGCAGAAGCCGGATGTGAAGCTCTATTCCAATGATGGCACAATCGACCGGATGATTGCCGGCGAAGTTCCGGTTCACATGCAGTGGAATGGTGCCGCGCACCGGGTGAAAGCCAAGAAGCCTGATGTTGTCTATGTCTATCCCAAGGAAGGCACTACCTTCTGGACCGACGTGATCGCCGTTCCAAAGGACGCGCCGAACCTGGAAGAGGCGAAGGCTTTCGTCAACTGGATGATGTCGCCTGAAGTCGCCGCCATGGCATCCAACTACACCGGCTATTCTAATGCGGTTGCTGGCTCCGGCGAGTTCCTGAAAGACGATCTCAAGGCGGATCCTGCGGTCAACACACCGGCGGAATTCAATGAGCGTCTGCGCGCCTTCAAGGCCTGCTCGCCAGCGTCCAAGGACCTGCGTGAGAAGGTCTGGACAAAGCTCAAGTCGTAATATGAAAACATGATTATCGAAGGGCCGGGCGCTTGGGTGCGCTCGGCCCTTTTGCTATCTATCTGTCTTCTGAGCGGCGCGATCGGGCGACCAGAACAGGGTCTTCGCTGTCGAGATTGCAGCAGATGCGATAGGCCTCGAGGGAGTCTGTATCGAGCTTGCCGTGCTGGTAGAAATACATCGCCGCGCCATAGCGGTGCCAGCCGGAATTGGGCGCGCCAAGCGGCAGCGACAGCAACTGCAGTTGCCGTGCGTCTTCAGCGGTTTCCACTTCTATCGGCAGCATGAGCGGTGCTCCGGAGCTAGTAATCAGCCGGCGGTGTTGCCGTCCGTCGTGGATGCACGAAAAACGGCTTGTCGACCAGATGGCACCTGGCCATGCGGCGCTGCCAGCGGATCTCTTTTTGCAGATAGATCTCGACCCAGAGGTCACTGGTGACCGATTGGCCATAGGGTGCGTCGAGCCAGGCATAGGCAATGTTGCGCTTGCAGGTGGGCGACCACAGGGCCGACGTCACCATGCCGACCTCGCGGGTCTTCTTGTGATAGACCAGCGCGTGGTGGGCAGGCTTGTCACGCTCGATCTCGATCGCCACAAGTTTGCGTTGCGGTGTTTGCTTTGACAGATCCACGAGAGCGCGGCGGCCGTTGAAATGGGGTTTGTCGAGCGCAACCAGCCACTCAAGGCCAAGCTCGTAAGGTGTGCTGGCCCGATCAGCTCTCAGCACCGTTTGTGCCGAGAGAAAATCGGATTTCGGTAGCAGGAAGCCTGCTTCAATACGGGCCATGTCCAGCGCCTCATAGCCGATGACCCGCAACCCGCGAAGCTTTCCGGCGCCCATCAGCGTATCCCAGACTGTGAGCGCATCGACGGGTGCGATCCAGAGCTCATAACCGAGATCACCGGTGAAGCCGGTGCGGGAAATGGTGACCGGCGCGCCGCCGATCTCAAATTCGGCGATGCCAAAGGTTTTGAGCGTTTCGATACCCGAGAGCCCCAGATCCTTGAGCAAAGCGCAACTGGTCGGGCCTTGCAGCGCCAGGCCAGCGATGTCGCGGGTAACGTCGCAGATCGACACATCAAAGCCCCAGGCGATGTCTTCGAGCCAGGAGAGTTGCGGCTCCTGGCAGCAAAGCCGGAATTCGGTTGCGGAGAGCCGGAAGACCGTGCCGTCATCGACCACCTGGCCATCTTCATCACACCATATGCAATAGGCAACGCGGCCCGGCTTGAGCTTGCGGATGTCGCGGGTAACCAGCCGGTTGATCACGGCTTCGGCGTCCGGTCCGGTGATGGCGTATTTGCACATCGGCGAAATGTCGAACAGCGTCGACTGGTTGCGGATGGCGAAATACTCGAACTCGACGCTGTCGAGCACCGACGGGGAGGCGTACCCCATCCAGTTCACCCAGGCCTGCTGGCGGTTGTGGTCTACCAGTCGGTCATGGAAAGGGCCGGGTTCAAGTCCCGAAACGACTTGTGCGACGGGTTTTGCGTTGGCTGTCATCTCAGTTTCCTCCGTCGCGCAGTGCTGCGGTCGCCGCATTGAAGCCCGGCGCTCCGGAAATGTCGCCGCCGGGATGGGCGCCTGCGCCGCACAGATAAAGGCCCTTCACCGGCATCCGGTATTGGGCGGCGCCGTCGAAGGGCCGCAGCATCAACAGTTGGTCGACCCGCAATTCGCCGTGATGCCAATGTCCGCCGGAAGCGCCGTAGCCGGTTTCGATATCGACTGGCGACATCACCCGGCTGGCGGTGACAGCGTAGGATATGCCGGGCAGGGCCTGTTCAAGAACGGCAAGCACCGAGACCGCAAGCTTGGCCTTGGCGTTTTCGGTCCAGCCACCATTCAGATCATAAGGCGTGAACTGGGCGCTGACACAGAGACGGTTGGCGCTGGAGTCGTAGATTGCTTCCAGCACTGGCCGATCGGGCAGATCGCCATATTTGGCGGCGTTGAAGGCGGTTTCGATCGCCTGCATGGTGGGAGCGATCACCAGCCTCTGGCTGTTTTTGAGGGGGCTGCCGGTGCCGAGAGTCGGCGCTTGGGCGATGTCGAAATCCAGACGGCTGACCATGCCTTTGGATGCCATGTTGCGGCAGCGCCGGACGAATTCGCCATCCAGATGCTCGACACCAAGAAGTGTCATCAGCGTGGTTTTCGGAGACACGTTGGACAGCACCAGCGGGGCCGCAATTTCCTCTCCGGATAGGAGCTTGACGCCTGCCGCCTTGTCCTGATCTACTAGGATTTTTTCCACCGGCGCGCCGGTTCGGATTTCGCCGCCGGCGGCAGTCACGCAATCGCTCAAGGCCTTGACCAGAGCGTCCGGCCCGCCTTGGGGCATCACCCGCAGACCATGGCCGTGCGTTGACTGCGAGGCCATGCGGTAGAGCAGCGTCAGAACCGTGCCGGGTGAGCGCGGCCCCATGGCGCCGCCAAGCGTTGCGTCCATCGCCAGCGCACCGGCCAGCGGTCCATCGCCGATTTCGTCATTGAGCAGATCCCAGGCATTGGACAGGATGATCCGCAACAGATCACGCATTTCGGTCTTGCCAAGCAGCCGCATTTTCAACGCCATGCGGGCGAGCGCGGTCATTTCACCAAAGCTGGCCTTGCCCAATCCCGGCGGTGGTTGAAGCATCATCACGCCAAGCGCCTTGGCCTGGCGACCGAGGCGGCCGTGAAATGTTGCGTAGGCCTGAGCCATCTCCGGCGCGACACCTGTCGCCTGACCGCCCAGAATGGAGACCGGAGAGCCCTCAGGATTGAACGATATGGTCTGGATCGGCTTTGATGTGCCCATCAGCTGCGCAGGGAGTCCCAGTGTCTTGATGATCTCGGGGCGCAGCGCATAGGGCAGGGGTGCTACGCGGAAACCGTCGTCGCCGAGCATGCCGCCGAGATGGTCGCGGGCTTCGAGCACCAGCACCTTGCGGCCCTTGCGGGCGAGCATGGCTGCAGCGACAAGACCATTGTGGCCGGCACCGATGATGATTGCGTCGTAGCGCCCGCTCATGCTGATAGCCCCATGTCGATCTTGTGGCCGAGGTCGCTCAGGACTTCACGCGCGGCGTTGGCGCCGGGCGCTCCCATGACGCCGCCGCCGGGATGGGTGGAGGAGCCGCACATATACAGCCCCTTGATCGGCGAGCGGTACTGGGCGTAGCCGGGCACCGGACGGTTGAACAGAAGCTGGTCGAAAGTCAGCTCGCCCTGGAAGATGTTGCCCTCGGTGAGACCGACCTGATCCTCGATGTCCTTCGGCGTCCGGATTTCCTTGTGCACAATCAGCTTGCGGAAATCCGGGCTGTGGCGCTCGATCTTGGAGATCACGGTTTCGGCGAAGGCCTCGCGGTTTGTGTCGTTCCATTCGCCATCCGCGAGTTCGTAAGGCGCGTATTGCACGAAGATGGTGGCGTAGTGTTTTCCGGGCGGGGCCATGGTCGGGTCGATCTGGGTCGGGATAAGGAAATCGACATAGGGGCTGGCTGACCAGCGTCCGTCCTTCCAATCATCATAGGCGCGTTCGATCTCGGCCATATCGTCGAGGAAATGCAAATCACCACGCAGGAACGCGGCGTCTTTGGGCGCGCCGGTGAATGTCGGCATGTCGTCAAGCGCGACATTGAGCTTTCCCGAGGAGCCGCGAAAGCGGTAGCGTTTGACGCCCTTGACGAAGTCCTGCGGCAGTTCCTTTTCCGCGGTGTGGTTGATGAAGGTGCGGCGCACATCCATACCGGAGACGACCGTTTCTGCCTGCAGTTCGTCGCCATTGTCGAGAACCACGCCGCGGACCTTGCCATCCTTGACGGTGAAATGGTCAAGACCGGAGCCGGTGCGGATTTCGCCGCCCGAGGCTTCAAATGAGCGGGCCATGGCCTGGGTGATCGAGCCCATGCCGCCGCGGGCAAAGCCCCAGGCGCCGATGGCTCCGTCGACTTCGCCCATGTAGTGATGCAACAGGACATAGGCCGTGCCGGGGGAGTAGGGGCCGAGGCCGGTGCCGATGATGCCGGAGCCGGCGATATACGCCTTGATCATCGGGGTTTCGAAATACTGGTCGAGATATTCGGCGATCGACATGGTCCAGAAGCGGACAGTCTCGGCCATCTCCCGGGCGCCGAGATTGTGGAAGCGCTTGAGGATATAGAGCAGCTCCGAGATATCGCGGGGTTTGAGCGACGCCGGGTCGGGTGCGGTGCGCAGCAGCAGCGGCTTGATGAATTTGCATTGGCGCATCACCGCGCGGGAATAGCGCTCATAGCCATCGGCATCGCGCGGCGAATGGCGGATCAGCTCGCGGCGCAGCGCGTCATGGTCGGACATATAGGCGAAATACTCGCCCTTGGAATTGAACACGCCGCCGCCCTCATAGGGGATCACCTGCAAGCCGTGTTTCGGCAATTCCAGTGCGCGGATGATCTCGGGGCGCAGCAGCGAGCAGACATAGGAGCAGTTGGAATAGGTCCAGCCGGGTGTCAGCGACAGGCTGACCGCAGCACCGCCGACGTGGTCCTCTTTCTCGACGATAAGGGTCTTCAATCCGGCCCGGGCCATGAAACAGGCGGCGGTGAGGCCGTTGTGGCCCGCGCCCACGATGATCGCGTCGTATTTCATGGTCCGCCCCGCATTGAAAAAACCAAGCTAGAATAAACTGAGCGTTCAGTCAAAAAAATATTCTGTCATCTTTTCGGACGGTGCGGTAGAGAAAGGGAATGGTGCAGCAGGCTGATGAACAGAAGATCTCCCCGACGAGCCTTAAAACACAGGCCCGGATGATCGACGCAGTTGTGGACGTTGTGGCGCGTCACGGCATCAGCGGCACCACGTTTGCCAATGTGTCGGCGACGGCAGGTGTATCTCAAGGCGCGCTGGTTTTTCACTTCAAGACCAAGGATGGCCTGTTGACGGAAACCCTGTCGCGGTTGCTACAGGAATACGAACAGGCCTGGAGCGCGGCATTCGCATCGCCTGATCCGCTGACACGCATTCTTGGTCTGATCCGTGCTGATTTCAGCCCGTCTATCTGCAGCCGAAAAAAGCTGGCCTTGTGGTTCTCATTCTGGGGCGAGGCTGGCGCAAAGCCGCTGTACAACAAGATCTGCGTCGAATCCGAGATCGCGCGCTATGAGGCCATGCTTGCCAGTTGCCGGGATCTTGTCGAGATGTCAGGCGGGCCTGATCCGGTGCTGCTGACCAACTCCATCGACGCTTTCACTGACGGACTTTGGCTGCAGATGCATATGCAGGGTTTTCCCATTACCCGCACCGAGGCGTTCGACTCTGCCTTGGCGCATCTGCGTCTTCTCCTGCCGCATTGCGCCGATCAGATCTGATCCAATTTCCTGTTGTAATGGCCGCTTCGAGGGGATGGAAGGGTGCTTCGTTTGCCCCGCTATTGAATGAACGTTCAACAAACTGGTTGCAAATGAGATGCTTTGCGCCAATAATTCGCGAAATCAATCAAGCGAGGAACCCAATCCATCATGGCAGATGGCGTCTCCAATTCGACAATGAAGGTGCAGGCCGGCAACGCGCCCGATCATGCTCCGGAATATGACGATAGGGCCATACGGTTTCTGGAAGCGCTATGGGGTGAAGGTTTCCTGTCGCCTGGCGGTCCTGATGAAGTTCGCAGGATTGTCGCGGATATCGATTTTGCCGGCAAGCATGTGCTCGATATCGGCTGCGGATCAGGTGGGATCACGCTGTTTCTGGCCCGCGAATACCAGCCCGCAAACATCATCGGTTTTGATGTGGAACAGCCGGTCGTCGATCTGGCGACCAGCCGCGCTGCTGAGCAGAACCTGCAGGGCAGGGCGAGTTTTGTGCGCGGCGCACCAGGGCCGTTGCCGTTTGCCGAGCAGAGCTTTGATGTGGTGTTTTCCAAGGACGCGCTCATTCACGTGGCCGACAAGGAAGCACTGTTTGCCGATATCTTCCGGGTGCTCAAGCCCGGTGGACGGTTTGTCGCCAGCGATTGGCTGACGTCGCATGATGGCGATCCATCGGAGGCGATGCGGACCTACCTCGCGGCTGAAGGGTTGAGTTTTGGCATGGCGTCAGCTGCGCGCTACGAAGCGGCGATGTCACGGGCCGGTTTTGCCGATGTCCGAACCGTCAACAGGAATGGCTGGTACCGTGAGGTTGCGCGCAATGAGTTGGAGCGGCTCAAAGGGCCGCTTTATGCCTCGGTCGCACAGGCTGTCGGGACGGAATATGTCGACAAAAACATCAAGACCTGGAGCGCCATGCAGACGGTGCTCGACAACGGCGAACACTGTCCAACTCATGTGTTCGGGACCAGACCAGATAAATCGCTGCCTTATGAAGAAGGAAAGACACTCTGAGCCAGGGACCTGAAGACGTGACAGCCAATGCGGGAAAACCGGCCACGGAATCGGCCAGACGACGCGAGCCCAAGGCGTTGCGCCGGGAGCAGTTGATCAACGCGACGATCGATTCACTGGCCAAGCGTGGCTATGCCGCAACCACACTGGCCGACGTGGCTGATGGCGCCGGGCTGTCGCGCGGGATTGTCAATTTCCATTTCACCAGCAAGGACAATTTGCTGAGCGAGACCATCAGGTACCTGCAGGACGAGTATACCGCGAACTGGCAGGCGATGGTGAGCAAGGCCAAGAGCGATACGACCTCGCAATTGCTGGCCATGGTGACGGCTGATCTGGACAAGAAGATATGTAGGCATCGCAAGCTTGCTGCCTGGTTCGCATTGCTCACCGAGGCCAAGACAAAGCCGACCTATCAGAAGCTGGCATGGGAGCGGGATGACAAGTACCGCACCACCCTGGCTTCTATTTGCCGAACAGCCAAGCAGGAAGGTGGATACGCCTTCGACGCACAGAGCACCGCCGACGCGATCTACGCCATGCAGGAGGGGCTTTGGCTCCGTATGATGCTGTTTGGCAAGGATTACAAGCGCGAGACAGCCCTCAAGGTGGTTCTCGATACGCTGTGCACGATTTTCCCCAAGCACTTCGCAGACGACGGAACTCCGTCGAACTTTCAAGCAGAAGACTAATCAAGGAGATAAGAATGCATAAGAAAACATCCAGGGGTTTGATTTCGAGCTTTGCCATCGCTTTGTCGCTCAGCGTAGCGCCGATGGCCGCATCGGCTGCCGACAGTGAACTGACCGTGTTTGACTGGGCAGGATACGAAGACCCCGCGTTTCATCCTGCCTATGTCGAGAAAAATGCTGATTCCCCGACATTCGCCTTCTTCGGTGACGAGGAAGAAGCATTCCAGAAACTCCGGACCGGCTTTAGAGCCGATATCGGGCATCCCTGTTCGCAGAGCGTGGTGAAGTGGCGCGATGCGGGCTTGCTGAAGCCGCTCGATACGTCACGCATTCCCGAATGGGACAATGTCCTGCCCGGTTTCAAGACGATGAAGGATCTGATGACCACCGAGGACGGCCAGGCGTGGATGGTGCCGTTTGACTGGGGCAACACCGCGGTTACCTACCGCACTGACAAGGTGGACGAGGCCGACATCACATCGCTGAGGGCCTTTGCTGATCCGAAATTCAAGGACCGCGTGTCCATCGGTGACAATGTCGACGATGCCTATGCGCTGGCCTCCCTTGCCATCGGCCTGACCGATTGGGCCAAGATGACCGATGCACAGTTTGAGGAAGCGTCTGCCTTCCTGCGCGAGGTTCACAAGAATGTGCGTCTCTACTGGACCGACAACACCGAACTGAGCCAGGCGATGGCCGGTGAGGAAGTCGATCTGGCCTGGGCCTGGAATGAAACCGCGACCACGCTGATTGCCGACGAAGTGCCTGTGGCGATCAAGAAGGATACCGATGAGGGCTTGTCGACCTGGGTTTGCGGCTATGTGCTGCTTGAGGGCGGCGAAGGCAATGAAGACAAGGCCTATGATTTTGTCAACGCCACGCTCGACCCTGCGGTGTCCTCCTACCTCGTGTCGGAATGGGGTTATGGCCACGGCAATGCCAAGGGCATGGGCGCGATCGATGCGGGAACGCTGGACGGCGCTGGTTACGGGGACCTTTCGGCATTTGTCGACAAGACCCTGTTCCAGTCTCCGGTTCCGATCGAGCTGAAGCAGAAGATGATTGCTGAATTCGAGAAGATCAAAGCCGGTTACTGATCTCCTACGTTGAAAAATACCGGGCGCCTTTAGTGGCGCCCGGCGTCGCGCAGCTTACGACAAATGCGCGGACACGCAGTTTTCCCAATTCGCCATGGAACTTTTTCGCTCGCAGAGCATTCGTTTTGCATTGCAGTGACGAAATTGAAAAAGGTGACCGATATGGCTGACAATGAAACAATGAAGAATTTGCAAAAAGCGCTGCACATGGAACTGACTGCGGCGCACCAGTACCAGCTGCATTCGCATGTTCTTGACGATTGGGGCCTTGATAAACTGGCGGCCCAGATGCGGAAGGAATTGCACGAAGAGCTCGGCCATTCTGACCAGTTCATTGAAAGAATTCTGTTCCTGCGCGGCGATCCGGATCTGGAGTTTTACAAGAAACCCAAGAAGGCGGATTCGCTTGTCGAGATGTTCAAGTCCGATCTGGCCGACGAAGAAGAAGCCATCGAGTTTTACACCCAGGCCTCGCAGCACGCGACCGAGGAAAGCGACATCGGCACGCGGACGCTTTTTGAGAAAATCGTACTTGACGAGGAAGGGCACAAAGCCTGGCTTGAATTGCAGCTCAGCCTGATCGACAGGCTCGGCGAAAAGGCCTACAGCGCCAAGTATGTTTCCGGTGCCGGCTCCGACGAATAAGGCTAGGCCCGGACAGGATTTCCAACTGATTTGCGGGCGTCCGGTTTTTAATTCGATGCCAAAGACACAAGACTGACAAGAGACGCCGCGTTGCCGGCGTCTTTTTTATGACTTTACCGGTTCAGCCCTGCATGATGACGAAGGCGTCGCGGTCATGGGTGATGCGGATGTCCGAGCCGATCGGAATGTCGTCGGCGCCGAAATCATTGGTTTCGACAATCGACAGATGCTCGCTCTGGCCTTCGATTCCGATCAGAAGCGACGTCACTTCGCCAAAATAGTTGCGGTCGACGACCTTGCCGCTGATCACCGGGTCTGCCGTTTCGCCTTCCCAAACGATGCGCAGCCGTTCGGGTCTTATGCCGATAATCGCGGTGGCCGGGTCGGAAATCGCCTTGCCGGACAAATGACCGCTGATGGCACCGATGCCGGGCAGGATCGCCCTGAAGTCCGTGCCGGTGACGACCAGCTCGGAGGCGGTGAGGAAGTTCATGCCACCGAGGAAATCGGCGACCTGGCGGGTTGCCGGATTTTGGTAGATTTCCTTGGGTTCAGCGATCTGGGCGATCTGGCCGGAAAACATCACCGCAATCCGGTCCGACATGCTCAGCGCCTCATACTGGTCGTGGGTGACCAGCACGAAGGTGATGCCGATCTGGCGCTGCAGATGCCTGAGTTCCACCTGCATCTGTTCGCGCAAACTCTTGTCGAGCGCGGAGAGCGGTTCATCCAGCAGCAGCACCTTTGGGCGCATTACCAATGCGCGCGCCAGTGCGACGCGCTGACGCTGCCCGCCTGAGAGCTCGTTGCCCATTCTCGGACCAAGCCCAGTCAGCTCGACCTGGGCCAAGGCCTGTTTGACCCGGTCTTCCTCTTCTGCACGGTTCAGACGCAGGCGCTTCAGGCCATAGGCGATATTTTCGAAGACATTGAGGTGAGGGAAGATGGCGTAGCTCTGAAACACCATGTTGGTGGGCCGCAGGTTTGGCGGAATACCAGCCATGGATTTGCCGCCGATCAGGATCTCGCCGGAGGTCGGATTGTCAAAGCCGCCAATCATCCGAAGCAATGTGGTCTTGCCGCAACCCGAAGGCCCGAGAAGCGAGAAGAACTCGCCTTCGTTGATGCTGGTGTTGAGCGTGTCTAGCGCCCGAAAGCTGCCAAAGTACTTGTCGACATTTTGGATTTCAATCATCGGAGAGGCAGTCATATCTTGTCCATTCTCGTGGCGCATGTGCTGATTGGCATCGTCATGGGCGGATCGCCAGTTTTCGCTCAGCCCGCCGCCGGAATAGTTCAGCAGCCGTGAGCAATACCAGTGATGCGGCAATCAGGATCGAGCCGAGCGCCAGCACGTTGGGCAGTTTGGCGGCAAACCGCAATTGGCCCCAGATATAGACCGGCAAGGTCGGTTCGGTGCCACTGAGGAAAAACGCCAGAATGAATTCATCGAGCGAAATAGTGAAGGTGACCAGAAGACTGGAGACTATCGACGGCGCCAGCATTGGCAGCGTCACCCGCCGCAAGGTTCCGATGGCGGATTCGCCGAGATCGAGAGAGGCTTCCTCCATGCTGGGATCGAAGCCTTCGAAACCGGAGACCAGTACGGTCACCGAATAGGGCATGCAGATCAGCAGATGTCCCATGATGACGGTGATCAGCGACAATTGCAGGCCGAGACCGAGCATCACCACGAGCAGCGATATGGCGATGATGATTTCCGGCAGGATCAGCGGGGCCATGATCAGGCCGCTGGCTGCGCCCTTGCCGCGAAAGCGGTGCCTTGTCATGGCGCGCGCGGCGCAAATGCCGAGGATGGTGCTCAGAAAGGCGGCGGTGATGCCGACCAGCAGCGAATTCCAGGCCGCACCGTGCATGGCTTCGTTGCCGGCAAGGCTTTCGTACCATTTGAAGGTGAATCCGACCAACGGCAGTTTTGGCGTGGCGGAATCATTGAAGGAAAAAATGGGCAGCAGCAGAACCGGAAAATACAGGATCGCCACATAGATGATCACATAGCTCGACAAGACGCGTTTGGAGGAGGGCAGAAATCTCATTTGAGAAGCCTCTTCATGCTGGTGAGCAACAGGACAATCGCGCCGGCGACCAGGGAGACAATCACCATGGTGCTGACTGCCAGCGCCGCACCCAACGGCCAGTTCGAGGCCTTGCCGAACTGCACCTGAATGGCGTTGGCGATCATGATGCCGTCCTTTCCGCCAACCAGCTTTGGCGTCACATAATCACCCACCGTCGGGATCATCACGATCATCAGAGCGGCGATGATGCCAGGCATGGTCAGTGGCAACGTAATTCGCAAGAACCGCCGAAACGGGCCATCGCCGAGATCGGCTGCGGCCTCGAGCAACGAGCGGTCGAGTTTTTCGAGCGAGACGAACAGCGGCAGGATGGCGAAGGCCGCCCAGCTGTGGGCAAGGGTGATGATGACGGCGTTGACGTTGTAGATCAGCGTACTCAAAGGCTCGGTGATGATGCCGAGATACAGAAGGCCGGTGTTGAGCACACCCTTGTAGCCAAGAATGACCTTCCACGAGAGGATCCGCAGCAGATAGCCGGACCAGAACGGCACGGTGATGACAAACAGCCAAAGGCCCTTGTAGCGTCCGCCATGAAACGACACGAACCAGGCGACCGGGTAGGCGAGGATGACGGTGACAAACGCAACTGTCACCGACACGAACAGCGAGCGCATCAAAAGATCGCGGTAGATGGGTTCGGTCAGCGCTGCCTTGTAGTTTTTCAACGTGAAGGTCTGGTCGATGGTCAGGTAATCCTGCGACCAGAAGCTGTTGGCGACAATCACGATGATCGGGCCGATCAACAACAGCATGGCGTAGAGCAGTGGCGGCGAAATGGTCAGCCAGCCCTTGCCGGTGTCCGAACGCATGAATCGCTGAAATGGCGTTTGGCTGGCGGAGCGCTCAGCAGGCAATGTGGAAGACGACGGATCCAAATGCAGTTCCTTGCCTTGGCCGGACTTGCCGGCGGGTGCCGTGCCAACGTGTGGATTGCCAGTTCCGGACCGTCGGCCCAGAAGCGGGCCTTTTGATTTGAAGCCAAAAGAGAGTTGAATGCAAGCCGTTTTTCTGTCAAATTGACTGAACAGTCATTCAATAACGGCTCAAAACTGCACTGGAAAGCTGTTGAAATCCGGTGTCGTGCCTCTCTCTCGGGAATTCCGCATCATGTCCGATAAACAAGCCAATCTCTACAAAAAGGCCACTCAGGAGGCAGTTGACCACCTGATCCAGCCGTGGCCATCGGCGGGTTCGATCGGTGCGGAAGCGCGGGGCGTGCTTGCCTCGGGTGAGGGCGTTTACGTCCATGACGAGAACGGCCGCAAGCTGATCGACGGACCGGCCGGAATGTGGTGCACCAATGTCGGACACCGCAATGAGGTTCTGGCCGAAACACTTAAAGAACAGGCGATGGAACTGTCCTACAATTCGCCTTGGTACACGACGAATGAACCGTCGGCGGAACTGGCGCGGCGTATTGCCGAGCATGCGCCAGGCGATCTCAATCACGTGTTTTTCACCACCGGTGGTTCCACTGCGGTGGAAAGCGCGCTTCGTTTCGCGCAGTTTTACAGCAATGTCCGCGGGCTTGAGGGCAAGAAGAAGGTCATCTGCCGTGATGGCGGGTATCACGGCAGCACCTATCTTTCGGCCAGCCTGAACGGCAGCCAGCGGTCGAAAAACTGGATGGATTTTGCCGATGACATGATGATCCGGCTGTCCTGCCCGGATCCGTTCCGGCGCCCCAAGGGCATGAGCCTTGAGGACTTTCGCGATCAGCTTGTCAAGGAATTCGCAGACGCAGTGCGTGAGCATGGACCCGAGAATATCGCGGCCTTTGTCGGTGAACCGATCATGGCGTCCGGCGGTGTGATCGTGCCACCGGAGGGCTATTTCAAGGCGATCCGAGATATCTGCAGCGCCAACGACATCCTGTTCATCGTCGATGAAGTGGTCACCGCATTTGGCCGGCTCGGGCATGTGTTTGCCTCGGAAGCCTGCTTTGACGTGGTTCCGGATATCATCACCTTCGCCAAGGGCGTTACCTCGGGCTATTTCCCGCTCGGCGGCATGGTGGTGTCGGATCGGCTGTTGGAGAACCTTCGTGCGTCCAACCATCCCGAAGCGATGTATGCGCATGGGTTGACCTATTCCAGCCATCCGATCGGCTGCGCGGTTGCATTGAAGAACCTCGACATCCTGGAAAACGATCTGCTCGACTATACCCGCGAGATCACACCCTATTTCCATGAAAAGATGAAAGCGCTCGAAGAACTCGAACTGGTCGGCGAGGTGCGGGGCATGGGGCTGATGGCCTGTATTGAATGCGTTGCCGATCGCGAGAGCCACAATCCGATCCGGCTTGATACCGAAGTCGGAAACCGGATCGACAAGCATTGCCAGGAACTGGGGCTGCTGGTGCGGCCGCTGGTGCATATGTGCGTGATGTCGCCGCCGCTGGTGATCACCCGCGACCAGATCGACAGCATGGCGGGCATCCTGCATGAGGGGATTTCGCGGACCATGCGGGATCTGCGCCAGGAAGGGATCTGGCAAGGCTGAGGCATTAGCCGGACGACGCGACCGAACTGGATCAAGACTAAACACCCGCTCCGGAAATCCCGGGGCGGGTGTTGTTAATTGGTGCCTGTCTGAAACGGATCAGAAGCTGATGGTCATCTCGGAGTTGAGCCGGGCCATATCATCTTCGTGCGGTCGCTGCTCCAGCGAGCTGATCGGCAGCACAGCGCGGAGATGATCGTGATGGCTGCGCACGCCATATTCGAGGTCGGAGAGATAAAAGCCCTTGAAGGCGGTGGAATTCATCGCCTCGTTCGACCATTCGGTCAGGCGCACATCCTCGCCCATGGTTTCAAAGTCGATGCGGGCGGCGAGTTTACGGGCGAGGGTCTGTTGTCTGGTCTCGTCGCGGTAGCGATAGATCGAGCCACGCAGCAAGGTCTCGCCGGTGGACAGCGGAAATTCCTGGTAAAACTGTACCAGCTCCGGTGTTGCAGCGATGACGGCATTGGGGAACATTCCATAATAGACCCATGCGCGCTTGAGATGGTCGGGCATGCCCGGGCGCGGCTGCATGGCCTTGAGATAGTTGCGAACGCTCCATCGCCGGCCATTTTCGTTGCACTCGGCATAGGATCGCGACAGGCCGTTGACGAAGGGCTCATCGAAATAGGAGCGCCCGTACAGGTCCTGAAGCGCCGGATGGGCCAGCGCCACGTGGTAGCCTTCGTTGTCGACATCGCGGACCGACTTCCAGTTGACCTTGGAAACCATGGTCCAGGTTTCCCCGCACGGCACCATGTCAGCAATGTCGAAATGGGCGATTTCATCGGCGAAGGGTTTAAAAAGCTCAGCGACAGCCGGCTGCGGACCTTTTTCGAAGCGAATGAAGACAAAGCCGTTCCAGACTTCGGCTTCGAGCGGTTGCAGTCCGAATTCGGTCTTGTCGAGATCGGGGAAGGATTTTGGCCGTGCTGCGCCGCGCAGGGTGCCGTCGAGATTGTAGACCCAGCCGTGAAACGGGCAGACCAGCGCGCCTTTGCAGGAGCCCTGTTCGTTGGCGACGACGCGGGCGCCGCGATGGCGGCACATATTGTGGAAAGCGCGGACCTCGCCATCGGCGCCGCGGAGCACCAGCGCCCGTTCGCCGCACATGTCAAAGGCGATGTAATTGCCTGGCTCCGGCAGGTCCGAGACATGGCAGGCAATCTGCCAGTGCTTGCGGAATATCTCCTGCTTCTCGAGCTCGAGAAAGGCCTGACTGTGATAGGTCCAGCCGGGCAGCCCGCTGCGATCCCAGGTTTCGGGAATCGTAATATCGCGATGGGACATCGGGCTGTTCATGGGGTACCTATTTATTGAGTGATTACTCAGAAAATAGGCTGAACCGGTCGCGAGGTCAAGTCACGCATGTGAGCAGCGCTGGTGGAGCGGCAGGCAAGGCGCCGGTTTAACGTGGCAGGTGCCGCATCAGCCTGTGGACGCAAACCGCGCGCTCAGTTGCCGGATCGTTGTCACATCGGCATTGGCGAAGGCGACGCGCAGATAGCGCTCCAGGCCATTGCCGAAAAAGGAGCCGGGAATGGTGATAACACCGGCTTCCCGCGCCAACTTGTGGGCGGCGTCATGGGCGCTGAGACTGGCAAAGGGATGCCGGACAAAGGCGAAATAGGCGCCCAGGGCGGCAATCTCCCAGCCGGGCGCGTCGGCCATGACTTCGCTCAGCGCTTCGGTCCGGGCAGTGATTTCCAGCACATTGGCGCGGCGCCAGTCGCCGAGCGCCGGAATGGCCTTAGCCAAAGCTGCCTGTGGCGGTCGCGGTGGGCAGATCTGCAAATTGTCCATCACCTTGGCGATCTGGGTGACGACTGCTTCCCCGGCAGTGACCGCGCCGACGCGATGGCCGGGAATACAGAAGGATTTGGAAAAGCTGTAGAGCCCGATCAAGTTGTCCTGCCAGCCGGGAACAGCGAAAAGCCCATGCGGCGATCCGGAATCAAGCGGCAGGAAATCACGATAGGTCTCGTCGATGATCAGCCAGAGGCCACGGGCGCGGCAGAGTTCGAACAATTCGCGCAGCAGGCCAGCCGGGTAGGTGGCGCCGGTGGGATTGTTGGGCGTGACCACCGCCAGCGCACGGACGCCGTCATTGATCATTGCCTCGACCGCCTCAGGCGTCGGCAGAAAGCCGTCCTGCGCATGGGAGTCGACATAGCCGACCTTGACGCCTGACATGGCAAGCGTGGTCTCGTGGTTGAAATAGCACGGATTGGTCAGGAGCACGGTGTCGCCCGGGCCGGCAATGGCCATCATCGTCGCCATGAAAGCCTGATTGCAGCCCGAGGTGACGTGAATGTTGGCCGGTTTGACTTCGGCCGCATAGATGTCGCTGACCCAATTTGCATAGGCGGCGCGCAGTTCCGGCTCGCCTTCGATTTCGCCGTAGCCAGCCATGGATGGAGAACTTGCGGATTCGCCGAGCCAGCGCAACATGTCAGGGTGCGGCGGGTAGCCGGGCACTGCCTGCGACAGGTCGATCAGCGGTCCGAGACGGCCGTCATAGTCATGCTTCCAGGCCTGCACCTCCGGAATCGGTGGTGCGGCAAGGGTTTTGACTAGCGGATTGAAACGGGCAGTCGGCATGGGGTTCTTTCTCGGTTCGGGGCCAAAGGCAGTCAGGCAGCAATCAGATGACGTCGTCGACCTCGATCGATTCGGTTTCACTGGATCGTGCCGTCTGAGGCTGCTGCGCCCGGCGGATGGTTCGTCGGGCGGCAATCAGCGGCTCTGCCCTGGCGTCCTCTTCCTCGATGCTGGAATAGAGCCAGTCGATGAAGGCGTCGACCACCGGGGTCGAGCGCAGATCGTTGCTGCAGGCGACATAGAAGGCATGAACGGCGGGAACGGCAAGCTTGAACGGTACAATCACCTGTCCCTTGGTCAACAGGCTCGCCGCTGTCAAGGTGTCGCCGAGCGCAATGCCGTGGCCAAGCACCGCCGCTTCGAGCGCCAACCGCACATCGGAGAAATAGTGCTGCTGACCGCCAGTGATGCCGTGAACATCGGCTGCAGTCCGCCAGATGTGCCATTCGTGGCCATTGTCGCCGTGCAAAATGGTGTGCTCGGCCAGGTCGCGGGCGGTTCTGATTGGCCGGTTGTTGATCAGCGAGGGGCTGGCGATCGGAAACAGGTCAAAATGCGACCACAGCTTGAGCCAGCAATCGGTCCAGCTGCCATCGCCATAGAGGATGGCGACATCGACATCGGGCGAGTGGATCATTGCAGGATCATTGCCTGCGGTGAAGGTCAGGCGAATTTCCGGGTAGCGCGCGGTGAAACTCGCCAGCCGCGGCATCAGCCACAGCGACAGCAGCGCCGAGACGCAGGAAATCGACAGTGATCCGGATTTTGCCGGCCGGGTCATGCGGGCGGTGGCAGCGGCGATTTCCCCAAAAGCCGATGTCACTGAAGGTAACAGGTCTGCGCCATGTTCGGTCAGGGCCAGCCGCTGGCCGCTGCGGTTGAAAAGCTTGACGTTCAGCGAAAGTTCCAGCGCCTTGATCTGGTGACTGACAGCGCCGTGGGTGACGCAAAGTTCCTTTGCCGCCTTAGTCAGCGAGCGATTGCGGGCGGTCGCCTCGAAGGCGCGCAGCGGATTCAGCGGTGGCAGGCGTTGGGTCATGATCGTGTGCTCATTATGTGAGAATAACTCACACAAACGACACTAACAATATCAATTGCTTTCGCATCGCTGCTTTGCAACATTTCGTTCAACGGCAGCGCTCCCGGCGCGCCTTGACACTTCGCGAGGACAAACTGATGGCCTGGGACAAAACAAAGCTCGACGCGCTCAAGGGAAAATACGCCGAGAGCCATGGTGGCGAATTGTTCAACCCGAAATTCCGGCGGGTTGCCGACAAGATTTTTACCGAGAGCGGCACACGGCTGGCACCCTATTCAGGCATCCCCACCTTCCTGACCGCGCCCTATGTCGAGATTGACAACGACAATCCTGACTTTGGCGATCTGCAGGTGGCCATCATCGGCATGCCAATGGATCTGGGCGTCACCAATCGCAACGGCTCACGCTTTGGCCCCCGTGCAATGCGTACGATCGAACGCATCGGTCCCTACAATCACGTGCTTGATTGCGCCCCGGTGCACGAGTTGCGCGTTGCCGACATCGGCGATGTCAGCTTCCAGAGCCGTTATCGGCTTGAGCTGAGCCACGAGGACATCGAGCGCCGCGTGGGTCAGATCGTCGACGCCGGCGTGCTGCCACTGTCGGTCGGCGGCGACCATTCGATCACCCATCCGATCCTCAAGGCCGTCGGCAAGAAGCGCCCGGTCGGCATGATCCATATCGACGCCCATTGCGACACCGGCGGCGCCTTCGACATGACCAAATTCCACCATGGCGGTCCGTTCCGCAACGCGGTGCTTGACGGTGTGCTCGATCCGACACGGACGATCCAGATCGGTATCCGCGGTGCGGCCGAATATCTGTGGGAATTCTCCTATGAATCCGGCATGACGGTCATCCACGCCGAAGAAGTCACCGGCATGGGCATGCCAGCGATCATAGAACGAGCAAAACAAATCATCGGCGACGGTCCGACCTATCTTTCCTTCGACATCGACAGTCTCGACCCGTCATTTGCGCCGGGAACAGGCACGCCGGAAATAGGCGGTCTGACGACACGCGAAGTTCTGGACCTCATTCGAGGTCTCAAGGGCATGAACATTGTCGGCGGCGATGTCGTCGAAGTAGCGCCGCAATATGATTCCACTACAAATACGGCACAGGCCGGTGCGCAGGTGCTTTTCGAGATCCTCAGCCTTATGGTCTTCAGCCCGGCCATCACCGGCAAGCAAGCCTGACGCCCAACCACGAACTCGCCATTGAACGGAATGCAATGAGCAACGGCGGCACATGCCGGACACAACCAACCATTCCAGAGGGACACCCATGTCACTGCATCGCAGCCTGAAATCTTCCATCGCAGCCCTGGCACTTCTGAGCGCCGGCTTCGCTTTCACCGCACCGGCAAACGCCGATGCCGTCGCCGACATCCAGGCAGCCGGCAAGCTCAATGTCGGCGTCTTTGCCGACTTCCCGCCATTCTCGTCCGCCAGTTCCGACATGAGCCTGAAGGGCTATGACATGGACGTGGCGCAGGCGATTGCCGACGCGCTGAAGGTCGAGCTGGTTCCTGTCGCCGTCACCGGCCAGAACCGCATTCCCTATCTCAACGACCGTCGCGTTGATCTGTTGATGAGCGTGGGTTACTCGGACGAGCGGGCGGAAGTCATCGACTACGCCGCAGCTTATGCGCCCTATTACATCGCAGTCATCGGGCCTGCTGCAACCGACGTGAGCGAAGCAGCTGACCTCGCCGGCAAGTCGATTGCCGTCAACAAGGGCACGCTGGAAGACACGTCGCTGACGGAAGCAGCGCCTGAAGGCACCGACATCAAGCGTTTCGACAACTACAATTCGGTGATCCAGGCCTTCATCTCAGGCCAGACTGACCTGATGGTTGTCGGCAATGATGTTGGCGCCGGCGTGCTGGCCAAGCAGGACGCAATGCAGCCGGAACAGAAGTTCCAGCTGTTGAGCTCGCCTTCGCACATCGCGCTCAACAAGGGCGAAGATGCGCTGAAGACCGCGATCAACGACGCCATTGCCAAGATGATCGAAGACGGCAGCCTCGACGCCTCGTCGCAGAACTGGCTGAAGGTCGAACTGAACCTGGAAAACCTCAAGGACTAGAACTTGTCCTATAGCCTCGACTTCGGTTGGCTTTACGACGCGCTGGGGGCAATAGCCCGCGGCGCGTCGATGACGATTCTGCTGATTGCGGTCACCACCGTTTTGGGAACAGTGCTCAGTGTCATTCTTGCTGCCGGGCGCCGCAGCGGCAACCGGCCGCTTCGGCAGGCAATCACTATCTATGTCGAAGTGATCCGCAACACGCCATTTCTGGTGCAGCTGTTCTTCATCTTTTTCGGATTGCCGAGCATCGGCATAAGGCTTGACCCGATTTCGGCGGCGATTCTGGCGATGACGTTGAACATGGCTGCTTTTACCACCGAGATCGTCGGTGCCGGCCTCGACGCTGTGCCCAAGGGACAGAAGGAGGCGGCCCTCGCGCTGGGCTTGCGGCCAAGGCAAGTGTTCGTCAAGATCGTGCTGCCGCAGGCTTTGCAGATCATATTTCCGGCGCTCACCAGCCAGATTGTCATCATGATGCTAGAATCCGCCGTCGTGTCCCAGATTTCCGTCGCCGAGTTGACCTATCAGGGTGACACGCTGCAGGCGCGCACCTTCCGCGCTTTCGAAACCTATTTCATCATCACGCTGGTCTATCTCGGCCTGTCGATTGCCTTGCGGCGGCTGCTGGTCGGGGCAGGGCGCGCCACCTTGCCGGCGGGTGTGTCATGATCGAGTTCACGCTCTGGGACATCGTCCGCAACCTGCTGTTTGCCACCCGCTGGACCGTGGCGCTGTCGCTGGCAGCCTTTGTTGGCGGCGCAAGCGTCGGCATCATCATTCTGATCCTGCGGATTTCCAAACATGTTTGGCTGCGGCGTTTCGGCAAGGGCTACATCGCCCTGTTTCAGGGCACGCCGCTGTTGATGCAGTTGTTCCTGATCTTTTTCGGCATGCCGATGCTCGGCTTTCGCATCGAACCGTGGTCGGCAGCCGTGCTCTGCCTGACCTTTTATGCCAGCGCCTATCTGGCCGAAATCTGGCGCAGCGGTGTAGAGGCACTGCCTTCCGGCCAGTGGGATGCTGGCCAAAGCCTCGGTCTGCACCGGGTGCAGGAACTGCGACTTATCATCCTGCCGCAGGCGTTTTCGATCACCCGCGCGCCGATCGTCGGGTTTCTGGTGCAGCTGATCAAGGCCACAGCGCTGACCTCGATCATCGGCTTTGACGAATTGCTGCGCACATCCAACGCCATCAACAACGCCACCTTCGAGCCGTTCAAGGTTTACGGTCTGGTGGCGCTGATCTTTTTCATCCTCTGCTTTCCGTTGACCCAATATTCGCGGATGCTGGAGGCCAAACAAATCGCTCAATGAGGCACAGAACCTCAGGGGCAGTACACGGGAACCCCGGTCAAGGGCCGGAAAACAAAGGAGAAGACAATGCGAAAGATTCTCAACTCATCCATCAGCCGCCGGGCAGTTCTCGGCGGAACAGCCGCGGCCATTGGCGCCTTGTCGATGCCGTCGATTCTGCGCGCCCAGGACCGCTCGCTCAAGGTCGGCGTCTATGGCGGCTATTTCAAGGATTCATTCGACAAGAACATTTTCCCCGACTTCACCGCTGCCAGCGGCATTGCGGTGGAATCGATTGCCGAGCCGACCGGCGAAGCCTGGCTGGTGCAGCTTGAACAGGCCGCCAAGGCCGGTGTCGCGCCCGCAGATGTCTCGATGATGTCGCAGGTTTCCATGCTCAAGGGCCAGTCGACCGATCTGTGGGCGCCGATCGATACCTCGAGGATCAAAAACTATGATGATCTGCTCGAGCGTTTCGTCAACAAGTATCCCGATGGCCGCGTGGCCGGCATTGGTGCGGTGGCCTGGTACATCACGCTGGTGACCAACACCGACAGCTACCCCGAAGCGCCCGACAGCTGGGCAGCGTTGTGGGATCCGGCAAATGCCGACAAACTTGGCCTGCTGGCGCTGGTGTCGAACTCGTTCTTGCTGGAAGTGACGGCCAAGACTTATCTGGGCGGCACCGATGCGCTGGACACCGAAGAGGGCATCAACAAGGCGTTTGAGAAGCTTGCCGAGGTCAAGCCGAACGTCCGGCTTTGGTACCGCGATGAAGCCCAGTTCGAACAGGCGCTGAAATCCGGCGAGATCCCGATGGGGCAGTATTACCACGACGTCACCGGCCTTGCCGCCGCCGATGGCCATCCGGTCCGCTCCACCTTCCCCAAGGAAGGCGGCATTCAGGATTCGGGTTGCTGGGCACTGTCGCGGGCTTCGGAGAAAGTCGAGGAAGCGCATGTGTTCATCGACTATATGAGCCAGCCGGAAATCCAGTCGACCCTGTCGCGCAAGGTCGGCACCGCGCCGACGCTGAAGCGCAATCTGCTCGACCTGACGGACGAGGAGTTTGCCAGCGTGTCGTCGGATATTGATCCGATCATCCCGCGCTACGACCTCTATCAGTCCAAGTCGGACTGGTTGAACCAGAAGTGGACAGAGCTGATCGTTGGCTAATACCGGACAGCGCACCCGCAAGTGACGTGATTGCATGATCAGGGGAGGGCCGGTTTGCCGGCCCTCCCGATCCCCGGCAGGGGCAAGATGACAATGGGGACATGATGTCTGGATTGACGCTCGATACCGTCCGCAAGGATTTCGGCAGTTTTACCGCCGTCAACGATGTGCAGCTCACCGTGCCGCATGGCACATTCGTCTGCATGCTCGGGCCGTCGGGCTGCGGCAAGACCACGCTGCTCAGGATGATTGCCGGGCTGGACCTGCCGACCAGCGGCTCGGTCCTGCTGGATGGCGAGGACATCACACGGGTGCCGACGCACAAGCGCAATCTCGGCATGGTGTTCCAGTCGCTGGCGCTGTTTCCGCATCTCACGGTTGGCGAGAATATTGCCTATCCGCTCAGGATTCGCGGTGCGCCGCGCGAGGAGCAGAAAAAACGCGTCGATGAACTGCTGTCGATGATCCATCTCTCCGGCTATGCCGACCGGCCGGTGGCCAAGCTCTCCGGCGGCCAGCGCCAGCGGGTGGCGATTGCCCGGGCGCTGACCCGTTCGCCAAAACTGTTCCTGCTCGACGAACCGCTGTCGGCGCTCGACGCCAAATTGCGCGAAGCCATGCAGGTGGAATTGCGGCAGTTGCAGCAGCAACTCGGCATCACCACCATCGTTGTGACCCACGACCAGCGCGAGGCCATGACCATGGCCGACACCGTGGTGGTGATGAACAAGGGCGAGATCCGCCAGGCGGCCAGCCCGATGGAGATCTATCGCGCGCCCGCCGACACATTCGTCGCCGACTTCATCGGCTCGACCAATCTCATCGACATGGACACCGACAGCGCCGGCCGCGCCGTGGCACTTGGTCAGGCGATTCCGGGGCTGACTGCGCCCGGCGGCGGCAAGGCGATCATCTCGATCCGGCCCGAGGACGTGCATCTGACCGCACCGGGCAGCGACGGCACGATCACCGGCACGGTGACCTTTGTCCGCGATCTCGGCGGCACCATCGAGACCTTCATCGATTGCGGTGGCAAACCGATCATCGCGGTGTCGACCCCGCGGGCGCGGCCGGAAGTTTCGGTCGGACAGCCCGTCGGCGTCGTGCTCGAGCCCGGCGTCTGTGTGGTGCTTTCGAAATGAGACGCGAGGCGCCGCAGAAACTCACGGATTACGGACCGCTGGCATTTCCGGCGATCATGCTGATCGTGTTCTTCGTGATTCCGTTCGGAACCATGATCGCGGTCAGCTTTTTCCAGCGGCTTCAGGGCGGTTTTTACACGCCAGCCTTCGTGTTTTCCAATTACGAGCGGTTTTTAAGCCTGTTCTTTGCCAATGTGCTCGGCTTCTCGCTGATGCTGGCGGTGCTTGTCGCCATCTGCTGCGTCGCCATCGGGGTGCCGTTCACCTATATGCTGACCAAATTGTCGCGGCGGTCGCAGATCGTCTGGATGGTGGCGTTGTTGTCGGTGCTGTCGCTGTCGGAAGTGATCATCGGCTTTGCCTGGTCAACGCTGTTTTCCCGCACTGCCGGCATCACCAATCTTTTCGTCACGCTTGGACTGATGGACAGGGCGGTGGCGCTGGCGCCGGGCTTTCCGGCGGTGCTGACCGCCATGGTCTACCAGGCGCTGCCCTACACAATCCTGGTGCTTTATCCCGCCCTTGTGCGGCTCGACCCGACGCTGACCGAAGCTGCGCGGACGCTCGGCGCTTCGCCGATTCGGGCCTTTTTCACTGTCGTGGTGCCGGCGCTCCGGACCACCATACTGGCAACGTTGATCATGGTGTTCATCTTCGCGCTCGGCTCCTATCTGCTGCCGCAGATTCTTGGCCGGCCACAGCACTGGACGCTGTCGGTTCTGATCACCGATCAGGCGATCTATCAGTCCAACATGCCCTTTGCCGCAGCCATGGCGGTGTTCCTGGTGCTGGTCACCTTGGGGCTGGTGGCGCTGACGCTGTTTGTCGGGCGCAAGCGGGAGGCTGCGACATGAGTGTTTATCTGCGCCGGCTTTATTTCACCCTCGTCGGCCTGTTTCTGTCTGCACCGCTGATCGTCGTCGCCGGCGTGTCGGTCAATGCCAAGCAGACGCTGGCCTTCCCGCCACAGGGGTTCTCGCTCTCCTGGTATGTCGATATCTTTACTGACACCGGCTGGCGCAATGCGCTGTTTGCTTCGCTGACGCTGGCGATCCTGTCGGCGGCACTTGCCGTGGCCATCGCGTTGCCGCTGAGCTGGTTCTTGTGGCGCAGAATCGCGCCCTGGGCCAATGTCTTCCAGTTGCTCGGCATCGCGCCGTTCACGCTGCCGCCGGTGATCACCGCGCTGGGACTGCTCACCTTCTGGGCCACCACCGGCTTTTACGGCCAGCCCTGGACGGCGGTGATCAGCCACGCGATCTTCTTTGTCACCTTGCCGCTGGTGACGCTGACGCTGGGATTCACAGCCATCGACCGCTCGCTGGTCGAGGCGGCCGCCACCATGGGGGCCGATGATCGCACCATCTTCCGCACCGTGGTGCTGCCGCTGATCACCCCCTATCTGGTGTCGGGCTATGCCTTTGCCTTCGTGCTGTCGCTGAATGAATATATCGTTGCCTACATGACGGTGGGCTTCACCATGGAAACGCTGCCGATCAAGATTTTCAATGCGCTGCGATATGGCTACACCCCGACCATGGCTTCCGTGACGGTGCTGTTTGTGGTGCTGGCGGCGGTGATCTATTCGCTGATCGCCCGGTACGGTGATCTTCTGAAGCTGCTGGGCGCCAATTCCGAGGAAAAAACATGATTCGCATTTCGGTATTGCAGATGCATACGGCGGGCGCCGACACTACGGCCAATCTTGAGCGCATAGAGCAGGCTGCGCTGGAGGCGGCGCAAGGCGGCGCGACTTTGCTCATCACACCGGAACTGGGCGTGACCAGCTATGGCGGAGGCAGGGCGGTCATCGATCTGGCTGAACCTGCCGACGGGCCTCTGGTTGAACGTCTGGGCGAAATCGCGCGCACCACCGGTGTCGCCATCGTCGCCGGTTTCGCCGAGAAGGCCGGAGACGCCGTCTACAACTCCGCTGTCTATACCGATGGTGCCGGCACACCGTCGGTTTACCGCAAGTCGCACCTCTATGGCGATTATGAGCGCGGGTTGTTCAAGCCGGAAAAGCCCTCAACCTGCCTGTTCAGTCATGGCGGCATGACGCTCGGCATGCTGATCTGCTACGACGTCGAGTTTCCGGAAAATGTCCGCCGCCTGGTTCAGGCCGGGGCAGAGATGATCCTTGTGCCGACGGCGACACCGATGGGATCTTCAGGCACATTCATCGCCGAAAAGATGATCGCGGTGCGTGGATTCGAGAACCAGATTTTCATCGCCTATGCCAACAATACCGGTCGCGATGGTGATTTCGTCTATGCCGGGCAATCCGTGATTACCGCACCGGATGGGTCGGTGCTGGCGTCTGCTGGCCTGTCGGAGGAGATGCTGACAGCAGACATTGATCAGACGCTTTATGCGCGTTCCCGCAGTGAAAACACCTATCTGAGAGACCTTTAGGCAAAAGCGATGTAGCTGCCGTCGAGTTTTGAGACGGATCAGCGATCACTTGTTGCATCACCGAAGCCTGATCCGTCGTTGTTTGATCCTATACGGTCGCGACGGCTTCGCTGACTGCCAGTTCGGCCATGGCGAGCGATGCTTCGCGGGTCTTTGCTGCGGCGATGAAGCGGCCATTGTGGCAGAAACTTGCGCCTTCAATGCCGCAAGCCGCCTCCAGATCACCATTTGACAAGCCAGCCCAGGCTGCAGGCAGGTCTGCGCGCAGTTCGAACCCCTCATCGGCGCGACGGATACCGGTGAGGCACCAATCCTTGTCGCGCGGGTGGACCACGAACAGCAGATGATCTGCGCCGGATTTCATCACGGCTGAACGGAACGGCATGCCCATCGGCAATTCCAGAACTTGCGACTGTCCCGCATCGGCGATCGCCTTGAGCACGATGTCCTCGGCGCGCAGCTTTGCCGCACTTCCGGCGATCCTGGCCTCCAGAAAACTCCGTGCAATAGCCAGCGCTGCGTGAAACGCACGCTCCAGCGCCTCCGGATCCGGCTCGTCGAAGACCGGCTTCAGTGTTTCAAGCAGAACAGGCAATGTCAGCACTGCCAGAGGCCCCGCAATAGAGGGGCTCATGGCGCCATTGTCCATCAGATCTATCGGCAAGACGAAGCTGGCGTCGAAAGCGCCGTGGACCGTTTCGATATGAGCATCCGGAAGCCCCGTGGCAGCAAGATAGTCACGGCCATAATGTTTCCAGATCAAGCCGAACGAGCTGAAGGGCTGCCCATCCTCGCGCAACGGTGCGCCGCGCTGGTGGTGATCAAAGATCCGCGCATCGGCATCATAGGCGCCGCCGACATCATAAATGATGCGATCTTCAGCAGGGGTGATCCACTCAGGCGCCCGGCTGCGCACCACCAGCGCCTTCGGGAAAAGCCGGGTCAGGATGACGCTGGAGAGCAATTCGTCGGCATGGAAGCCGCCGGAATGAGTGACGAGGAAATCTGGGGTCATGCAGCTATGCGCCTTGCTCTTGCGGAGGGTCCGCCTGCGGTCATCACCAGATACCCATTGTCGGTCGTCAACTCAAGCTTTCACTCGTTTAAGCTGCCATTCGGAGCTCCGCGCACCCGAATTTGGCCACTCAGGCTTGGTAATCGTGATGCTCTTTACCTGCAGATGAAGGGATTGCCGGGCAAGCCCCTTTCAACTGTCAGGAAATTTCCATTGCACCGCCGCTTCAAACCGCAAATTCAGCTTCGAAATTGGCCATACAGGAGGCAGCACTCTCTCGAGTTCACAATGATCGCAAGCGCCAGGCCATTTCAGGCGGTCCGTCGTGCGGATTCAATGCGCACCAATTCAGTTATTTCAATGAAATCATAGGTTTTTGGGGTAATGGAGGAGAGGAAGGGATTCGAACCCTCGATACCATCTCTGGTATACTCCCTTAGCAGGGGAGCGCCTTCGACCACTCGGCCACCTCTCCGTTGCCGTCTGATACCCTAGCGTGACCGGGTAATCAACCGGAATTCAGGCAGGAATTCATCATTGGCCATGCATTGCCTCGGGCGCGGATGAACCTTGGCTGGGCAAGCGTGGCGCGACCGACTTTTTCGCGCTGGGTTTGGTGCTCTTTGATGTCGGCTTTCGAGCGGGTTTGGCCGCAACCGGGGGCGGCGGGGAAGCTTTGGCAGATGCTTTCAATTTGCTGGCCGCAACAATGTTGGCTGCGTTCAGTGCGGTGGCGCACTGGTCGAGGTCATTGGTTGCGAGATGGGCGTAACGCAGGGTCATCTGAATGGTCTGGTGACCAAGGAAAGTCTGGACCCGCCTGAGATCAATCCCCGCTTGAACCAGGCGCGAGGCGCAGGTGTGGCGCAAAATATGCGGCACCATATGAGGATCATCGGTGAAGTGGTTTTCCTTGCGTGCCTGGTTCCAATTGTATTTGAAATTTTGATAGGAAATTGTGGAAAATGGTCCGCTGCCACCAAATCCGCGCGCCAGATCGAGGGCTTTGACCGCACGGTCGGTCAACGGAACAGAGCGGCTTTTGCCGGATTTGGTAATCCAGAATGTCGCGGTGTTGTTGTGGATATCGCCCCATTTGAGTGCCAGCGCCTCACCGATTCGGGCTCCTGTGTCGACAAGAAAGCGGCACAAAAGCTCATGATGAGGGCTGCGCGCGCCGAGGCTGCCAAACATTTTCGCCTCTTCTTCGGCAGTCAAAAACCGCACGCGAGAGTTGCGTTCACGTAATCGGAGATAGGTCGGAAGTCGTGTAATCTGTCCGCTCCTCTCCGCTTTCCGCAGAAGGCGATAAAGCGCGGAAAGCTTGCGGTTTATGGTTGAGTTTCTGTTGCCGATTCCCCGAAAATAATCCACGAGTCTGTCGATCAACATATCATCATAGGTTGCAATTTTTCGCAACCACATGAACTCATCAATTTCATGAATAAAGGCGTAACAATTGTCTTTGTGGCGACCATTTTCCCAAAGCGCACCAGCATGTTGGCGCCAAAGTTCGGAAGGGCGTGGCGGCTCACTCGCGCTCGCTTGGGCTGCACTCGAATAGGTGGTGTCTGATTCCAGGCTTGGTGTTTCCGGGCTCATGTGCCCGTCGTAGTTGAATTCAGTAGAAAAATCAAAATCAATCGATGTGGCTGCCATAAATACTTTCAGTGCATGCCGAAACTAAAGAACCGGCGACCGAGGTCGCCGGTTAAAATTTTCAGGTTCAAACTGTTGTTGATTAGAACGAGCGCTGTACGCGACCGTAGAAGCCGAATGCGTCGGTGACGCCATTGTCAGCCCAAACAACTTCAGGAGTGACAACCAGGCCAGGAACAACAGTGTAGTTCAGGTTACCGACAACTGTCCAAGCGTCGTCAGCAAGAGTGTTGCTGTCGACCCACTGGATCTGTGTGTTGAAAGCCAACTTGTCGGAAGCCTTGTACGTACCACCAGCGATAACCGACAGAGTTTCGTCAGTTGCTGCGCCGTTAGCCCATGTGGTGTAAGCCGAAGTGTTTTCACCGTACATGACCATTGCGAACAGGGAAGCCTGATCATTGATGGTTACGTCTGCACGGATCTTACCGGCCCAACCGCCGCGCTGGAACAGGGTCAAAGCAGGCGAAACCCAGTCTTCGCGTGTGTCGTAGCCGAGAACAGCGCTGACATCGAACATGCCTGCGTTGTAGCCAACACCTGCAACAACATGCGGCATGTAATCGTCAATGCCCCAACCGGTGTATGTGTCGGTTGCGAAGTTGTAAACGCTGGAGACGCCCTGCTCAACGCCAATAGCGGCACGGAAAGCACCGCCGTTATAGGTGTAGCTGATCAGGTTTGTGTCGAAAGGACCGTACGAACCATCGTTGATGACTGCGCCAGCATAACCGGTGAAGGTCGTGAACAGCGATTCGTCTTTACCAACGCGCAGACCACCGAGCTGGATCCAGGCAAAGTTGACCGTGAATTCATTGTCGTTGGTGTAGCCGCGCAGGGTGTTAGGCAGGTTCTGAGCAGCGTTTGATGCGTTGTTGGTGTCATACTGCCAGCGTGTTTCAACGTATGTGCGCAGGGTACCGAGTTCGGTTTCCGAAGCGGTTGAAACGCGGAACGAGAAACGAGCGCGCTTGAAATATGTGTCTTCGCCTGTTGCGCTCTGAACTGCGAAGAGATCGCCAGCGCCGATGTCGTAACGGACATAGCCGTGGATGCGCAGGCAAGTTTCTGTGCCCGGGATGTAGAAGTAGCCGGTGCCGAAAGCGTCGCAAACGCGGACGTATTCAACGGGTTCTGGCTCAGCTGCAACGATAGCGTCTGCAGCGCGTGCGCCGGATACAGCAACGAGTGCCGCTGCGGAGCCGAGGAGAAGGCTCTTAATGTTCATTTCTGACCTCCAGTCAAAAGACAAACGGTAGGCACTCCTGAACGTCTATCTAATTGTTATTGCTAGATTAATATTATTCTATCAAAGCGATCCAGGAGTAATTCAGAGTTGTCATCATGATGGAGTGACAACGGTCCTGGCCTTCAATTCGGACGAATCTGCCGATTTGAGCGGGTGCCTAAACAGAATTGCCAAGTCGGAAATGCGGCGAGGGCATCCGGTCAGCAGCACTCGCCCAACTCACATAAAGGGAGGACATTTACGCCCCTATATATAGGGAGGCTGTTTTCATCGAGGGGAGGCTGCTTGTGGGCCTCCTAAATCGCAGGCATCCGGGACCGATGGGGATTCGCGCTGCACCAGCAATGATTACCGGGCCCAGCGCCGGATGAGTCATGGATTCCTGTTGATTCCATCCCGAATCCCCGGCAGCTGCGATGAATCACGGTGTCCAGATCCAGATTTTGACGTCGCAAAGCCGCGAATTCCCTAACAAGAGATGAACAAAACCAGAGTTCGGCGCTGATTTCGTGTCATTTGTGCAACAGGGCAATGTGAAGGCGGGGCGGGAACGCCTCAGGCAGTGTGATCAGCGTTGCGCGGCCCGCGCTGGTGAGTATGTTCACTCTCGAAGCCATGACGGATAACCGATTGTCTTCTTCCATTGTGGGGATGGGACAGAAATACTGTCCTTCAGCGACAACCCAGACCGTACTAACTTTTGACTGGAGGTCAGAAATGAACATTAAGAGCCTTCTCCTCGGCTCCGCAGCAGCACTCGTTGCTGTATCCGGCGCACGCGCTGCAGACGCTATCGTTGCAGCTGAGCCAGAACCTGTTGAATACGTTCGCGTTTGCGACGCTTTCGGCACCGGCTACTTCTACATCCCAGGCACAGAAACTTGCCTGCGCATCCATGGTTATGTCCGTTATGACGTCGGCGCTGGCGATCTGTTCTCGATCAGAACAACGACTGGCGATGACACATATTTCAAGCGCGCTCGTTTCTCATTCCGCGTTTCGACCGCTTCGGAAACCGAAATGGGCACCCTGCGCACATACGTTGAAACACGCTGGCAGTATGATACCAACCAGAATTTTGTTGGTCTGGTGCCTGCAGGCTACAACAATGCAAACGAATTCTCGGTCAACTTTGCCTGGATCCAGCTCGGTGGCCTCCGCGTTGGTAAGGACGAATCCCTGTTCACGACTTTCACCGGTTATGCCGGCGCAGTCATCAACGATGGTTCGTACGGTCCTTTCGACACAAACCTGATCAGCTACACATATAACGGCGGCGCTTTCCGCGCTGCTCTTGCTGTTGAGCAGGGCGTTAGCGACGACGGCACAACCAACGGCACTTGGGGCATTGACGACTACATGCCGCATGTTGTCGGTGGTGTTGGCTACAATGCAGGCATGTTCGATGTCAGCGCTGTTGTCGGCTTCGACACACGTGATGACATCGGTCTCACCGTCCGTGGCGGTTATGCTGCCAAGCTTCGTGCAGACGTGACCATCAATGATCAGGCTTCCCTGTTCGCGATGATCATGTATGGCGAAAATTCCTCGGGGTACACCACTTGGGGCAACGGTCTTCCTGGTAGCGGTCTTGCTACTGACGATACCCTCTCGGTTATCGGTGGTGGTTCGTACAAGGCTTCCGACCGTCTGACCTTCAATATGCAGGCTCAGTGGATCGACAGCAATGTTGCTCTCGTTGACGACGCTTGGTCAGTTGTCGGTAACCTGAACTACACTGTTGTTCCGGGCCTGGTTGTCACTCCTGAAGTTGTTTGGGCTGACGATGGCGTCAACGACGCATTCGGCTTCTACGGTCGCGTACAGCGCTCGTTCTAATCAAACCTCGGTTTGATCTGATAGAACCCGGCAGCTCAGGCTGCCGGGTTTTTTTGTGTCCGGATTTCAGCTCGACCGCGTTCTATGTTCTGTGGCGGGCGGTCCGGTCCGCTTTTGACTTGGTCAGTCCGTTACAAGGGTGCTAGATTTGCGCACAGTATCATTTTGGCGGAGACTTCATGTACAATTGGAAGCTTTGGATATGGCCTGGACTGGCTGCGGTGGCCTGCCTCACAGCGCTGGCGATCTGGTTTCAAGCTGGTGTGGTCGAAGCGGATCTGAAATCCCGAGCCTTGGCAGCACTTCGACAGGACAATGCCTGGGCGCAAGTGTCGCTCAAAGGCCGCGATCTGATCCTCACCGGCCTGGCGCCCGACAAAGATAGCCAATCCCGTGCTCTCAAGACTGTCCGGACCACCTATGGCGTTCGTGTCGCCAGCGACAATTCCACCTTGTTGCCTGAAGAAAAGCCCTTTCGCCTCACCGTCGAAAAGAACGTCGATGGACTGGTCTTGAGCGGATTTGTTCCCAATGAATCTGCCCGAGCTAACATATTGGCCGGGCTGAGCAATCTGCTTCCGGGAATCGCTGTTTCAGACCAGATGAAACTGGCGCGCGGGGCGCCTGATGGCCTGGTTGATCTGGTGACCTATGGACTGTCGGCGTTTACACGGTTTTCAACCGGATCTTTTGAACTCACCGATTATTCTCTGCGGGTTTCGGGGCAGGCGCTCAACCCTGATGACCACCAAGCCGCGTTGGCGGCACTTTCCGCGCCGCTTCCCTCTGGTGGTGTTCTGGAATCTGTCAACATAATGCCTGCTGCGGTGTCAGGGGACTATAATTGGTCGGCGTCAATATCCGCGGACGGGATGGAATTGAGCGGCTATGCGCCTGATGCTGTCACACGCGACGGTATTCTGGCCACGGCAAAAGCGTCAGCTCAGGACAGGCCAGTCACCGATTTGATGCGGTTTGCATCCGGTGTTCCATCCGGAATGGATTGGAATGCTGCGACGGCTGAAGCGTTGGCAATTGTGTCTCATTTGAACGGAGGCACAGTTTCGATTCGTGGCAAAGTTCTCGATGTGTCGGGGCAGGCGGTTGACGGTCAGGCTTTCCGGCAAATTCAGGAAATGCTTGCTACGGGGTTGTCCAGCGGCCTGGTTCTCGGCACCGCCGATATCGGGGTGGCGGTCGCTTCACCATATGTCTGGACGGCAACGCGGGATGGCGAGGCGGTTTCACTGTCGGGGGTGCTGCCCAGTGAGGCGGTTCGCGCCAGGATCTTGGAAATTGCCCATTTGAAATTCGGTGCGCTGCAAATCATCGACTCCCAGAATATTGGAGCCGGTGCGCCGGATGGATTTGAAACTGCGGTGTTGACTGCTCTGCAGGCGCTTAGCCGGCTGGATGATAACGCGGAGACCCGGGTCGAGGATCAGGCCGTGATCGTGCAGGGGGCAGCTTTGAGCCAAGTTGCCCTGGATGACACTGCCCGGCTTCTGGAAGAAGGGTTGCCGCAGGGATTCGAGGGGCAGTCGAGCATGGATCTTGCTCCCACGCCGGAGGCATCCTTGCAGGTTTCCGACTGCCAGGCCGAACTTAACAGGCTTGTGGCGACAAACAACGTGCTGTTTGAAACGGCAGAGGCAGCAATTCAGGATCATTCCTACGGGTTTCTGGATCACGTGGCTTTCGTTGCGCGGCAATGTGGTCAGGCGCAACTGGAAATATCCGGTCATACCGATTCCGATGGCGCTGAGGTGGCCAATCTCGATTTGTCCGAGCGCCGGGCGAAGTCAGTTCTTGCATTCATGATTGCCGCCGGTGTTGCGGCGGATCGCATGACGGCCATTGGTTACGGCGAAAGCAAACCGGTGGAAAGCAATGAAACCGACGCGGGCAAGGCGGCCAATCGCCGAATCGAGTTCCGCGTTCTCAACTAGCGGGCCTTGTGTCCCGGGAGGTCAGCATGTGGTATATGATTTCGCATCTTTGGTTCTGGCTGTTGTGCGCGTTTGTTATCGGCTCTTTCGTGGGCTGGAAGACATGCGGCAACAAGAGGGCCTGACAGCCGGATCGACCATCACATAGTTCGGGAAGCCGATAGCGGTTGATCGCGACAGAGTGGGCGGCAAACAAAATGGCCGGGTGCGCTGAACGCGTCCAAACGGACGTGGCGCACATTCGGTGTTTCAGGGGGAATGATTATGTTTTTTGTACAAACGGTGGTTTTGGTAGCTGTTGCGTTTGGATTGGGATGCCTGTTCGGGTGCTGGCTCAAGGGTCGCAAGATCAGCGGCGCCGCGCATCACTCCGGAGCTGCGGGCGCGGTTTCCCATGAAGGCGCGGCAAGAACAGGAGCTGCTTCCGAGCTTGCTGCCCCCACCCCGCATTATGAGCCATCAAGCACACCGCAACCGGCTTCCTCTCTTGCAGCAACGCCGGCGGCAGATACCAAGACAGCGGCTCCAGCAGCACCTGCGGTAGCGGAGGCGACGCCTGCTGCGGTGAAAATGCCGGCCAAGGCCAAATCTGCTAAGCCCAAGACCACCAAAGCTGCAGCGTCCAAACCGGCAGCCAGCAAATCCTCTGCCGCGTCTACAGCCTCAAAGCCGGTTGCCGCTTCCAAGCCACGCAAGGCAAAGGCAACGGCCGCCGATGCGAAGGCAGAAACACCTGCCGCCGCGAAGTCAGCAGCTGGAAAACCAGCAACGGCTAAGCCAAAAGCCGCGGCAAAGCCCAAAGCGGCGAAAGCCAAACCAGTGGCGGCGGCAGTTCCAGATAATCTCAAGCAGATCAAGGGCGTAGGTCCGGCGCTTGAAGCCAAGCTCAATGCTGCCGGGATCAACAGTTTTGCGCAGATCGCGGTGTGGACCAAGAAAGAACAGGCTGATTTTGCCGAGCAACTGTCGTTTGCCGGCCGCATCGAGCGCGAGGATTGGGTCAGTCAGGCCAAGAAGCTGGCCAAGGGCGAGGCTACGGAATTCTCCAAGCGTGTCGCCAGGGGCGAGGTCGCCAGTTCCCCAGCCAGAAAACCCAAAAGCGGCGGTAAAGCGTAGTCCACACCATCGAGCGATAGTCTGATTGCCGCCCCAGTATCGGGGGCGGCAATATGGTCAGACGCGCCTCAGTGACGCCGCTGCTTGTCCACGGACGCGAAGAACTTGCTCAGGATTTCCGGAATGCCCGAGAGATGCAGGATCGGCGCATGTCCCTGACCGCGAATTGTGGTGGTCTGCAGAGCCGGGACACGGTTTTTCATTTCGATGAGTGTCTCGGTTGAGAGCAATGTCGAGTGCTCGCCGCGCAGCGCCATCAGAGGCATGCCGCCAAGGCCTTCGAATTGCGGCCACAATGTCGGCAGCGGCGTGTTGAGATCAACGCCCTTGAGCCCGTCAAGCAAGGCCGGATCGTAGTCGGGCACCAGCTTGCCGTTCTTCTCGACGAAAATGGCGCGGGCAAAGTCTTCCCAATCCTGCGCAGTGAGCACGGAGAAGGCCTTGGAATGGGCGCTCGCGAGATTTTCGGCAGCCTCTGCCCAGCTCTTCGGCATGGATGCCCGTGACAGATAGGCCTTGATCTGAACCAGGCCTGCACCTTCAATCACCGGGCCGATGTCATTGAGGACGCCAGCCGCCATGACGCCGGGGCGCATGGCCGCGAGCACATGCATGATCAGGCCGCCGCGGGAAGTGCCGATGAAAATGGCATGCTCCAAGCCCAGAGCGGCCATGCCGCTGAGCACATCCTCGGCTTCGATAACGATGGTGTAGTGAGCCGGATCCTTGTCCCAGGCGGACTGGCCGCGGCCGCGATAATCAAAGCTGACCACGCGTCGCGGTGCGGTTTCGTCACCCGACAGCAGCAGCGCAAGATCATGAAAGTCACGGGTATTGCGGGTCAAGCCGGGCAGGCAGACCACAGGCAGGCGATCGCGGGTGGCGGGGTTGTGGCGGCCATAGTCGCAGGCATGCAGACGCAACCCGTCGCTGGCCGAAAAGTACACGTCGTTGCAGCCACCACCGTTCGTCTTGTTTTCGGTCGTGCCGGTCTTGTCATCCGCCATAGTCAAATCCTGATCTTATTGCTGTCTCGCCAAAGGCCGCAGCGCCGTTTTGAACCCAGGAGCGCGTTCAGAACTGCAGCTCTGGTTCATTCCGGAGTGGTTCCAAGCCTATAGCGCATTTGGGGGGGCATGCGACAGGGCTCATCGACGGCCGAAGCGGAGATCGTCTTCGATGCTGGCGGTTTGTCCCAGACGCGCCTTGTAGACCTGATAGTTTTCCATCACCCGCTGCACATAATGCCGGGTCTCGGTGAACGGGATCATCTCGATCCAGTCAATCACCTCGTCGAGCGAACGGCCTCTCGGATCGCCGAGCCGCTCTATCCATTGCGATACCCGGCGCGGACCAGCGTTGTAGGCAATGAAGGTGAGAATGTAGGAGCCGCCAAATTTGCTGATCTGCTCACCAAGAAAATGCGCGCCCAGCGTCGCATTGTATCCGGCATCCGTGGTCAGGCGGTTCTGCGAAAAGGGCAGGCCATGCCTTGCTGCCACACCCTTGGCGGTGCCTGGCAGGATCTGCAGCAGCCCGCGAGCATTGGCTGGAGACACGGCTGCAGTGTTGAAAGCGCTTTCCTGGCGGGCAATCGAGTAGGCAAGCGCCTTGCCTGCTCCGGCAATATTGGCGCTGGCAGGCACTGCGCCCAGCGGATAGGCGAGAGCTGCGACATCGAGCCCACGGTTCCAGGCGATCTTGCCGACCTGCAGGGAAACCCGGTGATCGCCGCGTTTTTCGGCCAGGGCGGCGAGGATCGCCAATTCACCTGGGCTGTCGAGTTCGGCGGCGAGCCCGCGATAGAGTGTGTCGGCACGCCAGTCGTAGCCTGCGTCTTCGAGCTTGCGAATAGCTCTGACGGCCTCCCGGCTGGCAAACCGGACACGGTCCTGATCCGACGGTGACGGATAGGCGATGTTGAGGGATTTGCGGTTGAGTTTGGCGTTCGCCAGTTGCCCGTAGAATGTCGAGGGAAATTGTGCGGCGAGCGCGTAGAAATCCGAGGATTTTCCGCCGCCGCCGGCTTCGGCGGCGCGGCCCAGCCAGTAATGGGCGCGAGCCTTGGAAATCTGGCCATTGGCGACGCTTAGAATGGCAGCAAAATGTTTCGCTGCCGTCTTGGCGTCCTTGAGGCCTCTCAAGGCATACCAGCCGGCATGAAATTCAGCTTCGGCGAATTCCTCCGGGCTTTGCGCCAGATGCGCTGCGGCCAGGCGGTAGGCGGTCTTGGCATCGCCTTTTTCATAAAGACCACGGCTGACCACCCGGGCTTCGATCCACCATTCATCGGGATCCACAAGGGTGGCGCGGTCACGCGGCATTTTGGCAAGCAACGCGGCAGCCTCCTTGTCGCGCTCGAGTTCGCGCAGGTGCTTTATGCGCAGGTAAAGGTAGGACGGCTTGTCGTGCCAGGATTTGTCGACTGCGGCGATGGCGCCGGCAGCCTTGGCCGGATTTGTAATCACCGCCGCCCAGGCCCGGTACAGCGACTGGGCTTCGGCCTTTTGCGAAAGTGGTTTGGCGTCGTTGACGTGGTCGCGGTAAAGCAGCATCTCCATGCGCCGCAGATGATCGCCCTTGTCCAGCAAGCCGTCGAATTCACTGAGGAAAACCTTGGCGTCCTGATTGTCCATGATGAGCGTGCGCCAGACGGTCGAGGCAAGTGTGCCGGCGCGCTGTGTGTCGCCGGAGGACTTCAGGGCCCTGATCAGCGCGATGGCGCCCTTGGCGGTCTCGGGTAACGTATTGCCAAAGGCCGCGAGTACCTTTGCCGCAACGGGTTTTTCGTAAAACAGGGCGCGTTCTGACAACTGGCGCAGCGATGTGAGGCCGGGCCAACCCTTCAGTTCGGTTGCCGCGAGAGCGATTTCGCCTGATGGCACACCTTCCAGACCGGACACTGCTATCGCCCAAGTGAGGATATGATGATCAAGCGTGTTGCGCGTCATGGAATCCCGGATGGTCCGGGCCCTGGCGGCATCCTTGTCGCCAAGCGCCTCAAGCCCCGCCTTGAGCTCAAGGCTTGCGGACGCTGTCATGTTGGACTTCAGGATGGCCGCCGTGGTCTCGGAACTGACGACGCCGGGCTTTGGGACGGGCAGGGGGATCGCATTGGTTGGCAGCGGTGCTGCTGTGGTGAGTGTGGCAACCACTGCGGAAAGCGTGAACAGCGTGACTAGAGTGATCTTCGACATGATGACGTTCCGTTCGACCTGATGTCCCTGTGTGCTTTCGGGGAACCACTTCTCTCTTGGAAGCGTCCGCGCCGCCAAACCCCTGCCAGATTCTATCAGCGGCCGGTGAAGCAAGAGTTAACAAAAGCTTATCAGCTTTGCTTGAATGCAATATGCAGCTACAATTGCGGGTAATCTGCGGCGGTTCGCTTCGATTGAGCGATCTAGCGGCTGATTGCGCGCAAAAGCGCGTGTTGATGTCGCGCAAGGCTTTTCGGCAGCGCCGATTTCCTGTATCGGCTCAGGGACAGATGATGAACCGTGTCCTTGTGGCGTGGAGCGACAGTTTTTGGAGATCAGCATGTTCAAGGGTTCCCTTCCGGCCCTCATTACCCCTTTCACCGAAAATGGCGCGGTGGATGAGGATGGCTTTGCGAGCCATGTCGAGCGGATGATCAAAGCCGGTAGCACCGGGCTTGTGCCCGTGGGCACGACCGGGGAATCGCCGACGCTCTCCCACGCCGAACACAGGCGGGTGGTGGAACTGTGCGTTGAGGTTGCTGCAGGCCGGGTTCCGGTGATCGCCGGTGCAGGATCAAACAACACGACGGAATCCATCGAGCTTGCGGTTCACGCCGAACAGGCAGGCGCCGATGCGGTGCTGGTGGTGACGCCTTACTACAACAAGCCGACGCAGAAGGGGCTTTATCAGCACTTCAAGGCGGTGGCCGAGGCAACCAAGCTGCCAATCATCATCTACAATATTCCACCCCGGTCGGTCATCGATATGTCGGTGGAGACAATGGCGGCGCTCAACCGCGATTTTGCCAATATCATTGGCGTCAAGGATGCCACAGGCAATCTTGCCCGGGTGCCCGAACAGCGCATGGCGAGCGGCAAGGATTTCGTGCAGCTTTCCGGAGAAGACCCGACGGCGCTGGGTTTCAACGCCCATGGCGGAGTTGGCTGCATTTCAGTCACTGCCAACGTAATGCCGCAGCACTGCGCCGAGTTTCAGGAAGCGACGCTACGAGGTGATTACGCCACCGCGTTGACGATGCTCGACAGAGTGATGCCGCTGCACAAGGCAATCTTTGCCGAACCCGGCGTGGCGGGTGTTAAATACTGCCTGTCCAAGATGGGCTTTATCAAGAATGTCGTCAGATCGCCTTTGACCACGGTTGAGCCCAAGACAGCGGCGCTTCTGGACGCTGCGCTGGCTCAGGCGGGCGTGGCCGTCTGATCATGGCTCCGAAAAAAGATGACAAGTCGCAATACGGCAAGATCGTAGCTGAAAACCGCAAGGCGCGGTTCAACTTCGAAATTGTCGAAACCTTCGAAACAGGTTTGGTTCTGACCGGAACCGAAGTGAAATCACTTCGCGAAGGCAAGGCCAACATCGCAGACTCCTATGCCAATGAAGAAGGCGGGGAGATGTGGCTGATCAATTCCTATGTGCCGGAATATCTGCAGGCCCACCAGTTCAATCATGAACCGCGGCGGCGGCGCAAGATTCTGGTCAAGGCGCGGGAAATCGGGCGGCTGGGCCAGGCTGTGCAGCGTGACGGCATGACCCTGGTGCCGTTGAAGATCTACTTTAACGACAAGGGAATAGCCAAGCTGCAACTGGCTCTGGCAAAGGGCAAGAAACTGCACGACAAGCGCCAGACCCAAAAGGAACGCGACTGGAACCGCGACAAATCCCGGCTGTTACGCGATCGCGGCTAGACCGAAATTGTCACGCCCCATGATTGACCATTCAAACCGCTCGGCATCGTTTCAAACACGGTGTCGAGCGGTTCTGGTTTCCCGTCAATCGTCAAAATCGTCTTCGTCATCCTCTGCCGGTGCGGTAGTCCGCATCGGGCGTTCGGAAGGATCACGGCCAATTTCCGATTTCAGGCTGCTCAATTCAATGAAATAGTCCGCCTGGCGGCGCAGGTCGTCGGCAATCATCGGCGGCTGTGATGAGAGTGAGGAAACCACGGTCACCTTGCGTCCCTTGCGTTGAAGCGCTTCGACCAGCGAGGTGAAATCGCCGTCGCCCGAGAAGATCACCAGGTGGTCGACCACATCGGACTGTTCCATGGCGTCAATCGCCAATTCGATGTCCATGTTGCCCTTGATCTTGCGGCGTCCCATGGAGTCGGTGAATTCCTTGGCCGGCTTGGTGACGACCTTGTAGCCGTTGTAATCAAGCCAGTCGATCAGCGGACGGATCGACGAATACTCCTGATCTTCGATCAGCGCGGTGTAATAATAGGCGCGCAGGAGGTAACCGCGAGAATGGAAGGCCTTGAGAAGCTTTCTGTAGTCAATATCAAAATTCAGGCTTTTCGACGCGGCATACAGATTCGCCCCGTCAATAAACAATGCAATTTTCTCTCTTGGATCAAACACTTCAATCTCCTTCTAAATAACTGCAATGAACGTTTTTTGACCTTGGCAGGCCTAATCGGCAAGTTCGGCTCGCTAACGAACCAGCCCGTTACCACTCAATGTCACGAGCCGATTTCAAAGGGCCGCATTAAGATGATATCTGCTCTCTTGATGTGATATCAGATGCTGCGCGTCGTCTCATTTTTCAAGTGTCACATCTTGCCAATTTTTCACTGGTACAACCCCTCGATAAGACTCTAGTTCCATGACAGCTTGCGGAATTGCGTTTTTAAACGATGAGGATTGATCCAAAAGACTTGAATTAGCCACACAATGTGTTTATCGCAGGGCCAACCTCCCCATAGCAGTTTGTAAAGGACAGGCAATGGCCCGCGTCACAGTCGAAGATTGCATTGACAAAGTTGATAACCGTTTTGAACTGGTTCTCCTTGCCAGCCATCGCGCTCGCCAGATTTCGCAGGGCGGTCAGATCACGATCGACCGCGACAACGACAAGAACCCTGTCGTTGCCTTGCGCGAAATTGCGGATGAGACGCTGTCGCCCGGCGATCTCAAGGAAGACCTGATTCACTCGCTGCAAAAGCATGTTGAAGTTGATGAGCCGGAGCCCGATCCGTCTCAGTTCATCCCGTCTGGCGACGCTGTGGAAGCAACAGCGGCCGAAGACGACCAGCCGGAGTCGGTTTCGTTCGGCACGATGTCCGAAGAAGACCTGCTCGCTGGTATCGAAGGGCTTGTGCCGCCGGAAAAAAGCGACGACTATTAGGCATCAGGTCGAAAGCCCGCTGATTTGTGTTGAATTGGCGGGAACCGACCCAGGTGCCGATAGACAGCTGATGCTAAACAATGCGCCGGTCGTTCGATTCGGCGCATTTTCTTGTTTTGGAGTACCATTGCGATGATGCGTCAGTACGAGCTCGTGGAGCGCGTGCAAAAATACAAGCCGGACGCCAACGTGGCGCTGCTCAACAAGGCCTATGTCTACGCCATGCAGAAGCATGGCAAACAGATGCGCGCCAGCGGTGACCCCTACATCTCCCATCCGTTGGAGGTTGCTGCGATCCTGACCGAAATGCGGCTTGATGAAGCGACCATCGCGGTCGGGCTTTTGCATGACACCATTGAAGATACCTCCGCCACACGGGCTGAGATTGATGAATTGTTCGGCGAGGACATCGGCAGGCTGGTCGAAGGGCTGACCAAGATCAAGAAGCTCGACCTTGTCAGCAAGCGGGCCAAGCAGGCGGAGAACCTCAGAAAACTGCTGCTGGCCATATCCGATGATGTTCGGGTGCTTTTGGTCAAGCTCGCCGACCGGCTGCACAATATGCGTACGCTCGAGCATGTGCCGCCCGAAAAACGGGCCCGCATTGCCGAAGAAACCATGGATATCTATGCGCCGCTGGCCGGGCGTATGGGCATGCAGGAAATGCGTGAGGAGCTTGAAGATCTCGCCTTCAAGAACATCAACCGCGAAGCCTATGACACGGTCACTGGTAAACTGGCGGAACTCTCCGAACGCAATCGAGACCTGATTCACACGATTGAGGACGAGCTGTCGTCGCTGTTCCAGCAGCAGGGACTGGAAGCCCAGGTGAAGGGCCGGCAGAAAAAAACCTATTCGGTGTTTCGAAAAATGCAGTCCAAGTCGCTGTCTTTCGAGCAGCTCTCGGATGTATTCGGCTTTCGGATCATCGTTGACACCGAGGCTGATTGTTACCGGGCTCTGGGAATCGTGCACATGCGCTGGTCGGTGGTGCCCGGACGCTTCAAGGACTATATTTCGACGCCGAAGCAGAATGACTACCGCTCCATCCACACCACGATTGTCGGACCGTCACGTCAGCGTGTCGAGCTGCAGATCCGCACCCGGCTGATGCAGGACATTGCGGAACGCGGGGTGGCGGCGCACGCGCTTTACAAGGACTCGTCCAGCGACGCCGAAGCAGAGTTGTTGTCCAAGGACTCGCGTGCCTATTCCTGGCTTCGCCAGACGATTGAAGCCCTGTCGGTTGGTGACAATCCCGAAGATTTTCTGGAACACACCAAACTGGAGCTGTTCCAGGATCAGGTGTTCTGCTTCACACCCAAGGGTCAACTGATAGCGCTGCCGCGCGGGGCAACGCCGATTGATTTTGCCTATGCGGTGCATACCGATGTTGGCGACACCTGTGTTGGCGCCAAGATCAACGGCCGGATCATGCCGCTGGTGACGCGGCTTGCCAATGGCGACGAGGTGGAAATCCTGCGTTCGGGCGTGCAGGTGCCGCCGCCGGCCTGGGAAGAGATCGTCGTGACCGGCAAGGCGCGGGCTGCAATCCGGCGTGCCACCAAAGCTGCTGTGCGCAAGCAGTATTCGGGCCTCGGCATGCGTATTCTGGAGCGGACCTTCAACCGCGCCGGCAAACCGCTGTCCCGCGAAGGGTTGAAGCCGGTGCTTCACCGGCTGGGCCACAAGGAAGTCGATGACATGCTGGCAGCTGTCGGGCGCGGCGAGCTGATTTCCGAGGATGTGATTCGCGCAGTTTACCCCAACCATCAGGAGACGCGGGTTTCTCCGCGCAAGCCAGCCGACGAGGGCTGGTTCAATCTGCGCAGCGCGGCAGGGCTTATTTTCAAGCTGCCGGGGCTCAACAAAGCCCAAAAACCCGCCAAGGCATCGCGCCGGCACGGCGGTGATCCGGACATGGATGCCATGCCGATCAGGGGAATGGACGACAATGCTGTGGTGCGTTTCGGCCCAGGCGGCGCAGTTCCGGGCGACCGGATCGTCGGCATTCTGGAGCCGGGCGCCGGAATCACCATCTATCCGATCCAATCTCCGGGGCTGACCAAGTTCGATGATGAACCGCAACGGTGGGTCGATATTCGTTGGGACATTGACGAGAACAACAAGAATCGGTTTCCTGCGCGCATTCAGGTGACTGCGATCAATGCGCCTGGAACATTGGCCGACGTGGCGCAAATGATTGCGACCAGCGAGACCAATATTCAAAACCTGTCGATGGTGCGCGTCGCAGCGGACTTCACCGAAATGCTTATCGATCTGCAGGTTTGGGACCTCAAGCACCTCAATCAGCTGATTACGCAACTCAAGGGGCTGGGATCAGTCTCCACGATCGAGCGAATCTACGAGTAGGCGGAGTTGCTTTCCCGCAGACCCAAGGAAGGGAAGCCTGCAGGGTCACCTCCTGACGCTGCCGGGTATGAGAATGCGAGGAGGGTCTTTACCAGTTCTTCGCTGTTGTCTGGCATGGTTGTACCCAGAGACCGAGCATGAATGTCTGCCACAGCAATTTTTTGCTGAAATGACTTAGGGTTGACACAAACCGAGCTATATACGGACACCCAGATGTTGTTTCGCCGCCGAAAACCAGAGGGATTTTTTGACCGGATGCGCACCGCGCTCTGGCCAAGGAGATCTTTTGGCCGGTCGTTTCAATATTTCATCAAGCGCGTGTTGCGATTGACCGCAACGCCCCATGCCATTGCCGCCGGTGTGGCTGCCGGTGTTTTCGCGTCCTGGACGCCCTTGCTGGGGTTTCATTTCGTTCTGGCTTTCGCGCTTTCCTACGCCTTGGCCGGCAATATGATGGCCGCCGCGATCGGCACCGGTTTCGGCAATCCGATCTCGTTCCCGTTCATCTGGGCTCTGACACTCAAAATCGGCAATCTGCTGATTGGCATCGAGACGGGTGTTCACCAAAAGCATGTTGATCTGCAAGCATTGCTGCGGCATCTCGATGTCAGCCAGTTGTGGGATCCGGTTCTCAAGCCGATGCTGATCGGCGCAATTCCGCCAGGTATCATCACCGCCGTCGGATTTTACATTCTGACCTATTGGGGGGTCCGGGTGTTTCAGACACGCAGAAAATCCCGACTGGCTGCGCGCGCCAAGGCCCGGATCCGGGAAATCGCGGCAGCGCGCGCCGATAGAAAATCGGACGGAGCGAAGCGCGCGTGATCATCGGAATTGGCAGCGATCTTATTGATATCAGACGGATTGAAAAGACACTTGAGCGCCATGGCGAGCGCTTTACCAACCGCTGTTTTACCGAGGTGGAGCGATCCAAATCGGATCGCAGGGCGCTGCGGGCGGCCTCTTACGCCAAGCGGTTCGCCGCCAAAGAAGCCTGTTCCAAGGCGCTGGGTACAGGCTTGTCGCAGGGCGTGTTCTGGCGGGACATGGGAGTGGTCAATCTTCCCGGCGGCAAGCCTACGATGCGATTGAGCGGTGGTGCCGCCGAACGGTTGGAGAAAATGACGCCCGCCGGTATGGTGTGTGCCATCCATTTGACAATAACAGATGATTTTCCATTGGCGCAGGCCTTCGTGATCATCGAAGCATTGCCGCAGTCCTGACGGCTTGTTGTCACAGGTCAAACCGGGGCCCAACGGGGCGTCAAAATTTGTGCTATGGCAGCATGGTTCCTGTAATTGACTCGCAATCAACCTGATGCGCCAGCCGGTAGATCGCCGGACATCGGCGAGCGGTGTTGCCGCGAACGATGCAAACAGCTAGAGAAAGCGCTTCTGCGCCACACCTGAGGAAATCAACGCGTGTCTGAGACAAGAAAAGACCAATCCGGCGGACTTTGGGAAAACGTGAAGGTGCTTGTCCAGGCACTGTTGCTCGCGGTGATCATCCGCACCCTGTTTTTCCAGCCATTCAGCATTCCGTCCGGATCAATGATGGAGACGCTGCTGGTCGGCGACTATCTGTTCGTGTCGAAATATTCCTACGGCTATTCCAAATACTCGATCCCGTTTTCGCCGGACCTGTTTTCCGGGCGGATCTGGAGCGACGAGCCCGAGCGTGGCGATGTTGCCGTTTTCCGGCTGCCAAGCAACACCAAGATTGATTACATCAAGCGGGTGATCGGACTTCCGGGCGACCGTATTCAGGTCACCGATGGCGTGCTTTTCATCAATGGCGAAGCGGTTGAGCGTGAGCTTGAGGGCAGTTATGAGCCCGAGGGGCGTTACAATCAGGGCACTGCTGTTCCGGTTTACCGCGAGACCCTGCCCAACGGGGTGACCTACACCACGCTCGACCTCAGCCCCAGTTCCCCGGGCGACAACACCCGTGAATTCGTGGTGCCTGAAGGTCATTATTTCATGATGGGTGACAACCGCGACAACTCGCAGGACAGCCGCTTTGAAGTTGGCTACGTTCCGCTTGAAAACTTCATCGGTCGCGCGACGGTCATCTTCTTCTCGATCGCCAATGATTCGTCGCCGCTCGAAATCTGGAAATGGCCGACCGATCTGCGTTTCGACCGGTTCTTCAAATCCGCCCAGCGATGAAGCGCGCGACAAAAAAACAGGCGGAGATCGTTGTCCGGGTTCAAGACCGGATCGGCCATGTCTTCGCCAATCCGGTGCGACTGGAACGGGCGCTGACCCATGCCAGCATTCGCAATCCGGCGGGCGGGAATTACGAACGGCTTGAGTTCCTGGGAGACCGGGTGCTTGGTCTGTGCGTGGCGGAACTCTTGTTCAGTCAGTTCAGCGAAGCCAGCGAGGGCGAGATGTCGGTGCGTCTCAATCAGCTCGTCAGTGCCCAGACCTGCGGCGAAGTCGCCGATGAACTGGGATTGCACGAATTCATTCGCACCGGCGCCGATGTGAAGAAGATGACTGACAAGCGGATGGCCAATGTGCGCGCCGATGTGGTGGAATCGCTGATTGCGGCGATCTATCTCGATGCCGGTCTGGAGGCGGCGCGCGCCTTCATCCACAAGAATTGGAAAACCCGCGCCTTGGCCGACGATGCAGCGCGGCGCGATGCCAAGACAGAATTGCAGGAGTGGGCGCATGCCCGCTTCGGCGTGACGCCAGTCTACAAGGTGACAGACCGGTCCGGTCCCGATCACGATCCGGTCTTTAAAGTTGATGTGCAGGTTGACGGAACCGAGCCTGCCAGCGGCGAAAGCCGTTCCAAGCGTGCCGCAGAACAGGTTGCGGCGACCGCTCTCCTCGAACGTGAAGGCGTCTGGCAATCCGGCGCAGGAAAAGATGATGACTGATACACCTGAAACACCAGATACGGACGCAGCTCCATCTGAACCGCTTGGCCCGACCCGCTCGGGTTTCGTGGCCTTGATCGGCGCGCCAAATGCCGGCAAGTCGACATTGATGAACCAGCTTGTCGGCGCAAAAGTCTCGATCGTGTCGCACAAGGTGCAAACCACCCGGGCGATTGTCCGCGGCATTGCCATTCATGATCGGACCCAGATCGTTTTCATCGATACGCCTGGCATTTTCACGCCGAAGCGGCGGCTTGACCGGGCGATGGTGACATCGGCCTGGGGTGGCGCCAAGGATGGCGATCTGGTGCTGGTAATGATCGACGCCGAGCGCGGCATCAAGGGTGACGCAGAAGCGTTGCTCGATTCTCTTGCCGATGTTCGCCACAACAAGATCCTGGTGATCAACAAGATCGACCAGGTCAAGCGCGACACGCTGCTGGCGCTGACGGCGGCCTGTCACGAGAAGGCCAAATTCGATCAGACCTTCATGATTTCGGCGCTCAACGGCTCCGGTTGTAAGGATCTGATGGACTATCTGGCAAAGACCCTGCCGGAAGGCCCATGGTACTACCCCGAAGACCAGATCTCCGATCTGCCGATGCGCCAGCTGGCAGCCGAGATCACCCGTGAAAAGCTCTATCTGCGGCTGCACCAGGAATTGCCCTACGCCTCGCATGTCGAGACCGAGCGCTGGGAAGAGAAAAAGGATGGCTCTGTTCGCATCGAGCAGGTGATCTATGTCGAGCGCGACAGCCAGAAGAAGATCGTGCTTGGCCACAAGGGCGAAACCATCAAGGCCATCGGCCAGGCTGCGCGCAAGGAGATCGCCGAGATCCTCGAGCAAAAGACGCACCTGTTCCTGTTCGTCAAGGTGCGCAGCAACTGGGGCAATGACCCCGAGCGCTACCGCGAGATCGGACTTGAATTTCCGCACTGAGCGGGCAAAGTCAGCCCCATGGAATGGCGCGACGAAGGAATCATCCTCGGACTCAGAAAGCATGGCGAGACCTCGGTCATCGCCGAGGTGATGACGCATGCCCACGGCCGGCATATGGGCATTGTGCGCGGTGGTCGTTCGAAGCGGCTGCAACCGGTGCTGCAGCCCGGCAATTCGGTGGATCTGGTCTGGCGCGCCCGGCTGGATGAGCATCTGGGGCAATACCAGGTCGAACTGCTCAATGGCCGCGCCGGCCGGCTGATGGAAACTGCCATTGGCGTGCACGGCGTCCAGGCGATGGCGGCGTTGTTGCGGCTGCTGCCGGAACGCGATTCCCACGCCCGGCTGCATGATGCCTTCGCCATCATTCTCGACAGTCTCGATACGCCGGCGCAAGCCGGTGCGCTCTATGTCCGGTTCGAGCTTGCCATTCTGGAAGACCTCGGCTTTGGCCTGGACCTGAGCGCCTGTGCGGCAACCGGTGTTCGTTCGGAGCTTATCTATGTGTCGCCGAAAACCGGACGCGCGGTGTCAGCCGATGCCGGGGCGCCCTGGGCCGACCGGCTTTTGGATCTGCCAGCGTTTCTGGTCGACCGCAATCAGGCCTGCACCGATGCCGAAAGGCTGGGGCAGGCGTTCCGGCTGACCGGCTATTTTTTGGGCCGGCATGTGTTTGACCCCCGCGGTGTCGAACCACCGATCAGCCGCGAGAGTTTTTGCAACGCCGCTCTGAAGGCGATGCCGCAGCCAGCGCCGGCGCTTTCCCCTGTTCAGGACCCGATTTCATGACCGATGATGCCTCCGCTCACGTCAACGGCCAGTTCGTCGGCGTCGTGCCGCTTGATCTTGTGGCCAAAGAGGGCGGTCTGTCGGTAATGCAGGGCATTCTTGACGGACGGCTGCCGGGTGCGGCGATGGCCAGAACGCTGAATTTCTGGCTCAGCAAGGTCGAAGAGGGCGTCATCGCTTTCACCGGGACGCCCAACCAAGACCATCTCAATCCGCTGGGCACGATCCATGGCGGCTGGGCCGCGACGATCATGGACTCAGCCCTTGCCTGTGCAGTGATGACCACGCTTGAGCCGGGCGAGGGCTACACCACCGTGGAATTCAAGCTCAATCTGACCCGGCCGATCCTGCCTGGCATGGGCGAACTGGTCTGCGAAGGGCGGCTGGTTCATCGTGGCCGAACCATCGCCACCTCGGAGGCCTATCTTCGTGACAGTTCCGGCAAGCTGCTGGCGCATGGCACGGAGACCTGCGCGATTTTTCCGATCGCGAAACTGATGCGCTGAGGCACGCCGCGACCCTGCTCGGTCCGGACGGCAGGCGGGAACAGGCCGCCGGAGGCTTGCCTTGAGCCTATTCCGCCGCCATCGGCGCTGGCCGTTCAACCGCTTTCTCCTGGATCGGCCAGTGCAGAAATGCTGCAGCGATGCCCAATGCCACGCTCAGCCACCAGACTGGATTGTAGCTGCCAAAGATATCGTAGAGATAACCGCCAAGCCAGACGCCGAGGAACGAGCCGACCTGATGCGACAGGAACACGATGCCGCCGAGCATGCCAAGGTGACGAGTGCCGAACATGATGGCGACCAGCGCATTGGTGGGCGGCACGGTGGACAGCCACAACAGGCCCATGAGAATAGCGAAGATGATCACTGAAGTGCCGGTTTGTGGCAACAACAGGAACGCACTGACGACAACCGAACGACCGAGATAGATCCAGACCAGTGACATGGTCTTGGAATAGAGCTGGCCGATATAGCCCGAGGCGAGAGAGCCGATGATGTTGAAAAAGCCGATCAGGGCCAGGGACAGCACCGCGTAAGAGCTGTCGATGCCGATGTCACGCAGATAGGCGGGAAAATGCGCGGTGATGAAGGCCACCTGGAAGCCGCAGACGAAAAACCCCGACACCAGCAGCACGTAGCTCTTGTGACCAAGCGCCTCGCGCAGGGCATCGCCCATCGATTGCTTATACTGGATGGCCGATTGCGTACCTGAGTTGGCGTTGCCTCGCAGCGGAATCGCCAGGAAGGGAATGATGAACATCATCGCCGCCATCCAGACCAGTGCTTCCTGCCAGCCATAGGTGTCGATCAGGCCCTGGCTCAGCGGTGCGAAGACGAGCATGCCGGCCGAGCCGGCTGCCGTACCTATGCCAAAGGCCATCGAGCGGCGTTCGGGCGCGACATTGCGGGCGAATGCCGCCAGCACGATGCCGAAGGAGGCCGATGCAATGCCGAGACCGATGAGCACGCCGCCGCTGATGTAAAACCAGCCGGGACTCGGAGCCACCGACATGATGAAAAGTCCGCTGGAATACAGCAGTGACGACAGCGCCAGAACCTTCCAGGTGCCGAATTTGTCGGCGATGGCGCCGAAGACCGGTTGTCCCAGTCCCCAGAACAGGTTCTGGATTGCCAAGGCCAGACCGAAGGTGGTGCGGTCCCAGCCGGTGTCGGCGAGCATGGGCAGCTGGAAAAAACCCATGGCCGAACGCGGACCGAAGGACAAAAGCGCAATCGCACAGCCGGAGGCTATGATCAGCCAGGGCAGGGGTGCGCGGGCGGCGGAACGGGTGTCGGACATGGAAGCTCCAGAATTGTTCCGCGACTTTAGGCTTTGCGGGCCACGGGACAAGTTCTTTTGTCTGAATGCTGCGATCACCATAATTGATGCTTCAAACCTGTTCAGCGGCTGGCTTGGCTGCCGTTGTTGACAGCCGGGTGAGGTCCGGGGATGCTTAAGCCTTCTGGTTGGGGAAGCAGGAGGGAACCCGGATGGCTTTTGGATTTTTGCGGATGGTCGCCGCGGCGGTCTTTTCTGCCAGCATGCTGACGGCTGGCTTCGCCGATGGATTCGACCCCGATCGCGCCACGTTCGATCCTGAGAGCAAATTTATCATCACGCCGTTTGGCGCGATTATGGGAGACCCGGCGCAACTGACGGATCTTTCCACCGGTCGCACCGGTTTTACCTATTGCTCGACTGTGCCCGACAAGGATCGCGGTTTGTTGTTGATGGCGTCGGTCATCATTCCGGCGCAGGATGGCGCAGTGGGCGGCGGCCACGCGATGATGATGACGGTTGATCAGGCGCGCACGTTCATTGCCAATCTGCGCAAGGGGCGGGAGTGGGCCACGGTCGCGGCAGAGAACAAGGTTGGACTGTTTTCCAAGCCGATTGGCGATGTCATCGGGGCGGAAGGCGAGGCGGAGCATCTGTCGATCAAGTTCGTCTCCGATGCGGAAAACAATGGATCTGTGCGGATCGAGCATGTGCTCGGTGGCGTCACCAAAGCGTTTGGTCTTGGCGTCAACCCGGCGCAAAAATATGCCGCGCAAGCCGAGTACGCGCTGGAAACCGCGCTTGCCCTGACACCGGATGCCGCGCCTGCGGAGGATGCGGAAAAGAGCAAGCTGTTCGAGTGAACCGTGGGTGATGCGGTCACGATCTTCAGATTCGGCTCGCTTGCAATCAGGCTGGCAACGGCTTATGTGAATGGTTCTCCGGCATTGCCGGTTTCTTTTTGACCATGATTATGCTCAAAATGAGCATAATAGGATGACAGGAGGGTTTGCCATGACCCGGTTGCAAACAGAAGCTGCCACCCAGGCTGCGATCAAGCCCCAGAGTGCGGCGGAGCGGTTCGGCGTGCTGGATCGTCCGGAGCTGAAATACACCCCGGCCGTAGCGCGCGAAACGGCTCATCTTTATGAGCGTGTGCGCAATCATATCCCGGAGATCGAATGGCCGGTCTACGCGCCTTATGTCCACGCCATCAACCGGATCAAGAAGGAACGTGGCGCTGCGATTCTGGCGCATAATTACCAGACGCCGGACATTTTTCACTGCGTTGCCGATATTGCAGGCGACTCGCTGCAGCTGGCGCGTGAAGCCTCGCTGGTCGATGAGCAGATCATCATCCAGTGCGGCGTGCATTTCATGGCCGAGACCTCGAAGCTGCTCAACATGGAAAAAACCGTGCTGATTCCCGATGCGAAGGCCGGGTGTTCGCTGTCAGATTCAATCACCGGTGCTGATGTGCGGCTGCTCAAGGAGCGTTATCCCGGCGTGCCTGTTGTCACTTATGTCAACACCTCGGCTGATGTGAAGGCCGAGACTGATGTGTGCTGCACTTCGTCCAATGCCGTGGCCATTTGCGAAAGCTTTGAGTCCGATACGGTTCTGTGCATTCCGGACGAATATCTGGCTATGAACGTCGCCAAGCAGACGAACAAAAAGATCCTGACCTGGAAGGGCCACTGCGAAGTGCACGAGCGCTTCACGGCGGAGGAATTGCTCGCCTACAAGGAAGCCGATCCGACCATCGAGATCATCGGTCATCCCGAATGCCACCCGGATGTGATTGCGGTGTGCGATTACTCCGGATCGACCGCCGGCATGATCAATTACGTCAAGGACACGCGGCCACCACGGGTGCTGCTGGTGACCGAATGCTCGATGGCATCCAACATCGAGAGTGAAGTCGAAGGCGTCGAGTTCATCAAGCCGTGCAATCTGTGCCCGCACATGAAGCGCATCACGCTGCCGAAGATCCTCGACAGTCTGCTCTACATGACCGACGAAGTTCTGGTCGACCCGGCCATCGCCGATCGTGCCCGGATGGCGGTCGAGCGGATGGTCAACATGAAGAACTGAGGGTTTCCCCCTCGATCATTACTCCTCGAATGCCTCTCAGGCCGGAGCATGCCATGACATCCCTGGCGCTTTATTCACCGCCGGTTGCCCCCAAGGGCCCGGTCTCGGTTGTCATCATCGGTGGCGGGCTTGCAGGGCTGTTTTGCGCGCTCAAGCTGGCGCCGAAAGCCGTCACTGTGCTGGCCGCAGCCCCGATTGGCCGCGGCGCGTCCTCGGCCTGGGCGCAAGCCGGTATTGCCGCGGCTGTCGGCCCGGGCGACACCATCGAAAGTCACGTTCACGACACGATTGTCGCCGGTGACGGCATTGTCGATGAAACAATCATCCGCACCATGGCTTCTGAAGCCTCTGACCGGATTCATGATCTGCTTGGCTACGGCGTGCCGTTCGACCGTGATCTGGAGGGCCATCTGGCGGTCAGCCGTGAGGCTGCGCATTCAGAAAGCCGCATCGTCCGGGTCAAGGGAGATATGGCAGGCCGGGCGATCATGGAGGCGCTGGTTGCTGCGGTACGCAAGACGCCGTCGATCCGGGTGCTGGAAGGCTATGTGGTCGAGGACCTGATCGTCGAAGACGGCAAGGTGGCTGGCGTCGTCGCCCGCGACAATGCCGGCAGCGGCGAAGAGCTGCACCGGGTGACTGGCTCCAATGTGGTGATGGCGACCGGCGGCATTGGTCATCTTTACGAGGTGACGACAAACCCGACCGAGGCGCGTGGTGGCGGTATCGGCATGGCAGCGCGCGCCGGTGCACGGCTGGCTGACATGGAGTTCGTGCAGTTTCATCCGACCGCGATTGATCTTGGCAAGGACCCGGCGCCGCTGGCCACCGAAGCGCTGCGCGGTCACGGCGCCACACTGCACAATTCCGCAGGCGAGCGCTTCATGCTGCCGCTGCACGCCGATGCCGAACTGGCGCCGCGCGATGTGGTGGCACGCGGCATCTTTGCCGAAGTCAAGGCGGGCAGGGGTGCGTTTCTGGATTGCCGTACAGCGGTGCCTGACTTTGCAAAAGAATTCCCAACGGTTTTTGGCTATTGCCAGGAGGCGGGTATCGACCCGGCCAAGGAAATGATCCCGGTCATTCCGGCGGCGCATTATTTCATGGGCGGCATCTGGACCGACATCAACGGCCGTTCATCGCTGCCGGGTTTTTGGGCCTGCGGCGAATGCACCTCTACCGGCGCACATGGAGCCAACCGGCTGGCGTCGAACTCGCTCTTGGAAGCGGTGGTGTTTTCCGCCCGCATTGCCGAGACATTGAAGAGCGAGATCAAGGTTGACGCGCCCGCGAAGTGGCAGGACGGATCGGTGACGACGACCGAGTACATCACCGAAAATGACCATCCCAACATGGTGGCCCTGCGCAAGACCATGAGCGCCAATCTGGGTGTGCTGCGTGATGGCGCGGGCATGCGCAGGGCGCTGGGCACCATCCTGCATCTGGCCCGCGAGAGCCATTCGGTCCGGTTTGACAATGTCATCACCACCGCCAAGCTGATCGCTGTCTGCGCGCTCAACCGGACCGAAAGCCGAGGCGGGCATTTCCGTACCGATTTTCCGGAAGAACAGGCGGCGTGGAAGCGGCGGACGCTGCTGACGCTGGAGCAGGCTCACGCCATCATCCCCGATCTTTTGGGAGCTGAACAATGACTACCGCATTCCTTCCCGAACTGCCGCAATTGATGGTCGAGGATCAGGTGCGCGCAGCCCTTCTCGAAGACCTCGGCCGCGCCGGCGACATCACCTCCAATGCCACAATCGGTCCTGAGCGACAGGCAACAGCCGAGATGAACAGCCGCGAGGCCGGGATCATCTCCGGGCTGCCGCTGGCCGAAGCCGCGTTCCGGCTGATCAATCCGGCGATTCATTTCGAGCCGCTGGTTGCCGACGGCACGCGGGTGCAGCCGGGGGCGGTGATCGCCAGCATCTCCGGCCCGGCGCGCGGGCTGTTGTCAGCTGAACGGGTGGCGCTGAACTACCTCATGCATCTGTCGGGCATCGCCACACACACGGCGCGGTTTGCCGATGCCATCGCCCACACCTCCGCCAGGGTCACCTGTACCCGCAAGACCATTCCGGGTCTGCGCGGCGTCGAGAAATACGCCGTGCGTTGCGGTGGTGGTTCGTCGCACCGCTACGGGCTCGATGACGCGATCATGATCAAGGACAACCACATCGTTGTTGCGGGTGGGATCGTCGAAGCGCTGAGAGCCGCCAAGGCCTTTGCCGGGCATCTGGTCAAGATCGAGATCGAGGTCGATACGCTGGAGCAGTTCGAAATCGTGCTGAACGAAGGCGCCGATATCTGCCTGCTCGACAATATGGGGCCGGATATGCTGCGCCAAGCCGTGGCTATAAACAACGCCAGGGACGGGGGCCGGATCACGCTTGAGGCTTCCGGCAACGTCAATCTCGACACCATCAAGTCCATTGCCGAAACCGGCGTCGACTACATCTCGACCTCGAAGATCACCATGGCCGCGCCGACGCTCGATATCGGGCTGGATATGTCGATCGGGTAAGAGTAGTGGTGGGCTGCCTCGAGAGTTTTTGACCAAAACCAATTCAAGAATTTGGGTTTCAGAACAATACGGCGAACAGGCCCTGCGCTTGCGACCTTTTTGGAGCGTTAGCCAGCATTGGAATTCGTGTGACACATCACATTGCAACTGATCGCAAGGCCAATCTGGTGGGCAGCGTCTGGATGATCGCAGCGATGGCGATTTTTGCCATCGAGGATTCATTTATCAAGGCAGCGTCCGAAATGCTGCCGGTTGGTCAGGTCCTCGTCATTTTCGGTCTGGGCGGGGTCTTTGTCTTTGCCTCTCTGGCGCTCATCAACAAAGAGCCCCTGTTCAATCCCGACGTCGTTTCGCGGCCGATGTGCATACGCGTGGTCTTCGAAATCACAGGTCGCCTGTTTTACGTACTGGCGCTTTCGCTGATCCCGTTGTCGGCGGCAACCGTGATCTTGCAGGCAACCCCGCTTGTGGTGGTGGCAGGTGCCGCGCTGGTGTTTGGTGAAAAAGTGGGATGGCGCAGGTGGACGGCCATTTTCGTTGGATTGACCGGGGTTGTGGTGATTATTCAGCCGGGGACGGATAGTTTTTCGATGCTCTCGCTCTTGGCGATCATCGGAATGATCGGGTTTGCCGGCCGCGATTTGGCCAGCCGCGCCGCACCTGCCGCGCTCAGCACCACGATCCTCGGCCTGTACGGATTTTTGTCCATCGTCGTTGCGGGTGGAGTTTTCGCGGTCTGGCAAGCCAAGCCATTTTTGATGCCCGATGGCGAGATTTCCCTCTATGTGCTCGGCGCTGTTCTGGCCGGCGTCACGGCCTATTCGTGCTTGATGAAAGCTATGCGGACCGGAGAGGTGTCAGCGGTAACCCCGTTCAGATATTCACGGCTGCTGTTTGGAATTGCACTCGGGATTGGCTGGTTTGGCGAGCAGTTGAGTTTTGCGATGATAGCCGGGTCGGGTCTGATTGTTGTTTCAGGCCTGTTTATTGTCTGGCGAGGCAGACAGGTCAGCGCAGCGAAATAGCCGGACATCAATTCCGGGCACGCGGACAACTATGTCAGCAGATAAATCCAGAGAGGCAGCGTCAGCGCCGAGAGCAGGGTAGATTGGGCAATCAGCGTTGCCGGAAGCTTTCTCTCGGCTCCATAGACGGATGCCAGCACATGCGCAGCCGATGCCGTGGGCAGCGCCGCAAATACCACAAGAACATTTGCTTGCGCGGGCGGTAGTCCGGCCAGGGTCACACACAGCCATGTGACTGCTGGCAGGATCAACAATTTGATCGTGGTGATGCCGCCGGTAAAGCGGTTGAGGCGGAACATGGCACCCCAATCCATCGTCGCGCCGACCGCCATCAGAGCAATGGGAATGGCTGCGCCGGCCAGATAGTCGACGCCCTGTTTCAGCACGCCGGGCAAGGTGATGCCGGCGGCGCCAACACACATGCCGGACACCGAGGCGATGAAAAACGGGTTGCGGGCAATCTGTGCAAGAACGCTGAGCGGACCCAAACCGTTGCCGCGGGAAAGTGCGGTGATGGCGAAGACATTTGCCAGCGGCACTGCAAAGCCGATGGCGACCGACATCAGCGGCGCGGCATTTCCAACCGCACCGACGGCTACAAATGCAATTGCTGTGTTGAACCGCCACGCCGTCTGCCATGCGCCGGCAAAGTCGAGAAATTTCGCCGGTCCAAACGGCCTCAGCAACCAGCCCAGCGACAGGCCGAGGGACAGGATAATCCAGACGCCGGCGCCAATCACCGCGGCATCATCGAATGCGATCGGACGTGATGCTGCTGCCGAAAAAATCAGGCATGGAAACAACAGTTCGAAATTCAGCCGGTCGATGCCGCGCCATGCATCAACGCTCAGCCGCTCACGGAACACCCTGCCGAGAATGATGATGCCCATGGTGGGGATGAGGACTGACAGAATTGGAATCATGGTCTGGTTCGCTGAAGTGCGTGGTAGTTTGCGCATCTGACATGATCAGTCTGGATGCGCTCCATAAAATGTGATCGGGTGATAAAAGTGTCGGTGCCGCAGGGACTCTTGTTGTCGCAGATATGCTGGTTTTGACAAGGGTGCATCGGTTGCCATTTTCAATGGCGATGTCGCGGCAATCGCCAAACGCGATCTGGCCGCCGGCGAGGTCCCTTGATGGGGAAGGGCTGCGGTGAGCCTGTGGCTCTATCCTCGCCCTCCCAGCCGCAAGCCCGGCGCCGGACGTTCTTCGAGGATCTTGGCACGGAATTTGTAAAGCGCTGCGGGGCGGCCACCGGTGGCGGAACTGGCTGCACCGGTGGGTTCGACCAGTTCGGCGCCCTCGACCAGCCTGCGGAAATTCTGCTTGTGCAGGTGGCGGCCCGAAATTGCTTCCACCGTCGTCTGCAACTGGGTCAGGGTGAAGTCGGGCGGCATCAGCTCGAAAATCACCGGGCGGTATTTGATCTTGGCGCGAAGCCTCTGCACAGCCGTGGCGGCGATGCGGCGATGGTCAAACCGCATGGCGCGGCCGAGTGGAACAGTCAGCCCGGTGCTGCTCACTCGCTGGTCGGCTACCGCCTCGGTGAGCAACCCTGCCTCATAGAGCAGTTCATAGCGTTCGAGCACGCGTTCCTCGTCCCAGGGAAAATCATTGAGCCCGAAGGCCAGCCGGATGCGGGCCATGCGGCTGGGAGTTTGCGGCTGATCGGCTTTTTCAACGGCCCATGGCAACAGTCTTGGCAGGATGGCGGCATCGAGCATGCCGGGCCGTCCGTCTCGCCAGTCTTCCCAGGGAAACAATTCGTACCAGTCGCGCCAGCGGGCACCGGTGGCGTGCAGCGCTTCGGGGTTTTCCGCATCAGCGCGAGTCAAGGCCAGATATCCGACTGAGACCATGTGAGCCCCTTGCTCATCACTGCGCATCTGCCGGCCGCGATCGCCGAAGGTGTAGAGCTGTTCGACATAGCCCAGATTGAGTGCGGTCTGGCTTTCCACACTTGCCCGCAGGCTGGCTTCGAAGGTCCGCTGCCGCGCCGGATCGAAAGGGCCGAAGGGAAGACCGTCTGCAGCCCCCTGACCCGGTGACGCCGGAACAGCAAGAATATTTGGCGTGTGGTTGGTCACCGCAACAATGGCGGCGTTGAGGCCGATGCGGAGGGGAGGGATGTCGCCTGGCTCTGTAGCGGTGGGCTCCATCGCGTAATCAGCCCTTGTGCCGCTGCGGCGTGGCGGCAGGAACCTCATCATCGGGCCGGATGCCGAAGCAGAAGCGACCGCCTTCGAAGGCGTCGGCGCCCCGGCCGATGCTCATCATGGCGCGTCTGAGCCGCCCGCCGCGGCCGAGCATCGCGTCGCCGATTTCAATCAGCCGTGCATTGGGCGTGACGAAGGCCGAGGCGGCGCGCAATCGCTCGGCCAGCGCCATATCGTCCTGGTCGGGCTCAATGGTCAAAGCGGCGATAGCAGCGGCGGCGGGCGAACGGGAAATCCCCAGCCAGCAATGCACCACCAGTGGTGCGCTCTGGTCCCAGCTTTTGACAAATTCGATCAGTTGGTCGACATGGGCCTCTCCGGGAGCGGTCAGGCCGGGGCGGACAACAGAAATGTCGTTGAGCCCGAGCTTGAGGTGGCGGCTTTCATCAATCACCGCCGGGCGATGAAAATTCTGATTTTCCGCCAGCAGGCTGACCATTTCGCGGGCGCCGTGGATCACGGCGGTTTCGGCGATCTGGTTGAGACGGCAGACGATCAGATAGGACATGGGTCAGCTTCCCCTGGTGCGGCGCAGGGCCTCGATGGCCTCGAAGCGTTCGAGAAACACTGTCTCTATTTCGGCGGCCGGACGGGGTGGCAGATCCAGCATGTCGCGGCTGATGCCGCGTGGCGAGCCGAAAAAGGCGCGCGCCTCGGCATCGTCAAAGCCTGCCAGTTCTGTTGCCTCGAAATAGGCGGCGATCCGGTCTGCCCGCTTGATCAGCGCCTTGATGGTCTTGGGCGTGACCGGGGGGAGCCCGAAGCGGATATGGATGGCTGCCTCCAGCCTGGCTTCAACGGTCTTGTAGCCGCCACCGACCACAGCCTTGAACGGCGAGATCATGTCGCCGATGACATATTCGGGTGCGTCATGCAGCAGCGCCAGTTGCAAGGTCGCAGGCGAGGCATCGGTCAGTCTCCCGACGATTGTCTCAACCATCAATGAATGCTGGGCCACGGAATAGGCATGGTCGCCGCGGGTCTGTCCGTTCCAGCGTGCAACACGCGCCAACCCCTGCGCAATGTCGGAAATCTCCACATCCAGCGGCGAGGGATCGAGCAGGTCGAGCCGGCGGCCCGAGAGCATGCGCTGCCAGGCGCGGGGTGCTTTTTCAAGTGGCGCCATGGTTCAGGTGTCCGGAGCAGCGCTGGCGAATGACAGGCCGCTCCACTTTGGCAGTGTGAGCGTCACCGCCATGCCACCGGCAGTCAGCGGGATATTGTCAGCCAGAGCATCGGCAACCCGGTCGGTTCGCACCATGGCAAGGCCCATATTGCCGGTTGTCGACCCCAGGCTGCCGACAGTTTTCTCGCCCGCCACAATGCTGATGTCGGTTTCGTCCGGGCCGGCTTGCGGCAGGTCGGTCTCGGCGGCAACAATCGCCACCCTTTTCCGCGCGGTGCCGCGATGCTGCATGCGGGAAACGACTTCCTGGCCGACATAGCAGCCCTTGCGGAAATCGACACCGTCGTTCTTGTCCATCATGGCGTCGTGCGGAAAAATGTCGGAGAGGGCAAAATCGGTGCCGGATTCGGCTACGCCATGGGTGATTCGAGTTTTCTCCCAGGCTGACCGGTCCGCATCGAGGACCGCGCCGCTGCCATGCAGCCGCCAGACGCCGGCATCGTCGGGGAATCGCTTGTCGGCCAGCGCGCCCACCGGCGCAGCCCCGCCCCACCCGGCAATCACCGGCATATCATCAAGCTTTTCGACGCTTACCGCCGCCCGGAGCTTGTACAAGGTCAGCCTGCGGATGAAATCGTCGGCGATATCGGCGCGTATGTCGCAGTCGTAACCGGTCTCAACGGCTTTCGAGATAAGAAAGTCGAACAGGATCTTGCCTTGCGGCGTCAGCAACGCCGTGGGCCGGGCCTGTCCAGCCTCAATCGCGTCAACGTTCGCGGTAATCAGGTTTTGCAGAAAATGCTCCGCATCGGCGCCATCAACGCGTACAATCTTCCGGTCGGCAAGGACTAGGGCTGGCACAGCGCGGTACTCCGGTTTGGTCGGTAACTTGGACTGATGAACAGGTAGGCGGTCGCAGGGCCTCGGGCAAGGGCGGAAGCGCAGCTTGTCGGGTTAGTCGCCGGCCACAAAAAACCGCCACTCGCCATCCGGCGAGATACCGACACGGTAAAAATTGTAGCCGCCATAGGCTTTCATGTCTTCAACATCGCCGGCGGTGACGATCCTGAGCAGCTCGACCTTTTGCGGAGGCGTCAGCCCATCCAGCGACAGGGCTGCAAAATAGGGCCAGATATAGGTTTCATTCGGTTCATCGGCGTCAATCCGGACAAAGCCGGTGTTGAGCAGATCGATGAGGATCGCCAGGATTTCCTGCCCCTCGCCATCGCCTGAAATCGAGCGCAGATAGGCGATCGGATCGGCTTCAATTTCACCGAAGGACAATTGTGTCGCAGTTGGCCCGGAGCCGAGCAGGGGGCGGAGATTTTCGATGTCGCCCGTGGTCGCGGCTTCCAGCATCAGCTGGCGCATGCGCTGGGCCGGTTCGGGCAATAGTGTGAAATCGGTGAGGATGTCGACGGGAGCAAGGTCTTCGACCACCGCCGGTTCCGAAATTGGCTCGTCGGTCTGGGGCGTACCGCGGATAACCGGGCCTGGTTCCGGCAAGCCGCCATCCAGTCCGGTCTGAGGTTCGTCAAGCGGCGGCAGAGGCGGGCCCTGCTCGACCTCTTTCGAGGATGGCTGGGACGGCGCGAGCTCACTCAATGACAGCGCCGGAATCGTGGAAAAAACCACAAATAACACACCAGAGAGGGCTGATAAGCCCCTCAATCTGCTGGTTCGAAACTCGCCTTTACGCTTGTCGAGCACCTGTCTCCCCGCCGGTAATCCTATTGAAGCACCCGACCGGGAGAAAACTCACCGGCGAGAATGCGTTCGCGGAGTGAGTCCACCAGAGCTTCCGCCTGATCTTCGCCCAATGCCCGGACGGTTTCCCGAATCGCGGTGATCATGGCCGCGTCGGCGATGATTTCCGGCTCAATGCCGTCTGCCGCGCTTTCAGCCCAGGCGTCATGCTGCAGTTCCATCGCCACCTGGAGCTTTTCCTGGATGATCAGATCATCGAGTTCATCGGGCGTATGCTGTGTCTGGTGTGTCATGCGGACCAACTCTTACTTACTATCTCATTAACACCGTAACACGCCTTGAACCGTTTCGGCACGGGGCTGCGACGATATCGGTTAACAAATCCTCAATTTCCGTACCGTGCCACAATTTCGGTGACAAGTGTTGCTCCTTCGCGACGGTATCGCTCCTCCGCAACAAGGGCGGCGTCGGTGCAGGCGGTGTAAACCGAGGCAAAAGCGCGAAAGCCGCGGTTATAACCGGCGGTGAGTTGCTTGCGGCGGCTGTCTTCTCCAACCGTCTCGCTGTCGAGCAGTTTCTGCATGCTTTCCCGCCAAGCGGTTTCGCCTTCGGAATTGCAAAGGTCACGAAGATACTGAACCGATCCGAGAATTTCAGCCAGTCGCAACAATCTTGTTTCATAGGGCGGCGGCGGCAGATCGGTTTGCAACTCGACGGGGTCTTCAGTCGCTGATTCGGAGGTCGTTTGCGCCCATGCGGCGTGTGGGCCGGAGGCAAGCGCCAACGGCAACAGGACGGTCAGGATCAGGTGCAATCGAAGCGACATGCATGCTGGCTTACACCAAGACATCACGCGATGAAATCCCGGATCACCATGCGTGGTTACTGCTCAATCACGGTCTGAGGCAGGAAAGCGCTCACGACAAAGGCGAAGGTGAGTTCATGCACCACATCTTGACCATCACGGGTGACAGTAACGCTGCCGATCTCGCGGCCCTCTGCAATGTTTGAGGTATCAAGCACGGAGCGAACACCCGGAACCCAGGTGAACTCGAAGCCATCCAGTTTCACAGCGCCTTTGCGCCGCAGCTTGTCGAGCGACAATGCCAGGGGCTTGGATGCCTCGCGAACCACGACAACATAGGACAGCGGCGCAATGCCCTCTGGCATGGCACCGCGGTACAGGAACGGAACGCTGGAGCTGTCGTAACCCGCATAGGGATTACGGCCATAATCGCGCAATCCCGGATTGTTCGGCGCCAGGACCTCACCGCCCGGATGACGCGTGCTGAAAACCTGCCAGGATTCGAGTCGGGAGGGGATGACTTCAAGTCTGGACCCGGTGCGGGATCCGGTTATGGCTTCGCCGGTGAATTGCTGCCACCAGCTTTCGGTTTCGCGGTCATACATGACCAGATCGGAGTTGCGCAGTTTGCCCGTGGTCCCGAACGTGGTGACGGTGCCCTCGACCGTGCGGTCAAAAACGATGGCCGCATTGCAAAGCGGACAATAGGTCACCGAAATCGGCCGACCGGCAAGGCTGTCATTGACGATCTCGTGCCAGATCATGATTCGCAGCGGATAAGCCCGCGCCGCGCCATCGATGACAACCGACATCACTGGCTCCTTGTCATCAAGGCCGGTGGCCTCTGCGACGGGAAGGAACACCGGATCGTCAATCGGCGGAATGCCGTCCTTGGGCGGTCCGCCGGACATGATTTCGGCAAAATCAATCGTAGTTTGGGAGAAATCAGTGGTCCAGCCCTGACGCTCCCAGAGCTCCGGGTTGGCTGCTGCGGTGATGGTCGAAACCGCAAGGCCGAGACCTGCAAGCAGCACCATGACGATGACGCCCGAGAGATACGCATGTCCGGCCCTTGCCGGTCGGTGGGATGCGAAGTTCTGCATGGCGCAAAACTGCCCTGAAAAACGCCCCGGCGCCAATCAACCCCGGTCACATTGCGGTGAAGCCGGACGGATACCGGTCCCGCGGTCGCTGATTCTCTTGCTTTGGACTCAGGCCTTCAGGTCTGCCGCCAGTCTCGAGATCTGGTCCGCGCCGATGCCGCAACAGCCGCCGACCAGTGTTGCGCCGGCCTCAACCCAGCCCCGGGCATAGGTGAGATAGCCGTCGCCAGCAAGTTCTTCGCGCATGCCGCTCAGACCTTCATTGGCCTTCTCGCCGGCGGTCTCTTCTTCAAATGCGTTGGCGTAGACGCCGATGGCAATCTTGACACCCAATCGCGCGAAAACCGCGGCCGCGGTTCGTATTGCTGGTTCCATGACTTCCGGCTTGCTGCAATTGAACAAAAGGGTTTCGATGCCCGAGCGCGCTGCCCATTCCGCAGCCGCGGTAACTGTTTCGCCTGATCTGAGCGCCGGTTCGCCACCTGACGCCGCTGCCGTGCCATCGGCAAGCGTGAACGACACCCAGAGCGGCTTGCCGGTGGCCTCTGTGGCCACGCGCACCGCCTCGGCCTCTGCGATCAGGCTCAGCGTCTCGGCCTGCCAGATATCGACATGCGGGGCGAGGTTTTCGACCAGTACGGAGAGATAGTCCTGCACCCGGGCCGGGTCGAAATTGTCCGGCTCGTAGGAGCCGAAGATCGGCGGCAGGCCTCCGCCGACCAGCACCTTGCGACCGGTTTCGGCGTCAGCCGCCTCGCGCGCCAGTTGGCCCGACAATGCAATCAGTGAGGCACCGTCCGCGCGGAACCGCGCGTCGCCGATGTGGAAGGGCACCAGCGCGTAGCTGTTGGTGGTGATGACGTCGGCGCCGGCATCGATGAACTCGGCGTGGACCTGGCGTACGATCTCCGGGGTTTCCATCAAAGCGAGAGCCGACCATTCCGGCTGTACCAACCGGGCGCCAAGCCGTATCAGTTCGCGGCTCATGCCGCCATCGAGGATACGTACAGTGCTGGTCATGGGCCAATCTCCATTGCTGCCGCTGCCTGATGTGCAGGCCTGTCACGTTGTTTCCGGGCCGAGGTAATCGCAACCGGACAGCAAGGCAACCATCTTTGACGCGGAAGCAAGCCTTCGCCCAGTTCGCGGCTTCAGGGGCTAATCCCGACCCGCAGCCAGGGCGGCCAGCATGTCGATGCAATCCACCATGCTTTGCGGCGCATGCAGGGTGCGGATTTCCTCCGGGCTGAACCAGCCGACTTCTCGCGCGTCGTCGAGTGCTTGCGGCTCGCCGCCGGGATCGTCGGCGAGAAACACCGTCAGCAGGAAGTGCGACGACAGGCTGCCATCGGGGGCCCGGGAGGGCAGGTCGAATGTCGCAAAAGGTCGGGGGTTGGTGGCCTTCAGTCCGGTTTCTTCCTCGAGTTCGCGCAGGGCTGCGGTTTCGAGCTTTTCGCCGGTATCGACCCGGCCGCCGGGGAAGGCGTACATGTTCTGGGCTGGCGGGTTGGCGCGCAGCACCAGCAAATATCTGCCAGCGCGCTCGATCGCCACCGAGACTGCCAGTGCCGGTTCATGTCCATCGGTGCCATGCCGGTTGCTCATTGTCAGATGCCTGTAATGCTGTGTGTCATGGCAACGTAATGCGCGGAGTTTCTATTCAACGGCAAGCCCGAAAATCTGGGAATCTGCACGAACCCACACTAACCCCGGTTTCTGCTTGATGGAGATCATTCCATCAGTTGGCGTTTTTGTAATATGCAGAAAGAGCCATGCATATGAATCACATCCTGCCGGGACATGAGAATCGGAACTCGCCATGACCACTGCACCTGAAACCGATCTGCCGCTGAACGTCATTCGGGCCGATAGCGACAGCCAGCCGGTCGCCCGGCGACGGTGGCGGTTTCACAAGCGCTATCTGCTGGTGTTGCTGATCCCGCTGATCATGTTCTCGGGCGGAGTGATCGGCATGTATTACCAGCCCACCGCCTTGCAGAAATTCTATGCACTGACCGGATTGCAGCCCGGTGCCGGCTCGGCCACGCCGATTGCGCTTCCGCCCGACATGGAAATGCCCAAGGAGATGGTGGCAACCATGCAGGCCACCGACGTGGTCGGGCTGGCCCGGCTGATGCCGCGTGGCGATGTGTCGATCGTGGCCCCGCCCTATGGAGCAGGGGACGCGCGCATTGCCGAGGTTCTTGTGAGTATCGGAGACCGGGTTGAAAAGGGCGCGGTGGTGGCGCGACTGGACAATCAGGGCCAGTTGCAAAGTGCTGTGCTGTCGGCGGAGGCCAATGTCGCGGTGCGCGAGGCGGCACTGGTTCAAACCACGGCTTCGGTACAGAACTCGCAAGCCGAAGCCCGTGCCGCCATGGAGCAGGCCCGAAGTGCCAGCACCGAGGCATCGGCTGAATATGAGCGGAGCAAAGCCTTGTTCGAGCGCGGCGTGATCACCCAGGCCTCGCTCGATTCGCTTGCTGCAGCCGAGCATCAGGCGGTTCTCGCGGTGCAGAAAGCCGAAGCGACATTGTCGCGGTTTACCGGTGAAGTTGTTGAGCTGCAGCCTGATGTGATCGTCGCGGCGCGCAATCTCGACGCCGCCAAGGCGGATCTGACCCGTGCAGAGCAGGATCTGGTCCGGTCCGCGGTTCTGGCGCCGATCAGCGGCGTGGTGCTCGATTCGATGGCCAATCCGGGGGAGAAACCGCCGAGCGATGGCATCATGCTGATTGGCGACACCGACCAGATGATGGCCGAGGTGGAGGTCTATCAGGACCGGATCGCCAACGTGACTTTGGGGCAACCGGTGGAACTGGCGGCTGTCGCCATCGGCCAGACGCTGCAGGGGCGAGTCAAGTCGATCGGACTGACTGTCGGACGCCAGGGCCTGCTGTCGGATGACACGGCGGCCAACACCGATGCGCGGGTGATCAAGGTGATGGTTGAGCTGGATGAGGCATCGTCAGATGTTGCTGCGCGCTACACCAACCTTGAAGTGATCGCCCGCATCGATACGCGGACTGTCGCCCCCAAGAGCAATCCATGAGCCGTTTGCTACAATGGCTGTTCGGGCGGTTGCCGATCGGCTGGCTGCAGCTGACCCACAGCAGGACGCGCTTTGCTGCGGCGATTGCCGGTGTCGCCTTCGCCAATGTGCTGGTGTTCGTGCAACTGGGCATCATGAACTCGATGGCGACAGCAACGCTGAAACCCTATGATTTTTTCAATGCCGACATCATGATTTCGGCCTCGGACGCCAATTCGATGACCGAGGGCGGCAATGTCGCGCGGCAATGGCTGTTTCAGGCCCAGGCCGATCCGGAAGTGACTCTGGGGACCGGGATATTTGTCGGCAACACCAACTGGCCGCGCCCGACCAAGACGCTGGGGCTGACCAGCTTTGGCATCGACCCGACGTTGCCGGATTTTTTAAGCCCGGTGCTCAAACCCAAACTGGCCACACTGCAACTCAAGGATTCAGGCATTCTCGACATGGCCACCCGCGGTCTGCCGCCCGAGGAAGCTGCGGCAATCCGTCCGCAGACACCGGCGTCTTTCGAGGTGACCGGCAAGACACTGACGCTTTACGACACCTTTCAGGGCGGTGGCGGATTTGGCGGAGACGGATATCTGATCATGTCGGACCAGACCTTCCTGTCGCTGTTTCCGGCGCGCAGTTCGGCCGCACCTGATCACATCCTGCTGCAGGTGACGCCGGGGGCGGATCCCGAGACCGTGGCGGTCCGATTGCGCGACCTGATATCGGACAAGTCGCTGCGCATCCGCTCCTATGATCAGGCCAAGGCCGACGATCTCAAATATCAGCAGACCAAGCGGCCGACCGGCATCATCTTCGGCTTTGGCGTGATCATCGGTGTGCTGGTCGGCATCGTCATCGTCTACCAGGTGCTCTCGACTGATGTGGCCGATCATCTGTCCGAATATGCGACCTTCAAGGCAATGGGCTATCCGCAGACATTCTTCCTCGGCATCGTCTTTGAGGAAGCGCTGATTCTGGCGGTGTTCGGCTTTGTGCCCGGGGTGATTGTGGGGACCGGGTTGCTGGTCGGCATGAAGAAGGCCACCAATCTGCCCTTGGCGATGACCTGGGACATGGCGTTGATCGTGCTGATTGGAACGCTGGTTGCCTGTTCGCTGTCGGGCGCCATCGCCACCCGCCGATTGGCCGCAGCCGATCCGGCTGATTTGTTTTGAGGGGGCGGAGATGAGCGACGACTATCCGATCATCGTGCGCGGCCTGAACCATTGGTTTGGCAGCGGTGAAGCCCGCAAACAGGCGATTTTCGACGTCGATCTCAAAGTGGTGCGCGGAAGCCTGACCGTGCTGATGGGGCCATCGGGATCTGGCAAGACAACGGTGCTGACGCTGATGGGCTGCCTGCGCGATCTGCAGGAAGGCTCGATCACTCTGCTCGGGCATGAACTGATGGGCGCGGGCAACGCGCTCAACGAAGCGCTCAGGCGGCGGCTTGGGTTTATCTTTCAGGCGCACAATCTGCATGGCAGCCTGACCGCGATGCAGAACGTGCAAATGGGACTGCAGGTTCATAATCTGAACGATCCAAAACTGGAGCGGGAAGCCGCCCGGCATGCCTTGTCGCTGGTCGGGCTTGCCGACCGGATGGATTATCTGCCGGGCAGTCTGTCGGGTGGCCAGAAACAGCGCGTGGCAGTGGCCCGGGCGCTGGTCGGCAATCCCGATATCGTCTTTGCCGACGAGCCGACCGCAGCCCTCGACAAGGAGAGCGGGCTCAATGTCGTGGCCATGCTCAAGCGGCTGGGCGAGCAGCGCGGTACAACAACGGTGATGGTGACCCACGACAACCGCATTCTCGAACTGGCCGACCGCATCATCACGCTGGAAGACGGGCGGATCGTATCCGACACCAAGCCGACATAGTCCGATCCGTCATTGCTTGACCCTGCCTTTGTCCTGCGGCATGGATTGGCAATGTGTGGACGTTTTTCGCTGACAGCAACGCCGGAAGAGGTGCAGGAACTGTTCGGTCTTGAGGAGATCGAGGATTTCCCGCCGCGCTACAATATTGCGCCGACGCAGCCGATCCTGATCATTGCCGGCGACCGTCGCCGCGCCGAGGGCGACAACCGCACCGATCGCCGGGCGCTGCTGGCGCGCTGGGGATTCTTGCCCGGATGGGTCAAGGATCCGGCGGATTTTCCGCTGCTGATCAATGCCCGGTCTGAAACTGCCGCCGAGAAAGTCTCGTTTCGCGCCGCCATGCGGCACCGCCGGGTGTTGATAGCGGCATCGGGATTTTACGAATGGCACCGCCCGCCAAAGGGCTCGAACGAGAAATCCACGCCCTACTGGATCAAGCCGAAACAGGGCGGGATTGTCGCTTTTGGTGGACTTCTGGAAACCTATATGAGCGCCGATGGGGCAGAGATGGACACCGCCGCTGTCCTTACAACCGGGCCCAACCAGATGATCGCGCCGATCCACAACCGGATGCCGGTGGTGATCAGGCCGGAGGATTTTACGCGCTGGCTTGATTGCCTCAACCAGGAGCCGCGCCATGTGAACGACCTGATGGCGCCGGCGCCGAATGATTATTTCGAGGCTATCCGCGTCTCCGATCTGGTCAACAAGGTTGCCAATAGCGGGCCCGAGGTGCAAATGCCCGCCACCGACAAATTCGAGCAGCCCGAACCAGCCCAACCGGTTCGCAAAGCCAAAGCGCCGCCTCCTGCCTCTGACCAGTTGAAGTTGTTCTGACCCGATGACACCTCTCTTCGCTCCCGCTTTCTCCGGCCTGCTGCTTGGCGGCTCGCTGATCATCGCCATCGGTGCGCAAAACGCCTTCATCCTGCGGCAGGGGTTGCTGCGTCAGCACGTGTTCATTCTGTGCCTTATCTGCGCGCTGTCGGATGCCGTGCTGATCGGGCTTGGCGTTGCCGGGCTTGGCGCGATCATTTCGGGCTCGAAAATCCTGATCGCTGTGGTCACGCTTGGCGGCGCGGCATTCCTCGCGGTCTATGCGTTTCTGGCGCTCAAACGGGCGATCTCGCCTTCAGGGCTTGAAGCGGCGAAATCCGGGCCGGGATCACTCAAGGCGGCTGTGCTGACCTGTCTCGCCTTCACCTTCCTCAATCCGCATGTCTATCTCGACACGGTGCTGCTGGTGGGCGGGTTGAGCGGGCGCTATGAGGGCACTGCGCGGCTGGCGTTTGCCATCGGCGCGATGTCGTCGTCGTTCATCTGGTTCTTCGGGCTTGGTTATGGCGCGCGGGTGCTGGAGCCGCTGTTTTTGAAACCCTCTGCCTGGCGGGTGCTCGACGGGTTGATCGCGGCTGTGATGGCGGCGCTGTCCCTGTCGCTGCTGGTGCGGTTTTTCGCCGCCTGAAAGCCGCGCTCCGGCATCTTGACCGGGCGGGTTCAATCGGGGATAAGAACAGCATGAAAACGGCACACGGCGCACGCGCCACCTGCATTTGCGGCATCATTATTCGCTAGCGCTTCGCTGGCTCGGCCGTTTTCGTCTTCTCACCATACAGGACAAACGACCCGGGCCAGGGTGCTGGCATCGGGGAGTTACCATGACCGAACTCAAATTCTGGAACACGCTGACGCGGGTCAAGGAAGAGTTTACGCCGATCGATCCGGACAATGTGCGGATGTATGTCTGCGGCCCGACGGTCTATGATTACGCCCATATCGGCAATGCCCGGCCGGCAATCGTCTTCGACGTTCTGTTCCGGCTGCTCCGCCATGTCTACGGCGAAGACCATGTCACATATGTCCGCAACCTCACCGACGTTGACGACAAGATCAACGCCCGTGCGCTCAGGGATTATCCCGACCTGCCGCTGAACGAGGCGATTGCCAAGGTCACCGAGAAAACCGCTGACCGCTACCACAAGGATGTGGCCGCACTCGGCTGCCTGCCGCCGACATTCGAACCGCGCGCCACCGCCCATATCGATGGCATGGCGAAAATGATCCAGCGGCTCATCGACAAGGGCAACGCCTATGTGACCTCGGGCCGGGAAGGCCGAGAAGTGCTGTTCTCGGTCAGTTCAATGCCGGATTACGGCAAGCTGTCGAACCGCAAGCTCGAGGACCAGCAGGCCGGCGCGCGGATCGCGGTGGAAGACCACAAACGCAACCCGGGGGATTTCGTGCTGTGGAAAGAGTCCGCGAGCGACGAGCCGGGCTGGGATGCCACATTCACCGATGGCGGCGAGACCACGACCATTCACGGCCGCCCCGGCTGGCACATCGAATGCTCGGTGATGAGCGAGTATCATCTCGGCGAAACCTTCGACATCCACGGCGGCGGGCTGGACCTGATCTTCCCGCACCATGAAAACGAGATCGCCCAGTCCTGCTGCGCCCACGGCAACGACCGGATGGCCAATCTCTGGATGCACAACGGTTTTTTGCAGGTCGAAGGCAAGAAGATGTCAAAATCCGACGGCAACTTCGTCACCATCGCCGAACTGCTGGAAACCGACAAATTCGGCGGCCGCAAATGGCCCGGCGAGGTGCTGCGACTGGCGATGTTGATGACGCATTACCGCGAGCCGATCGATTTTTCGGTGAAGCGGCTGGAAGAGGCGGAGGCCGCGCTTTGGAAGTGGGCGGAAGCTTCAGAAGGGGCGTCACTACAATCCAGAATGGATGAGCACGCAGTTGAGATTTTGTCTGAAGACCTCAACTTCTCAGCGCTTAAGGCTTATTTGGACCAGTTGAGCAAAGCGGCTTCAAGTGGGGATGAAAAGGCGCGAGATTGGCTTCGAAGCACTCTTTATCACCTCGGGTTTGTGGAGCTTAAGAGGCAGTCAGACGGCGAAACTGCAAAAATTGTTTTTGAGAAGGCAGATTCAACTATCGGTCCGCGCATTAAGCAACGGCTCGCCCTCATCGCTGCCAAAAATTGGGCCGAAGCCGACAAGATCCGTGACGAACTGCTTGAGCAGGGCATCCAGCTCAAGGACGGCAAAGATCCGGAGACCGGTGAGCGGGTGACGACTTGGGAAGTGAAACGGTGAGTTTACGGCTTTACCCCCCTCTGTCGGCTACGCCGACATCTCCCCCGCAAGGGGGGAGATTGGGGGCTCGGGGCGCGCGCCGGAGTGTAAAACCGGGATCGGGATATGTTGAGAGCTTTGTTACTCCAAACAATCGCCGGCCTGCATCCGGGCTATCGGATTTTTCCCTTTCAGGTTGTTTTCTGAATACGGATGGAGTTTTGTTGTTTGGGCGTGATCTCGCGACACGCCGATCTCCCTCCTTGCGGGGGAGATGTCACGCAGTGACAGAGGGGGGTGACTTGCCGCACGGGAAAGTGCCGCCGCATCTCAGACGCAATGCGCGCCGTATGCGCCGTGCCATGACCGAGGCCGAGCTCAAGCTGTGGAATGAACTGCGGGCCCATCGGCTGATGGGCCTGGGTTTTCGGCGGCAATTGCCGATCGGCCGCTATATCGTCGATTTTGCCTGCCCGGAGCACAAGCTCATCGTCGAAGTCGATGGCAGCCAGCACGCTGAAAATCAATCCCATGATCAGGCGCGAACTGTCTATCTCGAAAAACAGGGATGGAAGGTTGTTCGCTTCTGGAACGGTGATGTGCTCACCGATATCGACAATGTCTGCACGCATATCCTGCGTTTGATCGGGAGCACAGACGATGACCACTGAACTCAAAATGATGCTGGATCATGTCAGCCTCAGCGTTGCCGACATAGAGAGGGCCAAGCGGTTCTACGCGGCCATTCTTGCCGAGCTTGGCATGGAGCTGGTCGGCGAGGTGACGGCGGAGCAATCCGGGTCGGTGGCCCATGCCGGGTTTGGCATTGGCCGCAAGGGGCAGCTCTGGCTGGCCGAGGACGGTCCGCAGACACCGTCGGCGCATATCTGTTTCCGCGCAGACTCGCGCAAGGCGGTTCGCGCCTTTCATGCGACCGGTCTTGCCAATGGCGGGAGCGACAATGGTGCGCCGGGCATTCGCGAGATCTATCATCCGGAATACTACGCGGCTTTTGTCACCGACCCGGAAGGCCATAACATCGAGGCCGTCTGCTTTGAGCCGGAGGACGAGGAATGACGAGAGTTCACTCCGGCGGCTGCCAGTGCGGTGCGGTGCGTTACAGCATTGAGGGCGAACTCGAGTATCCGCATCTGTGCCATTGCCGCATGTGCCAGAAGGCGGCGGGGAACTATTTCATGCCGCTCGGGTTTGCACCGGAGGAAACTCTGACCATCACCCGTGGCCAGCCGGGCTTGTTTCAGTCTTCCGATCCGGTGCGGCGCGGGTTTTGCCGAGATTGCGGCACACCGCTGTTTTTCGACACACTGCAATCGGATGGTATGGCGGTGACGCTTGGCAGCTTGGATGATCCGGCGGTGTTCCCCCCGGTGTCGCAGGACGGGATTGAAACACGCATGCCGTTTCATGCGGCGCTCGGCAGCCTGCCGGGGAAAAATGTCGACCGTGACGATCTGCCGGGCGGCATCGAGAGCATTGCCTCGACCAACCATCAGCATCCTGATTACGACAGTGGCACTTGGCCGATCGAGGACAAGTCGTGAGTACTCAAACCTTGAGCGGCGGCTGCCAGTGCGGCGCGGTGCGTTACCGGATTACGGGCACGACCTTCCTGCCACACACCTGCCATTGCCGGATGTGCCAGAAGGCGGGCGGCAATTACTTCATGGCTTTGGCCAGCGTCGCGAAGGCGGGTTTCATCGTCACGCGCGGCGAGATTTCCTGGTTCCGCTCATCTGAGCCTTCGCGGCGCGGGTTTTGCTCCAGGTGCGGAACGCCGCTGATCTATGAAGCCGTGGCTCGTGACAACACCAATGTGACGCTCGGATCGCTCGATGACCCGCTCGCCATCCGTCCGGAGCACCAGTTCGGTGCGGAAAGCCGGGTACCATTCCTGTGCGAAGTCCTGTCCATTCCGACAGCGGTATCCATGGACGATCCCGAAGAGGACGGCGTCAAGCTTGCCGAGGTCGCCTCGAGCAATCACCAGCACCCCGATCACGACACCGGCGTCTGGCCGATGGAGAGCAAGCCATGAGCACTGAAACACATTCCGGCGGTTGCCAGTGTGGCGCGGTGCGGTTCCGATTGAGCGGAGCGCCCGGCACATCATCTGTGTGCTATTGCCGGATGTGCCAGAAGGCCTCGGCCAGCCAGGCGCTGGCGCTGGTGTCAGTCGGCGACGCTTCTATCGAATGGACACGCGGCGAGCCAACGTGGTTTCAGAGTTCCAACGCGGCGCGGCGCGGATTTTGCAGCGCCTGCGGAACGCCGCTGGCCTATGATGCGCCGGACGGGCTGGCGCTGTCGGTGCTGGCTTTTGACGATCCCGACAGGGTGGCACCAACGATTGCCTATGGTGTCGAGGCCAAGCGAATCTGGTGCGACGCGATCCCGGCTCTGCCCGAGCGGCATACGCTTGAAGATCCGGACGCGGTGGCGTTTCTAAAATCGCTGGTCAGTTTTCAGCATCCCGACCATGACACGAAAACCTGGCCGGAGCGGAAGCCGTGAGTGAGCGCAAGCCGGGAACCGAAATGCCGAAATGGCTGCTTTACGGCCTGATCGGCAAGGGCGTACTGGTGGTCGCAGTGACGGTCGCCGTGGTCGTGTGGGTAAATTGGAGTTGAGAGAATGAGTGCATTGCGTGGATTTTATCCGGAGATCGAACCATTCGAGACCGGCTTTCTCGATACTGGCGACGGCCATCAGGTCTATTGGGAGCGGGTCGGCACCAGGGGCGGCAAGCCCGCCGTGTTTCTCCATGGCGGCCCGGGCGGTGGCTTTGGCGCGGTGCATCGGCGGCTGTTTGATCCGGCACTTTACGATGTGATCCTGTTTGACCAGCGTGGCTGCGGCCGCTCGACGCCATTTGCGGCGCTGGAGAACAACACCACCTGGGATCTGGTCGCCGATATCGAACGGCTGCGAGACATGGCAGGTTTTGATCAATGGCTGGTGTTCGGCGGCTCTTGGGGCTCGACGCTGGCGCTGGCCTATGCGGAAACCCATCCAGCCCATGTCAGTGAGCTTGTGCTGCGCGGCATCTACACGCTGACCAAGGCGGAGCTCGACTGGTATTATCAGGTCGGCGTCTCGGAGATGTTTCCCGACAAGTGGGAGCGCTTCCTGGCACCGATCCCGGAAGCCGAGCGCGGCAGTCTGATGACGGCCTATCGCAAGCGGCTGATTGGCGATGATCGGGATCAGCAGATGAAAGCTGCCAAAGCCTGGAGCGCCTGGGAAGGCGAGACCATCACGCTGCTGCCGGAACCATCAACCAGCGACAAGTTTCACGAGGACCAGTTCGCTTTGGCGTTTGCGCGGATCGAGAATCATTTCTTCGTTCATGGCGGCTGGCTGGAGGAGGGGCAATTGCTGCGCGATGCCCACAAGCTGGCCGACATCGACGGCGTCATCGTCCATGGCCGCTACGACATGCCGTGCCCGGCGCGGATTGCCTGGCAGTTGCACAAGGCTTGGCCGCGCGCCGGTTTCCACCTCATTGAGGGAGCCGGCCACGCATTTTCCGAGCCAGGAATTCTCGATCAACTGATCCGCGCTACTGACAGATTTGCGGGGAAAGCCGATGCTTAAGGGCTTGGGTCGCACCCCCCTCTGTCACTTCGTGACATCTCCCCCGCAAGGGGGGAGATCGGATGCCGAGAGTTCGAGGGTTCCATTCTCCCCCCTTGCGGGGGAGATGTCGGCGTCGCCGACAGAGGGGGGTGTTTCTCCCGATAGTTTCTGGAGAATGCAGTGACCAAGCAACGCATCTACCTGTTCGACACCACGCTGCGCGACGGTCAGCAGACGCCGGGGATCGATTTTTCCGTCGACGACAAGATCGCCATCGCCAATATGCTGGACCAGTTCGGCATCGATTACGTCGAGGGCGGCTATCCCGGCGCCAACCCGACCGACACGGCATTCTTTGCCAAGAACCGCACTGAAAAGGCCACGTTCGTGGCGTTCGGAATGACCAAGCGGGCAGGCGTTTCGGCATCCAACGATCCCGGGCTGGCCGGTTTGATCCAGGCGTCCGGCGATGCAGTCTGCCTGGTGGCCAAAAGCTGGGATTATCACGTGAAAGTGGCGCTCGGCTGCACCAACGAGGAAAACCTGCAATCGATCTCGGAGTCAGTGCAGGCCGTCATCAGTGCGGGCAAGGAGGCGCTGGTTGACTGCGAGCACTTTTTTGACGGCTACAAGGCCAATCGCGCCTATGCGGTGGCCTGCGCCAAGGCGGCGCATGATGCCGGCGCGCGCTGGATTGTGCTTTGCGACACCAATGGCGGTACCCAGCCGTCCGAGATCACCCGGATCATCGCGGAGATGATCAACGAAGGCATACCGGGTGACCGGCTCGGCATTCACGCCCACAATGACACCGGCCAGGCAGTGGCCAATACGCTTGCCGCCGTGGAAGCCGGCGTGCGCCAGATCCAGGGTACGCTCAACGGCATCGGCGAGCGCTGCGGCAATGCCAATCTGATCACGCTGATCCCGACCCTGATGCTCAAGCCTGCCTTCGCAGACCGTTTTGAAACCGGTGTTCCTGCGGCAAACCTTGAAGGGTTGACCGGGCTCAGCCACGCATTCGATGAACTGCTCAACCGGTCGCCGCCGACCCAGTCGCCCTATGTCGGGGCTTCGGCATTCGCCACCAAGGCCGGCATTCATGCCTCGGCACTGCTGAAAGACCCGCGCACCTACGAGCATGTGCCGCCGGAAAGTGTCGGCAATTTCCGCAAGGTGATGGTCTCCGATCAGGGTGGCAAATCGAACTTCATCAATGTGCTCAAGCGGCGCGGCATTGCAGTCGCCAAGGATGATCCGAAGCTCGATCACCTGATCAGCATCGTCAAGGAGCGCGAGGCCACCGGCTATGCCTATGAAGGCGCCGATGCGAGCTTCGAGCTGTTGGCGCACCGCACGCTGGGCAGGGTGCCGGAGTTCTTCTCGGTCACTAGTTTCCGGGTGATGGTGGAGCGCCGGTTCAACGCGATGGGGCAGATCACGACGGTCTCGGAAGCCGTGGTCAAACTGGTGGTCGACGGCATCGAGATGATGTCGGTGGCCGAAGGCCATGGTCCGGTCAATGCGCTCGATATCGCGCTTCGCAAGGACCTCGGTGTCTATCAGTCGGAGATCGCTGATCTCGAACTGGTCGATTACAAGGTGCGCATCCTCAATGGCGGCACCGAGGCGGTTACCCGGGTGCTGGTCGAATCCGCCGATGGCGATGGCGCCCGCTGGTGGACCGTCGGCGTGTCCGACAACATCATAGACGCCTCGTTCCAGGCGCTGATGGATTCGATCGTCTTCAAGCTGATGAAGAACCGCGACATGGCGGGCAAGGTGGCGGCGGAGTAGGCGCGCTAATTGGATAGACATCGGTTGGTTCGATGGTTGTTCGCCGATAGTTCAGCGGAATGAATTTGCTCATTCGTACCGGTTGCCATAAGCGTCGACACGCGCAACCAGCAAGAGAACGGGACAGATGATGGCAACCAAAACCGCACCGGCGCCTTATGATGAAGACACGCCGCGTGGATTTGCTTTCGCGCTGGTGGCTTATCTGCTGTGGGGATTTCTGCCGTTCTACATGAAGGCGGTTGCGCATATTCCGGCCTTCGAGGTGGTGGCGCACCGGGTGGTCTGGTCGGTGCCGATCGCTGCGATTGTGCTGATTTTGCTGGGCCGGACCCAGGATATCCGTGCTGCATTCAAGTCGCCTCGCACGATGGGCATGGCGCTGATCACAGCGGCGCTGATCACGGTCAACTGGAGCATCTATGTCTGGTCGATTGGTGCGGGCAGGGCGATCGAGACCGCACTCGGCTATTACATCAACCCGCTGTTTTCGATCTTCCTCGGTGCAATTTTGCTGAAGGAAAGTCTCGACGGGCGTCAGAAAATTGCCATCGCGCTTGCAGTCGTCGCCGTCGCATTGCTGGCCTGGGAATCAGGCGGTTTGCCCTGGGTGTCTGTCGGTCTGGCGATAAGCTGGGGGTTTTATGCGTTTTTCAAGAAGTCGCTTCCGGTCGGCCCCAATCAGGGCTTCTTTCTGGAAGTGCTGGTGCTGACTATCCCCGCACTGGGCTACATTACCTATACCGAGTTCAACGGCACCGGTCATTTCGGAGATACCGGAATGACGGATATGCTGCTTCTGATGGGCTGTGGCGTGGTCACGGCGGTGCCGCTGATGATTTACGCCAATGGCGCCAAGCTGCTGCGGCTTTCGACCATCGGGATCATGCAATACATTGCCCCGACGATTATCTTCATCATCGCGGTGTTCATCTTCAAGGAGCCGTTCGGTCCCTACAAGCTGGCGGCGTTCCTGCTGATCTGGATTGCGCTGGCAATCTACACGTCGTCACTGTTGCGCAGCCGCAAGGCGCGCCTGGCTGCGGCGGCGGCCGTCACATCCGTTTGATCAACTCCGGTTCGCCTTCATCCGTGCCGCTCAGGGCCTTGGCCAGAATGGCGGGCACGATGGCTTCGGCCGTGTTGATCACCATCGGCTGAACCAGATGCGCGGTGTGGATGAAGCCTTCACCGGTCATGTGACCGATCAGGGAATTCAACGGGTCCCAAAAGCCGTTGATGTTGGCAAATACCATCGGCTTGGTATGCCGGCCAAGCTGCGCCCAGGTCATGATCTCGATGATTTCCTCGAGTGTTCCGATGCCGCCCGGCAATGTGACGAAAGCATCGGAACGTTCAAACATCATGTGCTTGCGTTCGTGCATGTCCTTTGTGACATGCAATTCGCTCAACCGGCCGAGGTCTTCTTCCGAAGCCTCCTTGTCCATCAGGAATTCCGGAATGATGCCGATGGCCTTGCCGCCGTTGGACATCACCGCATCGGCAACCGCGCCCATGATGCCCTTGGTTCCGCCACCATAGATCAGGTCTATGCCGTTTTCGGCCATGGACCGGCCCAGAATTTGAGCCGCTTCCCGATAGGCGGGGTCGCGACCCGGCTGTGAGCCGCAGTAGACGCAGATGGATTTGATGCCGGCAGGATGTGTGTTCATCAGGCGAATGAACATGCACCCGGCGATATGGTCAAGCCCGATGCTGCGCTGCAGCTTGCTTTTTCTTGTGCGGAAGATTCAAACCAGATAGGTTTTGAAGTCATAACGGCGGTTTTCGCCGTGGATGCGGAGTGGACTATGATCAATTTTGGTGCCGGTTTGGCGAAGATCGCCGGTGCGGTGAAAATGGGCGCAGCTTTGCCGGCGATTGCGGGTGTAATCGTTGCAGCGGCTGTCGGCACCTATTACGTCGCGCCCCAGTTCCTCAACTCAGACAAAGAGACCGCATCTCAGCCTGCGCAAGTGTCCAGTCTGATGGGCGGCGATTCAGCGGCCACCGATGCGCCTCTCGCCGAAGCGCCGGCAGAGACGTCCGATACGACTACGGATGGTTCGACTGATGCGGCAGCAACTGCCGACAGTGTGGAGTCGCCGAGCTTTGATCTGCTCAGGGTCGAGCAGGACGGCTCCACGGTGATTGCCGGAAAGGCAGAACCCGGGACAAAGCTTGATATCATGAGCGACGGAACTGTTGTTGCTTCGACCTCGGTCGGGGTTAGCGGAGATTTCGCAGCTGTTCTCGACACGCCTTTGGCTGCAGGTGACCACCTGTTGACGCTTCGCAACGTCAGCGAAGACGGTGCAGTGCGCCAATCCGAGGAAATTGCCACGGTTTCGGTCCCGCATGCTGCCGGCGGCGAATTGCTGGCGATGGTCAGCAAGCCGGGTGAGGCGAGCCGGATCATGGCCCAGCCGGTCGCACCGGCTGATGAAATATCCGAAGAAGTGGCTGCGCCCGAACCGGTGGCAGATGTCGCCGAGGCTGCTACTGACGACGCAACGGGTGAACCCGCGGAAACCGCGACGAACGAAACCGCCGCTGCGGACCAGCAGGCAGAGGCCGCGCCTGAGCAAATCGTGGCCGGTACGGCCAGTGACGAGCAGTCTGCAATCGAAACGCCCGCGCTGCCTGACGCCGCAGGGCTTTTGACGACCTCGGCGCCCGAGGTTGCGGTAAACAACGAAGCCACAGCCGAAATCGCCAACACAGAGAACCCCGCACCGGCTGAGCAGGACGCGGATGTGGAGGTTGCCATGGTGGCGCCCGATCCCGTTGCAGAGCCCAAGGCGGCTGAAATTCCGTCAGATTCCACTGTCCGCGTCGATGCCGTCGAGATCGAGGGCGATCGCATTTTCATCGCCGGTTCGGCGACGCCGGGATATCCGGTGAGGGTCCTGGCCGATGGTGTCGTGATCGGCACTGAAAAGGCTGACGAGTCCGGACGCTTCATTGTCGAATCCACTGGCGAACTGGCCGTTGGTGACCACATCATCAGCGCCGAGCTGCTGGACCGTGATGAGCAAACCGTGCTGTTGCGCGCCACTGTGCCGTTCAACCGTCCGGCGGGTGAGGCCTTGGCAGCCGTGGCGCCTCCGGAACCGGCAATGGCAAAGACGTCTGACAATGAAGTGGCGACGTCCGCAGATTCGACATCAGGTGCTTCTTCCGGCGTGGACATGCCAGACACGCTAATTCGGCCGGATATCGTCAGCATTTCCAAAATGCGCGAAGCTTCCTTCGAAGCGTTGACGGTGCTGGAGCAGATGGTTTCCGCCTCCGACGCGGATGCCGCCGCCGTGTCGACAGCACTTGCTGACACGGTCACCAAGCTCAAGGCTGCGGCGATGGCTGAACTGCCCGCCGACAGCAGCGACGAGGCTTCGGCGATGGCCGAATCGATGCGGGCTCAAGCCAATGCGGCGCTTTCGGTGCTCATGCCGCTTGCGGATGGCGAGCGTGATCTGCTTGCCGATCCGGCGAAGACGAGCGAGATGCTCAAGCAAGCCGGCTCCGGGCTTTCCGAACCCTCCCGGAGTGACATTGCCGCCGCAAATGCACCGGATCCGGCGACCGACGCCAACGGTCAATCCGGCGAGCCGCGCACCATTGTTCAGGCGCCTCTGGCCTCGACACCTGGTGCGGTTATCATCCGGCGTGGCGACACGCTGTGGCAGATTTCCCGCCGGACCTATGGTCAGGGCGTCCGCTACACCACGATTTATGTCGCCAATAAGTCGCAGATCCAGGATCCGGACCGGATCAAGCCAGGACAGGTGTTTTCGGTTCCCGACAGTCCGCTGGAAAATGCCGAAGAACTGCACAAGCAATTGCTGGATGGCGGCAACAAGTCCTGAAACAGGCTGCGGGCTGCGATCTGGTGGTCGCATTTCGCCATGGCGGACGGCCGTGTCTGGTTGACTGATTGGCATTCATCGTATATCGCCGATGAACGATGAATGTATCTGAACCCCAATTCGACGTCCGCGATGATGCGGTGGCGCGCAAGCTGGCAGCACTGGCGCATCCGGCGCGGCTGCGTTTGCTCAGGCATCTGGGCGCCACCGACAGCTGTTGCGTCAAGGATCTGACTGGACAGGCCGGCCTGGCGCAATCGACGGTCTCGCAGCATCTCAAGGTGCTTGTCGAGGCCGATCTGGTCAGCTTCCGGGCCGAGCGGCAATGCTCCCGCTACACCGTCAACGCCGAAGCCCTGCGCGAACTTGCGAGCATCATCGGGCAAACACTAGATCATTGTTGCGGCGGCGGCTGTTGCGCGGCCCAGGATGACGAAAATTCGAATATCGAACGGCAGGCAGACGCACCGGCGGCCTGACCGGACACAAGGACATGTGATTTGAACACCAAGACTGTATCCGCCGAAAAGGGAAACCCCTTCGGCACTCTCAAAAACCTGTGGCCCTATATGTGGCCGGCAGACCGGCCAGATCTGAAAATGCGGGTGTTGTGGGCAACGCTGTTCCTGCTGCTGTCCAAACTCGTGCTGATCTCGGTGCCCTATTTCTTCAAATGGGCCACCGATGCGCTCAATGGCGACCCGACGGTGGCGAGCTGGATGCCGGCGCTGATCGCCACACCGGTGATGCTGGTGGTCGCCTATAATGTGGTGCGGATCGTGCAATGGGGCTTCAACCAGTTGCGCGATGCGCTGTTTGCCCGGGTCGGCCAGCACGCCGTGCGGCAACTGGCCTACAAGACATTTGTCCACATGCACGAATTGTCGCTCAGGTTTCATCTGGAGCGGCGCACCGGCGGCCTGTCGCGGGTCATCGAGCGCGGCACCAAGGGCATCGAGACCATTGTCCGCTTCACCATCCTCAACACCGCACCGACGCTGATCGAATTCGCCCTGACGGCCGTCATTTTCGGTGTGGCCTATGGCTGGGGCTATGTCGCGGTCACAGCCGTCACGGTCTGGTTCTATATCTGGTTCACCGTGCGGGCCTCGGACTGGCGGATTGCGATCCGGCGCTCGATGAACGCGTCGGACACGGATGCCAACACCAAGTCGGTCGATTCGCTGCTCAATTACGAAACGGTCAAATATTTCGGCAATGAGGACATGGAGGCGCGCCGCTTCGACGTGTCGATGGCGTCCTATGAGAAATCGGCGACACAGGTCTGGACCTCGCTTGGCTGGCTCAACATGGGGCAGGGCGTCATTTTCGGGGTCGGCATGACCGTTATGATGGTGATGTCGGCGCTTGCGGTGCAGGCGGGCACCCAGACCATCGGTGACTTCGTCTTCATCAACGCCATGCTGATGCAGCTCTCCGTGCCGCTGAATTTCATCGGCTTCGTCTACCGGGAAATCCGCCAGGGGCTCACCGATATCGAGCAGATGTTCGAGCTTCTCGATGTCGAGCCTGAAGTGCGCGACGCGCCCGATGCAAAGCCGCTGGCAGTCGGCCAGGGCGCGATCCGCTTTGACAATGTCAATTTCAGCTATGACCCGTCGCGTCCTATCCTCAAGGGCGTCTCGTTCGAGGTTCCGGCCGGCAAGACCATTGCCATTGTCGGGCCGTCGGGGGCAGGTAAATCGACGATTTCGCGGCTGTTGTACCGGTTTTACGACATCCAGTCGGGCAGCATTTCCATTGACGGGCAGAATGTGCGCGATGTGACGCAAAAAAGCCTGCGTGCCGCCATCGGCATGGTGCCGCAGGACACGGTTCTGTTTAATGACACGATCGCCTACAATATCCGCTATGGCCGCATCGACGCCAGTGAAGAGGAAGTCAATCAGGCGGCTGACCTTGCCCAGATCGGCGGCTTCATTCGCAGCCTGCCGGAAGGCTTCAAGGCCATGGTTGGTGAGCGCGGGCTTAAACTCTCCGGTGGCGAGAAGCAGCGTGTGGCAATTGCCCGGACCATCCTCAAGGCGCCGCCGATCCTGATCCTGGATGAGGCAACGTCGGCGCTCGACACCGCTACCGAGCAGGAAATCCAGACGGCGCTCGACTTCGTCTCCAAGGACCGCACCACGGTGGTAATCGCTCACCGGCTGTCGACAGTGGTCAGCGCCGACGAGATCATCGTGCTCAAGGATGGCCAGATTGCCGAACGTGGACGCCATGCCGACCTGCTGGAGCAAAAGGGCCTCTACGCCTCGATGTGGGATCGCCAGCGCGAAGCCACAGAAGCCGAAGAACAGCTCAAGCGGATGCGTGAAGACGACGAGTTCGGCATCGTGACGCGGCGGCGCACGCCGGAAGTCGGCGAAACCTGATCAGCCCGCGTGCAATTGCCGCCGGAAAGTGGTTTCCCCTTTGGGGGGAATTGCTGTAGGCACGGCCAATGGACAAATCAGGGAAGACGTCATGAGCATTATCGACAGCGTTCGCAACGCGCTGGTTCCGGTTCACCGGGAAGGCTACAAATTTGTCGCCGCATTCTTTGGCGCATCGGTTCTGCTGGGCTGGATCGCCGATCCGCTGTTCTGGATCGGCATGGTGCTGACCGCATGGTGCGCCTATTTCTTCCGCGACCCGGAACGGGTGACGCCGCTGGATGATGATCTGGTGATCAGTCCCGCCGATGGCCGCGTCTCCTCGGTGGTGCGGATGATGCCGCCGGTCGAGCTTGGTCTGGGGACCGACGAAATGCTGCGTATCTCGGTGTTCATGAATGTGTTCGACTGTCATGTGAACCGTGCACCGGTCAAAGGCCGCGTTGTCCGCAAGATCCATTCACAGGGCTCGTTCCTCAATGCAGAGCTCGACAAGGCCAGCACCGAAAACGAGCGCAGCGGCCTGGTGATTGAAACGACCCGCCATGGCGAGATTGGTGTGGTGCAGATCGCCGGACTGGTGGCGCGCCGCATCCTGTGCTGGGCCGACGAGAACGAGCAGCTTGATGCAGGCGAACGCTTTGGCCTGATCCGGTTTGGCTCACGACTCGACGTGTTCCTGCCGACGTCTGCCCGATCGCTGGTCAGCGTTGGCCAGACAGCAATTGCAGGCGAAACCATGCTTGCCGAATTTGGATCAGACAAGGGACCCGTAGTCAGCCGCCGCGATTGAGGCTGGCTGCTCAGGTGACAAGGGAGAAATGCATGCCGACGCCGTTCCCACCCTATGAACCGCATGGTCCGGAAGACGAAGAACTGGATGAGGGCCGTGGCCCGCGTTTACGTGAAATCCCGTTCCGGATGCTCGTTCCCAATCTGATCACCGTACTGGCGATCTGTGCCGGCATGACCGGTATCCGGCTGGCATTCGAAAACCGCTTCGAAATGGCGGTCGCCATGGTGCTCATCGCTGCGTTCCTCGACGGCATTGACGGACGGGTGGCGCGGCTGTTGAAAGCGCAATCGAAATTTGGCGCGCAGATGGATTCGCTGGCCGATATCGTCAATTTTGGCGTGGCGCCGGCGCTGGTGCTCTATGTCTTCATTCTTGATCAGGCACGGTCATTCGGATGGATCGCGGCGATTGTCTTTGCTGTCGCTGCAGGCCTGCGCCTGGCTCGGTTCAACGTCATTTCCGAGACCACCGCCAAATCGGCCTGGCAGAGCTATTATTTTGTCGGTGTGCCGGCACCTGCCGGGGCAATGCTGGTGTTGTTGCCGATCTATCTCGGCTTTCTCGGTATGCCGATCGACAAAAGCACCGGTTTCATTGCGGCTGCCTACACCATGTTCATCGGCTTTCTGCTGGTCAGCCGGGTGCCGGTGTTTTCCGGCAAGGGTTCCAGTGGTGGCGTCCGCCGCGACCTGGTGATGCCGTTCATCTTGGCGGCGGTGGTCTATGTCTCGCTGCTGATGAGCTTCACCTGGGAGACACTGACGCTGACGGCACTCGGCTACCTGGTGTCGCTGCCATTCGGCGCGCGGGCCTGGTCGCGCAAATATGGGCCAATGTCACGTCTGAAGACGCAACAGGACGCGGCGGACAGCGGCTCGGATGCCGGAGAAGACCCGAAAGACTGAAGCGCTACTTTGTCTGTTGGCCGGCGCGGTGTGAACTTATCCATTCGTCGGCGATCTTCTGCGCCGTGACATAGTCTGTCTTGCCCGAGCCCAGAACCGGAATTTCCGGCACATTGACGATCTCGCCCGGAACCATAAGGTCGGTGGCGCCGAACCTGCGGGAGTAATCGCGCAACTCGTCGCGCAAGGCAGGCATCTTGGTTGTCACCAGCACGATGCGTTCGCCCTTGCGGGCGTCCTCCACCGCGACGGCGGCGTGGAAGTATTCCGGCCAGAGTTTTTGCACCATTATCTCAATGGCGCCCAGAGAGATCATCTCTCCGGCGATCTTGGCGAAGCGTTTGGCGCGCCCGCGAATGGAGATGAAGCCGTCATCATCAACGGCAACGATATCGCCGGAATCGTGCCACCCATCGGCAAGCGGGTGCAGCGCGCCGGGATCGGAGGCCAACATGTAGCCGATCATGACATTGGGGCCCGAGACAAATAACCTGCCGCCATCGTTGATGCCTTCTACCGGCTCCAATCTCAGCGCCATCCCCGGCAGCAATCGGCCGACGGTTCCGTCCTTTGAGTGGCTGCCGGAATTGACTGCCGCAACCGGTGCCGCTTCGGTCATGCCGAAGCCTTCAACGATGACTGCGCCAAAGCGCTCCAGGTAGATTCTTCGGGTTTCGGCGCGTACCGCTTCCGCACCGGCCACGATCAGCCGCAAGCTCTGGAAATCGGTGTCCTTGGCGGTGCGGGCGTAGCCTGCCAGAAATGTGTCGGTGCCGAACATGATCGAGGGTTTGACCTCGCGGGCCACTGCCGGAATGATCCGGTAATGCAGCGGTGACGGGTAGAGAAACAATCTGATGCCATAGAGCAGCGGCAGGATGGCGCCGCCGGTCAGCCCGAAGGAATGAAACACCGGCAGCACATTGAACAATTTGTCGCGCACCGAAATGTCGATGCGGGCTTCTGCCTGGGCGGCGTTGGCGTGCAGGTTCTTGTGGGACAGGACCACGCCCTTGGGCGTGCCCTCGGAGCCGGAGGTAAACAGGATCACCGCCGCATCACTCGCCTCGACCGGACGCAAGGGGCTGCGCCACATCAGGAACGCGCTGGCTTTTTCTTGACGTGAGATGGTCTCGCGCAGTTCCTCGAGCCAGACGATTTTCACGCCTGCCGCTTCAATGGCAGCAATTTGAGGCTCGAGACCTGCCTTGTCGACAAAGGCGCGGCTGGAAAGCACTGTGCGGATCCTGGCCGTCGACAGCGCCGAGACGAGTGCAGCCGATCCCGCAGTGTAGTTCAGCATCGCCGCGACCCGACCTGCCGATTGCAGCGCCAGAAAGGTGACGATCACGGCGTTGGCATTGGGCAACATGATTCCCAGCGCTTCGCCCGGCTCGCTCATCCGCTCGAAGCGGGCGCCGAGCGCGCGCGCGCCGATCATCATCCGCTTGTAGGTGAGCTTGCCGCCAAGCGCGTCCTCAAGCACCGGTCCGGCCTTGCCATAGCGGTCGGCAGCGTCTCGGAACGCCAGGAACAGACCGCGCTCGAGGTCGTTGCTGGCAAACCGTGCCAGCGCCAAAGCATCATGCACCCGGTCTTCATCACGTGACGCAGTCGAACCGTTGCCCGCCGGGGCGATGTCGTCGAAATCAACCAGCCCTGATTGCGCCAGCCTGAAGCTCGGTAACAACTGGCGCGGGGCTTCTTCTCGCGGATGGGCTGACCAGAGCGACAAGCTCGATCCGCGGACATGCATGGCGCGGAGTGGCGCCTTGTGCTTGCGTGCGAGCGTTGCAATTGCTGCGTAGCGGGCGAGGGTTTCAGGCGCAGGCTCGATCGGGTATGGGAGCGCAATCGTCACAGAAGAGCCGGCAGCCAGCGCAGTCTGGATAGCTGCCGTGTCGCCGGCCGGAGCGGTGCGGGCGAACAGCCGCAGGCCGAACAGGATCAGCGAGCGCTGGTCGCCCTCGTGCAGCACATGCAGGCAGTTGCGGTCGAGTACGGACCATAAGACCGCCACGTCAAGGCCTGACTGGCGCGCGTAGACATGGATGACCGGGCTGGCGGTTTTGGAACCGGTTGGCTCAATGGTTTCAGGCAAGTGCAGCCGGAACAGGGTCTTGAACTTGGTCAGCGCAATGGCTTGCGGCAGGCTGATGCCGTGCTTTGCCGAGGTCCGGAAAGCTGCCACCAGAACGGCACCCAGCACAATAATGATCAGTGTTGCGACCCAACCCGCCATGAACGGTCTCCTCCACCTGTGACCGATTGCAAACGCATGACGCGCTCGAATAGGTCAACTGCTCCTGTCGGGGAGCCTAGAGCCGATTTCAGAGAAAGGGAACCGGTCAGATGGTCGTGGAAACGGCGGGCAGCCTATTCGGGCAGCCGGTAGTCGAAGAAGCGGTTTTCTTTGACGCGGAACAGTTTGCCTGATTCAGTGCAGGACGGACTGCAGAGCGGGACCAGCTTTTCTGCAACTTCGGACGGATGGGGCAGGGTGTCGGGGTTTTCGCCCGGTACCGCCTGGGCTCGCATCGCTGTGCGGGTGGCGCCCGGATCAATCGAATTGACAGTCAGCGCCGTCTTTTCAGTCTCCGCGGCCCAGACCCGCGCCAGCGTCTCAACCGCTGCCTTGGACGCAGCATAGGGGCCCCAGAAGGCACGGGCCGAATGGGCAACACCTGAGGACAGGATCAGTGCCCGGCCGGCGTCGGAGTTGATCAGCAGCGGCTCGACCGAACGGATCACCCGCCAGGTAGCGGTGACGTTGACCGCCATCACCTTGTCGAAAACCTTGGCCTCGACATGACCGACAGGCGAGATGGTGCCCAGCACGCCGGCATTGGCCACGAGTATGTCGAGCTTGCCCCAGCGGTCGTTGATAGCCGAGCCGAGCCGGTCGATGGCGGGCATGTCGGTCAGGTCCATCGGCACCAGTGTGGTGCTGCCGCCCTCGGCCTGAATGGCGTCATCGAGATCTTCGAGGCCGCCGGTGGTGCGGGCCACCGCAATCACATGCGCGCCCTGTTTGGCCAGCGCCAATGCGGTCCAGTAGCCAATGCCGCGTGAAGCGCCGGTGACAAGCGCGATACGTCCGTCAAGAGAAGTCATGCTTTGGATTATCCGTTGTTGGCCAGCAGCGACAGGCTGCGCACATTGACGTGGTCTTCCTGATCGGTGAGCACGGTCGGGTAGTCGCCAGTGAAGCAGGCGTCACAGAATTGCGGGCATTCCGCATTGCGGCCAGGCTCGCGCACGGCGCGATAGAGCCCGTCGATGGAGACAAAACCGAGACTGTCGACGCGGATGAAGTCAGCCATGGCGGCCACAGACATGCGCGAGGCGAGCAGTTTGGACTTTTCCGGCGTATCGACGCCATAGAAACACGACGACATGGTCGGCGGAGAGGCGATGCGCATATGCACTTCCCGCGCCCCGGCCTCGCGCACCAGCTTGACGATCTTCTGGCTGGTGGTGCCGCGGACGATCGAATCATCGACCAGCACGACGCGCTTGCCTTCGATCATGTTGCGGTTGGGATTGAGCTTGAGCTTGACGCCCATGTGGCGGATCGCCGAGGAGGGCGCAATAAAGGTGCGGCCGACATAGTGGTTGCGGATGATGCCGAGTTCAAACGGCAGATTGGATTGCTGGGCAAACCCGATGGCCGCCGGCGTGCCCGAGTCGGGAACCGGGATGATGACGTCAGCCTCGACCGGGCTTTCCTTGGCCAGTTCTTCGCCGATTCTCTTGCGCGCCTCGTAGACGTTGCGGCCCTCGATGTTGGAATCGGGCCGTGCGAAATAGACATATTCGAAGATGCAAAGCCGGGGCGGCTGTTTTTCGAAAGGAAAATGGCTTTCGATGCCTGTGGTGGTGATCACCACGACTTCGCCGGGGGCGACGTCGCGGACAAATCGGGCGCCGATGATGTCGAGCGCGCAGGTCTCCGACGCCAGGATATAGGCGCCGTCGAGATCGCCGATGCACAGCGGCCGGATGCCGAGCGGATCGCGGGCGCCGATCATCTTTTTCTCCGACAGTCCGACCAGGGAATAGGCACCCTCGAGTCTGGACAGCGCATCGATGAATTTTGGGACAATCCGGCTTTTCTCGCTGGTGGCGATCAGGTGCAGGATAACCTCGGTGTCCGATGTCGAGGAGAAGATCGAACCGCGCTTTTGCAATTCGCTCTGCAAGGTGAGTGCATTGGTGATGTTGCCATTGTGCGAGATGGCGAAGCCGCCACCGGCAAATTCGGCAAAGAACGGCTGGATGTTGCGCAGGCCTTCGCCGCCAGTCGTGGAATAGCGGTTATGGCCAATGGCGCGGTCGCCGGGCAAGCGGTCCATCACCGAACGTTTGGTGAAGGTGTCCCCGATCAGGCCGACATGGCGCTCGACCGAGAATTGTTGGCCATCGAAAGAGACGATGCCGGCGGCCTCCTGGCCGCGATGCTGAAGTGCATGCAATCCGAGTGTCACAACGGCAGCGGCCTCGGGCTTGCCGAAAATTCCGAACACTCCGCATTCGTCATGGAAACAGTCGGCTTCGTTATCGACAGGTATCACGCCAGTGTCTGTCATCGGTGTCGGACCTTTTTATAGACCGGCCGGATTGATCCCCGACCGGAATCACTCATCCGCTGGTAGCGGGTGCCTCGTCGGTGGCGGGGTCTTCCGCATCGCTGCCGCGCAGGCGTTCAAGGATTGTTGCGTCCGCATCATCGGGCAGCATGTTGATCAGCTTGGTTCCAAGTGAATCAAGCATCGGCTTCGATTTTGCTGTCGCCACCCATTCGGGCTGCTTCGGCGCGGCAACGAGCCAATTGAAAAACAACATTGCGACGACCACCAGCAAAACGCCGCGGGCGGCGCCAAAGACAAAACCGAGGGTCCGGTCAAGCGCACCGATTCGGCTGTCGATAATGAAATCTGCAATCCGCATGGTGATGTAGGACACGATGATCAGCGCGACCAGAAACACAACCGCCGCAGACCCGATCATGGCGATCTTGTCGGACGAGGTGTAATTCAGCGCAAATGGGGTCAGGATCGGATAGAGGAAAAATGCAGCCGCAGCCGCAGCGATCCAGGAAGCGACGGCCAGAACCTCGCGTGAAAATCCACGAACCATCGCAAGCACCGCCGAAAACAGCGTGATAACAAGCAGGATGGCGTCAAGAAGGGTAATAGGCATGAAATCGCGTTCCGTTCAGTCGCTGCCCGCCATCGCCGATTCGGGCGTAAGGATGGGCTGAATTCAGTTTTCGTCCTCGTCACCTTCGGTCAGCTGTGCCGCTTTCGAACCGGCAATGCGCGCCACCAAATCCGCCAGTGTTTCCATCAGTGCCAGACCTGCGCCCGATTTGGAAGGCAGATCGGCTGATCCCGATGGCAACACTGCGTTGGCGAAGCCCAGTTTTTCGGCTTCCTTCAGCCGTAAACCTGTTTGCGCCACTGGCCGGATGGCTCCCGACAGGCTGACTTCGCCGAAATAGACGCAATCGGCGGGAAGGGCAAGCCCGGCAAGCGAGGAAACCAAGGCTGCGGCCACAGCCAGATCGGCCGCCGGTTCGGTGATCCGGTAACCACCGGCGATATTGAGGTAGACATCATGGCTGCCTAGCCGCACGCCGCAATGGGCTTCAAGCACGGCGAGGATCATCGCCAGGCGGGAGGAATCCCAGCCGATGACGGCGCGCCGCGGCGTCCCCAGGCTTGACGGTGCGACCAGCGCCTGGACTTCGACCAGCACCGGGCGTGTGCCCTCGATGCCGGCGAAAACCGCAGCACCCGGTGATTTGGCGTTGCGCTCGCCAAGGAAAAGTTCCGACGGGTTGGCGACCTCGCGCAATCCCTTGTCGGACATTTCGAACACGCCGATCTCATCGGTGGCGCCGAAGCGATTCTTGACCGTGCGCAGAATCCGGTAGTGATGGCCGCGGTCGCCTTCGAAATAAAGCACCGCATCGACCATGTGTTCAACAACGCGCGGGCCGGCGATCTGACCGTCCTTGGTGACGTGTCCGACCAGAACCATGGCAGCGCCGGTCTGCTTGGCGTAGCGCACCATGGCGTGCACGCCGGTGCGCACCTGGGTCACGGTGCCAGGCGCCGATCCGGCGAGATCGCTCCACAGGGTCTGGATCGAATCGATAATGACAAAATCCGGGCGCTTGCCGTCGGCCAATGTGGCGAGGATGTCTTCGACATTGGTTTCGGCGGCCAGAAGCACGCCAGAATCGGCAGCACCCAGCCGCTGCGCCCGAAGCCGCACCTGGGCTACGGCTTCCTCGCCCGAGACATAGATCACCCGGTGGCCCTGACGGGCCAGGGCAGAGGCCGCTTGCATCAGCAGCGTCGACTTGCCGATGCCGGGATCGCCGCCGACCAGCACCGCCGATCCGCGGACAAAGCCGCCGCCGGTGGCCCGGTCGAGCTCATTGATCAGGGTAGAGATGCGCGGCGCTTCCTCGATTTCGCCAGCCAGACTCGCCAGCGCCACCGGGCGGCCCTTGCGCGCTGCAGTCCCCGGACCACCACCAATGCCGGCTGTCGGACTGTCCTCGACAATGGTATTCCATTCGCCGCAGCCGTCGCATTTGCCGGCCCAGCGGGCATGCACGGTTCCGCAACTCTGACAGACGAATTGAACGCGGGCTTTGGCCAAGAGTTGCTACCTTCCAAGTTGCTGTATCGGTGCCGGTTTGTCAGGAAGAGAAAGGTTTGTCCACCCTTTGTTCCGTTTTGTCGGCGAGCATCGCTGTTCGAAAAGGTTCAACCCAGATAGCTGCGCGCGTAACGTCTGCCCAGCGAGGTCAGCAATTCGTAGCTGATGGTTCCTGCTGCATCGGCGGCTTCTTCCAGCGGAATGGTCGGGCCGAGCAGTTCAATCCAGTCGCCCGGGTTGATCGCGCCATCAGGCAGATCGGTGACGTCGAACATGGTCAGGTCCATGGTGATCTTTCCAATCACCGGGATGCGGACGCCGTTGATTGCGCCGCAGGCGCCCTGTGGCACGGCCGATCGCAGCGGAACGCCCGAGCCGGATGCCGAGCGGTGAAAGCCGTCGGCGTATCCTATGCCGCAGACTGCGATCCGGCTGTCGCGGGTGCAGCTGTGTGCGCCGCCGTAACTCACCGTCTCGCCAGCCTTGGCCTCGCGGATGACAAGCACACGGGTCTCGGCGGTGACAACGGTACGGAGACGGTTGGCCACGCCTGACACCGGCTCGCCGCCATAAAGCGCAATGCCCGGCCGTGTCAGATCGTGGTGGACGGCTGCGCCAAGGAAAATGCCGCCAGAATTGGCGAGGCTTGCCTCGATCCCGGGAAAACAGGATCTGATGCCATCAAACAGTTTGATCTGCCGTGCGTTGAGCGGATGGGCCGGGTCATCGGCACAGGCAAAATGGCTCATCACCAGACAGGGGGATGGAGCGCTGCCTTGCGAATGGGCCGCGGCCTGTTCGGGCGTCAGTCCAAGCCGGTTCATGCCGGTGTCGATGTGCAGCGCATAATCCCGGGTGCCGGCGTTCTCAAGCCAAAAGGCGGCCTGTTCCGGCGAGTTGATGATCGGAATGAGATCATGCGCCAGTGTCTGCGCAAACGAACCTTCAAAAACGCCGTTCAGAACATAAATGCGGGCGTCGGGCAGCAATGGCCGCAAGCCCGCACCTTCATTGGCATCGGCGACGAAGAAGTCCCTGCACCCCTCGCGTGCCAGTCTCGGCGCAACCCGGTCTGCGCCGGTTCCATAGCCATTGGCCTTTACCGCCGCGCCGCAACGGGCGCTGCCGGAGAGGTCACGCATTTTCCGCCAGTTTTCAGCAAGTGCTGTCAGATCAACGCTCAGGCGCGTTGTCGCTGCGGACAGGGAAGCGTGGTCAATGGCGCTCGCGGATGTCGTCAAACCGTGGACCTATTCGTCGTGGGTGAACTGGTTGTAGGAATTGTCTGCCAGATCGGCAAAGCGGGTGAATTCCGCCTGGAAGCCCAACTGCACGGTGCCGGTCGGTCCGTGGCGCTGCTTGGCGATGATGACGTCGGCGGTGCCTTTGACCTTCAGCATCTTTTCTTCCCAGGCCAGGTATTCCGGGGTCTTGATGTCGGCGGCAATCTCGTCCTGCGCCCGGCGTGGCTCGCCGTTCTTGACATAATATTCTTCGCGGAACACGAACAGCACCACGTCGGCGTCCTGCTCGATCGAACCCGATTCACGCAAGTCGGAGAGCTGCGGGCGCTTGTCCTCGCGGCTTTCCACCTGACGCGACAGCTGCGACAGGGCGATGATGGGAACATTGAGTTCCTTGCCGAGCGCCTTCAGGCCGGTGGTGATCTGGGTGATTTCCTGCACCCGGTTGTCGCTCGACTTGCCCGAACCGGTCATCAGCTGGATGTAGTCGATGACCAGCACGTCAAGGCCGCGCTGGCGCTTGAGGCGGCGGGCGCGGGCCGACAATTGCGCAATCGAGATACCACCGGTCTGGTCGATGAATAGCGGGATCTTCTGCATCATCTGCGAGCAGCCGACGAGCTTTTCGAAATCGGCCTCGGAAATTTCACCACGGCGAATTTTCGACGACGAGATTTCGGTCTGCTCGGAAATGATACGGGTGGCGAGCTGTTCTGCCGACATTTCCAGCGAATAGAAGCCGACAACGCCGCCATTCTTGGCCTTCATCGAACCATCGGCCTGCACCTCGCCCTCATAGGCCTGGGCGATGTTGAAGGCGATGTTGGTGGCAAGCGAGGTCTTGCCCATGCCCGGGCGTCCGGCCAGCACGATCAAGTCGGACGACTGCAGGCCGCCCATGCGCTCATCGAGCGACGAGATGCCGGTTGACACGCCAGACAGTCCGCCATCGCGCTGAAAGGCGGCGCCGGCCATGTCGATGGCCATTGAAACGGCGTCATTGAAGGACTGGAAGCCTCCATCATAACGGCCGGTTTCGGCGAGCTCGAACAGGCGGCGTTCGGCATCTTCGATCTGGGTGCCCGGCGGCATGTCGAGCGGCGCGTCATAGGCAATGTTGACCATGTCCTCGCCGATCGAAATCAGCGCCCGGCGCTGCGCCAGGTCATAGATGGCGCGGCCATAGTCTTCGGCATTGATGATGGTGACGGCTTCAGTCGCCAGACGGGCGAGATATTGTGCCACGGTCATGTCGCCGACTTTCGAGTCGGCGGGCAGGAAGGTCTTGATCGTCACCGGGTTGGCGGTCTTGCCCATGCGGATGATGTCGCCGCCGACCTCGTAAATCTTGCTGTGCAGCGGTTCCTGGAAATGGGTCGGCTTGAGGAAATCCGAAACGCGGTAAAACGCGTCATTGTTGACCAGCATGGCTCCGAGCAACGCCTGTTCGGCCTCGATGTTGGACGGAGCCTCGCGAAACAACGGGCTTTTCTCGGCTCTGGCCGGAATAGGCTCTATTTTTCGCGCAGCATCATTCATTGTGTCTTCAATCCTCGTCGGGGTGCGGGCAATCATCTGACATAACCGGATGGGACGGCCATGTCTGCGTTAAACGGACGCGATTCGACCAAGCTCCATTTTTGTTCCCATTGTCCTCGTTGTCCACAGGCCAGTTCAACCATGAGCGGACCAAGACATGAAAATCCAAAAAAGTGCTTGGCTGTGACAATTGCCGAATCGAATCAGACGCCCGGTTCAGGGAGCACTCACAAGGCTGTTGCTGTCGACAAGCCTGGCATAGGTGCCTGAGAGCCCGGCCATGAACGCCGCATGGACCTGGACCGCCGGAACCGCGACGCCGTCAAACTCACTGTCGCGCGCTGCGCAGGCGTCGTGAACCACAGTAACGTCATAGCCCAGATCCTTGGCGGCGCGGGCGGTGGCGTCGATGCACATCTGGCTCATGGCGCCGATGATGATGACGCGCGATATGCCCCGCGACGAAAGCGTGTCCTGAAGCCTTGTGTCGACAAAACTGTTGGGCCGGTGCTTGAGGATCTTTTCCTCACCCGCAACCGGGGCGACGGAGGGGTGTATTTCGGCGCCCTTGCTGCCGGGCCTGAAGAACGGCGCTTCGTCGGAGGGAATCTCATGATGGATGTGAACCACCATTTGCCCCTGCTTGCGGGCGTGTTCGAGAACCCTGGCCGCATTCGTGCTGGCTTCGTCCATCTTGTGGAGTGGCCAGCGGCCGCTCTCGAAGTAGTCATTCTGGATATCGACGAGGATAAGAGCTGTGTCGGTCATGAGGATCTCCTTTGATTGGTGATGCAGATTTACAGAAGGTATCGATCCGAATAAATTGGCGGGTATGACAAATACTATGCTGATATCGCCAAGATGATGGCGCCCGATCGATTGCTTGCCATCATGGCCTATTCAGGCGCTCAGGAATCAGCGGTTCTCGGATTGGCCGACCTGCTGGATGCCGCCAATCTCATCAGCACCGGCCAGAACGGCGTGGTGATCAAGGTCAGTACCATCCGGCCAGAGGACCTGGCTCAAAGCCGAACATCGTTTGATGCGCTGATTCTGCCGCCAAACCGGAGCGGTGCGCGTGGCGCGGAGGATCAAGCGGTGCACAGCTGGATCCGGCAGCAGCACGGGGCAGGGACGTTGACGGCATCGGTCTGCGCCGGAGTGTTCTGGCTTGGCCACGCCGGATTGCTCAGCTCGCGGCCGGTGACAACCCATTGGGCACTTGAAGATGAATTTCGCCAGACCTTTCCGGATGCGGATTTGCAGCCAGAGCATCTGCTGATTGACGACAACGACATTGTCACCGCGGGCGGCATGATGGCCTGGGTGGACCTTGGCCTGTTCTTCGTCGAGCGCTGGCAAGGCATCGATGTGTTGACCAGCACAGCGCGACATCTGCTGATTGATCCCGGCAAACGCGAGCAGCGCAATTACCGCAGCTTTCGCCCCAATCTCCACCATGGCGACGAAACCATCCTGGCGCTGCAGTTGTGGATGGAAGGCCATGTCGAGGATGATTTGAGCGCGGAGGCGCTCGAGCTCAGGACCAGGCTGTCCGGGCGCACCTTCCTGCGCCGCTTCAAGGCCGCGACTGGGGTGAGCCCCAATGCCTATGTACAGGCGTTGCGGATCGAAAAGGCGCGCGGATTGCTCGAGCGGACCCGGGAGCCGGTCAGTGCCGTGGGCTGGTCGGTGGGCTATCAGGATATCTCGGCCTTTGGTCGGGTGTTCCGGTCGATCACCGGGCTCAGCGCCGTAGAATACAGACGCCGTTTCAGCGTTCTCGATGTCAGGCGCTGACTCTGGCTTTACGGCTGATGATGATCATCATCTTTTGGACGATCGGCCGCTGTCAATTCTTCCTGGGCGAGCAAGTGTTCGCTTTCAAAGGCAATGTGGCGGCGCATGGCTTCAAAAAATCCGCGCAGCATGTAGCCGGTGGCCTCGACATTGATATCGGCGTTGCCTGCTCCCATTGCGTGCAGGGCTTCGATCAATTCCTCGGCGAAACATTCATCCTCGCAATGCTCGAATCGCAACCGGTTGAGCGTCGCCTCGATTTTGCTGTCGCCTTTGAGCCGTTCGGCGATCATCGGAAACACCACGTCTTCCTCGAACCGGTGAACGCCGCGGATCATCGGGCCGAGAGCGCGGGCAGCATAAATGCACTTCTGCCGATTGATGCCGCCCGGAAGAGAATCAGCAATTTCTTCGAGCCGGTCGCACAGCAGCAGTTGCTCCTTGTGTGCCTTGCGCAGGGCGGCAATCGGGTCTTCGCCGTGCGCCAGCCTGATTGTGGCATCGTCTGTCATGAAGCGGTATCCCAATGTAAAGAGCGGATATTATTGGTTCTTATGTCCCTCTTCGCAGCAAGACTAAGATCGGGATCATTGGGCGTCCTTGACTTGGATCAAGGCGGCAGGCGGTTGCTTCTGCGATTTGTTCCACAGCTCGGCAAAGTCCGCGGTTTGTCCAAGGGGGCGGCGTAGCGGATTTGGCCGGTTACAGATTTGATATCCCTGGGGAATACCAACCATGAAATACGCTTTCGAAACAATCGCCGTGGGCATAGGTGCCTTTTTGGCGTTGCTCGGCGTGGCTTTCGCCAAGGACGACCAGTTCGAGGCCCATATGTGGGTCTTGTTCGTCGTGCTTCTGGCGGGAACCGTGCTGCTGCTGCGGCGCGTCAATTTTTCACCCGTCACCGGCCAATCCGCTGACGATGGATCCGGCTATTTCGACGAGGTGGTGCGATACGGCATCATTGCCACGACCATCTGGGGCATCGTCGGATTTCTGGTCGGCGTCATTGTCGCCTTCCAGCTGGCCTTTCCGGATCTCAACATTGAGCCGTGGTTCAATTTCGGTCGTACAAGGCCATTGCACACCTCGGCGGTGGTTTTTGCCTTTGGCGGTAACGCGCTGATCGCAACATCGCTTTATGTTGTCCAGCGTACGTCTCGGGCACGGCTGTTCGGCGGCAATCTCGCCTGGTTCGTGTTCTGGGGCTATCAGCTGTTCATCGTCATGGCTGCGACCGGCTATCTGCTTGGTATCACCCAGGCACGCGAATATGCCGAGCCTGAATGGTATGTCGACCTGTGGCTGACCCTTGTCTGGGTGGCCTATCTGGTGGTCTTCATGGGGACGCTGTTCAAGCGCAAGGAACCCCACATCTATGTGGCGAACTGGTTCTACTTGGCCTTCATTATCACTATCGCCATGCTGCACATCGTCAACAATCTGGCGATGCCGGTGTCGTTTCTCGGTGTGAAGAGCTATTCGCTGTTTGCGGGGGTGCAGGATGCCCTGACGCAATGGTGGTATGGCCATAACGCGGTCGGGTTCTTCCTCACTGCCGGCTTTCTGGGCATGATGTATTACTTCATCCCCAAACAGGCCAACCGGCCGGTCTATTCCTACCGGCTGTCGATCATCCATTTCTGGTCGCTGATCTTCCTCTATATCTGGGCCGGTCCGCACCATCTGCACTACACGGCTCTGCCGGACTGGGCGCAGACGCTGGGCATGGTGTTCTCGATCATGCTGTGGATGCCCTCATGGGGCGGCATGATCAACGGTCTGATGACGCTGTCGGGCGCCTGGGACAAGATCCGCACCGATCCGATCATCCGGATGATGGTGATTGCGGTGGCGTTTTACGGCATGTCGACCTTTGAGGGTCCGATGATGTCGATCAAGGCGGTCAATTCGCTCAGCCACTACACCGACTGGACCATTGGTCACGTGCATTCCGGTGCGCTCGGCTGGGTCGGCATGATCACCTTTGGCGCCATCTACTATCTGGTGCCGAAACTGTGGAACCGCCCGCGGCTCTACTCCATGCGGCTGGTCAACTGGCACTTCTGGCTGGCCACACTCGGCATCGTTGTCTACGCAGCGGTTCTGTGGGTTGCCGGTATCCAGCAGGGCCTGATGTGGCGTGAATACAATGATCAGGGCTTCCTGGTGTATTCCTTCGCTGAATCCGTGGCGGCGATGTTCCCTTACTATCTGCTGCGCGCCATTGGCGGGCTGATGTACCTCGCTGGCGGCATCATCATGGGCTGGAACGTGTTGATGACCATCCTTGGCCATGAACGGGACGAGGTCCCGATTCCGGGCAGCGAACCCGTCATGCAGCCGGCAGAGTAGGAGACAAGAACGATGTCACTTTTAGATAAACACGGTATCATTGAGCGGAACGCAACCCTGCTTATGGTCGGCTCGCTGGTGGTGGTCAGTATCGGCGGTATCGTCGAAATCACACCGCTCTTCTATCTCGAGAACACCATCGAGAAAGTCGATGGAATGCGGCCCTACTCGCCGCTGGAACTGGCCGGGCGCAACATCTATATCCGCGAAGGCTGCTATACCTGCCACAGCCAGATGATCCGCCCCTTCCGGGACGAGGTCGAACGCTATGGCCATTACAGCCTTGCGGCGGAATCGATGTATGACCATCCGTTCCAGTGGGGATCGAAGCGGACGGGGCCAGACCTCGCCCGCGTCGGCAATCGCTACTCGAATGAATGGCATGTCGAGCACCTGACCGAGCCCCGCTCGGTGGTGCCCGAATCGATCATGCCGAGTTACTCGTTCCTGAAGACGACGCCGCTCAAGGTGGCCAATGTCACCGCCGATCTGCAGGCAAACCTTGCAGTCGGTGTGCCTTACACCGAGGACATGATCGCCAATGCCAAGGCAGACCTGATGGGGCAATCCGACCCCAATGCGGATACCTCGGGCATCGAGGAGCGTTATCCGAAGGCCAAGCTGGGTGATTTCGATGGCGACCCGGCTGTGGTCACCGAGATGGACGCGCTTGTGTCCTATTTGCAGATGCTTGGTACGTTGGTCGATTTCTCGACCTACGACGAAGCGGCCGGTTACCGGTAGGGGGCTAAGCAATGGAAACCTATACAGCAATGCGCCACTTCGCCGACAGCTGGGGACTCGTCTTCCTGTTTGTCGTGTTCGTTGGCATGGTGCTCTTTCTGCTCAGGCCCGGCGCCAAGAAAGCCGCCGATGATGCAGCGCAAATCCCGTTGAAGGAGGACTGAGAGATGTCCGAGAAACACATTGATGAGGTTACCGGTGTCGAGACCACCGGCCACGAGTGGGATGGTATCCGGGAATTGAACAACCCGATGCCGCGCTGGTGGCTGTGGACGTTCTATCTCTGCATAATCTGGGCCATCGGTTATGCCATCGCCTATCCGGCGATACCGCTGATCAATGGGGCCACACCCGGACTGCTGGGCTATTCCAGCCGTGCCGATGTGGTTGCCGAACTGGCCGACGCGAAGGTCGCTCAGGGGGCTCTGCTCGAAAAGATCGCCGCCACTCCGGTGGCAGATATCGCCGGTGATCAGGAATTGCTGCAATTCGCCATTGCCGGCGGCTCGTCCGCCTTCAAGGTCAATTGTGCCCAGTGCCACGGCTCGGGCGCTTCCGGGTCAGCCGGTTATCCCAATCTCAATGATGACGACTGGATGTGGGGCGGAACGATCGACCAGATCTACCACACCATTGCCCACGGCATTCGCTATGATGCCGATGAAGACACCCACTTTTCCGAAATGCCGGCCTTTGCCGACATGCTCGAGCCCGAACAGATCAACCAGGTTGCCGCCTATGTGGTGAGCCTGAGCGATACGCCATCCGACGCGGCTCTGGTCGCGCCCGGCCAGGAGGTGTTTGCTGAAAACTGCGCCGCCTGCCATGGCGACAATGCCGAAGGTATCGTTGATTTCGGTGCGCCACGGCTGTCAGACGGCATCTGGCTCAAGGGCTCTACCGAAGCGCAGATCGTGGCGCAGGTGCGGGCTCCCAAGCATGGTGTCATGCCAGCCTGGGTCGGTCGCCTCGGCGAACCAACAGTCAAGCAGCTGGCGGTCTATGTCCACACGCTGGGCGGCGGGCTGTAAAGGCTGAGCTATCCGGGGTCTTGGAAATAGGGCCTGTCAGAGATCAGGCAATGAACCCCGCCGGATGCAAGTCCGGCGGGGTTTTGTTTGGGCCGCAGGGCGGAAAACCGGCGGTAGAACGGTGGTGCGGATTGTTCATTCTGCATGGGCGAGTGGCCGCTATGCCGGAATTTGCAGCCCTTCGCTTGATCCGGGTTCTTGGTCGTTTCGGGCGGTGATCTGGCTTTTGTCGCGATGCCCACCAAGGTCCGCAATGGGGGCTTTTCTGCCGCCTGAATCTCTTCGTGCTCGATCTGAAATTCATGACATCCGATTGTGCGGTTAGCCCGCCGTTGTTCGTGGCATTTTTAACTGCTTTCACAATGTCACCAGACGCAGTAAGCATCCTGATCTTTGAACTTTTGGAACATGTCATGGCGCAAAATGCCACTATCTACAAAGTCGAACTTTCAGTCTCCGACATGGATCGTCACTATTATGACACCCATAAACTGACCGTTGCCAAACACCCCTCGGAGACGGATGAACGGCTGATGCTGCGTATTTTGGCTTTTGCGCTGAACGCCCATGAGCATCTGGAAATGACAAAGGGGCTTTCAACGGATGACGAGCCGGACATTTGGCAGAAAAGCCTGAGCGGCGAACTTGATGTGTCGGTGGCGCTTGGGCTTCCCAGCGAAAAAGTGGTGCGCCAATCCTGTGGCAAGGCCGGCAAGGTGATCATCTATCCCTACGGCGGCAGGACGGCCGAGATGTGGTGGGACAAGATCAAAAGCACTACCGCCCGGTTCGACAATCTTCAGGTGACAAGTTTTTCCGAGAAAGACACCGGTGAACTGGCAAAACTGGCAAGCCGCGCAATGAGCCTGCAGGTCAATATTCAGGACGGCGAGGTGATGGTGAGTGCTGGTGACAGCATCGTTTACGTTACCCCGCTAAAATGGAAGAGTGCTGCTTAACATCTGCGCAAAAACGGGTTCAAGTTGCCCGGTGGTGCCCATCATGATCAGATGTGGCTCATCAATGTCAGCACTTAAGAAGCTGCGCTGCAGCGTCGAGAGCTTACGTGAACGGCAGTTTCGGGCCAAAATTTCCATTTCACCCAATGCCAGAAAAGTCTGCTTTCCGACCGTCGAGTAGGTGCCTTATCTGTCTTCCGGAATCACGCGGGATGAATTTATGGACGCTTACCGGGTCGATTTGTTCCTTCTCCTTTTGGCTGTTGCGGGAGTCGATTTGATCGCTTTCAAGTTCGGGTAAATTCAAGCGACCTCACCAGCTGTGCGGGGAACCTGGCTTGACCAGCGCGTCTATCAGACTCAAACTGAAAAGAGGAAACGCAAATGGGGACGGCCTGTTTGTGCAAGAGGTGACGAATGCCGGAAGCGATGAATCCAGACCCGACCGATCAGACGGAAGTTGTGGAATTTCTAAGCGATCCGGAAACCTACGGGGTCGAAAAGCCTGTTGAAATGATCACAACGCATTCGGCTTACGTGTTTCTCGCTGGTGATCTGGCTTTCAAAATCAAGCGGGCGGTCAAATACAACTATCTAGACTTCAGCACGCTCGATGCCCGCCGCAATGTCATTGCGCATGAACTCGCCCTGAATGCCCCGGCGGCTCCTGCGATCTATGATCGCGTGGTCACAATTACCCGCGAGGGGCCGGGCCGGCTCGCTCTGGACGGCAAGGGGATACCGGTGGAGTATGCGCTGCGGATGCACAGGTTTCGCCGCGAGGATGAGCTGACCTGTATCGCCGATGCGGGAAAGCTGACCGACGATCTTGCCGAAAAGCTGGGCCACGTTATCGCCGGCCTCCACGCCGCAGCCGAGAAACGCCCCTCCGATGGCGCAGTTCTGATTGGCGAGATCATCGACGAATTGCGCGAGGCGTTTGCCCGCATGGAACCGGTTCTGGGCCATGACAGGCTGGGGGAATATTTCAGGCGAACGGATCGAACCTTCGGCGACGTCGCTTCACTTCTGTCGCAACGATCCGCTGAAGGGTACGTGCGCCGGTGTCACAGCGATCTGCATCTGAAAAACCTTGTCATGATCGACGGGCAGCCGGTGGCCTTTGACGCGCTCGAGTTCGACGAACGGCTCGGGACCTGCGATATTTTTTACGACTTCGCCTTCCTGGTGATGGACCTGCTGCACCGGGGACTGGCCTTGCAAGCGAACGTCCTGCAGAACAGCTATCTTTGGAAATCGCGAGATTATCCCGGGCTCGCCACTTTGCCGCTATTCTTGAGCATTCGCGCCGCGATCCGCTCCATGGTTGCGGTGCAAACCATGTCCAGTGCTGTCACCGGCGATATCGCCCGAGACGCACAGACTTACCTTGAGCAGGCCATAGATTTCCTTACTCCTATAGCGCCACGGCTGGTGGCTGTCGGAGGGCTCTCCGGCTCGGGCAAGACCACGATTGCCGCTCGTATCGCTCCGAACCTGGGGTCTTCTCCGGGAGCTGTCCACCTGCGCAGCGATCTGGAGCGCAAGGCGATGTTTGGTGTCGATCCGTTGGACCGGCTGCCCGCAAATGCGTATCGGTCCGAAGCCAACAGGGATGTCTACGCCCGGTTACTGGACGAGGCAGAGCAGGTCTTGTGTGCCGGGCACAGCGTCATCCTCGACGCAACCTTTCTCGCCGAGGCTGATCGCGGGGCCTTCGGTGAGCTTTCCGTTCGTTTGGGTGTCCCGTTCGACGGCATCTGGTTGAATTCCGATCCTGCCACGCTGGAACGCCGTATTTCCACCCGCACTGCTGATGCCTCCGATGCGGATGCCGATGTGCTGCATGCGCAACTCAAGCGTGGGACCGGACCTGTGACCTGGACCGAAATCGACGCCAGCGGCGGGCTGCAGCAGGTCGTTGGATTGGTCGAAGCAGCCTTGTTCAGGGTGTGACCGCAAACGTCGCGAATGACTCCACAGCCCCAGCAACTGCCATCAGGACGAAAGCCGACCTTTGCCGAGCCTTGAAACATCGACATGTTGGGCTCGACCTGCCGTTCTGCCTTATTCCACCGCAAATGTCAGCGAAGCCCAATAGCTTTCCCAGTCGGCGTTGCGCTCAGCGGGCGCCTCGATCATGTGCACACCCGCAGCCAGATAGGTTCCTGAAGCAGGGAGGGTAAAGCTGGCCTGGCCGTTCTCATTGGTGCGGGCTAGGGTTCGTGCCGCCAGGGTGCCGTCGTTGCCACGCTGGAACAGGGCCACTTGCGTGTCGTCGAGCGGCTGACCTTCCCACAACAAGGTGAAGCTCATCTTCGCACCCGCCGAAAGCGCTTGCGGGTTTTGGCCTGCGACAAGTTCCAGCCGCATGCCGGTGGCGCGGTCCTGATCACGTGTTGCATCACCGACGTTGACGAGCGTCTTGGCGCAGCGTGTGTAGAGTTCACGGACATCGTCGCGCGACAGCCCGCGGGCGTCATGACGGGCGGGTATGGAATTCAATCCTTCAAGTTCGAGATAGGCGGCAAATTTTTCCCACTCCTTGAAGCGGATACGTTCCCCGACTGACACATAGGTGAAAATGTTGAGCCCCTCGGACTGCGGCATCAATGTCAGGGCGGGAAGATCTCCGGTTGTGCCGGTGATGTCGGTTTCGCCAAGGCTGTCGTAATGCTTGAAGGCCGTAAACCGCGACGGGATATAGGGAAAGGCATCGCCCTTGAAATCCTGCCCGACACGGAGGTCGGCTCGGATTTCGGTTTGCGGCTTGATTGAAAAAACGTGTGGTTCAATCCAGAATTCATGGGCAGAGACTGGACTAACCGCCAGCATCGCTCCAACTAGTGCCCAAGCAATGTTGCGGGCAGTTTTGCGGCGTGCCGGTTGTCCCATGGTGTTTTCTCCAAAGTGGTTCTGATGATGAATCTGTTCTTCCGTTCGATAAATCAAGTGTTTGCTGCCCTGATTTTTGCCGCGCTGCTTTTGGCAGCATCCTCTGCAAGCTTGCGCGCCCACGAAATCCGTCCGGCGATTGTCGATCTGCTTTTCCCCTGCGATGGCACGGTGCGGCTTGAGATGTCGCTGATCCTCGAAGCCGCGCTGGCCGAAATCGGCGCGGAGCATGGCGATACCGACGACAGCCCCAACGCGCAGCGCTACGACGCCTTGCGGCTGCTGGACGAGACCGCATTGGCGTCAGAGTTCGAGCGCTTCAAGGCCCGGTTTCTCGACGGTGTCAGGCTGACATCGGATGGAACCAACATTCCCCTTGATGTCACCACTGTGGATCTCGATCCGGTCGGCGATACCGATTTCGCCCGGCTGAGCCGGTTGACATTGTCGGGGCCCTTGCCGCCAAGTGCCAGCGACGTGGTGTTCTCGTTCGATCCGGCCTTTGGCCCGAGCGTCATCCGCGTTCCCGACGCTGATGGCGAATACAGCTATTCGGCCTATCTCGCAGATGGCGGACCCAGCGAAGCAATCCCGGTGGAGGGCGGCCTGGTTCTCAGCGCCGGAGAAGTCTTTGTCGATTATGTCGGCATCGGCTTCACCCACATCGTGCCCAAGGGGCTGGATCACATTCTCTTCGTGGTCGGGCTGTTTTTGCTGTCGCCGCGGCTCAAGCCGCTGCTGGTGCAGATCACCGCCTTTACCATTGCGCATTCGGTGACATTGGCGATGGCGATGCTGGGGGTGATTTCGCTGCCTGCCAGCATTGTCGAGCCGCTGATTGCCGCCTCGATCGTCTTCATCGCGGTTGAGAACCTGGCGACCAACCGGCTCAGCCCCTGGCGGCCTTTCGTGGTGTTCGGCTTCGGGTTGCTGCATGGCCTCGGCTTTGCCGGCGTGCTGACCGAAATCGGCCTGTCGCCGGCGCATTTTGCCAGCGGGTTGATTGCCTTCAATGTCGGTGTAGAGGCTGGTCAACTGGCTGTCGTCGCTGGATGCTACGCGTTGTTCGGCGCCTGGTTTTCCGACAAGCCCTGGTACCGGACGCGGGTCACCATGCCGATGTCGCTGGCCATCGCGGCCATTGCTGCGTGGTGGTTTGTCGAGCGTCTCGGATGGGTCGGTTGAGGCGTAAAAATAGTTCTCTGATGACGCGATTTGGCGCGCGTCTGCGGAAATGTCGCAACTAGTCTGCCGGTGCACAGCGCGTGACGCGCCTCTTGTTCCGGAGACAGCCAATGCCGCCATTTCTGTCGATTTCCCGCCGCACCCGGCGCACCCCTTTTACGGACCGTGTCACTGCGGCGGGCGTGTCGGCCTATACGGTCTACAACCGCATGCTGCTGCCGACCGTGTTCAAGTCGGTTGTCGAGGACTATCACCATCTCAAGACCGCCGTTCAGGTCTGGGATGTGGCCTGCGAACGGCAGGTGGAAATCCGCGGGCCGCAGGCAGCCGAACTGGTGCAGATGCTGACCCCGCGGGATCTCTCGGAGATGGTGGTCGGGCAATGCCTCTACACGCCGATGGTTGACGAGACCGGCGGCATGCTCAACGATCCGGTCACCGTCAAGCTCGAAGAGGATCGCTACTGGGTGTCAATCGCTGACAGCGATCTTCTCTTGTGGGTCAAGGCGCTGGCGGTGGGCTTCCGGCTGGCTGTCGACGTGATCGAACCCGACGTGTCGCCGCTGGCGATCCAGGGCCCGCGCGCCGATGATCTGGCCGCCCGGGTGTTTGGCGACGAAGTCCGTTCGATCCGGTTCTTCCGCTACAAGCGCCTGGCCTTCAATGGCGTCGATCTGGTCGTCGCCCGCTCGGGCTATTCCAAACAGGGCGGGTTCGAGATCTATGTCGAGGGTGGACAGAACGGCGAGCCGCTGTGGGACGCGCTGTTCGAAGCCGGCCGGGATCTCGATGTGCGTGCCGGATGCCCCAACCTGATCGAACGCATCGAGGCGGGGATGCTGTCTTATGGCAATGACATGACCCGCGCCAACACGCCGCATGAATGCGGGCTCGGCCGCTTCTGCGATACCAGATCAGCCATCGGCTGCGTCGGACGGGACGCGCTTTTGCGGGTCGCCAGGGAAGGTCCGCTCAAGCAGATCCGCTATCTGGAAATCGAAGGTGACGCGGTGCCTCCGTGCCCGGAGCCGTGGATGGTGAGTGCCGGTGGAGAGTTGGTTGGCCAGATCACCTCGGCGTCCTGGTCGCCTGACTTCAATACCAATGTGGCGATCTCCATGATCGGCCGCGATTGCTGGGACGAGGGAACCGTGGTTGACGTCGCCACCCCTGACGGCAACCGCTCGGCGCGGGTGCGTGACAAAAGCTGGTTGTAATACCGGGTTGCGTGGAAGGGCTCACTATCAGTGCCGCTTGGTATAACCGCTTGATCTTGATCAAGGCATCTGCGGTGTGTCTCGCGCATGGTGCAGCCCAAATCAATGGTGCCCATGATGAACACGCAAACGACCACCGCCGCTTCAGAAGATGCGGATGAAATCGAACGGCTTGATGCCGAATCGGTCAATGCCGCCTGGAAGCGCAAGCCGCTCTACGAGGCGCGCAAGAAGATATTTCCGAAACGCGCCGAAGGTACTTACCGGCGGTTCAAGTGGCTGGTCATGCTGGTCACCCTCGGTATCTATTATGTTACGCCCTGGCTGAGATGGGATCGCGGGCCATTTGCGCCTGATCAGGCGGTGCTGCTCGATGTTGCCAACCGGAGGTTCTATTTCTTTTTCATCGAGATCTGGCCGCAGGAGTTCTTCTTCGTCGCCGGGTTGTTGGTGATGGCCGGGTTCGGGCTGTTCCTGATCACCTCGGCCGTCGGCCGGGCCTGGTGCGGCTACACCTGTCCGCAGACCGTGTGGGTTGATCTGTTTCTGGTGGTCGAGCGCTGGATCGAGGGCGAGCGCAATCAGCGGATGAAGCTCGAGGCCGCGCCATGGAGCGCGTCGAAACTGGCCAAGCGGGTGCTCAAGCACGCTGTCTGGATCTTTATCGGAATCGCCACAGGCGGCGCCTGGATTTTCTATTTTGCCGATGCACCGACGCTGCTGATGGACTTCCTCACCGGCAATGCCGCGCCGATCGCCTATATCACCGTGGCCGTGCTGACCGCGACGACCTACACTTTTGGCGGTCTGATGCGTGAGCAGGTCTGCATCTATATGTGCCCATGGCCACGCATTCAGGCAGCGATGTTGGATGAGAATTCGCTGGTGGTGACCTATAATGACTGGCGCGGCGAACCGCGCGGACGTCACGCCAAGAAGGCTGCGGCTCAGGGGCTGGTGCAGGGGGATTGCGTCGATTGCAATGCCTGTGTCGCGGTCTGCCCGATGGGTATCGACATCCGCGACGGCCAGCAGCTCGAATGCATCACCTGCGCGCTGTGCATTGATGCCTGCGACACGGTCATGGACAAGCTCGACCGGCCGCGCGGGCTGATTTCCTACGCCACCCTGGCTGATTATGCCGACAACATGGCGCTTGCCCAGGATCCTGTCACGGGCACGCTGGATCCACGGCGCAGCCGCACCGAAGATGGCGGCTTTGTCGATGCGGTCAAGCATTTCAACTGGCGCATCGTTTTCCGGCCGCGGTCATTGATGTATATGGGCGTATGGTCGCTGGTCGGCATTGCCCTGGTGGTCGGGCTGTTGTCGCGCGACCGGCTTGAGGTCAATGTGCTGCATGACCGCAATCCGCAATATGTGCTTGAATCCAATGGCGATATTCGCAATGGTTATTCGGTGAAGATTCTCAACATGATCCCAGAGCCGCGGGTGATCTTCCTGTCGATCGAGGGACTGCCGGGCGCGACGATGCGGATACCGGGCATCGATCAACCCGCCGGGGTGTCTTTTGCAATTCCGGTCGAGCCCGACCGTTTGCGTGAATTGCGGGTTAATGTGCTTCAGCCCAAGGAGTATGTTACCTCCGATACCGCGAAGTTCCGCTTCATCACCGAAGACAGAGCCAGCACTGAACGCGACAGCTATACCGCCAACTTCCATGGGCCGGAGACAAAGTGATGCAGATGATCCGGGCGATTTTCCAGCCCAAGGAATTTACCGGCAAGCACATGCTTTTCAGCATGGTGGCGTTTTTCGGGGTGATCATCACGGTCAATCTGATCATGGCGCGGTTCGCGATCACCAGCTGGAGCGGGCTGGTTGTGCCCAATACCTATGTGGCGAGCCAGCAATTCAATGCCAAGGCAGCGGAGTCACGCGCGATTGCTGCTCTGGGCTACCAGATGAAACTGATCCCGAATGTCGATGGCCTTGAGATAGACTTTATCGATTCAGCCGGAAATCTGGCGCTGGCTGACACCATGGTTGCGGAACTGCGCCGCCCGGTGGGCGAGCATCATGACCGTCACATGGTTTTGACCCGCGATGCTGACGGGATCTATCGGGGTGCCGGCGAGCTTGCGGAAGGCGAATGGATCGCCACGGTGACCGCCACGCGCGATGGCCAGACGATCTACAAGCGGGGGCGGCGGTTTCACGTCAAGGCGGATGGAAGCCTGCGGCCATGAGCTGTTGCGCTGCAGGCACGGAAAGCGCTGCAGAGCTTGAGGCGCTGAAATCCGAAGCGCCATCGGCGGAGGAAATGTGGCTGTCGAGCCGGCCTCTGAGCGACGGTATGCGGCAGGTGGATCTGATTGTGCCGGGGGTGCATTGCGGCGCCTGCATCGCGCTTCTGGAACGCGAACTTCCCAAAACAGCTGGCGTCGATCATGCCCGGGTCAATCTGTCGACCCGGCGGGTGTCGGTGGTGTTTGGCGACACGTCCAGCACAAAGACAGCTGGTGACCATGCCGAGGCCGTGCTGACGGCGCTGGGTGAAAAACTAAAGGCTCTGGGCTATCCGGCGCATTTGCCCGGCGGCGGCGAAGAGGGCGTAGACCCTGCCTTCCGCGAGTTGCTCAAGGCGCTGGCGGTGGCGGGCTTTGCCTCGATGAATGTGATGCTGTTGTCGGTGTCGGTCTGGTCGGGCGCCGATGATGCAACGCGCGACCTCTTTCACTGGATCTCGGCGCTGATTGCCGCCCCGGCACTGGCCTATTCGGGCCGGATCTTTTTCCGCTCTGCCTGGGATGCGCTCAGCCATGGCCACGCCAATATGGATGTGCCGATCTCGCTCGGCGTAATTCTGGCCTATGCGATGTCGCTGTATGAGACCATCACCCATGGCGAACATGCCTATTTTGACGCTTCGGTGACCTTGCTGTTCTTTCTGCTGGCTGGCCGGACGCTCGATCATATGATGCGCGAAAAGGCTCGCTCCGCGGTGCGCAATCTGGTTCGGCTGTCGCCGCGCGGCGCGATGGTGATCAGGGACGACGGCAGTCGCGAATATCTGGCGCTCGACGAGATCGAGCCGGGCATGCGACTGGCGATAGCACCGGGCGACCGGATCCCGGTGGACGGACGGGTGGTTTCGGGCCGCTCGGACATGGATTTCGCCGTCGTCAATGGCGAGAGTGCGCCACTTCTGGTCGAAGCCGGATCACTGACCCCGGCGGGCACGCTCAACCTGACCGGATCGCTGGTGCTGGAGGCGACGAAGAGCGCCCGCAACTCGTTCCTGGCCGAAATGGTGTCGATGATGGAGGCTGCGGAGAGCGGCAGGGCGGGTTACAGGCGCATTGCCGACCGGGCGTCGTCCATCTATGCGCCCGCAGTGCATTTGCTGGCGCTGGGCACCTTTATCGGCTGGATGCTGGTGTCTGGCGACTGGCGCATGGCGATGATGACGGCGGTCGCAGTTCTGATCATAACCTGTCCCTGCGCGCTGGGGCTGGCTGTACCTGTGGTCCAGGTCGTGGCTGCGGGACGATTGTTCGAGAACGGAATCATGGTCAAGGACGGCTCGGCGATGGAACGGCTGGCCCAGACCGATCATGTTGTCTTCGACAAGACCGGAACCCTGACGCGGGGGCGGCCGCAGCTGATCAATTCTGCATCAGTATCGCCGGATCATCTGGCGATGGCGGCGCGGATCGCGCGGGCCTCGCGGCATCCGCTGAGCCAGGCGCTCGCGGTTCATGACCTTGCCGGTGATGCGGTGCCGGACTTTGATATCACAGAAACGCCCGGCGACGGGGTGGAGGCGATCTCGCCCGAAGGCGACGTCTACCGGCTGGGCCGGGCTGTGTTTGCGCTTGATGGCCACGATCAGGGGATCGATGGGGCGGCCGACGGCAGCCAGGTCGTCCTGTCGAAGAATGGCGTGTTCATGGATGTATTCCTGTTTTCGGACCAGTTGCGACGCGGTGCGGTGCAGGCCGTGGCCAGATTGTCGGCGTTGGGCATTGATGCCGAAATCCTGTCAGGCGACCGGGAAGCACCGGTAAAGGCATTGGCAAGCGAGTTGGGCATGAAAAACTATGTCGCCGGTGTGCGGCCGCGCGGCAAGGTCGACCGGGTCAAGGCGCTTGCGGCGGCTGGCGGCAAGCCGCTTATGGTGGGAGACGGTCTGAATGACGCGCCGGCCTTGTCGGCTGCGCATGTGTCGATGGCGCCGGCCAGTGCTGCCGATGTCGGCCGGATGGCGGCGGACTTCGTGTTCCTGCATGATTCACTCGAGGCGGTGCCGTTGGCAATCTCCGTGTCACGCAAGGCCGGCAGCCTGATCAGGCAGAACTTTGCGCTGGCTGTGCTCTACAACTGTGTGGCGGTCCCGGTGGCCGTGATGGGCTATGCCACTCCTTTGATCGCGGCGCTCGCCATGTCGTCGTCTTCGGTAATCGTGGTGCTGAATTCGCTGAGATTGCGCCGCAAGACCGCAGTCGAAAACTTCGCCAGATCAGCTTCCGATCAGCGCGCGCCGGTGGGTGTTTCCGATGCAGGTCTTGGGGCATCTGCATGAGCAATCTGATCTTCCTGATTCCGATTGCGCTTTTTCTGGGTGCCCTGGGTCTTGCCGCATTTCTCTGGACGATGAAAAGCGGTCAGTATGATGATCTGGAAGGCGCAGCATGGCGCATTCTGGACGAAGGGGATGACAAGCCGAAACCGGATTGAGGTTTTCCGCGTTGGTCCCCGTGAGCCAGCCGGAGGTGCTGCTGCGGTCCGGGGGCGCTGCAGCGCCGCGCATCCAATTGGATGGGAAAAGTCACCGTTTTGCTTGGCAAGGTTTTGAACACGGTCCTGCCCGTCAGGGGAAGCTGCCTGGGCAGACTGCATCTTGTTAATCCTGCGTTGCTTTTCGTCTGAAAACTGGTGATCACCTCTTCGGTTATGTGGGGGTGAGTGGTTCTGAGGCTTGCCGCCCGCATCTGCATGGGTCACAACTTGACGTGACAAATGCCGAAGGGGAGACCGGACATGGCTGAAGCGGAAATAGGCGTCATCGGGCTTGGCGTCATGGGCGCCAATCTTGCGCTCAATATTGCAGACAACGGCTATCACGTCGCTGTCTACAACCGCACCACGGCGCGGACGGATGAGTTCGCCGCCTCGGCGGGCGCGTTGTCCGACAAGGTCACGGCCTGCGCCACGCTCGAAGACTTTGTTGCCGCGATCCGGCCACCGCGTCCGGTGATCATCATGGTCAAGGCCGGTGAACCGGTCGACCAGCAGATCGCGGCGCTGAAGCCATTGCTTGCAGCCAATGACATCATCATTGATGCCGGTAATGCCAATTTCCGCGACACTATGCGCCGGTTTACCGATCTGGAAGGCTCGGGCCTCACCTTCATAGGCATGGGCGTGTCCGGCGGTGAGGAAGGTGCTCGGCACGGGCCATCGATCATGGTCGGCGGCGCCGAAGACGCCTGGAAGCGGGTCGAGCCGGTGCTGACAGCGATTTCCGCGAAGTTCAAAGGCGAAGCCTGTGCGGCCTGGCTTGGCGAGAACGGTGCCGGTCATTTCGTCAAGACCATCCACAACGGCATCGAATATGCCGACATGCAGATGATTGCCGAGGTTTACGGTGTCATGCGCGATCATCTGGGCATGGATGCGCCGACAATTGCCGCAGTGTTTTCGGCCTGGTCAACCGGACCGCTTGATTCCTATCTGATCGACATCACCGCTGAAGTGCTGATGGTGCAGGATGCCGCCACTGGCCGGCCGATTGCCGACATCATCGTTGATGCTGCCGGTCAGAAGGGCACCGGCCGCTGGTCGGTGATCGAGAGCCAGATGATGGGCGTTCCGGCGACAGCGATCGAAGCGGCGGTGGCCGCGCGCAGCCTGTCGGCGATGCGGGAGCAGCGCGCCTTGGCGCAGGAGCTATTTGGACTTCCACTACAACAGGGCCGGCGCAAGGGGCAGGAGGTCGTCAATGATCTCGAAAAAGCCCTGCTGGCAGGCAAGGTTGCCGCCTATGCTCAGGGTTTTGCGGTCATGGCAGCAGCGTCTGCCGAATTCAACTGGAACCTGCCGATGGCGACCATCGCCCGGATCTGGCGTGCCGGATGCATCATCCGGTCGCGGTTTCTTGACGAAATTGCCACCGCGTTTACCACCGACCCGGACGTTTCGAATCTGGCGCTGACACCGCCGTTCTCTGCCATGATCAATGACACCGATGGAAGCCTGCGGCGCATTGTGGCCGAAGCGGCATTGAACGGCATGCCGGTGCCGGCACTGGCCAGCGCGCTTGGCTATTTCGACACCTATCGTCGGGCGCGGGGCACCGCCAACATGATTCAGGCGCAGCGCGATTTCTTCGGCGCGCATGGGTTTGCGCGGCTCGACATGGATGGCGAATACCACGGGCCGTGGGGCGGATGACCGGCGACACCGCTGGGCAGCGCTTCGGTTGATTGCAAGCTTGTCAGGGGCGGTCGAACTTGTTCTCGATGGCGGTGATGCCTGCCTCGAGTGGGGTCGCTCCAGACTCTCCGAGCATGCCTGTAAGCCTGGCCTCATAGGTTCGGGCAAGCGCAACAAGATCACGATAACGGTTGCGGCCTTCGCGCGTCAGTTCGATGTGCTCGACCCGGCGATCAGTGTCGTCAACCTGTCGGGAGATCCATTTGCGCTGTTCCAGCGCACGGATTGCCCGGCTGACCTTGGTCTTGTGCATGGATGAGTGGGCGCCGATTTCAGTCGCGGTAATGCGGTTGAACTGGCCGATCGTAGCCAATGTTCGCCATTCCGGCCGGGTCATGCCGTGGCGTTCCCGATACAGCGCAGCGAACTGGCGGCTGACGATTTCTGCGGCGCGCGCCAACCGGTAAGGCAGGAAGCTTTCCAGCGCCAGCACGTCGTCTGCCGGTTCATCGGCGTGGTGTTTGCGATGCGGGTTCATCATTGCATCCATGATCGTTGCGTTTGTAACTGTGCCGACATAGGGCCAAACCGCCATGCATTCAATTGCCATGACCGGATCAAGGCTCTAAATCTCGAGCCAATCTTTATTAAACCGGCTTCGGCCCGGAGGACGCCATGGAACGCAGCCAGATCAACGAGATCCTCGAGGAAAGTAACGCCTTCATCCGATCCTTTGGATATGTGATGCCGCCCTTCGCCTATTGGAGCCCGCAAGAGATGCGCGCCCGCACGGCAACGGATGCCGGCAGTATCCGCGAGAACCGGCTGGGTTGGGACATTACCGATTACGGGCAGGGAAATTTCGAGGATCTGGGCCTGTTCCTGTTTACCGTGCGCAACGGCTCCGCCGCTGATCTGGAACAGGGCAGGGGCATGTTGTACGCCGAGAAAATCATGATCTCGCGCAAGGATCAGATCTCGCCGATGCACCGGCACAACTTCAAGGCCGAGGACATCATCAATCGCGGTGGCGGCAAGCTGGTGCTGGAGCTGTTCGGCTCGACCCCGGATGGATCGGTCGATCCCGATGCGGCGGTCTCGGTGCACACCGATGGCGTGGTCCGGACATTGGCCGCCGGTGGTTTGCTCAAACTTGATCCGGGCGAGAGTGTCACGCTGCTGCCGGGCGTCTGGCATGCGTTCTGGGGTGAAGGCAGTGATGTGCTGATCGGCGAGGTTTCGACCGTCAATGACGATCTGACCGACAATGTCTTCCGCGAGCCAATTGGCCGGTTCTCGACAATCATCGAGGATGAGAAGCCGAAGCATCTTCTGGTGTCGGATTACGACAGCTGGCTTTGATGCATGTCACGTTCAAATGGATTCATTTGAACGATAACGAACATGCAACAATTCAAAGAGTTGCAGCGCTGTAGGTCATTTCAGGGTCGGACAATGATGTCTTGTGTGTCGACGTCAGCCGGAACCCCGCATGGCTCCGGCTGACGTCTAGGAAAAACTGCGCCTCAAGCCCGGTCCCCGCCCCGAGGAGGCTGGGCTGCAGTTCTTCGTCCGGACGGCAGGGTCTGAGTCTGTCCTAAACACAGGTTGCTGCCAAGCCAGGAATGTCTTGTGTACGGTGGCGTTCAAATGGATCACTCGAACGCAAGTAGTCAGCCTAATGCATGTCGCGTTCGAATGTATTCAGCGGAAAGATAATGTATATTCATCAATTCAAGGAGTTACAGCGTGCTTTGCGCATCCAGTCGGATGCGCGTCAACGTAGGCGGCTTTAGCTCTGCTGCATTTCGAGAAGTCCCAGTCTGGCCGCTTTGGCCAATCCGGCCATGCGGTTGGGAACGCGCAGTTTCATCATGATGACGGAGAGAACCGATTTCACCTCACCGGCCGTCAGTTCCATCTCTTTACCGATCTGAATATCGGTGTGACCTTCTGCACAACGGCGCAGGCAATTCATCTCTGTTCGCGTCAATGGGTGAAACCCTCTCTCTTTTCCGAGATCCATTATTATTAAGCCCCTTTTTCGGATCGCTCGGTCCTCATTTTGGAGCGAGAAAATGCGGCGAGCTGAAGCCCGCCACGAATACCACCAGTTGTGTTTCATAATGCTGGGAAGCTTATGCACTGAGTTGCGCACGACCGCATTCACGCGGCGCGCCAATAAAGCGACACTAAATCAGTTTTCTTGATTTATATTGATGGAGTGCCGGCGACCGTCCGGCCCAGCGGTCACGCAGATTTGCTTTGATCTTGACGATACTGGCTGGGAGTCATGTCAAACCAGCGGATTGCCGATCGGGTAAAGGCGGCGGGTGCTGAAAATCCGAGTTTGTAACCAATGCTTGAGAGGGAGTGTGTCGTCTCCAGAAGCAGACGCCTGGCCATTTCCCTGCGGCATTCATCAATGATCGACTGCATGCTGGTTCCGGCGTCGGTCAGTCGCCGCTGCAAGGTGCGCGAGCTCATGCCGAGTCTCTCGGATTCGCTGGCCAGAGTGGGGGTGTTGAAGGACAGATTTTCCGCCACGTGAAGCCGGATGGCGACCAGGGGATCGCTGACATCGGAGCGACGAAGTGGTATCGCATCCATCTGCTGGCTCATCATGGCAAACAGCTTGGGGTCAGCATCGGGATTGATCCGCTCAAGAAACTCCGCGGGCAGGATCATGGCATTTATAGGTGCGTTGAAACTCACGTTCTGAGTTAGTAACTGTTTGTGTAAACTTGTATTTATCGGTTTCTTGCGCTCAAGTTCCAGCCGCACCTTGTTGATGTCGTCCCCAAGCAAAGCGCGCAGATGAATGAATGTTTGAGCAGCGCCGAGATCAACATATTGGTCGCGGCGAAGTATCAGCGGTGAGTAAGTCCATTCAAAATGGGCAGAACGGGCGCTGACTTCCAGAGTGCAGATGCGGGTTTCACTAATCTTCTGCATGTTGCGGCCAAAGAACATCAGGAATTCGCGCACCGTAGCCGCGTTCATCAGTCCGTATCCGAACGGCCCGGACGAGCCTTTTTCGAAGGATGAGATCGATTTCAACCCGAAGGTGTCATCGCCCGAGATCAGGGCCAGGGCCTCCAGATAACGGCACATCCGGTCCAGGCTTATCCGTTCATTGATGAGCGTGAAGCGGTCGGGATCGAGGCCGCAAGCCCGGGCTATCGGATCAACCTCCATCCCGAGATTTGCAGCATAACGGCTGATCCCGGAGGCGAGACCGGCAGCAACTTCAATCTGGTCAGCAAGCGTCGTAATCATTCAGTTGGCGTCCAGGGTTAAAGAATTGGCATGTAAAGTAAACGTCAAAGAGATGTAGTTGTCGAGTTCAAAGCTATCCTAGATACGAGATAGGCAACCAATTGGATCCGTTTTCCGTGAACCACCACATTTCGTCCGCAGGATTTGAGTTGCCGCACAGCGCGCCTCAGCGCATCCGTGACTTTCATGCACTTTGGCACCGTGTGGCGGATGGTGATTTGCCGCAGTCCACGGACTTCGATGTGGTGGAGTTGAGTCGCGACTATCCGCTGCTGATTCGCGTCCGCCTTGAAGGGCCGAAAAACACTCTGGTGTTGCATGACATTTCCGCCACCGACCGCTGGCCGTTCAAGACACCGGTCAAGGGCAAGCCCTTGGCGGACTTTGTTCCCGAGCATAGCAAGAAGCGGGTCCTCGGTGCCTTTGAGGAGACATTGGCAAGCGGAATTCCCAATTACTATGAGACAACATCGTGGTTGCATGGCGGGAAAATTGTCAGCCTGGCGCGGCTGGTGGCGCCATTGGCAGCTGGCGAGGGGCGGGAACTGATCGCGCTTTGGGACTTGATGGAGCCGGCAGTCGCTGGCTGAGCAAGTGCTACAGGGCCACGTGGCGGGCTGAAAAATATTTTAAGCCTATAGTATCTCGGAAAATCCGTGATAAAGAGAGCGCAAGGCGGCCTCGCGCCGCACGTGCGTGTCGCGTTCGCACGGATTTTTCTGACCGCGACAGGCACTGGTTCGCCATGATGCTGCGTCGTTTGCGCATTCGATTGAATGTGGCGCTCGCTGCAGACAAAGGGTAATGCTACCTTTCTGGATCAAACTGGAGTTTTGCGATGTCCGTGTCCCCCGCCGTTTCGACCAAGTCCTCGAAATCCTCGTTTCAATGGGACGACCCGTTCCTGATCACTGATCAATTGACCGAAGAAGAGCGAATGATCGCCGATGCGGCAGCCGCATTTGCAGCCGACAAGCTCGCCCCGCGGGTGACCGACGCCTATCTCAACGAGACCACTGATCGCGACATCTTTTCCGAAATGGGTGCAGCCGGACTGCTCGGCGTCACCGTTCCGGAACAATATGGCGGCGCGGAAGCCGGCTACGTGTCCTACGGGCTGGTGGCGCGCGAAGTCGAGCGGGTCGATTCAGGCTACCGTTCGATGATGAGCGTGCAGTCGTCGCTGGTGATGTACCCGATCCAGGCTTACGGCAGCGAGGAGCAGCGGATGAAATATCTGCCGAAACTCGCAAGCGGCGAATGGGTTGGCTGTTTCGGCCTGACCGAGCCGGATGCCGGTTCCGATCCCGGCGGCATGAAAACCCGCGCCAAGAAGGTTGACGGCGGCTATGTGCTCAATGGCGCCAAAATGTGGATCTCGAATTCGCCGATCGCCGATGTGTTCGTGGTCTGGGCCAAGTCCGAAGCGCATGACAACGAGATCCGCGGCTTTGTGCTGGAAAAGGGCATGAAGGGCCTCTCGGCGCCGAAGATCGGCGGCAAGCTTTCGCTTCGCGCCTCGATCACCGGTGAAATCGTCATGGAAAATGTCGAAGTCAGCGAAGATGCGATCCTGCCGAATGTCTCGGGCCTCAAGGGTCCATTCGGCTGTCTCAACCGGGCGCGCTACGGCATTTCCTGGGGCGTTATGGGCGCGGCCGAGGATTGCTGGCACCGGGCGCGGCAATATGGTCTTGACCGGCACCAGTTCGGCAAGCCGCTGGCCGGCACGCAGCTGTTCCAGAAGAAGCTCGCCGACATGCAGACCGAAATCGCACTCGGCCTGCAGGGCTCGCTTCGCGTAGGCCGGCTGATGGACGAGGGCCGCTTTGCGCCGGAGATGATCTCGATCATGAAGCGCAACAATTGCGGCAAGGCGCTCGATATCGCGCGGATGTCGCGCGACATGCATGGCGGCAACGGCATCCAGGCCGAGTATCACGTCATGCGCCATGCGCAGAACCTTGAAACCGTCAACACCTATGAGGGCACGCATGATGTGCATGCGCTGATCCTGGGCCGGGCGCAGACCGGCATTCAGGCGTTTTTCTGAGGGCTTTGTTGCCACCACGATGATTTTCAAGGCGGGCCATTCGGTCCGCCTTTTTCGTGTGCAGCTCATCCGATCGGACTGCCAGAAAAACGGCGCGGTTGAGGAAAAACGTCGTCCGGAAAAATTTACGCTTTCGCAATCACATCTATTTATATTCCAATTCCATAATGTATTTGATTGCCACTCTCAGGTCCTCTGATGCTCACACGCATTCCCAAGGCTGACATAGAAAAAGGCATGTTCGTCGAGGCGGTTGAGTGCTCCGAGACGATGTTCGGCAAGCGCCGCTTCGTGCTCGAATCCGACAGCGATATGAGCGCCATTCTGACTTGCCCGGCGGCGTTCGTGTTGATCAACACCGCATTCGGCGCTGACCGCTTGAAAGCCAGGTCTGCACTCAAGACCCGCACCAGGGCGCCGCTTTCGCCTGCCGAAGCGCAGGTGGAAGCCGCCGCGATCGTCGGGCGTTCGGTCAGGGTTCTCAAGTCAGAGCTGATCACCATGGTGACCGGTGGCGACTTCGATATGGCCGGGATCGCACCGGTGGTGGATGAAATCACCCAGGCAGACCCGACGACGTCGTCTTTGTTTTTCCAGGTGACCCGGCTCAAGCACAAGGACGAAACCACCTTCCAGCATTCGCTGGCCGTCGGCATCCTGATGGGCAAACTCGGTGAAGCGCTGGATCTGGACACTGGCACCATCGAGATGCTGATCCTTTCCGGCCTGCTGCACGATGTCGGCAAGTTGACGATTTCAAAGGATATCCTGCAAAAACAGGGGCCGCTGACACCGGTGGAACGCAAGCTGATCCAGTCCCATCCGCGACGCGGCCACCAGATCCTGCAAAAACATGCCGGCATCCCCGCCGAGGTGTTGGAAATCTGCCTGCATCATCATGAAGCTCTTGACGGCAGCGGCTATCCATCCCGGCTGTCAGGACCGCAAATCGGGCCTCTGGTGCGGATTTCGACCGTCTGTGATGTCTTTGACGCGCTGACATCGGCGCGCCCTTACAAGCGGGGCTGGACCGTAGCCGATGCGCTGACCTGGATGTACGAGCGGAATACTATTTTCGACAGGAAACTTGTCCTGCGGCTCGGCGCCCTGATCGACTCCTGACATTCCTGGCGCTGAAGGCGAGCCTTACAGCCCGCCTTCGACCGTGGTCAGGCCGAGGATCTTCCAGGCCTGCATGCCGCCGCGATAGTAAAAGATGCGATCGGCAGGATAGGTTTCGCGCAGCATGGCGCGGATGGCGGTGGGGGACTGGCCGCACCACAGGCCGTTGCAGTAAAGCGCCACATTCCTGGCATTCGTGCAGTCCCAGGCACCGCTGCTACCCACGCAACCGAGTTCATCCAGACGGCCGGCGATTTCGGTGTAGGGAATGTTGAGCGCGCCCGGAATGGTTTCCTCGGCATGCCAGTCGACCGTGCGGGCGTCGACCACTGTTGCCGTCTCGTCAGCCAGCATGTCGAGCAGTTCCAGCTCACCAATGGCGACGACGCCCTCGGCGACCTGTGCCGGCTGGATGCAGAACGGCGGACAGGCGCGCGAGGTCTTGGCAAAATAGCCGCTGATTTCGTGCTCGGTGTCCTGAATGCGCTCGATGGTCACCGGGCCGTCAGGAGTCTGAACCTCGACACTGGCGATGTCGGGGCGGATATTGACCTCCTTCTTGTCGTCTGCGGCAAAGGCAGTATTTGAGCCAAGCAGCAGACATAAAGCTGAGATGAGAGCAATCATGCGGGGCATTGGTTTCTCCTCACTGGCCCGGTTGTCTCGCGAGCAAGCCTGCGCGGGGGCCGGGTAAAATATTCAGATACGCCTATGTAATGGTCTGACTTCCGTCGGGTCAATGCCGGGATTTGCGCATGCGGCAGCTCCGCGCGCAACGTCAGGCTCTTTGCGGCAGTGGTCTTGGCAGGGTGCAGCAAGCAAAGTACTGACTGTTCAAGACCAGTTGCCGGGCGACGGTGAATGGCTCAACCCGAAAATCGACAGGAGTGCAAAATGGCGGATGACAGCCAGGTGGTGATGATCGGGGCAACCGGCGCCGTGGGTGGCGAGGTGGTCAAGGCGCTGATCGGCATGAACAGCGTTGCCGGCATCACCTTGCTCGGACGCAAGCGCTATGAGGGACCGGACGACGCCAGGATCAGCCAGCATGTGGTTGATGTCTCCGACGCTGAGAGCTACCGGCATCTGTTGCCGGGTCACAGCCATGCGATCTGCACGCTTGGTGTCGGCCAGCCATCAAAGGCAGAGCGGGCGCAATTTCTCAGGATCGACCGCGATCTGCCGCTGGCGTTCGGTGGCGCCTGCCGCGATGCCGGGGTCGGGCATTTCGAATTGCTGAGTTCGGTCGGCGCCGATTCCGCCTCGAAATCCTTCTATCTGCGCAGCAAGGGCGAACTGGAAGACGGGCTTTCCGCACTTGGTTTTGCGCGGCTGAGCCTGTTTCACCCGAGCATGATCCTGACGCCCACCAACCGCTACGGGGTGAGCCAGGCGCTGACGCTGGCGGTCTGGCCCTGGCTCACACCGCTGCTTGCCGGGCCAATGCGCAAGCTGCGCGGCGTCAAAGTGGCGCGGCTGGGGCAGGCCATTGCGCTCAATCTCGACCGCACCGCGCTTGCGCGCACGGGAGCTGCCAGCGAGATGCTCGAATGGGATGATTTCAACCGGATTGTTGAAGGTTAGGCGACAGTCCTGGCTTGGTGACGGGGCAGGGCTGCTGTTGGGGTTTTGGCAAAGATTTCCCTCACCCACCAAGGAAGAGGCAGACTGCCAGCGCTTGCCGAGCCCCTAGCCAACAGGTCCCGGCTTGCCCGGCTTCAGTCTCTGCAGGAGCGGCCCGCGCCGGGTGACGGGATCGAAAACGCCGTAGCCGCCCTGCGCCGCCACACTGATGTGCCGGTACAGATCCATAAACTCCCTGCCATGCAGTTTTCCGTCGCTGTCATAGGTCGGAATGATCAGGATGCGGTCGACAGGCTTGACCGCGTCGGCGTAGCCCATCTCCCAGCCGCACCAGCGACTGGCGGACGCATTTGCAGTGGCGAGGTAGACAAACCAGTCAAGCCGCTTGATCCGCTCCCTGGAGTTCTGGGCGGTCAGCGGATTGGGCGTTGGCTGCATCGACGAGCCTTCCCAGTCGATATAGACCATCCAGCCTTCCGATTGCAGGAAGCCCTGGAGTCCCTTGGCCAGATTGGCATCCTTGCGGCTGTGGCACAGGAACGCCGTCTGCTTTCCGCCGCGCAACGCATCGTTGACAATTTTCCCCGATTTTTCGAAATCCGCACTTGCCGTGAAAGCACGGATCAATGTTTCCTGGATCATCGCCGGTTTTCCTCGGGGCCGGTTCGAGGGGGCCGACTTGCAATCTGGTCCTGGCTTTGTCTCATCACGAAGCTTCCTGCGCGTTGGTCCGGTGGTCAGGCGGGAAAGCTGCTGCGGGGTGCGGTCCACCGCGGTCCTTGTCCTGACTGTTGCCTTTGGACTGCATTTTTGCACGGCAGGTTTACGGGGACGTTAAGGCGGGGTTTTGGTGGGTTATCCGTTAATCTCTGTTTGGAGGGTTGGACATCGCAACCGCTGCGGTCAACGCGCGATTCTTGACCAACTGCGTTGAGCCAATCTCCCTCTTGCGGGGGAGATGTCGGCATCGCCGACAGAGGGGGACGTGTTTCGGCCTGGTTTGATGGGGCGGTGTGTGGCGCGGTTTGCCCCCCTCTGTCACTTCGTGACATCTCCTCTGCAAGGGGGAGATTGGGGGCATGTACCACTTCGGATTCCAAAAAGCAGATACTATTAAAAGCTTGTTATTTTCCAAAGCTTTGTCAAAGATGCAACATGACAAGATGTGGCGTTTTGGATAAATTCTTATGGCGGCGGCAGTTTTCTATCACAAGGCGGACAGTGCCTATGACGACCTGCCGTCTCTCTATTATCATTTTCCCAAGCAATATCTTTCGCGTGTAGAGCAAGTCATTGGACAGTCGATTGTCTATTACGGTCCCTTGGGCAGCCAAAAGGGGCGGTTCTATTGGGCGACGGCAATTGTCACGGGTGTCCGCCAAGATCCCTTGAGACCTGACCATTTCTATGCAGATCTAGACAAGTACATCGATTTTGATCGATTGGTTGGCTACCAGGAAAATGGCGGCTTTGAGCGCAAATTGATCCTCGCGGATGGCAAGGTAAGCGGAGGACGCGCTGTTCAAGCGGTTCGTGTGATCAGTGATGAAGAATATGATTCTATCCTGAATGCGGGAATGAGTGAGCAGAGCCCTTGGCCAGAACGCTATGATCTGCCCGTTGGCATTGACGATGGATTTGACGACCAGCCGCAAGTCCCCTTGGAACGTCCGTTCATTGAACAACTGGTTAATCGTCGTTTCCGCGATGTCAAATTTCGCCAGCATGTTCGCATTGCCTATGATCGCCGCTGCGCCTTCACTGGATTGCGGTTGATCAATGGCAAAGGCCGCCCGGAAGTGGAAGCGGCGCATATTATGCCGGTTGAAAAGAACGGGCCCGACTCAGTGCAAAATGGAATTGCGCTTTCAGGGACAGTGCACTGGATGTTTGATCGCGGACTGCTGTCGATGGAGGATGATTTCACCATTTTGAAATCCCGTCAGCTTAACCATGATGTTTCGCATCTGCTAAGGCCGGATATGAAAGCGATTGTGCCTGACAATCCTCGATTGCGGCCGCATCCCTATTATCTCGATTGGCATCGAACCAATTGTTTCAAGGCCGCCTGACTGCACACCCCGCAAACAATCCCGTCTTCCGACGCTCCGCACCATTGACTCAACGCCTCCTCGGGCTTTCCTATGCGGATGATTTCGGGGCAGGGCGTAGCGCATGAAATATTCCGCATATTCGATTTTCAAGCAGGCGCTTTCGGGCAACAAAAACTGGCAGCCGGCGTGGCGGGAGCCGGAGCCGAAAAGCCATTATGATGTGATTATTGTCGGCGGCGGCGGGCATGGGTTGGCGACGGCGCATTATCTGGCGAAAAATCACGGCATCACCAATGTGGCGGTGGTCGAGAAGGGTTATCTCGGGTCGGGCAATGTCGGGCGCAACACCACCATTGTGCGGGCCAATTATCTGCTTGAGGGCAATGAGCCGTTTTTCGCACATTCGCTCAAGCTGTGGGAGGGGCTCGAGCAGGAGCTGAATTTCAACGCGATGATGTCGCAGCGCGGGGTGATCAATCTCTATCACTCCGACGGCCAGCGCGACGCCTATGCGCGGCGCGGCAATGCGATGCGGCTGGCAGGCGAGGATGCGGAGCTTTTGGGGCGCGAAGAGGTGCGCGAGATGGTGCCGTATCTGGATTTCGACAATGCGCGGTTCCCGATCCACGGCGGGTTGTTGCAGCAGCGCGGTGGCACGGCGCGGCATGACGGCGTGGCCTGGGGTTACGCGCGCGCCGCCGACAGCCGCGGCGTGGATCTGATCCAGAATTGTGAGGTGACCGGCATTCGCCGCGAGGGCGGACGGGTGGTTGGCGTAGAAACCTCGCGCGGTTTTATCGGCTGCAACAAGCTGGGATTGGCTGCGGCGGGCAATTCGGGCCGGGTAGCGGAAATGGCCGGGATGCGGCTGCCGATCGAGAGCCAGGTTCTGCAGGCGTTCGTGTCTGAAGGTATCAAGCCATTCATCGACCAGGTGGTGACCTTTGGCGCGGCGCTGTTTTACATGTCGCAGTCGGACAAGGGCGGGCTGGTGTTTGGCGGCAGTCTGGATCTGTACAATTCCTACGCTCAGCGCGGCAATCTGGCGACGGTGGAAAGCGTGATGGAGGCGGCCTGCGCCATGGTGCCCGCCGTGAGCCGCGTGAAAGTGCTGCGTGCCTGGGGCGGGGTGATGGATATGTCGATGGATGGCTCGCCGATCATCGACAAGACGCCGGTCGACGACCTCTATCTCAATTGCGGCTGGTGCTATGGCGGCTTCAAGGCAACGCCGGCCTCGGGCTGGTGCTTTGCCCATCTGCTGGCAACCGGCGAGACGCATGAGCTAGCCAAAGCGTTCCGACTCGACCGGTTTTCGCGCGGTTACCAGATTGATGAAACCGGGCACGGCGCCCAGGCAAACCTGCACTAGGGGGCGGAACCAATGGCCAGTCTGATCACCTGTCCCCATTGCGGGGTTCGTCCGAAAGAGGAATTCACCATTCGCGGTGACGCCAAGCCGATGCGGCCCGCGCCAGAGGCGAAGTTTGCCGCCTGGGATGAGTTCGTGCATTTGCGCGACAATGTGCGCGGCGTGATGGCCGAGCACTGGCAGCATTCGGGTGGTTGCCGGCGCTGGCTGGTGGTGGAGCGGGATACGTTTACCCATGATGTGCATGGGGTGACGGATGCAGCGGAATTTACCCGGGCGCGTGTGGCGAACGCCACCAAGGGGAGGGCGAAATCATGAGCTTTTCCCGGTTTGACAATGGCGGGCTGATCGACCGCTCCGAACGCATCGGATTCAGCTTCGATGGAAAACAGCTTGAGGGCTTTGCCGGCGATACGCTGGCCTCGGGACTGCTCGCCAACGGCATCAGCCTGATGGGGCGGTCGTTCAAATATCACCGGCCGCGCGGGTTGTTGAGCGGCGGGGCGTCGGAACCCAATGCGCTGGTGACGCTGGGCGATGGCGCGACGCGGGAGCCGAATCTGCGCGCTTCGATGGTGACGTTGCGTGACGGGCTGGTGGCGGAAAGCCAGAACCGCTGGCCGTCGCTGGGCTTTGACGTCGGCGCAGTCAACCAGACTCTGTCGCCGTTTCTCGGCGCCGGCTTTTACTACAAGACCTTCATGTGGCCGGCCGCACTTTGGGAAAAGCTCTATGAGCCGCTGATCCGCAGGGCGGCGGGATTGGGCCGCGCCAGTCATGCGCCGGACGCGCAAGAGTACGAGAAGCGCTGGGCGCATTGCGACCTGCTGGTGATTGGTTCCGGGCCCACCGGGCTGATGGCGGCGCTGGCGGCGGCGCGATCAGGGGCGCGGGTGGTGCTGTGTGACGAGAATGCGGGCTTTGGCGGGCGGCTGCTCAAGGACCGGGTCGAAATCGGCGATGCCGACGGGCCGGGTTTTGTCGCGGGCGTGATCGCGGAACTGGCAGGCAATGCGAATGTGCGGCTGCTGAGCAACACCACGGTGTTCGGCGCCTATGACAGCGGCGTCTATGGCGCAGTCGAGCGGCGCGATGGCGTAGGTTCAGGACCGGCACAGCGGGTCTGGCGGATCGTGGCCAAGCGCGCCGTGCTGGCTGCTGGCGCCGAAGAGCGGCCGCTGGTGTTTGGCGGCAATGACCGCCCCGGCGTGATGACGGCCTCGAGCTTGCGCGGGCTGGTCAATGGCCAGGCAATCCGGCCGGGCGATCATGTGGCGGTGTTTGCCACCGGCGGGTCCGGCCACGAGACAGCGCGGGATCTTTTGGCGCGCGGCCTTGAGGTAACGCTTGTTGATGTGCGGGCGGATGTTCCCGCTGCCGAGCTTGCAGCGTCGCAAGGTGCGCGGTTGCTCAACGGTCACGTGGTGGCGGATGCGCTGGGCGGCAAGGTTGTTTCGGGCGTTGAGGTGATCGACCGGACGTCGGGCAAGCGGCAGAAAATCAAGGCAAATGCACTGGCGATGTCGGGCGGCTGGAACCCGGTGGTGGGGCTCGCGTGTCATCGCGGCGACAAGCCGGTGTGGGACGAGGGTACAGGCATGTTCCTGCCGCCAGCTGAACGGGACGGTTTGAGCGCTGCGGGCAGTGCGGCGGGGGGTCTCGATCTGGCCGGATGCCTCAAGAGTGGCGCCGAAGCCGGGGCGCGGGCTGCATCCGATCTGGGCTTCAAGCCACGCAAGGCAGATGTGCCGGCGGTGCGAGAAGCCTGTGGCGGGTCAACCGGTTTCACGACGCTGTGGCATGTGGCGGAAGCCAAAGGCAAAGCCTTTGTCGATTTCCAGAACGATGTCACCGTGTCCGACCTGGGGCTGGCAGTGCGTGAGGGTTATGGTCATGTCGAGCTCGCCAAGCGCTACACCACCACCGGCATGGCCACCGACCAGGGCAAGCTGTCGAACGTCAACGCCATCGGCATTCTGGCGGAAAGCCGGGGGCTGACGCCGGATCAGGTCGGGACGACGACATTCCGACCGTTTTATACACCTGTGAGCATCGGGGCATTAGCGGGCGAGCTCAGAGGCGCACACTATCGCCCGGTGCGGCGCTCTCCGCTGCACGGCTGGGCCGAGAAACAGGGTGCTGTGTTTATCGAGGCCGGTGCCTGGATGCGGGCGTCGCATTTTCCGCGTGACGGCGAGGCGGGATGGAAACAGGCCTGCGACCGCGAGACATTGGCCGTGCGTGCGAGTGTGGGTATTTCCGATGCCTCGACACTGGGCAAGATCGATCTGTCGGGCAAGGATGCTGCGAAGTTCCTCGACCTGATCTACACCGGCAAGATGTCGACGCTGGCGATCGGCAAGGCGCGTTACGGCCTGATGCTGCGCGAAGACGGGTTGTTGATGGATGACGGCACGGTGAGCCGCTTGGGCGAGAGCCATTATCTCATCACCACCACGACGGCAGCGGCCGGCGAAGTCATGGCGCATCTGGAGTTCTGTGCCCAGGCGCTGTGGCCGGAACTCGATGTGCGGCTGACTTCGGTCACCGACCAATGGGCGCAGATCACCGTTGCCGGGCCGCTCTCACGCTATGTGCTGGCGCGGATCGTCGATGCGGACCTCAGCGAAGAGGCGATGCCGTTTCTGGCGGTGCGCGAAGTGAAGCTGCATTCGGGGCTGGCCGCGCGGCTGTTCCGGATTTCGTTTTCGGGCGAACTGGCGTTCGAGCTGGCGGTGCCGGCGCGCCAGGGTGAGGCAGTGGCTGATGCGATTGTCGAAGCAGGCAAACCGTTCGGGATTACACCTTACGGGCTGGAGGCGCTGAATGTTCTCAGGATCGAGAAGGGCTTTATCACCCACGCCGAAATCGATGGCCGCACCACGCCGGGCGATCTTGGGCTCGCTAAGATGGTCAGCACCAAGAAGGATGATTTCATCGGCCGGGTGATGCTTTCGCGCGAGGGATTGCAGCGCGACGACCGCGAACAACTGGTGGGGCTGAGGCCGGTCCATCCTGCGCATCGGGTGCTGGCCGGCGGACATGTACTTGAGCCCGATACGGCGCCGACGATGGCCAATGACCAGGGACATGTGACCTCGGCCTGCTGGTCGCCGCATCTGAACTCGACCATCGCGCTGGCGATGCTCACGCGCGGCCGCGAGCGGCATGGTGAGACACTGGTGGTGTGGGACGGGCTGCGCGGCATCGAGACAGACGTGAGCGTCTGCGCGGCGGTGTTTGTCGATGCGGCAGAAGGTGATGTGGTGCGTCCGGGGCGTGCGGATCAATCGGTGCTTGCCGCGCAAGCTGTTCCGCTGGACCTGCTTGATGGCTTGTCGGCCAGCGCCTCGGACAGGGTTTGGCTTACGCAATTGCCCGATGCGCCGGTCTGTCTGGTCGCCGGGCCTGCAGGCAAGGATGCTGCGGTGCGCCGCGTAGCCAAGAAGGGTGATGGCCTGCTTCGTCCGGTCCAGCCTGGTCAGGCGCTGGCTGTCGGCAATGATGGCGAGAGTTTTGCGGATCTGGCGGTGCGTCTGGTTGCACCTGCCGGGCTGAGCCTGTGCGACCTGTCGGATGCCCGGGTGCGGTTCTCGATTTCGGGGCCAGAGGCGAGCGAGATCATCGCCACCCAGTCGGGCCTTGATACCAATGCCCCCGCGTTCAAGACCGGGGCCAGCGCGCCAACCCTGTTTGGTCATGTGCCGGTGCAGCTCACGCGCACCGCGGCCGACAGTTTCGAGATCATGGCGTTTTCGACTTATGCGCGGGATCTGGCGGAAAGCCTCACGCGGGCGATTGTTTTGGCGGACTGACCTGCGTCTTCTTTGCGCATGTTCGCAACTGGCTCCGCACACCCGTCAGCTTTTTCGGAACTCGTGACCGGTCATGTTCGGCGCTATTAAAATCAGTTCGGGTTGGTTTGTCGTCTGTATCCAGCGTTCGCAGGCAAGGCGCCACATCTGAATGGGCGTCGATCCGGCAATGATCTCAGTTGATGGCCCAGGGCGGGACCGCCAGAATCAGATGGGTCACCGCCGCATCGAAGGCGTAAAACGACCAGTGCAACCCATAGGCCCAGCGAAAGCCGTGCTTCAGGCGCAAATAGAGATAGGGAACGACAAGCCCGAACAGGGTCGCGGCAATGGTGAAGCGTGTCACATAGAGCGGTGAAAAGCCGTCGAGCGCCAGCAGCAGATGGAATCCGCCGAACATCAGTCCCATGCCGATTGCGATGGTCGTCAGGCGCAATTTCAACTCGGCGGCGGTGTAGATCAGTGACGCCACGAGAACCTGCTGGAACAGGATGTCGGCCGATTTGGGCAGGTAATACCAGCCGGACGCGAACATGAATTCCGGCGGGTCACTGGGCGCCCGCCACATTGAGACCGGCGGCAGGCTGGGCAGGATGACCGCGACGAAAATGGCAAACACCGCCATGACGGGAACCATCGCCTTGGCGTGGGCCAGGATCTTCCGGCGCACCAGGCTGCCAGCCAGAACCCGGCGGAACCAAAGCACCGCCAGTCCGGTCCATATCAGGTAATAGGCGGCAAACAGACCCGGCGCGTCGTTGTAGCCGCTCTCCAGACCGAAAGCCTCGACCAGAACGTAGTAACCGTAGCTCGAGACCGACCACAGGCCAGCCACGCTGAGCAGGGTGAGCACCAAAGTGACGGCGGGATACTCCACGCCGTCTTTTTGAAAGAAACGGAACCAGCCCGGCCGCATATTGCCCATGATCACCTCATCGTTCATGGGCGCGGCGGGCGTACCGAAGCGTCGCAAATTGCAGTGTCATCCTCGAATACGCAGCCTGCCTGGGCGGTGAGGCAGCCGAGAATCGCGTTCGAGCCCGCCGTTCCGGCGTGGTAATGATAGGCCAGCCCCTCGCTCTGATGGCCGTTGCAGCTGTCGAGATCGTCAGGGTCGGTACCTGCTGCCGTCTGGTGCGAGAGGATCTGGAAGCCATCCATCGCAATGCCGATCTGGGTGCCATGCTCTGCTGTGACGGGACCGTAGGTTGCCGGTGACTGCTGCAGGCAGTCGGTCACGGCATGATAGTGATACCCGACATGGGGGTTTACGTGGCCGCCGCAATCATCAAAAGGAGCGATGGTATGGGCGGCGAGAATCGCGTCGAGCGGCGCCGGGCCATCCAGCCTGATGCCGTTATAGGCGACGCCGGATCCGGAAAAATTCGTCGGCTGCGACTGGCTTGCGGCCTGTGGCTCAACCGGGATCACATAGGTCATGGTTGCATCCTCAGGCATGTATTCAGGCAGGCACTGGACGCAGTAATTCTGGTAGGCCGGATCGACATCCGGACGGGCGGCTGCCTGACAGGCCTGCAATGTCCCGGTGAAACGGACATTGCCGGTGTCGGGGTCATAGAGCTGCCACTTGGCGTCGCCATAGAGTTCCGCAAGATTCTTGATGAAACTTCCGTCGACATCGTGAACCTCGCCATCCTTCAGCCAGATGCCGCCAGCCTCTGCACCGTCGGCAATGTTGCTCGGGCACCAGGGGCCGGGTGTGTAGCTCTGCGGGTCAGCTTTGACCGTGATCGAGAGGCATTTTGTCTGAGCCCCTTGTGACAGCGTGCAATCGACAATTTTCGGTTCTCCAACCAGATCCGCGCTAGCAAAGAAGGCGGACGCCTGAGTGATGCTGTCGTTCGATGTCTGGGCGACGGCTGCGGTTCCGCAGACAACCAGGCCTGCGATAAGGGCGGTCTTGAGCCCAAGGGCATTGAATGATGTCATGAGTCTTCTGCGCCTTCCGTGAAGTGGTGCGGCAGCTTTTTGGCTTGCCATATGCAGATAGGTAGCATACTAACTGTTAGCATGCAAATCGAACCATACATTTTTCATCTCCTGCTTCACTCGGCGGCTCTTGTGGAAGAACGGCTTCGGCTCCGGCTGGCCGATCTGGATATTCCACCGCGTCAGGCGCGGATCCTTGATGCGCTGGGCCGGATGCAAAAGGCCTCCCAGGCAGAACTTGCACGCGAGTTTGATCTGACGCCTGCCAGCATGAGCACTATGACGGGAAGGTTGTTGCAAGCCGGCTACATCTTGCGCACGCCGCATCCCGATGAGGCCCGAAGCAATGTCTTGCAACTCTCCGACAAGGGGCGTGGCTTGCTGGCGGAGGTGCACAGGGCCTGGTCTGAAATTGACCGGATGATTGTGGACACGATGGGGCAGGAGCATGCGGCGCACCTTGCCGGGCTGACACTTGAACTGCGCGACACGCTTGGCGGGCGTGGCCCCGGCCGTGCCCGGACGCCGGACCCTGCTGGCGACCAGCAACCCCAGCGCTGACTGTAAACGCTACAAATTGGAGAAGAGAACATCATGGCAAGTTTGAACCATGCGCTGCGCGCCCTGCTGCTCGGCGGCGTATTAATGGCGCCCGGCGCGGCGATTGCCCATCCCGATCTGGCGACATTTGTTGCAGCTGCCTTTTCGAAGGAGCCGGTCACCGTCGATTGCACGCTCGAAAATGGTGTTGGCGCAAAATGCTACGAGATCACGGTCAATTATCTTCCCGAGGGGCTGAAGATCGGACCGTTCTGCCCTGCAACGCTCGATGACGCCGGTGGTATCTGGCACTGGACCGGCGAGAATGGCGGGCTCTACCGTGTCGATGCGGAATTCCTGAAGATGCTTGACGGTCTGGGCTATCGCTTCTTTGACGATGACGGGACCGTCCATGTTGTCGACAACGCCACCGAGCGGCCAACCGTGGATCACGCCTGCATCAACGTCTCGGCAGACGAGACGGTCAAGATCACCATGCGGCTGCCGGTGACCCCGGTCATGGCTGAAACCCCGACGGTGCTCGGTGTGGTAGGCAAGGTTGGCGTTGCGCTTGACGGCGTGCCGATCTTTTCCGATGCGCCCAGCATCCAGCAAACCGGCCATATGCCGGCCCTCGACACCTGTGGCGGCCATATCGATCCCGGCGGCTGGTATCATTGGCATGCGACGTCAACCGACATCGACACGGTGTTCGATCAGGCCAAGGTTGGGGCCCATTGTGCGCTAGAGCAGGACAGCAGGGCTCTCTTCGGCTATGCGTTTGATGGCTACCCTATGGTTGGCAGTACCGAAATGGACGGCACAGCTGCAGCCGGTCTTGATCAGTGCAATGGCCATGTCGGTGAAACGGCGTTGGGCGTAACCTATCACTATCACGCCTCCGAAGAGTTCCCGAACCTGCCTGGTTGCCTTGTCGGAGTTCAGGCGCAGAACAATTTTTCAACAACTGCGACAGCCGGTATTGGGGCAACACGGGCCGGTGAAGGTGGCCGCAACGAGCCGCCACGTCCAGATGACGGCGGTCCCGGTCATGTGCCTCCGGGCTTCGACGAGGCTGCAGCAAGTCTGGGTGTGACCACCGATGTGCTGATGCAGGCGCTCGGAAATCCGCAAGGCGGCCGTCCTGATCTGGCTGCGGCAGCGGAGAACCTTGGCACCACCGAGGCCAAGTTGCGTGCCGTCCTGCCGCCACCTCCGGGGCGGTAAGTCCGCGCAGGATCTTGGCTCAAAAGAAAGCCTGACCCGGGCCGCCTGGAATATGCTCGCAACATGACATACATATCCATGACGTCACATAATTGTGTCTTGATTTTGCTGCAATGCACCATTAGATGACGGTCAGGAGATTTCGGGAGGAATGACCTTTGGAAGTCGACCATGTTTTTGAAGTTTCTGTTCAAGCCGCGTGAGCCGCAATTTGCCCTTGGCGATGACGTCAAGCTGAGATATCTCGGCCCGGCGGACGCTGTGGCTTTCCGCGACCATATCCACGAACTGCATTTTGAAGATTTCCGGGATCGTTTCAACGGTCTGGTGTCGGACTTCTGGCTCGACAAATATATCGCCCGCTCGCTCAACGAGGCGCTCGTCATCGGCGCCTTTGACGACGACCATCTGGTCGCGGTTGCGGAGCTGCACACCGGCGGCAAGATCGAGCCGGGGCAGGGCGAATCGGCATTCTCCGTGGCATCGGACTGGCGCCACAAGGGGCTGGGCACGATCCTGCTCAAGGCTTTGCTGCGGGCCGCATCGGAAAATGACATCTCCACCATCATCGTCGAGACCGGTGCGCAGAACCATGCGATGAAAGCACTGGCGCGCCGGTTTGGCGCCCGGATGCAGTTTGCCGTCGATCAATCGATCGGGCGCATCAATGTCGCCGAAGGCTTGCGGCTGGCGGGCAGGCATGTGGCGAAACAGAATTATCCGGTGCCGCTGCCAGTGGGCGAAGCCCCGTCAGTTCCGACTTCGCTGATCTGAGGAACGGATTCAACTGCCTGGCAGATTGAATCCGGTGTTTCCCTCAAGTCATTCAAAACAATAGAAAATCATTCTCTCGTGCGAGCGGACAACAAAAGGCCCGGGAGGCGATCAACGCATCCCGGGCCATATTTATGTGCCGGTCCTGAAACGGATCAGGCGGCCTTGTTGCCGTGGTTCATGGCCTTGGCAGCGGCTTCGCGCGCGGTGGCTGCGGCCTGTTCCATCGATGCCTTGGCGGTCTCGGAGACATCCTTGAGGCGGTCGAAATTGGCTTTCGAGCTGTCGCGCAGAAAGTCGGCCTGGTGCTTGAGAGCGTCGGGCAGCGACTTGGCGCCAGCAACCTTCTCGACTGTCTCGAAGGCGTGGCGGACATTGGCGGCGGTCATGTCGATCAGGCTCTTGGTGAAATTGGCGTAGTGGCCGACAAACGACACCGCGGCTTTTTCCGCTTCGGCGTTCAGCTTGGCAGCGCCTTCGTGGGCTGCTTCGGTGCGGGCCTGCACGGTGGCTGCCTGCTGGGCAACGAACTCGCGGGCGGCTTCCGGAGCAACCATCTTTTCCTGCAGGTTTTCGACCGCATCCATGATCATGGTCTTGGCGTCATTGGTGGAAGCTGCGCCTGTGTGGGCGGCGCTTGTGTCGGCTGCAGTGGTCTTGGCGTTTGATGTCTTGGTGGTCTTTGTCATGTCAGTCATCCTCGAGTGTGAGCAATGTCATGCCCCGTTCATTGTGACCCGGGGCGAATTGTTGTTGTGCACTGCAACATATATTGCGCCGCAACATAAGCTTCAAGGGGCGTCGGACACTTTTTCACGGCTTTGGCGGCGCGGTGGCGATGTGGCCGGAAGGTCCTGGAAAATTGGCATTGGGACAACACGGCCGGGCCTGTATAGTCGGCCTCAGTGCAACTGGCGGCCTCCTGCCGCCGTAACCGGGAGAGTTTCCATGGCCGAGAAGAAGAACAGCACCGAAGACATGGTTTCCATGTTCATGAATTTCGGCAAGGACATGAAGCTGCCGTCGCCGGATCTGGAAGCGCTGGTCGAGCGGCACAAGAAGAACCTGCAGGCGCTGGACACGGCCGCCAAAAAGGCAGGCTCGGGGGCGACGTCGATTCTCGAGCGCCAGCGCGAAATGGTTCAGGAGGCGCTCGATGAAATCTCCGCCATGGCCGAAAATCTCAAGGGCGGCAGCGATCCGCAATCGATGATGAAGGCGCAGGCGGATTTCGCCAAGCGCTCGTTTGAAACCGCGATCAAGAACACCAGCGAGATTGCCGGCATGGCGCAGAAATCCAGCGCCGACGCCTTCAAGATGATGCAGGACAACATGCAGGAAACGCTGGAAGAAGTGCGCAAGGCGATGACCCAGCACACCAGAAAATAGGCATTTGCCGCACCAGGCCTGTTTGGGACTGGAAGCGTCCCGTTCTGCCGCAGGGCAGGACGGGATTTTTGCAGCTGATGCGCCCTTGCGACAGGGTGCGGGCGAGGGTTAGATGCGCCTGGAAACTGCTGACTGACTGATAAAGGACTAATCATGCGCATTGTTACCGGAGACGATATCCGTTCGGTCTGTTCCTGGCCATTTGCCGTGGAGGCGCTGCGCGCCGGCCACCTGATGCCGCCGGCGGACTTGCGCGATTCGCTGGTGGAAAATGCCGGCCGCAAGATGCTGGTGCGCACCGCCTGGATTCCGGGCCTTGCCTCGGGCGTCAAGGCGGTGACGATCTATCCCGACAATCCCTCGGCCGAGCCGGCGCGGCCATCGGTGCAGGGCCAGGTGCTGCTGTTTGACGAGGCGCGCGGCGATGTCGTTGCCGTGCTCGAAGGCGTTGACCTCACCGCCTGGAAGACGGCGGGGGATTCAGCGCTTGGCTCGTCGTGCCTGTCGCGGCTTGATGTGCGCACCATGCTGATGGTCGGCGCCGGCTCGATGGCGCGGCCGTTGATTGACGCGCACCGTACCGTGCGGCCAACGCTCGACCGGGTGCTGGTCTGGAACCGCAGCCAGGGCCGGGCCGAGGATCTGGTGCAATCGCTCGCCGACGACGGAATTTCCGCCGAAGTGGTAAGCGATCTGGATGCGGCAGTGGCGCGCGCCGACCTGATCTGCTCGGCCACCATGTCGACCGAGCCGCTGATCCGTGGCGCGGCGCTCAAGCCCGGCACCCATGTCGATCTGGTCGGCGCCTATACGCCGTCGATGCGCGAGGCCGACGATGCGGTGCTGACCCGCGGCCGGCTGTTTGTCGACAGCTTTGCCACCACCGTCGGCCATATCGGCGAAGTGATGATCCCGATGGCCTCCGGCGTGATAACCAAAGCCGATATCCAGGGCGATCTGCATGATCTGGTTCAGGCCAGGGCCGGACGCGGCGCGACCGACGAGATCACCATCTTCAAGAACGGCGGCGGCGCCCATCTCGACGTGATGATCGCCCACGCGGTGTATCTGGCGCTTGAGGGGCGGTGAGGGGAGGGTGGATCGACTGTTTGTGGTGTGAGGCTGGATTGGGAGGGGATCGGAATTCGGTTCGCCAGCTAAATGACAGGGCCAGCTAGCAAAACCCGGATTAACGCATACAGCCCGACGGTCCGGTGTGGATGTTATAGAGGAGGCTTGTGGGAAATTGTCTCGGTGCTTAATCTCTCCAGATATCAATTCTAGGAATCCCAATGCACATTAGCCGTTTGAAACTCAAGAATTGGCGGAACTTTAAGTCTGGCGAGATTCAGAACCTTCCTGAATCTGTCTACATTTTGGGACCTAATGCTGCGGGCAAGTCAAATCTCTTGGATGCTATACGCTTCTTGAGGGACGTGTCGAAGCATCGTGGCGGCGGACTTCAGGATGCAATCGAGCGTCGCGGTGGGGTCGGAAAAATCCGATGTTTACATGCACGAAACGACACTGAAATACTAATTGAAGCTGACGTAGTAGACGATAATGATACTCTAATTTGGAGATACGAACTTGGCTTCAACATTCCACCGAAAGGCAAGCGTGATCCGCAGGTCACGAAGGAACGAGTGACATTATTTAAGCCGGATGGAAAGTCTACCGTTCTGATAGAGAGACCAGGACAGCCCGAGATAAGTGATGAACTTCTCCTTCGCTAAACGCATATCGAGCAGATCAGTGCAAATGCGAAATTTCGCGAACTGGCAGATTTCTTTTCTGGTTCTACCTACGTCCATCTCGTTCCTCAGTTACTGAAATTCGGTGACCAAATTGGCGGGCGGGTCATAGATGATGACCCATTTGGTCAAGAATTCATGTTGAGAATCGCGCGGACTACACCGCGTACGAGAGAGGCTCGCCTGAAGCGCATAGAAACAGCGTGTAATTACCCACCCCCTTGCCATGCACCACAATGTCTGAATCCATGATGATATGGATCGGACTGATTTGCAGCAGCTGAGCAAGGACGAATTGATCGAGATGGTGCTTCGGCTCCAACGGCCTGCCAAGGATTCTCGGACGTCTTCCAAGCCGCCCTCTACGGACAAGAAAGAGAAACGCGTCAACTCACGACCGGGTGGAGCCAAGCCCGGGCATGAACCCCACAATAGGGTGCTGGCGGATTTTGCCGACATGTTTCGCGATCATGAACCGACCGCCTGCAAGAGATGCGGCCATGCGTTTTCCGGTGATGATACGATGGTGCTGGCCGGGGCCTATGACGAGATCGATATTCCTGCGATCCGTCCTCATGTCACCCGGCATCGGCGTTTTTCCTGTCATTGCCCGCAATGCGGCACGACGACAAAAGCCACCGCACCTGCCGTGGCAACCGCAACGCCGTTCGGGCCAGGCATTCACGCGCTGGCGATCTACCTCAAGAGTTTCCATGCATTGTCTTACGAACGCCTGAGCGATGTGTTCATGGATATCTTCGGCCTCCATGCGAGCGAGGGCGCGATCATGAACATGTTTGCCCGCTCCCGTCCGAGCTTCCAGGCCACAGCACAGGCCGCCAAGGCCAGCCTTCGAGCCGCCCGCGTTGTCGCCAGCGACGAAACCGGTGTGCGTATTGAGGGCACAAATGCCCAACACTGGGTTTTTCATTGCAAGGATGCCGTTGTCCACCAGCCCGATTACTCCCGTGCAGCACGGGTCGTTCACGAGACCATGGGCGGCCATGTCCCCGAGGTATGGATATCTGATCGGTATTCAGCCCAGCAATCTCACGGCCATCGACATCAAACCTGCCTTGCACATTTGGCGCGTGATACAGCCTTTGCGCTGGAACATGGCGAGGATGATCTCCCTCTTCGCTTCCAGCTTTGGTTTGGCCGTGTGTTTGATTTCGCCAGAGCCATAAGCACATTCGCTGCGTCTACCGTCGCAAGCAAGAAGCGCAAATTCGATAAACAGCTTGCCGGGCTTCTATGCGCCCCGACTTCATGCGACCTGGCCCAGAAGCTCCAGGCCAAGGTCGGGCGGGCCCGCGATCAGCTGCTGACGTTTTGCGACTATCCCGGAGAAGTCGATGTCACCAACAACACATCTGAGCGAAAGCTCCGTCCATGGGTCATTCAGCGAAAGGTGACAAACGGATATCGCGCCATGTGGGCCGCCCAAGCCGAAGCGAACATACGCACGACAGTCGATACCGCACGCCTCAAAGGCGCAAACCCCTTCCAGGTCATCGCATCCGTCCTGGCATAGGCCGGTAGAAGAACCGGAAATCACGAATTCAGGGGTGGGTAATTACTGAACATGTTTGCCCGCTCCCGTCCGAGCTTCCAGGCCACAGCACAGGCCGCCAAGGCCAGCCTTCGAGCCGCCCGCGTTGTCGCCAGCGACGAAACCGGTGTGCGCATCGAGGGCACGAATGCTCAGCACTGGGTTTTTCATTGCAAGGATGCCGTTGTCCACCAGCCCGATTACTCCCGTGCAGCACGGGTCGTTCACGAGACCATGGGCGGCCATGTCCCCGAGGTATGGATATCTGATCGGTATTCAGCCCAGCAATCTCACGGCCACCGACATCAAACCTGCCTTGCACATTTGGCGCGTGATACAGCCTTTGCGCTGGAACATGGCGAGGATGATCTCCCTCTTCGCTTCCAGCTTTGGTTTGGCCGTGTGTTTGATTTCGCCAGAGCCATAAGCACATTCGCTGCGTCTACCGTCGCAAGCAAGAAGCGCAAATTCGATAAACAGCTTGCGGGGCTTCTATGCGCCCCGACTTCATGCGACCTGGCCCAAAAGCTCCAGGCCAAGATCGGGCGGGCCCGCGATCAGCTGCTGACGTTTTGCGACTATCCCGGAGAAGTCGATGTCACCAACAACACATCTGAGCGAAAGCTCCGTCCATGGGTCATTCAGAGAAAGGTGACAAACGGATATCGCGCCATGTGGGCCACCCAAGCCGAGGCGGATGTACGCACAACCGTCGATACCGCCCGCCTTAAAGGCGCAAATCCCTTCCAGGTTATCGCATCCGTCTTGGCGTAGGCCGACATCAAGGCCCGAAATCATAAATTCAGGGGTGGGTAATTACCGTTATGGCACTAAATTCGGAGCAAGCAAAAACACTATCGCGGCCGCGCGGCAGAACAGAGTTCACTGTTTTGTCGCAAGACCCTGCCTTGTGGAACAGTCTGCCCCGGTCGAGGCGTCAAAAGCCAGCGACCCTGAACAGATGACGCCAGATGCTGATCCGGAAGCGAAAGCCTGCTACCCGCCGTCACGCGCTGCCGCAGTCTACGGCGTCATGCTCTCCACTTGCTTTGTCGTCACGCGTGCCCCTCTGGGGCGTCGCGCACGTCCCTCTCCGTCGTCATCCTCGGCCTCCGAGCCGAGGATCCATGCCGTGCCCCATCCACGAGCAAACCACTGGGAAACATCACGGAATGGATCCTCGGGTCGGGGCCCGAGGATGAAGAAACGAGAGATCGGTGTTTGATGACGACGCGCAGCAAAGGGCGGCATGTGATGTACCTGCCGCTGCAAGACCATCGAATGCACCGCCATAATGGATGAGAATTATTCGCTCGAACACCGGGAAATCAAAGCTGGGTTTACGCTGAGTTGTCAGGCCCGACCGAATACCGAGAAGCTGGCGCTGGATTTGGATGCGCAAGAGGGGGTGAGCATAGGCGGAAGAAAACTATCGGCTGGTCCTTATCGTGGCATTTTCGGCCCGTAACTGTTGTTTACTAACGGACAAACCGCTGCAGCGCGGCTTACGTTTCGCATAGCGGTCATTACGAGCTCGAGAACGGCAAAATGCCGAAGCGGTCTTTTACACATTCAATAAAGATAGCTTAGCAATGGCACGGCGAAGGCTAAAACTATTTATTGCCGCTTCTTGAGGATTCCAATCATTGCAGACAAACTGAGACAATCTAAAATTGTAACTGAGGCCGGTTGGCGCAGTACTTTTTGGAGCAGGTGTCAGGTCACGCCGAATGTCGGCGCTCGAAGACCCCGTCGCCAATCGGACAAGATACTCCTTCGAGTCAACGATAGTCGACTCAATGTTACCCGCCAGCCTGCCGGGGCTGACTTCTAAAAACGCGGCGATGCCAATTGTATCGGCCAACAACCAAGATTCAATTTCTGTCTGGGCTATACAAAACAACATATTTCCCGGCAAAGGCTCAGGAATATTCGCGGACTGGAGCCATCTACTTCTAAGCGAAGGTGCGCACGCTCCGCGATCCAAATCCGTTATAATAAGAACGGGCGATCTTTGCGCGAGATTATGAAATTACTGCAAATTGTTCCTTATATAACCAAATCCGCCATAGGTTTTCCCAAGTTCTTGCATTCCCGTACCGATTGGACAGCACTCACGGATCAACCTTTCAGCTACCGCTCGACTCAATTCGTCCTCTATACAATAAAATACGTTCATAGTAAGAAATCTAGTTGACCAGTCTTTCTGGCGTTCGGCAAAACCGCTTCCGCAGCAGAAAGACCTGCCCCCAAGCGCCAATTTCTCATCCACGGAAACTCCACGAATGATTGAACCATCATCCGAAGGTGTTATTATTACTATTCCACGAGGATCTATACCTGAATTTGACAGGAGCGCCTGACTATGCGTTGTAATAATGGTAATTACCCACCCCTGAATTTATGATTTCGGGCCTTGATGTCGGCCTACGCCAAGACGGATGCGATAACCTGGAAGGGATTTGCGCCTTTAAGGCGGGCGGTATCGACGGTTGTGCGTACATCCGCCTCGGCTTGGGCGGCCCACATGGCGCGATATCCGTTTGTCACCTTTCTCTGAATGACCCATGGACGGAGCTTTCGCTCAGATGTGTTGTTGGTGACATCGACTTCTCCGGGATAGTCGCAAAACGTCAGCAGCTGATCGCGGGCCCGCCCGATCTTGGCCTGGAGCTTTTGGGCCAGGTCGCATGAAGTCGGGGCGCATAGAAGCCCGGCAAGCTGTTTATCGAATTTGCGCTTCTTGCTTGCGACGGTAGACGCAGCGAATGTGCTTATGGCTCTGGCGAAATCAAACACACGGCCAAACCAAAGCTGGAAGCGAAGAGGGAGATCATCCTCGCCATGTTCCAGCGCAAAGGCTGTATCACGCGCCAAATGTGCAAGGCAGGTTTGATGTCGATGGCCGTGAGATTGCTGGGCTGAATACCGATCAGATATCCATACCTCGGGGACATGGCCGCCCATGGTCTCGTGAACGACCCGTGCTGCACGGGAGTAATCGGGCTGGTGGACAACGGCATCCTTGCAATGAAAAACCCAGTGTTGGGCATTTGTGCCCTCAATACGCACACCGGTTTCGTCGCTGGCGACAACGCGGGCGGCTCGAAGGCTGGCCTTGGCGGCCTGTGCTGTGGCCTGGAAGCTCGGACGGGAGCGGGCAAACATGTTCATGATCGCGCCCTCGCTCGCATGGAGGCCGAAGATATCCATGAACACACCGCTCAGGCGTTCGTAAGACAATGCATGGAAACTCTTGAGGTAGATCGCCAGCGCGTGAATGCCTGGCCCGAACGGCGTTGCGGTTGCCACGGCAGGTGCGGTGGCTTTTGTCGTCGTGCCGCATTGCGAGCAATGACAGGAAAAACGCCGATGCCGGGTGACATGAGGACGGATCGCAGGAATATCGATCTCGTCATAGGCCCCGGCCAGCACCATCGTATCATCACCGGAAAACGCATGGCCGCATCTCTTGCAGGCGGTCGGTTCATGATCGCGAAACATGTCGGCAAAATCCGCCAGCACCCTATTGTGGGGTTCATGCCCGGGCTTGGCTCCACCCGGTCGTGAGTTGACGCGTTTCTCTTTCTTGTCCGTAGAGGGCGGCTTGGAAGACGTCCGAGAATCCTTGGCAGGCCGTTGGAGCCGAAGCACCATCTCGATCAATTCGTCCTTGCTCAGCTGCTGCAAATCAGTCCGATCCATATCATCATGGATTCAGACATTGTGGTGCATGGCAAGGGGGTGGGTAATTACCAATAATGTATTGCCTGCCGCTTCGTGATTTTGATTTGACTGATGCCATTATTCTAGGAAGTTGCGCCACAATCTCTTCGTTCAGCGACAGTTCAGGCTCCTCCAGAAGCAAAGGCGAGGTACCGCGCTCCTGCAAAAGCCAAAGGATCGACATTATTCTCAACGTTCCATCGGAAAATTGATCTTCTCGCTGTCTGGCTCCTCGCGGGCGGTGGTGCTTAAACTTGATCTCCAAATGCGGATGGCCAGTAATGTCATCGTTCAGAAACTTCAGGTCTTCCAGATGCGGGACAATTGTCCTTAACGCTGTTGTAATTACCCACCCCTGAATTTATGATTTCGGGCCTTGATGTCGGCCTACGCCAAGACGGATGCGATAACCTGGAAGGGATTTGCGCCTTTAAGGCGGGCGGTATCGACGGTTGTGCGTACATCCGCCTCGGCTTGGGTGGCCCACATGGCGCGATATCCGTTTGTCACCTTTCTCTGAATGACCCATGGACGGAGCTTTCGCTCAGATGTGTTGTTGGTGACATCGACTTCTCCGGGATAGTCGCAAAACGTCAGCAGCTGATCGCGGGCCCGCCCGATCTTGGCCTGGAGCTTTTGGGCCAGGTCGCATGAAGTCGGGGCGCATAGAAGCCCCGCAAGCTGTTTATCGAATTTGCGCTTCTTGCTTGCGACGGTAGACGCAGCGAATGTGCTTATGGCTCTGGCGAAATCAAACACACGGCCAAACCAAAGCTGGAAGCGAAGAGGGAGATCATCCTCGCCATGTTCCAGCGCAAAGGCTGTATCACGCGCCAAATGTGCAAGGTAGGTTTGATGTCGGTGGCCGTGAGATTGCTGGGCTGAATACCGATCAGATATCCATACCTCGGGGACATGGCCGCCCATGGTCTCGTGAACGACCCGTGCTGCACGGGAGTAATCGGGCTGGTGGACAACGGCATCCTTGCAATGAAAAACCCAGTGCTGAGCATTCGTGCCCTCGATGCGCACACCGGTTTCGTCGCTGGCGACAACGCGGGCGGCTCGAAGGCTGGCCTTGGCGGCCTGTGCTGTGGCCTGGAAGCTCGGACGGGAGCGGGCAAACATGTTCATGATCGCGCCCTCGCTCGCATGGAGGCCGAAGATATCCATGAACACATCGCTCAGGCGTTCGTAAGACAATGCATGGAAACTCTTGAGGTAGATCGCCAGCGCGTGAATGCCTGGCCCGAACGGCGTTGCGGTTGCCACGGCAGGTGCGGTGGCTTTTGTCGTCGTGCCGCATTGCGGGCAATGACAGGAAAAACGCCGATGCCGGGTGACATGAGGACGGATCGCAGGAATATCGATCTCGTCATAGGCCCCGGCCAGCACCATCGTATCATCACCGGAAAACGCATGGCCGCATCTCTTGCAGGCGGTCGGTTCATGATCGCGAAACATGTCGGCAAAATCCGCCAGCACCCTATTGTGGGGTTCATGCCCGGGCTTGGCTCCACCCGGTCGTGAGTTGACGCGTTTCTCTTTCTTGTCCGTAGAGGGCGGCTTGGAAGACGTCCGAGAATCCTTGGCAGGCCGTTGGAGCCGAAGCACCATCTCGATCAATTCGTCCTTGCTCAGCTGCTGCAAATCAGTCCGATCCATATCATCATGGATTCAGACATTGTGGTGCATGGCAAGGGGGTGGGTAATTACCAATAATGTATTGCCTGCCGCTTCGTGATTTTGATTTGACTGATGCCATTATTCTAGGAAGTTGCGCCACAATCTCTTCGTTCAGCGACAGTTCAGGCTCCTCCAGAAGCAAAGGCGAGGTACCGCGCTCCTGCAAAAGCCAAAGGATCGACATTATTCTCAACGTTCCATCGGAAAATTGATCTTCTCGCTGTCTGGCTCCTCGCGGGCGGTGGTGCTTAAACTTGATCTCCAAATGCGGATGGCCAGTAATGTCATCGTTCAGAAACTTCAGGTCTTCCAGATGCGGGACAATTGTCCTTAACGCTGTTGTAATTACCCACCCCTGAATTTATGATTTCGGGCCTTGATGTCGGCCTACGCCAAGACGGATGCGATAACCTGGAAGGGATTTGCGCCTTTAAGGCGGGCGGTATCGACGGTTGTGCGTACATCCGCCTCGGCTTGGGTGGCCCACATGGCGCGATATCCGTTTGTCACCTTTCTCTGAATGACCCATGGACGGAGCTTTCGCTCAGATGTGTTGTTGGTGACATCGACTTCTCCGGGATAGTCGCAAAACGTCAGCAGCTGATCGCGGGCCCGCCCGATCTTGGCCTGGAGCTTTTGGGCCAGGTCGCATGAAGTCGGGGCGCATAGAAGCCCCGCAAGCTGTTTATCGAATTTGCGCTTCTTGCTTGCGACGGTAGACGCAGCGAATGTGCTTATGGCTCTGGCGAAATCAAACACACGGCCAAACCAAAGCTGGAAGCGAAGAGGGAGATCATCCTCGCCATGTTCCAGCGCAAAGGCTGTATCACGCGCCAAATGTGCAAGGTAGGTTTGATGTCGGTGGCCGTGAGATTGCTGGGCTGAATACCGATCAGATATCCATACCTCGGGGACATGGCCGCCCATGGTCTCGTGAACGACCCGTGCTGCACGGGAGTAATCGGGCTGGTGGACAACGGCATCCTTGCAATGAAAAACCCAGTGCTGAGCATTCGTGCCCTCGATGCGCACACCGGTTTCGTCGCTGGCGACAACGCGGGCGGCTCGAAGGCTGGCCTTGGCGGCCTGTGCTGTGGCCTGGAAGCTCGGACGGGAGCGGGCAAACATGTTCAGTAATTACCCACCCCTGAATTTATGATTTCGGGCCTTGATGTCGGCCTACGCCAAGACGGATGCGATAACCTGGAAGGGATTTGCGCCTTTAAGGCGGGCGGTATCGACGGTTGTGCGTACATCCGCCTCGGCTTGGGTGGCCCACATGGCGCGATATCCGTTTGTCACCTTTCTCTGAATGACCCATGGACGGAGCTTTCGCTCAGATGTGTTGTTGGTGACATCGACTTCTCCGGGATAGTCGCAAAACGTCAGCAGCTGATCGCGGGCCCGCCCGACCTTGGCCTGGAGCTTCTGGGCCAGGTCGCATGAAGTCGGGGCGCATAGAAGCCCGGCAAGCTGTTTATCGAATTTGCGCTTCTTGCTTGCGACGGTAGACGCAGCGAATGTGCTTATGGCTCTGGCGAAATCAAACACACGGCCAAACCAAAGCTGGAAGCGAAGAGGGAGATCATCCTCGCCATGTTCCAGCGCAAAGGCTGTATCACGCGCCAAATGTGCAAGGCAGGTTTGATGTCGATGGCCGTGAGATTGCTGGGCTGAATACCGATCAGATATCCATACCTCGGGGACATGGCCGCCCATGGTCTCGTGAACGACCCGTGCTGCACGGGAGTAATCGGGCTGGTGGACAACGGCATCCTTGCAATGAAAAACCCAGTGTTGGGCATTTGTGCCCTCAATACGCACACCGGTTTCGTCGCTGGCGACAACGCGGGCGGCTCGAAGGCTGGCCTTGGCGGCCTGTGCTGTGGCCTGGAAGCTCGGACGGGAGCGGGCAAACATGTTCATGATCGCGCCCTCGCTCGCATGGAGGCCGAAGATATCCATGAACACATCGCTCAGGCGTTCGTAAGACAATGCATGGAAACTCTTGAGGTAGATCGCCAGCGCGTGAATGCCTGGCCCGAACGGCGTTGCGGTTGCCACGGCAGGTGCGGTGGCTTTTGTCGTCGTGCCGCATTGCGGGCAATGACAGGAAAAACGCCGATGCCGGGTGACATGAGGACGGATCGCAGGAATATCGATCTCGTCATAGGCCCCGGCCAGCACCATCGTATCATCACCGGAAAACGCATGGCCGCATCTCTTGCAGGCGGTCGGTTCATGATCGCGAAACATGTCGGCAAAATCCGCCAGCACCCTATTGTGGGGTTCATGCCCGGGCTTGGCTCCACCCGGTCGTGAGTTGACGCGTTTCTCTTTCTTGTCCGTAGAGGGCGGCTTGGAAGACGTCCGAGAATCCTTGGCAGGCCGTTGGAGCCGAAGCACCATCTCGATCAATTCGTCCTTGCTCAGCTGCTGCAAATCAGTCCGATCCATATCATCATGGATTCAGACATTGTGGTGCATGGCAAGGGGGTGGGTAATTACCCATAACGTGCATGAGCGCGCCGCGCCGCCTTGTCCCCGAAGAAAAAAAGGAATTTTCCAGTGACACCAGCTGACCTGTTGGCCCCTTTCGATCTGAGCGGCCGGATTGTTCTTGTGACCGGCGGCACCGGCGGCATTGGCCGGGCCTGTGTGGAACGGTTGGCGCAATACGGCGCGACGGTTGCCTTCACCTATGTCGAAAACGTCGAAGACCGCGCAGTGGCGCTGGACAGCTTTGACCTGCCGAATGTGACGGCCCACCCGCTGGATCTGCGCAGCCACGCATCGATCCGCCGCTGTTTTGCCAGCGTGATCGCCGAGCACGGCAGAATCGATATTCTGCTGAACAATGCCGCCGTCGGGTCGGCCACAGTCGCCGCCTTGTCGGATGACGCTGCCGAACAGGACAGTCTGATGATGACCATCAATGCGGATGGCACCCTGAAAATGTGTCAGGAATTCCTGTCGCTGCCGGAAGGCACGAACCGCAAGCTGATCAACATCAGCTCTGTCGGCGGCGGCATTACCGCGTTTCCGGGGTTCCGGCTGTCCGATGGCATGAGCAAGGCAGCCGTGGCCTTCTTGACCCGTCAATTGGCGGCCGAGACCACGCACAAGGATGTCGATGTCTTTGCGATCTGCCCGGGGGCGACCGACACGCCGATGTTCCAGGCCAGCACGCTGAACAAGCTTACGCCCGAGGAACGCGCACGGTTTTGCGAAAACCTGCCCAGGAGCCGCCTGATCCAGCCCGCCGACATCGCCGCCGTGGTGCATTTTCTGGCGACACCTGCATCGCGCGTCATGCACGGAGCAATCCTGGATGCCTCCATGGGCCTGGGGTCGCGACCGGGGCTGCAGACCGAATTTCAGGGTTGAACGAGACGTAGATGAAGACGCACATTTTCATCTCCCTGGGGGTTTGCTGACACGTGAGCATCGCAGCAACCGAGTCGTCATCAAACACGCATCTAACGTTTCGTCATCCTCGGCCTCCGAGCCGAGGATCCATTCCGTGATGCTTCCCAGTGGTTTGCTCGTGGATGGGGCACGGAATGGATCCTCGGGTCGGGGCCCGAGGATGACGACGGAGAGGGAGGTGCGCGACGAAACAGAGGGGCACGCGTGACGACCAAAAGAGTGGAGAGCGTGACGACGGAGATGGACGTGCAGACGCCGGAGAATGCGGCGGGCACGTGACGGCGGGCGGTTCGCGTCAACGGGTGGGCAACGCGCAAACACGCTCTCATGGGCCCAAAACGGGGACAATCCCGCGCCCAAACCCCGGCAAATCCAAGCCCCCTTGGCAAAATCCCTGCCGTTTTGTCCCCATCTTCCATCCCCATGCCATGCTTGGCCTGCTCCCGCTGCCGGATGGATCGCGAACGTTTCGATGCAGGTGGGAGGGAATGCCTCCCTGTCAGGCGCGCAAACGTCAGCGTGACCTTACGGGAGGAGGCGAGGGCCAACGCGGTTCCGCTGGCGGCGTGCTTTCCTTAGGGATTGCTGCGCCAGCCAGCCACCGGGCCGGGTTCTGCTTTCCTGCCTGCGGGCGGGGGCGGGGCACCGGTCCGGGCCTGTGGCGGACATGGCGTATTTTGCGTCAAGGTCCGTGCCGGAATGCGCGCCCAAAGCATCTCCCGCGGTTCGTCCGAACTGCGGCCGGGGCAACCCGGACGGAGGGCCCTGAAGAGGGGCAGGTGAAGTAGCCAACCTCCGTGTGCATTGCGAGGCTGATGCCTGTCGGATGGGGACGCCATCCGGCGAGTTCCGGGCCGCGCGCGCGTAGCGCCACCCAACTACTCCTTTACCAGAGGCACTGCCCGCGTGCGGCCCTCCGGATTCACTTCTCCTCACACCCCGGCGGCACAGTCGCGCGGGAGTAATTGCGGTTGCAGTGCGGGGACAGTTTACTTTCGGGCGATCAGCCGGCAGCCTGGCCATGAACGGACATCAGCCCGAAAGTAAACTGTCCCCGACCTTGGCTCACTGCGCGTCGAAATCCAGCACCAGCCGGTCTGTGTCCGGCCGCGCCTGGCAGCTCAGCGTAAACCCGGCTTCGATCTCCCAGGGTTCGAGCGAGAAATTTTCATCCATGGTGGCGGTGCCTTCAACGATCTTGCAGCGGCAGGTGCAGCACATGCCGCCGGCGCAGGAAAAAGGCAGGTCCATGCCGGCCTTCATCGCCGCGCTGAGCACCGTGTCGGTGGCAGCGTCGACCTCTATGGTGCGGCGGGCGCCGTCGAGGATGATGTCGACCGAGGCGCCGGGACCATTCGGCCCTATGCCGTTGGCGGCTTTCGGTTTCGGCGCAGGGGCGGGCGCCGAGCCGGGGGCCGGGGTGAACAGCTCGAACTTGATCCGGTCTTCATTCACACCCATGGCCGCCATCGCGGTGGAGGCCGAGCGGATCATCGGCTCGGGGCCGCAGATATAGATGGCGTCGGCCCTGGCCGGATCGATCAGACCGTGGCTGGCCAAGGTCTCGAGCTTGGCGGCATCGAGCCGGCCATTCATGATCTCGACGTCCTGGACTTCCTCGTCCATCACATGCAGCAGCGTGAAGCGGGTGGTGTAGCGGTCTTTGAGATCATTGAGATCATCAAGGAACATGACGCTGGAGGAGTTGCGGTTGGCGTAGAGCAGCGTGACCGAGGAATTGGGTTCGCCGGCAAGCACCGACTTTGCGATCGACAGGCAGGGCGTGATGCCGGAGCCGGCGGCCAGCAGCAGATAGTTATGGTCGTCGCCACTGACCTCCACCGTAAACCGGCCCTGCGGCGGCATCACCTGAATGCGGTCGCCTGCTTTCAGCGTCTGGGCGAAGCCGGAAAAGCGGCCGTTCTCGATGTGCTTGACGCCGACGGTGCGGCGGTCGGTTTCACTGAGCGGCGAGCAGATCGAATAGGAACGGCGCATGTCCTCGCCACCAATGTCGGCGCGCAGCGTCAGGTATTGGCCCGGCAGGAAAGCGAAGGCGTCGCGTCTCTCCTCGGGGATGGCAAAGGTGATGGCCACGGCGTCCGGCGTTTCGTTGCGGACAGCGGAAATTTCGAGTTCATGAAAGCGCGGAGCGGCCATTGTCAGTTCCTCAGATGCACTTGAAATAGTCAAACGGTTCGGCGCAGTCGTCGCAGCGGTAATGCGCCTTGCAGGCGGTGGAGCCGAATTCGGAGACCTTGGTGGTATGGCTCGAGCCGCAGCGCGGGCAGGCGATCACGTCTTCTGCGAAGAAAGCCCGCCTGCCTCCGGACACGCCCACCGGCGGGGCGATGCCATAGGCGCGCAGCTTCTCGCGGCCTTCGTCCGTTATCCAGTCGGTGGTCCAGGCCGGCGACATGACGCGCTCGATCCGCGAGTCAATTCTGGCGCTTAGCAGCGCTGTTTCAACCGCCATCTCAATGGCGATCACCGCCGGGCAGCCGGAATAGGTCGGCGTCAGTCTGACGACGATTTGGCCGCTCTCGTCACGGCTGACCGAGCGCAAAATGCCGAGATCGGCAACGGTGACGCAAGGCACTTCCGGATCGGGCACGGCGCTCGCCACTTCGAGCGCGCGGGCGAGCTCGAAGTCGGTCACATTCGTGACGGGGCCTTCTGCGGTGGTCGGCGTCTGGCTCACAGCGCTTACCAGGTCTGGCCGGGATAGGCGCGCTGCATGAACTGCAGCTCGGCCAGCAGATGGCCCATGTCCTCGCCATGAATACCGTCGCGGCCGCCCTTTTGCGGAACACGCACTTCCGGCAGCTCGAGCTTGGCCGCAGCGAACACGGTGGCGATGGTGTCGTCCCATGTGGCGCGGATCGGTTCCGGGTCGGGCAGCAGACCATTGGCAATGGCCTGGGCGCGGGCGGGCGAGGCCATGAACAGCTCGCCGGTGTAGCGGTGCAGTTCGGTGACCGCGTCGGCCATGCGGCGAGCGCTCTCGTCGGTACCGTCGCCCATGCGGATCACCCATTCGCCGGCATGGCGCAGATGATAGGTCATTTCCTTGTTGGTCTTGGCAGCGATGCCGCGCAACGTCTCGTCGCTCGATGTGGCGGCGATGGCCTGCCACATGGGCTGCATGAAGGCTGCGAAGTAAAGCTGGCGCAACATGGTGTGGGCGAAATCGCGGTTCTCGCGCTCGACCAGCAGGCAATTGCGATACTCGCGCTCGCGGCGCAGGAAGGCGAAATCGTCCTCGCTTCTGCCCTTGCCTTCGAGCTCTCCGGCATAGGCATAGAGCGCGCGGGCCTGGCCGATCAGATCGAGCCCCATATTGGCCAGCGCCAGCTCTTCCTCGAGGATCGGTGCATGGCCGCACCATTCCGACAGGCGATGGCCGAGGATCAGGCAATCATCGGCGATTTCGACGATGGCGCGGACCGCGGTTTCCTCAGCGCTTGCAACGGGCGCGCTCATCACATGTGCCCCACTTCATCGGGGATCTCGTAGAAGGAGGGGTGACGGTAGATCTTGTCGTCGGCGGGCTCGAAATTCGGCTCGGCGAAGGACGGATCGGAAGCGGCAATGTCGGACGAGCGGACCACCCAGATCGAGTTGCCTTCGCCGCGGCGGGTGTAGACGTCGCGGGCGGACTCTAGGGCAAGTGCTGAATCAGCTGCATGCAACGAGCCGACATGGCGGTGGTGCAGACCGTTGCGCGGGCGGATGAAGACTTCCCAGAGCGGCGTGAGTTCGGTTGTCATTCGGCGGCCTCCTGGGCACTCGGTTTCATGTCAGCGCGTTTCTTGGCGTGGGCAAGCGCTGCTTCGCGCACCCAGGCGCCATCGTCCCAGGCCTTGTTGCGGTCGCGCAGGCGGTCGCGGTTCATCGCGCCGTCGCCCCTGACCACGGCCTTGAACTCGGCCCAGTCGATCTCGCCATGGTCGTAGAGTTTGGTGTCTTCGTTCCACTTGAGGTCGGGATCGGGTACACTTAGGCCAAGATATTCAGCCTGCGGCACGGTGGCGGTGATGAATTTCTGCCGCAGCTCGTCATTGGAGAAGCGCTTGATCTTCCACTTCATCGACTGGTCGGAATTGGTGCTGTCAGTGTCGGAGGGGCCGAACATCATCAGCGATGGCCACCACCAGCGATTGAGCGCGTCCTGCGCCATTTCCTTCTGCTCGTCGGAGCCCTTGGCCAGCGTCATCATGATTTCATAGCCCTGACGCTGGTGGAAGCTTTCTTCCTTGCAGACGCGGATCATGGCGCGGGCATAGGGACCGTAGGAGCAGCGGCAGAGCGGGATCTGGTTCATGATCGCAGCACCATCGACCAGCCAGCCGATCGCGCCGATGTCGGCCCAGGTGGGCGTCGGGTAATTGAAGATCGAGGAGTATTTGGCTTTGCCCGACAAGAGCTCTTCAGTCATCTGCTCGCGGGAGACGCCTAGCGTTTCGGCGGCGGAATAGAGATAGAGGCCGTGGCCGCCCTCATCCTGCACCTTTGCCAGAAGCGCGATCTTGCGACGCAGCGACGGCGCGCGGGTGATCCAGTTGCCCTCAGGCAGCATGCCGACGATTTCCGAATGCGCGTGCTGGCCGATCTGGCGCACCAGCGTGCGGCGATAGCCTTCGGGCATCGGATCGTTGGGTTCGATTTTTTCCTCGCGGTCAACGCGTGCCTGGAAGGCGGCGAGAAACTCTTCCGATTCCGTGGTGCTTGAGTCCGCGCCGATTAAGCCCTGGCTGTACATATCGAGATCCTCCGCTATGGAGAATACTATATGTTACAGGCTTAAAGAAAGTCAAGCGCATCGTGTAACACGTTGCCGGAGAGCCTGATTTGAGGATCAGGTGTTGCCAAAGCGCTGCGCGAGTCGTGCATCAGGCGGCGGTAGCGGGCCGGAGGGCGTGGTGGCATTGGCATCAAGCCAGGCTTCGGACGGTGCAAGCACGCGGGCATAGATCGAGGCGACAAGCGCGCGGGTCTCGGGTTCGGGATCGTTCGGTTGTACCAGGTCAGCGGGGATGGCGAGCACGCGCAATGCCAGACGCCGCCATTCGTGGATCATCAGGCATCTGAGCGCCATGGCGGCTTCGGGCTGAGGGGCGGGGGCCTGTTCCTGCGCTGCACGGACCGGCAGATAGGCCTGCCGCAAGTCCCCGATCTCGATGCTATGCCGTGCCTCGGCCATGGTTTCGAGCATGGCAGCACCCGGGATCAGTGATGGCGCATCGGTGAGGGTTGCGCCGGGCAGGCGCAGGGCCGCGGGAAGGTCGGCGGCCCCGGCAAAGCAGATGAAGACTTGCGGCGTGAGCTGCAGTGCGCCAGCCGTTTCAACGGTGCGCAGGGTGGCGTCCGACAACGGTTCGGGAGCGATGATCAGGGAGCGCGGGGTGCCGGGCGGTAACAGCGACGAGGCAGCGTAGATCCGGCGCTCGGCGCTCAGCACCGTCTCCGCCACATCAGCTGACAAGCGGTAAAAACTGTTTCGGCCCTCGCGCGAGCGTTCGATCCAGCCGTCGGCGGCCAGCCGCGAGAGTGCGGTGCGCACCGCGCCGTGGCCGATTCCGAGCCGCTGCATCAGGCTCTGCAAGGTGCTGGCCGAGACCTCGCCGCCGCGCGGAACAATGGCGTCGCCCAGAAAAGTGACGATCAGCGACCATGCCGACAGCCGCTGCGAGGCTTGCAGCGCGGTCAGGCGGGCGGTGATGGTTTTGGCTATCGGATCGGGTTCAAGCATGGCGGAGAGGGAATAGCCGGATTTCGGCGGAGCGGGAAGCCCTGCTCGGAATCAGCGTTTGCCGCTGGGGATCCCCGGTTTGAAGCCTGGCGTGCAATTATATGCATGGCGCTGTCGTCAGCGTTCGGGCACCTCGAACATCTTCATCATGAGTTCAACATGTGCGGGCTCATTGTCCCATTTGGGCAACAGGGCTTGCATCAATTCGGGCGTCAGGTCCGAATTGCTCTCCCGCCATTTCCGCCCCGCTTCCAGCGCCTCTTGCTTGCGCCCCGCCATCCAGAATGCGCTGAACAGCATTCGGTAAGCCCAGACCACACCGGGCCCGGCGCGCATTCCGCGCTGGATGAGCTCTATGGCTTCGTCATAGCGTTTGAGGATCCGGTATGTTGCCGCCCTGCCAAACAGCACGTTGAAATGGAAAGGGTCGAGCGGGCTGAGAGCTTCCGCCCGGTCGAAATAGACCAGCGCCTCGTTCGGACAGCCGCGGTAATTCGCATTCCAGCCCTTGCGCAGCCAGCCCCAGGCATTGTTCGGATCAAGCGTTAGCGCCCTGTCGGCAAAAAGGTCGGCCTGGACGAAATCATCTGCGGCCAGCGCACTGGCCGCCGACAAAGCGACAAGCGATGCGGGATCGTCACCCGCCAGGGGGGCTGCCCGGGCCACCAGATCGACCGCTGCCAAACGGTCGGTAACCGCATCCTTGCTCCATAGATAGCAGCACTCATGGCTGTGGCACCACGCCTTGTAGGCGAGCGCCGGTGCATAGTCGGGCGCATGGTCGAGCGCGGTGTCGAGCAAAGCGATGGCCTTGAGGTTTTCTTCCCGCCGGTGCGCCCAGAAATGAGGAAGCGCGGTCAGCACCAGCTCATAGGCGGTCCTGTCCGCCGCCGGCCGCTGCCTGGCGCGGGCAATCTCGGCGGCACGCAAATTGGGGGCGATCTGGCCTGCAACCTGGGCTGCGATCCGGTCCTGAAGGTCGAAGAGGTCATCGATCCGGTCATCGAACCGCTCGGCCCAGAGCGCGCGTCCGTCGCCGGCCGACACCAGCTCCACCGATATGCGGATCCGCTCGCCGGATCGGCGCACCGTTCCTTCGACCACGTAATCAGCGCCAAGCCGGTCGCCAATGGTCTGGATGTCAAGCGGCTGACCGCGCAAGGCAAAGGCCGACTGGCGGGCGATCACATGAAAATCATGCACCCGCGACAGCGCGCCGGTGATTTCGGAGACCACTCCGTCAGCAAACATGTCGGCATCCGCAGCACCGAGTTCGTCAAAGGCGAGGACAGCCAGCCGTGGCCGGTTGTGCTGGAACTGCGGTTGCGGCAGGCCGGATTCGGGGGCGTCGTCGGCTGCCGTACGCATCATCCGCAACCAATCCTCAAATCCTTCCGAGGCGAGGTCAAAACCATCGAGAAAAACCCCGTCCTCTTCGCTATCAACGGTGATTTCACTGCCGTGCAACCAGACATATTGCCGGTCGGCCAACAGCGCGCCCGCAAGGTCGCGGCGCATCACCGAGAGTTCCTGGCGCAGAGACGCCCGCGCCTGATCGCCCGACCGGTCCGACCACAGCAGGTCAGCCAGCCGTCCGCGCTCGGCCCGCATGTCAGGTTGCCGGGCAAGGAATGCCAGCATCGCCTGGCCGCGCCGCGACAGGGCCTTGGGCGCAGCCGGACCGGTCAAGCGGAATGGACCTTTGAGATGCAATGTCAGCACGGATACACCAGCAACCGGAGGGAAGATTCAAAGCGGAACGGCGCTTTTTACGCGCCAAGCTAACATTTTTACGGAAATCTTGCGATGGGGCCGGAGTTTTTGTGCCGAGGCTTGCGAGGGTTTTGCGCGGGCGATGCAGTGTGAGGCATCGACATTCGCCAATCCAACCGCAGGAGAAGACCATGGCCATTTCCATTGCCACCAGCACTGCTCCAGTGGCCTCGCTGGCCCGCAGCATCACCCGGCCCACCGTGGCGGTTCTGAATTGGTTGATCGCCTGGGATGCCAGATGGTGTCAAGCCCAGCGCATGAAGCAGCTCACCAATGAGGAGCGCCGCGATATGGGGTTGCCGCTCCGCATCGAGCGGCCACGTCTGCCCGATTACGGGTGGTGACCCCTGTGGTGAACGCCTGCGGCACAGGACAGGGCGCAATTACGGCCCCCCAACGCCTTACTGCCGCGTGAACACCACGCCGAGATTGTTGGCGGGCATTTCGGTGACGGATGTCAGGGCCATTCCGGATTGCCCGGCAACGCTTTCCACATCCTCAAGCAGGCGAATGCCCCAAGCGGGGTTTCGGGCGCGCAGGCTTGCGTCGAACTCGACATTGCTTGGAACAAGCGGCTGGCCTTGGCGCCGGTAGGGGCCGTAAAGCACCAGTACGCCACCGACGGGCAGAAGCTGGCCCGCGGATGTGAGCAGGCCTTGTGTGGCTGGCCAAGGGCTGATGTGGACCATGTTGATGGCGATCATCGCGTCGGCGCGTTCGACCGGCCAGATCTCGGCCGCAGCGTCGATGTCGAGTGGTGTCAGCACGTTGGGCATGACGTCGGTTTTGGCCCAGTGCTCAATTGAGGCACGGGCTTCCGGTGAGGGATCGGATGGCTGCCAGATCAGGTTTGGAAACAGGCGCGCGAAATGGATGACGTGCTCGCCGGAGCCGCTGGCAAGTTCGAGCACGGTTCCGCTGTCGGGCAGGACATGGCGCAACAGATCGGCGATCGGGTCACGATTGCGAAGCGCGGACGGGCTGGAAAGTCTCGGGTCCTGGTCGGGCATTTCGGGTCCTTGGCGGCTGTGCAGAGAGAGGATGCTGCTGGAGACAGCACGGATATCAACAGCCAGCCTACAATGGACGAGCTGACCATGGATCACAAATGCGAGGCACTCGATTTCACTCATACCCACCGAAAACTCCGGCCAGCCCCGCAGCACTCTCTCTTGCTGCTTGAACATTATCTGTTTCGTACCCCGGATGCGTTTTTTGGCGATGAACACACCAACCGTTAACGCCAGCCCAGCCATTTGCTGTTCTCACAGGAATGGCCCGCCTTGCGATGTCATTTCGATGTCTGGTGGGCTGCAATCAGCCGGTTCGGCCGTAAAAGGTCATGCGGGCCGCCTCGGACAGGGAGACGCCTGGCTCGGTGTTGTAGGCAAGTACCGCGAGCATGCGGGTTCGATCGCCTTCGTTTGGCGCGACGCGGTGCATCGAATTGCGTCCGCGGAAAAACACCAGCGTGCCGGCTTCCGCATTCAGTTGCTCGACTTCTGTCCGGCCATCGAGAATGTCGGCGACAGCGTCGAAATTCATTTCGCCGGCATCGGCATCGCGAACGGCGTTGACATATTCAAACTCGCCGCCGCGTTCGGGCGGCTGAACCATCAGCGTGATGGCAAAGGACGAGTTGTCAAAATGCCAGCCCAGTTCCTGGCCGGTCCTGGCAAAGTGGAGATTGATCGACGACAAGGGATCGGCGTATTCATAGAGCGCGGTCTCGCCCAGCACCTTGCAGAGGAAGTCGCGAAATTCCGGTGCGTTGTAGAGCGTTCTGAGAGCAGATTGCTGCGGCATCAGATCATCGGTGATGCAGCCTTTTGAAGACACGACAAGCCGGTTGCGCGGGTGGTCGGCGTCAAAGTCCGGGTCCTGCGGGCTGAGATAGACCGTGTGTTTGGCGGTGCTGGCGAAAACCTTGTCCTCGTTCTCGCGCCCCTCGGCCTGAATTTCCTCAATCGCTGGCTGCGTCACGAATTGCGGCATCACCAGAATGCCGTGGTCTTCGTATGTCTTGCGGCAGGCGGCGCGAAAGGCAGAAATTTCAATGGGATAGGTGGTCAAGTCAACAATCTGATTCAGGTCCATGATCTGTCCTCAGCAACAGGTTCGAGTGATGGCCTGACAAGCATTACACGGCGCGGAAGAATTGAAATAATTGTATTATCAATGTTTTTAAGAAAGAAAACCTTGGCTTACAAGAGGCGATGAGCAAAATCACGATACGGCAATGCGAGTATTTTCGGGCGGTTGCGCAAACCGGTGGCATCGCGTCCGCGGCGCGGGCAATCGGGATTTCGCAGCCTGCGGTGGCCCAGTCGATCAGCAAGCTGGAGGACATGACCGGGCTTGTGCTGTTCCGGCGCCTTCATGCACGCGGCATGGTGCTGACGGCGCAGGGCACCGAGTTCCTGCGCCATACCGAGGAGTTGCTGGCGTGTGCGGAGCGGGTTGATCAAGCCATCGAAGGCATCGCCGACAATCGGACCGGCACAATCCGGCTTGGCTGCTTTCAATCGATCGCGCCGTTCTGTCTGGCGCGGATCGTGCGCGGCTATCGTGATCTGGCGCCGGGCGTTGTTCTCGAGGTCAAGGAAATGCTGCAGGAGGAGCTGATGGTTGCGATCGGGCAGAACGAACTCGATCTGGCCATCATGTATGATCTCGGGCTGGATCCGGGTCTGTTTGGCTGGCGCGGGCTGTCAGCGGCCAAACCCTATCTCATCGTTCCTGAGGGCCACCGGCTGGCGCACAACACATCGGTGTCGTTGAGCGAGATCGCGTCGGAGGATTACATCCTGTTTGATGCGCCGCGGAGCAGGGAGTATTTCCATTCGATCTTTGCCCATCACGGCATCAGCCCACGCATCGTGTTTCGCTCCGCCTCGATCGAATCTGTGCGGTGCAGTGTTGCCAATGGGCTTGGGGTTTCGTTGCTGGCGATGCGCCCGGTTGCCAATGAGACCTATGACGGTGGCCGGGTGGTGCCGATCGAACTTGAGGAAAACCTGCCGCCAATGCCAATCGTCGCTGCTTACAAAGCGGACCATGCCCCGGGTGCCCTGACGCTGCCGTTTGTCGACTATTGCGAGCAGCTGTTCAAGGAGCTTTAGGCTGCTTGGAACGCGTCCTCCGGCATCGCTTGCAACGCAGGTTATTTACCCTAGGATCGGAATTGATTTGCTTCAGTAAGCGCGTGAAAAGCCGGGAAGGACTGCCAGTCATGAGAGTTGTCGTAATGGGAGCCGGGGTCATTGGCGTCACCACCGCCTATTATCTGGCCAAGGGTGGCGCGGACGTTGTGGTGCTTGACCGGCAGACCGGGCCGGGGCTGGAAACCAGCTATGCCAATGCCGGCGAGCTGAGCTACGGCATGACCTCGCCATGGGCCGCACCCGGCGTGCCGGTGAAGGCGCTCAAATGGCTGTTCATGAAGCGCCGTCCGCTGTTCATCTGGCCGCTAATCAGCCCGACCATGTGGAAGTGGGGGCTGCAGATGCTGCAGAATTGCAACGACGAAAGCTACCGGGTCAACAAGGGACGGATGATGAGAATTTCGAACTATTCGCGCGATGTGATGCCCGAGCTGATCAGCGAGACCGGCATCGACTATGACGGACGTGAGCAGGGCACGCTGCAGCTGTTCCGCAATGCCAAGCAGATGAAGGATTCGCGCGCCGATCAGGAGATCCTCGCGGAATACGACTCGCCCTACGAGGTGCTGGGCCGCGACGCCTGCATCGCGGTTGAACCGGCGCTCAGCGAGGTTCGCAACAAGTTCGTCGGCGGGCTGCGGCTGACGGCCGACCGCACCGGCGATTGCCGCATGTTCACCATGGCGCTGGCGGAAAAATGTGCCGAGATGGGCGTCGAGTTCCAGTATGGCCAGTCGATCAGGGCCATCGCCGTTGAGGACGGCAAGATTGCCGGGGTCGACACCGAGATCGCCGGGCGGATCGAAGGCGACGCCTATGTATGTGCGCTGGGAAGTTTTGGTCCGCGGCTGCTCAAACCCATTGGCGTCAATCTGCCGGTCTATCCGGTCAAAGGCTATTCGGTGACGCTGCCGGTAACTGACGATGCTTTCGCTCCGCAATCGACCATCATGGACGAGACCCACAAGGTGGCGATCACCCGGCTCGGTGACCGCATCCGCGTTGCCGGCACCGCCGAAATCGCCGGGTATTCCAACCGCCTCGGTCCGCATGCCACCGACACGGTCAAACACGTCATCAGCGATCTGTTCCCCAAGGGCGGCGACATCACCAAAGCCGAAGGCTGGACTGGCCTCAGGCCGATGACGCCGGACGGCACGCCGGTGCTCGGGGCCTCGCGCTACGACAATCTCTACCTCAACACCGGTCACGGCACACTGGGCTGGACCATGGCCTGCGGCTCCGGCCGCGCGGTGGCGGATGTGGTGCTGGGCAAGCAGCCGGAGATCTCGTTCGAGGGACTGACGGCGGAGCGGTATGGGTGAGGCACCCATTCGGGTGGATTGCTTGGCCGTCATGTTTGGGGCTCAGTCGAGGCCGATGAAAACGAAACCCTGATTGAGCCTGACGTCGCAATTGACAGTTTTCACAGACAGGTGGATTCTGTTTCGTCAGCCGCAGTGTGCTGATTGGTCTCAACAGAGGTGAATCACATGAAAAGTTTGATTTTGGTCTGTCTTGCGGCAACGCTGGGCATGATGAGTGCGGCACAGGCAGAGGTGACTGCCGGCACCTACACGGTCGAAGGAACCAATCTCGACGGCAGCAGCTATGGCGGCACCGCGACCATCGAGCTCAGCTCCGACACCACCTGCCACATTCACTGGAGCACCGGCACTGAATCTAACGGCATCTGCATGCTTTATGACAATGCATTTGCCGCGGGCTATGTGTTCGAGACTGGCACCGTCGGGCTGGTGGTCTACCAGGTGATGGACGACGGCACGCTTGAAGGCGCCTGGACCATCGACGGTCAGTCCGGCTCGGGTACGGAGAGACTGATCCCGCAGTGATGGACGAGGGCAGGGACCGGCCGGTGCGGTGGCCACGCGTACCACACATTGCATGTCGACACCGGGACCGGAACACTGGGCAGGATCATGGCGTGCGGTTCAAAACCCGCTAAGCCGACTGCATGTTCAGCGCCTTCCCATCATACCGGCCTGTCGTTGCAGCTTGCGCCAGCACATGCGCCACATCGGCGCGGGAGGCCTTGGCGGTCTTGTCAACGTCATCGCCGAGGATCACATCCGTGCTGCGACCGTCATCGGTCAAGGCCACCGGGCGCAGGATGGCATAGGTCAGGCCTGAAGCCTTGAGGTGTTCGTCGGCCTCGTGCTTGGCCTTGAGGTAATGAGCCAGGTCGCCTTCGGGATTGGACTGGTCGGCGCCGACGGAGCTCAGCATCACGAAGCGGCTGACACCGGCTTCAACCGCCAGATCGACCAGACGCTTGGCGCCATCGCGATCGACCTTGTCGGTCATGTCCGGGCCGGTGGATCCGCCGGAACCGGCGGCGAAGATGACGGCGTCCATGCCATCGCAAACGCCCGATTGCAGATCAGTCAGATCACCGTGGCGCAGGCTGACGCCCTTGGGGAGATCGCTGGTGTCGGAGCTTTCGCGCACCAGCGCCGTGGGTGTGTGGCCCTGATCAACGAGGTCCTGGACCAGTTGCAGACCGGTTGTGCCGGTTGCGCCGGCGACAAGAATGTTCATGCTCATGATGTGTTCCTTCAGATTGGGTCAGTTGGGCGGCGCCATCGGGCCTGCGGCCCTGGTTGCCGCGATATAGCCGGGCTGCTCCTGCAGCGTCTTCCAGTAACCAGCGATTTGCGGGTGACCGCCGAGCAGGCCGAGTGTTTCGAGAAGCGCCAGAATGTAGGAGATCTGGATGTCGGACAGCGTCAGCCTGGTGCCGAACAGCAGCGGACCTTCGCCCAGTTCCCCGGTGATATAGTCGAGATGCTTGCCGAGCGCTGCCTTGGCCTTCTCCGGCACGTCCTTGCCTTGAAAGGCAGGCATGATCGCCTGCATGACGACTTCGGCAAAAGACGCCTCGACATAATCAAACAGCGCTTCGTGCCGCCAGAAGGCCCTTGTGCCGCGCGGCGGTTGGTGGCTGTAGTCGCCATATTTGGCGATCAGATAGCGCAGGATCGTCGACGATTCCGCGATCATCTCGCCATTGTCCTCGATCACCGGAGATTTTCCCAAGGGATGAATTTTGGACAAGGCCTCCGGCGCGCGAAACTCGGAATTGCGATCATAGTCGATCCGCTCGCAAGGCTGCTCGAGGTCTTCGAGCAGCCAGAGCACCCGGGTGGCGCGGGAGAATTTCAGAGCGTGGAGCGTGATCATGGCAGGAAGATCGCTTTGGTGTTGACGAATTCCTTCATACCGAAGCCGCCATGTTCGCGGCCATAGCCGGAATCCTTGACGCCGCCAAAGGGCATGTTCGGATCGGCTGCGCCAAAGGTGTTGATGCGGATCATGCCGGTGTCGAAGTGCTCGCGGGCCAGTTTCAGCGCACGCTCTTCGTTCTTGGAAAAAATGCCGCCGCCCAGGCCATAGCGGCTTTCATTGGCCAGCCGCATGGCGTCCTCGTCATCCTTGGCGCGGATGACCGAGGCGACTGGGCCGAAAATCTCGTCGTCATAGGCAGGCATGCCCGGTGCGAGGTCCGCCAGCACCGTGGCCGGATAGTAGGCGCCCGTCCGGTCCGGCGCCTGTCCGCCGCAGAGCACAGTGGCGCCCTTGGCCACACTGTCATCGACTTGGCTTTTGACAGTGTCGAACTGGTCCTGGCTCGACAGCGGGCCGAGCTGGCTGTTCTCGTCTGTGGGATCACCCATAGTGATGTTTTTCATCTGAGCGACGAAGGCGTCGACAAATGCGTCATAGACCTTGTCGGTAACGATGAAGCGCTTGGCAGACACGCAGGTCTCACCATTGTTGTAGAGACGTCCCATGACCGAAAACTTGACGGCCGTCTCAATGTCGGCGTCTTCGAGCACCAGATAGGCGTCGTTCGAGCCGAGCTCGAGCACGGTCTTCTTCAGCGCCTTGGCCGCCACGGAGCCGATGTGGCGTCCGGCACCATCGCTGCCCGTCATCGTGACGCCACGGACCTTCGGGTGCACGATCAGCTTGTCGCTGACATCATGGTCGATCAGGATCACCTGGAACAGATCCTCTGGCAGGCCGGCCTCGATGCACAATTCACGCAGACGCAGGCCGGAGCCGGTGCAGATGCTGGCGTGCTTGAGCATGCAGCCATTGTCGGCCATCAGGTTGGCAGCGAGCACGCGGACTGGCTGGTAAAGCGGAAAATTCCACGGCTGGATCGAATAGATCACGCCGATTGGTTGGTAGCTGACCACACCGCGCTTTTGCTTTGGGCCGTGCGTGCGTTCTTCGTCAGCCAGCAAATCAGGGCCGTTATTGGCGGTGTATTCAAAGATCGCCGCGCAGATTTCGACTTCGGTGAGGCCGTCCCTGATGAGCTTGCCGGTTTCCCGTGTCATCAGGGCTGCCAGCTCATCGGCATTGTCGCGCAGCTTTTGCGCAATCTTGTTCAGATAGGGCGCGCGGTCTGCATGGGACAGCTTGCGCCATTCCAAAAACGCCGCGTGGCATGCCTCTAGCCGATCAGTCGCTTCAGCCTCGCTCATCCGATCGTAGGTCTGGATTTCCTCTTCGGTGGCGGGATTGATTGTGGTGATCGTTGACATGCTTGCTCCTTTAAAAACTTGGGCAATCAACGAACGGCGCTGCGATAAGTTCCTTGCTGAAGCTGTTTCAGAGGCGCTTGACGTCGGCCAGCGTCGTTTCCGCACCAAGTCGCAAGCTCTTCGATCAACTTGCCACCCTGTGCTCCCTCCAGATGATGAAGACGCCGCTGGCGATGATCACTGCTGCACCGACGAAGGTCAGCGCGTCGGGGATCTCGTTCCAGAACAGCCAGCCCAGCAGCGTGGCCCAGATGATGGCCGAGTAGTCCAAGGGGGCGACGACGACGGCGGGGGCTAAGCGGAAGGCCTGGGTGATCATGGTCATGCCGGCGGTGCCGAATATGGCGACGGCGACGAACAGCCAAAGGTCTTCAGGCCTGACCGGGTTCCAGATGAAGGGGACGATGAACAGGCTGATGGCGGCACCGGTTCCGGTCATGTAGAGCAGCAGGGTCCAGACGCTCTCGCGGCTGTCGACCCAGCGAGCCGACAGCATCAGTACCGCGTAGACGAAGGCGGTGGCGATGGGCAGCAGCGAGACGGTCTGGAAGGTTGAGCTGCCGGGCCGGACGGCAATCAGCACACCGGCGAAGCCGACGAGGACGGCGAGCCAGCGCTTCCAACCGACCTGCTCGCGCAGAAACAGCGCCGAAAGCGCGGTGATGAACAGTGGTGCGACAAAGACCAGCGCCGTGGCTTCGGCCAGGCCCATATAGGTGATGGAAGTGAAGAACAGGAAGGTTGCGCCGACCCAGAGCCCACCGCGCAGGAAATGTGCCAGCGGCCGGTGCGAGCGCAAGGCTGCGCCGCCGCCCATCTTCCATGCGATCATAATGGCGAAGGGCAGGGCGATCAGATTGCGCAGAAACTGGATCTGAAACGGCGAGTAGTGCGCTGTGAGGGTTTTGGCCAGCGCGTCGTTGACGCAAAGACAGGCGATGCCGACGGACATCAGGAGGATGCCCGCCGAGGTTTGGGTCGGCGATTGTGTCGGTGCTGGCTGCAAGATTCTCACCCCGGGGCTGGTGGTGCGAGACTAACAGCATCGGTTTGAAAATCGAGCGCGGTTTTGAAGTTCGGGATAATCGGGGACAGTTTGCTCTTGGAGTTTGTCCAAAAGCAAACTGTCCCCGATTGTATCAGCCGGCGGGCAGCGGCAAAGAGAGGCGGCAGTAGAATGTGGGGTCGATTTCGGTGGTGACCTTGCCGCGCCATTTGGCCTCAATCAGCTGATGGATCAGCTTGGTGCCGAAGCCGGTGCTGGGCACCGGAGCGGCCGGCTGGCGTTTGCCGTCGCTCCAGGTCAGCACGAAATGCTGTTTGGCGTCTTTAGTTTCGATCACCCAGCTCAGCGAGACCTGGCCTTCATCGCCGGCAAAGGCGCCATATTTGCTGGAATTGGTCGCCAGTTCGTGCAGCACCAGGCCAAGATCGAAACACAGATCCGCCGGCAGGATGACATCGCGGCCACTGATGTCGACCCGGCCCTGAAACGGTTCCAGCGTCTGCGCCACCAGATCGCGGAGGCTGGATTTGGTCCAGCCGTCATTGGAAATCAGCAGGTTGGATTTCGACATTTGCGCCAGCCGTTGTTCGAACTTGGTCTTGGCATCGGTGAGGCTTTCGGACTTGCGCACGGTCTGATTGAAGATCGAGGTGACGAATTGCAGCATGTTGCCCGACCGGTGGGCGATCTCGCGCACCAGCAGGGTCTGGCGCTTGGCGGATTGGTGCTGACGGTGGCAGCTGGCGATCAGGTTTGCCACAGTCACCAGAAAGGCAATCTGGCCCTCGTCAAAATCGCGCAGCTGAGTGTCGTGCACGCCGATGACGCCAAAGGGCCGCGAGCCGGTGCCGGGGATGGTGACGCTCATGCCGCCGCGCACGCCGTGCTGATGCAGCAGCGGCGGGCCGTCGAACCGTGTCTCGGTCTGCAGGTCGGGGACCACCACAGGACCTTCCACCGACAGGGTGTAACCGGCCTGGGAGGCCAGTTCGACACCGACGGTGGCCTTGCCGACCAGGCCCTCGTTCCAGCCGACACCAGCGGCGAGCCAGAGATGATCCGCCTGATCTGCAAAGGGCAGTATCTTGGCCAGCGGCACTTCCAGCACCTCGGCCACAAGCGCGATTGTGCGGTCCATGAATGCCTGGAACGAGCCTTCCGTCAGCGCCAGCGCACCGATTTGGCTCAGCGCCTCCTGCCGCGCCAGTTGCCGGGTCTTTTCCCAGGCTTCACGCAAACCAGCGGTGATGTCGCGGGAGATCACCAGATAGCCGGTGGGCTTTCCTTCAGCATCGTTGATCAGCGACAGCATCTCGTCCCAAGTGGTCAGCGTGCCGAAGCGGCTGACAAAATCTGCGGAGAAGCGGCCGGAGCCGGTGTTTTGCGCGGATTCGGCCGCCGCCAGCGCGGCCTCGCGGTCGGCCGGCTGCCAGAAGTCAAAATAGTTCATTCCCAGCGCGTCGTCCTGGGAAGCCAGTTCAAGGCTGGAGCAGCCGCAGGGGTTGATCGAACGCAGCGTGCCGTCAAGGTCAAGCAGCTTGATGCAGTCCTTGGAGTTGCGCAGGATCGACTGGGTCAACTGGTTGCTGGTGTCGCGCTCGCGCTCGCTCTGGCGCTGCTCGGTGATGTCATCAATGGTGTTGATGGCGCCGATCATCTGGCCCTTGCCATCTCGGATCGGCCGCGGCGAGATGCGCACATGTTTCCGGCCGCCGTCGGGACGTTCGACAAGGATCTCCTGATCGCCGACCGATGCGCCGGTCTTGACACAGACGGCCATCGGGCAGTCTTCATGAGCCAGCAGTGTTCCATCGAGACGCCGCATCCGCAAGGAGCCGCACCACAGGCTGACCCCGACCTCAGGCTTGCGACCCCATAGCTCGACAGCTGCCGGGTTGAAATAGGTGATGATGCCGTTGCGATCAGTGGTGTAGACCGCGCAGGCCATGGCATCGAGAAGCGGGCGCGAGGTTTCAAGTCCTTCGCGGTCAGACAGGCTGGAGACGGTCGTGATGGACATGGCCGATGATCCCCTAACTGCGTGCAACGCCCCGAGGTACAGGGCCAATCCTTGCAGTAAGTGTAATATGCATCAGTGGATGCCGGATTCAATGGTGTTGTTGAGTTGTCGATGAGG